>NZ_JAIWPE010000001.1 GCF_021028955.1 Salipaludibacillus sp. CUR1
AAGGTCGTTATATGCCTCGTCCGCCTTTTTTTAAAATTAACCCAAAATATTGTTTACATATATTAACATTGGTGTATTTATTTTACTTACGTGCAATCGTTATGGGTCAGACCCCCCATTTACTGGAAAGTCTGCCCCTGAGGCAATTCCATTTTATGGGGGGACAGACCCCCCAGTTTTTGGTTATCAGCCTGTGTTGACGAGACCGGCTGCCACACCGCTGATGGTTAACAGAACTTCAGTTAACAGTTCATCTGACTTTTTGCCTTCGGATGCACGCATCTTTTTAATCAGGTCCACCTGAAGGTAGTTCAGCGGATCGACGTAAGGGTTTCTGCGGTGCACAGATGCCTGGATGTTTGGCGTATGATCTAAAAGCTCCTCGCTTTGGGAGATTTTAAGCAAGACATCCCGGCTTCGTGCAAATTCCTCTTTAATATCTGAGAAAATCCGCTCCCCTATTGATTTATCCTGTACAAGCGCTACATACTCTTCTGCTGTCTGCAGATCGGCTTTCATGAGCGCCATTTGAAGATTATTAATTGTAGATTCAAAGAACGGCCATACTTCATACATTTCCTGGAGGACTTTCAAGTTTTCTTCACTCTTTGAAGCGAAAGCCTGAAGCCCTGTCCCTGCTGCATACCACGCCGGCAGGTTCTGGCGGCACTGCGTCCAGGCGAACACCCAGGGAATAGCCCGTAAGTCCTCAAATTTCTCGCTGTTCTTTCGGCTCATCGGCCGGGAACCGATATTCAATTCCCTCAGTTCATTTAAAGGTGTTGTCTGCTTAAAATAAGTGAGAAAGTCTTTATCTCCAAAAACGAGAGACTGGTATTTTTTAAGGGCATGTTCTGAAATTTCTTCCATCGCTTCTTCCCACTCTTTTTTCAAGCCGGTGACTTTAACCGATTCGCTGTGCACCTTTGAAGAAGAGGAAATGAGCGCTGACGCCGCCTGTTCCAGGTTTCGGAAGGCGATATCACCTAACAGATATCTTGAAGAAAGCACTTCTCCCTGCTCTGTAATTTTCACACCGTCAAGAAGAGTTTCAGCCGGCTGGGAAACAATACTCCGGTTCAGCGGTCCTCCGCCGCGGCCTAATGATCCGCCTCGCCCGTGGAAAAATTTAAGGCCAATATTAAATTCGCGTGCCATATCATGAATTTCCTGCTGGGCTTTAAATAGCTTCCAGTTAGCTGTTAATGTCCCGCCGTCTTTACTTCCGTCGGAATAGCCAAGCATGATTTCCTGGTGGTTTCCGCGCTCGTGAATATGGTTTCTGTAGACATCCATTTTAAACAGTGTTTTCATAATTTCCGGACCGGCAATAAGGTCATCCACTGTTTCAAGAAGCGGCGCCACGTGCAATCCGCTCTCAACTCTTCCGTCAGCATGGAGCCTGTAAATACCTGCCTCTTTTGCTAAAACGAGAACTTCAAGCAAATCACTCGGGGATTGCGTCATACTGACCAGATAGACTTCGATGGACCGGCTGCCAAATTCATCATGAGCTTGTTTGATCATCCGGAACACTTCAAAGATATCCCTTGTTTCCTCTGAATAATCTTCATTCAGCAGCATGAGCGGACGAGGGTCCTTAAGCACATCCTGTAAGACTGTCAGTTTCTCATCTTCACTCAATGATTTGTAGTCTTTAGAAATTCCAACCACTTTAAGCATCTCAGCCACCGCAGTCTCATGTTCGCCGCTGTGGTTTCTTACATCAAGCGTCGCGACATGGAAGCCGAATAATTCCACCTGGCGGATAAGCTTAGCTAGCTTTTTAAGCTGATGCCCTTCCTGCTGGTGCTCTTGAGCACTCTGTTTGATTAGAAGCAAGTCGTCCAGCAACTCTTCCGCTACATCGTAGCCCGTTTTTGACTTGCCGACCTGGCGAAGACGCTTAAGCATAATTGCAAATTTGCGGCGGTACACCTCAGATTGGATCGGCCACATATCTGCTTTTTTCATATAGGCTTTTTCGCCCTCTTCCACGGATTGAATAAGCTCTTCATCAATAGAAACCCGTGCCGTTGACTGGCTGAACCTCCGCATTAAATCCACTAGAGATTCATCATATTTTTTCAGAGCGAGTCCGCGCTGAAGCTTCAGCGTCTCCCAGGTCACTTCAGGTGTTACAAACGGGTTTCCGTCACGGTCTCCGCCTATCCATGAACCGAAATGAAGGAAGTTCGGTACGCGCCACTGATGGCCAGGATAATAATCGTCCAATTGCTCCTCAAGTTCCCGGTGGATTGCCGGAAGGACTTTAAACAATGTCTGGTCAAAATAATAGAGGCCGTTTTTAACCTCGTCGATGACCGTAGGCTTTTTATGGCGCAGTTCATCTGTCTGCCAAAGAGCGGTCACTTCATTGACGAGACTTTCTTCAAGGTTGTCCTTCTCTTTTTTAGTTAAAACACGAGTGTCAAGCTTTTGTAAAATATAAGAAATACGTTTTTGAATTTCCAGAACTGTCCTTTTTGCAGCTTCTGTCGGGTGAGCAGTCATAATCAGCTCAATGGAAAGATCATCAATAATCTGCTGGATAACTTCCGGCGAATGATCGTCCTCTTTAAGCGTCTGCACGGCTCTTTCGATCGAAATCGGCTGTGCCTGTCCGTCTTCTTTCATACGGTACTCCCGGGAGCGGCGGATACGGTGGTTCTGTTCCGCAATGTTAATGAGATGGAAATACGTTGCGAAGGCCCGGATCACATCCTGCCTGTACGGCGATTCCAATTTACTAATCTTTTCTTTCAGCTTTTTATAATCAGCATCATTAAAGTCCTCACGCAGTCCCTTTGTGATTTCGCGGATTTGTTCAACTTCATTGAATAATTCTTCTCCGCCATGGTGAATTAAAACTTGTCCTAAAATGTTTCCAAGCTTTTTTACATCTTCCCTTAATCTTCCGTTAGGATCTTTCGTCTCAATCATGCCATCATCCTCCTGTAAAGAAAATTGCTGATCGCCGGTGCGGATACATCAGACAAACCTGCCTGCTTCCTGTCTCATCTGCTCCCCGCATAAACTCGTAAACCCCTGGCGAAGCTTTAATCTCCTTATACTTCTAATCCGGTTAAAAATTCAGATTCATAAAGTATAAGATTTTGCCGGACCTCCAGCCATCTGAAAAGCAGGATAGAGATCGCAAGTGGGACAACTTGTGTCCACGCAGACATAAACTGTCCCACTTACAATAAAAGAGGTCCAGCATTAGATTAAGTTTAATACTAACAAAAAGCAAAGCCAATAATCAATTTTTTCTAATTATTTTGTCAGTTACGGGAGTATACCGGAGCAATCAGCCGTCTTTCCATGCTATTATAACAAATTTTGCTAATATCACGCTATTCACAACTTGTTCCATTTAAATAAGAAGAAAGAAGACTTGGAGAGGGGCTTACAAAGGGATTTTCACATAGGGGTCAGACCCCCCATTTCCTGGAAACGACGTTTTTGCTCATTCATTCACAAAAACGTCATGCCTTTGCAACAGGATTCTCACAGGTTTAACCGTTAGGAGGGGCTGCTGTATTATATACTGTAATCAGAAAGATAGTTAGTGGTCACTAACAAAACGCAGTGCAGAAAGTTAACAAGTGAGCACAGGCTGTCTTCTCACTTAAACTTTTTTATGAGGAGGAATTGACCATGTTTATGGATTTCTTAAGGAATAACAAAATTGCAGCTGGGATTTTGACAGTTTTACGGGTGTATATAGGATGGCAGTGGTTAACTTCAGGATGGGATAAAGCGTTTGGGGAATTTGATGCGACCGGTTATTTACAAGGAGTGGTCGGAAACGAAGAAGTGATGGAACAATATCCGACGTATCATGCGTTTATTGAAAATTTTGCTCTTCCAAACTCTGGGATGTTCAGCTTTATGGTTGCCTGGGGTGAGGTACTCGTAGGGCTTGGTCTGATATTTGGTATTCTCACTACCGCTGCAGCGTTCTTCGGGCTCGTTATGAACTTTGCTTTCATGTTTGCCGGCACGATCTCGTCAAACCCTTGGATGGTTTTATTGACTATTTTCATCATCGCAGCAGGGTACAATGCCGGAAGGTTTGGAGGCGACCGGTGGGTTATCCCATATATCCGTACAGTCGTCTTTAAAGATAAATTGACACCAAAAAGAGCAGACCAGAAAATAAGCTAAGCTATCACTAAGCGCCCTCGCTCAAGACAGCAGGGCGCTTTTCGCCCCTTTATTAAGCCTGTCCTTCCTCCCTTCAGCACTCTCGCCCCCTCCCGCTCAACGCCTTTCTTTTAAAAGGCAAATTCACATAGGGGTCAGACCCCCCATTTACTGGAAATACAAACAACGAACCAAAAGACCTAGATACATATACCTTATTAAATGGTTAATTTATATAATTAATGGTATAATTTAAAAGAAAGAGCTTACCCCGTTAATCTTTTTCAAGGTATTTTAACTATTCGTGTGCAAATGAAAGGGGAGACGGAGACCATGGAATATAATATGCGGCGTTTTCTGCATACTATTCAGTTAGTGAAAAGAATTCACTATGTTCATCTCACCTCCTTCCCGGCTGAGACAACCTCTGAAGTGAAAGAAATAAACATTCTTCCCCTTATAAAAGATCCGATTATCTTTGTGATGCGGGGGCCGGTTTTTATTCAAGGTGTCACTGAACTTCTTGAACTCGGCAACGGCGTTATTTTTGATTATGAAAAATTTAAGTTAGAGCGGCAAATTCATTTAACCGTGTCTCAAAACAAACCCTATGTCTCCCCAGGCATTATAAACTTTATAAGGGAAGATATTGAGGAGTACAAACAAAAGGGCAAAACATTTTTTATAAATAAACCTGAGCGGCCTGTTTCCACCTTCGCTGCCCGTAACCGGCAGTCAGTCGTTGAATTGCTGCTGAGTGACCATCCTCCAAAGCAGGAAACTTCCACGGCCGGACGATTTCCCCAAAAGTTCTCTCCTCAGCAGAAAGAGCCCCCTTACTCGTAAGGGGCCTCTTTTTCTTAACTCTCTTTTTCTTTTTTCTGCACTACTTTCCGGGTAATTGCTTTTTCCGCTTCAATTACTGTAAATACGATGGCGCCCAGAATGAACGGAATGATCCAATACGTCCATCCAAGAGGCACAGTTCCGAACGCTGTATTCATAAACGGCACGTATAAAATAAATGCCTGAAGTGCGAGTAAAACACCGGAAACGATAAACGCAAACTTATTTTTGAAAAAGTTCTTGTTAAACGCAAAGCCGATTTCATTACGCGTATTGAATAAGTGGAACATCTGCATAATCACTATCGTCTGAAGGACGACACTGTTAATCATCGCTTCATCTATTCCCTGATTAATCAGGTTCATAAATAATATCATTGTCCCGCCGCCGATTAAAAGGGACACAAAGATAATCCTGAAAATATAATAAGGAGTCAGCAACGGTGTTTTAACCGGTCGCGGCGGCCGTTCCATCGCTCCTTTTTCCAGCGGCTCAAACGCCAGTGCAAGAGAGACTGTTACCGCGATAACCATGTTTACCCACAGAATCTGGATTGGAGTAAGCGGCATGAGCGTTCCCAGCAGAATACTGATCATTATTAAAAATGACTGGGCACCATTGGTTGGTAAAATAAATAATATTGTTTTTTTCAGATTGGCATAAACCCGCCGTCCTTCTTCCACGGCATTGACTATCGTTTCAAAATTATCGTCCACGAGCACCATCTGGGAGGATTCTTTGGCCACTTCAGTTCCTTTTATCCCCATGGCTACTCCAATATCTGCCCGCTTAAGTGCAGGAGCATCATTTACCCCATCGCCGGTCATCGCAGAAACCTGGTTATTTTCCTGCAGGGCTTCCACAATTCTTAATTTATTGTCAGGGCTTGTTCTTGCAAAAACGTCATATTCCAATATAGCTTCAGACAGTTCGTCGTCTGACATTTTATCAATGTCCCTGCCTTCCAGCCCCTTTTGGCCATCGCCGATTCCTAATTGTTTCCCAATGGCCATCGCCGTATCTTTGTGGTCGCCGGTAATCATTTTGACACCGATTCCTGCTTTCGTGCATTCTTTTACTGCGCTTATTGCTTCTTCCCTCGGAGGGTCGATAATGCCTGTCAGGCCTAAAAATTCGACTCCTTCTTCGAGGTCTTCATGGTCAATTTTTGTAACGTCATCAGACACCTTTTTAAAGCCGGCACTCAGGACACGTTCCCCTTTTGTCGTACGCTGCTTCATTTTCTTTTCCCAATAGGAACGGTCGAAGTCTCCATTGCCTTTTTCGGCCATTTCAAAAAGACGGTCAGGGGCTCCTTTAACATAAATGAGTTTTTCCCCGTCTCTTTCTGTCAGCACCGCCATATATTTATAAGCCGAATCAAACGGTATTTTGGACTGGACATCCAGCCTGTCAATATCTGTGTTCGCTTTTTCTGCTAAAGTGAGCAGGCAGCCTTCAGTCGGTTCCCCATTAATTGTCCAGTGGCCTTCTTCATCTTTTCTTAAAGTGGAATCATTACATGTTTTCATAGCAGTCAGCAGTTCAAGCAAGTCTCCTCGCTGTTCTGCATCAGCTTCTTCATCTCCATCTCTGATTTCGCCTTCAGGCGCATAACCTGTTCCTGTCACTTCATAACTATCATCTTTTGTCATTACTGAGGTGACTGTCATTTCATTTTTTGTCAGTGTACCAGTTTTATCGGAACAGATGACAGACACGGCTCCGAGTGTTTCCACGGAAGGCAGGTTACGCACAATGGCCTTCCGTTTGGCCATATTCTGCACACCGAGAGCGAGGATGATGGAGATAATAGCCGGAAGCCCTTCCGGAATAGCTGCTACAGCCAGACCAATAATGGATAATAGAAGTTCTCCTGCTCCGTAATCTCTTATAAAGAATCCAAATAAGTAAATAAATACGGCAGCCACCAGGATAAAGACAGCCACTTGTTTACCGAACCGGTCGGTCTGTTTCATCAGCGGGGTTTTAAGCTCTTCAACCTGGGATATGGATTGATTAATTTTTCCAATCTCTGTATTTTCCCCGGTGGCGGTCACAATCCCATGACCCGAACCTGAAGTGACTGATGTTCCGGAAAAAGCCATGTTTTCCCGGTCCCCTAACACGGTATCCTCATCAAGCACGTTCGTACTCTTCTCAGCTGAGGTGGATTCCCCCGTTAAAGCAGCTTCTTCGACTTTTAAATTATCAGCCGACAGCAGCCGGATATCGGCCGGGATTTTGTCCCCGGCACTGAGGTACACAATATCCCCCGGGACCACTTCTGCGGCGTCCACTTCTCTTTTTTCACCGTTTCTCAGCACATTTGCTTCAAGTGACAGCATATTTTTTATGCCTTCAAGTGCTTTTTCAGCTTTGCTTTCCTGGAAATAACCAATACTTGCATTGATGATCGCCACTAGAAGAATAACGGCAGTATCAATGAAGTGCCCAAGCAGGGCAGTCACGACAGCCGCCACGAGAAGAATGTAAATCAGCACATCATTAAAGTGCTTCAAAAACTTAATAAAAGAATTCTCGCCTTCTTCCTCAGGCAGCTCATTCCTTCCATATTTGTTCAGCCTTTCACTTACATCGTCCTGGGACAGCCCTTCAGACTCTTTGACTTCAAACTCTTTCAGTGTCTCATCTGTGTCTTTACTGTACCAGTTCTGTTCCTGCATTGAATCGTTGGACATAGAGCATGCCGTCCTTTCATACGAAATATAAAATATAGTACCTAAGGTATATATTGACCTAAAACGCCCCCGTTAAACTATATTCTTAGAGAAAAAGCAGAAGCACAAATAACTGGAAACAACTGGGGGGTCTGTCCCCCCTTTTTGTCCTATTTATGACAAAATAAGGACTTCTGTTCTGATTCTTCAATTAGTGGTATAGACAACTTTACTTCTAAGTGATAAACTGGATTCAACAGCGTTATTATAGAACACACTATTTATTATTTTTTACTGTTAAGGAAAGCGCTGTCATACATATAGTTGTACAAAGGTGGTGAGGATTTCCGAATTAAGGATGCCCGCAGTGTTTTTCTTTGCTCTTATTTATTTCACTTTTAAAATGAAAGGGGTCTTTTATCATGCTTAGTTTTTTACAAAGAATCGGTAAAGCGCTTATGCTTCCGATTGCATCTTTGCCAGCCGCCGCTCTTTTGTTAAGACTCGGGGCCGAAGATGTGTTAGACATCCCGTTTATGGCAGCTGCTGGTGGGGCGCTGTTTGACAACCTGCCTTTGCTATTTGCGATCGGTGTGGCGATTGGGATGTCCAAAGACGGAAACGGTGCTGCCGGTCTTGCCGGGGCTATAGGGTTCTTCGTTTTAACTGAAGGGACGCAGGCAATTAACGAAGAAATTAACATGGCGTTCCTCGGTGGTATATTCAGCGGGGTTGTCGCCGGTCTGCTTTATAACAAATACCATGCCATCCAGCTGCCGCAATGGCTCGGCTTCTTTGGCGGCAGGCGGTTCGTGCCTATAGTCACAGCCGCTGCGATGATCATTTTTGCAGCCATATTCGGCTTTGTGTGGCCGCCAATCCAGGGAGCCATCGACGGACTCGGACAGTGGATTATCGGTTCCGGAGCTGTAGGTGTAGGTGTGTACGGATTCTTAAACCGTTTACTTATTCCTATCGGCCTTCACCACGTGTTAAACTCACTCGTCTGGTTTGAGTTCGGCGAATATAACGGTGCAACTGGCGACTTAAACAGATTCTTCGCCGGAGACCCGACTGCAGGGCAGTTTATGGTAGGATTTTTCCCAATCATGATGTTTGCCCTTCCTGCCGCATGTCTTGCAATGATTCTTGCTGCAAAAGCGCACCGCCGTAAAGCGGTTGCCGGAATGATGATCGGTATTGCGTTCACGTCTTTCCTTACAGGGATTACTGAACCAATTGAATTTTCGTTCATGTTCCTCTCACCGCTTCTTTATGTTGTGCACGCCTTATTAACAGCTTCTTCGATGGTGGTGACCAACGCGTTAGGCATCTTGCACGGGTTTGGATTCTCGGCCGGGGCGATTGACTACTTCCTGAACTTCGGAATCGCCACCCAGCCTGTGCTGCTCGCCGTAGTCGGCCTTGCCTACGCAGGTATATACTTTGTGGTCTTCTACTTCCTCATTCGCGCTCTTGACCTGAAAACACCAGGACGTGAAGACGAAGAGGAAGAAGGAGAAGCTGAAGGAGCTGTTGACCAGTCCGCTGATAAATATGAACAGATGGCGGAAGACTACATTGTAGGCCTTGGAGGCAAAGAGAATATTTCCACTCTCGATAATTGTGTCACCCGACTCAGAATGAAAGTGAAAGACATGAGTAAAGTTGATGAGAAAATGCTTAAAAAGACAGGCGCTAAAGGGGTTATGAAACTGAATTCCACTGATATACAAGTTGTCGTAGGAACAGACGTGGAATTCGTCGCAGACGCCATGCGCAAAAAACTGTAGCATCCAAAAAATGGGGGGTCTGTCCCCCCATTTTCTGGGACTAAGGAGAAACTGCCCCTAAAGCAGGTTCTCCATTTTTCATTTTTAAATAAGGAGTTGTTGGTAAAGTGAAACGTCTACTGGACTGCAGAGCCTCAGATTTTACAAAAATGAACGCGTCAGATTTAACTCAGGCTATCAGGGCATCGGAAGGCCGAACGATCCTCTCAGAAATTGTTTCGCCTGCTCCCCCTCTGTTTCATGAAATCACAAATGCGGAACTGGCGGCATCTTTTGGAGCAGACCTTATATTACTTAATGTTTTTGATGTTTTTGACCCCGCTGTCGCCGGTATAGCAGATAAAAAAGCTGAAGAAATTATTCCATATCTGAAAACTCTCACTGGGAGACCAATTGGATTAAATCTCGAGCCAATTGACGTTGACGCGCGGTCCCTCGAAGAACGCCTCGCTGTATCAGAAGGGCGTACAGCCTCCGAAAAAGCTTTGGAACAAGTAAAAAGGCTCGGCTTCGATTTCGTCTGTCTGACCGGAAATCCAAAGACAGGAGTCAGCAACAGTGAAATTTCGAAAGCAATACAAAGGGCGAAGACTATCCTGAAAGACGAGGTCATGATTATTGCGGGAAAAATGCACAGTTCAGGAATTTCAGCTGAAACAGGCGCAGATATGATCCCGGACGAGGCAATCGATCAGTTTATCGATGCCGGAGCGGATGTGTTACTTTTACCGTCGCCTGGAACAGTCCCGGGAATTTCTGTTGAAAAAATGCAGGAGAAAGTGACTCGCGCCCATCAAAAAGGCGGTTTAACGATGCTTACAATCGGGACAAGCCAGGAAGGCGCCGATGAATCCACGATCCGCCAGTTCGCTCTTAATAACAAAATAGTCGGCGCTGATATCCACCATATCGGGGACGCCGGCTATACAGGCATTGCCATACCTGAAAATATTATGGCTTATTCAATTACGATCCGCGGCAAACGGCACACTTACATCCGCATGGCCGCCTCGATCCAAAGGTAACTGCCAGCTGGGGGTCATGCCAGCTGGGGGTCAGACCCCCCATTTACTGGAAATACCTCTTCGGTGATGTTTAACAGGTTTCTGTTAAAGGGAATCTTCACCTGTGAGAATGAAACGACTAGAGGAGGGATTTCGCGATGTCCCAAACAGCAGACTTCGCAAAACAGTATATAAATGGCAATTGGATAGACGGTTCCAGCAGTAAAACGCTTGAGAACATTAACCCTCACAGTGAGGAAGTTATTTTTGAAATGGCTTCAGCATCTGAAGAGGATCTGAACGAAGCCTACAAATCAGCAGAGAAAGCCCAGAAAACATGGGCCGCCACTCCTCCAGGAGAAAAACAGCAGCTTCTGGAGCACGTGATTCAGGTGATGGATAAACGAAAAGACGAGATTATAAGCTGGCTCGTTAAAGAATCGGGAAGCACACTTATGAAAGCTCAACTGGAATTTGACATTGCCCGCGGCATAGCAAAGGAGTCCGCCTCCTTCCCTTACCGCATGAAAGGGCAATTGATGGATTCTGACATTCCCGGTAAGGAAATCCGTGTTCACAAAAATCCTAAAGGAGTGATTGGAGTCATTGGCCCGTGGAACTTTCCATTCCACCTCTCCATGCGGTCTGTCGCTCCAGCTATTGCTACGGGTAATACAGTCGTCCTTAAACCGGCTTCCGATACGATTGTGACAGCTGGCACACTTCTCGCAGATATTTTTCACGAAGCAGGCGCCCCGGAAGGTTTAATTAACGTCATAGCCGGCCGCGGTTCCGAAATAGGTGATGCCTTTGTTCAGCATCCCGTACCAAAAGTCATTTCATTTACAGGGTCAACAGAAGTCGGCAGCCACATTGCCAAACAGGCTGGCGAAAAAATAAAAGATACCGCCCTTGAACTTGGCGGCAACAACGTGCTGATTGTAACAAAAGACGCCGATCTGGATGCGGCAGCCGAATCAGCGGCCTTCGGTAAATTCCTGCACCAGGGGCAAATTTGCATGAGTATTAATCGTATTCTCGTACATGAAGGGATTCATGACGAGTTTGTTGATATTTTTAAAAAGAAATTGGAAAGCCTTAAAACAGGGGATCCGTCTGAACAAGACACGGTGATAGGCCCGCTTATTAACAGGTCTCAAGTGGAGCGAATCCAGGATGATTTAGAGCAATCACTTAATCAAGGCGCTGAACTTATTCTAGGCGGAAAAATTGAAGGGAATCTGATTCACCCTGCTATTTTAACAAACGTAACTAACGATATGCCTATTGCTAAAAATGAAATTTTTGGCCCTGTCGCTCCTGTCATAAGTTTTAAGGATGAAGAAGAGGCCGTTAATCTTGCGAACGAGGTGCCTTACGGATTAAGCGGCGCTGTCCATACCGGTACCATTGAACACGGCGAGAGAATCGCTGAACAGATCGAAACAGGAATGATTCACATTAACGACCAGCCTGTAAACGATGAAGCCCACATGGCGTTTGGCGGTGAAAAAGATTCCGGCCTTGGACGCTTTGGAGGGGAATGGGTCTTGGATAAATTCACGACAGATAAAACAGTCACCATCCAAAAAGAGCGCCGGCCGTACCCATTTTTTGAATAGCTTCAGAAGCCGCAGTTAAAAAAGCCTGATGCACTTTTCTTAATGTGCAAAAAAGGCCTGGAACGCGGGTGCCCACCCGTCGCTCCAGGTCTTTTAGTGTTGCAGCTGTTAATAGGCGTTGTTGATTTGAAATGACGATACACTTGCGGTAAAGAAAAAACATCGGGTATTGCGAAAGTAATCACATACAAAGCCTGGTTTACAGAAGAATAAAGAAAAACTTCAGTTGACCGGGGTGCTTTTCCCCCTCAGCTTCTCGTCCAGCAGCTTATTAACAAACCACAATAATATAAATGACCGGGGAACGAAGGCGAGGACACCAGGAGGATTAGCGCAGTCTGAAAATCCACTTTCCCGAAGCAACCCTTCGGGAAAGTTAGTTGAAGACAAACCTCGGGTAAAGAAAACACAGCGAACTTCCACACGGATGTGGTGACTTCGGCGTTTTCACAGGACGTGAAGAGGTTAGCCGAAGCTCCTAATGACCTATGTTGCACTTATGCCTGTGGTATAAGCCTTCGCTGAAAGTGAACCGGCGGATTTAAGTATTATTCAACCATCTCTGACTGAACATAATGCCACAGCAGTTTAGTTGTTTCATCGATTGATTCTTTATGAGTCCGTTCGTAAGCATGCGATGAATCAATGCCCGGTCCTACGAGGCCGTGGACGATATCGTTGCCCGCACGGATCGCAGCCGAAGCGTCAGATCCGTAATAAGGATAAATATCCAGCTTGTATTTAATTCCGTTCTCTTCTGCAATCTTCACGAGATTTTTGCGAAGCTCATAATGATACGGCCCGCTTGCGTCCTTGACGCAAATTGAAGCGGTGTACTCGTCAGTCGATTGTCCATCTCCCATCGCCCCCATATCCACGGCCAGATACTCAACCGTTTCCGGGGTAATATTTGAGTTGCCTCCGTAGCCGATTTCCTCATTGTTGGATATCAAAAAATTCGTTGTATATGGAAGCTCGACCTTGCCTTCGACTATGCCTTTGATAAGCTGAAGTAGTATTCCGACACTTGCTTTATCATCCAGGTGGCGCGATTTAATAAAGCCATTGTCCAGAACCTGTGCCCGAGGATCAAAAGAGACGAAATCCCCCACTTCGATGCCCAGGGCCCTTACCTCTTCAGCCGATGACACTTTTTCATCTATACGGACTTCCATATTCGCCTGATTGCGCTCTGCTTTTCCTGCATCTTTATAAACGTGGACAGATGTCTGGTGCATCAGAATCGTTCCATTAAAATTTTTGCCCGACGACGTCTCAATCGTGCAATACTCTCCTTCGATCGCGTTGTATTTAAAGCCGCCGATGAGATCAAGTTTAAGCCTGCCGCCCGGTTTTATTTCTTTAACCATTGCTCCAAGCGTATCAACATGAGCCGTGAGCATCCGATGCTTCGTTTGATTTTCCCCTGGTAAAACAGCAATCAGCCCGCCTTTGCGGTTCCTTTTCGTCTCGACCCCCAAATCAGCCAGAAACTCCTCTGTAAACCTGATCACCTCTCCCGTATTACCGGAAGGACTCGGTATCTCTACAAGCTCCTTAATCACATCAACGGTTTCATCTACGTGCGGTAAAGTCATTTAATCCTCTCCATTCTTAAAATATATGTACTGAGTCCTATTATAACAAAATCCAGAAAATGGGGGGTCAGACCCAGTAGCCTTGCACGAATGGAATATATTGTAATTTTAAGTTTACAAACACAAAAAAAGCTCCTATTGTAGAGGAGAGACCAATACTTGTTCCCAATCCTCTACAAAGGAGCATACGCATGAAAAGTATAGGTCATAAAGCACTTATAAGTCAATGCT
>NZ_JAIWPE010000010.1 GCF_021028955.1 Salipaludibacillus sp. CUR1
TTTGTAGAGGATTGGGAACAAGTATTGGTCTCTCCTCTACAATAGGAGCTTTTTTTGTGTTTGTAAACTCAAAATTACATTATATTCCATTCATGCAAGGCTACTGGGTCTGTCCCCCCATTTTTTGTCATCCTATTTAGTGGCATATTTTTAGTCTAAGTCCAATATGATTTTTTGTATAACGTCTATAATTATGAAGGGGAGCCTGATCAATGAATCTTATAAAGGATCACGCCTTTACACTGACCCTTTTCGGAAAAGCCATCCTGTTTGAACCTGTAAGCCAGCGTTTAAAAGTTTATGACCTGCCGAATCGGAACTTACTGGACCCGTTTATGAAAAAATTAAAAAAACTTGCATTTGAAAAAGGCTGTGACAAACTGATTTTCTATGTGCGACGGCATGAACAGCCCCTTATTAACCCTTACGCCACAAGGTATGAAGGGAAAATTGCCGGTTTTTTTACCGGCGAAGATGCTCACATTTATGCTTTGTTTCTTCACTCAGGACAATATAATACGAGGTTAACCCAGGAAGAAAAAAATGTTTTCCGTCTTGTAAAACACAAGCAGGGCAAAGGCCCCTCCCACTGCTTTAAGCTTCCGCCCGGGTTTTTCATGAGGTGGGCTGTCCCGGAAGATATTAATCAGATGGTCACATTATATAAGACAGTTTTCAAATCATACCCCACACCTATGAACGACCCGGCTTTTATCCGGCAAATGATGGACGACGGCGTCTACTTCCTGGTTGTAGAACATGACAGAAGAATAGTCAGCGCATGTTCAGCCGAGCTGCTTCCCGTATTTAAAGCCGCAGAACTCTCTGATTGCGCCACATACCGTAAACACCGGAAAAAACAGCTTCTCTCATACCAGGTTGCGCACCTTCTCCCGAGAGTGAAAGATTTAGGGATCCGTACCATTTTCTCATATTCCCGTTCTGTCTCTTCAGGGATGAACCTTGTCAATGCTAAACACGGATTCCATTTCGGCGGCCGTATGCTCAGAAACAGCAACATTTGCGGCCGGCTCGAAAATATGAATATATGGTATAAGAATTTGTAAAGTTAACATTTAATAAACACATGTTTATACACCGGGGCTTTCTTCTGCAGGATCAGCTGAGCTGGCCGCCTGCCGGATGAAAGCTCCTGTTTCTCTTAGTTCCTAAAACAAGTTTTATCTCTTCCCCCTCTTCTAAACGAACTTTTCTTATTTAACCGCTCCTCTCCTCCCCTGTTTTACACACCCGCTCACATACTTATAAATTTATTTTTTTTCGATCTAAATATAAGAATAATTCCCCTCCTTTTTGAAAATGATGAAAGGTGTAGTAACACGCGCGAGTTTTCATTATCGAGGCGTATAAACACTATTGATTCTTGACAGAAGGAGAGAGCAGATATGCCATCGAATGAACCGTTACAAGATCTTTCGTTTAAAAGAAATGACCAGATTGACCGTAAACACCTCCAAACCCGGAAAACCGGTCCAAAAAAACTGGAACATAAAAAAAGACATCCAGAAAAGAAAATTGCCCTTATCGGCTGGAGTGTCGCTTCAATTGAAGCGTTGGACAAAATGAAGCGGCCTTATCTTGTTGTAAGCCTTCCTGATTTTGAGGAATATGCGACTACTCATAATATCCCCTTCCTTCCGTGGGAATTCAGCAGGGACCTTCCTTACGAAGATATCTTTAAACATGCTGAAGCTTTATATCGAAAGCTGAAGGAACTTGAAGTCGATCACGCCATTCCTATCTTTGAAGAAACTGTGGAGTGGGCTGGCGCTCTGAACGCCCATTTCCGTGAAGATCCGCGGCTTTTTGACCATGCGGTGTTATTCAGGGACAAAGCGCTTATGAAACGGCGAGCGCATATAGGTGGGCTGCGTGTAGGGGTTTTTGAAGAAGGAGAGACAAAAGAAGATGTCAGGCGCTTTTTCCGGCGTGTCAACCAGTCGCTTCTTCGGCACCCTGAACAGGATCCTGACCCAGTACATGTCAAAGCTTTTAATAAAGCGGGTGCGGCCGGCCACCGAATTATACGCTCCGAAGCGGATATTGACCGGAAACTTACTAATGATAACTTCCCTTGTCTGATGGAAAGCCATCTCGAAGGAGTGGAAATATCGTGTGAAGCGTTCATCCGCGGAGGAAAAGTCCAGTTTCTGAACATTACTGAATATGTCGTATTCGGCTATTCCATGATGGTGCCTCCTTCGCCTGAAATTGAAGAACTCCGCCCTGCTATCCGCGAAGAAGTTCAAAAAATTGTAGATGTGTTTGATATCGATCACGGCATCATCCACCCGGAATTTTTCCTTTCCAATGACGGTACGATTTATTTCGGGGAAGTCGCCTACAGGATTCCTGGGGGCCATATCTTTGACTTAATGAAAAAAACCTACGGATTTAATCCTTATGAAGCTCACATCCTCTGCTGTGATCCTAATACAACAGAAGAGGAACTGGATGGCGTGTTCCCGGACGAAAAAAGCTTTAACGGCCATGCTGGCAGCTTTCTGGTTTACCCTAAGTCGGATTATATTTCAGGGGTTAATATTCCTAAAGATTTAGAAGACCACCCAAGCTTTGATAAACACACCTTGTTCCACCCTGGAGTCAGTAAAATACAGGAACAGGAAGGCTACGGAAACCACCTTGGAACTGTCTTCTTTTATAACGAACTAAGTGATCATGTAAAACAGCCGCTGACCGATTACGTAGATCACAACTTTTTTATGTAAAAGAAAAAGCCGTACCCATGCATTGGCAGGAGGCTGTTTCCAGCCTGCTGCCGCTAAATAATTACTGTCCTATTCTCAGGAAGGAGTGTTTTTTTATGCCGTTAGAGGCAGACACGAAGAAAACGGAAACATTTATACAGGCATTTGCAACAATGGAAGAAGCTTTTCCATACGCAAGAAAAATGTACCAGCCCGACGTCCTGCAGGCAGCCGCCAGAGTAATGGAAGAACCGGACGGAATGAGGTTTCTCTACGAGTATGCAGACCGCTTTGATTCTGCTGGCATTTTTGAAGGGGGGCCATGGGCGGAACCTTCCAAACTTGAGCCCCGTCTGGTAACAGGCTCTCTCATGGATAACAGTATGACAGCGATCGTAGAAATTCTAAGTGAGCTGCGTATGGTATCGCTTGCTAAAGGTAAACACCAGCACGAATCGTTCACCCAGGAAGATGCGAAGGAATTTTTGGACAATGTGCTGGCCTTAAACGTCGATATCCTGTTTCCGGAAGAAACAGAAGCGGCAAGAATTGAAGGCAGAGGAAAAGAGAAAGACCGGGCTGAAAGACTGTTTCAGTTTCTTGCAGATGAACTGACCCTTACTTCTATTACCAGTACGCTAATTGACGAGATTGACGGGCTTGTCGCCCAGCGGCCGATTATGGTGAACAGAATAATCACAATGGTTTTTGATGCTGAACAGCTTTTGAAAAGACCTATAGGAGCCCATGACAAAAAAGCGATTAAGAAGTACATTCAAGCCGTCACAGGGCCTACTAAACTGTGCAAGGAAATTAAAGAGCCCTGCGATTACCGTAAGCGCCTGAAGGAAGCTACCGAAAAGGAGCTTCAGGAAGAGGCGAAAGCATTTGCTAAATCCATGCGGTCTACAGGACTTGTCAGTGATAAGCATGTCATCCTTGTCCGCTATTTAAACCGGGAGAAAAAAGACTTGCTTCCTATGTGTTTAGCTTTAAGCAAAAAAGGCACAGCTCACCTGGAGGAGCATTACTCAATAGTCAGTGACCTTATAAAGGTTGCGATTCACCCGCCGACCAGGCAGGCTCTTTACGGCCTGACGCTGATGCTTGAGCGGGGCATCCTCTCTGCTAACCCTGTTATTCCGGGACTGCGGCGCCTTATTGAACTGGACCTGCTGCCTGAAGTGAGAAAGATACTCTTAAACTCCGTAAACAAAAGTGAAGGCGTCACAGCAAATGATATCCTCGTCGCAGGAACGATCAGCGTACTGGGACAGCCTTTAGGCATAGGACAAGGAATGAATCCTACATGTCAGACGGCACGGGGGATCAGTCTCTGGTCGCTGCATGCGCCGGGTTATTTACTGGAACTTATTCCCCGCGCCGCACGGGATGGTGATATTGATATTATGTTTGAAGGACAAGCCATCCACTCAAAAAACTTAAGGGAAGGCTTAGTCGACGACCTTCATGAAGAACTGGACCCTGTGTCACTTGTTCTCGTCCCCCATCTTGACCGTATATATGGTGAATTGGTGCGCCGGGCGGAATTTCGGGGAGAAGATGTGCATAAATGGGTGAATCCTGCCTTTTACGGCAACTGGGTCAATAATGGGTTCAGCTCAGCAATTGACCCTATGACCGGTTCAATTGCTGATTACTCAGGTTTCGTAAGACTGTTTTACTCCACTCACCACCCTGAGTACAACGATGGACACGAATTGATTTATCCGAACCCGGTAGGTATTTTCATTACCAACTCTTTCGGAGAACTGCTCGGACTGCACGCCGTTTCAATACAAAGAGTGGCAAAAGATCCGAAAGGAAATTACCGCATCTATTTTTACAACCCGAACAATGACAGCTCTCAAGTCTGGGGGCAGGGAATTGAACCTGCTGTAGCCGGCAATGGGGAAATATTTGGAGAATCGTCGCTCCCGTTTCATGAATTTACTTCAAGGTTGTATGCGTTTCACTACAACCCTTATGAACAGGGAGACGCCTTTGCTGTCGATAAGAATTATGTAGAAAAGATTGAAGAACTGGCCCGCACCAGCTGGGGAGTAAAATATACGTGGGTGGAACTGTAAGAATAGTGAAAGGCTGACTTTGACATCGAGTCGAAAGCAGCCTTTTATTTTTGCAGCAATTACTTATGTTATATAATAGAGCAAATGATCTTGGAGGAGGACGAAAATATGTGCGGACGCTTTACATTAACCAGCACGGAAGATTTAGCGGAACGGTTTAAAATAATGGAAGATTTCCTCCCTGAACAGCTTAACATCTCCTATAATGTGGCACCGGGCCAGTCTGTTCTTTCTGTTATTCATACGGGTTCAGAGCGGCGTATGGGCCACCTCCGCTGGGGCCTCATTCCCCGGTGGGCAAAAGAAGAGAAAATCGGATATAAAATGATTAATGCCCGAGCTGAAACACTGGCAGAGAAACCGAGCTTTAGAAAACCTCTCCAGACTCAGCGCTGTCTCATTGTGACCGATGGATTTTATGAGTGGAAAAAAATAGACGGCCAAAAACAGCCTTACCGGATCACATTGAAAGACAAGGGAATTTTTTCATTTGCAGGCTTATGGGAGAAATGGCAGTCACCATCAGGCGATGCTGTTTTTTCCTGTACAATCATAACGACGGAAGCGAATGAAGTAATGCAGGATATTCATCACCGAATGCCCGTTATTATCGCTCAAGAAGACGAATCGGCATGGCTAGACCCTGAAAATTCCAGGAAACCGGAAGAGCTTTTACTGCCTTTTCCATCTGAACACATGGACATTTATCCTGTGTCCGCTGCCGTGAACAATGCAAAAAATAACAGCCCGGATTTAATTCAGCCGATTGGACAATGAAAACACCTGCCGCCTGCAGGTGTTTTACAGTTGCGTTATTTCCCGCCCGACTGACTTCCTGAAAGCCCCGGTCCCGGGCTTTACGTTAATACAGCACGCCGCCGCGAGAATGAGTTTCTTTAAACACGTCCGGGTCGGGATCAAAATATTCCTCAGTGTAAGCTGGAAAGAACTCCCCTTCTTCATTTATAGTTCCTGCCCCCAAAGCCGGGTCCATAGTGAGCCACTTGCCGTCCACCTTAACTTCTACCCATGCATGCCTGCGGCGGTTCACTTCTCCTTCAATATAGTTTGCCTCCATTCCAGCCGCTCTTAGTAAAGCTGTAGCCAGGAAAGCGTATTCCAGAGTCCCCCCGCTGCCTGTTTCCAATGTTTTTAGGGCGCTGTCTTCCAGTTCAAATACATCCTCCCTCATTTTTGGCACATCATATGAGAGATTGGAAGCTGTAAATTCATATACAGCTTTTGCTGCTTCCCTTTCATTTTCTATCCCTGCGGTAATGTCATCTGCCTTATTAATAATTAGCGGGTGATTCGATTCAATCCCCCTGGACGGCAAAAGGCTTCTTTCATCCTCTATCCCGTTTACTTGAAGGCTGATTTTTTTATTGCTTTAAAGTCAGCCATAGACAGCCCTTCCTTCTCAATGTCCGGAACATTAATCAGGATGTCATACTTCCCAGAGCCGAACCGGAAAAATATCTCATCATCAAACTTATAATCTTCTACATTTACTAAATAGCTGGCTTCCAGTTCCTCATTATCTCCTTTTGCTGTCGTGACTAAAATAGACCTGATTTTATCTGTACCTGGAACAGATGGATCAATCTCTCCTGCAATGCGATATTTTGTATTCTCGTGCAGTCTTTCGCTTGTCATAGAAGGCTCTTCCAAGGTAACGCCGCGCCGCGCATATGAGGGGAAGTACTCCGTCTCTACGAAGTCTTCCGCTGATGTGTTCTCTGCATAGAATGAAGCGGTATCATAAAAGACACCTTTTTCTTCATTCATTGCCTGTATTCTGATAAAATGCAGCGTCTCCCCAAAATAAAGAGGCACATCACCGGAAAATATACCATCCCTTACAGGGAGCATTACCTGCCTGCTTTCATCGTTATGCTC
Source organism: Salipaludibacillus sp. CUR1 (assembly GCF_021028955.1). Classification (GTDB taxonomy): domain Bacteria; phylum Bacillota; class Bacilli; order Bacillales; family Salisediminibacteriaceae; genus Salipaludibacillus. Next base: position 6,719 of record NZ_JAIWPE010000010.1, read on the forward strand.
TACTTGCACAATAACCGCATCCCCGCCGTTTTTATCAGGCACTTCGCCTTTAATTGAAATTGTTTTTTCTGCTTTAACCATCCCGCTAGCCGGCCTTGAAAGTGTTATACCAGTATTAACAGCGAATTTAGAATACTCGACTTCTCTTTTTATCTCTGCATTAGTGTTATATACATGAAAATAGGCAACAGGATAATAGTTATTTAAGTCCTCAGGATCCATACCAGGCAGGCGGATACGAATTTCATACTCTCCCTCGCCGTGATGCAGGGCCACCTTTTTATTAAATTCTCCGTTATCTTTAAGCGGCACATAATAATAAAATGCAGCATTCATTTCCTCGTGCGTGACCTTTTCACTTAACACCTCTATTAAAAGGTGGGAATCGTTAATTTTCTCCGCTTCCTCTATGACCCCCTTAACTTCAAAGTAAGTGTCCGTCTCCATGTGATCCTGTTCAGGTGACTTCAGCGTAAAACCTGTTTCATAGGCATAATCCATTAGCCAAATAGTTCCTTCTTCGTGCTGTTCCTGTCTTTCCAAAAGATCTTCGTCAATTTCCAAAAATACCTCTTCACTTGTTTCTTCCGTTTTCTCTGAGCAGCCAGCCATTATAAAAAATAATAAAATTACCACACGATATAACGTATACTTCTTCCGCATCGTTCCCCCTCCAGAGCCTAATGGCCGCCTGTTTGTATTCAGCCTCCAATCACTTTTTAATATGATTGGAAAATTCTCTGTCATTGACTCTTTATGTTAAATGCATCATTAACCGCGATGAAATATCCGACCTTGATTAGTCTTTTTTTACTATTTTACTCCTTCAACACGCCTTATTAAAGCGCCTTAATCAAAACAGGTACGAAGACGGGAAAATAACTGCCAGGCAAGGCATATCAGCCTATCGAAGATGTGTATACCCTTGCCAGCCTGTATATAAAGTATTAGTTATAAATGTCATCTTTTAAAGCTATAATTGGACAAGCTTCGATAACATTAAACATATTCCCCCCTAAAATATTCTTAAAATTCAAAATAAACAGTTATATTTTGTTCGTTATATGATATAATATATTCGAGATAACATACAGTTCTAAGAAAGGAGATGGAAATGTGGACGAAGGAAAAGGAAAAGTTGATGCCACTCCTGGAAAATCTTCCACTGGTCTGGACGAAAACCTTGGAGGACTCCTTGCCTATTTGCTTGGCTTCGTAACTGGAATTATTTTTATTATTATTGAAAAAGAAAACCAATTTATCCGATTTCACGCACTCCAGTCAATCTTTTTGTTTGGAGGTCTGTTCGTCTTAAGTTTTGTTATCGGCATGGTTCCTCTGGTAGGATGGATTCTCAGCCTTCTGATCTCTCCTCTTATGTTTATTCTCTGGGTGATAGCCATGTACAAAGCCTATAAAGGCGAGCGTTTTAAGTTTCCAATCACCGGCGATCTGGCAGAAAAACAACTCAAACAATAATACTTTAACTAACTGGCGGGCAGGTAAACTGTCCGCTTTTTTGTGCCATTCTTTAACGTGTCTCGTTATTTTCAAAAATAACAAAGAATAATTACTTAGTCCAAACTTTAAATTATTTACCAGTACAAAAGTAAGATAAAATCCTTAATAATTTGGAAGTCATTACTTTTATCTTATTTTATTCTCTCATAATTATCAATATAGTTGTATTAAGGTCTAGTCCACTTTTTCGAAGGAGAAAAAGGGCAGATATTTCTTCCTTAAGGAGGTGAATAACAGGGTAAAAGGCCGCGGCAATTAAAATTTGGACAAAGGTGGTTTTATAATATGAAAAGTAAGCGCTTTCTAATCGCTCTGTTAACAGTCGTTTTGTTGCTTTCCACTTACAGCTTGGCATTTGGACAAGGAAATGGCAGTTCTCAGGGCCAGGGAAATAAAGAAGGACATAAAAAACAATTTAAACTTGGTGTTGAAGTTCTCCTGGAAGATCAGTTTGAGGTTATTGACGGAAAAAAAGTTGGACTTATTACAAATCCGACTGGTGTTGACCGGGAATTAAACAGCATCGTCGATCTTCTTCATGATGATGAGCGTGTGGACCTCGTATCATTATACGGGCCGGAGCACGGGGTGCGCGGTGACGCCCAAGCCGGCGAATGGGTCCCTTATTATATTGACGATGTAACAGGACTTCCTGTTTACAGTTTATATGGTGAAACCCGCAAACCAACTCCTGACATGCTTGAAAACGTGGAAGTCCTGCTTTTTGATATTCAGGATGTAGGCACCCGTTTCTATACTTACATTTATACAATGGCTTACGCGATGGAAGCTGCTGAAGAAAACGACATTGAATTTGTGGTCCTTGATCGTCCAAATCCGTTAGGCGGACTGAAAGTAGAAGGCCCTGTTTTAGATGAAAGTTACAGCTCGTTCGTCGGGCTCTATCCAATCCCTCTCCGCCATGGAATGACAGTTGGAGAACTGGCACTTTATTTTAATGAAGAATTTGACATAAACGCTGATCTGACGGTGGTAGAAATGAACCGATGGAACCGCACGTTTACTTACGATGACCTCCCGCTTCAGTGGGTAGCCCCGTCACCCAACATGCCGACCACAGATACAGCATTTGTCTACCCTGGTGCTGCTCTTATCGAGGGAACGAATGTGTCTGAAGGACGCGGGACAACAAAACCATTCGAGTTCATAGGTGCCCCTTTTGTAAACAGTACAGAATTAAGCCAGGCTTTAAATGAGATAGGACTTGACGGGGTAACATTCCGTGCTGCTTCCTTCACGCCTACTTTTTCAAAACATGCAGGGACCCTGTCGCACGGTGTCCAAATTCATGTTACGGACGCTGAATCGCTTAACAGCGTAGAAATGGGCCTCCATCTTGTCAAAACCATTCACGACCTCTATCCGGAAGACTTCAGTTTCAGAGCTGAAGACAGCGCAGGCATTTCATTCTTCGACCGCCTTATAGGAAACGGAGAAGTCCGTCAGCAGCTTAGCGATGGGGTGGCTGTCGAAGACATTATGGCTGACTGGGACAGCGGTTTACAGGAATTCAAAGAAACACGGGACAATTATTTATTATACTAATTCTGGCTAAGGATGGGTTAAAAGAATACTGTCCGTGAACGGTACCTTGATATGCTCCTCTAAAGCAGACAGATAAAATAAAAATCTGTTTGTCTTTGGGGGAGTATTTTTTATGGTTAAAAGTAATTTTTCAAAAGAAGAAAAGTATAAAAACTTAATGGCTTATGATATGGACAATTTCCCCTGTCAGGAAAATTGAATAAATTCGGCTATCTCTTTAAAACAAGTTCCCCACATTTTTATCAGAAAATTAAAATTGAAATTAAATTAGCTAGTTGACATAACAAGAAAATAACTAAGTCCTTCTATCCAATACTATTGTATTTGACATTTTAGTATATAGGTTAAAATTCCCTGTTTGTCGGATTTTGACCCTTCTTCATTCCTGTTTTCCCATAATCGCCTTTTTATTCTGAAATTAAATCGCTATGATATTAAATGTTGGTGAAAACAGGAAATAAAAAGAGAATACAGGAGGATAAACAATGAACCAGGAAACGAAGCCTATAACCAGAAGCAGAAAACAACGCCTCTTTGAAGAACGCTCTCAATCGGCCAAGCGACGGAAGGCCAAGATCGCGTGCTGTGCTCTCGCAGGGACATTTGCAGCAGGGTCTTTATTCACCGGTGGAAAAACGGCTCATGTAAATGCATCTGAAAAGCTGTACACCGTGCAGCAGGGAGATACACTTTCAAAACTGGCAGTGAGGTACAATGTATCTGTGGAACAGTTAATGAATGTAAACAGCCTGAGCACTGATTTGATCATTGCTGGCTCTGAGCTAACCGTCCCGGGAGAGCTCGCAGGAACGTACAAGTACGTTACTGTGAAAAAAGGTGACTCTTTGCGGAGTCTTGCAAACGCAAATGGTCTCACTGTTACAGACCTCAAAAGAGCTAATGGATTAACTTCTTCTCTTATCTATGAAGGACAGAAATTAAGAGCGCCGCTGCACGAAACAGTCCAAAGCTTACAGGAAAACAAGCATAATGATGGGAGTGAAGAAAGCGTTTACGACGTAGTTGGAGGAGATACGCTCTTTGGGATCTCACAAAAATTCCAAACTACTGTCAGTCACTTAAAAAGACTAAACGGGTTAACAAGCGACCGGATTTTTATAGGGGAAAAGCTCCTCGTACCGTCAGCCCAGCATACCAGCCAGCAGGAACAACCTGAAGAGACCAGCCACAGTAATGAAACTAAAGGGAAACCTTACAAGGTAATTAAGGGAGATACATTACCGAGTATAGCTGAAAACTATGCCATTTCTGTCAACGACATCATTGAGCTGAATATTGACTTATTAAAATCTGACCGCCTTTATGAAGGACAAATATTGACCCTTCCAATACAGGAAGATTCCGTTCAGGAACAGAAGACAGACCGGGCGATATATACGGTTGCGCCAGGCGATACACTGTGGGGCCTCGCCCGCAGGTTTAATTTGTCGGTAGAAGAAATTAAAGAAATGAATGGGTTAGAAAATGATTTCATACTGATTGGACAGGAACTCGTCATTAAAAGCAGCAACTTAGTGAAATCTGAAGCGGAACTTACAGGGGCGGTCGATCGTTCGTCTGTTGAATTCGCTTACAACGACACCCATATTGTGCTTGAGGTGCCGTTTGGGATGGCTGAAAAATATGAGGATTTAATCGGTGAAAAGGTAACCATTGTTTTTCAGGACAAAAGAAAGCCTGCCCTTGTTTCCATAGAGGTTTAAAGGGACTTATTTTGTGGCCCTATGACTTGGTTAGTATAAAATTGAAGTCGTTCCTAAACCGTGAAAAGACCTTCTATCCAGCCGGATAAGAAGGTCTTTTCTTAATTTCAGTATTCAGCTCTGAGGACTGGTGCAGCACCAGCAAGCTGTTTTTTCACGGCCATTTGGAGCCGCACATCTTTAAATAAGTTGATTAATCTAAGCTTAGTCCATGGCCGAATTCGTAAAGCACGTTGCCGTCGTAATCAGGAATGGTGACCGGCAGCTGACCGGACGGAGCATTTTCACCAAAAAGTGTGGCAGCTGAGGCTGCAAAGCTTGCTTCCCTGAACCCGTACTGGGCAACATAGGCATCGACTTCGTTATGGTATGCCATTACATCGTATGGATTGCGAATCCCAATAGCGATTAACGGGGCATCAGTCTCATCTGCTATATTCCGGACCATTGCCATTTGAGCGCTTGATGCCGCACGCTGCCCCACTGTAGCGGTCGTCGTTCCGACAATTACTTTATCTGCTTGACGGATTTGATTCCACTGGGCGTCTGTAATAGCTGCACTGGACGATGCTCTAATCACTTCGGCATCGGGGCGGTATGTCTGAACGGCCTGTCCCAGGCTGGAAATATAGCTTCCACCTATTACTACAATGTTTTCTTCTGCTGGTTCCAGAGGCAGCACCCCATCATTTTTCACCAATGTCACCGATTTTTCAGCGACTTCTCTTTCTGTCATTTTATGGTCGTCAGAACCTACCACTGCCTGAGCGTTAGTAATTTTATCATTCAGCGGCTGAGGGGATTCTTCTTTAATGATGCCGCGGTTAACTTTTAAAGTAAGAATGCGTTCAACCGAGGCTTCCACACGCTCTTCAGATATCTCACCCGCCTCGACTGCATCAAGCAGCCCTTTGGCAACGTCTTCTAAACCTACAGGCATCAGTACAATGTCAGAGCCTGCTTTGACTGTACGGATGGCGGCGTCAACCGGACCGAAGTGGTCGCTGATCGCCTGCATATTCATGGCATCTGTAATGATGACACCTTCATAATTCATCTCGCCTCTCATTAAATCTGTAAGGACAGTATGCGATAACGTAGCAGGAAGAGCTATTTCTTGACCTGTTTTCTCGGAAATGACTTTCGTAGCGTCAATTTTCGGGAAAGTTACATGAGCAGTCATGATTGCGTCAATATCAGCATCCATGGCCTGCTGGAACGGGCTCAGTTCCACCTCAAACAACCGGTCAATATCATGTGGCACCTCAGGCAAGCCAAGGTGGGAATCCACATCCGTATCCCCGTGGCCAGGGAAATGCTTGGCAGTCGCCGCTACTCCTGTATCCTGAAGACCTTTCGTATAAGCAACGCCTAATTCACCTACTAAATCAGGGTCTTCTCCAAATGAACGAACTCCAATTACCGGATTATCCGGATTGTTGTTTACATCCAGTACTGGAGCCAGGTTCATATTAATTCCGAGAGAGTTTAACTCTTCACCAATAGCGTGGCCGACATCATAAGACAGGCCTTCTGAGCGTGTAGCGCCTAACGCCATATTTCCCGGGAAATCTGTCCCTGACTGTAAACGCGTCACAATACCGCCTTCCTGGTCAATTGTCATAAGCAACCCGAACTTTTCTGCAGCTTCCTGATAAGCCGCTACAAGTTCAGCCGTCTGTTCAGTCGTCACCACGTTTTCGCGGAATAAAATTACGCCGCCAAGATGGTAGTCTTTTACGAGCTGTTCAATTTCAGGCAGCATTTCCGTTACATTTTCGCCGTTCCAGTTACGGAAATCAGGCATAAGCATCTGCCCTACTTTTTCTTCAAGTGTCATATTGTTAATTGCATGGCTGATCACATTATACTTTTCACCTTCCTGCTTAATTAAAGAAGGCTTGGTGTCCGGTTTTCCTCTGTCGTTTGAACTGCGGTCTACTTTACTATGCAACGCAATTCTGTCAGTATGCTCACCATCGGATACTTTGATAAACGTACGCCCCGGCTGCCCGGATAAAGTTACTGTCCCATCATCTTCCACACTTGCAACATTTTTGTTGGATGATTCCCAAGTAACACCTTCAGTTTTTAAAGTGAAATGGCCTTCTCCATAAACATTAAGCGCTTTCAATTGAAATTGTTCGCCGCTGACTTCTGCATCAGCTTCGGGTACATTCTCAAAGATAATAAGATCCTTCACACCTTCGCCTTCATCCGCCTGAACTAAGTTGCCGGTAATTCCTGTCAGCAGGTGGGAAACTGCAAGAATAACTGCAAGCATAGTTAAGACCACTGTTTTCTTAACCGATTTCATTAAACTACCTCCTTATTTTTTAAACTGACCTCGTCGACCCTCCAGTCTGTTAAATATACATAAAGAGAAAGGTTCTCTTTATAAACGGAATATTAAATGCGGGAGAAACTATTGCTGTATATATGTATTGTCTTACTTTAAGACTACTCAATATTATGCATAGTTGTCTATACCACCCAAGTACTATTAAAGTATCAATTGCCTGGATATGAGGTCTTTATGTTCAGGCTAATAGTTTTGCTTTTCTTTGCAGTTGCGCATTGAACCACATAACTTACTAAATAAAGGTTGGATTATCAGCGTTTATAAGATAAGTCTTTTTTACTGTTCAAGTATTGAGTTATGGAGAGAAGGACTTTTTGATAAATCTTTGTGTGTTTCTTATGTAAGTTGCTTCGGTTACAGCTTTCCCTCTTTCAAACACCACCCGTTACTTTTCATGACTTACTCACTTCATCTTATCACCGCGAATGACATCTCCCTCTTTTGGAAAAAATGACATAAACAGGCGGGCAAAAGGAGGAGATAAAATGGTGGAAAGTATACAGGAAACATTTTTAATACTGGGGCGAGTAATAACCATTATTCCTCTTCTGTTAGTTGTAACGATATTTATGGGAAAGCGCGCCATAGGTGAGATTCCGATCTTTGATTTCCTGATTGTAATTATTCTTGGGGCAGTGGTCGGCGCTGATATTGCAGATCCGGATATAAATCATCTCCCTACAGCTGTAGCTGTGGTGTTCATAGCTGTTTTCCAGAGGCTGGTGGCAAGGCTGAAAGTGGCTCATCGGCTGACAGGCCGTCTGATCACGTTTGAACCGACTGTTGTTATCCAGAATGGAAAAATGATTAATCGGAACTTAAAAAATATCCGCTACTCCATCGACAATCTCATGCAAATGCTTCGTGAAAAAGATGTGTTTGATATAGCCGAGGTTGAAACAGCAGTCGTCGAAGCAAACGGTTCTTTAAGTGTATTAAAAATTCCTGAAAAGCAAACTGTTTTAAAAGAGGATATACCTTTAAACAGAGAGGTATCTTCTTCCCTTGCATTGCCTGTCATTATTGAAGGACAAATAGACACCAAGGTACTGGCCGCTATGGGGCTTAACGAGATGTGGCTTCATAAACAACTGGAGACTCATGGTATTAAATCGATCGAAGAGATCTTTTTTGCCTCTGTTAATGCAACAGGTGAACTCCATATTAGTAAATATAATGAGAGGTCCTTGGAAGTGCCCGTTATCAGGCATTAATAAGTGTTCAATTTTTCAAATTCTGCCTTCAGCAGCGAATAGACCACTGTATCATGATATTTGTGACCGTCAAAATCAGTTTGCCGTAAAGTGCCTTCTTTATGGAAACCGTACTTTTCGAGAAGCTTCTGTGACCCTTTGTTGTCCGCAAAAATGTCTCCGACGATACGGTTGAGATTAAAGTTCTTGAACCCGCAGATTAACACAGCTGGAAGAACTTCCGTCATAACCCCTGTACCCTGTCTGTCTGACCTGATAACCGCTCCCATCTCTGCTTTTTTATGCCATAAGTTAAGCTTATGGAATCTGAACAGGCCAATAACCTCTTCTGTTGAATTAGCGGTAATCACCCAGGGCAGCTCCTCTGACCGCTGAAACTTCTGGCGACTTTCAGCCACACTTTCCTTCAACTCTGTTAACGTGTTAACCGGATGGGGAGTGATGAATGCCATCGTCTTTTTATTTGAAAGTATAGGAAAAAGCGCCTCAGCGTCAGTTTCTTCTAAGCCTCTTAATGTATAATGTTTCGTCACTATTTGCGGAAGATATTTAACTTCGTTTGTCAAATGAAACTCACCCTCACCAAATATTTTTCTATATTTTACCATACCAGATTTCACCTCTCATATCTTTCTTTATAATGCTAAAAATACGATAGAAACATTTCAAGGAGGTTACTATGGACAGTCAGCGCGTAAAAGAAATTATTAATTCCCCTGTCATGATCAATGTGACATACCACGGAATTCCTGTTTATATTGAAGAAGTGGATCCCGGCAGCCAGACTGCCGTTGTCTTGCCGCTGGATGAAATGGATCATCATCAGGAAGTGGATATAGAGGGACTTGTAGAAGAAGGGCCATAAAAAAAGGAGGGAATTAATTATGTTAGACAGGCACCGGGCGGAAGAGATCGCCGCATCCCCTGACATGAAACACGTGCTTTATAAAGGCAGGCCTGTATATATTCAGCATGTGCATAAAGATGGCCAAACAGCACGTATTTTTACCACAGATAACCCTGAAAACGAATTCGAAGTGCCCGTAAGCAGTTTAATCGAGAAGAACTGACCGACGAAAGACCCGTCATCTTAAAATAACGGGTCTTTTTTACGTGAAAATTTCACATAGGGGTCAGACCCCCATCGAAAATTGTCGAATATGTTAGTCTTTGACAGATGGTTATGTATCCTATATTCTGTTTTTTAAAGGTTTAATTTCTGACTAATTTTATCGGATTAATTTTCATATTTAAAGGGGGAGAAAAAGTTGAAAGGAATTTGGAAAGCTTATATAGACACACCGCTGATCAAAAAAGTCTCTATTGCCCTCATCCTGGGGGCAGCTGCAGGGTTTATATTTGGAGAAAATGCGTCTGTCTTGTCTCCGTTAGGCGACTTACTGATGAACCTTCTTCAGTTTATTATTGTACCGCTCATATTTTTCACATTACTAGTGGGTGTGAATCAGACGACAGCTGAAAACCTCGGCCGGATGGGCGGAAAAGTTTTTATCTATTATTTGTTCACTTCTGCTGTCGCTATTATTGTCGGTATTTCAGTTGCCAGTTTGTTTAATCCCGGACAGGGGACGACTCTTACCGGGACGGAAAACGTAGAAGTTCCTGAAAATCCCGGAATAGTCGAGGTTCTTCTCAGCATTGTCCCTGATAATATCATTGCCGGTTTTGCTGAAATGAATCTGCTGGGCATTATTTTTACGTCGCTTGTTTTTGGGATCGCTCTGTCAGTTATGAGGGCTTCTAAAGACTTGAGCAAGATGGGAGACAGGCTGTACAACGTTTTTGAAGCGCTGAACGAACTGACACTTATCGTAATGAAGGCTATTCTGCAATATGTCCCGGTCGGTGTGTTTGCTATTCTTGCTGACATTATCGGTAACCAGGGTGTTGATACGCTCTTATCACTTGGAAACTTTATTGGTGTCCTCTACATTGCGATTTTGGTCCACCTGTCTTTGTACATGCTGTTAATGTATGTAACTAAAATTAAGCCTTCTGTCTTTTTTAAAGAAGCACGGACACCTGTAATTACAGCTTTCGTTACCCAGAGCAGTACAGGCGTGCTGCCGCTGACCTTGAATGCCGCCAAAAATCTCGGTTTGAAAAAAAGTCTGTATGGTTTCAGTCTGCCGCTCGGCGCCACGATGAATATGGACGGAGCCGCTATCCGTATTGCCGTATCGACGGTATTTGCAGCCAATGTGATCGGTGAACCGCTCTCACTCATCGCGATTCTGCAGGTAGTCCTGATCGGGACCCTCGTGTCTGTAGGAACCGCCGGAGTGCCTGGGGCCGGTATCGTGATGATAGCTACCGTATTCGCACAGCTCGGGTTGCCAATGGAAGCTGTCGCTCTTCTTGCCGCGGTTGATGTTCTGATCGGAATGGGAGCAACAGCTCTTAATGTCACCGGCGACCTTGTCGGGACATCGGTTATTAATAAGACAGAAAAGAATAAAGAAGCTGCTTAACATACAGCAGAAAGCTGCATGCCCTTTTCCAGGGGATGCAGCTTTTAGGTTGCCCAATTATTAAATAGCTTCTGCTTTTTTGATTGAAGGACAGAAGGCGGCGACGCCACAGGGGGTAAGGCTGAAGATCCAATTCAACGAAGCTCCCGGCTGAGTTGAATTTAGCTGAAGACAAGCCCCTGGGCAAGCGTCCGCCTGGCGGACTGAAATTACTGCTATTACTATTTATCAGAGCTAATTTTGTTAAGTACAAAAGCGAAAAGCCGAACAAAAATCAATAAGATTTGTTCGGCTTTCTTTATGATTACTATTCTTTTGTCCTAGTATGTTTAGATTTATGCCCGCCACTTGCCGGACGATTTCTCTTTAATTACTACGGCCTGCAGATCCACTCCATTATTAAGTGAAAGTCACACTTCGGCCAGTTTCGTTACTTAAATAAATGGCGTCTATAATTTTTGTGACCTGCAGAGCCTCTTCAGGCTTTACTATTAATTCTTCATTACCGAGGCAGGCATCCGTGAAGTTTTTAACGAGGTCAAAACCAGGGTCCTCGTGGCCCGGAATCCATTGGGCTTCGCTGTTTAATAACATACCGTGTTTCGCCTGGTTTAAACGGAAAGGAAATACGTCCAGTCCTCCTGCTTCGCCTGAAATACTAAGATTTTCAATATCTTCATTTATATTTGCCGCCCATGAGGTTTCAAAAAGAAGAGAAAGCCCGCCTTCAAAAGTTATATAGGCCGTCACATGGTCCTCCACTTCAAATCCGCGGTTATCGAAGGTTCCCCATTCATTAACCTGGTCAGGCTTGCTGCTCAGCTGATTATATGCCCTGCCTGTTACCTCCACCGGTTTCGGGTGATCAAGCAGCCATAGCGTTAAATCAAGAAAATGACAGCCGTAGTCAATCAGACTTCCGCCCCCTTGCAGTTCTTTGTTCGTAAATACGCCCCACCCCGGCACTTTCCGGCGCCTTAACGACTGGGAACGCGCTACGAGCGGCGCCCCTATTTCATCTTCAAAAATTACTTTTTTGGCGGCCTGGGCATTTTTCATAAACCGGTAATGATAGCCGATGGACAGAAGCTTACCAGACTCTTCAGCAGCTTGAACCATGGCCTCGCATTCTCTCGTGTTCATAGCCATCGGTTTTTCGCAAAGAACATGCACACCGGCATTTAACGCATCAATGGTAATATCTGCATGATATTTATTGGGTGTGCAAATGGTCACCGCATCGACCTCAGAGAACAGATCAATATAATTGTCATACACCTTTGGAATATCGAACAGCCTTGCCGCTTCCCTGGCTTTTTCCGGGTTAATATCACATATTGAGGTAACTGCCACACGATCGCCTAAGCTTTTGTATGCCGGAAGATGGCGTCCTTTAGCAATCCCGCCGGCTCCGATAATGCCCATTTTCAGTGTCATATGCTGCTCCTTTTATTGCCGCAGCCGATTATTCCAATTTGAATAGTGCTCATTCGCTGCTCCTCCTTTTTAATTTATTTTCCTTTTATTGTTTCCAGCGGCTGAGCATTCCCGTACACTGGCCTGCTTCTCTGCGTCGGTGCTGCCCAGTTCACCGCGTTCTTAATAACACGCTGGATCTCTTCGTTATAATAGGTTGGATAAGTTTCATGGCCAGGTCTGAAGTAGAAAATCTTCCCTTGCCCCCGACGATATGTACACGCACTTCTGAATACTTCTCCGCCTTCAAACCAGCTCATCATTAGTAGTTCGTCCGGCGCAGGGATGTCAAAATGCTCTCCGTACATTTCTTCTTTCTCAAGTTCAATATATTCGCCGATGCCGTCCATAATCGGGTGACCCGGTTCCACCACCCAGAGGCGCTCTTTTTCATCTGCTTCACGCCATTTTAAGTCGCAGCTTGTGCCCATAAGCGTTTTAAATATTTTTGAAAAATGACCGGAATGCAGTACGATAAGCCCCATCCCTTCCAGAACACGCTGCCTCACTTTTTCAACGATCCCATCGTCCACTTCATCATGGGCTGTATGTCCCCACCATAAGAGCACGTCCGTATCGCTCAATACAGCGTCAGTAAGCCCGTGTTCAGGCTCATCAAGCGTGGCTGTTCTTACTTGGTTTGCTTTTTCCTGCAAAAATTGAGCGATCGCCCCGTGAATCCCTTCAGGATAAATATCCCTTACAGCCGGGTTTTTCTTTTCATGCCGGTTTTCATTCCATACCGTTATATTCATTGTCATCTCTCCTCTCGCTTTTACCGGAAACGTTTTCATCCATTTCATTTTACCAAATAATAGAGTAAACGTTTACGTTTTTTGTAAAACATGTCGTTATTTTTTAAAAAAGTCCGTAAAAGTACAAAAAAAATATGGAATATTTCTTCAATTAATGAAAATTAACCTTCTAAATAGTGAATTTCATAAATATATATAACTATATCCGGTATGTCGATAATTGTGAGAAGTGTTATCCGGAGTTAATGTTTACAAAAGCCCTCTAACATGGACGTTTCTTAAAAAGGGGAAAGATTCGGAAAGGAGTCCTGATGGCTAAAGAACCGAAGCATAAGTTAAGAGTATTTTCCCACGAACTTAACGAGCTTCTCAATTACTTGCATGAGGCCTCTAAAAAGCACGAACGAGCTTCTGAATCGCTCGTGTTCAAAAATGCAGTTATTTATTTGTTCCGTTTTATCATTAAAATTTTCTCCTGGAAAGGTTTTTTTGCAGCTTTGATTCCGGTCAGTATGATTGCTCTCATGAGGGATAGTCTTGAAGAGCTGGCCCATCTCCCTTTCACTGTTATTTTCATATTGTCAGGCGTGCTGTTTGCACTGTTCTCCGCTCTGTTAAGGCATCTGGTCCTTGATGAAATGAGCAGAATCGGCAGTGAATTTTTCCATATAGAGATTTTTGAAAAAAGGAGGGGGAAGGAATACTCGGCGTTAATATCACTTGCCAAAGAGAAAGATTTTGTCTTCACTTTAAAAAAAGAACTGGAGAGGGAGCTTATACAGGAGAAAGATGAGAAGCTTCGGAAAAGAGTAGCTCAGCAGCAGAAAGTTATTAAAGAAAACGAAGAAGCTATAGAGGAACTGCTGGATAAATTGACAGCCAGTGAAGAGCTGGCCAACCTGTTTAACGAGAGAAGCGAACTGGCTTTAAATTTTCTCTTCGGACTGAAAAATAAACTGACTCTTCTAGTGAGAGACCAGTTTAACCTTGATAATATTAATTTTGGTGTCAACTACTCCCTGTACAGAATTGAAAATTCCGGATTGTCCTTTATTGATGGATATGGAATAAATAAAGCTGAATTTGAAGAATTTATCCCGTTTAAACAGGTAGACAATAAATTTATTCAGGCTATAAACGCTTCTCCTCAAAAACCTTTAGTGCTTGAAGATTTTATTGCCTGGAAAAGAGTCCTGCAGGACGAGGAGCAATGGGTCATTTCTTTGCATCTGGATGATTCAAACCGGTCAAAACTAAAAGTCGGCCACGAAACCGGCCAGTTGAATATAAGCTTAATTCAAGAGTTATTATGGATTTGCTGTGAACTATTAAACAAGTTCTCTGCAATACACCGCAGCCGTCAAAAAGGAGAGCATTAAAACTTCCCTTACCCGGCCTTTTCTACCTCGGGTTATAATACGGGCCGGGAGGGTTTATAAGCTAAGCATTTAAGCATTGTAGCTGCTTCCTGATAAAGCCTTCTTTGCTTTCTCCTTAGCCTTTTCATTTTCCTTCTTTTGATTTTCCAGCATCTCTTTAGCCAGTTTGCATGAATCTGATTTTGACATACGCTTGTCCCCCTGAGAGTATTATTCGTTTTTACATTCTTTCCAAAGCTCCTTAAATTATACAATGTGGGGACAAGTTTATAGGTGACTTAAATGGAGAATTTTGGGGTTATGCGGAAATACTGGAAAGGAAATAAAGGAAAAGGCAGCAACTTGTCCGCTAAACGGCGAAACCGCAAAATCATTTACTATTCTTTTAATAAAAAAACCGCGCCTGGCAAGGCACGGTTTATCAACTTATCTCTGTTCCAAACGGGCAATTCGTTCTTCCAAATCAGGGTGGGAAGAGAAAAGTTTCGCCATTCCGCTTTTTCCGTTAATTTTCATTGTCTGTACGGCTGAATCATCCGTACGGTCGTTCACTGTAGCACGCTCTACATGGGCTTTCAAAGAACGTAGCGCGTGAGCCATTTTATCCCGGCCGGCTAAGTCCGCGCCGCCGCGGTCCGCGTGAAATTCACGGTATCGTGAGAAGGCCATAACAACCAGGCTCCCTAGAATTGAGAAGAGGATCTGGAATATAATAATGGCCGCAAACCGGACAACTACTTCTAATTCAGAGCGCACTAAGCGCGAGACAAGAATCGCTGCAATCCGGGAGAAAAATACGACAAAGGTGTTAACGACACCTTGCAGAAGCGTCATTGTTACCATATCACCGTTTGAAACGTGGGCCACTTCGTGAGCAATGACACCTTCCACAGCGTCATCGTCCATATTGTTTAACAGCCCTTGTGAAACAGCAACAAGGGAGCGTTTTTTAGTCGGACCAGTTGCAAAGGCATTAACCTCACCGGACTGGTAAATCCCAACTTCAGGCATATGCGCGAGCCCAGCAGCCCGGGACAGCCGGTGTACTTTTTCTACCACGGCACGTTCCTGGTTTGAAAGCGGACCATCCGGGTCCAGAACTTTTACTTTCATCATTTTCTTCGCCATCCACCGGGACATCGCCAGTGAAATGAATGAACCTAAAAAACCGACGAGTAAACTGAATAACATAAGCGACGCATAATCAATACCTAACCCTGGGCCACCTGTATCAAATGTGCCTCCGAGATCTGTAAAATGCGTAATAGCTGACCACACGATTATAATCGTGGTCATCACTAAAATATTTGTTAATAAGAAAAATAAAAATCGTTTCCCCATTCCTACGCCTCCATTTTCATAATATCCTTATACATTTTAACATGAAATTCGTGTTATGCCATCTGATTTGTTTGAATTACCAGACATGCGCAGCTGCACACAAAGAAGCACTGCCATGTTGCCGAACTAGCGGCAGGCAGTGCTTCTGAACAGGGGGCATTACTGACGAACCTTATCTTTATACGCAATAGATTGTTCCCTTAATTTGAACTTCTGTATTTTCCCCGAAGCCGTCATTGGATACTCTTCACAAAAAGCGATATATTTAGGAATTTTGTAGTTCGCAATTTTTCCTTTGCAATAGTCCCTGATTTCCTCCTCTGTCGCATCCTCTCCTTCTTTAAGGCGGATCCAGGCGACTACTTCTTCGCCATATTTTTCATCCGGCACTCCAACGATCTGGACATCCAGTATTTTCGGATGGGAATAGAAGAACTCTTCTATCTCCCGCGGATAAATATTTTCTCCGCCGCGGATTATCATGTCCTTAAGCCGTCCAGTGATTTTAAAGTAACCGCTTTCATCCATGACCGCAAGATCACCGGTGTAAAGCCATCCCTCCTCGTCTATGGCCCGTTCCGTTTCTTCTTCGTTATTATAATAGCCTTTCATTACATGGTACCCCCGTGTGATTAACTCACCCTGCTCCCCTGGCGGCACTTCTTCATTTGTGCCTGGTTTAACTACTTTCGCTTCAACATTCGGCAGGACTTTCCCGACAGTGGAAACGCGCACTTCTATTGGATCATCCGTTTTTGTCTGGGTAATAACCGGAGACGATTCTGTCTGACCGTAGGCAATTGTAATTTCTGCTGCGCCCATCTTGTTGACGACTGCCTTCATCACTTCAATCGGACAATTCGATCCCGCCATAATGCCTGTTCTTAAGGAGGACAAGTTATATTTTTCAAATTCAGGGTCGTTTAATTCGGCGATAAACATTGTAGGCACTCCGTGGAGAGCGGTACACTTTTCTTTTTCCACAGCAGTCAGGACGTCTTTCACATTAAACTCCTGAACAGGAACGATGGTCGCTCCAACATTAACACATGCAAGTATGCCGAGAACGCAGCCAAAACAATGGAAGAACGGCACTGGAATACACATTCTGTCCTGGCTGGTCAGTTTCATGCTTTCTGCAATATTTAAGCCGTTATTTACGATATTATTATGGGTGAGCATGACCCCTTTAGGGAAGCCGGTCGTACCGGACGTATACTGCATGTTGATCGTGTCGTCAGGATCCAGGCTTTTCATCCGCTCATCCAGCTGGCTGTCGGTTATCTGGTCTTTCATTCCTAAAATATCTTCCCAGCTGAATGTGCCCGGGTACCGGTTTTCTCCCAGTACAATCACATTCTTAAGTTTAGGGAGCCGTTTTGACTGCAGCTTGCCAGGTTCGGAAGTTTTCAGTTCCGGAACGATTTCATAGAGCATGTCAATGTATGAGGCGTCGCGGTACTGCTCCATAAGTATAAAAGTAGAGGTGTCTGACTGTCTCAGTAAGTATTCCAGCTCAGCTGTCCGATAGCTCGTATTTACGGTCACCAGGACTGAACCCATTTTCCCGGTGGCAAACTGGCTGGTAATCCATTCAGGCCGGTTTGTCGCCCATATTGCTGTATGATCTCCGGCTTCCACGCCGAGGGCCATAAACCCCTTCGCTGCATCTCTGCACAAGCTGTCAAACTGGCTGTACGTCAGCCGCAGCCCCCTGTCCGGATAGACAACTGCCTCATGATCAGGCTGCTCTTTTGCCACATCCTCCAGTAATTTCCCTACTGTCACATGCTTAAGTTCCGCCAACACAATTTCCCCCTTCTAAAGGTATTGGAATGTTCTTCAGTCATTCCCCTTTTCTGACTGAGCACTCGTTCACACAAGACATTCACATTCATTATATTCTAAATATTTAGATATTTAAAGGGGGTCCTTTGGTTTATTTGCAGTTTACAGTGAGCGCGCAGCGCGTTAAAGCGCGAGGGGACAGACCCCTTTTGGAACTGCTCAATTGGCTTTACGGTACTTTTTAATACCCATTACCGGCTGCGGCCGATTAGCCGTGTCTTTACCATTTTGGTCCTGCAAAGACACGGCTTTAAGAGGTCAGGCGAAGTTCACCCTGAATGGATTTAGATGACAGGCCGCCCGTTATTATCACGGTCAGCAGAATCCGCAGGCTTATCCTCCTGCCGCCCTTTTTCAAGCCTCATTTTTTCCAGTTCAAGACGCTTTTCTTCCACCCGCAGTTCACGCTCTTTCAGCCTGTATTTTTTCTTATTTTCGTATGCTGTGTAAAGGTAGTACATAGCTACTATTACCACTACAAAAAACCAGAAATCCATCGCTCTCTCCGCCCCTTCCTGTACCTGTTTACCCTATTATTATACCATCACTCTGTTTAATTAGAGAGGCAATCTTGCCGCCTTATAATTCTTTTATTTTATGATAAGGTAAAGGATGGAATTAAGATTAAGAGGAAAAGAGGATTTTAATGAAAACCAAGTTTTACGACCGCCTGTATGTTTTTTATTCCGGCGTTCTTTTTGTTTATATATTAAATCTGTTTCTAGGGTTTGACTGGTTAGCTTATATCATTGGCCTTTCAGCTATTGCTATGATTGCGGTCTCGTTTCCGAAAGCATCAAATCTGTTTAAAATCCTTGGAAGTGCTTTTATAGTGTTTGGTCTGGCTATGTTTTTTTCAGCTGGCCTGGATGTTTCCCGGATACCGTTATTTTTAACTTCTAATATGCCCCTTCTCGCGTTTTTAACCTTGCTGCCCTGGATTAACAGTGTCGTTCATGTAGGGAAATATGATCAGCACATTAAAGGAATGATGAAGGAAAATGCCGATAACCTGGGCAGCCTTTATTACCGCAGTCTCGGAACGACTTATATCTTAATGACTTTTCTTAATTTATCAGCCGTTAATTTATCCCAGGAAGTATTAATGAAAACTATGAAGAACGTCAACAAGGCCCTGCGAGACAATTTTATCAGCAAAACCACCGTCAGAGCATTTTCTCTTGCTCTCATTTGGAGCCCTATGGAAATTATGGTGGCCATTACTGTCGATGCTACGGGGATCAGTTACTTAGTTTATTTACCCTGGCTTCTGGCTATTTCCTTAATTACTTTGACAATCGACGCTTTGATCGGCAGGCAGCGCTTTAAGAACATTCCTATTGAACCGGCCGATCCCAGTAACGGCCCTCCTGTTCCTGCCGGAAAAATTCTGGTTCAGATATTAAAATTATTTATAGCACTCATCCTGTTTTTAATTTCTGTGCTTACGGTCAGCCACCTGTTCGGACTCAATTTTATCCTGGCTGTTACGCTTGTCATTCTGCCTTTTTCTTCACTTTGGGCTATTGTTATTAAAAGATGGCATATGTTTAAAGTTTACGGCTTTGAAGTGTGGAAGGCACGGACTAACCACATGCAGAACTTCATCATTCTTTTTATTTCACTCGCTTTTTTTACGAACAGTTTGAACGAAACAGCAGCACTCGAATATGTTCAGCGTCCGTTTATGTTATTTAATGATCAGCCAGTGGTTATTTTAATTCTTATTTTTCTCACTTATTTGCTAATGGCAATGATCGGCGTCCACCCAATAGGTACGATAGCCATCCTGCTCGAGGTGCTCACTCCCTTATTTGATGTCTTTAACCCGGCCGGTATTGGACTTGTGCTCATCGTAGGTGCTCTCGCTACTGCCAGTTCAGGCACTTACGGCGTAACGGTGACCATGACTTCTATGAATACCGGACAGAACCCTTACCGGATCACGCTGAGAAACCTGCCGTTCACCCTTCTGTTCGGCACGATCGGAATCCTTGTCGCTATGCTGCTCATTTAGTGAAAATTCACACAGGGGTCTGACCCCTGTCGAAAAATCGGTAAAAAACCCCGCATAGCTGCGGGGGCCGGTTCATTCTTATTTATTGTCTTCAGGCATCTCCAGTGCGAGATCAGCCTTTTTAAGATCATGGTCAATTTGCTCTTTAATGTCATAAGCATGATACATTTCTTTTTCAATCATGTAAGTAGCAATTTTATGGTGGGCGTCTATCGCTTCATCCATCTGCTTCTTAAGTGTTTTGTGAATTTCCGGGCTTGCCGTTTCAGTGATAGCAACCGCATAGCTTCTGACTGCTGCTTTCGCAGACACGAGAAGATCGGTAGCGATTACTTCATCGTTGATTAACTCTTTATTATTTATCTTATCGAGAATGCTTGACAATTTATTCGCCTCCTTATTTAGATTCTTCAAGAATACCTTTTAACTCTTCGACCGCTTTCTGTGAAAGCTTAACGTCTTCTATTAATAAATCTTTCAGTTCTTTGTCGACTGCAAGACCTTGCATCATGGACGACTTAGCTGCACAAGCAGACTTAATAGTCATAATTTCGTGAACTTCCAGTACTTCGTGAGTCGCATAATCTTTATTTGCCACGTGGACACCTCCTTTTAATTTATCGTATATCTGTCAGTACCACTTATTTTCCAAAACTAAAACTAAAATGGCCAAAAGAGTAAATATTACCCAATTTGCTTATATGAGGTTTATTTATGTGCATGGCGGCACCAGTAACGCTTGACTGCCGCCTGTTTATCGTCTGCAGGGGATAAATTGAACTGTTCTATAAGTTCTTCCGATCAAATGAGTCTGGGACAAAACTAAATTAAATCCAGGATAACCGAAGAATGAATTCACAATAGACCATAAGATGAGATAAGGTTCATAAACGCACTCGCTTGCCGCAGGCATCTCTTCAGCTCCTCGGCAAAAATCGCCTGCGGGATCTTTAGGAGATGCTTTTCCTGCAGGCGTCTCGTGATTTTTGAACATCATCAATTTTTAGCTTTTTTGATTTAGGACAAAAGGCGGCGACGCCCGAGGGATTAAGCGCAGTCTGAAGATCCAATTCAACGAAGCTCCAAGCTGAGTTGAATTTAGCTGAAGACAAGCCCCTGGGCAAGCGTCCGCCTGGCGGACTGAAATCACTGCAATTACTATTTATCAGAGTCAATTTTTTATTAAGTGCAAAAGCGAAAAACCGAACAAAAATCATAAGATTTGTTCGGCTTTCTTTATGATTACTATTCTTTTGTCCCTGCCTCTTATCTCCCCGTGCAGCCCTTCTTCCGCCGCCAAAAAAGACTGCCCGTGAAGGCAGTCTTTTTAAGGTTATATTAAATTACTCCTTGCATGATCATTGTATCGGCTACTTTGATAAAGCCTGCGATATTCGCGCCTACTACCAGATTTCCCGGTGCATCATATTCTTCCGCCGCTTTCATGCTTTCACGGTAAATATTTTTCATAATTTCCTGGAGCTTGGCATCTACTTCTTCAAAAGACCAGGAAAGCCTCGCACTGTTTTGTGCCATTTCCAATGCTGAAACAGACACGCCCCCTGCGTTAGCTGCTTTACCTGGGGCAAACATTACCCCTTCACTCTGAAAGATTTCAACCGCTTCATGAGTGGAAGGCATATTGGCTCCTTCTCCTACCGCTTTCACACCATTGGCAACTAATATTTTTGCAGCCATCTTATCCAGTTCATTCTGTGTTGCGCACGGTAATGCAATATCACAAGGCTGAGACCAGATGCCTGCACAGTCTTCGAAATAATGCGCGTCCGGGTGTTCTTTCACATACTCGCTGATCCGTTTGTTTTCTACTTCCTTCAAACGTTTAACTGTTGAAAGGTCAATTCCGTTCTTATCGTAGATATACCCGCCTGAATCACTGCAAGCTACCACTGTCGCTCCTAATTCCATCGCTTTCTCCATCGCATAGATCGACACGTTGCCTGAGCCTGAAACTGTCACTGTACTGCCTTTGAAGCTTAACCCTTTATCTTTTAACATTTCTTCAACGAAATAAACCGTTCCGTATCCTGTTGCTTCTTTGCGGGCAAGGCTTCCTCCAGAATCAATGCTTTTCCCTGTCAGCACACCTGCTTCGTAGCCGCCCCGCATTTTCTTATACTGGCCGAACATATAGCCGATTTCCCTTGCGCCCACACCAATATCACCAGCTGGCACGTCGATATCCGGACCTATATGGTTACTCAGTTCAGACATAAAGCTCTGTGTGAACCGCATGATTTCAAGATCTGATTTCCCTTTCGGATCAAAATCAGAGCCGCCTTTTCCCCCGCCGATTGGCTGCCCTGTCAGGGAATTTTTAAAAATCTGTTCAAAACCGAGGAATTTAATAATGCTGGCATTTACAGACGGATGAAATCTCAGTCCGCCTTTATAAGGTCCGATAGCGCTGTTGTACTGTACACGGAACCCCCGGTTAACCTGTACCTTGCCATGGTCGTCCACCCACGGCACGCGGAAAGAAATAATTCTTTCCGGTTCAACAATTCTTTCGAGAATGGCCTGTTTCCTGTAGGCCGGATTTTTTGCCAGCGCAGGTACTAATGAATCAAATACTTCTTTTACGGCCTGATGAAACTCGCTCTCATGCGGGTTCCGGTTTTTTACTGTTTCATAGACTTCATTAACATATTCCAAAGCTTCCTGAGTCTGTTCTTGTGTGGTCCTGTCTAATGCTTTCATGTTCCTCACTCCCCAAAGAGGTAAAGTTTATTAAAAAACACCCCGATTTTCCGTATAATGTTAGATTTTCTACTATTCAGTATTTTATAATTAAACAAATGATCTAATCAATATCAAGAATAGATAATTTCAATGCCTTTTTGAGATGATATAAAAAAGGAGGCTCCAAATGGAACTCAGACAGATGAAATATTTTATGGAAGTGGCCACAAGAGAACATATGACAGAAGCTGCCCACAACCTTCATGTCGCCCAGTCAGCTGTAAGCAGACAAATCGTTAATCTGGAAAATGAATTAGGGGTTGATCTGTTTATCCGGGAAGGGCGCAGGGTGAAATTAACCCCTATAGGCAAAATATTTCTTGAAAGAATCACTCATGCTATGAATGTGATTGATGATGCGACCCGGGAAGTTAAAGAGTATCTGGATCCCGAAAAAGGAACTGTACGTGTAGCTTTCCCTATCAGCCTGGCCGCTCATACACTGCCGACAGCTATTTCCTCTTTCAGGATGTATTATCCGGACGCTAAATTTCAGCTGAAACAAGGGCTGTATAACGATTTAATCGACGGGGTAATTAACGGGGATTTCAATATGGCCTTAATCGGCCCAGTGCCTATGGAAGAGACAAAGGTAAAGCGCAAAATATTATTTACTGAAAATGTGGTCGCCCTTTTACCCATTCATCATCCTTTGGCAGACCGCTCTTCCCTGAGGCTTCGTGACTTAAAAGACGATCCCTTCGTCCTGCTCCCGGAAGGATTTGTTTTTAGAGATATTGTTATGAATGCCTGTAGAGAACTTGGATTTACGCCGCATGTAGCCTTCGAAGGAGACGATATAGACGCATTAAAAGGGCTCGTCGCAGCCGGACTGGGAGTGACGCTGATGCCTGAAGTAACGCTCGTTGACAGCCTTTCCCGGTCTACTGTAAAAATTCCGCTAATAGAACCTAACGTCACACGTACTGTCGGGGTTATTACACCTAATGAACGTGTCCTGCTGCCCACCGAAGAATTATTTTATAACTTTCTCCAAAAATTCTTCTCCCGCCTCACTGATTTTAAAGAATAACATTCGACAAAGGGGGTCAGACCCCTGTCGAAATATGTTTATGCGTTTAGAAGCTGAAGGGACAGGTAATTTCCATAATGAACCCTGAAATGCTATAAGTAAGGGGTTAATCTAATGATTGAGGAGAGAGTCTGATGCCTTATTTCCAGTCTGACGGTGTCTCACTGTATTATGAATCGACAGGCGAGGGGCCTCCAATTATTTTTATTTGCCCGCCTGCCATGGGCGGCGCCACTTTTTTTGAGCAGCAGAAACAGCTGAAGAACCATTATCAGGTCATAACCTTTGACCCGAGAGGAAACGGAAAGAGCAGTGACGGTATAACCGGTGATTATACTATTTACGACTGGACGGAAGATGTTTTAGCTCTGGCAGATCATTTAAAACTTGAGAAAGTGATTACGTGCGGTTATTCGATGGGCGGCCTTCCCGCACAGGAATTTGCCATTTCTTACCCTGAACGGACGGCAGGCGTCATTTTAATCAGCAGTTTTTCAGAGGTTAGCACTTTTTCTTTATCGTCAAAAATTAAAGCCGGTGAAATGGTCGGGCATTCTGACCTTTTAGAATTATTAGCTGCCGGCTTGTCGATCTCCCATACTGGTTTAGGGTCAAAAAAACATAAGAAGAAAATATTTAAATCTGTTAACTCATCCAATTCCCTTCTTACCAAAAAACTCTACCGGAATGGAAGATATTACAGATCCACTGAGCGCCTTTCCAGTATTCAGTGCCCGGTAGCTCTCATT
The DNA here is from genome assembly GCF_021028955.1 of Salipaludibacillus sp. CUR1. Classification (GTDB taxonomy): domain Bacteria; phylum Bacillota; class Bacilli; order Bacillales; family Salisediminibacteriaceae; genus Salipaludibacillus. Next base: position 30,959 of record NZ_JAIWPE010000010.1, read on the forward strand.
TACGGGAATTTGGATTTCCTCATCTTACCTTACCAAAGGCTATTTGAAAAACGGCTCGCTCATCCTGTAAGCATCAAAATAAAAGGCGTTGCCCATCAGGTGCCTACTCAGTCTGCTTATGAAGTAAACAGTGTAATCCGCAGCCTGAAAAACACCATGGCTCATTAACCACCATATTTCTACAAATCTATGAAAATATGGTTTTTTTCAAAAAAGGATTTAGTAAAAGCCTATGGTGGGAACCTCCTCTATATAGATGATTTATTATTTTTATAGGAGGTATAGACATGGAAAAAAAGATTATTGGCGGCGTATTTAAAGAACAGCAGGAAGCTGTAGATGTAATCGATCAGATGGAGAAAAACGGTTTTGACCGTAAAGACATTTCCGTTTTTGCTAAAGGCGATGACGCTGAAAAGGTTGACGATCATACAGATATCGATGTCGCTGACAACGATGACAATAACCGGGGCAAAAATGCCGGAAAAGGTGTCGGAATCGGTGCAGGAACAGGTGCCGTGCTTGGCGGTGCTGCAGGTCTTGGCTTATTAGCCATCCCTGGTGCAGGCCCTATTATGGCTGCAGGTCCAATAGCAGCTGCAGTTGAAGGGGGCGTCATTGGCGCCGGCGGCGGCGGAATTGTTGGCGCGCTTACTGGTGCCGGGATTCCTGAGGAAGAAGCTAAGGAGTACGAAAAATATATTAATGACGGGCATATTGTTGTTCTTGTGGAAGCAAATGAAGACCAGCAGACAAATGTGTATTCCACGTTCAGAGACCACAATACTGTAAATTCCCATATGTATCCTGGGCATGATGACATGGATAAAGGCAGTGTGTAAAAAATCAAGAGGCTTTTCAAAGCCCATTATATAAAGAAGAGGCCATCAGCTTTTGATGGCCTTTTTTTTATGAATGAAATGATTGACAGGAGAACTGTGATTTAATTTAAACTCCGGCTATCCTTCCGCCGGCATGCGCATTAGAAATTAATATCCCCAACCCTCCTAAGGACTGACCAAGTAATAAAAAAAAGCTGCCCTTCACCATTGAGTGTTTTCAAGGACAGCCTGTTTCCACTGCGTATTTTAGTTGTTTTCCATCCTCTCTTTACTGCACGACTGCACGAAATCTGATATAACGTGCTGATACTGTCTTACAGATTCTATATAAACCATTTCTTTCTCACCGTGCCAGTCGCCTCCAACCGGTCCGAACTCAACTGCAGCTCCTCCATACTTTGTAAAGAACTGGCCGTCATTCGATCCGTGCTGGCCATAAATATTTATAGTCTCCAGCTGTGTTTTGTTCTGCAAGGACTTAACCAGCCCCTCCACATAAGGATTATCTTCTTTCGTAGTTACCGGCCTGTTAGTAATATGAACGCTGACTTTCCCGTCTGTAGTGATCTCTTCAATCTGTTTGATAATTTCATCTGGTGATTGCTCAGGCAAATAACGGATATCCAGTGACATGTGACACTTTTCCGGCACCTTATTGTAAACCGTGCCTCCATTTAATTTTGCCAGATTAATAGACGGTTTATTAAACATAGGCTGAGCCGTTTCCTGGGCAAAAGGCAGTTCGAGGATTCTTTCATAAAGATCCATTGCTTTAATAATCGCGTTTTTACCTTCCCAAGGCCGGCTGCCGTGAGCAGGCTTCCCGTTTATTTCAAAATCCAGCTGAACAACACCTTTTGACTGGATAGCAATACCGAGGTTGGTCGGTTCACCGCATATAATGAAATCTCCTAAATATCCTTGCTCTGTCAGATATTTTGTGCCGTTGGCTCCTCCAGTTTCCTCGTCAGGAACGACCTGAAGCATTACGCGGCACGGAAGGTCAGTGTCTTTAAGCTCAATCATTGTTTCCATCATAGCGGCAGCGCCTGCTTTCATATCTACTGCGCCTCGTCCGTATAGTTTTCCGTCCAGCTCAAATGGTCTGAACTGCTCTTCTTCCCCTTCAACGACATCGACATGAGCATTAAACACAATGGTGTTCTCGCCTTTCCCAATCTCTGAAACTAACATATGGTAACCGTTATTTCTGAGACTTTTAACTTCCAGTCCCCGGTCTGCCAGCCATTTTTCACAATAATTTACCGCTTCATTTGCGCCGTCTTTAGTCGAACTGTCAATTTTAATTAAGTCTTCTAATAAAGGGATCGGGTCACCCATTTTTACCCTCCTAGCTGATATGATAGTATAATTTTAACTGTCTCAATTACTTTTACCGGGAAGCAAATAACATAAACATTCAAAGTTAGAAAGTTTAAGATGACTGACCAGTCAGGGCAATCCCGGGAATTTTCTTTAACAAAAAAAGTTGTCCGGTTTACCGCCGGACAACCTAAGACACATTCTAAATATCAGAATAGTCGTGTCTTTTCTTCTCTTCATCGATGTGCACGACGACATCATGGCGGGCAAGCTCACAATCCGGCTTCTCCACTAACCAGTCATCCTTCACTTCACGTCCGGCAATGAGGGCGATAATGGCTGCAGGGATATCAGCCCCTGCCTGATGAGAGAACGCATAGCCTCCGCCAAAACGCGGGTTGATATCTATCACGTAGTAATCTTTTCCGTCAAAGTAAACGTCTGTATTAATATATCCTGCATGGCCCAGGTTTTCTCCCATTTTCCGGGCAATGTCGTTTAATTCCTGATCATGGACTGTAATACACCTGTCTACATCACCGGCTCTCATTTCAAGCTGTTTTCTCACGAAAGAAGCCATAAACCGGCCGTCTAAATCATTAAACAAATCCAGGCTGAATTTATCTCCTTCCACAACTTCCTGAATAATCACATTATCTTCAGGATTTTTATACGTGACATCGTTTAGCGGCGTACCTTTAATCTGCTTTACAGCATTATTATAAGCGAGCTTCATTTCTTCATGGTCTTCTGCAATATCTACTCCGATTGAAGCTGAGCCGTTTCGAGGTTTAATAATTAATGGAAAGTTAACTTCTCCGTTTTCCAACGCTTTCTCAGCGTCCTCATACTTAATATAGGAATGGGGCGCTTTAACGTCAAAGGCTCCCAGAAGTTCACGGTATTTCCCTTTGTCACGGACTTTATCAACCACATCAGGGTCAGGCACGAACATAGACACGCCTAATTCCTTAAATTCCTCTTTATTATCAGCAAGTTTTGGCACTTCCCAGTCGTTAAGCGGAATAATGCAGTCTACTTTATGCTTTTGACAGATTTTTTTAATTGCTTCAATATAATCAGAATCCGCCTGATGGGGAATGACGTAGCTTAAATCCCCCTGCTGAAGTGATGGAGCGTTATAATCAGGGTCCGCAGTGATTACATTACCTCCGACTCCCATTCTTTTTAATGCTTCCTGAAAAAATCCTACAAAATCTATTCTTCTTGCGCTTGATGTTAATAAAATATTCACGGATGTTCCTCCTTGCGTCGATTTATTTTTTCTGTTTCAAAAAACAGGTAATAATCATTTACCCGCAAATGTAGCCATCAATCCTTATATCCAATAATTAGAAATTTGTACTCAGGGAAAATTATTCAGATGAATTTATTATGAAATATCTTTGTAATTAATTTGTTAATCCAACTCCTTATTAGGTCCTATTTAATAAATAACATATAAGTTTTTCAAATATTATTAAGAAATTTCCAGAAAGCGACTGGCAAGGAGCACGTTTCACTAAAAACGAAAAAAAGGGCAGCCCAGGATAGGCCAGCCCTTTTCATGATCTGATAAGCTCAATTTATTTTTATCCGTGCGTATATTCAGGAGGAGCCTGAGGGGTGACGTCCGCAGCCTGTGCCTGAACAGGGAAAGCAAACAACAAGGTAAATGCAGCAATGAGAATGAGTTTCTTCATAATAATAACAACTCCTTAAAGATTTTAGACTATTATGACACATTACTTTTATCGCTGTATAGCTCTTCATAGTTAATTTTTAGAAAATTTTGGTTTATTATATTATACACGCTCTTTTTTTCGCAAAGGTTTATTAACATATTAATATTATTGGAGGTGTCAGCAGCTTGGACTATACATTAGGTAAAAGAATTAAAGACTTGCGGGAGCATTTAAAGATTTCCCAGAAAGAACTGTGTGACGGCATTTGTACTCAAGGTCTTATCAGCAGGATTGAAGGGGACACAGCTACCCCCACTGCCCCGTTGCTGCACCAGATCGCTATCCGTTTGGGAGTCGATTTAAATTATTTTTTTGATGATATATCCCGAAATGGTATTCATTACGTCAAAGAAGCAATCAGCCATATGGATAAACACATCCGGGATCATAATTATGGAGAAGTAATGAAAACAATTCAATTTGAAAAAAAGAATCCCCTCTTTAAAAAAAGGCACCTCCAGCAGTATCTCCTCTGGCGGGAGGGAATTTGTGTTTTTCATATGGAAGATGACAGCCAAAAGGCTCTTGCACTTCTGGATCGGGCCTTTCACCTGCGACTCGACAGCAATAAACATCCGATGACAGAAACTGAGATTGATATTCTCGCTTCCAAAGCCATCGTCTACAGCAAAATAAACGAACTTGATTACGCTGCCGACATTTACCGTACATTATTGTCGCAGCTGGAGGCGCTCCCCCTGCTTAAAAAAAACCGCCTGATTATCCGGATTCTGTTCAATGCAAGCCGAAACGCTTATGACCGTAATAACTATATGGAGTCTCTGTTCTATGCAGATAAAGCTATTAAAATTTGTATTGAAGAAGGCCACCTTTATTTGTTAGGCCATCTTCTTTTCCAAAAAGGATGCTCTCTGTTTAAACATGACCCCTCTCAGAAAGAGAAAAGCCTCCGTCTTTTGAAGGAAGCCTTGTGGATATATGAGTTGAATCCCGTCCCTGAATTTATAAAAGATTTAAATGACGAAATACAGTTTATTGAAAACAGCGTTTTAAAATAACGACAGAGGATAGCCAAAGCTGCCAAACGGGTGCTTTGGCTTTTTTATTTCAGCCCCCGTATATCAGGATTTTGATTTTACCCGAGCCTGTAAAATGCGAAAATTGACTATTATTAATATGTTAATAGTCAGTTATGAAAACAGCCTGTAAGTGGCCGCTGGCTCCTCCAAATCATTTATAAACCGGCAGTTCGCTCTTTTACAAGGTTAGATATTACGGAAAATTTGGACTATTATGTAAATCTACCAAAAACTAATAAATTAAAGGAGGATACAAGAATGCAAAACTGGCGATTAACAGGTTTTATTCTAGGTTTTCTTTTAGCGTTTACATTCGTTTTTTCCAGCTTCACTGTAAGTGCAAACGGCCAGGGGACCGAGAGGCATGATTACTTAATCGGCTTTAATAATGAGGTTAATGAAAATGTCGTTAAGCAAGCAGGCGGTGAGGTTCTCCACGAATATAAATATATGCCTGTGCTGCATGTAAAAATTCCAGAGAGAGCGGCAAAAGCGCTCGAAAACAATCCTAACATTGACTATGTAGAAAAAGATGAGGAAGTGACTGCGACCCAATCTGTGCCTTGGGGCATTAACCATATCAATGCACCCACTGTCCATTCCTGGGGAAATAAAGGAAGCGGCGTCAAAGTAGCGGTGCTTGATACAGGGATTGCCACTCATGAAGACTTAAACATTTCGGGAGGGGTCAGTTATATCACTGCGGAGTCCTCTTATCAGGACTACAATGGCCATGGCACCCATGTTGCCGGGACAGTGGCTGCACTGGACAACAGCTACGGCGTGATTGGTGTGGCACCTTCAATTGACCTTTACGCAGTTAAAGTGCTGGACCGCAATGGAAGCGGCTCTCACAGCAGTATTGCAAAAGGTATTGAGTGGACAGTAACTAATAATATGGATATTGCCAATATGAGCTTAGGGGCTCCTACGGGGTCAACGGCCTTACGTCAGGCAGCTGATTATGCAAACAGCCAGGGCGTCCTTTTGATTGCAGCTGCAGGGAATACCGGGACTGCAGGCGTTTCATATCCGGCCAGATACAGTTCAGTCATGGCTGTGGGAGCTGTAGATTCTAATAATAACCGCGCCTCTTTTTCCACTTATGGAAACGGACTTGAAATTATGGCGCCTGGTGTTTCTGTTTTAAGTACTTATACATCCAACCGTTATGTCCGCCTCGATGGGACATCTATGGCAAGCCCTCACGTAGCTGGTGTAGCTGCACTCGTGAAAAGTGAGTATCCGTGGGCTTCCAATTCGCAGATCAGACAAAGGCTGACCGATACGGCAACCCCGCTTGGCAGCTCATACTATTTCGGCCAAGGTCTCGTTAATGCCTCTCACGCTGCGTATTAATTTTTGAGCACAGGGAGAGTTCGCAATAGTTTAACAGGTTTTATATTAAAAAATGAGGAGATGATCTTTATCAAAAAATTAATTTTATCATGGTTAGTCGTTTGTCTGATGTTTTTGCCGGCCCAGGCTGGTTTTGCCACCGATACCCCTTCTGAAAGCAGTGACTATCTTGTGAAATTTAATGGAGCTGCAGAAAAAGGCTTAATTCAGGCGTTCGGTGTTGAAGAGGAGGACATCCTGCATGAGTATGAGCTGCTGTCCGTTAAGCACATTAATTTAACAGGCCAGCAGGCACAAGGATTGGAAAGACACCCTCACGTTGACATGGTTGAAGAAAATGCGGAAGTACAAGCCCTTGGCCAAACGGTCCCTTGGGGAGTCCCGCACGTTCAAGGGACAGCCGCACAGGAGCAAGGCCATACCGGGGATAACGTCAAAGTAGCCATTCTGGACACCGGCGTGGATAATACGCATGAAGACCTGGCAGATAACGTGAAGGGCGGACATTCCGTGTTTGATGATTCGGCTAATAGTGATCCTTATTATGATGCAAATGGCCACGGCACGCATGTTGCAGGTACTGTTGGTGCCGTAAACAATGATTTAGGCGTCATTGGTGTCGCTTATGATGCTGATTTATACGCTGTAAAGGTTCTCAATAACGACGGCAGCGGCACACTGGCCGGTATTGCCGAAGGAATTGAATGGTCTATAGAAAATGATATGGATATTATTAATATGAGCTTAGGCGGTTCACAAGGTTCTTCAATTTTAGAAGAATTCAGCGATCTCGCTTTTGATGAAGGACTCCTTGTAGTAGCAGCTGCAGGCAATAGCGGCAACAGAGGCGGTAATAATGATACAGTAGGTTACCCTGCGAAATACGACTCTGTCATTGCAGTAGCCGCTGTAGACGAAAATAATAGCCGTGCAACTTTCTCCAGCACCGGTCCCGCTGTTGAAATTGCTGCACCTGGTGTAAATGTCTTAAGCGCGGTACCTGGAAATGATTACGCTGCCTTTAACGGGACATCTATGGCATCTCCTCACGTGGCAGGTGTGGCGGCCCAGGTATGGCAGGCTAAACCAGAGCTTTCTAATGCTGAACTGAGAGAGCTGCTGAATGAAACAGCTAAAGGTTTGGGTCCTGCTCACCAATACGGCCACGGGCTTGTCCAGTCACTCGATGCAATCGGAAATTAATAGATTGATATAACTGTAATTTAAAACCGATCCTGCCTCCTTTCCCCCCTGGGAGGCAGGGTTCTTTGTTTGGGGTCAGACCCCCCAGCAATTTCCATAACAAAAATTGGGAAGAAAGCCCTGCCACTTTTTCATTTAGTTTAACTTAATGAAAGACATATTAAATGGTTTCAGCGTATAGAATGAAACAGATCTACACTCGATCCAGTTGTAATACAACACCACTATGCATCTGGTTTAAGCTTTCGCCTCCTTCAGATTACGCCTGTTTTCATATTTATGAACATTTCCAAAACCCCGTCCAATTACTTAATTTTCTAAATATTTTAAAAACAGTGTTGACTTACCTCTTTGAAACCGTTTACAATCTAGTTGCATAAGATACCTATTTTTCCTTGTATAAGTATCGGCCACGGCCCGTAACTGTACCAGGAATTTATATGGATAAGTGACTGAACACTCAGTCAGGGGAAAAATTAAAAAGAGGGGGAAGGAATTTGAAAGCTTACAAGATGGAAGTCCGTTTCACTATTTTGTTAACTGCTCTGTTTTTGCTTGCCGGAAATGTCGCCTTGGTCTTTTCTATTTTTCCTGTACAAGGAAACCTGTTCGGGTTCCCTATTATGTACATCGTACCGATTTTGTCAGGCTGGTTCGGAATTTTGTTCTTAACTATTGTGGCCAACAAAGTCGGCAACAGAATCGATGAGGAAATTGAGCGGGAAAACGGGCTGCTTACGTCCGCCGAAACAGAAACAGGTAAACAAAAAAAGAGTCATAGCAAAGAGGGGGCGTAAACCATTATGGGAGAAGAAGCATGGCAGTTATCCAACCCTATGTTAGGTATTGGGGCAATTATTGCAACGTTTGTTTTGTTTTATGTGGTCGGTTACATTTCTAACCGGAAAAGCAGTTCCGTCACTGATCTTTACGTAGCCGGTTCCAGTATTGGACCGCTTACAAATGGACTGGCTATGGCCTCCACCTATATGAGCCTGGCCACATTCCTGGGTATTACCGCCCTTATACTGCAGTTACAAGTGCCGTTTATCATGCTTTGGATTCAACTGATTTTATCCATCCCTCTTATCACAATTATTTACGGCACAAGCCTGCGCAGGATGGGAGCCTTCTCACCGACTCACTTCATACGTGAACGTTACGGACTCAGCGCCTCCATTATCGCCGCGCTGTTTATGATTCTTGTCTCTCTTATGTATTCCCTTGGACAAATGATCGGAATCGCACTGGCCTTTGAAACCGTCCTTGGCATTCCGTATATGACCGGTCTTATCGTCGGCGGTCTCGTGATTGTAGGATATGTCACTCTGGGAGGTATGGCGGGCGCCTCTAATAACGCGGCTATTCAAATGGTTATTATCGCCTTAATGTTTATCGTGCCTTTAGGAGCGATTATGAAAGCCATGGGCGGAAGCGGCTGGTTCTTCCCTCCACTTTTATATGCTGATATGGTACCAGCCATGGTAGAAGCTATGCCGAATTTCTTCGATTACCAGTTCTCGCCGAAATGGTACGTTTCCCTTATAGGGCTTACGATCGGCTCATTAGGGCTCCCACACCTGGCCATGCGTATTTATACCGCTTCCAGTCTTAAAAGTGCCCGGACGGCTATGGTCTGGTTTGCGTTTATTATCGGTCTTGTTTTCTCTGCCACTTACGCCATGGGCTTCGTCGGGGTTTATGCAACAGAAACGCAGGGGGTAGCCATTTCACCTGCTGATGCCGATAAACTGACTCTTATATTAAATCTCGTCTATAACCCTGAATGGGTGACCGCCCTCGTTATTGCCGGTGCTATATCAGCAGGGCTCTCTACTCTCAGCGGGAACCTTCTTGCTATCGGCGCCCTGCTTTCACAGGATATCGTCAGTGTCCTTAAGCCGGATTTAAAGGTTAGAACAAGAGTAAAACTCGGGTATGCAGCTATTTTTACCGGCGGGATTATTAGTATCCTTCTCGCCATTAATCCGCCAGCTTTCCTTGTCGTCAGTATCCTTTGGGCATTCGGCCTCGCCGGAGTTACCAATGCCCCGCTCATTATAGTCGGCGTCTGGTGGAAAGAAGCGAACAAGTTTGGAGCCATTGCCGCTTCGGTTATCGGCGGCGCTATATATATTGTCGTCTCGCCATTCGTTTTTCCATCAATTGTTCTGACGGGACACAGCGTCACGGATGGTATGGGCTTGTCAGGCGCCATGCTTGCGATCCCGATCAGCTTTATCCTTCTGATCGTCGTCTCTTATTTAACAAACCGCATGCCTAAACTATCGGCCATGCTTACCGCTAAAGAAGATCACGCGCTAATTGAAAGAATTCACGGCTGGAAAGATGTCCACCCAGGCCGTTATAACAGTACCATCGGTGCCGCTATTACTGTCGTATTTTTTACAGTCATAGCTGTCTGGGCTGTTATGCCTTGGAATATGTAAGCGATGAAGGAGGCCGCCAATATGATAGGAAAAATGATCACCCTGCATTCCCCAGCTTTTCAGGCCTATATCCAAGCACCCAAATCAGCCGTCTACACACGCCTGATCGTCGTTATGCTAGGGATATTATACGGCCTCACAGGGATTGCAGCCAACGCCGCCTTTATCGCAAGCTTTGAATCGGCCATACTGCGGAACGCCATCGTTCCGCTTATCTTCATCCTGTTCGGCTTATTCTCTGTGTGGCTCACAAGACTCGGCCTCGCCGTCCTTCTCTGGGCAGGAGCAAAGGGCTTTGGCGGGCCGGGAAAAATCTCGGAGCTGAACCGCACAGCGGGAGTCGCCCTTATACCGGGAATCATGGCGCTCCCCGCCTTAACAGGCATGAGCGCAGGCTTACTTATAACGATCGCCCTTATCATAGGCGTTATCTGGATGTATTTTATCTGTGTCAAAATTCATGAAGTCACTCAGGGCTTTGCCCCGTGGAAAGCTTATGGCTCTGTTTTTGCCGTGTTTATCTTCTTCGCCAGCATTTTTTATATAATAATGCCCCAAGGCGCAATTAATTAAAGGGAGGAATGTCTCGTGAACAGTACACACTTATTAGCACCGGAACAATATAACATTACACAGGAACTCTCAGCCTATTCAAACGACACTGAACGCACGGCTGTGCGCTGGGTCGATCAGGAAGGCAACCGGCGGAATATTTCCTATAAAGAACTTTCTGATAAAATGAATCAGTTCGCTCTTGCTTTTAAGCGGCAGGGGATTCAGAAAGGGGATAAACTTCTGATTATCCTGCCCCGTGTGCCGGAAGCTTACATGACTTACCTCGCTTGCTTAAAAGCAGGCATTGTGGCCATTCCCAGCTCGGAAATGCTCAGAAAAAAAGATCTCCTTTACCGGATCGAGCATGCAAATGTGAAAGGAATTGTTTCCTTTCATAAAACCACGGGTGAGATTAACGCGATTGACGAATCCCACCCTGCCCTGTCTAAAAAATTTATAGTGGGCGGTGAAGAAACGGGCTGGATGTCTCTCGAAGCTCTTGCTGCACAGGAATCAGCAGATTATGAAGGTGAGCCGACGAGCCGGGACGATATGTCCTTTTTATCTTATACGTCAGGTACGACCGGAAATCCTAAAGGCGTCGTTCATACGCACGGCTGGGGTTATGCGCACGTCCGCACGGCTGCTAAAGAGTGGCTCGGTGTAGAAGAAGGCGACCTCGTCTGGGCTACGGCTGCACCCGGATGGCAGAAGTGGATCTGGAGCCCGTTCCTTTCAACAATTACTCTCGGTGCTACTGCCTTTGTCTATCACGGCAGTTTTGACCCGGAGACTTATTTAACCTTTTTGGAAAAGGAAAAAATTAATGTCCTCTGCTGTACCCCTACGGAATACCGGCTTATGGCTAAAGTGGATGATCTTGACACCTACAATCTGCCTGAGCTGAAAAGCGCCGTTTCTGCAGGCGAGCCTCTAAACCGCCCTGTCATTGAAGCGTTTCGTTCAGCATTCAACGTGGACGTGCGCGACGGGTACGGCCAGACTGAAAACACCCTTCTCGTCTGCAATGTTAAAGGGATGCCGACAAAGCCGGGATCCATGGGCAAACCGACTCCAGGAAATCCTGTAAATATTATTAATGAAGATGGTGAACCTTGTCATGCTGGTGAAGTGGGAGACATCGCTGTCCATAAAGACTGCGCCGCTCTGTTTAAAGAATATCTTGATGACCCGGAACGCACCCAGGCTTCGTTCAGAGGAGACTGGTACTTAACCGGCGACCATGCGATGAAAGATGAAGACGGCTACTTCTGGTTTAAAGGCAGGAGTGACGATATCATCATCAGTTCCGGCTATACGATCGGCCCATTTGAAGTGGAAGATGCTCTCGTAAAGCATCCTGCCGTCCGGGAATGCGCGGTAGTCGCTTCACCGGATGAAACGAGAGGCAGCATCGTAAAAGCCTTTATCGTCCTTAAAGACCCTGACAGGGTGCCTGACGAGGCCCTTGTAAAAGAGCTTCAGGAGCATACGAAGGAGATTACGGCGCCGTATAAATACCCGCGCCAAATTACTTTCCTGGAAGAGCTCCCGAAAACCACGTCAGGAAAAATCCGCCGCATCGACCTCCGCCTCAAAGAACAAATGACTTGAAAATAATGGGGGGTCTGTCCCCCAGCACGTTAAAGCATTAAAGCCCGGCTGTTGTCACTCCTTGACAATAGCCGGGCTTCTTTTTAATTCACAGCGTGACCGTTATGGCCATGATGGTGGTGATGTTCAAAGTTCCTGCTTGGGGCTGCACCTATTGTGCCGTGGTGCTCTTTATACATCTCTTTTAATTCATGGATGGTCAGTTCAGGATGCATGTCTTTCATCTGCCCAACATTCATCTGGCCTTTTCCGTTACTCTTGTCCATACCGTGCCCATCTGCAGCTGCCAGGTTTCCCGCTCCAAAAACCAAGGTTACTGCCAGTAGTGCCGAAGATAATACTTTCACGTTTATCAGCTCCTTTTTAAAGGTTACTTGTAACGTACCCTTTAAATTTGAAGAAATTATGTAGCCAGTAAAAATAAGGTAAAAGTCTTATCATGATTTAAGTACCGTCACAACAGCCAGGACTCCTGTGGAAACAGCGAGCTCAGAAGGCAACAAAAATGAACGGTCTGTTCTGAGCAAGGGGGCTGACGCTTAGGCCGTACCCTTGGAAAAGGGATTAATTCAGCCGCACAGCCCCTGTCACAATATAAAATCCGGATGACCCTTCAAAATAAAAAAATCCCTCCAGCCCCGGAAGGATTTCTATTCACGTCATTTATTAACGCTGTCACACTTCTTTAAACTCATGCACCCAGACTTTCATTTCCGCTTTCCAGGGCATCCCTGGATGAATAGCCAGGATGGCGTTTTTATAATCTTCCAGGTTATTAAAACCTTCCTGGACGGCGCTCTCGTCTGTTAAATCTCCCAGAGTTTCTCTGTACACCCGCTCAACTTTAAACTGCTTTCCTTCAAGGACCATAATTTCACCCGGATCAGCGTAACGGCCATTTCTTCTCGTGGCCGTTTTTTTACCAGTAAGCACTTTCTCCACGTCTTCAGGCTTCGTAACCATCCGGTCGATTTCACATGTTTTTGGAGGTAAATTATTAATCTCTGACAATTGCTTCTCCCCTTTCGGTTCTATACTCTCATTTTATACTATAAAAAAAGTTTATAGAACCGCCTGTCATACCATTCCTTTCTCAAGCCAAAATGAAAGCTCTCTTGAGTGAGTGTGTGCGTCCTGATAGCCAAGTTCATACAAACGCAGCAGTCTTTTCTGATTTCGTTCAAAACTGCTGACCGGCAGATCAACGCTGGGACGGATGACATAGACATTGTCCTTTTCCTGTTCAGCTTCAATAAACGCCAGCGCTTCGTTATAAGTAATGACCCTTTTTTCGAGGGAATCTGCTACGGCAGGATATTTTCTGTACATCAGTCTCATAAATGCTGAAGTCCTCCGTGGCCTCGTACAATCATCCACCGCTTTTGTCATAATGACGACGTTTTTCCGGCTGCCGTCTTCATACGCTTTTTTTACAGGAAGCGGATCAGCAAGCCCTCCGTCAAGAAGCACTTTCCCGTTATATTCTACCGGCTGGGCAATCAACGGGAGTGAACTGGAAGCCCTGATTATTTTCAAAATGTCCTTACCGTGACGCTTCTTGTTATAATAAAGGGCTTCGCCCGTCTGACAATCCATCGTACCGACCAGAAAATCTTCCTGGCTGTTGTCGAGAGCAGTAAAGTCAAACGGCACAATGTGATTAGGGACTTTATCAAACAAAAAGTCCATGCCGAATAACTCTCTTTTTAAAATAAAATTTCGCCATGACAAATAGCGCGGATCCTTCACAAGCCCTATATTTACCTTCTTATTCCTCCCTTTTTGACGGGAAAGATAAGACGCCCCCATACAGGCGCCGGCTGACACCCCGATCACATAATTAAAAAATATCCCTTTTTCAAGGAAGTACTCGAGAACTCCAGCCGTATAGAGTCCTTTCATGCCTCCCCCTTCTAAAACAAGTCCGCAATTATGCATTTTAAAGCCCTTCTCCAAATCCATTTTTTATCTCCCCTATTTCACTTCTCAAAGAGGAGGTGCTAAATGAATCATACAGGAAGACTCGCTGCTTCTTCAATGATTTTCAAATCGTGAGGGAGGAGGAAACGTTGTCTCTTGTTCGAGGAAGGCTTTCCGCCGTTCTGGATCATACTCTCTTTTTTGCAAATCGGTTCTTAACGCAGCTAAATAATCAACATACGGGCCATATTCAGGGCCAAAAGTACCGGAGAGGTGGGCACGGATTTTTGAGGCTAATATCGGGCTCGCTCCCGAAGTCGTGACTGCAATCTTCAAACGTCCTCTGGCTAAAACAGACGGAAAAAAGAAGCTGCTCAGTTCCTGGTTATCCACCACATTAATGAGCGGAATATACTGGCTTAAATGCCTTGCAGCTGTTTCATTTAAAGATGGAGAATCAGTGGCAGCCACCAGCAGGAAAAACCGGCTCCAATCCAGATTCAGCCGTTTGCACGTCCTCTGCAGCACGTCAGCTTCCACAACAGAGTCAGGATAGTAACGAAAATTACCGGCATCTTTCTTCAGTCCGTCTGTCAGATCAGGGCTGATGACTGTCACAGCTGCCTGTTGAGCTAAAAGATGGCGGATTTTCCTCTGAGCAACCTTTCCTCCTCCTATCACTGCACATGGGCGGTTTTTTAATTGAACAACCAGAGGAGTGCTCATTTAATCAATTCCTTTCATTTATATGATCTGTTCACGTATTTACTCGTTGTTAAGTGCCGCCAAAGCTGCAGCTGCCTGGTCTTCAATCCAGTATGAAACATTTGGATGGGGAAGGTAAGTGTCTGCACTTGTATATGCAAGCCCCTCCAATTTACGTGGAATCACTTTCTTCGTAAAATAGCCTTCACATAAAAACAAGGGAAGGACGAGCATCTTTTTATCGTCCGGAAGGCTTTCAGCGACCTGCCTTAAATTATCCGGATGCAGCGTGCCATAAACTGTTTTATGGAAGGAAAACCGCTTATCCACCTCCAGTTTAATTTCCTCAAGAAAACCTTCCCACTTCTGTTTAAAACCTGGCTCATCGCTGCCGTGTCCGACAATCAGCAGTGTTTCATTTTCGGGTTCCGATGTCAGTGCATCCATTCTCTCAGAAATCATATCAAGAATAAGAGGGTGGTTATTCATTGGTTCACGCCAGATAATGCGGCAATGTGTCTGGACAGGTTTTAAATCTGTTGTCACGGTTGTCCCGGCTTTTACACCAAGCGCATACTTGATTTCATCAATATGCGTACTCCCTGAAGAAATGAAGAGAGGGATCGAAATGATTGTTTCGATGCCCCGCTGTTCCAATTCCCGAATGCCTTTTTCAATTGTTTTCTCTTCAGTAAATTCAAGACAGCTTAGAACTACTGTAAGGTCTGTGTTTACCTTACTGACCGCATATTCAATATCTTTTTCCCACTGAGGATTGCTTGAACCGTGGGCGATCAGCAGGACACCAGCTTTATTTTCGCTTCTGCTCACTTTATACCTCCCCTCTACAAGCTTATGGCTTCTTGAAAAACCGGGGAACTTTCGAGCTTTTCTTCAAACCAGGCAAGCTCTTCCCTCAGCCTGACCACTTCTCCTACCACAATAATAGCTGGAGATTGAATCTTCTTTGTTTTTACATCTTCTGCAATGGTCTCTAAGGTTCCTGTTACCGTTCTCTGGACGTCACAGGTGCCCCACTGAATAACAGCAACAGGTGTGCTTGCCGGCCGCCCATTAAGCAGCAGGTTTTCCTGTATCATTCCAATCTGCTTGACGCCCATATAAAAAACGAGTGTATCGATTCCGGTTGCCAGACTCCCCCAGTTAATTTCCTCTTTTTTCCCTTCTTTACGGCGGTGGCCGGCTACGACAGCAAATGAGGAACTCAGTTCCCGGTGTGTGAGCGGGATTCCTGCATAAGCGGGAGCTGCTATGCCTGAAGTGATCCCCGGTACAATTTCATACAGGAGGCCGTTTTGCCGGCATGCCGCTGCTTCTTCACCTACACGGCCGAACACCGACGAGTCGCCTCCTTTTAAACGGACGACTGTTTGGCCTTTTTTCCCGTGAAAAATAAGTATGTCATTGATCTCTTCCTGTGAAATGCAGCTTGTCTGCGGCTGTTTCCCGCAGTATATCAGCTCTGACCCCTGTTTTGCATGATTAAGCAGTTCCGTATTCACTAACCTGTCGTAAACTATGACATCCGCTTCCTGTAAAAGTTCTGCTCCGCGAAGAGTTAAAAGCTTTGGATCCCCGGGGCCTGCCCCTACAAAGTATACTGTACCTTTATTCCTTTTCATTGCTCACACTCCTCTGCGTCTTTTAGCGGCCGATAACAAAGCCCGTTTTTCTGCTGATTTTTCTCGTTTCTATTAATGACAGCTCTTCTATTAGTGGAGTTTTCAAATAATATTTTTCCAATTCAATTTCAGCCGCATCGAACGCATCTGTTTCATTGTCTGCGGCTACGACAATTGAAACGTCTTCCTCCTGGTTAATCCGTGCTTCAAACCGGTAAAGAATCACATGTCTGCCTCCCTTTATAATGGTTACTTTAAAATACGGGCCTACGAGACTTGCTGTTCCATAATTGTACTCAGCTTCTCTTGGAGAGGTTCTTTACCTAAACGCTGGTAAAACGTATAGAAATTTTCTCCCGGCTGCTTCTCTTCCGTAAAATATTTTATAAATTCGTAAAGTACCCCTTTCAATTGGGAGGCCTCAATTTTTCCTTTAAGCTTTTCATTAAACTGTGCCTGTTGTGTTAATGTTCCGCCAACATAGATTTCAAATGCTTCGACAAGCTGCTTATCTTTATTTTTCATCTTAATGCCTTGAAGGCCGATATCCGCAATCTGCCTTTGACCGCAGGCATTCGGGCACCCTACCATATGGATCCGAACTGGCACATCGACTTTTAAATGATCATCCAGATAGTCTGCGATTCCTCTCATCCGGGCTTTTGTTTCTACAAGAGCAAGGTTACAGTACTCAATACCTGTGCAGGAAACAGAAGACCCGATAAAAGGTTTAGGTTCAATATTCATGCGGTCCAGGATGTCTTCTTTAAGAAATGCCTCTACTTCTTCATCGGCAATATGAGGAATGACCACATTCTGTGAATTACATGTTCTGATCTCGCCGTTTCCGTAATGCTTGGAAATACGGGCTAATTCCAGGAGTTCAGCCGTATATAAACGGCCTACCGGAATATTTAAACCGATGTAATTAAAGCCTGGCTGCTTTTGTGGATGTACGCCGTAAAAGTAACCGGCGTTCCAGGTTTCAAACTGGTTCTTTCCTTTCGATGGAAGCTTAATATACTCATTCATTTTCTCTTTAAATGCTTCCGGTCCCCAGTCTGCCATTAAAAACTTCAGCCGGGCCCGATGGCGCTTTTCGCGGTAGCCATAGTCCCGGAAAATAGTTGCAACCACCTCAGTCACTGTTTTAACCTGATCAGGCGTGACGAACAGATCGAGCTCCTGAGCAAGATAAGGTTTAGCTGAGAGCCCCCCGCCCACATAGACATGAAAGCCAGCTACTGTTTCTCCGCCTATTTCCTTCATGGCAGGTGTAAACGACAGGCAATTAATTTCTGCATTTTGCGCATTATTAATATTAGAGGAGATAGAAATTTTGAATTTTCTTGGAAGGTTCGAAAAATCACGATTATGCTGGAAATATGCATAGACATCATCCACTATGTCCTTTGTGTCAATAAGTTCCTTAGGGTCAATTCCTGCAAGCGGGTTTCCTACGATGGTCCGCATAATATCCCCGCATGCTCCGACAGATGATAAGCCCACTCTCTTCAGGCGGTCAAAAATATCCGGTATATTTTCAATCTGAAGCCAGTGAAACTGGATAGCCTGCCGGGTAGTAATATCAATCACATCCCTGCCGTAGTCTTTAGCAATAGCTGCCAGTTCCAATGCCTGGTCATATGTTAAAATTCCTGACGGGACATTCACCCTCATCATAAAATAACCGTCTTCTTTCGGCTTTTGCAAATAAAGGCCGGCCCATTTGAATAATGGCCATTCTTCTTTAGGGATTGACGCAAAACCTTGTTCCGCATAGCGCGGAATATCCTTTAATATATCCAGTCCGTCTTTTTCCAGCTTCTTCTTTTCTTCTTTACTCAGTTTTTCGTTGTCTGCCCAAACTTTTGTATGCCCCATTCATAAACTCCCTTCTTCATCCTTATTGCTTAGCGGATAATTCCTTTGTTTTTTAAATAATCGATAATCTGTTCTACTGACTGTTCTATAGAGATCCGGTCGGAAGAGACGGTTATCTCCGGATCAACCGGCTCTTCATAAGGTGCACTGATACCGGTAAATTCGGGGATCTCTCCTTTACGCGCTTTTTTATAGAGTCCTTTAGGGTCTCTTTTCTCGCATTCTTCCACCGGACATTGCACATATATTTCGATAAATTCTTCTTTCTCAACCATTCGCCTGGCAAGATCGCGATCGTCCCTGTAAGGAGAAACAAATGCTGTAAGAACAATACTTCCGTTTTCCACAAACAGCTTTGAAACTTCCCCAATTCTCCGAATGTTCTCCTGACGGTCTTCAGGCTTAAAACCGAGGTCTTTGTTTAAACCGTGGCGAATATTGTCACCATCCAGAACAAAACTGTTAACTCTCTCCTCATAAAGCTTCTTGTGGAGGGCGTTCGCAAGGGTCGATTTTCCTGAACCGGATAAACCGGTAAACCATAAGATACAGCTTTTATGTCCGTTAAGGTCCTGGCGCTCCTGCTTCGTTACAACAGAGCTGTGCCAGTGAATATTGGCAGAGGCAGTGTGTTTAGTCATACTGTCACCCTCATTCCTTTAATGAGCACATTCACCACTTCCGGCCTGCTGAATTCAGGAGGCGGCGTTTTCCCCTCTCTCAGAAGTTCACGGACTTTTGTGCCGGATAAAATCACACGGTCTTCAATGCCGTGCGGGCACGTTTTCGTAGATGCCATATTTTCGCACTTTTTGCAAAAGAAACTGTGCTCAAAGAAGAGCGGTGTGATACCGAGTTCCTTTCCGGTGAACTGACGAAAAATCTCCTGGGCTTCGTAGGTCCCGTAGTAATCTCCTACTCCTGCATGGTCCCTTCCGACAATAAAATGGGTGCATCCATAATTTTTCCGGACGATCGCATGGAAAACTGCTTCCCTCGGGCCTGCGTATCTCATAGCAGCCGGAAACACAGCAAGAAACACACGGTTCTCAGGATAATAATTTTCAAGAAGCACCTGATAACTTTCCATCCGGACATCAGCGGGTATATCATCAGCTTTCGTTTCACCGACAAGAGGATTTAAAAAGAGGCCGTCTACGATTTCCAATGCCGCTTTTTGTATATATTCGTGGGCCCGGTGGACAGGATTCCTCGTCTGAAACCCTACAACCTTCTCCCAGCCTTTCTTTTCAAATGTTTTTCTTGTTTCAGCCGGGGGAAGATAAAACGTTGAGAACTGGTCTTTTAAAGGAATACGAACAAGAGTGACCGGTCCTCCTAAATAAACGCCTCCTCTGTCATACAGCTTTTTTACGCCCGGGTGAGCCTGATCTTTCGTTTTATAGACATTGACGGCTTCAGTCTCCTGGTCTGGGGAGTAAATTTCATGCAGTTCCATTACTCCGTATGTTGTTCCGTTATAAGTAAGCCGTATCGCCTGCCCGGGTTTCAGTACCGCTGCCTCTTCCGCTCTCACTGGAAGGGTAATAGGCAGGCTCCAGACATGGCCGTCAGCTAAACGCATATGATGAACGACTTCGTTATAATCTTTTTCTCCCATAAACCCTGTCAATGGACTGTAAGCTCCGTTGGAAATGAGTTCCAGATCCGATAAACCGGTCTTATCGAGTGCCACTGCCTCTCGAATGCTGGCATAGTCGGCTTTTTCGTTCACTCTGTTTACTAAACTTCCTCCGTGAGGAATACTTTTCGTCATAACAATTCACTCCTTTTTTGATAGTGGTTTTAAATGAAGCCCGCACTCTGTTTTTTCCAGACCGGCCCATCGCCCCGCGCGGTGGTCTTCCCCTTCCTTTACTGCGAATGTGCATGGTTCACAGCCGATGCTCGGAAACTGCCTGTCGTGGAGAGAATTATAGGGCAGCTCCTTTTCATGGATATAGTTCCAGACGTCTTGCCAGCTCCAATGAATGAGCGGGCATATTTTAATCATCGCGAATTTGTCATCTTTATTGACAAACTCTGTAGCCGCCCGTGAAGGTGACTGATCCCTCCTTAATCCTGAGAGCCACGCCGTACTTCCTTTAAGCGCCCGTTTTAATGGCTTGTTTTTGCGGATGTCACAGCACAAATCGGGTTTCGACTTCCATAACTGCTCTCCGTGAACCGATGCCTGCTCTTCCAAAGATAATTCAGGTTCTATCATATCTATTTGAAGCTCCGGATAACGCTGTTTCACCTTATCAATCAGCTCATATGTTTCTTTAAAATGGAGATGCGTATCAAGAAACACGATCCGTGCATCTTTTTTTACTCCCGCAATCATGTCTGTCAACACGATTCCTTCAGCACCAAAACTGCACGCGTATACAAGCTTGTCGTTGAATAAGCCATAAGCCCAGTCAATGACATTTTCTGCTTTCTTATGTTTTAAGCGGTCGTTAAAAAATTGGTAATCATTTTTCGTAAAAGTGTCATATGATGGTGTTTTTTTCCTTTCACTCATGCCTTTCCCCCATCCCTTATTAATGCTGAACTGATTCCTGTTCAGGTTTTCCGGATTTATAAAGACTTAACGTGCCTGCCGTAGCAATAATGATCGCCAGGATCAGGACCACCATGTATGGATTAGGATGCAAAAATACGTGAATTAAGCTGTAGGACATAACCAGTGAAATGACCGGAGATACTACCCACACTTTAATAATTTTCCTTATAAGACCCTTTTGCCAGAGCTGAAAACCGTTCTGGGCGCATCCAATGCCGACGATGCCGGAAGTGGTTGCCTGTGTTAGCGGGACAGGAATACCGAATATAGAGGCAATAATTACAAGGCCGCCTCCTGTGCCCGATACAGCCGTCCCCTGGAGCAATGAAAAAGAAATTATTTTTTTTCCGTTAGTTTCAAGCACTTTGCCTCCAAACAGGACGGCACCCGCTGCAACAAAAATTCCGCCGATTATCACTCCTGCAGACTGATCCATTAACCCTGCCCCGACTACCGGGCCGACCGCATTGGCCACATTATTCATTCCTGCGGAAAAAGCCTCAATAAATCCCGTAATAATCAGCAGTAATGCAAGATATTTTTTCCATTTGCCCTGCCCTGTTAATTGGGGCCATTTCTTTTCCAGCTTCAGAATCACTTTTCCAGAAACAAAGCAGATCACAAACGCTGTAACAGGGACGATCAGCCAGAAAGAGACAATAAACAGGACGTTGTTGACATTAAGTGCCTGAAAAGCAATGCCGACGCCCACTACTGAACCAATGGTCACTTCACTCGTTGATAAAGGAATGCCGATAACATTAGCAAGAAAAAGTGTAAGAGTAGCCGAAATCAAAATAACTAAGGCCACTTCCAACGAAAATACATTTGAAGGAATGATCCCTTCTCCAACTGTTTTGACAACTTCTCCTCCTCCGATGACCGCTCCGGCGAGGGCCCCCGTTCCGGCAATAAGCAGCGCAATGGACTTCTTTTTTAAAGCCCCGCTCCCGTACACAGGGCCCATCGTGGCTGCTGCCCCGCTCGCTCCTATATTCATGGCGAAAAATAAGGCAATAGCTATCGTCGCATAAGCTAACAGCATCTTTACCACCTCCTGACAGCAAGGTTAATACCCAACAAATTTTATAAACCCGATATGATTACTAGGTATTATATACGCTTAATTAAAAAGGGTCAATACAGAATTTTGAAAAAACAGGATATTATTTTAAAATGGGCTGCCCGGGAGAGTTGTTTGAATCTCATTTAATTCGGCCACACGCAGGAAAGAGGGGCTTTTTTGGATGGTGGTTGGCAATAAAGTTTTGGTTCCATTTTTTGGGATGCTTGACTGTTTCACTATTTCATTTATGATAGATAAATAATCTGCCGTCCTTAAAAGGAGTTTAAAAATGACATTTTGGAAGTTTGCTATATTAAACCTTTTACCTGTCATCATTATTATGGCTGTTATTTACACAGCATCTTCTCAAACAGCAGACCAGCAGGACATCAGCCCCCTGCTTGACCGGGTAACTGATGAAAATGTACTGAGAGAGACAGCTGTATCTTTGAAAGAGAGAGTCGATTTTGTTGCAGACCGTGCCATTTCTTTCGCAGCTTCTCACCCGCAACTTGTCCTGGCCGGCATGGCAGGGGCTGCGGTCTTCATGGTTGCCGTCTTTTTCCGTTTGTTTCAATCGACTGATTCTTTTGCAAAAAAAAGTATTAAGTCGCTAGTCTATACAGGACTTATTTTTATATTTTTAGCCGCTGTGACAGCAGCCGTGAAAAGCGATGCCGTCATTGAACTGCTTAGAAGTTATGTGTCACTGGATCACTTAAGGCGGATACTGCAGTGGATTGATTTTACCTACGCAGGGACACCAGTCAGTCTGGAAAGCCACGGTGTCGACGGCCTGCTGGAATTTTTACTGAGAAAAGCGGCGCATTTCTTTCTGTTTGCATTACTCGGCTTTTTCCTGTTCCTTTCCGTTTACAGGCTAAGCGGCAGACCTTTTCTATCATTTGCTGCTTCTCTTATTATTGTGATTGTATACGCAGCGCTTGATGAATACCGGCAAACCTTTATTCCTTCAAGATCAGGACTTGTGGAAGATGTCATTCTCGACACTGCCGGAGGTATTTTCGGCACAGCAATGGCCTGGCTGAAAAAAAACCTCTCCAAGCGACTGCAGTAAATGGAGGGCGTCAATGGGGGTCTGTCCCCCAGCCCGTTAATGCGTTAATTGGAAAGGGGACAGACCCCCGGTGCTTTAAAGCGTTTATGGGATGTGGTGCTCTCTTACATAAAACGGCATGTTTCTTTATCTTTATTTTCGTGAATACAGTATAGATAGAGACTACGGAAAGGATGAAGAAATATGCAATCATTACAGGGAAAGAAAGCGCTCATAACTGGAGGAAGCAGAGGGATTGGCGGTGCTGCAGCTTTGGCTTTAGCTAAGGAAGGTGTGGAACTCGGTCTTATTGCAAGGTCAGAAGAGAGTTTTACCGCTATCAGTAAAGACTTAAATGACATAGGAGCAACATTTGTAACAGCTGCAGCTGATGTTTCCAGCAAAACTGAAGCGCAGGAGGCAGTAAATAAAATAGAAGATCAGCTTGGATCAATTGATATATTGATTAATAATGCAGGCGTAGCAGCGCGCGGTTCCTTTATAGACCTTACCACCGATCAGTGGAAAAAAGTACTTGATATCAACGTCATGGGGATTGTACATGTCACTCAAGCAGTCCTGCCGGGCATGATCTCAAAAAACCGAGGAGATATTATAAACATTTCTTCCATGTCAGGATTGAAGGGCACAGAAGGTTCAAGCGCATACAGTGCTTCAAAATTTGCCGTTATTGGAATGAGTGAATCACTCATGCAGGAGGTGCGGCGCCATAATATACGGGTAAGCGTTCTGACCCCGAGCCTTGTTGAAACAGACTTAACACGGGGTGAGTCAGGAGAACGTAACCCAGACAAATACACACAGGCAGAAGATATGGCTGAATACATGGTCAGCCAGCTAAAGCTGAACCAGAGAACGTTCATTAAGACAGCAGCCCAATGGGGAACCAATCCATTTTAAAATTAATTTTGAAAAAGGGGTCAGACCCCCGGCGCGTTAAAGCTTTAACGCACTGGGGGTCTGACCCCTTTTTGCCTCTTTTATTTAATCCTATTATTTTAACCCGTTTAATATATTTACTGGTTTATGATGGAATTTTTGTCTATGACTAGTATAATCAGGTTATAAGTTTATCCTATTAATAGTCATAGTTTGTGAGCCAGCCTTTAACCAGTACCATTAAAAGACTCTAAAACTGTCATAGAAAGAGTGGAGGTTTAGTATGGATTTTCCTAAAAATGATTTGCCAGTCAACCCCAAAAAGGATGTTTTTGGAATAGAAATTGAATGGGATAAGGCAAACGGATGTATGAGGTATGCGGGAGAAACCGCCATGGTCATGTGGGTTGAAACCGCTATGAAAAGTTTCCTGGAAACTATTAGTGAAATTTCAGGCTCCCAGGTTGCGAATGTCGTTCTGGAAACAGCCGGCTACCGTATGGGAGCCATTGTAAGCGAATTCTTTAAAACGGGAGAAATAAATGATATTTTTCAAACCCTCCCTTCAGTCTACCGCGCTGCCGGCTGGGGGCTTACGACAGTAAGTGATTATAGCGTCGAGAATAAAACAGCTGTTATACAAGTAAAAGATTCTTGGGAATACCGAATTAATAAAATTCAAAGCCAAGGCAATGATCCTGCTTTCCTCCCGGGTCATTTTGCAGGTCTTTTATCTAATTTATATGAAGAGAATATCTGGTATACAATTGAGAAAAGCCAGCTCAACGGTGATGACTGCTATGAGTTTTATTTTTCGCCATCACAGATTACTCCTACCCAGAATATTCATGAACTGACCCGGGCACAGGAACAAAGGGAAATTTCCAAGCTTGAAGAGATGGTGGAAGAGCGGACGAAAGATTTGAGAGAATTAGTGAAAGAAATTTCCTCCCCTCTCATACCCGTTTTCGATGACATCGTGGTTATTCCATTAATGGGGACATACGATGATATGCGTGCTAATGAACTTCTGCATAAGACACTGGACAAGCTGCCTGAAATTAAAGCAAATTACGTCATACTGGATTTGACAGGAATTAACGACAGTATCGATGAATATATGATTTCGCTTATTCAGAAAATGACTCAGTCTGCTGCTCTTCTCGGTTCAAAGTGTATTCTTGTCGGCATCTCTCCTAAATTAAGCATAGAAATGACCAATGCTAATTTTACTACGAGAGAAACACATATCGGTTGTTATTCCACTTTAAAACACGCGATAATGTATGCTCTTTCCCAGGAAGGGAAACAAATTTAATCTTCATAGTACCTGCCTTCAAATTAAGGAGGCAGGTACTAATTTTATGTAAAATAAGATATCCTGTTAAAATAAAGTTTCAGAATTAAATGCCAGAAAGGAATGTGCCATCATGAGCCTGTCAAATAAGCGCGTTGTTATTGCCGGTTTAAGAAAAACTGATGAAATAAGCACTCTTATTAAAAATCATCACGGGATCCCCCTTGTCCGGTCTCTTCAAGGCACCGTTTTTTTTAATAGCGAAGAAGTCAAAAAGGATCTGGAACAGGTGGCCCAGGCGACCTGTGACTGGATGATCTTCACTACAGGTATTGGCGTCAATGCGCTTATAGATACAGCTGAAGAGATCAACTTAAAATCTTTGTTTTTAGAAATGGTAAGCGGGGCGAACGTTGCTTCAAGAGGATATAAGACGTTTTCGGCCTTGAAAAAACTAGGTGTCAGCCCACAGGCAAAAGATGACGACGGGACGATTAATGGACTGATTTCTTCTTTAAAACCATTCGACTTTAAAGGTAAACGGGTGATGGTACAGCTTCACGGAGAAAATGCCCCGTCTCTGATTACCTTCTTAGAGGAAGCCGGGGCTGATGTTCTGCCTGTTCTTCCTTATAAGCATGTTTCCCCTAACCTTCAAACGATGGAACGTTTCTGCCAGGAAGTAATTTCAGGAGAGGTGGATGCCGTTTGTTTTACCGCAGCTGTTCAAGTACATTTCTTGTTTAAGTATGCCTCAGAGAATGGGTATATGCATCAGCTTACTAAAGCGTTCAACTCGCACACCGTGGCCGCTGCCGTTGGAAAAGTTACTGCTGAAGCACTGCACGGGAAAGGAATAGAACAATGTGTCCAGCCTGACCTGGAAAGAATGGGTGCGATGATCGTAGAATTAAGTCACTATTTCGGTAGAATAAAAGAATAACATTATACTTAAAAGGCATGCTGTCGTACGATTGACAGCATGCCATTTGTATTCCTGTCTATAATTAGACTGAAATGGCAGAGAAGCGGCTGGCAGCCGGCTTCTCAGTCCATTTCCCGGAGCCTGGACGATTTATTTATTCATTTGTGCCAGAAAATCACCAAGTAAATCTTCACCGTCCTCTTCTTCCTCTTTTTCTTCCTCATTCCTGTCTGCAGAAGAAGCGAACTCTTCTCTTGCTTTATTTAAATCAAAATTAGCCAGATCATCTTCCAGGTTATCTTTTTGAGGAGAGGACTGGTCAGGTTCTTCTAATGCTTTTTCCCTTTCCTGAGAGGGCCCATCAGTTTCAACCCTTTCACCGGGCATGGAAGCCTCATTTTCCTGTAAATATAAAGCCTCATCAATATCAATAGAACTGCTGTTTAACGAGGCCAGAAAAGCAGTTGCCCGCATTGGATCTACCAGCAATTGATAGACAACACTCCCTAAAAGAGCTTCAGAGTGTGAATGTTTAAGCCAATTGCGTTGCTCCTTTGTCAACTGTCTAGGCAAGGGGATGGTGACCGTTTCTCTTTCTTTGGATAGAGAATTATTAACTCCTTCTAAAGCAAACTTAGCAATTTCGCTGGAAAAATTTCTTCTTTCAGTCTCTTTTAATTTTTGAAGCTGCTTTAAAATATGATCAGGTGTATCAGAAGGGAGGCGGAACGTAATTGCCTGCCCTCTCTCAATCCTTTTTGTCATAAAACCACCCTATTTGTTTTTTACAGGCTGTTTTTCTGTCCCTTTGTCACTCTTAGCTTGCTCTTTATTATTTTCTCTGTTAAAAGCGGAAATTAACTTGTAATAGGCATTAGCCATCATCCAGATACTTTCCTTCTCGTCTTCAAAGAAGCCGATATTATATCCGTCTAAATTATTATTGATCGTTTTAAGATATTCTTTTAAAACCATCGATCCTCCGCCAACAAAATAACAAATTTCTGTCTGGGAATTTTTTTGCCAGACATTGCGTAAATGCCTGTACTGTTTTTTGGCTATGTCTAATAAGATTCTGTCGGTAATATCATGAACGCTTGTCCGGCTGCCTTTGACCATAATGTGGTTCCTATCATTTTTCTTAGTGATAATGTCAACGACATCTCTTCGGCTATCCAGCTCAACGCCGTGTTTTGATCTGATTTCTTCCCTGATCTGCTCTAACGACTCAGAAACTCCAATATTAAACCCTTGAGCTTTATCATCATCTATCTTACGGTTAACGATGACCGCAATATCAGTTGTTAATCCGCCGATGTCCTGGATTAATATTCTCTTATCCACTAAATCTCTGTTAGTGATGTTTAAATCGTTATCCATTACCAGATTGATATAAGCAGCAAAGCCTTCAGGATATACTTTGACATGGTCAAACTTTATATTAACCTTCACCCCTTGATATTTAGGGGTAACTAAAAATTCAACTTGATGAACTGACCCTAACAGGCTTGAACGATAGCCTACGTCCTTCCCTTCTTTCACTTCACGAAGAGGCAGACCTGTACCTAGCGTATAATTAGCATCTATAACATTATCTTTTCTATTAAACAGCTCTGCATTTTCTTCTCTCGCAGCGTCCAATGCTAAAGAGGCAAAAAGCATAACAAGTGTCTGGTCTTCTTCAGATTTACTGCTGCCCATATCTAATTCTGTAGCATTGCCGCTCTTTGTCGCTAAGTCTCCAACACGATAGATCGCATTGTTTTCTTTTAAGGCAGGCGAATGAACTCGTATATGTACTCCCTCTAAAGGATTTTTATCGTCCAGTTCTTCTATACCAATCACGGGTCTGTCTTCTGTATCTCTTGCAATGACATTCGGCATAGTCAGTTCATAGTCTGCTTTTCCGAATAACCCTTTAATTGAATCATTGCCCACATCAATTGCTGCAATTCTGCTTTTGCTCATATTATACATCCCTTCCTTTATATCTAATAATTTCCACAGATTAAATGATATAGCAGGAATCAAGATTATACAATCATCCCAAAGTTGTGTTCAAAAAAGAAAACATGTATACAGATATGTATACAATCACGATCATCGTATAAACCCTTTCACATAAGGATGCGTACGTGTTTGTATACAGGTATACATACTTGCAAACAAAAAGAATACATTTTGTTTACAAGATTACAAAATTGTATACAAATAAATCTGGCGCTTTTATCCTCTTTAAAAAGATCGATTTACCTCGACTGAAATTTAAAAGGGGTCTAAAAAGGGGTCTGTCCCCCACCACGGTGATGGGTTGAAGTGTCCAGTAAAACCATACGGATCCGGGGTTAATGACTCTTAACACAAAGTTAAAACATTTCCGCCTGACGTTTACTCTGTAAATTATTCCTTAGACTGGCGGCCCTGGACTGAAGCGAGCCCTCTTTCCAGTCATTATCCATTTAAACTATTAACAGGTCTTTTGTCATTATTTTCTGATTATTCTGTCCTATATTTCCGCCTCGTAAAGGAAAAATAAGGTTTTTATAGAATATTTCAAAAAGCAAACTTGTTTTTTCTCCAAAAAAATAAAACAAGGAGGATCAGAATTATGCCACATCTTTCTAAACATGAGATTGAAAAGGTCAAAAAAGTCAAAACGAAGAAAAATGAAGCTGATTTTTTAAGAAAAAAGAATGTGGTAGGTGTGGGAATTGGCGTAAAGCTTAAAGATGGAAAACCTACAGGTAAACCGGCGCTCGTGACCTTTGTAACTGCTAAAAAGCCGCTTGAAGCTTTAGACAAAGAGGATGTGGTACCTGAAGAAGTTGACGGAGTAGAGACAGATGTGGTCGAGATAGGCATGCCCACGGTGCAAATAGGTTTAGAAGAAGGCAGTACGGACACCTTGCGCACTCTCCCTTCAAACGAGCTGAAAGTAAAAATAAGGCCTGTTAAAGGTGGATGGAGCGTTGGGCATCCTAATATTACAGCGGGCACAGCCGGGGCAGTCGTGTTTAATAAAGACGAGAGAAATCCTGCAAGATACTATATCTTATCGAATAATCACGTCCTTGCCAACAGTAACGATGCTAAAATCGGCGACCCGATTTTACAGCCTGGACCAGTAGACGGGGGCAGTGCTCCTGATGACCAGGTAGCTTCGTTAAGCAGATTTATTCCTATAGATTTTACTCCTGATAAACCTGCGGAAGAACATGAAAACCTGGTAGATGCAGCGATCGCTGAAGGCTCCCTGCAGGAACTGGACCGTGAAGTATATTGGACGGGATATATTAAAGGATGGGTAAAAAAGGAAGATGTCGAGGTTGGCATGCTGTTAAAGAAAACCGGCCGGACAACAGGCTATACCACTGCGGAAGTCCTCACTGTAGACGCCACAATTGATGTTAACTTCGGTAATAACCGTGTAGCGCGATTTGATGAACAAATTCTTACAACCCCCTTCTCACAAGGCGGTGACAGCGGGTCGTTAGTGACCGATTATGAAAACCGGGCTGTCGGGCTGCTCTTTGCCGGAAGCCCTGAAGTGACAGTACTCAACCAAATTGAGCACGTAAGAGATCTGTTGAGGATCGACTTTGTGTAAAATCAAGAGGTCGGGACAAAAGAATAGTAACCATAAAGAAAGCCGAACAAATCTTATGATTTTTGTTCGGCTTTTCGCTTTTACTGCAAAAGAAGAGGAACTAAGCTAAAAATGACGAGGTTCAAAAATCACGAGACGCCTGCAGGAAAAGCATCTTCTGAAGATCCCGCAGGCGATCTTTGCCGAGGAGCTGAAGAGATGCCTGCGGCAAGCGAGTGCATTTATGAACCTCATCTTATGGTCTATTGTGAATTCATTCTTCGGTTATCCTGGATTTAATTTAATTTAGTTTTGTCCCAGCCTCTATATCTTTCTATCCTCTTTCACTTAGTAACACATTAATGTGCTGGGGGTCAGACCCCTGCCTGAGGGCAAATTAGTTGCCCGGGGTGAAAGTCCGTTTTCCAAGTTCACTTTCCAGCATATAAAAGGCATTACTGTCATTTTCTATACGCTCAAGCTTTTGAATAATAGTATCAAAAGTTGCTTCTTCTTCTACTTGTTCTTCAATAAACCAGTTCAGGAATGTCATAGTTGCATGTTCCCGTTCGTCAAGTGCGATATCTGCAAGATTATAAATTCGTTTTGTCACTTCTTTTTCGTGCTCGAGTGATTTTTTAAATGTATCAAGCACTGAAGAAAATGTGTTGTATGGAGCAGGAATTTCTTTAATTTCAGCACGTTCGCCTAAATCATTAATAAAACGGTAAAACTTCATGCCATGGTAGCGCTCTTCCTCTGCTTGTGCCAAAAAGAAGTTTGCAAAACCGTCTACTCCCCCATGAGAACAGTAGGCAGCTGCAGCAAGATAAGCCTGCGCAGAATAGAATTCATAGTTCATTTGCTCATTTAAGCTCTTTACTAACTTTTCGCTAATCATTTTCTTCACCTGACCTTTTTTAAGTTTAATAAAAGAGAATCTATCTATAAGACTATCACATTTTTTTAATAGATAATAATGGAATAAATGTATTGTTTTTAAATCTTAATGTTCCATTCATTGTCTTTTTAATTTATTTCCTGTTAGCATATTAATTAATATCTAGTAAACTATTTTCGCTGATGTCGAAGGCCTAAGGAGGGAATGCCGTGAGTGCCAGAAGCCTCCATAAAACCGAACACCATTTACTGTTATGCAATGGAAAGAACTGCAAAAAAGCAGGCGCCAAGGCTTTTCATAAAGCGGTACAGCGCGAAATTTCAAACCGGAATTGCAAACAGACTATACAAACAACCCGGACCCGCTGTCTTGAACGATGCAAAGATAAGTGCGCTGCTGTCGATTATCCTGCCGGCACATGGTACAGAAACCTGACGGAAGACGATGCGGCGGAGCTCGTAGACACTCTCTTAAACCAGGATCTCTGGCCTGAAAAAACAAGTTACACAATGGCCGGGGGAGAACTCCGCGCAAATAAAAAACCTTCAAAGAAAAAGAAAAGTAAAACAAAATAAGAATAAGGGGTCTGTCCCGGCACATTAACGCTGTACAAAGCCGGAGGACAGACCCCTTATTAATTCAGTTTAAGAATACAAACCCGAAAACTCCAAATATTAGTGTGGATACCAGGGCTATACCAGCCCCTATAAGCGTTTCGTATGGCAGAAGCTTAAATCGTTCTCTCATATACATATGGACACTGGCACGTGTAATGTGAAAGTAGGTCCCATGAGGCATATGATCCAATACCGTAGCTCCGGCATGAACCATGGCTGCACCTGCTAAAGCATTTACTCCAAGGTCTAAAATGGTTGGTGCAAAGACGCTTCCAGCTACCGCCGTTCCTGCTGCTGTGGAGCCCGTGGCTCCGGACATTGTAATACCAGCCAAAGGAGCAAGAACATAAGCCGGAATGTTAAATGCGTCGATCACATATAGAATTTGACCGATTAAAGCCGAATTTGCAATGACACCAGCGAGAGTCCCTGTACCGATCAAGAGAACGGCTACCCCTGACATTTTATGGATTCCAGAGGTGATATACTCGTTTAAATATGCTCCCTTTCTCATGATTAGAGCTCCGGCGATTCCACCCGCAGGAAGAGCGAACAAAGGATCTATAGACACACCTGCCAACGGCTGTAAAAGCAATAAGAAAATAGCAACAGCAGGAGCCGTTAAGGCTGCTGTTAACGTAGGTGTATCACCTTTACCTTCTGTTGACAACTCGTTATCTTCCACTTTAGCCCCTGAATATCTTAACTTCCTTGCTAAAATATAAGTTATCCCTATCCCGGCGAAAGCAGGAACGAAACCTGCTATCATTAGAGTCGTCAATGGAATTTGGAAGGCTTCAGCTGCCGCAATCGTATTAGGGTTAGGTGAAATAATATTGCCTGCTTTTCCTCCGCCTGAAATGGCTAAAAGTATGGCCATTTTCGATGTGTCAGTTCTCTTTGCAATCGCGAGGGCAATAGGTGCCATCGTTAAGACTGCTACTCCGATGAAGACACCGACACCTGTCAATACCATTGTCGCTCCAGCTATTGCAAGGAGTGCTTTTGCTTCACCTAAACCGTTTAAAATTGATTCGGCTATCTTTTTTGCGGCACCGGATTCTATAAGCACCCCTGCAAGGATTCCTGCAGCGAGTACACGAAGGACAACCCCTGTCATCCCTTCAGCACCCTCTATCATAATCTCTACCGTACCGGTGAAGGTCGCTCCTCCAGTAAGCCCGCCTATAACAGCTCCCGCCATCATAGCGTAGGCTGGGGCTACCCGTATTAGAATGAGACCAATTGTTGCAGCCAGCGCAATAATTGTTCCCAGAGACGTTAATTCTCCATCCACTATGTAATCACCTAACCTTGCCAGTCATAGTAATTTCTAACCTATCATACTACGTTTTTAACTCGAACGCAGTGAAAAATCATAGAAAAAGTATGTGAAAAGGGGTCAGTCCCCTTTCACATTAAAGCGGTAAAGATATGACTCTAAAATACTCTCTTAAATTCTTTCTATTTTAATGACACTTCTAATGGCCTGTTTCTAAAGGCCTTATCCTTAACAGTTCGGCTTGATTCGCTTTAAAATACAACGTTCAAACGTATGGCTGAGGCTAGGGGTTTTTCCACCTGATACAGCTTCTTTACTGCATTAACGGCTGAGTCTCTCCTCCTTATGTAAATAAAATAGCCCTAATCGCAGGACAACTTTTGCAAAACTGACAGAATGCACCGTCAATTTCAGACAAATAGAGCCAATGGGCAATGCCGCCGTAATATAAAGCTTCTAGGTCTATTTTAAAGAACAATTTAATTGTAATTAGTCTGTAAGACTTAAATATAAAAGACGTTAATTATGTCTAAAGTAAGGTAAAAATTTGTCTTTTAAACAACCTATGCTTTTACACGTCTCTATTCGCACAGATAATTGACAGAATATTCTGTTGTGTATTCCATTTTTATCCACTACGCTTAAAATAGTTCGGATATCGGAACTTTCGATTTCCAGTCATTCGGGCAAATTATAAAGAAGGTAGGGATACGTGTGAAGAGATTGGCGTCGGTTTTTTTAGCTGGTTTAATGATGGGTTCGAGCTTCCTGGGAAGCAGTGCCTTTGCGGCGAAAGACTCGCTTGAGGAGTTTGAAACTTTAAACAAGGGTAAAATCCGGGTGATAGACAACAATGACAAACAAGGTCCGCCCTCGTTTGTCGCAGGTATGCTGTCTGAGCGTTTTGCTGAAGCGAATGGGCAGAATGCTAAGCATTTCCTAGATGAGCATAAGGATTTCTTTGAGATGGACAACCCTGAAGAAAACCTGGAGGAAGTCCGTTCCAGTGAGGATGACCTTGGCATGACCCATGTACGTCTTCAGCAGACTAAAAATGGTATTCCCGTTGATCGAAATGAGTTGAATGTCCACTTCAATGAAGATAACCAAATTACAACTGTAAACGGAAATTTTGATAATGAAATCGAAAATATAAACATTAATACGACGCCTTTTGTAGAAAAAAATACGGCCCTTCAAGCGGCTAAAGATAAGGTGAACGCGCCTGATTTTGTGGAATTTGAGGAAACTGATCTGATTGTTTATCCATTTGAGGAGGACTATCATCTTGCTTACAGGGTGAACCTTGAATTCCATACAGGCTCGCCGGGAAACTGGTATGTTTATGTGGATGCTCATACAGGCGAAGTCATTGATAGTTATGATGCCATGACAGGCTTAGGGGAATTCTTTTCTGAATATATTGATACAGAGCCTGCAAAAGAAGCTGAAGCATCTGTCTCTTCAGTTAATATGATGAGTGCTCTGCCTCTATCAGTAGAACCTGCCAGCCTTTTGTCTTCCCGTGGAAAAGGTCTGGGAACGACAGGTGTGGAAAAACTGTTAAACCTTTCTCATGGCCCAGGTAAAAATGGCGGGCGCACCTTTTACTTAGCAGACCAGACATCTGATATTATGGATGGGATTTTTACGTATAATATGAAAAATACAACAAACCAAATTTCCCTTTATGAGAATACTAACGCCTCCTGGAAAGATGTAATGTACAGCGGTGACAGCAGCTCGTGGGAAGCAGTCGGCCAGGGGCCTGGCGTCGATGCCCATAAGAATTCCCGGATTGTGTATGATTATTTCCTCGAAAACCACGGCCGTAACTCACTGGACGATAATGGGATGGCGATCCGGTCACGCGTCCACTATAGTACAGAATTTAACAATGCGTTCTGGAGCAACGGATTAGCGATGATGACTTATGGGGATGGAGACGGCCAGCAATTTATCCCTCTGGCGTCGCTTGATGTGACAGCCCACGAAATGATGCACGGCATTACACATTATAACGGTGGTCTGCGCTACCGTTTTGAAACAGGGGCGATTAACGAGGCGTTCTCGGATACTTTCGGTACGATTATCGACGACCGCAGCTGGGATGTTGGCGAGGATATTATGGGTGAAGCATGGCTTGCAGAAGGCCGCACCGCCCTCCGAAGCAATGAAGACCCTGGAAAATTCCCAGTAAATGAAAGATTCTGGGCTTACAGTGTGGATGGCGAAGGCCGCTACCCTTCCCATATGGATGAGTATTACTTCCTCCCGGGACATATGGATAACGGCGGTGTCCATATTAACTGTACGATCCTTCAGCACTCAGCTTATCTTGTTGCGGAGGAATACGGTATGGGGCGTGAAGTAGTGGCTGACACGTGGTACCGTTCTTACGACTATCTGCATTATGATGCCACCTTTGCAGAATTCCGTGAAGCGATTCTTCAGTCTGCAATTGATCTTTATGGGGAAGACAGCGAAGAATACGATGCCTTCCTCGGTGCTTTTGATGATATCGGGCTTTACGAAGGGTGGTCTCTGGAAGAAAACTACCGCGGCCCTCTTTGGTAATAATTCAAGGGGTCTGTCCCCTCGCACATTAACGCTGTAAAGCTCTGGGGGTCAGACCCAGTAGCCTTGCACGAATGGAATATATTGTAATTTCGAGTTTACAAACACAAAAAAAGCTCCTATTGTAGAGGAGAGACCAATACTTGTTCCCAATCCTCTACAAAGGA
>NZ_JAIWPE010000096.1 GCF_021028955.1 Salipaludibacillus sp. CUR1
TAAAAATATATTCCAGTTTCAATATATATCCATATTTATGCGTGAGAATCTTATCTGGTGTTTGTGAAATTGTAAGTATCCGTTAGTATTTAGAAGAAAATTAAACTTTATAGAGGGAGGAGAAAAAATGGAACATGGCAAACCAATTGCAATTAAAGGAGTTACCACACTTGCTGTACTGTATGTGGTGCTTGGTCTTGGCTATCAGGTTTCCTTTGGAATAGTTCTGTTAATGACTGTCGTATTGGGCGCTGTCTCTTATATAGCAGGCGATTTGGCCTTACTTCCTAAAACAAACAATATTATTGCCACCGCATCAGACGCTGTCCTTTCCTTTCTTGTTATATGGCTGATCGGCATGGCGTTTGGCTTGCCTGGAGCTGCACTGGCAGTCCCAGCCCTTATTGCGACAGCAATTCTTGGAGCTTTTGAATTTTACTACCATCTGTATATTGCCAATAAAGAGATTGGAATGAACTCGCCAAGCAACAGCAGCTGGCCAAAAGCGAGCCACCACATAAAAGATTAGAACACCCCGCAATGGAGAGATCCATTGCTTTTTTTGCGGGTTTGAGGAACTGACTATTTCAGGAAGAGGCTTTCCATGGGGCTTGTCTTCATCTGATTCTTCCTTGGCGAAGGTTTGCCAAAATCTTAGGATAAAATATTAAAGGCAATGGAAAATATAAACAAGCAAAATTGACCTTGTGCTGAGCGGCTGAAAAAAATGGGCAATTACTCCATAAGCAAATAGAAACTGTTAATGCGAAGTTCCTTACATTCTTACTGTTTTCTCGGATTTCTTCTCAAAAGTCCTTTAATAGAAAAAACAGAAACTCTCGAGTAATGAGGGTTTTTGTTTTTTATTTTGTCTTTCATTAGGCAGAGAAATTAATTAAATCCTATTATTATCAATTTAGCCCCCGGTTAGTTTAAAAACCTGCCATGGATAGCATACGAAAAGATTGTTATTCCTATCAAATGCAAGGTATGAAGGTCTTATCCGTGGTCGTATTCCAGGACCCTTTCATACATTGCTTTATCTTTTAAAAATAAAAATATATTATTGCTTCCCCTGTAGTTCGCTTCTATAATCCATACTTTCCCACTGTAATCTATCCCCATATCAATACCGAAACGGCGATGGTGCGGATACTTTTTTTGAAGCACGCTGGCAGTCCTGAGTGCAATGGATTTCACTTCTTTCTCGAGGGCTTTTAAATCCTTACTATACAAGGATGATTGTCTAATTGCTTCTTCAAAGGTAAGAACTTTAGCAGCGACATTTGTAGTTACATAATGTCTTGCAGCTACTTTTGCCGCAATTGCGGTCACTGACCATGGACTATTAACATTTTTACGCTGAACCATCACTCTAAAATCAAAAGGGCAATTATTAATTTTTAGAAGGTTTACTTTTTGCTGTATAATATACCGTTTACCCTTCACTTTCAGATATCGGCAAAAATAATTGTATGCACGTTTAGTACCCAGAATCATAACTCTCCTGTTACCTGAATGAAATTCATAAATTCTCTTTCCTCCTCCACCCGCTCTCACATGCACGACTCCTGCTCCCATTTCTCCTACACTTGGCTTTAGGAATACCTCCCTATAACGATTAAGAAATAGCTGGAAAGTTTTATAAGTCAATAATTGTGTAGGCGGGACGGCTTGGGCAAGCCAAGGATCCTTTTTCATCACGTTATATTTAGTCCATTTACCTACTGATACAGCCATTGATTCACCCCCCTTATTAGTATTTATAAAGCTTGAAAAACCTTTCCTGTCAGTTTGAGTACTGGCAGCTAAAAGATATCTTCACCTTTAAGAGTAACCGGGTTGTACTATTAACATATGACTTTTTATTAAAGGAGGCACGGCATGACCACAAAAGAGACAGCAGCTATAATAATTATCCTGTTTTTACATCTGCAGCAACGCACTGCAGAAATCCTTTAATAGTTATATTCTTTAGTATTTTAATCATTAATTTTTTAGTTTAAAGAGAAGAAGCATGCTTACTTTACTCCACAGAACCCCTTGGCTGCCGCTTTTCTTATTATGCTGCAAGCGGGCTAATTACTTTATAATAAATATCTTAATATGGAGCGTGACTAAATGATTTAAAATTAGAATGTGAATTTGGAACATAGTTATTTCAGAACATATTTACAGGATTTTATCATCGAAAATGTTGCCGTTGGGTGGGTTAAATAGAGCTTTCCCATAAAAATCGCTCCTCTCTATCAGCAAAACCTTTTTGAATAAGGCCGTCTTTGTTGGAACTTTTGAAATCATCTGAAGATTACCTTTACAAATTTCCCGCTTATGTCTATTATTATGGACAGATTGCGATGGATCGGAGAGTGAATACAGTGACTCAATTTGAACAATCACAGACTTTAAAACGATTGCCTGAACAATTTTTTGCAAAGCTGGTGAAAAAGACGCAGCAGCTTGAAGCCGAGGGGCATGACGTCATTAACCTCGGTCAGGGAAATCCCGACCTGCCCACCCCGCCCCATATAGTGGATGCGCTGAAGATGGCCGCTTCCAATGGAAACTATCACAAATACTCTCCATTCAGGGGACAGCCTTTTCTGAAAAAGGCTGTGTGTGAGTTTTATAAACGCGAATATGATGTGGATCTTGAGGCGGAGTCAGAAGTCGCTGTTTTATTCGGGGCTAAAACGGGGCTTGTGGAGCTGAGTCAATGTCTCTTAAATCCCGGGGACACAGCGTTGCTGCCGGATCCCGGGTACCCGGATTACATGTCAGGCATTGCCTTAGCTGATGCCAACCCTGCGTTCATGCCGCTGAAACAGGAAAATAACTTCCTCCCTTCATATAAAGACCTGACTAGCAAAGTTTTGGAGCAAGCTAAACTGATGTTCCTGAATTACCCAAATAATCCGACAGCAGGTACAGCTACAAAAGATTTTTTTGATGAGACAGTTTCATTGGCTAAAAAACACCACATCTGTGTCTGCCATGATTTTGCGTACGGCGCACTTGGATTTGACGGTGAAAAGCCAAGAAGTTTTCTCGAGTCAGAAGGGGCTAAAGAGACCGGTATAGAAATTTATACGTTATCGAAAACGTATAATATGGCAGGCTGGCGTGTTGGGTTTGCGGTCGGTAACGCCTCAGTCATTGAAAGTATTAATTTGATTCAGGATCATATGTACGTCAGCCTGTTCGGTGCGGTGCAGGAGGCTGCCGCTACGGCGCTTAAGGGACCGCAGGACGAAGTAAGGAAACTCGCCGCTACTTATGAACGGAGGAGAAACACGCTAATTTCCGGTCTCAAAAAAGCGGGCTGCCGGGATATCCAGTCCCCTAAAGGGACATTTTTTGCCTGGATGCCCGTCCCGGAAGGATTCACTTCTGAAGAATTTGCGAACCTTCTCCTCGAAAAAGCTCATGTGGTAACCGCACCAGGCAATGGATTTGGCACCCATGGCGAAGGGTTTTTGCGCATTGGTCTCGTCCGGCCGGAAGACCGGATTCAGGAAGCATGTGAACGCATTGAAAAGCTTGGCGTGTTCAATTAAGGTCAGGTGGTCATTTATAAAAGCCAACACCCCCTGGGATTTCCTCAGGGGGTTGCTTATGCTTTTTTAATTAAACCATTTTACTTCTAAAGAAAGACACCTTGCCCTTTTTTTCTATTTACCTTTTAAAAAAGATCTCAGTGCTGACCCTTCTATCCCCTGTCTTTTTCTTCTCCTTTTTTAACTATATGGCCTATCTCCTTTTACCTTTTTCCAAAACTTTGTACTTAAAACTAAAATTACAATCCATATCTTTTGTCTTATTTTTCATAATTTTCACATTTTTAGAGGGTTTTTTCCTTAGTGTGACGAAATATTTGCTGTCAAAAGCCTGTGAGGCAGACAGAAAGGAGGATCAATTGAAGCAGTCAACTAAAAAAGAAAAGGGGTTATAAGATGAAGAAAACTTTTTTATGCGCTTTAATGGTACTTCTTTTTATGTCCAGCTTTAACCTGGGTGTTTTAGCAACCAGTGAAGCTGAAGTGACTGAGGACGGCAATCCGCTGTTTATGGTTGTATTTAATTCGCAAAACTTGCCTGAGAATGTGGAGGAAATCGTGGGGAACGCCGGGGGCGAGATTACATATCAAGTGCCTGAGGTTGGCGTAATTGAAGCCACTTCCGATACACCAGGTGAATTTATGAAAGCATTATTAAACCACCGGGCAGTTTTGAGTATTGGTCCGTCTCTTGAGGAACAGCTTGACTTGCCTGATTTTGAACTGGTTGAAAGTGATCTTCAGGAAGCTGGCGGAGAAGCTCCTGTAGAGAATATCTGGGAAGACGGCTGGCAATGGGATATTGAGCAAGTAACGAATAATGGCGCAAGTCATGATTTGGACCGGGAAGGCCGTGAAGATGTCGTCGTCGCGGTTATTGATTCCGGATTTGACTTCAATCACCCTGACCTTGCGGACTTCGTTGATGAAGAAGGCTCTCGTACCTTTGTTCCAGGTACAACTGATTCCTGGGATTTTAACAGCCATGGAACTCACGTAGCCGGAACCATTGGTGCAGAAGGACGAATGAAAGGTGTGGCTCCGGGTGTTACTCTCAGATCGTACAGAGTATTCGGAGCAACTGGCGGCGCGTCTCAAGTGTGGATCACTGACGCTATTATTTCAGCAGCTGATGATGGTGCAGATGTCATTAACATGAGCCTTGGCGGCACACGCCTCCGCGGCCAGTGGTTCTTCACTGATCCAGATACAGGTGAAAAAATCCGAGGCGGAAATTCCGCAGCTGATATTGTCGCTTATAACCGGGCGATCCGATATGCGATTAACAAAGGTGTAACCGTTGTTTCTTCTGCCGGTAACTCTGCACAGGATCTCAGTAACCCGTCCAAAGTGGCAGATTGGCAAAATTCAAGCCGGACTGATGGATGGGAAGCTAAAGGCGCTGTTGTCTTCGTTCCTGCCCAGATTCCTGGAGTGATCACCGTATCAGCGACAGGCGGCGGATTCGGCACAGAGGACCGTCTTGCTTTTTATTCAAACTACGGTAACGGAGCTATTAACCTTGGTGCACCTGGCGGTGACCTCGGACCTGAAGATGGTGAATCTGCCAGTAAATATCTTGTGTTAAGTGCGGTTCCGACATATATGAACTTCGATACAGGACGCGGGCCTGAAGCTGAAGCCTTGTTTGGCCCGGGTTACGGGTGGAAAGGCGGAACATCTATGGCCGCTCCTCAAGTGTCCGGTGCTGCTGCCGCTTATATTGCCCAGCAATATGAAAGAACAGGCGTCAAGCCAAACCCAAGGCAGGTACAGACGCATCTTCAGCAGACAGCTGTTGATACAGGCAAAAAAGGCTACGATGAATATTACGGACACGGTATTGTTAACTCTTACAATGCACTTACAGGTAAGAAAAGATAATTAAAAGGCACAAAAATTAAAGCAGCGCCCACTGGCAAAAATGTACAGCACATTTTTGGACATCCAGTTTACCCGGCGCTGCTTTTTATTTTTTAAAATTCCTGTCTCAAAGGCTATTGTCCTCTATCCTAGTGGACTTACCCATTTTCCCCACGTTCACCTAGTAAAAAATGCTGAATTTCCACATCTATCCTGATATATATACCCTAAGTATGTTTGGTTGTCTTACATATACTATTATATCTTTGAATGGGAGGAGAATTAACATGGGTACACAGAATTTCATAACGTCGTCGTTCGAACCTGAGAGCGAAGACAATCTGTTTAGGGACCAGAGGCTTTTAGATCTGGAAGCTTCTCAAGACGAGTTTAATTACCGTGATACTGCCCCTTCACAGGCAAGAGAAAATAACAGGCGGAACCTTTTTCAGCGAATGTCCACCTGGGTTCGACGCTTGTTTAAGCTGAACCCATCTGTAAAGTCTGCTGCTGAAAGTACACCCACCTACAAGTAAATTTATGAGGTTTTCTCATACCGGTTTTCCTGTATAAGAAGTGACCCAGGCTTAGAAATCATTCATTCTAAGCCGTTTTTTTATGCAGTTATACCTCTACGCATAAATTTTAGATGACCTTCTTTAAAACAGGCTTCTCTACCAGACTGTTTGTCCTCTACAATCTATTTCCTCTTTGCATACGATGTAATATCTAAAGAGAAAGGAGATGACACTTATGAGAACAAGAAGATACTATGTTTGCAGAAAAGCACGCAAAAAAAATAGAGATAAAAAATTTAAAAAAATAAACAAAAAGCTTAATAATATTCAAGGCCAGCTTCAATACCAAACTCAAATTCAGGAACAAATCCAGCAGCAGCTTCAGCAGCAGTTCCAGTGGCAGCAACAATTTCAGTTCCAGTTTCAGTCGCAATTCCAGGAACAAAATGTGACGGTTAATAAAAAGTCGTCCGATAACCTCGTATTAATTTTAATACTAATAATTTTCTTAGGCGGCGGAGGAGGCGACGGTTTTAACAGTGAAAACTCTTTTAAACCTGAAGATTTATCAAATATGCTTGCTTTAATTAATCAATTCAAATAAAACACAATTATAGATTTAAAATAGAGAAGGAACTGTTAAGCTTTCTTTCTCTATTTTTCTAAACTAAGAGAGTAACCAACCAGTTAACAGCTGGTTTAATAGTCCGCTTCACGCCCATCATCCAGGACATGTACACGGCGCTTTCAATCATTATAAAACCAATAAAAATACGAGCGGTGCACTCACATAGACATAAACACCGGCTGTTACGACATATTCCTTAGCGGCAGGCGCGAAATACCACTCTGCGAATGCCTGGCTTAGAAAAGCCAGTGTAAAGACCGGGAGTGCAAAAGCTGGCAGGTTTTCAGTAACGGGAAGTTCCGTTCCAAACACAAGCACCAGAATAATAAGTATAAAAAAAGCCATGCTTCCGTAAGAATAATATCTGCCTTTTGTGTCCTTCAGTTTCTTTTCGTTTGCCGGAACGAGCCATCTTGTCAGAAAAAATTGGACAAGGAGCGCTGACAAGACAACCAGTGAAACAACATTAACCATAGCAGCCTCCTTCTTATTCGCTTTTCTTCATTCAGTGTGCTATTTCCCAGCTGAACTCATAATTATCTTCAAGATCGCCGTCCGAATCAAATAACAAGTTCTGCACCTTTCCTCTACCAGTCACTATAATCAGCTGAGTATCAACAGATTCTCCTTCTTCAAGACCTCCTGTATAAACGTCAAATGGAAAGGCTTCTAAATCCATTCTGCTAATATAAAATTCGCCAGGCGTGGACTCTTCATTATGTAAAATACCAAATGAATGGTAATAAAAATCCCGGTCTATTTCTACCGGGCTCCCCCCTGTGTTTTCTATATTTAACTCTATTAAAGCCACTTGGCCTGTCGATGTTACCTGCGGCAGCCCCTCATTTTTATCTATCTGATTTTCTTCAGTGCCTATTTGGATATTTTCAGGGGTGATTTCAAGGTTTTCCGTAGCGGCTGTTTCTCCCCAGGTCAGCTCCCCTGTGTTTCCTGTAAGCTGACAGCCTGATAGTACCACTGAAAAAGATAATAAACTAACTAATCTTAGTAACTGTTTCATATATTCCCCGCCTTTTTAGTCATACTTGCTTTTTCTCATTTTCCGAATGGTCTAGATAGCCTGCCT
Organism: Salipaludibacillus sp. CUR1; assembly: GCF_021028955.1. Lineage (GTDB taxonomy): Bacteria > Bacillota > Bacilli > Bacillales > Salisediminibacteriaceae > Salipaludibacillus. The sequence goes on from NZ_JAIWPE010000096.1 coordinate 7,654, forward strand.
ACCATTCTCTCATATAAGTTTTTACGGGACAGGTCAGTCAAAGTTTCAGGAAAGTCTTAATATACTTTTTTACAAAAGCTTGGCAAAAGATTACTATTGAATGATCCGCCCCCTTTTCTGTACAGCTGTTGACCTGCTCAATATTTGACATGTCTCTTTCTTTTTAAGTGTTTTCAGTCTCAGCCTACAGTCTAACATTATTTTCCACTAAACAAAAAAACGACCTGCTCCTTCCAGATCGTCGTTAGCCAAAACCGGAAGCTCTTTATTCCGTCTGGCTTACAGATTTTTCATATAATTTTTTAAGACCGCCGCTAACTCCGTAGGCTAACCATTTATTCACACGTATTTTTTCATAGTAATTTTCCAAATTGGAAGTCAAATAAAGTTTTAAATACCCTTAATCAGCAGTGAGTTTCAACCCGTAATAGCATTAATTTTAAGGCCACAACAAACTTTTTATCCATTTACCGCCTTCTAATTTATACTTTAATCTAATATGTTTCCTGTCTTCCTGTGCTTGCCAAAATTCCACTTCTTTTGCTGCTGCTCTGTATAACGTCCAGGGCGGAAAGACTAAATCAGGGTGCTCATCTATTCTATTAAGCTGTTTTTCTACAGCCTCGTCAACTTCATGCAAGTCTTCTAAAATTGAACTTTGTTTGCCTATTAAAGCAATGGCCCGTGGTACCTTTCCTCTGTCTAAAAAGTCTCCAGCACTTAAATTTTTGCCCATATCACATGCTTTTCCCCGTATTCTCACCTGCCTGCCAACTAATGACCAATAAAAAGTTAAGGCAACATGAGGGTTAATCTCAAGATGTTCACCCTTATTGCTATTGGAACTTGAGGCGAAGTACCAGCCCTCTTCGTCAATATCCTTTAAGATAAGTACTCGCGCATCCGGAAAGCCGTTAGCATCTATTGTGGAAAGCGTCATGGTATGAGGTTCATTTACGCCCCGGTTAAGTGCTGAATCAAACCATTCTATGAAAAGGTCATGAGGATCTACCGGTGCTTCTGTAATATTAAACGTTGGAAGAGGCCCTGCAAGTGTTTTGCTTTCCTTAATTTTTTTCTGACTTCCTTCATCTCAAACCTCCTGTTCCATAAAATCCAGTTCTTCTTCAAAGTCCTTATTTTTCTTTTATTTAACTGATCACTTTTCTTCAGGATTCCATGGCGTTCGTCTCGGCACCATTCTCGGTACATTTCTTTTGTATTCAGCATAGTCCTCACCAAATTTTTTATGGAGATGAGGTTCTTCTCCAAAAATGAAATAAGAATAATTGACCACGGTGAAAGATACAAACCATAAAACTAGCGGCCATGAACCAAAAATGAGCACTTCACCGAGTAAAATTAAGACGACTCCGCTTATCATCGGGTTACGAGAATATTGATAAGGTCCGCTGACTACCAGTTTATTGGGAGGGTTCCAGGGTGCCAATGTTCCATTTCCCTTTTTGGCAAACTGAAAGACAGTAACTATAACCAGTAAAATTCCGGCAATCAGTACCAGGAAACCAGCTGAAAATACTAGAAAAAAGACAGGACTGATTAATCCCCAGCCCAAAGTATTGTTAAAGAAAAACAATACTAGTGAAGGAATAACGACCGTTACATTAAAAGGCAAAAGTAAGATTGATATGAGATGTGAAACCAATGACGCTGGTTGTTTATTTTCCACTAAAAATCACCTCCTTGTCAGATTAATCAACACCCTGTTGATTATCTTCCTGTTATTAATTATAATAAAGCTCCCTTCGATTTCAATAAACAATATGTTAAGGCATGTTGATTACTGAACAGACTGTATGAAAGTGTTGAGAAAATCCGAAACAGGAGGTTATTAAAAATGGAAATGAAAAAAGACCGCAGAGTGTTACGGACAAAAACAAAAATACGTGATACATTCGCAAAATTGATTGACCAGAAAGGGTTAGACCGAGTGACTGTAAAAGATGTAACAGACCATGCAGATATTAACCGCGGGACATTTTACTTGCATTACCAGGATAAATACGATTTGCTTGAGCAAAGCGAGGACGACCTTCTGGAAGGTATTAAACGTATTGCGAAGGAGCTTGATACGGTTAATATGAAAAAGTGGGACAGCCGGCGCGAGCCTCATCCGGCTGCTGAAAAATACTTTTCTTATTTAAAAGAACACTCAGTTTTTGTTAAAGCGGTGTTAGGGCCTAAAGGTGACCCCGGGTTCCAAAATAAGCTGAAGAACTTAATCGCAACCCAGATTAAAATGAGATTAACCGATCTCTCTAAGGAAAAACTGCCTATTCCATCAGATTATTTAATTGCATATGTGGTATCTGCTCATTTAGGTGTCGTACAGCATTGGTTTGAAGGCGGTTTGAAAGAATCTCCAGAAGAAATGGCAGACATGCTTTCTAATATGAATTTTTACGGACCATTAGCCGCTGGAGGATTAAAATAGTTTTGTTTCCTTTAACAGTTTTCACCCCTTCAATTTGTGGAAAGAAAACTTATAGGTACTGATTTAAGGAGGCAACGAGCTATGATGTTTGATGATTGGAGCGGAGTGATCAGGGTTATACTCATAGGTGTAATGGTTTACCCTGCTGTTATTATTATGTTAAGAATCTCAGGAAAACGGACACTTTCCACCATGAATATGTTCGATCTGGTTATCACGGTAGCCCTTGGTTCTACGGTAGCCACCATTATATTATCTCCTGATGTGGCCTTTGCGGAAGGCGCAGCCGCGCTTGCACTCCTCATATTACTGCAATTTCTGGTAACATGGTTTGAAGTGCGTTCAAAAGCGTTTACTTCTCTAATCAAAGGGGAACCGCAATTGCTTTTTTACGAAGGAAAGTACATGGACACAACGTTAAAAAAGGAACGGCTCAAAACAGACGAAGTGAGGCAGGCTGTCAGATCAGAAGGGATTCTTTCAATGGACGAGGTAGAAGCAGTTGTCCTTGAAACAAATGGTTCATTTTCAGTCATAAAGAAAGAAAATGCTGCCGGAGAAAGCTCCTTAAAAGATTTACGAGACTGAAATAATACGATGAGGTCCTTTTAAAGTGAGGAGGCTGTTTAGTTACCGGCAGCTAACTGCAAAAGTTAAAAGAATAGTAATCATAAAGAAAGCCGAACAAAATTTTCAAATTTTGTTCGGCTGTTCTTTTTGAGAAAAGGAGTGATTTCAGTCCGCCAGGCGGTGGCTTGCCAAGGGGCTTGTCTTCAGCTAAATTCAACTCAGCCTGGAGCTTCGTTGAATTGGATCTTCAGACTGCGCTTAATCCCTGTGGCGTCGCCGCCTTCTGTCCTTCAATCAAAAAAGCTGAGGGTATTTAAAAATTGGTAAAACTAAAAGTGACCCACCTTATAAAATGTTTGATCAATTACAAACTTGTCTTTATTTTTGTACCAGCTTCTTTTAATTAAGTTAAATCGATATAATTACCTTAAGTTTTTATAAATAATGGCAGGTCTGTATGCCCCATTTCACGGACATAAACAAACAAATTCCCTTTATGATGGATTTCATGCACAACTGCGATTTCCAGCACTTTTTCAGCCGGCAAGCTTGAGCCAATTATGTCGGTCAGATCGATCATGTCATTCAAACTGTCTTCAGATAACGACTCAATTAGTTTGACTGCTTCATCCGTATATTTATCTGCCAGTTTGCTTAAATCATCTTCTTCACTTTTCTCATGAATAGGTTCCGGAGCCTGCTTTGCAGCTGATGCGGCAAACATATGAAACGTCGTCAGCATATGAATGACAAGCTCTTTTGCGGACATCGATGTCGGGGCCGGTTTATAATCGAAATGCTCAGGCTCAATCTTATCAATCAATTCGTTCGTCACTTTCCGGTGAGACAAAAAATAATTTTTCAGGCTGGCGCTTTTACTCATGGAATCCCCCTTACTAAAAGTTAGTTTACTGACTTTTACGCTAAAGCAAAATCTTCCATGAGTCAAGCGGTGGGTTTTCGTGCATCAGCCGGAAGCTTCTGGTGTCACTGTAGCTCACAGGCTGGCGGCCGGTCTTAAATGAGAGCTTTAATCTATTTACAATAGTTCAAGCGCTCCCCTCCCTTTATTCTTTAAGAGAGGGAATCGTTTCAGTGATCTGAGCAAAGTGGTGCCGGTCATGCTCAGCCAATCCGTGTAAGTAGTCATATAGCGTAAGGGTCGTCTGACCAATTGAAAATGGCTGGTCCCATAAGCGGTCCGGCAGTTCTTTTACTGCATTTAAAAAATCTTTGCGAGTCGAGATAAACTTTTCGATAGTGGTTTGCTGAGGCTCTTGTCTGCTGAGAGCTGCTGACCGGCTGTTTGTTTCATTGCTGCCAGGTCCTTTCGGAAGCTTATCTTCGGAAAAAAGGTATGGCAAACGGTTAATCATGACAAACTCGTCCCAAGGCTTAAAGTGTCCTATTATTTCAGCAATAGTCCATTTGTCTTCGGCAATGGGCGTGCGCCACTCTTTTTCACTTAATTGGCTCAATGAGGAGACAAAACCGATCGCTTTTAAGTGGTGCTCGATAATTTCTTCTTTTCCCTTTTTCATTTAATCACCTCTTAACTATATTATTTTATTTTTTGAAAACTGGCCAGGGAAAGATTCGTATTATTTACTGTACAAATGATAGATAAAATTGACACTATGAAAGATGTTCTTTATGTATTTATTTATGGAACGTCGACAGGGACTGCTACTTAATTTTCACTTGATGGATCTTCCCGCTTCTGCTTGCAAACACTATCCTATCATTATAAACAGCTGGCGAAGCTTCGATATTACGGCCAAAGTTTTTTGAATCCAGTACTTCTCCTGTTAAACCATTAAGAATGTGAAGATTGCCTCCAAAGTCTGCCTGAATGAGGAAGCCATCCCCGTTCTCATTATAAACGTCTACAGGCGAGCTCCAGGCATAATCGTCCATCTCCCATCTCCATACTTCTTCCCCCGTTTCACTGTCAAGAGCAACCATAATTCCCTCGTATAACCCCTGATGACGTGCAACTGTGTAGATAATCAGCCCATCCATACTTTCCTTCCCCAGCACCGGAGTAGCTAACACTCCGCCTACCACTCCAGGATAATAATAAGCAAAATGACTTTTTTGCCATACCACTTCTCCTGTAATTCCGTTAATTTTACGAAGGTACGCATCTCCGTTTTCACCTTGTATATCCACTTCTGTTCCTGTGTAGAGAAACGGCACATCATCAATTATTTCCAAAACGATGGTAGAGTCTGTATCATCTAAGGGAGGAAGCGCCCATATAGGTTTATTATCTGCAAGGTTAACCGCCAGAATCGATCCTCCGTTATCCGCAAAATACGCAATATTTTTGTACACAGCTACAGAATTTTCAATACCCTGGTAGTCGTTCCCTTCAATTTCATACCGCATTTTTTGCTCCTCTGGGGATACCGAAATACTCCCTTCAACTTTGTCAAAGACTGTATTTAATTTAATGTTGTAAAAAATTCCGTTTTCCCCGCCAGTTATGAGCGTATCGGTTTCTCTGTTAATTAATGCTGAACCATCAAAAGCTCCCCATTCACGGTAAGCATACTCATCTCTTCCATCAATATGGTGGAGCAGTTCACCATCCAGAAGGCTGAAGATATTAAAGCCGAAATTATCCTCTCCTTTTTTATCATCAGACCGGGGGACGCCGTCCCCTTGGTATAAAAGCGGGTATCCTCTGCTGTCCACAGATACACTGCCTTTAATGGGATTCTGAACTCTGATCGGTTCTCTTGACTGCTTGCCTGATTCAAGATCAAAGAAATAAATATTCCCATCAAGAGAGCCTTGGATTATTTCAACGAAGTTTTCCTTCTCTTTGAATTCTTCTTTTATATTCATTACCTTTCTTATCTCTTCGTCCCATTTAATAATTGCAGGCTGGCCAGTCCAGCCTGCTCCTCCTCCCCAATCTTCATTATGTCCGGTAGTAAAGCTCCATTGCTCTTCAAGGACCATCTTTGAGGAGGAACTGATGCTTCCAAAAGAAGGACGATCACGCCAGTGCCCTCCCCTGAATGTTAGTACGCCTTCTAAATCAGTATAATTTTCAGGAAACATTACCTGATCTGGTTCTGCAAACACATTATCTTTTTCTAACTCAAATTCAATATGGTCTTGGAAATAGTTTTCGACCACAATTGGTTCATACTTATCACTTTGTCCCGTGGGTACACGCTCTGCTTTATCTTCGCTGGAATTGTTTCCGCTAAGTTCTTTTTCTTCTTTCTCAATCTCTTCTCCCATATTTCTTTGATTCTCTGTTTCCTCTTCAGAAATAGTAAGCTGGTTGACATTATTACAGGCAGAAAGGGATAAAATCACTGCACACGCTGCTGGAAGCCATAATTTTAACAAAAATATCATCCTTACTAATTAATTCCCCACCAATATATCACATAAAATTTGAAAAAATTGTCATAAATTCTGCTCCCATATGAAGTCTGCAAACCTAAAAAAAGATCCTCAACAATTTAATTGAGAATCTTAATTTTAAAAACCAGCTATTTAAAAATGTTTTCTGTACTATTAAGACAATATTGCAAGTTGAATAATTAGTTGTGGTCAAGTTTTCCCAGAGACTGGGGCCCCGCCAGTATCATCTGGTCTTTTCATATTCCTTTTCTTCTTTTTCACGTTCTTCACGTTCCCTGGCTTCTTCTTTTCTTTTCTGCTGGCGGTAGCCGTAGGTGGTATTTAATACGGTTTCTTCACTTTCCAGCCCCGCACCAAGTGCCCCTATAATTGTTGCAAAAGAAGCACCCAGCCATGCCAGTAAAACATAGTTGCCGAAGTTCACTGAAGTAATTAATTCCTCTTCCATTAAAGAAGGTGGAATTAACAGAGAGACGGCTGCTAAAAACATCACGAATAAACTGACATAATAAAAGATGACACCAACAAACAGCGTAAAAAAGGTCGCAATATTATATCGCCTGACAATAAATTTAGAATTTGCTTTATGAGGAGATTCCCATAAATCATGGGCGAGGATCACCCAGGTCACCATAGCAAGAATAGACGTTACCATGACCGCGAGAAATCGCCATATCACATACTCATCACTCAGCATCCAAAGAGTCGGAAAAATAAGAGCATAGGCCCCTGTGGCGAAAGCGACGGCCAGTACACTTTTAAAAGAAGGAAAAATCGTCCACGGCCGGTTAGCAAGCACCATGCCGGAAATTAACCTGATACTTCCGCTCACTTTTGAATTGACAAGGTATCGCACATCTATTTCCTCATCCGAATCATCAGAGAAGGTGACTCTTTTAATAGGAGAAAGAAGCTCGGTCAGGCGCCGGCTCATTAACTGGCGCGATCCTTTCTTATTAACCTCATCATCGTCCTTGCTCGTCTCTTCCGTTTTTCTTTCCTGCCGCTCCCGGGCTTCATCAGAACTCCCGTGATACATTTCATCAACCATCTGTATAATCGCTTCACGGACCCTTTTTTTCATAGGTGTAGAACCGAGTGATGGAAGTGATATTACCGCCATATTACTTTTTACGTTAACATCGGCTACAACCAGCAGCCTGTCCTGAAAGATAGGTAGGTCAGTTACACAAATCGCGAAATCCCAGCCTTGCTGTGTTTTACTTTCTTCAGTCTTTTCCAAAATTTGTTTCGATTCCCCCGCCACCCCGGTCAAAGGGTCGGTCACTGAATCGATTTTCCAATGGACACGGTCATCTACGAAACGGGACAGCAGGTCAGGGAGGTCATCACCCACTTTATGGACGATTTCTTCAGGCAGCTCAGGTGCCGGAACAAGCCCCACTACTTTCGTTTGTTTGCCACGCCCACTCTCATGGTCTTCATCGTACGTCTGGCGGTGACTATCTTGATTCGAACTCATAATTACCTCCTGCAGCCTATTATTGTTTAGCATATCTAAGTATTTAGTGGAAATCAGTGTTGTCATGACTAGCAAGCAAGAGTCTTCGACATTTTTCTTTACCCGGTTTCCAGCCCTTCCACTCCTTTTTTTGCTAAATTAATAAAGTTATATAAGCTTTCCTCTAAGGCTCGCAAACCTGGCATGTAAATGACCCTTTTTCTTATCTCCAATCAGTTAGTAAAGGTTCTGTAAATGAAACTGAAAATCTACCATTCCAGTAAAAATTTTAATAACAGCACAACGATAGAGTAACTCACAGAGCCGAACGCGAAAGATGGAAAATGCGTATTTTTGGCGAGCGGCACTTCAAACCTCATCACATTTAAAATCATCGCTCCCGAAATAAATGCGAAAACGATCGATAACGCCAATGGCGTCAATTGCAAAAACATGCCGAAAAGCCATCCTGCAATAATTCCTAAAACAAGGACAAACCGGCCGTATCTGTTGTACCGCTTATTATCTTTTAACCATAAATCGTGGGCCACCGCCACAAAGTGCATCCCTATAGCTACCGAGTAAAAAGCGGCCTGGACGCCTTCCACTTCAGAAGATATAACAATATAGGCGACCAGCATATTGTAAATACTGAAAAAAGAAAGCTGAACCCAGAAAAATGTCCCTTCCTTTTTTCCTTCTTCCGTCCTCCGGTAATAACTGGCTGCATTTTGAATAGCGAAAAAAATGAGCATGCCAATTAGCCCGAAAACGTAAAGTTCGGATTCCATGGTGAGCGCTTCTTCTCCAAAATCAGCCTGTTCTTCGTGCAGAGCGGGCAAAATATACATAAACACGTAAGAAGCAGCCACACCGGCAGAAAAGGAGAGCCATTTATTCCTTTTCATTCGTGAGCGAGGGAGAATTTTATTCGTCATTAAATGGATAATTATAAAAAGCAGTCCTGTTATAAATGCACCGGGTGTCACCGGGCTCCCCCCTTACTTACATCTTTTTTTCTCTCTGTTACCCCGTACCCTTAGTTATGCGTAAGTAACCTGGCAGTCGAGCGAACGGCCAAATCCCCCCCTGAAATATCTAAAACAAAAAAAGCCTCCTTGCTTACGCGAAGCAAGAGACATTTTTTTGGAATAAAAGACGCTTGAACTTCACACCTCTTTCACCAAATCTCTGATCGTATGGCCCTTCGGCAAAGGGGCGAGCGTTAAATAGCCCTCTTCACCTGGCTTGGCCCTTGCCATGCAGCTTAACCCGGGTTTTCCGTTAATCATCATCATACACGTCGCACATAACCCCGTCCGGCATGAAAAACGGTAGGCAATAGCGGGATCATGATGCCGGTAGATTTCCTCTATAATATTTAAAACCGTCATATCCGTTGAATAAGCGACTTCAAAGAATGACATTTCGCAGTTATCGCGCTCAATTTTCACTTGAATGACAGACATATTACCGATCTCCTTTAAAAGGCTGTCTTTGACAGACAAACCGGTCATCCAGATAAGTTACACTCGTATGATATGGCTTAGTCTCAAGCCCCGGATAGTCCTCATTATAATGGGCGCCTCTGCTTTCAGTTCTGTGCATTGCTGCTTCAACGATTGCTTTAGCGGTGCGGACCATATGGCGGCTCTCTATAAAATCAATGACTTCTCTCGAATAAGGTTTTAACGAAGGTGCCTTAGCCTCTTTTAATAGGACGTCTACTTTTTCGAGCTTTTCCCTGGCCTGATGAAGGCCTTTATCCGAACGAACCACTCCGGCTCCTTCGTCCATCACTGACTGTATCTTTCTTTTTATATCATAAGGACTTACGCCGTTTTTTCCCCTGACTGGAGAATCGCCCGTTAATTTCTGTAACCATTCGCTGACGTATCCGTTTAGGGACGTGGAAAAACGATTCTCCCTCTCAGCTGATTCATTTGCGGCAGCCTGCCCCGCCCGCGCTCCAAACACAAGGCACTCCGAAAGGGCATTGTTTCCGAGACGGTTGCCTCCGTGCAGCCCGCCTGCCGTTTCTCCTGTAACGTACAGACCCGGCACGGAAGAGGCGCCATTCCCATCGATTTGAACTCCTCCCATGATAAAGTGAGCCGCAGGACCGACTTCCGCACGATCCGTAGTTAAATCGACTCCCCTATCCATGCACATTTCATATTCGTGAGGAAAGTCGCTTTTAACTCTACTTGTTGTATGTGTCACGTCCATAAACACTGCCCCATTTTCTGTACCACGGCCCTGGCCCACTTCAGAAGCCATAGCAAGAGACAGTTTATCTCTCGTTGTATTTTCGAGCGTCCAAGGTTCATAATCTGCCATAAAGCGGTGCCCGTCCTTGTTATAGAGCCTGGAATAATGATAAAAGCTGATACAGAAGCCTGCAACAGACTGAGGGGCTTTTAAACTGACCGGATAAAACTGTACCTGTTCCATATCTTTAAGAGCGGCGCCTGCTCCCAGCCCGAGTGAAAACCCGTCTCCTGTCGCTTGGACAGGGTTACTCGTTACCGGATAAAGCTGGCCCATTCCGCCGGTAGCAAGAATAACCGTTTTAGCGTGAATGATAGACAGTTTATTCTCCGTTAAATCAAAGACGAGCGCTCCTGTGACTCTTTCAGACGACGTGAGCAGTTCCAGAGTAATAACATCGCTCCATGTTTTGAGGTTATCTTTAAGAGACCGTGCTTTTTTTAATAACGTCTGGAGGATCCCAAGTCCGGTTTTGCCTTTTCTCGCGCTGACCGAGCGTGAGATGGAATGTCCGGCAGTTGAAAAGACTGCCACTTCTTTCTTTTCATCGACATCCAGTTTTAACCCCCAGGCGATCAGCTCGTTAATTCTTTCAGAAATCTCCCCCGCTAAGATTTTTGCGAGTTCCGGATCACTGAGTCCCCTGCCGCTCTCTTCAATATCTTTTAAGTAAGTTTCCTCACTGTCTCCGTTAAGGGACCATTCACCTAAACTGGCAATCTGCACTGCCCCCACGGTCGAGCCGCTTTTCCCGACAGCCCCTTTATCAATCACGAGCACCTTTTGGCCTGACCGGGCGGCATAAACACTTGCTGAAAGGCCCGCGGCACCTGATCCTATGATTAAAACGTCAGTATTTATGATATCCATTGACGGACACTCATTTCTTTATAAATTTATTCCTATCTCCAAGAAAATTTTACGGTCTTATCTTGGCATGTTTTTAATAGAATGTAAAATCACCATGTGATTGGTGATAGAGCTAATGAGAGGCTGCGTTGTATATGAAAAGTAAGGAATGCTTAATTTTATTAAAGGAGAAATATGAGTATGTCTAAAAACCATCAATCTGTTAAAGTGGGGTTTCTTTATCCGGGCTTTGCCGCCGAAGATGACTTTCCGCAAATAGGGCAAATGGTCACTCCCCGAGTAGATGTGGAGCTTGTCCATACGACATTCATCGAAGACGCACACACAGTGGAAGCGTTAAGCGAAATGGGAAGCGTTAAGCGCATTAACGAAGGAACAAAAGAGTTAGCTGGTAAAAATTTAGATGCGGTGCTGTGGACTTCCACCAGTGCCAGCTTTGTTCTCGGTCTGGAAGGGATTAAAGAACAAGTCGCCGCCATGGAAAACGCTTTAAAGGTCCCTGCTTCAACGACCGCCTTAGCTTTTATCCATGCCGCACAAACTCTTAACGCGAAGCGGGTTGCCATCGCAGCCACCTACCCTGACGACATAGCAGTCATTTTTAAGAATTTCCTTGAAAATTTTCAGATTGAAGTCGTTCAGTACGCCAGCAAGAATATTATTACCGCGGCAGAGGTAGGCACGCTGCAAAAAGAAGAGGTGCTTCAATTCGCAGCAGACAACAGCCGGTCCGATATTGATGCTTTGTTAATTCCCGATACAGCTTTACATTCTGTTCAGTGGCTGGAAGATATTGAAACTGCCATTAAGAGACCGGTGATTACGGCAAACCAGGCCAGCTTCTGGGAAGCGCTCCGTCTCACAGGCAGGTTCACACCCCAGAAAGGAATAGGTACGTTATTTACACTAAAACCACTGGAACCAGGAGGACACACAGGTGATTTTAAGAGCTAACAAAGGCCAGGTCAGCTACGGTGTCTCAATCGGCATTATATTAATTGATACATTCACCCCCTTTATTCCGGGAGATGTTGGCAACGCTACGACTTACAGCTTTCCTGTCAGGTTTCAAACGGTGAAAGGCTTAACGTTCGATAAACTGTTAAATAAAGACCGGTCAATGCTGGAACCATTGATTGAAGCAGGGCAGGATCTCGTCAATGAAGGTGTTAAAGCTGTGACCGGGGACTGCGGCTATTTAGCGATGTATCAGGAAGCACTGGCTGACACACTAAAAGTCCCCGTCTTTATGTCCAGTCTGCTTCAGCTTCCCTTTATGTCCCATATGCTTAAAAAAGGCGAGAAAATCGGCATAATTTGCAGCAAAGCAGATTATTTTGACGAAAAGATACTGGAAGGGCTCGGAATAAACTCTCATGTTTCTCTCTGTGTCCGCGGCCTTGAAGGTCAGGAAAACTTCAGAAAAGCTGCACATGATGAAATCGGTATTATTGCACCTGACTTAATTGAACAGGAAGTAGTTTCGGTAGCCAGGCAACTCACTGAAGACGAACCCGCTGTAAAACTGCTTCTTTTGGAATGCAGCAGCCTTCCGCCATACGCCGCCGCAGTCCAGCAGGCCGTGCAGCTGCCTGTCTTCGATTACGTGACCATGATTAACTACGTCCATTCAACTCTTGTGCAGACACGGTTTAAGGGGTTTATGTGATTTCTTTACGAGTATTACACGCCCAGGAAGAGGTCGTCAACGACTAAGAGGAGTGGGAGGAGGCTGCCTTTTGGCAAGCCTCTTTATAAATATTCTTACTGGGCTGTATAACCGCCGTCAAGAACCACAGCCTGCCCTGTAATACCTTTTGCTTTATCGTCTGCAAGATAAAGGGCATAGTCAGCAATTTCCTGAACGGCCAGCAGACGTTTCTGAGGCACAAGCGGGTAGAGAACTTCTTCCTTCACTTTTTCTACCGGTACATTCCGGGTTTTTGCAAGATCTTCAAACTGTCCTCGCACGAGCGGCGTATCAACATAACCAGGGCAGATGGCGTTAACAGTGATATTGTGTTCTGCTGTCTCCAATGCCGCCACTTTTGTGAGACCGATGACACCGTGCTTCGCGCTGTTATACGCCGCTTTTCCGGCAAAGCCGATCACCCCGTTAATGGAAGCCATGTTAATAACACGGCCGCCGCCCTGTTTTTTCATGACCGGAAGTGCATGTTTCATCGCTATAAATGGTGCGACCTGCATAACTTTAATCATAAATTCAAATTTTTCAGTCGGGAATTCTTCAATCGGTGAAACGTGCTGAAGACCTGCATTGTTAAAAAGAACGTCCAGTCTTCCGTAAGTTTCAACCGTTTTAATGATTGCCTTCTTAATATCTTCTTCGCTCGTCACATCAACTTTAAGTCCGAGACAGTCGTAACCTTCTTTTTTCAGATTTTCAGTTACTTCGTTAATCTTTTCTTCGTTAATATCTGTGAAAACGACTTTTGAGCCTTCTTTCAGGAATGCTTCCCCTATTTGATAACCGATTCCGCTTGCTGCCCCTGTAATAAATGTTACTTTGTTATTCATATAAACCCCTCTTCTTATATAATTTATAGTTATACCTGATCTCTAAGACTTCAGAGATTTTCAGTTTTCCATTCCGACGATGCTGGATACACCCATGCCGCCGATGCATAAAGGGGCAAGGCCGTAGCGTGACTTTCTGCGCAGTGTCACAAGGCCCCTCGTTGGGAGTACTTTTCCTTCAATACCAGCCTTATTAAAGAGCACATCTACTTTACCAAAAGCTTCAACAGTTTTTTCTATGCAGTTTTTAACCTGAGCTTCATTTCCTGCATCCATGGCAACTGTTTTTAGTCTAATTCCGATCCTACCTGATCTAATGCTTCCTGATCTAGATCTACTAATCTAACCTTTGCTTCGTCATTTGAAAAAGTTTAACTGCTTCCTTGCCAATGCCTCCGGCAGCCCCAGTAATTACAACAACTTTTTTAAAAATTCCATGGAAAAAACCTCCTTAATTGATATAAGAAAACCATTTCACTAATATCATACCTTTGTTTTGAATATTCAAACTATTTTTAAAGTGGTTTCAGAGTTTATTTACCCAAAGTGAGAAAATAATCTTCCTTTCTTCAGCAGACATTTTGATTGAACTGATAGAATCCGAACACCTTTATAAGCAGCCTGTTCACTTGGCCTTTTAGACTGAAGACCCGAAGAAGCAGCTGCTTAGTGTGAGAGGCTGCAACTTAAGCTGACAGAAGGCCCATGTTTTTTCCTCTATCATTTCATTTACTATTAAATTTTAAAATTCTCTTTTTCGAGCACCTTTTTCTATTTTTGTCCGTCTATACTTATGAAAGAAGAACAGGAGGGTCAATTGATGACAGATGAGGAACTTATACATAAAATTCTTTCGGGAGATCAGCATGCAATCCATGAACTGCACGAACGTTATGTTGATCGTATATTTAACTACATTTACATCCAGACGAACAGCTATCATGATACCGAGGAATTATTGCAGGATGTATTTCTTAAAGCTGCAAATCGTCTCGACCGTTTTAAAGGACATGCCTCCTTTAAAACATGGATTTTTAAAATTTCAAGAAATGTAGTAATTGATTATTACCGAAAACGAAAAAAAGAGCAGAGATCACTTACGATGGATCAAGACACCATGGAAGGAATTGCAGGCGAGTATGAAGCTGCAGAAACAACCGTTCTACGCAATATACATATGAATGAAATTTTCGAGTCGATTGACAGGCTTCCCGAGACCTATCGAATGATTCTTCACCTGAGGTTTGTTGAAGATTTTTCTATAACAGAGACGGCAGAAATTATGGGTAAAACTGCTCTCTCAATCAAATCAGCACAACGCCGGGCACGCCTGGCTTTACATGAACAACTTAACCTGGAGGTGAGCAATTAATGACTAAGCGTCAAACCAGTAGAGATGAGCTCATTCAACTCATGAAAAAAAGGAACCAAATTAAACCGTCTGAAGAAGCCAGACAAAAAAGTCTGCAGGCTTTTCGAAATGGGTTAAACCAAAACATTTCAAAAGGTAAAAATAAACAAAAGCTGACTAACCGCCAGCGTATTATAGGATCAGCAATGACTGTATCGGCTGCAGGTATTGCCGCTCTTATCCTACTGAACTATGATTTTATGCCGGGAGAAATGCCTCTCGATTCAGGAAACGGAGAAAGTTCTGAACAAGAATCACGTACTCCCTTGAACAATGAAGAGAGAGAAGAAACTGGAAATCTTAATTTGGACGAGATAAAAGAAAACCCTCAAGTTTTAGAAAGGGTGCTAAACAGGAAGTCAATTGATATCGAAGATTTAAATGAGATGGATATATACTCTATCTATAACGGGAATTTATCGGTTTCACTGCCTGACGGGTGGTCTGTAAATGAAGATTATACAGAGGATGTGCATTCAATTATTTTCACTGGGCCTGATTCAGAAGAAATGTCCCTCTACTTATATGAGAACGACCTGAATGAAAATCTGTATGAGCAACAATTAGATGACATTCTATCTGACATGTCTATGACAGAGGCAACAACTGTTTCTCCTGATTATATCGAAAACTTTGAGATTCTAAGGTTTCATGAAGAGTTTCCGTTTGATTACGAAAAAACTGAAATGTACAGTTTTATAGATGAGGAAACTGGGCGTTTTAAAGAACTTTATCTGTCTGAATTATTTGGCCACCCGATGATCTACACGATGAACGTTCCTCTGAACGATGAAGAGAGCTGGCCTCTATCCTGGGTCTTCTTTTCTCAAATGTTCGTCTCAAAGCCTTTTACAGTGGATGGCTCTGAAGGGGAAATACAGTCAGAGTACGAGCGCCCAACAGAAAAAACAGTTATTTTATCTATAGGAGCTCGCATGTTTGAAGAATTTGAGATTGAACTTTATGACATCGGCGAATTAGGCCTGACCAGTTACCGCCCGATTGGAACAGAAGTTGAACGCGTTGAGCATGACCAGTTTGTTGAATGGCGTTTCACAGACACTGATGTCTCCAAAAACAGCTTTTATTCATTTGGCAAATTAAACGAAGGATTCCCGGTTGATCAAGGGAAGGAGATAATGTTTGAGGCTTTTGAAATTGATCTCGCTTATCATGAAGATCTTGGCGGCGGAAGTCAGTATCATTTTTCCTACTACAGTGGCAGGGGAAATGACTTTTACGATGGATATATAGAATTTTTGGAAATAGACAATGAATGGTATTATAAGCATGCTCATTCAGACAGAGAAGATAATAATGGGGTCCTGTTTAATGTTTGGTTGGATTTATTTATAGACCATCTTGAATGGGAGAAAAGATAAAGATAAAGATGAAAATCGATTTAACGGATAGCCAGGGATTAACCTTGCTATCCGTTATTTTATGGCTGAGTGGAAAAAGCTTTAGCAACATCGCTGCAGGGGGGCCGCTCCTTTTGACAAATTATGATAATATGAGGTTTGTATAAATTTATTTGGCTGGGCTGAGGAAAACTATGACACTATTTGAGAAATTATATACCCTTATTATTTTTTCAGCAGTCATTATAGGGATTAGTTTAGGGCAATCAGAAATTATGAGTGAGCATGCCGAAAGCTTCATTGTTCCCCTGTTAACCGCTATGCTTTACATTACTTTTTTACAAATTCCTATTGAAGAAATTAAGAGAGCTTTTAGAAATCTCAGTTTTACCTACACGTCGGTTTTTATAAACTTTCTTTGGATGAAGATTACTCTCACTTGTTAAAGCAAATACACGAAATATTTCGTAAAAAGCGACAAAATTCCTGTTAGTACTGATTTACCAAAAGAAGGCTCTTCTTTTTCCACATAAGAGTTATTAATGTAATCCCCTTTATCTGAAACCTGCAGGCTTTGATAAGTGATATAATTGTCGACTTTGTCTATGACTAAGTCAGCTAACTCACGGCTATCGACTACGAGCATAACCTCAGTGCTCAGGTATGTGCTTCTCGGGTCCAGATTAAACGACCCTACCGCAGTTATTCTTTCGTCAAAGATGAATGTTTTTGCGTGCAACGATTCTGATGTTTCCTGAAATTCAAAAACCGAAATACCCGCCTCTGTCATCTCTTCCCTAAAATGGGCATAACCTGAGTATGCCAGGATATTCGGAGTAGCCGCGAGAGAATTTGTCAACAGAGCAATATCAGAGGCCTCAATCTCCTCTTCATTTATATAAGTCATCATCCGGTCGTCAGGAATGAGATAAGGACTTTGGATAACGATGGATTCTGAGGCATTTTCCATTAAAGCGGCCAGGTCCCTCCATACCCTAGGGTCCTTATTAAGCCGTTCTATCGGATTGTGTATGAAGGTTACTTTATTAACGGGCAATGATTTTGCCAGCCAGTCGATCTCGCGGTTAAATTTCCAGTCATACGTTACCCGAAGCGAAGAAGCCTGCTTTCTTATTGCATTAACCGTCTCCTCTCCCGACTTTTTCTGCCGTTTAGAAAGGTCGGCAACAGGTTTTTTGGAAAAATGATGCTCCCAGAGTTCATTAAAATAAGCAGTCATTTCTGGAAGAACACTGCTGCTATCACTGTCACCAACTGTATTAATCACCAGGAGATCCCTGTCATTAGAAGCTCCTTCGTAACCTTCCGGGCTGAAATATTTATCTCCTATATTCCTCCCGCCAACCAGTCCTTTTTTGTTATCCACGATCATCATTTTATCGTGAAGCCTGTTATTCCAAGTCCAAGGGCGCACAGCATCAAATGGCTCATAAAATTTAAGCTTTATATTCGGATGAGCCGTTAAGGCATAAGTCATTTCTTTTAAATCGCCTCGTAAATTATGAAACAAGCCGTCCAGCAAAATACGGACCTCTACCCCACGGTCCGCAGCCTCCACTAGTGCGCTGAGTAAAAAATCTGCTGACAGGCCGTCGTGCAGCGTAAAATAAGACAGATCGATCGATTCATCAGCATTTTCAATAAGGTGGATACGTCCCAAACCTGATTCTTCTCTGTCTTCCAACAGCACTACTCTGTCATTTGCATGTCCATTTCCATAGAAGCGGTCAGGATCTGAGCTGCTAACATTGCCGTCAGCCGGCTCGTTGAACTGAAACAGGAGCGCCCCTGTGAGGAAGGCATACACCACGTACAAACCTGCCAGACCTGACAGCGCACCAGTAATTTTTTTACCTTTTTCAGGCCCCATCTCCCAATCTCCTTTCTGTATATACTATCTTGCTGCATTAATATAGGAAGACAGGAATTCTCTTGGAAGACGAAACCTTTCATTATTAGCTATAAGATCACTGTTGCTGTCGTTGTCTTTATACTCATTTATCTCTTTGTGAATCCTTTCCATCTTAATATCAAGATGGGCTGCCGTTTCTGCTGCTTCCTTTAATTCCTGAAGAATAGCAGGCGGCGCGTCTTTATTGTATTTATAATAAATTTTGTGTTCGAGGCTTGCCCAGAAATCCATGGCAATGGTGCGGATTTGGACTTCGACATATACGTCAAGCACTCTGTCTGACATAAAGACAGGAATCTCAAGAATTAAATGAAGGCTTTGATAACCATTAGGTTTAGGATGAGCGATATAATCTTTTTTTTCCACCACGTGAATATCTTTTTGCCGTTCGAGCATGTCGCTTATCTCATAAATATCTGACAGAAAGGCACACGATATTCTTACACCTGCAATATCCTGAATGTTTTCCCTGATTGATGGAATTGTCAGGTCACACCCTTTCCTCCAGACTTTGTTCATAATACTTTCCGGTGTCTTAATTCGTGATTTCACATGTTCTATCGGATTATAATCATGAATGTAATGAAACTCCTGCTGTAAAATATCTATTTTAGTATTTAACTCATCCAAAGCAAACTGGTACGTCATCATAAACCGCGTTAATTCCTTTTTAACAGCTTTCAGCTTCCTCATATTTATAGGGGCTGCTGTTTCCATATCCTTCTCCTCCTCAGTCATTCCTGCTTTATACTCGGGTTCAAATCTTCTATAAGTTTTCTTTATCCTCTTTACGCCGTACACAAAAGTCTGCGTGTATGCCCTGGCTCCTCAGCAAATTTACAATTTCCCTGACAGACTTTTTTCTTGGAGAGACCTCCGACTCAGAAGAACGAGGGTTTCCTGGCAATTCGCTTGTCCTCCTGTCCGTCTTCGATAGGCTCATTTGTGTTGACACCTCTTCCCGTCGATTTTGTATAATTTCTTTCTCCCTTTATATTTTATAAAAGGTTTATGAACTCACTGTGAACTGGTGAAAAGGCGTATACTGTAAAAAATCAGTCTGCCGACAAACCTGCAGAAGCTGTCATACGTCTTAATTTTTGATTCTAATAAGAATAATTTTTTAAAGAGAAAAACGTCCTGCCAGGCTGGGCAGGACGCATCTATTTACTCTCTATTAAACGGAATTTCCACCGAAAAAACAGACCCTTTTTCCTTTTCACTGGAGACATTAATTCCACAGTTATGAATGGTTAAAATCTTCTTCACAATTGATAAGCCTAATCCGTTTCCGTCAGTGGAACTGCTTCTTGCTTTATCCACTTTATAAAATTTGTCAAAAAGATGAGGGAAAGCTTCTTCAGGTATTCCTTTCCCGTTATCTTTAATACTTACCTGAATATGGCTGCTTTGTTTTCTAAGGGTGACAGTAATGATTTCTCCTTGAGGAGAGTATTTAATCGCATTAGTTAACAGGTTTACCCATACTTGGCTGAATAAATCTTCATCTGCTGTTACTTCCGCCGGTTCAAGATCCAATTCCACTGTCAGCTGCCGCTTTTTCCATAAAGGCTCTGTTGCCAGTACGGCGCGTCTCACCTGTTCGTCAAGCCGGTAATTAACAGGTTTAAACGGATACTGGTCTGATTCAAGCGACGCCAGCTGCAAAAGATTCTCGCTCAGCCGAGAAAGTCTTTCTGTTTCTTTATATATAATATCAAGATATTCTTTCTGGTTTTTTTCCGGCACAATATCGTCCCGGATTGCTTTCGTAAAACCTCTGATTGACGTAAGGGGCGACTGGAACTCGTGGGAGACACTGCTTACAAAATCATCTCTCATTTGATCTATTTGCTCCACTTCAGCGGCCATATGGTTAAAGCTCCTTATAAGCTCACCCACTTCGTCTTTGTTGTCTTTGTTCTTGACCCTGATGGAAAAGTTTCCTGTGGCCATTTCTTTAGCTGCTGCCGTTAACCTTTTTATTGGATCAACGACATACCGGGAAGCCAGAAAGATTAACAGACTTCCAACAATAAGAACAATTAGAAGAGCTATTAGAATGACGTTCCTGATCGCTTCGCCTTCCGCTTCATAATCCATATGAACAAAGAGGGCAAACGAGTCATCACCTATTTCTACCGGCATCCCCCCTACCCTGGCTTGGCTCTCATGGTATACGACCGGTGAAACCGCGCTCCCTGTGATTACTTCCTGGTAGGCCCCTTCACTGACAGGAAAAGAGGGCTCCTCAGAAAGCGGTTCCCCTTCTTCATTTACGATCATCACTTCAAAATGAAATTCTTTTAGTGTCTCTATCATGTCATCAATATTCTGAGCCTCAGTCATCTCCACGACCCCTGCAACTCCCCGGGTGACATTTGTAATTTCTTCTTCAAAAAGCACTTCCCGCTGAAAAAACAAGGATGTAATCATATATGAAACTAATAAACTTATTAAGACGACACTAATAAAGGTCGCAACTATCCGCAAATACAGGCTTTTTTTAATCATCAGTTTTCCTCCAGCCGGTATCCTAAGCCTCTGACGGTCGTTATCGTTAATTCAGGAAAAGGGGTCATCTGCTCCCTTAACCTTTTAATATGGACGTCTACTGTTCTTTCATCACCTTCATAGTCGTACCCCCATATTTTCTCGATCAGCTGGGCACGCGTGAAAATTTTTCCGGGAGAACCGGCGAGCGTAAAGAGCAGCTCACATTCTTTCCGTTTCAGCTGGACGGTCCCGTGCGCCGATGCCACGGTCAGGCGCTCTACATCTATAGTTACATCTCCTATTTTCACAAGGTTCTCCAGGTTAATATTATAGCGTTTCAAAAGGGCTTTCACACGCAGGTTCAACTCAACCGGATCAAACGGCTTAACTAAATAATCGTCCGTTCCAGCATTAAAGCCCTTTACTTTATCCTGGGATTCGCCTTTCGCTGTCACCATAAGGATAGGAATATTTAAGAACGATCGGATATCTTCGGTTAACTCAATACCATCTAAATGAGGCATCATTACGTCAATAATCGCCAGATCGATCTTTTCCGCAGAGACCAGATCCAGTGCCTCTTGCCCATCTTCCGCTTCAATCACATTAAACTGGCTGTTTTCAAGATACAACCTCATCAGTTTTCTGATATGCGGATCGTCATCAGCAATTAGTATAGTAGTCATTATTACGTCCCCTGCCTTTCTATTATCTCGTTTATGCGGTGGGTCGGCTGATTTTCTGTTCCTGAGACTGGGGTTGGTGCGACACCAGTTGCACCAACCATACCATCCCCATTACTTTTTATAATATCACCTGTAGTATTAAACGGGAATTGTCTTCCTGTCTGTTCTATTCTACGAGGCGGCTGGATTTGGATTTAGCGTATGTCCTTTCAATTCTGGAGGCAAGCACGGGTTTTAAAAGAAGTCCTACAGCGAGGGTTAATACCCAGAAGCCTGACAGAATGATAACGTTTTTCCATACGAGAGCCGGTATAATCCCTCCTGCTGCTTCTCTCAGCAGGTTAATAGCGTAAGTGAAGGGCAAATAAGGATTGATCTGCTGGAAGAATGGCGGAGCGACTTCAATTGGGAATGTCCCTCCTCCGCCGGACAGCTGCAGCACAAGAAGCACAATAGCCAAAGCCTTGCCAATGTTGCCCAAAATGGAGGCCAGTGTATAAACCATTGTCATAAAAACAACGGCTATGATAACTGAAAATAAAACAAATAAGTATGGGCTGTCTGCATACACGCCAAGAAGAGTGAGATTTCCTATGCTTACAATTAACCCTTGGAGAACGCCCATGATTAAAAACAAAATCATTCTTCCAAGATAAATTGAGCGAAGAGTAAATTCCGGACGGCGATCCACTGTGTGTAAATTGGTGCTGATCAAATTAGATAACAGCAAAGCGCCAACCCAAAGACTTAAGGTCGTGTAAAAAGGCGCATTGGCCGATCCGTAATTAGGTATTGGAAAAAGCTCTTCTTCCACTAAATTTACAGGGTTTGCGAAAAAATCAGTTTCTTCATCAAGATCATTCCGCAGAACTGAAATAATTTCATTCAGTCGGTCCTCTTCTTCTATGTCACGTATTTGATCCGCCACTTCTCCTAAATTTTCTTCCATTTCAGGTAGCTCGCTGCGGGAAAATTCAGCGAGCTCGTTTACTGCTTCCTCCACTTGCGGCATATTTTCTTCTAATAATTCGGCCAGCCTCCGGTAGTCTTCTTTTACTTTAGGCAAGTCATCCCGTATGAAATCGGCCGTCTCATATATTTTTGCTTCAATGCCTGGCAGATCCTCACGGACAAAGGCGGCTGCTGATTCAATTGCCTCTGTAATAAGCGGGAGTGTGTCCTGAATTTGCTGAGTTATATTCTTAATGCTTTCTTCCAATTCAGGAAGCCGTTCAATTTGTTCTTCAATACTTTCTTCTCCACTAACAGCTATTTTTTCTGCATTTTCAAGCGTTTCTTCTACTGTTTGTAAAGCTTTATAATTTTCTTCGAAAGAGTTGCCGGCGTTCACCAGACCGGATCTGAGGTTCTGGATGGCTTGATCTGTCTGATCGGCCCCTTCTCCCATTAAATAATCGTGAAGGCCGCCTGCCATTTGTTCAGTTTCTGAAGCGGTTGACTGCAGGGACTCTATTAGGTCCTTTCCTGGAGTTTGACCAGATTCAATCGTCGTTAACGCGCCCTGAAGTTCCTTTTGAAATGTTTGAAGCTGCTCTTTTACCTTCGTTAACTGGTTAATAACTTCAAGCAGTTCCTCATCCCCGGAATAGTCATGAATTGAGCTGTACATATCTATGGCGTTATCAAGAACGTCTATATGATTTGCAAGCTGTTCATCTAATTCTTTCAGCACGTCCTTTGCATTATCTTCCTCCTCATTGTCTATAAACATATTCAGAGTATTTTCTGCAGAAGCAGCTGTCTGACTCGCGAACAGCGCCTGCTGGGCGACTGTCTCACTGACTTTTTCAGACGAACCTTCAACTTCATCTATAAAAACCATGAGAGCTTCTGAATAGTCTTCAATTGAGTCAGCTCTTTCTTCGACTTCCGGCAGCATTTCCTGGGCATTCTCAATCGTTACTTGAGCTTCCCTGGCGCCGTCGAGAGCTTCTTCAAGCAGATCTGCAATGTCTGCAAACCGGTTGTTTAACTCGTCAACCTCCGCCACTGCTTTTTCAATGTCTGGAATGGTTTCTTCCAATTGAAGCACGCCTTCGCCCAGTTCATTGATTTCGGGCAGGCGGCTTTCAAGCAGGAGAATTTGTTCCGTTCCTTCATCAATCTGGGGACTAAGGCTCCTTAATTCCAGAAACTGATTTATATGGTTATCAATTTCCCCCCAATTTTCATCAAACGCCACCACTTGATCTGCAAATTCGTTTACAGCAGGAAAATGGGACTCAAGGTCATAAACTGTTTGTTTAATTCTGCGGAATGTAGGAAGTTCTTCTTCCAGTTTAAGCCCGAGCCTGTCAAACTCCTGAAATAAAGACTTTGAGGTTTCTTCAATAAATTGCTCATTAATCTCTTTTACGATCGCAGATGCGCCTGCGGACGTCATTTTAGGAGCTATGGCATTCACTTTTTCATTGACCTGGTAATGAACTTGCGCCGAGTCCGGTTCTCCTTTAACCACGCTTGAGAGATCTTCAGAAAATGAGCTGCTTATATAGATACTTGCGTAATAGTCTCCGTATTCCACCCCTTTTTCAGCTTCCTCCCTTTCAACAAAAGACCAGCCGAAGTTATCATTATTTTGAAGATTCTCTGTCAGTTCTTCCCCTACGTTGATGAATTCTCCATCAACATAAGCGCCTTTATCTTCATTGACCACCGCCACCTGAACTCCTTCCGTATTGGCATAAGGATCCCAGGAGGCACTTAAGTTGAACCAGGCGTATAAAGACGGCAGAATTGCCAGTCCTATAAGAAGAATGCCTACGAGAGGCACTCGTTTAATATTCAATAAATCCTGTTTAAATATCTTCCATACGTGTGTCATTGTCTTCCCCCATAATTGTCTTCTTTACATTACCGGTTGTAACTGGCGAACCGGTAATTGCCGGCTCTGTCATCAGCACTGTAAAAGACTAACATGGAAGTATGAACTGAAAATGAACTGAGAAAAATTTTATGGCGGTGTATTCAGCTTTTTTCGCTATTTTTCGACAAAAGGGAAATTTAGGGCTTTTAAAATTTTTTAATGGGGGTAATGGTACTCATATAATAGGGTTAAAAAACTACTAACCGGGGTGAAACTTATGATTAGAGAATTATCTGTCAGCGAGGGTAATTTTATTGCATTCGAAGTTACTGAGAATGTTTCAGAAGAAGAATTTGGAGATGCCTCTGATAAAATGAAAGAATTAATAGGGAAATACGGAAAGATCAGGTTAATGGTCCGGTTCCCTGAACTTCCTATTCAAGATGTCAGCAGTATAAACAACCGTTTTAAGTTTATAAAAAATAACTTTAATGATATTGAAAAATATGCGGTAGTGACTGATAAAAATATATTTAATATTGCAGCCGCTATCGTAGATACTGCAAGTGAGACCGATGTCCAGCGGTTTTCTGCAGATGATTTGGAAAAAGCTGTTAAGTGGGTCAAATCGTAAAATTTCAAGAATAAATTAAATAGCGGTGGTTTTTAAGCCGCTTTTATTTATTCTTTTACTTAATTAAGGGAAAAGAAAAAGACCAGCGAAAGCTGATCTAAAGGGAGATAAATATTTAAAAACGTCTATTTAAAAGTAAACTCTCTCAATTGGATGGCTTCAGCAAGGGAGGGTTTAATGGTCACCTCTTCAAACATTATACCTAACTGGACAGTAGATCTGGCTAATTCAGGCCTCATTCCGGAAAGAGTGGTTGTCACGCCGATTAGCTTAAGGGCCCGTATAAGGTGCATCAGTTCTTCTGCCACTATTTCGTCTATTGTTACTACACCGGATAAATCGAGCAGCAGGTAATTCACGCGCTGCTTCGAGCACTGGTCAATTGTTTTATCCAGAATAATTTTTGAGCGGAAGGAATCGATATTTCCGACTAAAGGAAGCAATGCGACCTGAGGGCTTAAAGAAATAACTGGTGAGCTCAGTTCCATAATGACTTCCTCTTGTGCTTCTATTCTTTGTTTAGCGTACCTAGTATGTTCCTCAACAAACCTTACCGCTATTTCTCTAAACCAATCGCCTATAACTCTATACCAGTTAATGACCTCTTTGACTGCATAGTCATTCTTTACCAAATCAACGTATTGATCCAGTAAATTAAAGTATTGTTCTTCTGTTCTGTTAAATTCATTAAGAATCAAATGCAAAGGCGTATTTAAATGTTCTTCATCTTTTGCTATTTCATCAATCCACTCTTTGAGGCTGTTTTCAAAAGTGTTTATTTCACTGTTGAATACGGCAAAAAAACGTCTGTGAAAATCATTATTCTGCCTTTTCAAGTTGTTAATTACTTCTGAATCCGGTGAGGAATAAATCCCTTCTGGCGCACTAATTTTAACAGAGTTATACCATTCTTCAGTTAACTGATCTGTATGTTCCATTAAATAATCATACAATTTCTCATTCTGATACATGAAAACCTCCCTCTGTA
Source organism: Salipaludibacillus sp. CUR1 (assembly GCF_021028955.1). GTDB lineage: Bacteria > Bacillota > Bacilli > Bacillales > Salisediminibacteriaceae > Salipaludibacillus. Next base: position 33,543 of record NZ_JAIWPE010000096.1, read on the forward strand.
AATGCCAATATGTTTACCAATTTAATACATTTTTTTAAATATACTAATTTATTTACCTGATTTCTATATTTTGCAGTCTTTTTTTGAGTTTTCCCCTCCGCTCTAAAACCTCTTCCTTGTAAACTCAAAACCTATTACCACAAGTTTACCATAACATTCATACGGTCTAATGTTAAATATTTCTATCTTTTTTATGGGAAAAAATGAGTTTTCAAGTAATCAAACTTACATAACAGCAAAGTAAAGAGAATAAAAAAACTCATTAGTTTGATTCTTAAGAAAATGAAATTCTATTTTAATCACTGACTCCCCCGTGTGTAATTATCGTATCGACATTGACGTGCACCTTCACATTGGGGTACTGGTCTGTCCACTTTTGTTCATCCCAGCCTCTAGTCCGTGTTTTAACTTGAAAACCTAAACCGACCGGGTCTGTCTCTAAATCCTGGAACTTTTTAATCAACTTAGAAATTTCTACTGTGAGCTCTTCCTCCAACAGGTGGTTAATTTCATTAATTTTCTTCTGATCCAGCGGTATTCCGGAATATTCATTCACGTACCCTTTAGTACGGAGATTCAGTGTAATCTCCGGCATCCCTTTCCGCATCTCAACCTGGTAACTGGACTGGGCACTTAAATTTCTGATAGAGGCAAATTCCTTGTCAGGAAGGGCCACTTCGTAAGTACCCCCCTGAAAGTTTTCAATTAACATTTTAAATATTATTGACTCTTCCAGCGAAAGAGCAGAAACCATCTTGTCATTTTTAAAGATTGCAACCCCTGTCACTTGGACCTGATCATTAACTTTCTTCAAATAAGGCAGATAAGTTTCCATCCCTTCCTGATATAAACGATAAACAAATACATGCATATTGCTTTTTGGAATATTATGATTATTAATATTCTGTTCAATAAGCTCAGACAAGTACTTTGAGATTTCCGGCTGGAGGGAGGGCTGGTTTTCCAAAAGCTGATTTGTGGATCCTTCAAACACCCCTAAATAAAGACGTTGCCCCACTAATGGATCACGGTAAAACGTATCACCCTGCTCGATTATCCCTTTTTTTGCCATCTCATTATTAAACAGAACAACAGCCAATTTGCTGTTATTAATTAACTTCGGTGATTTACTGTCCATTTCAGCCCGTATGTTTTTAGCTGTTCGGCCAACTGCCGTAATTGTTTCACTGGTTACACCTTCACCTGAGTTATTTCCATTATCACCTTTATAGATCGGCACACTTACAGTAGCCCTAAAATTTAACTCGTCAACATAATCAATTCCTGTTGCATGTATCAGTAACAGTTCGTCCACTATTTCCTGCTGGACACAGGCACTGGTTAAAAACGTGAGCAGAATAACGAGTTTTTTCATTAGGAGCTTCCTTTCTTTCTAATAGATTGAATCAGCCAGAGAATTGGAATGTATATATAAGTAAAGTAAAAACCAATCTCAGCAGTGACAGTATTCATCCGGTCAATTGCTTCACGAGTTTGAAAAATGACACTTAAACTAAACACTATGAGAAGAAGGACGATTAACGTTTGCTTCTGATTAAAAGAGAATAATAAACGAAACCCTCTGCTGGATACCCATAGAGCTAAACAGACGCCTGATAATATAACTGCTCCCCATGCAGGTATAGCCAGATATTCAAAACGTTCAATAAAAGGAAGCTCAATGATTTGCCACATTGTGAAGAGAGGCCAGACCGTTTTTTGCAATTGACCCGGACTGTAAAATACAAATGCCGCCAATACTACAAACAAATAAACGACGAGAGTGAATACATTTCCTCCAATCGCCCACTTAACCGCTTTATCAGGTTTTTTAATAAACGGATAATAAATAAAAAGCATTTTAACTCCTAAAAATCCAAGAACCATAGTTTTAGCTGAAGTAAGATATTCCGAAATTGAGTGATCCAGAAGAGGAAGTAAATTTCGGACTTCTATATATTCCAATGGACCGATTAAGCTGCTGAAGGCAAGGAAAGAAATGATCACTGCAAAAATACTAAGCCCGGTCACCACCCTGAAACCTTTTATAACGGCATAATACGCTAAAATACAATAAGCCAAAGTAATAGACCAAGTTGAAAGATCCGGGAATATCCATATTTGGATGACTTCAGTATATGTACGAAGAATAACTAACGAAAACGAAAAAAGATACAGAAACATCAGGAAAGATATAAAACCTCCAATCCATTTCCCAAAAGTATTCCTGTGTATTTCTATAATATCTCCCCCCCCTCTTTTCAAAATAATAAAGACAAGCCAAATGATTACTGACGTAGAAATCCCGGTTATAATCACGGCAAGCCAGCTGTCAAACCCTGCTTCGTCAGCTAAGTAACGGGGAAAGCCAAACACCCCGACTCCTACCTGCATGCCTGGAATAAGAAAAAACAAAAAAAAGGGGGATACTTTTGATCGTTCCGGTATGAGATTAGCCACTACTGTCCCCCCTTTTCTTGACTAGTCATCAATATCGCGCGTTTTTCTCGCTTGCTGCTTATTAAAACGCTTAGGATTATCAGGACGCATGTGGACCGGCCGCTGGGATTGCCTACTAAAAGGCAGTCTGATTACTGAATCTTTCATGTCTTGTAAACGCAGAGGATAAAGCGGTTCAAGATAAGGCCTCCCAAGTGAAGTCAAACCCAGGAGGTGAACGAGCAGAAAACCAATACCGATAAATATGCCCACTAAACCCCATAGCTGGGCAGCAAATAAAAATGGAAAACGGAGCAGCCTGATCGTATTCCCTATCCGGTAGATAGGTGTTGTAAAAGAGGCTAAAGCAGAAAGAGCCACTATAATTAAAAGCACATTACTGGTTAATCCTGCTTCAACCGCTGCTGTTCCGATAACAATACCGCCTACAATCCCGATCGTCTGGCCAACTTTAGAAGGCAGGCGTGCTCCTGCTTCCCGTAAAAGCTCAATTGTTAATTCCAGAAATACCGCCTCAATGATTGGAGGAAACGGAATAGCGTCACGTGACTGAACGAGAGTATCCAGCAGATCTCTTGGTATCAGTGGTGTATGATAGGTTAGCACAGCTACATAAATGGCTGTTGCAAAAATGGAAAATGCCACACTAAACACTCTGATTACTCTTAATATTGATGAAATAATCCAGTTGGAAAAGTAATCGTCAAATGCAGAAAAAAATTCCAGAAAAGTAGTCGGACCTATAATTGCTGTGGGAGATCCGTCTACAAGTACGGCGACTTTGCCTTCGGTCAAAGAAGCAGCCGTCCTGTCTGGTCGTTCAGTATCAAGCAGTTGAGGAAACGGAGATTTGGAATTATCTTCGATTAACTGGTTAATATAAGAGCTGTCATCAATATGGTCAAACTCTATATCTTCAACTCTTTGTTTGATGGTATTTACATTTTCTTCGTCTGCAATCCCATCCAAATAAAGTACAGCCACCCGTGTCTTGGATAACGAACCAACCTCAATTTCACTATTTATCAGGTTTTTGACTGGAAGGCGTTTTCTAATAAGGTAAATATTTGTGTCAATATCTTCAATAAAACCTTCTTTTGGACCGATTACACTAAACTCCACTTCAGGAACAGTGACATCTCTATGTTTTTGTTCTTTCACTGGAATAAGCAAACATTCATCCGTCCCGCCTTGAAGATTGAGACCAAGAAAACCTGTAAGCAGCTTTTCTTCTACCTTCTTCACATCCTTAACGATTAATGCTTCTATAAAAGGGATGGCCTCTGTTATTTCTTTTAAACTAGAGTTTTCTGCTTTTCTCAAACAAGGGAGAAGTTCTTTTTTAAAGACTGTTTGGTCTGTGAGAGAACTATAGTAAAAAAGGTTAAAAGGTTTACCTGCTATAGTAAAGGCTTGCAAATGGAAGTCCCTGGAAGCTTTTAGGGTTTCTAAAAGAGAGGTAAGTGTGACAGGTGAATGGTTGAAATTATCCGGCTTCATATCAGTCCCTCATTTAGCAATAACTTGTAGAAGTATTATTTGTTAGGAGCCGTTGGAATATACTATTTTTAGCTATAAAAAAACTTGGCATACCGCCAAGTTTCAATTAGAAAATTTAACAAAAGGCTAATTAACCAGCCTTTAAATTATAGGTTACGGCCCGTTTTTCACATTATTAGCACAGTATATTTACTCAATTTTTAGCCTGAACAGCTAAAAACAGACCGCTGTTATATTTCTTAACCTGCTCAACAGTCATGCCTGATTTTTTTATGTTAGCAAGTGTATTACGGTCTAAATGGCAACCGTCACACATTCGTTTCCATACCGGAGTTACCCATTTCTGCATCTTTGCTGCTGTGGGCCGGTCGAGGCGGACATGTTCAAATACCAGCAGAGTTCCATCAGTTTTCAACACTCTGCGTAACTCTTTTAAAGCTATGTCAGGATGAGGGATGGTGCAAAAAACTAACGTTCCAACAATCATATCAAAGCTATCATCTGAGAAGGGCAATTTTTGAGCATCTGCCTGAATAGCTTCAATAGGCACCTGTGCAGCCTTTATTCGTTTTTTAGATTTACGGAGCATTACAGAATTAGGTTCAACTGCTGTGACAGCTTCTGCTTTTGTATAATAAGGAAAATTAAGTCCGGTACCCGAACCAATTTCAAGTACTTTCCCCTCTGCTTTTTGGATTAAAGATTGCCGAATAGAACGAAACTTTATTCTCTCCAGAGGAGCCATCAATGCATCATAAAGCTCAGGGATCACTTTACCCACATTCTCCCCCCTTTCATTGCCTGCTCTCTTATTGATTATTCTAACCTGCATTAGTTACTCTTTCATCGCCATTTATGGCCTCTGGCTATTACCTCCCCGCCCTGAATAAATATCACTAATACACGTTATACTAATAACCCGCTTCTGCTGTAAGTGAATATATATGGTAAATAATGGGGGGTCTGACCCCTTTTTGAGGTGGCTGCTTATATGGATACTTCTGAACTTATATTAAGGATAGCGTTCAGTTTTCTAGTTTTATTTGTGATGACCCGAATTACGGGAAGAAAAGAAATAAGCCAGATGACGTTTTTTAATTTTGCCTCTGCTATTGCTATTGGTTCTATCTCCGCAAACCTTGTCGTTAATGCTAACTTCAGTATTCAACACGGTTTTATAGCTTTGTTAGGCTGGACTATTTTAACACTTGTTATGGATCTTATTGATATAAAATCAAAAGAAGGAAGAAAAGTGGTCACAGGTGATCCTGTTATTGTGATTAAAGAAGGTAAAATAGTCGACAAAGAATTAAAGAATCAGAGGCTCGACTTGGACGCTTTAAACTCCATGCTGCGCCAGCAAAGAATTTTTTCTCTAGCTGAGGTGGATTATGCGATACTTGAACCTAACGGGAAATTATCAGTTCTGCCACGGGATTATAAATTGCCTTTAACAAAACAGGATATGAATATTACAGGCCCGCAGAAAGTCTTCCCTCTGCCAACCGAAGTGATTTCTGACGGACTGGTCATAAAGAAAAACTTAGAAAAACTGAAACTTGACATCGACTGGCTAAAACAACAGCTGGATCAAGCAGGCATTCATTCCTTTTCAGATGTTTTCTATGCTCAAGTTCAAACTGACGGCTCTTTATTTATAGATCCCCAGGATAAAAAAAATAAATAATATGGCAGACAAAAAGGCTGAGCAACAGCCTTTTTGTCTGGGAATAAATGGGGGGTCTGTCCCCTTAATCAGCCGCAGGGGTAAACTGGCCTGCGGATGTCTTTTGGGACATTTTGCCTCGGGGACGGGCGGCACGGTACCATTGGAGACAGAGCATGAAAATAATGAAGACGTCAACTGCATCACCGCCGTAAAACATCAGCTGCCCTCCTGCTTCTGCTTCTGGCCTGGGCACGCCTGCAGGCGGGTTAGCATAAATGAACTTGGATAGTATCTGATGCCCGGCGAGTGCGAGTACGAGCACAATTGCCCTATACAAATAAGCAGTCCTGTGAGGCATAGGATCAATTGAGATCATCGACGCTGTAAATACATACCCCGCTAAAAAGACGTGCATATGAATAAACAAGTGAAGCAGCACATCATCGTGCATGGCTGCATACAACTCAGTAGTGTAGAGGATCCAAAGACCCCCAATGTTAAGAAGTGAGGCGACGGCAGGGTCAGTGACGATACGTGCTGGCAAACTTTTTAATACTTTCGTCAGGCGCCGGCCCCACTTAACAGGCATTGCCCGCAATAACAGTCTTACTGGTGCAGCCAGCACCATTAATAATGGAGCAAGCATTCCCAGCAGCAAGTGTCCCAGCATATGAACAGTAAAATTGGCATGAGCCCATTCAGCGAGCGGACCAATTACGGCTGCAAGTGCGCACCCTGCTCCTATTGTAAATAATACCATCCTGTAACCCTGCCACGATTTCCCTTTCCTTTTTGCTGCGGCTGCAGCAAAGAGGTAAATGACTAAAGCAATCACAAACGGGAAAGCGAGAATAAGCTGGGGCCCAAGTCCGGCAACATCAAAAAAAGCCGTAGAATGAGAATGGCCATGCGGTTGAGAGTGGTTTAATACGATCATGATCTTCCCTCTTCCCGCTTAACACTTTTCTGTGCCCGTCTAAGTAAGTATATTCCAGCCAGAATCATAATGACTGCTGCTGTATTCCATATAATGTCATAAACGATTAAATTCTCAACATAACGAATTTGGTGGATTCTGAACACTTTATGCTGGATAAGCCCGTCGTACAGTTGAAAAATTCCGGCACCGAGAAGCACAGCGCCCCACCACCTTGTAAGCCACACGGCTCGCCGCCGGCGTAAATCGGCAAACATAAAGAGCCCGCCAATTGTCGCAAACCAGCTGAACGCATGGAAAAGGCCGTCGGAGATTAATCCAACATCCGTAGTTGCTCTGTCATAGAAATGATGCCACCGGAGCAGCTGATGGAAAACCATCTCATCAATAAACGCAATCATCCCAAGTCCGAACAGGAAACCGGACCAAAAGTTCCGCCGTGAATATTTGAGCCGGTTAGGCTCATTTGCGCTTCCCGCTTCCAGTTTTGTATCCGCCTCCATTTTATTCCTCCTTTTATATACCTGCATGAGTTTATTAACTAATAAGCACTTCCCGCTGTTCCTGTATTATAAACAGGCAATTCCACAAAAAGGATCAGTACCCAAACATAGGTATATCTAAGTCTTGCCAATCTTTAACCAAAAACACTTAAAACCATAAAATTCAATTGAAAACCTGTGCTTTATCTAATATTCCCCGGTTAAAAAACAAGTAGCAGTGGAAAGAGGTATATAGGAAAGAGGTGCCTCATGAAAGAATATAAGAACTTAAAAGCAGTCACATCGATGGTAACAGGGGTTTTATCCATTATTCTTTTTTTACTCCCGTTAGTGGGCCTGGTGCTGGCTGTTTCAGGAGTTGGACTTGGTATTTTAGGTTTAAAAGAAATTAAACAGACTGGAGAACCGGGAAGGGGTTTTGCAATTACGGGTATCATTTGCGGAGGAATAGGCTTACTGATTCCCGCTATATTAGGAGTGCTGGCTTTTTACATGCTGGCAGGGTAGAGCTGGAGAATTCCGGCTAGTTTGCTATAGGATTCATTCATAAAAAGACGAACTGTAAAACCACAGTTCGTCTTTTCTCTATATTATTTAAATACTACTTGTACTCTTTACAGGCAGTTTCTTCTCACCCCATACCCTGAAAGTGAATAGGCATACGTTCAGCCAGGCAATTGAAATAATTGCTGCGGCCAAAATATCCGATGGGAAATGAGCGCCTGTGATAATCCGGCTCAATGCCACTAAAATAATTAATCCCCCGAAAACAGCTGCCGCTGATACTTTTGCCGTGTTATTTTCCAACTGGCGGTATGCCAGATAAATTAAAAAAGAAAATAATATGACACTCCTCATCGCGTGGCCGCTCGGGAAACTGTAGGACGGTATTTCAAGGGAATAACCGAAAAACTCAATGACGCTGCTCTCACCAGGTCTTTCCCTTTGAAATAAAATCTTAAGTATAAAATTCAGCGCGACTCCGCCTCCGGTCAAGACGATTAAAAAGACAGCATGGTTCCACATTTTCTTATAAAGGAAATAAACACCGACAATGCCCGTCAAAATTAAAATGGCTTCTCCGGAGCCTATAACAGTAATTATTTCCATAAAAGACACGACTACGGACGGCACACCTTCCGTAAGCCATGAAATAAGTGTTTCATCTAAAAAAACGAGCTGATTAAATAAAGATAAAACTGAAATGACTGCAAATAAGATTAAACAGCTAAAAGCAATAGATATATTTTTCTTATTAATATCCTCCATGGTACGTCACTCTTCCTTTTGTAAAATACTCTCGTTGTGCATTTCCTTTTAGTAAATTTTTAATTTAACAACCTATAAAAAGAATTAAACCTTTAAGTTCAATCACAAATTTACACTGAAATTCCAGATTACTTAATTTTTTATCACCTTTCAATCAAACTTTTTACCTGACTTTGTCTCACTTGCCAGAGATTCCGGCTGAAGCGAATTCCGTCTTTTACCTAATTAAACCAAAAAAAGACAGGAGCATCAAACTGCTACTGCCCGGATGGCTGATTCTCTATCATTATTTTTCTACCTGAGGCCTTTCAGCGTTACTCGCAATTTCTATTTCCTGAAGGGCCTGTGATGCCAGATGGTCCGCTTCACGGTTTTTTTTACGTGAAATTAAACGATATTCCGGGGTAATGCCTAACTGCTCCATCTTATCCTCAATACGGTCTGCCCACTTATTCAGTTCCGGTTCCATGCAAGGCCATTCCCCGCTCAGCTGGTTCAGAACCACTCTTGAATCACCTTTAAATATGACCGGAAGATGATGGACCCCTAACTGCTCTAACTCTTGTAAGGAAAGATAAAGAGCTGCATATTCAGCCTCGTTATTAGTATCAAGTTCTCCGGCTAGCCGGTTTTTTCTAAGGCGGAATGATTTGCCGTTTTGTTCATAATAAATCGCACAGCCCAGTCCTGACTGCTTCGTTCCCTGATCAAACCCTCCGTCAAAATAAACCGTAAGATGGTGCGGTTCTGTTTCTATTTCTGCAAGAAATTTTCTGAGTTCTTTAAGTGACCACGTATGACCGCGCGTGTCTGAAAAGGCGATATTTCTTAACCTGCCTGTCCTTTCCAAATCATCAGCTATTATGAGGGCCTGCTCTGCTCTCATAGTATCTGAGAAAAAAACAGTTTGTACCCCTTTAGGTGTTTTATAAGTCATTTCTAATGTCACATTCATTTATAGACCTCCTCTGAAACAAGAAAGTTCCGTTTATCACTCTGTTAATTGTAACCCGGAGTCCTATTTCCATTGTTCCCTTTCTAATCTGTATCCACTCTCTTTTTTAATATTAGGCTTTCATAGCCTGGTTAACAGACCAGGGATAAATACCTGTAGTTTATGACTATAGCATGTGAAATAAGCAACACCTTACATACAAAAAAGTAAACAAAGTCCCGTTCTGCTCGATAAAAAGTTAAGGTAAAATAAAACTTCAGCAGATCACCTAATAAATGGAGGTATGTATATGAAAAAAATAGTGTCAGGTTTAATAGTTGTTGGATTGCTCTCTGTTGCAGGAGGGGTAAACGCTCACGAACATTACATCGAAACACCAAACGGGAAACATATTATAATCTCAGAAGAGCCGGAGCACGTTCATGAGGATCATCATCCGATTCACTATAAACTCCATATAGGTCCATCTTCAGAAAATAGAGCGATTAAAGTAGCTGCTGCGTTTCTAAACGAAGACGGCCAATATGTTGATGCTGACGGCAACTTGCTAAACGTCGTTAACAGGTAGCCCTCTTTGTATCTTCAACCTCCCCCTTGTTATGCCAAAATCCAAGGGGGGGTTCCTTACAACTTCATCGATAACCGGATCATATCTTTGCATACAATACCGTTTTCCACTATTTCTTCTGAATAATTCTCTGTAAAGAAACCTTTCTCTATTTTACTAATTCTAAAACCGCATTTCTGATAAAGGGCTAATTGTCCGATACTAGAATTCCCTGTGCCTATCTCGATGGTAGTGAATCCTCTTTTTCGAGCTTCCTCAATGGCGTGCTTGACTAGTTTTTTCCCTATTCCTTTGCCCTGATACTTTGGAGAGACAGCAATATTTTTAATTTCTGCACTATCATATTTTAAAGGAAGCAACACGTATACCCCAATCACCTCTCTGTTTTTCTCCGCCACAAAACAGGCCCCTTTCTCCAAATACTCCTCAACAAGCACCCTGGAAGGATCAGCCGTTAACAGCAGCGCCATGGGCGGATTTTCAACGCTGGCCAGTTTTCTCACTATCATTTGATTGATCTCCTTTATCTGTCTTATTTACTTCCGGCGCGTTCACTGGACTTCAATCCAACATAAAGTATTTTCATAATTGGCAAATAAAAAAAAATACCTTTCATATGATTTTAATTAAAACGTGCCCTTGTTTAACTAATTTAGAACCGTAAAAGGGGAGATATTTCATGGCAACAAGACCACCAATCCTCCAAGCCGGAGATACAATTGGATTAGTGACACCCGGAAGCCCGCTGGATGCGGATATTATTAACGCCAGAGTCCAGACATTGAATGAGCTCGGTTTTAATGTCGTTTTCGGAAGGCATGTCTATTCGTTTGAAGGAATAACCGCAGCGCCTGCCGAACAGAGAGCCGAAGATATGATGAGCATGTTTGCCGATCCAGACGTGAAACTGATCCTGCCGACAAGAGGAGGGACTGGCGTTCAAAGCCTCCTCCCTTTCCTCGACTATGACTTTATTAGAGCCAATCCTAAAATAGTAACGGGTTACAGCGATCTGACTGTTCTGCTTAATATTTTATACCAATTCAGCGATTTAATAACGTTTCACAGTCTCATGCTGATTGATTTCAGGCCAGATACACCTGCATATAACTTTGATCAGTTTTATGAAGCGGTTTCTACTATCTTGTCGCCGAGAGCTATACTCAATCCGCCTCCTTTACAGTTAAGCAGCCTTGTTCCGGGGAATGTGACAGGTCCAATAGTCGGTGGAAACTTGACCAGTTTTGTAAATACACTGGGGACCCCTTTGGAAATTGACACGAGGGATAAAATTCTATTCTTGGAAGAAATCAATTCTCCTACGACGACCATTTACCGCTATTTAACTCAATTATTAATGGCCGGCAAGTTCGAGGACTGTGAAGGGATTATAATGGGAGAATGTACAAATTGCCTTGTGTCTTACGGAACAACGTATGCAGATTTAATTAATGAACTGCTCGTTCCATTAGGAAAACCTCTCATGGTTAATCTGGCCACTGGACACGGTTTTTATAAAGCAGCTATTCCGATAGGGGCCTCAGTTAACCTGAACACGATCGACAATACGCTGACAGTTCTTGAACCAACTGTCTCCTGATAGTTATATGTATGGACCGGTGTATTGCCGGTCCTGTTCATCTGCGTGGGTTTTAAATCAGCCGTGCTGCATTGGAAGCATCTAATAATCCGAAAGAAGGAACCCTGTCAGACGTCGAATCAGTAATACTGCGGGCTGACTTCTGAATGGCCCGAATAATAGCTGCATTGGATGCGTTCGGATTAACAGCTTTCAGCATAACAGCAGTACCGCTTACTAATGGAGCAGCCATAGATGTCCCATGCATAGAATCATAGTGCCGTTTAATCCCTCGTATAGAATAAGTTGGTGTCGTTGATAAGATTGCCGTTCCCGGGGCGGAGATACCCGGGGATGAAGACTGGTTCGAAAACGATGCCAGACTGTTTCGTCTATCAGTCGCGCTTACGGATAATACATAATTATAGCCGGCCGGGTAATGGGGAGTGTCTAACCCGTCATTTCCAGTGGCCGCCACGAGTAAAATCCCTTTTTTATAAGCTCTTTCAACTGCCAGTTGCTCTGCTCTGTTAAATTCAGGCCCGCCGAAACTCATATTAATGACATCTGCTTTTTTATCAATAGCATAACAAATTCCTACAATCATAGACTCTGAAGTAAACCAGCCATCGCCCATTTTAACCGGGATAATCATAGCAGTGTTAAAGCTTGCTCCTGCTATACCAGTCTCGTTATCTGTCAGAGCTGCGGCAATTCCCGCAACATGTGTCCCATGGCCAGCTTTGTCAGTAATATCATCAGGTTGCCCGGGCCCCACGTTTACCCCATCCGTTATTTTAGATGCCAAATCAGGATGTTCAGGATCGATGCCGGTATCAAGGATCGCAATTTTCCTGTTCGGCCTTAAATGTTTTACCCTGTTGAAGGCCCCTCCCGGATTAATCCTCTGCAGCCCCCATTGATTAATGACACCATCATTTTTTGTGTTGACGCCCTTGGAATAATAAGGGTCGTTTGGAATGTATGTCGGTTTTCTTATATAATTATACTCAACGAAATCGACTTCCTCACGTTCTGAATACACCTGATTGAATTTTTCCTCTTCCCCTTCAGGAACATTGACGATATCGATACTTACTTCAGAGAGTGTTTTAAGGCAGTTAGTGCCAACCTGTTTATGAATATCCTCCTTTGATACGCCTTTTGCATTTTTCTTAAAGCATATTAATAGTTTCCCTGGTTCCCTCATTGCTTCATCCCACCCTTTTTCTTTTTTACAGCTTATTCAAAGGGAAGAAATGAAGAAACGGCGTATCTATCAGGTTATTAGCGTAAATAAAGAGAGTTTCCCTAAAAACACTCTACAGGTTAATTCATTTAATAGGGAACGCTCTATTGTAAAGAAAAAAGGGCATGTTAGAAAAGTATCTTCAGAAGAGGTGGTGTTTACATAATAATATTATTGAAAACAAAAAGGGCCCGATGAAATAAGTTTACATAATATTGTTATCGTAACTAAGGAATGAAACCAAACCATAGTTAATCCTTTTTCATCGCCCATATTTTAAGAGGATGGCTCTCTCCATTTTCGACTGTGACTGTTTCACACACTCGAAAGCCTAATTTCTTATATAGTGGTAACGTCTTATCATTCATCGTTTCCAAGTAATAGGCCGCTTGGCTGCCTTCTCTTTCTGCTTCTTTAAATTTCGCCTCAATCAGCTTGCTTCCTGTGCCTTTCCCCCTGGCTCCTGTATCTACTCCTATCATGAATAAATACCAGTGAGGCTCTGGCACGTGCTTAGCTTCCAATTGATCCAGCACTCTCATCACTTTCAGGAATCTTTTATAACCTCTGAACCCTAACAAAAATGGCACAGCTAGTGAACCTGACATGATCTTTTTTCCATATTTCAAACCTGTGCTGCCGGGAGGAAGCCAGCAGGCGACCCCATTAAAGTTATCATCTGTTTCAACTGTATGAAATGACCTGCAGTAACGGACAACCTTTAAAATTAATTTTGGGAGTTTTCTTTTGCGTTCTTTATTATCCGGAATAAGGTATATCATTAACGGGTCATTGTAAAAAGCTCTGCTCAACACCTCGGCAGCATGCTTCGTTTGATTTCGTTTAAGCCTGGTGGCTCCCATTTCCAAAAACCTCCTCCGTTATCTTTTTTAAAAATTTCAATTTAAATCACCGGGTTCTACTCTTCTCTTATTAACCCGAACACATAGCAGTCGACATGTTTGTCATACAATTTTTCCGCGCTTTTTAAGCAGCCTTCTTTTTTAAACCCGAGCCTCTCTGGAATCGCGGCACTTTTATAGTTTTCTACTGCCGTACGGATTTCAATTCTCTTTAGCTTTAAGTCAGTGAAACAATAATTGACGACTGCTCGACAAGCCTCCGTCATTAAACCTTTACCCTCATATTTTTCCCCTAGCCAGTACCCGACAGACGTCGACTGATTAGCCCAGTCAATCCGATGTAAACCTATGACTCCTGCCAACTCTCCTTTATACCAGATCCCTGCCTGAAAGACGTTAGTCTGGCTGAATTGCTTTAATGACACTTTAATAAATTCCCTTGAATCGTCTGCTGTTTTAATGAAATCCACCCAGGGAAGCCACTGACGAAGGGAATGTCTTGAGTGATCCGTCAAACGGTAAAGTTCTTCAGCATGCCTTGGCTCCAGCAAACGTAATTCTGTATTATTATTAAGCTCATATTTAAACATATGTATCTCCTTTATTTTTTACTGTAAAGTTCCTGGCTTAATCAAAGCGCTGGGTGTCAATGCCGTCAATAATCTCTTCCATTTCTATCATGAAATTTAACTGAAGAGGTCCAGGTAGCGCTTCCTGAATCTGTGACACTTCTTCCATACTTTCTAATTCATCCAAGGTTCGGGGCGGGTGATCAAGACTGTGGTACCAGCGTTTAAATTCCCGGGCAAACTCATAAAAATTAGCTTCAAACCTTTCAGCCGCTTCCTCTCCTTCATCCCCTTCTGTCTCCTGCATCCTTTGCCAGTCTTCAAGGATAACAGCTAACGCTTCGTTGACTTTTTTCATTGGTGGCCTCCTCAGCAAACTGCTTATTTCCAGTAATTTTTCATAATCTCGTTTGTCCATGCTGGTTGTTCTATTGGCCCTGCCGGCAAAAATTCTTTCATGACAGGCTTTATATCTAAAACCGGTGTGCCGTTAATACAGTCAAGACCGCTTACGACTAACTCCCTGCCTTCTTTTTTTAATAACTTAACTGATGCCAGCCCTAACTGATTCGGTCTGTTTTTCCCCCGCTGGGCAAAAATGCCTGCCTTCGGAAGAGTTATATCATTTCTTGGATGTCTGGCTCCTGTGATCAGTTTGTCTTTCTCTACCTTATGAAAGTAATAGATAATTTCCAAATGAGAGAATGATTCAATGTCATTTAAAGATTCTTCCGGAAGTGATTGATCAATGACTATTCTTGAAAGCACTTCTCCCCAAAAATCATCTTCCACCTGATGCCTTTTATTATAAGCAAAACCAACGGGGTTTAATGTAATCATTCCTACTCCCCTTCCTCTCCAGATAGTTTCACAATTTTCCGTGAGCGGCAATACCTCCGGAATAATTATTTTGGCTTTAATTATCAGGGTCAACCTGGGTTGCTACAGACCATATGTTTCCTGCAAAATCTTTAAAGGTTCCCCTTTTGTCAGGGTCCCCGTCTTTTTTAACAGGGGATTCTATAGCCTGGCATCCTGATGCAATGGCTTGATTGTATGTTTTATCAACATCACTTACATATACATGCAGCAAATGCGTATTAGGCGGGAACTGTTCAGAAGAATCGCCAAGCATAATAATCGAGTCATCAATAACTACCTCAGCATGCATCACTGAGCCATCTGGCATGTCAAACCTTCTTAAAGTTTCTGCTTTAAAAATATCCTCTAACAAATCGATTATTTCCTGCGCGCCATTCACCACTAAATAAGGTGAGACAGAATTATAGCCTTCAGGTTTATACAATTGTTTCATTACAATCTCCTTCCGCTAACCATTCTAAATTGGCCCGCTGGATATTTTTTAACCAGTATGTATTTCTACGCTCTTTCTCCTTATTCCTTTTTTACTTGCAGTCTTCTTTTCATTCCTCCCGCTCACGATTACAATGAGAAATAAAGAGTTAATAAGGGAGCAGTTCATATGTCCAAAAATCAAAGAAAGTTGCCTTTGTATGTGCAAATTAAAAATAAATTAGTGACTAACATTAAAGAAGAGGTTTGGAAACCGGGGGATCCAATTCCTTCAGAAAGCCAGCTTATGGAACAATTTAATGTCAGCCGTACGACTATAAGACAAGCTATTCGGGATCTCGCCCAAACGGGAATAGTGGAGACCAGGAGAGGGATGCCGGCACGAATTCGCCAGGCACCGGCAGAGGACTTCGCTAACCCCGGTGTCATCCATCATGAGTCAGGGAATGACATGGGCGTAACCGTTTTGAGGGCGGAGTTGACAAACACGCATTTTTTAGCCAAAGCAAACTTAGAGCTGGATGATTCAGAAGAAGTATATTATCTGGAAAGGATCAGGCTTGCTGATGGAAAGCCTATAGCCTACCAGCAGTTATTTGTACCGGAATATATCAGAGAGCTAATAAAACCTTCAGAGTCAGAGACCTTCGATATATTCCCCTCGTTAGGAAAGCACGGGGTCAATTTTTCAACGATTAAAGAAAACGTCTCTGCAGCAAACACTGGCAGATATGAAGCTGATCTTTTAGGAATCATCCCCGGGGAAGCACTGATAGATATATCCAGAACGACAATCGGTACAGATGGATGTCCGATTGAATACAGCCGGACACGATACAAACCTGAATCCTTTAATTACCGGGTGGAAATTGGCAGGTAACCCACGAAACTTATTGCAATAAGATTTAACTTATTGTAATATGTTCACCAAATAAACAGAGAGAGGAGAAAAATGTTGAGTAAACTTTCAAGTATCAGGCATGACAAAACTCAAATTGATCTTGTGCGCATGCGCCAGTACCGACTGGGAAGAGTCCGTGAGCAGCTGAAAAACTTAGGTTATGGAGGAATAGTCATTTTTGATCCTGTGAACCTCCGTTACGCTACCGGGAGCCGGAACATGCAAGTATTTATGCTGAGAAATCCGGCTCGCTATGCCTTTATCCCTGTTGAAGGTCCAATTACTTTATTTGACTTTCCTAACTGTGAACACTTGTCTGAAGGCCTTGAAACTATTGATGAAGTAAGACCGGCGATCACGTTGACTTATGTCGCTTCAGGAGACTCCCTGCAGGACAATGCTAAAGAATGGGCCCGTGAAATCGCTGACCTTATGAGGACACACGCCGGGGAAAACAACAGGCTTGCAGTTGATTACATTCCTGCTGCCGGGGCTATTGAACTGAGTAAAGAAGGCATCGAGTTATTTGATGGGCAAGAACCAATTGAACACGCTCGAAGTATTAAAAATAAGCAGGAATTAGAAGCAATGAAAATTTCTGTACGGACTGCCGAAGAAGGCATGATAAGAATGCAGCAGGCTTTAAAACCTGGAATTACTGAAAACGAGCTCTGGTCACATTTACACCAGACGAATATTATCCAAGGCGGAGACTATATTGAGACGCGGCTTCTCAGTTCAGGCAGCCGTACTAACCCTTGGTTTCAGGAATGCAGTGATAAAGTTATACAAGATGGGGAGTTAGTAGCGTTTGATACGGACATGAATGGGCCGTTTGGCTATTTCACTGATATAAGCCGGACGTTTTATTGCGGAGACGGCGAACCGTCGGATGAGCAGAAGCGCCTTTATCAAACAGCATATGAACAAATCCAATATAACATTGAACTCCTTAAGCCGGGAATGACGTTCCGGGAGTATTCAGAAAAAAGCTGGAAAATTCCCAGTGAATACTTTGCTAACCGCTATTTCACAGTCGCTCACGGAACAGGGCTTAGCGGAGAATACCCTTATATCGTCTACCCGCAAGACTTTGAAGAAAAAGGCTACGATGGCGTCATAGAGGAAAATATGGTTCTCTCTGTGGAAAGCTATATAGGCGCTTCAGGTGGTAAGGAAGGCGTTAAACTGGAAGAACAGCTTCTAGTGACAAAAGATGGGGTAGAAAATTTTTCTGACTTTCCGTTTGAATCAAAACTTCTGAAATAAAACGATGGACGTTTAACAAAGGAAAGGTGTGGGCTCTTAAACTGGGGGATGAACCAGAGTAGACGTTATTTTCGTTTTATCACCTACTCGGGAGCCTTAGCCGTGACTGAGTGGATCTTATATTCGTTTTATCGCCCTCTCGGTAATGGCTTATCTTGCTGAGTGGGTCATATCCGATTTTTATCGCCTGCTCACTTCCCGTGCTGCCTTCTGAGTGGACCTTATTTTCGGTTTATTACCCACTTACTTGTCTCCTTTGCATAAGTAAGTTGCTTTTCAATAAAGGCACTTCCCGAAAATAGTAATAATCGGTGCTTTCATTTTCCAGTACCTTATTAGCACCGGTAAGACCCTATTTAAAAATTACCTGAACCCCTTTTTTATTAATCGTCGCCGGGCCAAATATAGTGAATAAACTGCAACTTCTGTCCATTCATCTCAAATATCTTTTCATCTGTTGACATGAGCTTGAAACCGTTTCTTTCCAGAATCTTTTGAGATCCTATATTGTCAGTTGTCGTCTTTGCTTTAATTTTTTCAATCCCTTTGTCATTCATCATATTAAGAAATAACCCCAGTGCCTTAGTGGCAATTCCTTTTCCAGACTGTGCTTGTCCTATTCTGTAACCAAGATATCCAATAGTGGACTGTTCACTTATATCTGCAAGGTTTATTCGCCCTAAAATAGAACCACGGGCATCTTTAATAAGATAATAATAAGAAACACCTTTCGAATGTTCCTCTAGTAACGAGGTATGCCGCTTAATATATGTCTCAAATTCATAGTAATCGTCTCCCCTGCCTGGAATCATAGTTTCAAAATAAGCCCTGTTTACGCACTCAAATTCATATAATTTTTCAGCATCTGACTGTTTTAGTTTTTCAATCGCAATGTTCATACTGATAGCCTCACTTCAGTTTTTTCAGTGTTTAAAGTGCCTTAACTCCCCTGGTGCTCTGATTTACTCCAATATCAGTCTCTTACTACTTCTATGGCACGTAATATAAGCTTCTTACCATCCCCCCTGATTTTTTGCCGCTGAAAAAGTCAGTAAATTGTGATGATTTTAGTTTATCACACACGGTGAAAAAGATATTAAAGCATTCAGCTAAAAAAACGAGCCGCTATCAGCTCGTTTGATCCTGGGAAAGCAATGTGGTGGAGTATTTTAGGAGCAGGCCACCGTCTTCAAGGTTGGTAAGCTTCTCTTTTTACCTTTCACACCGAACACCTGTTATCTCGGGCATTTGTCTCTTTTTACCTTTCGGCCGCCTCAACCACTTCTTCTGGCATTTGCACCGCCTTCTTTTTACCTTTTACTCCTATCACCTTTCCGTTGGGGCATTTAAACCTTCCTGTCGCGCTAACCTCTCCGTATTTACCCGCCTTCTTTTTTCCTTCCCCACGCTCACACCTTTAGACTAATACCCTTGGTGTAACCCGCTCTTCTCCTTTTGGCCTCTCGCCGCAGTTGTACCTTTCCCCCTCAGCTCATTACAATACAGGATAGTACTGGTCATACCGGGGATTAGCATAATAAGGCGGGCGGGGTCCAATTAAAGGCATTTCCCAAGTAAAAGGATTATCATTATAAAGCATATCTACTGTTTCTTCTGATTCATTTAATAACAGCAGCCTGACTTCCGGACTGTAAGTCTCTTCTGGCAAATTAATCCTCTCCTTTTTTCAAATCATTCATTATACGTTATTCACTCTCTTTCTATTTGCGCCCGTCTCCCCTAGCCTTTTTACATCAGGCAGGCACAGACGTGAGCCTCAGCCCATAGGCTATGTAAGAGTTTGATAAGGAGGGACAGAACGTGAAGCAAGATGATAAACACAGCCAGCCGGATTCAGGCAGGCCTTATCCTATGTACCCTAACTATGGAAGAATTACGAAGTATGAAGATATTCCCCTCAGTGTTCCGGAACAGCGGCAGCTTCGCCAGCCGGGCTTCGAGCGTCTGATGGTTCCGCGCCCCATTATCGAAAACCCCCACTATAAAGGGAGCGGAAAACTGGCTGGCAAAACAGCGTTAATTACCGGTGGTGACAGCGGTATAGGGGCGGCAGCGGCCATTGCCTTCGCCAAGGAAGGCGCTGATGTCGCCATTGCCTACCTTGATGAGCATGAGGATGCGGAAAGAACGAAGAACCGGATCGAAGAACTTGGCCAGAAAGCTCTCCTGATGCCAGGTGATCTGCGGGAAAAAGAACAAGCTGTTGGAATTGTAAAAGAAACGGTAGACAAATTTGGCCAGCTGGACATTTTATGTAATCACGTCGGTATTCAGTTTCAGCAGTTGAGTCTGCTTGATATTACCGATGAGCAGTTTGATGATACGTTTAAAGTAAATATTTACTCGCACTTTTACACGACCCGGGCTGCTCTTCCACACATGGAAACCGGCAGTTCAATTATCAATACCGCGTCAGTCGTCCCTTATGCAGGCGAAAAACAAATGATCGATTACACTGCCACTAAAGCAGCAAACGTCGGTTTTACGCGGGCTCTCGCTAACAATGTTATCGACCAGGGGATTCGGGTAAATGCCATCGCTCCCGGCCGCACATGGACACCTCTAATTCCGGCAAGCTTTTCAGAAGATCAGGTAGCCGTTTTCGGAGCCTTTAATCCGATGGAACGGATGGCCCAGCCGTTTGAAATGGCACCTACTTTCGTTTATCTTGCTTCAGATGACTCCCGCTTTGTTACCGGTCAGACGCTCCACGTAAATGGCGGCGAATGGGTTTCATCTTAATATGAGCTTCAGAGGGGCCACTTATCAAGACACACAGTCTGGCACCCTCTTTTTCCTACAACAGCATTACTTTACATAATATTATTATTGTTAATAATTATGCATTTTTCTGATAAATTATGGTAATTAAGATTTATGAGATAAAAAATCACCTGAAAATGATTTTTTTACCATGGGAAAGCTTATCTTCCATAATAAAGCAAAGTTTTACTAATAGTTTAATCACGTAAAAAGTCTTTTTCTATACGATCCATCAGTTTTTTACGTTCATATATTCCGTACAAATCATCTGACAAACGAACAGGGTCTCCGAAAAAGTAGCGTTCATATAACACTTGTCTTGAACCGAAGGCGCTCATACACGTATCCCATGCCAGCCGGAAAAGCTTCACACGGTCTTTCGCATTTTTGGTAAAGGATTGTAAATATTGGGTTAACTCCTTGTTAATATCTGAATTAAAGTCTTTTTCCGTTGGAATAGAGATCAGGCCGCTTGCTCCGAGAAGCTGAAGAATTTCTATCATCCTCGGGTATACCCGCGGGAAGGTTTGAATAGCTGCCAATAAAGGTTCCTTTTTAGGCAGCATATATCCATGTTGTTTCTTACAAGGGAAATCAGCACTGTATTCATATAATCAGGACTTCTCCCCATCATGCCTGCATTTGTTTTAGCCCATTCCTGAATCATCATACGCCGTTTTTTAAGGTGCTTCTTTTTAGCAGGAAGTAAAAAGGACAGACCAATCTGTTCACCAGTCTCAGGAGAAGTGTAGGTCATTTTGTTCTTTAAAGACTGATCATGCTGGAGATCATAAAGTTTTGCCTGGCTGGCCATTACTCCTTTAAATGCAGGATGGACCGACAGAGGGCCTTCAACTTTTTCTCCATTTATCCAGATCTCATTGTTTAATCCATCAATTCTCTTTAAGTAGTGTTTTCCATCAATAGCACCCAAGGTTATTCACCTCTATAATAAATTTTAATTGCGGTTTGCCGTTAAAAAAACCCACTCAAGTGAATGGGTCTCTCTCGATTACTCTTCTTTTTTCTTCGGGCGGATCCACGGCGGGGTATTGAAAATATAGTCAGGTGCCGGGGACAGTTTTGGCTTATCCCCGTAAGCCACCCCCTGAGGATAATATTTGAATTCCCCAAGTCCATCTATACTCCTGCCTGATGCCCACCTTCCTCTTCTGCTTTCCTCTCCTTCTGATAAATTGTAAAAGTCATATGCGACTTCCTGTTTTTCAAGCTCTCTTGGGAATGTGCTCGGTACGACGATATTTTCCTGAGCCTCCAGTTCGGCTATTGCCGCCTTCCACATGTTCTGATGCATTGTGTCCCGTGCAATTAGAAATGAAAGCATATCTTTTACAGCGGGATCATTTGTCGCCTTATATAACCTTGTTACCTGAAGGCGGCCTTGTGATTCGGCATTCAGGTTCGCCCTGAAATCAGCAAGCAGATT
This sequence comes from Salipaludibacillus sp. CUR1, assembly GCF_021028955.1. Classification (GTDB taxonomy): domain Bacteria; phylum Bacillota; class Bacilli; order Bacillales; family Salisediminibacteriaceae; genus Salipaludibacillus. The sequence continues at coordinate 55,379 of NZ_JAIWPE010000096.1, forward strand.
TCCGCTCGCAATAATATAATCAGCTGTCCAGCTGTTGCCGTTAATATCTGCAGGCATCGCACCCAGCCCTGCCACTATCGCGTGCTGCGGATTCATTCCTCCAAGAACTGCACCAACAACAGGATCCTTAGCCGCTGTTTCCTGGTCGCCTACCGGTGCATTATCAAGGAGCCTCGCAATCATTGTTGCCAGCATTTCGACGTGTGCCAGTTCCTCTGTCCCCACATCCATTAATAAATCTCTATACTTTGCGTCTGCCCGGCTGTTCCACCCTTGAAATAAATATTGAAGAGAAACTGAGATTTCCCCGAACTGGCCACCTAACGCTTCCTGGAGCTGCCTGGCAAAAATCGGATCAGGCCTGCTTGGCTTCGCGTGATACTGAAGTTCTTTCATATGGAAAAACACCGGCTTATCCCTCCCCTGTTGAATCGCACTCCCTTAATCATTTTATAAATAGAGGAGGTTGGCCTATTCCGAAATCCGCATTTATTTTTTCACAGCCCACTCGTTTGCTTTCTCGGCTAACCCGGAAACAAACTCCTTCTTTCCTGCCTGATACTTATGATGGTCGTGAGGAAACTGCTTAGCTAATGTCACTTTTAAATCTCCGTATTTTTTTGCTTCCTCAGGATGTGCGGATAAATAGTCCCTGAAAGCGAGGTGGGAGTCTATTTGGTCATTTCCTTTCTTAAAAATGTGGACATGATGGCTTCGGTTATCATTTCCTTTTTGGAAAAATCTGCGTCCGGGAATACCATACTCTCCTTTCGGCTCATACCCCGCTTCACGCATTTGTTCATTATAAACGTCCACCTTTCTTAGATCCTTAACGCCAATTAAAATATCGATGACCGGTTTAGCATAACCGATGGCAGGGACGGAGGTGCTTCCAATGTGGTGAATCTCTTCTATTTCGTCTTTAAAAATCTTTTTCATCACTTTTGTCTCTTTTAAAAATAGCGTGTTCCATTCTTCTGACCACGCTTGGATATTGGTTTTTCTCACCTTGCGTCTCTCCTTTCAAGTAAAACAAACGGTTTATTACAGTTTCTAAAGGAAATTGCATTCCTTTGCAGAACACTATTACGAAGGGAACTAAACTAATTTTTGACCGGACAAAGGTTCAAACTTTTCATACTGCTTTTTAGCTGTCCTCTGTTCTTTTCAGTCTTATCAACTATCATGGTTAATTTTAGAAATTTAAAGTCGTACCAGCATGGTTTTTTTCAAAAATCGGCGAAAAGTACGCAGCTTCGGGAAAGGCGTTTTAATGCCCTGTCATCTGCAAACCCATTTAAGGAGGGAAAATAATTGCCTATCAGAATGGCCGAACCTAAAGATATCAAACAATTAGTGAAAATGAGGTGGGACTTTACACTTGAAACGTCTCACAGCCCTTCCGTGATTAAAGAAGCATCCTACTGTCAATTTGAAAATGAATGTGAAGACTTTCTAATAAAAGCGCTGGAAAGCCGCCAATGGGCCATCTGGGTAGCGGAGTCGGAGGGCCAAATCATTTCTCATATTTACATAGAATTAGTAGAAAAAGTGCCACGACCTGGAAGAATCACCCATCCTTTTGCTTTTATGACAAACGTGTATACGCTGCCTGATTATAGAGGAGAAGGTGTCGGAAGCCAGCTGCTTTCCTGTGTTAATGACTGGGCAAAGCAAAACCGTTACGAGTTTATTATCGTTTGGCCGAGTGAAGAGAGTATTCCTTATTATAAGAAAAATGGCTACAGTCATGCCGCAGAACCAATGGAATATGTTCCGCTTTAAAAATTGGAAAAGTAAGTTTAAATAGCAAATAATTAGGAGAAGAGCAGGCTACTCGTCTATTGCCTGCCTTTTCTTTATGATCCGCAATTTTATAAAAAATACTGTATACGGAGGTACCGTATGAGAACTGAAAAAGAAATGTATCACTTAATTTTAAGAACAGCTGAGGAAGATGACCGCATCCGTGCAGTTTACATGAATGGCTCACGGACAAATCCTGCTGCCCCCTCCGATATTTTCCAGGATTATGACATAGTGTATGTCGTGAAAGAAACTGACTCTTTTATTCAAAATAAAAAATGGCTAAACGTGTTCGGTGACCTGCTGATGCTCCAGGAACCTGACAGGAACGACCTACTTACAGGCCTTCAAAGGAATGTTGACCGGTCTTACGGCTATTTGATGCTTTTTAAAGATGGTAACAGGATAGATCTTCAGCTTCAGACGCTGGAAGTAATGAGGGAAGAATACGCGAAGGACAAACTGACTGTGCCATTACTGGACAAGGATAACTGCCTTCCGTCAATTCCTTCACCTTCTGACCGGGATTATCATGTGAAAATACCGGATGAAGCTCATTTTAACAGCTGCGCAAATAATTTCTGGTGGTGCCTGCAAAATGTGGCAAAAGGAATTTGGCGGGATGAATTACCCTATGCCAAAAATATGTTTGAAAATGTTATTAGGCCGTGCCTCGATGGCATGGTTTCCTGGTGGATAGGAATCACTAATGGCTTTAACATATCAACGGGTAAAATGGGAAAATATTTTAAGAATTATCTTCCTGCCGCTTATTGGAACAGATATATAGCTACTTATTCAGATGGTAATTATGAGCGGTTTTGGACCTCCATTTTTGAAGCTTGCGGCCTTTTCCGCCTGCTTGCACAGGATGTTGCTGATCATTTCGAATATACTTACCCGAGTGCCGATGACAGACACATGACAGCCTACCTGAAACAAGTCAGAAACTTACCTGAGGATTCACAACAGATATTTTAACATGGGGGGATTTAGTTAAAGGGATCGGTAAACTGCCTCCGATCCCCCTGACCTTTATCTAAATTTCCTCTACTATTGACTCGCCTTCCGTCTGTTCCTGGTCAAGCCATTTCCACTTTTCGTGCAACCTGACTCTACCATCACTTAAAATTTCGGGTACTGAATAACATTCCCCACCCCTCAACTCATTATCAGTATTCACGTGATTGTATCTGAACGTTATAGAACCATCCTTTTGGACAATCCCAATTAACCTGCCTTCTGTAATTTCTCCCCCTGAATATTCAGCAGTAAGAATATTTTTATTTTGTCTGTAATGGAAGTAAGTGGAGGACGAGACTTCTCCGTTTTCTGAGTTTGACTGCGAAACAAATGTCCTGCTGTTATAATTAATCATGGAATCACCTTTCTTGAAAGTTTAGAATGGATTACTTAATTATCTATTTTTAGTTTCTTTTGAATTTGTTTAAGATGGTGCGTGTCATGTTTAACAAAGATCTTTATAAAACTTTCCCCTGAAAACTGCCGCTTTCCTTTTCCGATCGTAAATTTTACGTCTTTTCCAAGTCGGGAAAGATTGTCAGCCAATTCTTTTCTCGTGTTAATAAATAAGTCAATAATAAAGTGCGGAGAGTAGTCTGTTACAGATAATATTGCTTGCTGGTTATGCTGATCGTGGTCAGGAAAGGGAGGCAACACAGCACCTGTCGACATTTCAGGGACCATTTCTTCCAGATTAAATTTATCCCAGTAATAGAGATGTGCCACAATGTCCCTGATTGACCACTTCCCTTCTTCAACAGGTTCCATAAGCAGTGAACTATGTATTTCTTTTAATTGTGACACCTTATCTATAGTTTTTTCGAAATCGAGCAGCGTTTTACTCATAGTTACCTCCTCAAAATAAGTTAAAGATTCTCATAAATTTCTATAAGGGCGCCATCAGGGTCTCTGAAATGGGCTACTTTGATTCCCCATGCAGCCTGTGCTACAGGTTTAGTGACGAACGTGACTTTTTCTTTAAGTTCGTTATATTTATCCTCCACACTTTTCACTTTAAAAATGAGGGCCGTCCTGTCTATGTGCGGGTCGTCGAGAGAAAAGCCGGTCCCCGCTGCTTCAGCCATTTGCTTCCGTTCAAATAACCCTAATGAGACAGTCCCTACTCTGAATTGACCATATAACGAATTTTCATCTCCCCACGACACTTCAAACCCTAAAACATCCCTGTAGAACAGAAAACATTCCTTATAATTATCTGTCAGAAGTCGCGTATGAGTCAGTTCCAAGACGATCAACTCTCCCTTCAACTAAGATACACTCATTATAACAGAACAGGCGTTCCGCATGAATGAAAATTCTAATAATTCTTTTATAAAAAAACAGCCCCCGCTAAGGAGCTTGTTTTTTATTTGTATTCTGATGAGCATCCTGTTTTACCTTTTTAATTACCCAGGTGCTTTTAGTGTGTTTGATTTATTCACTTGTCTCTACCAGTGAGCCCTGCATAATATATCTGTCAGGGGCGGGGCCAATAAAGTCGAAGGGGTAACAAGTAGTAAGAGTAAGGGTTGGTTCCTCTTTTTCGACAATAACGGTGCGGTCTTCCGCATCGGTAATCCAGATATCTTCAATTTCGTATGTGTACGCCACTCCTGAATAAGTCACTGTCATTGTGTCACCAATTTCAAGGTCTCCCATTTCCGTAAACACTGTATCACGGTGGCCGCTAAGTACTGTATGTCCGCCTTGATCGGGAGCCGTCGTCCACTGGCTGACATGCATCCCGACACCCTGGTCCAGACTTTCATCCTCTGTTCCCCAGTACGTCAGATACTTTTTCCCAGTTTCAGGTATCACCAGATCGGCGACATAGTCTCCTGCAGAAAGGTCCCCTTCTTTTACTTGGGAAGGAGGATCAGTCTCTGCATCAATCGCAACAACACCCTCCGTCCCGCTCCACCATTGATAGAAAAACCAGCCGGAAAAAGCAAGGGCAAGAACCATTGTCGTTTTTAACAGTAGATTAATCATTTTCCAAACACTCCTAAATAAGGACTAATCGTTTTATTTCGGCACTTAAGCGTTTCCAGATTAATAGCTTAATTCTATCATATGGAAAACGTGTTTGCCTATTTGTCTATCGGCAGGCTCCTCTTTTCCCAATATATTATTAAAGGGTGCCCACTGCGGCACCCTTTTTTCAGGAAGTTTTAAAGGAGTAGAGCATTACACTCTCTTAAGGGCTTTCGATCTGAGCTCCTGAATGGATGAGCGGCCTGAGAGACCCATCGTCAAATCAAAATCGGCAAGGAGATTTCTCAGCACCTGTTTAACCCCGTCCTCACCTGCAAGAGCCAGTCCATACATGTAAGGCCGCCCCACTAGAACTGCTGAAGCACCAAGAGCCAAAGCTTTAACCATATCGGATCCTCTTCGGATGCCGCTGTCCATTAGCACGGGGACTTTCCCATCCACCGCTTCAGCTATTTCAGGGAGGACATCAATTGCCGGCACAACACTTCCTACTTGTCTTGCTCCGTGGTTACTGACAATAATTCCGTCCATTCCATGCTCTAAAGCCTGTTTAGCGTCGTCAGGATGGAGAATTCCTTTTAACACGATCGGAAGTGTTGTCTGTGATTTTAGAAACTCCAGGTCCTCCCACGTTAAAGAAGGATCGCCGAAAATACCTGCCCACAGCTTTATAGCTTCTTTCATATCCTCTTCCGGCGGTTTTTCAAGACGGGAACGGAACACCGGATCGTGCAAATAGTTTCCTATTCCTTCTCCTTGCAGAAAAGGCAGGTAAGTATTTTCTATATCTTTTTCACGCCAGCCCAGCATCGTGGTGTCGAGGGTCACAACAATGGCCTTATACCCGGCAGCCTCCGCTCGTTTAACCATGCTTGCTGCAATTTCCCTGTCCTTGCTCCAATAAAGCTGGAACCAGTGATTATCCGTTTCTGCAGCTTCCATCGTTTTTTCCAGCGGAGAAGTTGCCGCTGTGCTGGAGATAAACGGAATACCCATTTCAGAAGCGGCTCTGATACTTGCAAGCTCTCCTTCAGGATGAATAATTGACTGGACGCCAATTGGGGCACACAGTAACGGGAAAGGAATCCTGCTTCCAAACAGCTCAACACTTAAATCTCTTTCAGAAGTATCCCGCAACATACGCGGCACAATCTCATACTTTTCAAAAGCGAAAGTGTTTCTCCGCGCATCAGTTGGAGAGCCGGCAGAGGCAGCTACATAATAATACGCTTTTTCCTCCAGCTTCTTTTTTGCTTCCAATTCCAGTTCTTCAAAAGACACAGGGATAATGTTCTCTTCCATATGCTGGTACACTTTTAACTGTACATCGTTTCCAAAACCCATTCGTTCACTTCCCCTCTTCCAAATAATAGAACTTTCTGTCAACTCTATCACCATATATTGGAATATTCAAGACTATTTTAAAAGATGGATTTTTTGAAAAGAGCGGGGAATTATAAGAACCTGAGCCTACGCAACAAGAATATATAGGACAGAGTCAATATTATGCCGGACAAATAGACCAGGGAAGTATATAATAAATTCCAGTTATTAAGATAAATGACTTTGCCTAATGTCAAAGCGGTAAACTCAAGTAATATAGCCCCGCTTACAGAAAAAATTAATAAGAGCCAGTCATTTACGAGATTATTTATCTTAAAATAAACAAATAAACAAGCCAGACAAGGAAAATATCCAATGTTAATTGGAAGTGTTGCCCATGAGGCATTTTCAAGAAAAGGAGTCACCATCCAAAAAACTTCCTGCCCCAAGTCATTGATTAAAAAGGCCAGCGCAATTCCAAAAGGGACAAACAATAAGACTATTTTCGGGGCTCGTTTATATAGATAAATGATTATGACCCAGGGGATTACAGTTCCTAAAATAATATTTACTAACATGTTTCGCCTCACTCCTTTAGGTTTAGCATAAACATAAAGAAGCGGAATTATTTATTAAAGCAGCGGGTTGAGGGAATAAATGAGATTGGAGCTTTGCTGGGGGGGAGGGCTCCTGAGCCGCCTTCGCTTGCTCACTCTGACTCTCGTTTACTCTCTTTTTCTTCCTGATACATCTGTTGGTGCTACACTCGTTGCACCTACCGGACTTTCAACACTCCCTTCCTCACTCATACTCTCGCTTACTCTCTTTTTCTTCCTGATACGTTTGTCGGTGCTACACGCGTTGCACCTACCAACTTGCCTGCACTCTTTCCTGCCAAACGAAAAAAGGCCCGTCTAACGGACCTTTACTTAAGAAAATCGAGTATGTGGCGGTTTACGATGTCTGGCTGTTCGTGGTTTACCCAGTGGGTGGCTTCTCCTACAAAGACGAGATCGCCGTCAGTTAGGAAATCGAGACTGGTCTTAGCGGTTTCCGTACTGAGGAACTGGTCGCCGATCCCCCATATGATCTTAGTCTTTACGCTTATTTTATCCTTTGGAATGTCGGCATACCAGATAGCCCGGTACCAGTTGAGCATAGCTTCGAGACTGCCTGTTTGCGACCATGCTTCCGTGTATCTTTCAAGATCGGTCGCTGAAAACGTCCCTGGCTGGCTTGAAGCCTTAAGAGCTTCGCACATTTGTTTATAGCCGTCTGTGGCAAAGAGGGATTCCGGTACTTTTGGAATCTGGAAAAATAACATATATGAACTTTTAAGCCACTGTGGCGGGTAGCGGCGCATTGTTTTCTCCATCGCTCCGGGATGGGGAATATTTATGGCAATCAGTTTATCGACGTATTCCGGTTTGGTGGCGGTCAAATACCAGGCGACCGCCCCGCCCCAGTCGTGCCCGGCAATGACGGCTTTGTTTTTTCCGAATGCTTCTATAATTCCGGTGATATCATCGCGAAGTTTGTCAATTGTATAATTCTTTACTCCTTTAGGTTTCTCACTCAAATTATAGCCTCGCTGATCCGGCACGACTACTCTGTAACCAGCATTTACAAGCGGTTCAATTTGATTTTTCCAGCCGTACCAGAATTCCGGAAATCCGTGCAGCAAGACTGCAAGCGGTCCGTCTTCAGGCCCTGCTACAGCGGTATGCAGGGTGATACCATTTGTGTCCACAAACTGAAAATCGATATCTACAGTCATTTGCAACCTCTCCTTATCCCTATTGTGCCTTTTTCTTCTTTAAAAATTAGAAAATGTCCTGTCAGAAAGCTCCTTCCCCTTTATGTTGGTTGTAAACCCCAGTTCCATTAGCGCTTTACCGCATACCATTTCCCCGAACATCCCATACCATCTCATTTGTTTATTTTCAGGCTCAGGACAAACTTCCACAGAAAAAATTTAATTTTCTTTTTAATGGCTCTTCACAAGTCTCCTGCTCGACATAAGAATTGGTAAAAACCATATTTTTTCCAAAAATATGTTTATTAAGCAACCAAGTAAGGAATATACTAGTAGATTTCCAAAAGGAGGGCCGCAAGTCTTTTTTTTCCAAAATTAAATCTTAGACAGGAGTGATCAGTTTGGTAAAGAAGAAGAAATTAACTGGAATGTCTGCATTATATTTATCAGTATTATTAATTGGTGCTAACAGTGTGGTGGCTGACGATGAGATGACAGCCGGGGATGTTCTGGACCGTTCGAACGAAGCGATGGACAGTCTAGAGAGCTTTTCAAGCACTACTGAACTTTATCAGCTTATCTCTGATGAGGTAACTGGAGAAATGGAATTCAATTCTGAAATAGAACAGGATGTCATTGTCGATCCTTTCAAAATGCGCCAGGTGACAACAACGATTATGCCGGATGGCGAGACTGAGACATTAACTTCCTATATGTCTGAAGAAGGTTATTTTATGGAAGATCACGATGGCGGCTGGATAAAAGTTGCGGATGGAACCGATATTATGGATGCCATGACCTATCATCCAAATGATCAGGTAGAAGAATTAGAAGGTTATTATGAGGATCTGACCCTTTCAAAAGAAGATAACTATTATGTCATTACATATGACGGAGACGGCGAGGAACTGACGGCAATCATGGAACAGGCAATGAGTGATTTAAGCGACGAAGATATGGATATGATGGAAGGAATGATGGGCGATATCCAAGTCAATGATTTCTCTTATGAGCTCTTCATAGATATGGACACCTATTATTTATCCAATATGAACCTTCATCTTGATATGGATATTGCGGCAGAAGGTGAGTCTGCCAGTATTGAACAGATGATGGAAATGTCCTTCCATAATTTTGACGGGGTAGAAGATTTCGATATTCCGGAAGAAGCTCTTGAAGACGCACAAGATGTAGAAGAAATTATTGAAGAAGAATTAGAAGAGGCAGAAGAAGGCGGAGAACTTCCTGAGACGGCAACAAATAATCCGATGATGGCTGCCGGTGCCCTGGCACTTGCTCTTGCAGCTGGCGGAATGTTAGTCGTACGCCGCCGCACACACAACGTCTAAAGTAATGAACGGGAGACAGCTGATGCTGTCTCCCTTGATTTTTTAATCTTGCTCTGTTACAAGTATACAGTTAACTATTCTTCTCTTACAAAGTAAGCAGAGGCCAGCAGGTGACTGGCAAACCCTCTTTTGAGAGTGATCCTTTTTACGAGTTTTAATTTTTAACTTTTTCTTCAACAAACGGGTTTGGAAGAGAGCTCCAGTCTGAATCAAATTCCTCAGGTGTCAGCAGACAATTATCAAGTTGAGCTTCAATTTCTTTAGGATCCATCCTTACTCCGATCAATGCAAATTCCGTTTTTCTGTCTCCGAATTCCAGATCCCACTCTTCCTTTAACTTGCTATTCGTTTTTAAGTACTGCATTTGTTCGTGTTCAGGCAGTTCAGCTACCCAATAAGCTACTGGGTTAATTGATATCGAAGGACCGGCTTGAGAAAACATCAATGCATAATGGTTATGAGTAGCGCACCAGATAATCCCTTTCGCTCTTACTATTTCTTTAGGCATATCATTTACCCATTGAGCCAGCCTTTCTGAACTGAACGGCAGCCTCCTTCTGTAGACAAAGCTTGATATTCCGTACTCTTCAGTCTCAGGTGTATGTTCTCCGGCTGCCAGCTCTTTAATTCATCCTGCGGAACTGCTTGCTTTTTCAAAATCAAACCTGCTGCGGTTTAGCAGATCAACTGTATCTATTTGGCCGTATGTGGTTTGAATGAACTCGGCATCTGGCTGGAGTTTTCTGAGAACTTTTTCTAATTCTATTAGTTTCTGTTTTGAAATCATATCTGTTTTGTTAATCACAAGCATATTGCAAAACTCAATCTGATCAATAAGCAAATCGACGACTTCACGGTTATCATCTTCTCCAGCTGCCTGGGCACGGTCGATCAGAGACTCTCCGGAAGAGTAATCTTTCCAGAATCTGTAAGCATCGACCACCGTCACCATATTATTCAAGTAGCAAAATTGGGTTAAATCGATGCCTGTCTCCTCATCAATGTAAGAAAATGTCTGAGCGACAGGCACAGGTTCACTAATTCCTGTCGATTCAATGACGATATGATCAATATTCCCTTTTTTCACAAGTGTTTCTACTTCTTGAAGCAAGTCTTCTCTTAGCGTACAGCAAATGCATCCATTTGACATTTCGACCAGCTTTTCATCAGTACGTTTAAAACCACCTTGTTCAACCAGATCCGCGTCTACATTGATTTCACTCATGTCATTAACAATGACCGCAACCCGATAGTCCTCTCTGTTCGCTAGTATATGATTTAAAATGGTTGTTTTACCCGCTCCTAAATAGCCGCTTAATACTGTCACAGGCACCTTTGTCATCTATCATTCTCCTAACTTTCAGTATCGTTTAGAATAGCTTTGTCCAAAGCTTGCCAAGGCATGAGCGCACAATTATGGCGGGCCCTCAATTTGTGGACACCTTCTAATGAAAGGGCGTCACCTAAATCGATGGAATCGTCAGGACGCTCTCCGCTTCGAATTAGTTTCTCCATTGCTTCCCGCTTTTCGTGAATTTCTTTTTTCGTTTTCCCGCGCACCAGTTCCGTCATGATAGAACAGGAAGCCATGCTGATGCTGCATCCTTCCCCTATAAAACTTATATCTTCAATTTTTCCGTACTCGTCAATTTTCCAGTACAGGGTCATCACATCTCCACAGGTGGGATTTTTATAATGGGTATGTTCGCCTTCCAGTTCACGGTTGTTCCGTTTATTCTTTGCATGCTCCATAATGAGCTGGCGGTAAAGGTCCTGAAGCATCATTTAACCTCCTTCTCATTTCTTTTTGTCAAAACAGTAATGAATAAATAGAGCTGAGTGCATGGAGAACACTCAGCTTCTATTTTCAACTTTAAGGGGACCAAACAAGGGGGATGGTACGCCCTTAATTCAGTTGGCAGACGGCTTTCATGTCAAATTTTTCAGGAGGTTCGAGGTATGAATCATTGACACCAAGCACTGGTGATGAGTAAGCCGTCAGTAAAACTCATATCAAATCGTAATTATTACGATTTATACTGTGATAATATCGTAATTATTACGATTTGTCAAAAAGAAAATTTAAAATTATAACGACCTTCACCTGCTGGCTAAGATAAGACCAATGGGAAGCGTCTATCTGGCGCCCTACAATCATTAGTTTTATAAAGAGGCCGGACAAAACTAAAGATATGCCTGTGGTGTAAGCCTTCGCCAAGAGTGAACCGGCAGATTAAAAGGACAAGCCCCTGGGCAAGCGTTCGTCTGGCGGGCTGAAATTACTGCTATTACTATTTACCAAAGCTAATTTTGTTAAGTACAAAAGCTAAAAACCGAACAAAAATCATAAGATTTGTTCGGCTTTCTTTATGATTACTATTCTTTTGTCTCAGCTTCGGAACATATGCCGTTTAGGCAAACTCTGGAAGCGGGTCATGGATTGCCTGCCAGTCTCCAGTCATTTCTTCCTCTGTTAACAGACATTTGTCCAGTTCTTCTTCAACTTTTTTTTGATTCAGCTTTATCCCTATGAATACAAGCTCGGTCATTCGGTCTCCAAATGAAGGGTCCCAGCGTTCTTTAAGGTCCGGGTCTTCATTCATAAGACGCAGCCTCTCCTCCTCCGGATATACGGCTACCCACTCGCCAGCAGCTTCAATCATCAGAGACGATCCGGCCTGTGACAGAAGCCCTGCCGTATTATTTCTCGAAGCAAGCCAGAAGAATCCTTTCGCACGCACAATTTCCGACGGCCAATTCTCCAGCCAGGCCATCCACCGTTCCGGATGGAAAGGCCTTTTTCTTTTATAAACAAAGGAGCTGATGCCGTATTCCTCTGTTTCTGGGATATGTTCTTCGTTTAGTTCCTTAATCCATCCTGCACCCTGGCTTACTTTCTCAAAATTAAAGGCCTCTGTATTGATGACTTTATTTAATGGGACATGGGAGTATACTGTTTCTATAATTTGAGCATCTCCATTAAGTTTTCTTAAGAGGCCTCTTAACTTTTCCAATTCACCTGTTTTTACAAGGTCAGTTTTATTAAGAAGAATTACATTGGCAAACTCTATTTGATCAATTAATAAATCAACTACTTCTCTCAAGTCTTCTTCATCGTCTGTCTGTTTACGGTCCAAAAGGCTTTCGCCTGAGCCGTAATCATCCCAGAAACGATTCGCGTCTACTACGGTTACCATCGTATCCAGTTTACAAAGTTCAGGTAAGTTAATACCGAGTTCTTCATCCATGTATGTGAATGACTGGGCGACAGGGATAGGTTCAGAAATTCCTGTTGATTCAATCACTATATAATCAATGTCTCCAGCCTGCACGAGTTTTTCCACTTCAATTATAAGGTCTTCCCTCAATGTGCAGCAGATACACCCGTTTTGCATTTGAACCAGCTTTTCATCCGTCCGTGAAAAGCCTCCCTGTTTGATCATCGACGCATCGATATTCACTTCACTCATGTCGTTCACGATGACAGCAACTTTCATGTTCTCCCTGTTTTGGAGAATATGGTTTAATAACGTCGTTTTCCCTGAACCTAAGTAGCCGCTTAACACTGTAACGGGTATTTTTCTGTTCATTTGGACACTCCTTAGTTCTTTTTCTTTTCACTCATAAAGACAGCTGAGTGCAATTACACTCAGCTGTCTTTTATATTAAGGGGGGGGAACACACTTTAGCAGGTGATTCGTCTATCCGCTATTACCAGCTTGATTTTTTAACGCCCGGCAGCTGGCCATTATGTGCCAGTTCGCGGAATTTGATACGGGAAAGTTCAAATTTACGCATATAACCCCGCGGACGTCCGCTGACTTTACAGCGGTTATTTAATCGTGTAGGAGAAGAGTTGCGGGGAAGTTTTGCCAATGCAGCATAGTCCCCTTTCTCTTTAAGCTCGCGTCTTTTTTCAGCGTATTGTTCTACCATTCGTTCACGTTTAAGCTGGCGTGCCACCATTGATTTTTTTGCCATTAATTTATACCTCCTAATATTTTCATTCTGTTAAACAAGCTTCAAATTCTCTTTGAAACAAATCTTGATCAAGCCCTTTACCTATAATTACAAATTGGCTTTTACGCTCCTCGTCTGCCGTCCAAGGTGCTCCTGCTTTCCCGGCAAACAGCATATGAATGCCTTGAAAAATAATACGTTTATTAAATCCATCAACATTCAGAATGCCTTTATACCTGTACATTTGCTCACCTTTATTATCTACAAGATCCCCGAACCACTTTTCAAACTCTTTTATATCCACTGCCTTTTGGCTTTGCAGCACAATGGACGATATCTCATGGTCGTGGTGGTGATGGTGAGAATGATCCATAAATCCAGGTTCAATCCTCAGTTTTTCTTCAATATCAAATGTAAATTGATTGAGCAGTTCTGCTGCACTGACTTCCCCATCACTCGTAACGTGTACTGGGGCTGCAGGATTAAAACTCGCAAGCATGCCTTTTACTTTAGCGCGTCTCTCACTGTTTACTAAGCCAGCCTTATTTAAAACAAATTTATCAGCAAAAGCAGCCTGTTTACGGACTTCTTCATGCTCTTGTACCTGCTTTAAAAAATGGTAACTGTCAATGACTGTGACGACCGTATCGAGATGGTAAATCTCTGAAAGCTCAGGATCGACCAAAAAAGACTGTACAACAGGAGCAGGTTCCGCAAGCCCTGACGTTTCGATCAGGACCCGGTCAAAAGGCTCATGCCCCTGTTCTTCCACCGCCTGTATAAGTGCATACAGCGTATTTATTAAATCCGTTCTTATTTTACAGCACAAACAGCCGTTATTTAATTCGAAAATCTCTTCTTGTGCGCCAATGACCAGCTGCTGGTCGATGCCTGCATCCCCAAATTCATTGACAATCACTGCTATGCGTTCCTCTTGCTTATCAGCTAAAATGGCATTCAGCAGCGTAGTCTTACCGGAACCGAGAAACCCAGTTAATATAGAGACGGGTATGCGAGGTGCTTGAAAGCTCATATATACCACCTGCCAATTACATAAACCGTAATTTTTACGATTTGTATTGTGATCATATCGTAATAATTACGGTTTGTCAAAGGGTAAATTCAGACAAGGAAGCAGCTGTTTCCCTTAAGGTGAGAAAACTGGAAATAATTTTCCCTGATCTGCCTGGCTTCTTTTGTTTTTTTAAAAAAATAGTTATCTCACTCTTTACTTTTTTGTATCTAATATGATTAAATGATTAATAAATCGAAACGATTACGATTATTGCCTTTTTTTGAGAGGAGACATTAGTATGACCCATCAACGGTATGAATTTGCCCGCCGTAAATGCATTGCCAGCTTGCCGGAAAACGTTAAACGCCTGTTTCAATTTGTAGAATCTAAAGAGTTAACTCTGGCTGATGAGGCATTGTCTGAGAATCATTATATCCAGCTGCTTCAACAGCATTCACCGGTGCTGGAAGCTGCCGACAAATTTAAAATGGAGCCGGCTGAGGTTTATACAGCCGTTCAACGAATTGAACGGTATTTAGAAGACCATGCCGCTTCTTATGAAAAAAAGCTGAAATTCTTCGATATGACCGAAGAACTCCAGCTTCATGGTTTATGCCAGTGCAATGATAATGTTAAATATTATTATTTTTACGATAACAATTAAAGGCTCAGAGGCTTCTTCCCTCTGAGCCTTTAACAGTTAAAGAAGCATGAGCCCCAAGCCTATGACCACTCCGCTTAAGACGAGTACCCACACACAGAAGCCCATAATATCCCGCGCATTTAAACCGGCGATGGCTAAAGCCGGAAGCGCCCAGAACGGCTGAATCATATTTGTCCACGCGTCTCCCCACGCCACTGCCATGGCGGTTCTGGCTGCACTGACACCGAGCTCCTGTCCGGCAGAAAGCATAATTGGCGCCTGAACTGCCCACTGTCCGCCCCCTGAAGGCACAAAGAAATTGACGATTCCAGCGCTTATAAAAGCAAATAGAGGGAAGGTGAACTCGTTAGAGACCGAAACAAACCACTCTGAAAACTGGACGACTAATCCGGATGCGACCATCATTCCCATAATTCCCGCGTAAAAAGGAAATTGAATAATAATCCCCCCAGCATTCTTCACCGCCGCTGAAACACTTGCTAAGTAGTTTCTCGGTGTCATATGGAACAGAATTCCAAGGAAAAGGAAAATAAAGTTCACAATGTTCAGGTTTAAGTCAAACCCGTTGGTTATCAGATAATATAAAATAAATGCTAATCCGAGAAAGCCGGTAATCATGGATAAGATGACACTGTTTTCCATTCTTTCCGCAGGCGTCTGCCCGCTCTTCGGTTTTGTTTCGCCCATTTCAGCAGAATCAACAAGTAATTTTGGATCCACATGCACCGCGTCTTTCGAATTTATCATCAGCCAGTTCAGTATAGGCACAGAAACAAACAAGGCAGCTACGATAATTAAATTAAACGGAGCAAAAATTGTATCGCCTGTTGAAACGAGCCCAATAATATCTTCAGAGAAATGGCCATCTGTCGCTATTGTCAACGGAATTGAGCCTGCCAATCCGCCGTGCCAGACGATAAATCCACTGTAAGCGCTTGCAATCAGCAGCCGGTAATCCACATTAGTAACACGCTTAGCCAGTTCTTTAGCGAACAGGGCGCCAATGACGAGCCCGAATCCCCAGTTTATCCAGCTCGCAGTGAGCCCAACGAGAGTGACCAGGACAATCGCCTGACCGGGGGTTCCGGCAAGCGCCGCTATCTTTTGCAGCCCCTTTTTAAAGACAGCACTGCTTGCAAGCACATAGCCGGTTACCAGTACGAGGACCATTTGCATAGCAAACGCCAGTAAGTCCCAGAACCCTTCGCCCCAATAGGCCACCATTTCCACCGGGCTGCTCGGAGTGAGAGCCAGGCCCATTAGAAAGACAACAAGTGTGAGTATAATTACAAATAAAAACGGATCAGGCAAAAAACGCTGCATTAACTTTGTTGATAAATTTGTAAGCGTTTTCAAATAAGTTTCTCCCCTTTCTTTTTTTGAAAATCCAAAGGCCCGTATATCAATTTTACTTTCTTTAAAACTCAAAAAGACCATGGAATTTTCACATTTCTGAATATTCTATACAGAGATTATTATAATTTAATAACCTAAATGGTCAAGGGCGCTGTGGAGGGATGCTCCGGCAGCAGGGACGTATTTACTTTGATTTATAGCGAATACCTTCGAAAAATGTCGATTTGATCAAATCTAAACTCACCGCTTAAAAAACAACAACCTCCGGTAAGATTCCCCACCGGAGGCCATGACTGATTCTGGCTATTCTTCCTGTTCCCTGGAAAACTCAGCAAGTCTTTCGGCAATTTCATCTTCCAGGTGTTTCGGATGGCTGCCGGTATAGTTGTTTATAATGATAGAGAAGATCAGTTCTTCTTCATCTGCCGTAGTCACATACCCTGATAATGACGTTTTAGAAGTGACAGTTCCTGTCTTCGCCTGCACGTTCCCTTCTGCGGCAGTACCGCTCATGCGGTTTCTTAATGTTCCGCCTGTCATGCGGTCAGAGGCTCCCGCCACCGGAAGAGAGCTGTAATAAATGTCGTACCAGTCTTCCTGCTGCACGTGCCGGAGAAGTTTAGTCATCTCTTCTGTCGGTATTTTATTTAAATGGGACATTCCTGAACCGTCCCGCAGCTGTATAGCAGATGTGTTAAGCCCGGCTCCCTCAAGGTAATCTTCTATTACAGCAAGTCCGGCATTCCAGCTTCCTTCACCGTTGATTTCTTTCCCCATTGTTTTCGTTAAAATTTCAGCAATACTGTTGTTACTCAGCTTCATAAATGGGTCGAACAGCTCGGACAGCGGCAAGGATTCCCGCTCAGCAAGCGTCATCGCCCCCTCTGGTGTTTCACCTAGAGTGAGCTCCCCTTGGACTTTAACTCCGTGCTCCTCAAGGGACTGATGGAAAAGACTTTGCGCGAGCTCAGTCGGTTCCCAGATGGCTATCCAGTTCCGCCATCTATTTCCGTCTGTCGGAATCGTTCCTTCCACAAAAATATTGTTGTTGCCGTGTTCACGCCCCCAGTTTACCGTTCGCGGGCCGCCGGCTTCTATTGTATCTACATCGTTAAGAATAGTCACATAGTCAGTGTCAGGGTAAACGGTGGCTGTCGTCTCATCCCCTGCTTCATCACCGGGATGAACTTCCACTATCACTGAACCAGCGTCATAATCTTCATCAGGTGACACTGTCAGGGCAGAAACCTGGGCAGCCGTATGGCGGCGCTGGTTAAACCATGACATATCGAGAGACAGTCGCATATCATCAAAGAAAGTATCATCTGCTACGAGGTCGCCCTGAATCACTTTAATCCCCTGTCCAGCGATCTCCTGAGCCAGGTCATCATAATCTTCAGGAAGCATTGTCGGGTCGCCGGTTCCTTTCAAATAAAGATCACTATGTAACACTTTCCCGGAAAGCCTTCCGTCACTGTACACCCCTGTTGTAAACGTGTAATCCGGTCCCAATACATCGAGAGCCGCCGCACCGGTTAAAAGTTTTTGCCCTGAGGCTGGAACGACACTGGTATCACTGTTATAAGAGAACACATCGTCATCTGACTCCGCCGACCTGACGTGCACAGACGGCAAAGCGTGGTCAAGGTCATCGTTTTGAATAATTTCCAGCAGATCTGAGCGTAATTCCTGTTCAGCCGTTAACTCGGAATCTGCCCCGGCACCGAACTGGATCATGGCGGCCACGCCCATCACACTTAAAAGGCTGACCCCGCTTATGAATCTCTTTTTCTTTAAAATCTTAACCCACTCCTTTTTATTTTTCTAATAATTCTCACTACTTAATCATATTGGACTTTAGGTCTCTTTTCATGGGTCGAACGCTTACTGTTCTAAACGGTTCACAGGACTTATAGAGGGGTTTGAAATCCTACTTTTCTATAAACCGTACGTTTCCTTTCACCCCTGTTTACAAAAATAAGCTAAGTCTTTTCAGAACAGTGGAAATGTCGTAAAATAATAATCGGACAGAAAGAGGTGGTAAGGTTATGGGCAATGATATTTTTATGTGGTTTATATTTCTGTGGTCCGTGTTTATTTTTGTACTCATCGCCATTGGCGGTTATTTTATGTTCCGCAAGTTTTTGAAAAAGATGCCGAAAGAGGATGGAAAATCAATTTTGGACTGGCAGGATTATTATATTAATGAAACGCTCCATTTATGGACAGACGACCAGAAAAAGTTTTTAAATGAGCTGGTGGAGCCGGTTCCTGAAATTTTCCGTGATGTGGCAAAAGGGAAAATAGCCGGAAAGATCGGCGAGCTTGCACTCGAGGAAAAAGCCGGGGAAATGCATGAGGAACTGATTATTAAAGGATATATTCTCGCTACCCCGAAACGTGATCACAAATTTCTGAGAAAAAAGCTTGCAGAAAAAAACATTGATGCAGAACCTTATGAAGCCTATTTTAATCAATAAAAAAGCCCGGCACCTTCCGTAACGGATTAAGGTGCCGGGTTTTGCATCTGTAATGGCCATTTGGAGTCTGCTGACGCCTGGCGGGCTTTCAGCTGACGCTCCACTTCTTTAAACTTAATATACATGGCAATGCGCCATGGCAAAATCATGCCGAATGCGAGGATAAAGAACATACCGGCAAGTACTTCGTATTCGAAATAAATCCCGAAAGTCATTTTAAAAGCGATTCTCAGTCCCAGCAGTCCAAGCAGAATAAAAGGGAATGCTTTGGAGCGCTTCATATAAATTTCTCTGCCGCGTATTTCAAACGATGACGTTTTAATAAGAATAATAGAAAAAAGCAGGCCAACCGTAAAGGCTTCAATCACTTCAAGACCAGTGATTTCCCTGACCGGCGGATAGAGGAACATAAGAAAGCCGGTAGACATGGCGAGAGGCGGAATCAGTATTTTCCTTACTGAAGCCGGCCGTTTCATCGCTTTCATACGGACAAATATTGCAAACAAAGCCATACAGACAGCTAAAATTGTAAATAAGATGGCGTACATTGGAATTACCCCCTGACAATTACATGCCGTCTTAAATGAAGTGCGGCCCTTAAAAACCCCTTTAGATAGATGCAGCCTCACGCTTTCCTTCCGCAGACGTTGTGCAGACCTTCAAGCTGATCAGTACCCCCTCTATCAAACATATGACTAACAGAGCCTTTGAAAAATTAGTACAAGTTTATTATACATGAAATGGCATCATAAGTAAGTACACAGCCACAATAGAAATAATAAAATACACACTTTTTCCGGTAACCGCTTCTTTCTTAAAAAAGACAAGAGCGCCAAGAAAGGACAGGAAATAAAGCCATGCATAATAAAAATTTACCGGGTGGACCGTCACGCCTTCAAGACTGAAACCTGTATTAAACGGCGAAACTGCGCCGTACTGACGGACAAAAATGTTAAAAAATATGAGTGAAATGAGCACACCTCCCAGGAGCGCTTCCCATATATCTGCAGGCCACTGCTTGCGGAAAAAATAAATGATGATAATCAGGAAAGCTGCAGCCATTGCGGCAGGCACTGCCCACGGGCCTCCTGAAAAATAGATTATATTTCTTAAGTCCGACAGGAGTGACGGCTGAAGCACAAACGGCCAGAATTTAAATACAGCCACGCCTGCTATAACAGCGATCGTCATTTTATCCATTATTTCCTCCTGCTGCTCTGTCCCTTTCCACTTTAAATAGCGGGAGACAGCGAAAAAACCTGTCATAAGCGCAAGCAGCAGGAATAAAAGTTCCACTGATAAAGTTAACGGTCCAATCGACCATGTCGTTAGCGGATGAAACATATTATGAATCCTCCCCCTGTCTCAGTGCCTGAATTTCCCTCTCTAATTCAGCATAAGTCAAAGCCCCTGTTTTCCTGTACGTAATGACGCCGTCTTTATTAATAAAGACGGTGGCAGGCACCGGCGGTACGTAATACCTTTCTGAGACGCTTCCGTTTTCATCAATGATATTTGTAAAGGTCAGGCTGTTTCTCGAAATAAATTGTTCAGCTTCAGAAAGCCGATCCTGGTGGGACGCATTGATTCCGATCAGAGCCACTCCATCGCCGTACTCCTGATGGGCCTTTTCGATTGCTTCACTTGAAGCCTGGCAATAAGGGCACCATGAAGTCCAGAAATAGAGGACGACACCTTTCTCCCCCTTGGCCTCAGCAAGAGCAAAGGACTGATCATCAAATGTCTGCGCTTCAAAATCCGGGGCGTCATGGCCTGGCTGAGCATAAGATAAAGGCCCCTCTCTGCCTTCCTCAAATAGCTGCTGTTCCTGCCCCATCCATAAAAATAAGACGGCAGACACAGCCATTAAGCCAAAAACCACTCTTTTTACCACTAGCATATAATCACCTATTTTCAAAATTTACAGTATACACGTACAGGTATATTCCTTCCGTATCATACCACACATAGGTGTAAAGAATAAATTATTTTATCCTGTCCCCACACTCGACCGGTCCGTGCTCAAGGCGTGAGTTTACTGGCGCCGGTCATATAAAAAAAACTGCCCCTCAACGGGAGCAGCCTGCTTAACTGTAAAGGTTTCCTGAGACGAAGCAAGTACCTTGCTTGCTTGTCCAGGGCCAAGGCCGTTTGGTCTTCTTCTCCCAAGCTTTTAACAAGCCGGAGCCTCGGTCAACTGGCGCCTTGCCTTGGTATACAGATTTACTTTATACGACGTCGTACCCTTGATCTTCAATTTCTTCTTTAAGAGTGGCAAGGTTCACCTGGCTGTCCTCGTATTCAACGGTTACATTATTGGCATCCAGGTTCACTTCTGCTTTTGCCACCCCGTCCACTTTATTTAAAGCGCCTTCTACAGCCTGTTTGCAATGGTTGCATGTCATTCCTTCTACTTGGATGGTTTCTTTTTTCATAGTGACTCTCTCCTTTAAATTTAGTAATTAAGGTGATGCCTGGTGTCAGGCGAATAAACGGCAAGATACAGCTTTTTGAGCACCGTGGAGCGCCGCTGCTGCGGCGCTGGAGGCACTTCAGGCAGTCAGGATTTTGAAAACTGCTGGATCACTTTCATCAGTTCGTTGATGGTTTCTTCTCCCTCACCCTGTTTGACAGCATTCGTTACACAGCCCCGGGTATGGTCTTCAAGAAGCGTATACCCTACTTTTTTGAGAGCTGCGTTGACAGCCGATACCTGGACGAGAATATCGACGCAGTACCGGTCTTCCTCGATCATTTTCTGAATGCCTCTTACTTGGCCTTCAACACGCTTTAACCGCTGAATCAGCAGTTTTTTGTCTTCTTCAGACCGCATTTTAGCCGGAGATTTTTCGGGTGTCAGAGGAATCGTTAATTTTTCATCCATACATTTCACCTCTACCGTTTGTTACTTATACCGTACCCCTGGAGCGTATAGAAGTCAATAATGTTCACTCAATGTTCACCTTCTATAAATTTTTTGAGGTAGATTAAATGGTCTTTCTCTTCCCTGATCAGCATTCGCGTCACAATTGGTTTAGTCAGTTTCAGAATAAGCTTCTCCGGTATGACCGTCCCCTCAAAAGTAATTTCCGTCCATCCGTCCTGGACTTCCTTAAAACTGTACCGGTAGTTTACTTTCATGCCGTTTGCCTGGCTTGTTAAACCGTATATTTCAAAAGGCTGATACTCGGTGATTTCTACGTCCGTACCGACTTTACGGTTTGACAGCTGGCGGTATTCCCTGTACTTGGCCCCCGGCTCCTTTACTTTGTCATTAAGCCTCTCTACTTTTGTAACACTTACAAACATATCTTTTGCCTTTTCAGGATCGGCTACTTGCTCAAAAACTTCTTTTGCTGGTGCTTCTATTAATACTTTTTCAAAAATATCCGCCATGGCCAAAACCCCCTTTATCTAAATCGCTGGTCCTTACTCTGAAACGGCCAGTTTTTCTGCACCTTGCTGCAGAAGATACATTTTTTCATACAAGCCTTTTTGAGCTAATAGTTCTTCGTGTTTTCCTTGTTCAACAATTCTTCCCTGGTGAAGGACAAGGATATGGTCGGCATTTTTAATAGTTGACAGACGATGGGCAATCGCTATTGTCGTTCTGCCGCGCCTCATTTTTTCCAGTGCTTTCTGGATTTCTGTTTCTGTTTCTGTGTCCACGCTTGCGGTAGCTTCATCAAGGACAAGTATTTTCGGCTCTTTAGCCATCGTCCTGGCGAAAGACAGCAGCTGTCTCTGCCCGCTTGAAAATGTGGCTCCCCTCTCTCCTACCGGATGGCCGTAACCTTTCGGGAGCGCTCTGATAAACGGGTCAGCATGAACAAATTCAGCTGCTTCTTTGACCTTGCTGTCACTGATGTCCGAGTCAAAAAGACGGATGTTATGCGTAACGTCTCCTACGAAAAGAAAAGGATCCTGAAGCACGAGCCCCATTTTAGAGCGCAGTTCCTCATTGCTGAATTCTTCTACCGGTATGCCATCGATAAGTATTTCACCGTGTTCCACCGTATAAAAGCGCATCAATAAATTAATAATTGAACTTTTACCGCTGCCCGTGTGGCCGACAAGAGCCAGTGTGTCACCTTCATTTACTTTAAAGCTGATATTCTTTAATACATCCTGTCTGCCGTCGTAAGAAAACGTCACATTTCTAAACTCAATTTCGCCTTTTGTAATCTTCGGGTCCGCTGTCCCATTTTTAGCCGGTGCATATTCGTCGTGATCCATAAGACGGAACACTCTTCCCGCTGAAATCATCGCCTGCTGGAAAATTGAGAGCCGCTGCATAATCTGGTTTACCGGCTCAAAAAAACGGTCCAGGTAATTAACGAAGGCATAGAGCACACCGATTTCAACCGGACTGTTTAAGGACGTGATTCCGAAAAAAGTTAAGACGAGTACCAGCGCCATAATGGAAATAAAATCGACCGCAGGACGCAGCAGCAGGCCGTCAAGCTTCATGCTCTTATACCATGCATTATGATGGGCTTCATTAATTTTTTTGAATTCCCTGTTCATGCGCCGTTCCTGTCGAAACAGCTGTATTATTGCCATTCCCTGAATTGACTCATTTAAACGAGCGTTTAATTCACTCAGTTTTTCACTCATTTCGGCGTAATATGCCGAACTGAATTTCCTGTACAAATGCATAATAATATAAATCATCGGCAGTAACACGAGACAAAACAGGGCGAGCTGGACGTTCAAATAAAACATAGCTGCAAAGACACCGATAAGGAAAACAATATTCTGCAGGAAAGTTGCCAGTACACTGACATACAGCTCTTTCACCTGTTCCGTATCATTTGTAATTCTTGATACGAGCCCTCCTGTCGGGAACTGGTCAAAAAATGACAGGCCGAGCTGCTCTACCTTTTCAAATATATCAATCCTCAGTTTTTGTATAATCTTAAGAGCTGTCTTTTGAAACAACAGCGACTGGGTGTAATTCATTACCGCGGCAGACAAATGAAGAAGCACGTAGCCGGCTCCAAGAAAAATAAGCGGCTGGAGATCAAACACTCCAGGTGTTAAATAGTCATCGATAAATATTTTGATAAGAATCGGCCCTAATATTTCTGCCCCTGTCCCGCCTACGAGAAGAACCATAGCCACGCTCAGTATTTTCCAATGGCTTTTCGCATAAGCAAGCAGCCTTTTAAACACCGGCCTCTGCGGCAACGGGGTTAGTAAATGTTTGTGGCGCTCAATCAAGACGGTTCACCCCCTTTTTTGACTAAGGACTCAAGCTGCTGATGATCATACATTTTCCGGTACCAGCGGTTGTTCGCCATTAACTCCTCATGGGTGCCGTGTTCACTGATTGTCCCGTTGTCCATCACTATAATCTGGTCAGCATGTTTAATTGCACTCAGCCTGTGAGCGGTAATAAAAGTTGTTTTTCCGGCACGCAGTTCTCTTAAATGATGCAATATCTGTTCTTCCGTTTTCGCATCCACTGCTGACAACGAATCATCCAGCACAAGGACTTCCGGGTCAGCAAGCAGAGCGCGGGCAATAGAAATCCGCTGCTTTTGCCCTCCCGACAGGGTGACGCCCCGTTCTCCTACGACAGTTTCATATCCATCATCGAAGTGAAGAATATCATCGTGAATGGCAGCAAGCCGGGCCGCTTCCATAATTTCCGCATAAGACGCGTCGGGCTTTGCGAAACTGATATTATCAGCAATGGTAGCTGAAAAGAGAAAGTGGTCCTGCGGCACATACCCAACCGTCGTTCTGAGCGCATCGAGCGTATAACGGTGAATCGGCTTCTGTTCAAACAGAATCGTCCCTTCATCAATATCAAAGTCCCTCATTAAAGAACGGACAAGAGTTGTTTTACCGCTCCCCGTCCTGCCGGCAATTCCCAGTGTCTCTCCACGTGATATATGTAAATCGATATTTTGTAAAGCCGGGGCTTCTTCCTGCTCATATGAAAAACGGCCGATCCGGAAAGTGATCTCGCCTTCCGGGGGATTCTGGTCTGCATCCGGTTCATCGACGATCTCCTGTTTGACCGCCAGCAGACTGGAGATGCGGTCATAGGAAGCCCGCCCCCGTTCAACGATGTTAAACAGCCAGCCAAATGCCAGCATCGGCCAAATCAGCAGCCCTAAATACACCGTGAAACTCGTCAGCTGGCCGATTGTAATATCGCCTGCAACAACAAACATTGAGCCGAAAACGATGGATAAAAAGAAAGAAAATCCGACGATAAGTGAAATGGTCGGATCAAACAGCGCATCCACTTTAGCCACTTCAATGTTTTTATTGACCACATTGTCCGACTCTTTTCTGAATGAGTCCGCATCTTCTTTTTCATATCCGAACGTTTTAATTACTTTCACTCCGGACATGCTTTCCTGCACCTTATCGTTTAATGAGGAAAATGCTGCCTGGGCTTTTGAAAACCGTTTATGGAGCATCGATCCGTATTTGCTTGTGGCCAGAGCCATAAACGGCATTGGGATCAGCGCAATAAGTGTTAATTCCCAGCTGATCGTAACAGCCATGGTTAAAATAACAAATCCACCCATAGTCAATGAATCGACAAGCGTCAGGACTCCGGCTCCTGCTGTCTGCTCCACTGCGCGGATATCATTTGTCGCATGAGCCATTAAATCACCTGTCCGCCGTTTTTGAAAAAACGAGGACGTCATTTTTGAGAAATGTCCGTAAAGCTGGTTCCGCAGCAGCCGGGCCAGCCGAATCGCCGAGCCGAAGATTAAAATGCGCCAAATATAGCGGAACACATACACGGTAATCGCAAGGCCAAATAAAATGAGCATCCACTGCCACAGAATCTCCTCTGTTAATGTCGCCATAGAAATATGGTCAACAATGACCCCGACGATGTAAGGCGGGAGCAGGGAGAGGACCGATACGATCGCCAGGATAGCAATCCCTCCCCCGTAGCGCCATTTTTCCTGCTTGAAATACCACATTAAATCAATAAATACTTTCATAGAGTGGCACACCCCGTTTTTTCCATTTATATGTAATCTTGTTTTTATCTTGAATACGTGGCAATTAGGCTGATACGCCATCCATCTACTCGCTTTCCTCGGGCGAACCGCAAGCCTCCTCGTTCCTCCGTCTCTGCGGGGTCTTGCCAGGCTCGCTGTTCCCGCAGGAGTCTCGCAGATTCCTGTCATATCAACGGTATTATCATCTTATCAGATTTAAGTAATCGCCTGACCTTTGTTTAATTACCAGTCTTTAAGAAATAGTAATGAATGGTTTATTTTACCATATGCTCTAATCCATTTTACCATAGAGGCCGTAGCCACAGTGATAAGTTATTTAAATACGAAGCTAGTCACAGCAGACGGTCAATTTCATGCTCAATCGCCGGGAGGATACTTTCGTCATCCAATGGAGCAAGCTCGACAGTTCTTACTTCCTGCCTGTTTACATAGCCGTTTTGTTTGTGAGTGTAACGGCGGTCATAATAGTGCTGCAGCAACAGCTCAAACAGACGCTCGTAATTCCCGGTCTCCAAAGCCTCTTCCGCAGATGGTTTTATTTGGTCGGGAAGCCTGCGCCATATTTTATTAAGGGCCATACGAATGTCATTTTGATAAGTGAAGGGCTGGTAATCGGCCATCAGATGCCTGATTCGCCGGTCCATCCGGTCTCTAATTTCTATAAAACTCCCGTGTTCTTTTGCGCTAATAATAAAAGGCGGCACGGTAATGCGGCCGATCCGTTTGCTCTCCGCCTCAATGATAAAGGTATGGTTTTTTGCAGCGCACTGCTGGAGTTCCTGCACGAGTTCGAACTCAAATTGTTTCTGGGTTTTTGGCGTCAGGCCTATATGGCCGAAGACTGATCCGCGGTGGTCAGCCAGTCCTTCGAGATCCAGGACAGGATAGCCTTGTTCTTTCAGCTGCCTGAGCCATGCTGTTTTTCCTGTGCCGGTTAACCCGCCCAGCACAATTGTCTTCCACGTTAAGGCTGAAAAGCTGTCAAGGCGGCTCAAGACATGCTGGCGGACCGCTCTCATCCCGCCTTTTAACTGCCGGACAGGCATTTTCATGGACAGCATCGTTCCGACAAAAGCTCCGCTTCTCATGCCTCCTCTTGCACAAGTCACCACAGGCGTTTTCCCCTTATGCTGTTTGAGCAGGCTCGTCCACTCGTCATAAAATGCCGGAAGCTTTCGGGCATAAATCTCCATGCCTGTTTTTTTAGCTTTGGCCCGGCTTTCCTGCTTGTAAATAGTCCCTATCAGCTTTCGCTCTTCATTTGAGAATAACGGCAGACTGATACTGCCGGGTAGATGAAACTCTTTGTATTCTTCAGGGGATCTGACATCAATGATGAATTGTCTGCTCTCATCTATCTCTTCATATGTAATGGCTGGAAAGGAGTAGCTTTCCATAAGTATCACCTTTTTTCTTAATGTTCTGCCGAGCTTTGTAGAACTGCAGGCAGATGTGCCGGTGCGGACTTGACGCGCCTGCAGAGGTGCGCGTCCGTTCAAGCACCGCTATTCCCATTATACCTTTTTTAGCTGTATGATTTCAGGAAAATCAACTGGACGGCGAGAGATAGGAAAGACGAGAAGGATTTGGAGAGTTAACCGTGAAATTAAAGAAACCGGGTTTGCCGGCAAGCTCTGGCGAAAGCTGTGAAATTTATTTAACTTTAATTCTTTGAGAGAGTTCCTTTAAGTATAAAAAAACACTCCTTAAACCAGGAGTGTTTCGGTCTTATTTTTGGTTTTGCATGGCTTTCATCATTTGATTAATCTTCTTCTGCGATGGATTCATGCCCATTTGCATCATCATCACTCGCAGCATTTTTTCATTGATTGGCGGATTTTTCTTCATGTAATTCATCATGTACTGTCTAGCGATAAAGAACCCGATTGCGATCCCTGCTAACAGAGCGATGACACCGATTAAAATATTAACCCACATCGGCGTTGACCCTCCTTCTTTTATCTCTGGATTTCAGTTAGTAAAAACTTGTATTATGAACCCTATTTATTATACCTTAATGGTTTGTACAATAAAAGGGCTGAAGGAGAATTAGTCATAATTCGCTACTTGTCCTGCATGAAATTGACTACCCGGATCGGTTTGAGCCAGCCGTACTTATTTTCTTCGTAATTAATCGCCAAAAAATATGACTGGCAGCTTCTAAGCACTTCAAAGAAGCGTGTTTCCGCATCTATGGCACCTTCAGCCGTCAAAATCATTTTTTCCGGATGCATCTTTAATTTCGCATAGCTGTTTTCTCTGCGGTCATACAGTGTATGTTCATATTTACTATAACTGTAAGCTTTATTATGGAAAAAGAACTGGTGGATATAATGATCCAGGTTTTCCCGGGAGTAAGGTTTTGTAATGTATTCTATCTGATTCGTTGTAATGGCTTTTAGCACACCTTGTGAACAGTTGTTTTCTTTAAACAGATGAAAAAGCTTTTTTTCCATGCCATGATACATATGAGCAACTTCTTCTTCAATCAGTACAATTTCATAGTTTCTCATCCTGCTCACCTCTCCTCTGCTCCTTATTCCTTTTATTATAAAAGACAGTCAAGAGGAGAATTGTCAAAACCTGTCCCATAAAAGTGACTTATTTTGTCTAAAAAACTTCCAGCATATGGGGGGTCTGACCCCTTTGTGAATTTTCACAAATAAAAAGGCGCCGCAAAAGGGCGATCCTTTTGCGGCGCGGCGGCTTGTTACAGCCGGTTTTATTTTTGTTCCAACAGCTGTTTAAAGCGTGTTACGACGTTTTCAACTGTAAAGCCGTACTCTTTAATGATACGGTCTCCCGGTGCTGAGGCACCGAAGGTATCAATACCTAATACAGAGCCTTCGCTTCCTGTATAACGGTCCCATCCAAGAGTCGCAGCCATTTCAATTCCTAAGCGGTGCTTGAGGTGGCTTGGCAGGACAGACTCTTTATATTCTGCTGACTGTTGCTCGAAACGGTCCCAGCTAGGCATGCTGACAACTGATACGTAGATGCCTTCTTTCTCAAGCGCCTGCTGTGCGTCAACTGCAAGAGCCACTTCAGACCCTGTAGCAAGAAGAAGGCCGTTAGCTTCGCCATTTGCTTCTGACACAACGTAAGCCCCTTTTCTTACCCCTTCGTCTGCTTTTTCTTTTGTTGACGGCAGCGTCGGAAGGCCTTGACGTGTGAGCACAAGAACAGTCGGCTGATCTGTGCTTTCCACGGCTGTTTTCCAGGCAGCAGTTACTTCGTTGCCATCAGCAGGACGGACAACAGACAATCCAGGGATCGCTCTTAATCCCGCAAGCTGTTCAACAGGCTCGTGCGTCGGCCCGTCTTCACCTACAGCAATGCTGTCATGGGTAAACACATAAGTGACCGGCTGTTTCATCAGTGAAGACAACCTTAACGCCGGGCGTAAATAGTCTGAGAACACAAAGAATGTTGCCGCGTAAGGTTTTATACCGCCGTGGAGCGCCATTCCATTAACTGCTGCGGCCATAGCAAACTCACGTACGCCAAACCACACGTTTCGCCCTGCATAATTATCGCGGGAGAAATCTTCCTCGTCGTTAAGCATTGTTTTGTTGGAAGAAGCGAGGTCCGCTGAGCCCCCGAATAAACTTGGCACCTTCTGAGCAATCGCGTTTAGTACTTCACCGCCTGTAGCTCTTGTTGCCGCTTTGTCTCCTTCTTCATAAACAGGAAGCTCCTTATCCCAGCCTTCAGGAAGTTCGCCTTTAATAGCTGTTTCAAGCTGATTGCCAAGCTCCGGATAAGCTTTTTTATATTCTTCAAATTTCTTATTCCATTCGTCTTCTTTCTTTTGCCCTTCTTCGGCAAGCTTCTTGTAGTTTTCTCTTACTTCATCAGGGACATAGAAGTCTTCTTCGAAAGTCCACTTATAAGCTTCCTTCGTCAATTTTACTTCGTCTTCTCCAAGAGGCGCACCGTGGGAAGCTGATTTACCGCTTTTGTTTGGAGCACCATAGCCGATAACCGTTTTGACTTCCACAAGGGTCGGGCGGTCATCTGCTTTTGCTGATTCAATTGCATTTGTGATTTCATCAAGGTCGTTTCCGTCCTCTACTCTGATCACCTGCCAGCCGTAAGCTTTGAAACGGTCTTCTACACTTTCAGAGAAAGACTGGTGAAGATCGCCATCGAGTGAAATGTCGTTGGAATCATAAAAAACAATTAATTTGCCCAGCTTTAAATGTCCGGCAAGCGAAGCGGCTTCTGCGGAAACCCCTTCCATCAAGTCGCCGTCACCGCAAATGCTGTATGTATAATGATCTACTACATTAAAGTCATCGCGGTTAAAAGTCGCTCCTAAGCGGGCTTCAGCCATCGCAAAACCGACTGCCATAGCTACACCTTGTCCTAATGGCCCTGTTGTTGCTTCCACTCCAGGTGTATGCCCGAATTCAGGGTGCCCAGGTGTGCGGCTTCCCCACTGTCTGAAGCTTTTCAGATCTTCCATAGTCACGTCATAGCCGTGCAGGTGGAGCAAGCTGTATAACAGCATAGATCCGTGGCCGGCAGAAAGGATGAACCGGTCTCTGTTAAACCAGTCAGGATTAGAAGGGTTATGATCCATATACTGTGAAAACAGTTTATACGCCAAAGGCGCTGTTCCCATAACCATTCCCGGGTGGCCGGATTGTGCTTTTTCAATACTGTCAATCGCTAATGTTCTTATCGTATTAATCGATAAATTGTCAATATTTGTTGACATAAAAAATCAGCCTCTTTTCTCTTGGTTTGTGTTTACCCTTACTCTACTACATATAATATACCTTTTGAAGAGGTTAGACAACCTCCCCAAACAGAGAAAGTGATCTTCTGAACAAGCTATTTAATAAGTGGTAATTGCTGGGGGGGCTGCCCCCCCAGCAATTACCAAACTAAAAAGGCAGCAAAACGGGGGTCCGTTTTGCTGCCTTTCCAATCGCCTTCCACCCTGGGGCGCCTTAATGCAGGGGCCCCTGGGTGCCTCGGGTCTTTTTCTCATGCTTTAATTTATCCGGTGTGACGTCATTTCCTTCTTCATCGACAACTTTCACAGAGGTTAACTGGTTCTTAAATGACTGCCGCACGTTTTTCAAGTATTCCTGCCGCAAGTCCTTCTGTTCTTTTTGTTCCTTAAGACTGAGTCCTTCGCTTTTTGATTTTCTGGCAAGCTCATTAATCCTCTGAATTTTATCTTTACTAAGCAATTGAATTCCTCCAGTTGTTGCTTTTTGCTCCATACATCTTAATAAACTTTAAAGGAGGTTTCAAGTCATCTGCTTCTTATGTAAATATTTTTTGACTACACAGATATTTACCTGGCCGTTTTCCGCGTGCCCCAGACTGCCAGCCCCAATGATACCCTTCCGCTTTTCCAGTTTCATCCGCTCTCCCCCGCTAAAGGAAGCCTCACTCTGATCCGGCACTTTTCCGCTGGTGCTCCTGGTACCTCCGGTGAGCCGTTGCTTTTGAGATGGAATATCCGAATCCACGCAGCATGGCTGCCACTTCATGAAAAGTCAAGCCGCTTTCTTTCAGTTTAATAATCTCCTCAATTGGAACTTCTTTCCGTTTCCTGCCGCCGGCATTTTCGGCGTCCTTCAAGTTCTTATATGGCGAATACCCCTCTTCCACCGCCCGTTTCATGCCCCGTTTAATTTTGGCATTATGAAGTTTGCGCTGGTACTCTTCTACAATTGCGACGATATCAAGCACCATGGAATCTGTTTCGGAGAGGGCGAGTTCGCCGTCATCTTTTAATGAATAGATCGTTACATTCATCTTCTGCAGCTGGTGGATTAAAGCCATTTTAGCGTTACCTCTTCCCAGTCTTGTCTCATCCTGGATGAGGAGGGCATCTATTTGGCTGTTTTTGCATATATCCAATACAGTAAGTATACCGTCACGATCAGCCTCATACCCGCTTGCCTGCTCTTCAATAACAGCTTCGATAGTAATATTCCATTCTTTTGCTGCAGCAGTCAGTTCTGCTTTTTGCCGTTCAATTGACGTTTGCTGTGTTTCTTTCTCTGTGCTGACTCTTGTGTAAATTAACCCTCTCACTCTGTGGCAACACCTTTCAGTTCTCCAGGAACAGCCAGTTTCTGTCCAGGGAAAATCTCTTCATCTTCTAAATTATTGGCTGATTTAATCCAGACAATCGCTTCCTCAATAGTTAAATCCATTTCCTCAGTGGCGGATCTCGCAATTCCCCACAGTGATTCCCCTTCTGACACTGTCCACTGGGAATCAATATAAAAATCTTCTGCCTGCTTCTCGTCTTCTGAAAATAACGTCCAGGAAAATAATATAACAGATAATAACAAAATCAGAATCGATCCATCAACATAGTTTTTAAGAAGTTTGTACATTTTTTGAGCACCTCACATAAGAATGTTTGTTCTCTTTTTTACTGTAATCGGAACAGGCGTTCGTGTCAAGAGAAAAAAGAGAACGTTCGTTTGCGCAACTTGTGTTCTCATGGTATAATGTTCCTGTCACTACTTATATTGATTTAAACTATGTTGGACAAGCATGAAATAGAACAGTATTAACTTTAAAGAGGTGTTTCACATGTCAAAACTGTCTTCACGGCAGCAAGCGATCCTGGAATTTATAAGATCAGAAGTAAAAGATAAAGGTTATCCGCCGTCAGTCAGAGAAATTGGTGAAGCTGTAGGGCTTGCTTCCAGTTCCACGGTACACGGTCATTTATCACGGCTTGAGAAAAAAGGGTACATCCGCCGTGACCCTACTAAACCCCGTGCTATTGAAGTCATCGGCCTTGAAGAGTCTTCCTCGGTCTCTGAAACACCTTCTCTTCACATCCCTCTTATCGGGAAGGTTACAGCCGGACAGCCTATAACTGCCATTGAGAATGTGGAAGAATACCTGCCGATGCCTGCCAGCTTTGTGCAGGATGAGCATTCATTTATCCTCGAAATTTTGGGTGATTCGATGATTGAAGCGGGGATTTTTGATGGGGACTATGTTGTCGTCAGACAGCAGAATTATGCTAATAACGGCGATATTGTCGTAGCGATGACCGAAGATGATGAAGCGACGGTTAAACGGTTTTTCAAAGAAGAAAACCACATTCGCCTTCAACCGGAAAATGCCACGCTTGAACCGATCCTTTTAAATAATGTCCATATTCTGGGCAAAGTTATCGGGGTCTTCAGAACTATTCATTAATTAAACGGGTCCTGGACCCGTTTTTTCTTTTTTCTGGAAAACGAACAAACGTTCTTGTTTTTCCTTCCCTCTTTATGTATTCTTATTATTAAGGAGGGAGAACACATCATGAAGAAAGTCATTTTTTTAGTTGATATGCAATCCTTTTTTGCTTCAGTTGAAAAAGCAAAACACATGCGGAATTTAAACCGCCCCCTCGTTGTGTCAGGCGACCCGGAACGGCGCTCAGGCGTCATTTTAGCAGCCTGCCCATTAGCCAAACAAGCCGGTATTAAAAACGGTGAGAGGTTATGGGAAGCTGAACAGAAATGCCCGGGCCTGGTCACTGTTCCTCCGCACATGCAAGAGTACATCGACAATTCCATGGCTATTACTGAAATTCTGGAAAGTGTCACCGATTTAGTAGAACCGTACAGCATTGACGAACAGTTTATGGACGTCACCCATTCACAATCGCTTTTCGGTTCTCCGGAGGATATTGCAAAACATATTCAGCATGAAATTAACTCAAAGCTCCAGGTCCGTGCCAGAGTGGGCATTGGAGAAAACAAAGTCCTGGCAAAAATGGCGTGTGACAACTTCGCCAAAAAAAAGAAAGATGGTATTTTTCATTTAAAAAAAGAAGAAATTGAAACAGTTTTATGGCCGCGGCCGATTGAAGACCTCTTCCGGGCAGGCGGAAGAATGTCCAATCATTTGCGGCGACGGGCGATCCGCACCATAGGGGATCTCGCCCGCACAGATGTGAATAAAATTAAGAAAGAGTGGGGCATCCACGGCCAGGTGCTCTGGATGAACGCCCACGGGGTAGATTACTCCCCCGTCTCCCTGACATCCACAAACGGGCAGAAAGGGATTGGAAACGGTATGACCCTGCCGCGGGATTATCATAAGGAATCAGAAATAAAAGTAGTTCTGCTGGAACTTTGTGAAGAAGTCTGCCGCCGCACAAGGCACGCCCGGGTCATGGGCCAGACGGTGACTCTGGGGATTTCAGGGGCAAGTTATGAAATAAGAACAGGTTTTCACCGTCAATTGACCATGCCTGAACCGACCAATATTACGATGGAGGTTTACCGGTACGCCTGCCAGCTTCTGGATACCTTTTGGGACAGAGAACCGATCCGCCGACTGCACGTGTCGCTTACCGGCCTTGTCAGTGATGAAGCGGTTCAGCTGAACTTATTTGAGCCCGCCCGCGACTACACCATCCAGTTAGGCTACGAAACAGACAAGATCATCAGCAAATACGGTAAAACATCTCTCATCCGTGCGGCTTCCCTTCTGCCTGCGAGCCAGGTAAAAGAACGGGCTGCTAAAATAGGAGGGCATTACAAATGAGCGATTATTTAAAACGCGGCAACCTCATGTGGGAAGGCAGCCGGATGATGCTGCCCGAACATCTCCAGGCGCTGCGCGAACGGAAAAACAAAGTGAGAGAAGACCCGCCGCCTGCCCTCACTGAGGAGGAACTCACGGAATTTGGCCTTATTGCCCACGATTCGCTCCACCACACGCTCGAGGTCAAAATTATCTACTGGCGGGACGGATTTGACCATGAAACAGCAGGGATTATCGACCGGATAGACGGCTACGCCAGCCGTTTTAAAATCGAAAACAAGTGGATAGAAGTAAAAGAATTAAAACGTATTGAACGCCTTTAACCCTCCCGTATGAAATCACATACCCCCCCCTCAGCTTGAGGGGGGGTTATGTCCGATATTTACCCAGCCAGGTCCTCTCTTAAGCCCTGCTGCACGGCCGAACCTCTCTAAGAAGGGTTATGGGTGTAAAAATAATCGCTTGCCGCTTTAAAGAAAAAGTAAACCGTCGCCATGCCCGCCTTCATAATCTCCTCATCTGACAGGATGCGGACCACCCCGTCCCCGAAATCAACAGGACGGTACATTTCTGAAATAATAGATAAGGTTTCAGGGGTATAAGGATTTTCAGTGGCGCTCATATATCTTCTTGACAGCCCTTTACGTGCCTCATTAGTGGAGCTGTCCCACGTCCCAACAGACTGACCCGTATAGGAAGAAAGAGAGTCTGCAATAAAGTCTCTGACATGAAGGTTCGAATCGTGCATATTTCCGACTACAAGGTCAGGCTGGCTCTGGCCTCCGTCTTCTCTGGTGGCCATTAAATGACAGTCAAGGTAAGCAAATGGTTTTAATTTTTCAACCGCATTTTGTATATTCCGCGATTCCACCTGCGAAAAATCTTGAAAATCCCTGTTTACATCCACTCCGTTGGCATTTTTTCTTCCCTTTAATTCACTGTACGGCTCCGCCTCGTCATATCCCCACGGATTTCCGACGGGAAGATAGGCAATATGGAAATCAGTGAGAAGCTTGTCCCTGAATTCCTTATCCGGAAACGTATCGTCCCGCAGCTGTTCCATAAATCGAAGCGTATACTGGGCCGCCTGCCATTCTGTCCCGTGCAGGGACGCGGACACAAAAATAACCGGTTTTGTTTTATTTCCCATTTCCACCAGGTACATATTATATTTTCCGCTTGAATCTTCACCTATCACAGAGACGTCTTTAAAACGTGAGAGTCTCGCCTCTACTTCACTGTAAGGCTCGTATGCCAAGCTTCCTTCAAGCTCGTAGCGTAATGCCATTTAAAAACCTCCTCTCAGAATACAACTAAGCTCACTCGCAAACTAGAAGTCTCAAATGAGTAAGCTTACGGGCATAGTGCGAGGCACCAGTCCCTGCCAAGATCCTGCGACTTTTCTTATCACCATCTGTAAAATTAAAAATACCCTGAAACACAGTGTGAAAAACACTTCATTTCCATAATTACCACTATTACCCATATAGCGCAACACAGCCGCCAAATAAAAAAATGCGCCCCTATCAGAAACAAGTGCGCACTTTTTCTATAGTCTTTAACCCGCCACGAGCTGAATGAATAGCGGTATGCCAACAATCAGGTTAAAAGGGAAGGTGACGGCCAGAGCCATCGTTAAGTAAAAGGACGGCTTTACATCAGGTACTGAAGCCTGAAGCATGGCCGGTGCTGCAATGTAAGAGCCGCTTGCCGCAAGAGCCATAAACAACACGGTGCCTCCTTCAGAAAAACCGGCCGCTTGAGCCATCATATACCCGATGACGGCCCCGATGACAGGGAAGACAATCCCCGCAGCAATAAGGCCCCAGCCGTATTCTTTAATCACGCCGAGCTGCTGTCCAACCTTTAATCCTAATCCAAGCAAAAACAACAGCAGTACGCCCGGAAACAGATCAACAAAAAATGGCTTCAGCATGGCAGCATCAGGTGTAAAATATCCTGCCACTAACCCCGCAATCAGCAGCAAAATACTTTTTGACATCAAACTGTCGAGCATCACCTGGGTCGCCCCGGCTTTAGGCACAATGCCAAACACAGGGGATTTAAAGTGCTGATAAATCATTAAAGCTACTACAAGACCGGGAATTTCCAAAAGAACGACAAGCGTTGTCATATACGGCTCATAGCCAATCCCCATCTGATCAAGCTGGGCGGTAGCCGCGGCAAAAGTGACTAATGAGACTGACCCGAATGTCGCAGCCATAGCAACCCGTTCCTCAAACGTAAATTTAAACAGCACCCCAATAAAATACCCCACAATCGGCAAAATAAGCCCTAAAATAAGTACTGCGGCGAGCGGCGCCACCACTTCATCAATACGGACCTCTGCCAGGCCCATTCCCCCTTTTATACCGATTGCCAATAATAAATACATATTCAGTCCAATAGACAAACCATCAGGCATTTTCAGATTAGACTTTCCAACTGCCGCAAGAATCCCGACAATAAACAGAATGACCGGGGGACTTGTGAACACATACAACAAGCTTTCCATAGAGATAACCTCCTAAATGATAGTTTATTTGTAAAGGTTTTCACTCATCAAAAAAAGCGCACACTCAAAAGAGTGTACGCTGTGTGTGCATGGCTTACTTTTTGTAAAAAGTCTTCCATATCACCAACAATCGCATTGGATTATGATGAGAGGCTCCATTCATTCATCCGGCGGCTCAATCTCCAAAAATGGCTCTTGAACTGCCCTGAGCGAACGTTTCCTCTTTTATTATTATGCATGAAAGTGAGTAAGTCAACAAAAATTTAAGCGTTGTCTGTATAATCCCATGGTTTATTAAACTTCAGCACAATAAGCCGCTCCCCTGTTTTTGTGCTGATATCAGTGTGCAGCGAGATCAGTTCCAAACTAAACACCTCGTGAACCATCTCTTCAAGCTGTTTCCGCCCGGATTCCACAAGGTCGTTTCTGAATTTCTTAATCTGATCCCTTCCTGAAATTGATTCAGCCATATGATACTCTGCCGGTGTCAAAACACCTGCGAGTGTTATAAGAGCCATATCCCGGATCAACTCACATTTACATGACAGTGATCCCCTGCCCAAATACTCCTTCTCCCATTGAGTAATCTTCACACTTAACGCCATTTCCAGCTGGCCCTTCGTCTTCTTCACATCTCTCAGCTCGCTCTCTCTATAAGTATGTAATAAAATTACTCGATATTACGAAGTCCGTCAATCGGAATTTATGCCAGTTTCATCCTGCCTTCCAACAGTAAAAAATACTTATAAATTAACCGTGCCCATTAAAGTTCCCGTGTTATCTGGCACTGGCCTCGCTCACAAATAGAGGGACTACCCCTAATTGTTCAAATTATATGAGACAGAGATGAAATAATCAGTTAAACCACGCCTCGCTTAAAGCTTTAATGCCCGGATTAATCTCCTGTTCACGTAGACCGCCAAATCCAAGTATGAATGTCGGCTGTTCAAAAAGATTGTTTGCCGGATCATACCACATGTGAGAGGTGCCGGACACGTTAATGCTGTGGTTTGCGGCAATTCTCACCAGCTCATTTTCATCACGTGCGTCATTAATCTGAATAACGACATGCAGTCCTGTTTTTTCTCCCAACACCCTCGCCTTTGAACCCATGTAAGCCTGAATGGCCTCAACCATCCTGTCCCGTTTCTTACGGTACACTTTCCGCATACGAAGCAGGTGTCTGTCCCAATGCCCTTCCTTCATAAACAGTTCGATCGTTTTTTGATGAATTAATGATGCCGTTTGCTGATAAAGATAAAAAGACTCGTTGTATCTTTGAATAAGTGCCTTCGGAAGTACCATGTACCCGACTCGTAAGGATGGCAATAAAGATTTAAAAAATGTCCCCATATAAATCACTCGCCCTGCACGATCTAATCCTTGTAAAGAAGGGATAGTAGTCCCGCTGTACCGAAGTTCACTTAATATATCATCTTCAATAATATAGGCGCCTGATTGTCGGGCCCATTCCAGAAGACCAATCCTTTTTTGAATAGGTAATGTCATCCCGAGGGGATATTGATGAGACGGGGAGACAAACACCAGATCAGGATTCATGTCCTTTACCACGCTCACATTCAAACCGTCTGCTTCCAAAGGAACAGGCTCCAGGCTGTAACCAGCGTCTTCGAAAACTTTGGCCATCAGATGATAGCCAGGCTCCTCCATTCCAACAGTGCCCTTTTTCATGCCGATAATGTGTAATAACAGTATCATTAAATATTGTGAATTAGCCCCAATTATAATCTGATCTTCAGAGCAGTTAACGCCCCTGGAATGATGTAAATACGTTTTCAATTCATGCCGCAGTCCAGCATCTCCCTGAGTTGAACCGTGCTGAAACACATAATCCGGACAGTCGTTTAACACCTTGGCCGTTATTTTTCTCCAGACACTTAATGGAAAGTGGTCTTCATCAATTTTATTATCATTAAAATCTATATCATAATGCTGTGTTTCTAATCGTAGGAAATCGTCTTCGGGTGAATAAGCCTCTGTCAACCTTTTAAAAAAATGCGTATCAATGGCTTGAACAAAGTACCCGCTTTTAGGCCGGCTTTCCAGATAGCCTTCTGATATCAGCTGGTCGTAAGCTGATTCAATGGTAATTTTGTTGACACCGAGCTGTTTTGAAAGTGACCTGATGGAAGGCAGACGAGTATGTGAAGGGATATGGCCTGATTCAATCTCTTTCTTAATATAGTTATACAGCTGAATATATTTCGGAGTGTTTACCGTATCGTCGAATTGGTATGTGAGCTCCAGCATTATCCAGCACCTCCCTTTCTTTATACAGCTTTCTCACGAATTAAAGGTTCTCTTGTGAGTATAAAGCCTGCCAGACCAATCAGTACTAATGCGAACCACAGCACCACAAATGCCACATGCGGCCCTGCCATCCCTATGATCATACCAGCGAGCAAGCTTGACCCTGATTCCCCTACAAACGCTACCGTTGACCACACACTAAAGACTTTACCTAACCTGTTTTCAGGTGTGAAACGCTGAATCATCAAAACCATAGGCAAATCATTCATTGCCTCCGCGATTCCTGCGATTAGGGCAAAAATGAGGGCTAAAGCCAGCCACGGGGATAAACCGACCAAAGCAATAGCGCTTCCCCACAAGGCCCAGCCTGTATATATATATTGAGTATAAGACTTCATTTTAATTTTCCCTAGCCATACAGCTCCAATGATGTTCCCCACTCCGAAAGTCGCCAATATAATTCCGAACCCTTCAGGCCCCATCTCCCAAACAGTATCTGAAACAATAGGTAATCCTATCCGTTCGATCCCGGTTTGAAATAACAGAACAGCACCAAACAGCATGATTGTCCAAAACAGCGGCTTAATTGTTTTCATAAATATAAAGGTTTCTTTAATATCTTTATACACGCTGACTGGTTTATCCGGCTGAACAGCCACCCTGATTCTTAAAGGGAAAATTAACAGGGCTGACATAAGGACCAGCAGGAGAAAAACGACATACACGCTCATCGCAGAATACTGGGCTATTAGAACCCCGCCAAGAGCGGGTGAAATTGTTTTACTCAGCTGGGACAAAATCTGGAATACTGAGTTCCCCGCCGACCAGTATTCAGACGGCAGAACCTGTGGCACTAAAGACCGGATAGCAGGATTGTAAAAACACCTTAAACTTACCACTCCAAAAGCAGAGAAAGCCACATGCCAAACCGTCAGCAAATCACTCATATATAAAATAGGCACCCCTGTTAATATGAGTGCTGATACGAGATTACTGATAACGATTATTTTCTTTTTATTAAGATGATCGGCATAAACGCCGCCAATCAGGCCAAATATGAGATACGGTGACGAGGCTCCTAATATCATGCCCCCTGCTATGAATGCCGACTGTTCCAATCCTTTTGTCATATCGTAAACGAGCCAGAAAAACCCTACCTGGAACATCATAAACCCGAAATTCGCAAATGTATTTACCAGTAAGACGAGAAGATACCGTTTTTGGCTAAGTAAATCTTTGTATGCTATACGCGGCTCTTGCATATTTTTCACACCCCTTAAAATAGTCATCTTCATTGTAAAAAGATGCTGACATGTTTATAAGGGTTAAACCACGCATTTTTAACAGGGTCAGATAAGGAAGGGGGGCAATTAGGACCCAACTTATAAATATTTTAATTTTTGACACGGGAACAAAAAAGGGTCAGGGATAAAACTAAAGACAAGTTTATAAAAGACGAAGAATAATTTTATCAGACAGGTGGCGTACTTTTAGTTTTACCAGTTATTCAATTGCCTCAGCTTTTTTGATTGAAGGACAGAAGGCGGCGACGCCGCAGGGAGTAAGCGCAGTCTGAAGATCCAATTCAACGAAGCTCCAGGCTGAGTTGAATTTAGCTGAAGACAAGCCCCTGGGCAAGCGTCCGCCTGGCGGACTGAAATTACTGCTTTTCTCAAAAAAAACAGTAAGAACAAAGCTGTTCATAAAGATATACTATAACAAAACCCCCGCCAGCAATGACGGGGGTTAATCTTATTAATAAGTTTGCATGTACTGCTCGCGCTCCCATGGGTGCACTTGCGTACGGAACATATCCCACTCGATTTCTTTTGCTTCAATGAAGTGTTCGAGGGCGTGCTCGCCAAGGGATTGTGTAATGATTTCATTTTTAGCCAGTGCATCGATGGCTTCTTTAAGAGTTGCCGGTAAAGCTTCGATTCCTTCAGCTTTTCGCTCCTGAAGATCCATCGCATAAATGTTGCGGTCTGTTTCAGGCGGCGGTGTCATCTTGTTGCGGATACCGTCAAGGCCTGCGGCAAGCATCGCTGCCATCGCAAGGTACGGGTTCGCTGCCGGGTCCGGGCTTCGGACTTCGATACGCGTACTGATTCCGCGGGAAGACGGAATACGTACAAGCGGTGAACGGTTACGCATGGACCATGCAATATAACAAGGTGCTTCATAACCAGGCACAAGACGCTTATAAGAGTTGACAGTCGGGTTTGTTATAGCTGTGTAAGCATCCGCATGCTTTAATGTTCCGGCAAGGAACTGCATCGCTGTTTCACTCAGCTGGCTTTCAGTGTTTTCGTCATAGAACGCGTTATCTTTAGGGCTGCGGAACAATGACATGTTCGCGTGCATCCCGCTTCCGTTAACGCCGAATAATGGTTTAGGCATGAAAGTGGCGTGCAAGCCGTGTTTACGGGCGATTGTTTTAACAACCAGCTTAAACGTCTGGATGTTGTCACACGTCGTTACTGCGTCAGCATATTTAAAGTCAATTTCGTGCTGGCCTGGTGCCACCTCGTGGTGGGAAGCTTCAATTTCGAATCCCATATCCTCAAGCTCAAGCACGATATCGCGGCGGCAGTTTTCACCAAGGTCCGTTGGCGCAAGGTCAAAGTATCCGCCTTTATCATTTAATTCAAGTGTCGGCTCTCCCCGCTCGTCATTTTTAAACAGGAAGAATTCCGGTTCAGGGCCGATATTGAAGTCGGAGAACCCGAGGTCCTTTGCTTCTTGAAGAACTTTTTTCAACACGCCGCGCGGATCACCTTGGAAAGGTGTGCCGTCCGGATTGTATACATCACAGATCAATCTGGCAACCTTGCCTTTTTCAGGGGTCCAAGGGAAAATAACCCAAGTATCAAGGTCTGGATATAAGTACATGTCTGACTCTTCAATACGGACGAAGCCTTCAATTGAAGATCCGTCAAACATCATTAAGTTATCCAATGCTTTAGTTAACTGGTCGACAGGAATTTCCACGTTTTTAATGATTCCCATTAAGTCCGTAAACTGCAACCTGATAAACCTTACATTCTCTTCATCTGCCATGCGTAAAATGTCTTCTTTAGAATACTTACTCATTCGTATAGTCTCCTCCTTCAAATTATGTGCTGCTTCTACTGGAGCAACAAATCTGTTACCCGCCTCAGATCGTTATCCGAAGAATTAATCTTCTATGAAAATATTGAAGATTCGAATTCTTCGTTATTTAACGATAAACATATGATATCTAAGATTTAAACACTTATGTTCTATCTTGTCAGATTTTCTGACAGGGAAATTTTCTGACAAAGAAAAGAGAGCAGGCTATATAGCAACTACCCTCTTTGTTAAAAGTATAACCTGGAAATTAATCTTTTAGTAAATTTTCCTGGTAAATTTGAATCACTGCATCCGTTACAGCAATTTTAATATGCTCAAATGTCAGGCCGCCCTGCACGTAGGCGGTATATGGAGGCCTGATAGGCCCGTCCGCTGAGAGTTCAATGCTCGCCCCCTGAATGAACGTTCCGGCTGCCATAATGACATCATCTTCATAGCCGGGCATATAGCTTGGATGGGGTTTGACGTGTGCATCTACCGGCGAGGCCCCTTGAATTGCCTGGCAAAAAGAAATCATAGCCTCTTTGTTAGGGAACGAAACGGCTTGAATTAAGTCTGTTCTCTTCTCGTCCCAGCGAGGCTCAGTGACCATTCCTGCTTCACTTAAAAACCTCGAAGTAAACATCGCTCCTTTTAAAGCTTCATTAACAACATGAGGGGCCAGGAAGAATCCCTGATACATATCGAGCAGTGTATTTAAACTCGCTCCCCCTTCAAGCCCAATCCCGGGTGCGGTAAGCCTGCTGCCGCATTGGTCAATTAACTTCTTTCTGCCTGCAATGTAGCCTCCTGTCTTGGCGATCCCTCCTCCGGGATTTTTTATAAGCGACCCTGCAGCCAGGTCGGCGCCGGCGTCAGTCGGTTCTTTCACCTCGACAAATTCTCCGTAACAGTTATCTACAAAAACAATGACCTCAGGGGAAATACTTTTAACAAACTCAATCATTTCCTCAATTTGCTTTACTGTAAAAGAAGGCCGGTTTTCGTAGCCTTTTGATCTCTGGATGCCGATTACCTTCGTTTTTGCCGACAGTTGCTGACGAATGGCCTCCTTATCAATCTCGTTATCTTTTAAAGGAATTTCTTTGTAATCAACCCCGAAGTCGATCAAGGAACCAGAGCCTTTTTCGCCCCGCACGCCGATCACTTCTTCGAGCGTATCATACGGTTTGCCGGTGATGTACATCAGTTCGTCTCCCGGTCTCAGCACCCCGAAGAGAGCTGTACTGATCGCATGAGTCCCCGAGACGATCTGGGGCCGCACAATTGCTGCTTCCGTCCCGAAAACCTGGGCGTACACCTTTTCAAGCGTCTCTCTCCCCGTGTCGTCGTAGCCGTAGCCAGTTGAGGACTGAAAATGAAATTCAGAGACACCATGTTCTTTAAATGCTTTTAATACTTTACGCTGGTTTTCCTCACAGACTTGTCCTCTTTCAAAGAAGGCGTCCTGAAGATTTTTTAACGTCTGATCTGCTAAAACTTTTAACTCTTTTTCTGTCATTGTATGTGTGTGAGTCATAACTGGATTTACGTGTCCTTTCTTTTCTGTAATTCATGATAGATGGCTGAATCGGCAGGTGCATAGCCTCGTACAGCATACTGTTCGGTGCTTTCATTAAAGGTCTGCTCTGTGACTATCGTCTCGCCTTTCAGCCTGTGCAGCCATTTACCTTCATACGCATCCAGGTAAATGATATACGGGGAAAACTGCTCTTCCATCACTGTCTCAATTTTGTCTCTCAGTTTTTCAAGATCGCTGTCATTATACGCGCTGATCAGTGTGGAAGGCCCATGGCCGCTTGCAAAAAAGTCCCCTTTAATCTGGTCGCGTTTATTATAAACAGTCAAAGACGGAATCTGGTGGGCGTCTAAAT
Organism: Salipaludibacillus sp. CUR1; assembly: GCF_021028955.1. GTDB lineage: Bacteria > Bacillota > Bacilli > Bacillales > Salisediminibacteriaceae > Salipaludibacillus. The sequence goes on from NZ_JAIWPE010000096.1 coordinate 99,410, forward strand.
CTTCCAGTAATTTAATAACCGTTTTTTCATGGTTTATAAAATCCGGATTCGCCGCGTCAACTACGTGGAGGATCAAATCTGCTTCTTTGACCTCTTCCAGAGTCGAACGGAAAGCAGCGATGAGAGTGGTAGGCAGCTGCTGGATAAAACCGACCGTATCAGTCATCAGCACTTCAATCCCAGAAGGCAGTTTTAACTTTTTAGTTGTCGGATCCAGAGTGGCAAACAGCTGGTCTTCCACGTAAACATCCGAATCGGATAATTTATGAAGCAGAGTGGATTTCCCCGCATTTGTATATCCTACGAGGGAAATCTGGAAAGCCTGGTTCTTCTTTCTCCTGTCCCTGTACCGTTCACGATGTGAAACGATCTGGGCAAGCTGATTCCTCAATTCATCCATTCGGGACCGGATATGACGCTGGTCAATTTCCAGTTGGGTTTCCCCGGGCCCCCTGGTGCCTATACCTCCTCCGAGCCGGGACAGAACATGCCCCTGCCCGCGAAGTCTGGGCAGAAGATAACTTAACTGCGCCAGTTCCACCTGCAATTTCCCTTCTCTTGAGCGCGCCCGCTTAGCGAATATGTCCAGTATAAGCTGAGTACGGTCAATAACAGGCATATCAAGCTGGTTCGTTAAATTACGCAGCTGCGACGGTGACAATTCATCGTTAAATACGACCAGGTCTATTTCTTTTTCTTCAATTAAACTTTTTAACTCGTCTACTTTTCCCCGGCCAATATAGGTAGCAGAGTGAGGGTGGTCAAGGCTTTGAAACATCTGGGCTTTCACGCTGCCGCCCGCCGTCTTCGTCAAAGCTTCCAATTCTTCCATTCTATATAAAAAATCTTCTTCTTTGGCCGTTTTAAGCCTCACCCCTACAAGTAAGACTGATTCCTGATTAATTTTCACCTGATTATCGATTAGTCTTCACCTTCCTTTACTCCCGATTATTCCAGCAGTATTTTTTTAAACGCTTTTGAGAAATCCGATTTAACAAGTGTCGTAAGCGCTTCTTTATGGTAGTCGCCCTGGTGAAGGAGACGGACCGCCTGCATCCGGACCGCCTTCTCCAGCAGGTTCCGGATAAACCGTCCATTGCTGAAACGGCCCTGTTCATAATCTTTTGCCACAACTAAAAGTTCATTCACATAGGACACCGAATCCTTATCAATCACGTAATCGCGCTGGGCAGCCATCGATTTTAACATCTCTATCAGTTCAGTTGTTGAGTAATTTGGAAAGGTCACGATCATTGGAAATCTCGACGGTAAACCTGGGTTCAGCTGAAGAAACCGGTCCATTTCATCCGGATATCCGGCAAGAATTAAAACAAAATTATGCTGTTTATCTTCCATTATTTTAACAAGTGTATCGATCGCTTCTTTTCCAAAATCCTTTTCGCCGCCTCGGGCCAGCGAATACGCTTCATCTACAAACAGAATGCCTCCCATCGCCTTGTTGACGAGTTCACGTGTTTTCTGGGCCGTGTGGCCGATATATTCCCCCACAAGATCAGCTCTGTCTACTTCAAGGAGATGACCTTTCTCAAGGACATTCATGTCTTTTAGCATTTTAGCAATCAGGCGTGCGACCGTCGTTTTCCCGGTTCCCGGATTCCCTTTGAAAACCATATGAAGTGCCTGTTTACCTGTTTTCAGACCTCTCTGCTCCCTGATTTTATTTAAATAAAGCCATGCATACATTTCATGAACAAAGGATTTCATCATATCCAGGCCGACATACTGGTCAAATTCTTTCATGATGTCACTGTATTCTTTATGCTGGACAAAAGGAGAGGTCTCCATTTGCTGATAGCCATACTCACTTTCGTCCTTATTATCCGATCTGATTACTACATTGATCTGGCCGCGTTTTTTCATTCTGGCTGACTGTGCCAACGAAGTCACCACCTTCAGTAATATAGTGGATCCATCTCTGCTACCACTACTATACGCAAAAACTGTGAATACGTGACAAAGGCCCAGCGCAGATGTCAGATACGGCATAAAAGAAGACGAAATGAAAGTGATGGGTGCTCCTGTATTATAAAGCTTTTTTAACTTTCTGAAAGTATAAAAGAGCCCGGCGGTTATGCCGGACCCGTTTATTGCTTATTTTCCTGATTAAGCTGGACATTTCTCTGAGGGGAAAAGGTTGAAATCGCATGTTTATAAACAAGCTGTTGTTTTCCATCTGTATCAAGAATAACGGTGAAATTATCAAAGCTTTTTACATACCCCCTAAGCTGAAAGCCATTAAGTAAAAAGACAGTTACAGGGATGCTTTCTTTTCTTAATTGGTTTAAAAACTGATCTTGCATGTTCACTGATTGTTGTTTCATTGTCAGCAGGCCTCCTCTTTCTCTTCTCGCATTATTACCTATATTCTATATTTATAACAACTTTCCCTCTAAAAAATGATCAATTTCTTTTAACTTTTCTTCCCTGTCTTCTGTCATATCAAACCAGTCAATAGCCATTTTATTACGGAACCACGTTAATTGCCTCTTTGCAAAACGTCTGGAATTTTTCTTTAAAAGTTCGATGGCATCCGCTTTAGAAAGGGTCCCTTCGATATATTGAACTATTTCTTTGTAGCCGATTGCCTGCATGGACTGGCACCTCGAATATCCTTTTTCTGCCAGTTCTCGCACTTCGTCAATCAGCCCGGCTTCAATCATCAGATCCACTCTCTGGTTGATCCGTTCATAAAGAAGCTCTCTATCCATTGTCAGCCCGATGACCACAGTGCCGTAAGGACTTGCAGCCTGTTCAGTCCCTTTTTCTCTTAACGGTTTACCGGTCAGCCTGTAAACTTCCAAAGCTCTGATGACCCGGCGGCGGTTGTTTGGGTGCAGTTCCCTGTAACTGACTGGATCAACTTCTTTCAGCCGGTTATGAAGCGCTTCGTTGCCGTTCTCTTCTGCAAAAGCTTCCAATTCACTGCGGAAAGCAGGATCCTCGCTTGCATCGGTAAACTGGTAATCATAAATGACCGCATTAACGTAAAGGCCGGTGCCGCCGACGAGAAACGGGACTTTTCTTTTTTTATGTATGGATGCTATGCAATTTTTGGCTTCGTTTTGAAAATCAGCCACAGAAAAAGTTTCATCAGGTTTTTTTATATTCACCATATGATGAGGGATGCTTCTCATTTCTTTTTCGGTTATTTTAGCTGTGCCGATATCCATTCCGCGGTACACCTGCATGGAATCACCGCTTATAATTTCACCGTTGAACGTTTCGGCCAGACGGATGCTTAAGTCTGTTTTTCCGACGGCAGTCGGGCCGACAATTACTACTAAAGGTTTCTTTTTAGTCATTTTATTTCACTCTTTTCTGTTTCTATCACACCAAAATGATAGGTGGCTGACGGGCGGATTTGAACGTTAAAACCGAACTCTTCAAACCTTTGGCTCCGGAAATGGTCTTTTAAAACAATCCGTTTTCGCGCCACCCGCATTGCTTCCTCTATGACAGAACCCGTCAGAGTTTCTTTGCTTGCAAATGAACGTACCGGCTGAAATCCGTTTGACTGTTTAACTGTTTCTTCAAACATCGGATCAAAATAAATGACGTCAGCACTGTTGTCCGGCTGGTTTCTCAGCCACTCCCCATGGTGGGCATTAACTGCTTCAATCCGTTTCATAGCCTCATTGAGAGGCTGAAAAGAGGACTGATAGGACAGCAGCCCTTCTTTAACTATAGTGGCGATTACAGAAGAAGATTCAAGGCCGGTGACTTTCCCTTTTTCACCGACAGCCAGACTTGCAAGCTGGGCATCTGAAGCAAGGCCAAGGGTGGCATCTACAACTGTGTCTCCGGGCTGGAGCCTGCACGCGTCTGTTAAAGGGTCTTCACCGTACCTGCAGAAGTGCTTCGCCCGGAACATTGCTCCGTTCGGATGAAAAAAGAAAGGAGGAGAGCCGGCGCCCTTATGCACTTCAATACGCTCCCTGGATACAATAAAGACAGGCGCGCCATATTCTTCAATCATTCTTTTTAATGACCGTTTGTTTCTTCTTGCAAAAGGGAGCCCCCACTTCCCTGCCAGCTGGTGAGCTTTCAATAGTGCAGGGGGCGAAGGACGGCCGGGAGTCGTCACGATTCCGTATTCAATCATGTGTCGTCCTCACCTTCTTATCATTTTTTCTAACTCATTACTCTTTTAAACATCCGTTCGATGTCATAAGTGGAGTAGTGAACGAGAATTGGGCGTCCGTGGGGACACGTAAACGGATCCTCGCACGTTCTGAGCGTCTCGAGAAGCTGAAACATTTCGTCTGTCGTTAAATGGCGGTTTGCTTTAATAGCCGCCTTGCATGACATGAGAATTGCTGCTTCTTCTCTGATTTTCCCTATGTTAATCGTCCGCTCGTTTTTTAATTGCTCAAGTATATCTGAAATTGTTTCCTCTTCATGCCCCTCCGGGAACCAGACAGGGCAGGAACGGACCATATAGGTGTTGGATCCAAAGGATTCCAGGAACAAGCCTGCTTGCTCCAGCGTCTTCCTATGCTCCGTTACAAGAGACGCCTCCTGTGCGGTAAAATCAAACGTGATAGGAACAATAAGATCCTGAAGACGCCGGTCCTCCGATGCCAGCTTATCCCGGAAATATTCATATTTAATGCGCTCCTGTGCGGCATGCTGGTCAATCATATATAATCCTTGTTCATTTTGTGCCAGAATATACGTCCCATGCAGCTGGCCAATCGGATAAAGAACAGGGACCCGCTCTCCTTGACCGCCGGACACGTCTTCCTCCGGTTCTTGCTGCCCGTCGGTTAAAGGCTGGTCCGCTTCCTCCTCTATCTTCTTCTCATCCGTTAACGGCGCCAACCCGGCTTTCAGACTGTTGTCCGCATCATCACCAGCTTGCTCTTTAACCTGGGGAACAGATTCACGGACGGAGGAAGGTTCACCTGAATCAACCGGCCTCTCTTTATAAACTTTGCCTGATGGTTCTTCCGTTCTGGCAGATGGCTTTTCCTCGGACGGAGCTGCTTCGTGTTCAAAGTTAAAAACCATCTGTTCCGGTTTCTCACGCTTAACAGGCGTTTTTTCTGAAACTTCCGGAATGAGCCGGACCTGCTTAAATGCGTCTTTTATCATTGCCGTGACAAGTTCCTGAAGTTTGCCTTCCTTACTGATCCTCACTTCCAGCTTGGAGGGGTGGACATTGACATCCACTAAGAGCGGATTCATCTCAATATGAAGGACGACAAGCGGGAACTTGCCAATCGGCAGGAGCGTATGGTACCCTTCCTGGATCGCTCTGACAAGGGCATAATTTTTAACGAAACGACCGTTGATGATCGTAGACATATACGACCGGTTCGAACGGGTAACTTCAGGCTTCGCAACATAGCCGGTAATTTTAAAATCAAGTGACTCAGATTCTGTTTTAATTATTTTACGGGCTACTGACGTTCCGTAAATAGACGCAATCACACGGGTCACATCACCATTTCCGGCAGTCTGTAAAACCGTTTTGCGGTTATGGGTGAGGATGAACGATTTTTCAGGGTGGGATAAAGCCATCCGGTTCATTACATCGGAAATATGCCCTAATTCCGTGTGAATCGTCTTTAAATACTTCAGCCTCGCCGGTGTATTGTAAAACAAATCAGTAATTCTGATTTCCGTACCTTTTCTCGGAGAAGCCGATTTCCTTTCTTTAATATGGCCGCCTTCCACGTACAGTTCATGCCCCTCATGGCTTCCTGAACTTGTCTTTAAGGTCAGCTTGGAGACAGAAGCGATACTCGGTAAAGCTTCTCCGCGGAAACCAAGCGTTTTAATGCGAAATAAATCCTGGTCATATTTAATTTTACTTGTGGCATGCCGGTCAAAGGCCGTTTCAAGATCATCTTCTTCAATACCGTCACCGTCATCAAGCACCCGGATTGAAGCAAGTCCGCCCTCTTCCACATCCACCCGGATCGTTGTGCTGTTTGCATCGATTGCGTTTTCTACTAATTCTTTTACAACGGAAGCGGGGCGCTCGACCACTTCTCCGGCAGCAATTTTATTCGAAAGATGTTCATTCAGCTGAAAGATCTTCGCCATTCTGCCACCTCCTTGCTGTTAATTATTCAGCTTCCTTTGCAGTTTATCCAGCAATTGTATCGCTTCAATCGGCGTAATGTGAAGCAGGTTTGCTGAGGAAAGCTGGGAAAGAACCTTCTCCTGGCTTTTATTTAACTGGCGGGATGCTCCCTGTGCCTCCGCCTCTTCCGGAAACAGGCTCAGCTGCTGCGGGCCCGCTTCTTCCTTCCCGAAAAAAGACGTCCGCTCCTGCCCGGATTGAAGGCTTTCTTCCGCCACTCTGTTTTTATGTTCTTTCAAATCGGATTGTTCCTGCTCAAATTCTTTTAAAATGGCCTTAGCCCTGCTGATCAGCTTATCAGGAAGTTCAGCCAGCTCAGCCACATAAATGCCGTAACTTCGGTCAGCTGCGCCGTCAATCACTTTATGGAGAAAAACAACCGATCCATCTTCTTCCTTTGCGGAGACATGGACATTTTTTAACCTGTCCAGTTTATTCTCAAGGCTCGTCAATTCATGGTAGTGTGTCGAAAACAGCGTTTTGGCGCCGATTTCATCATGAATATATTCAATAATTGCCTGAGCAAGCGACATTCCGTCGTAAGTGGACGTCCCCCTGCCAATCTCGTCAAGAAGAATAAGACTGTTCCTCGTAGACTTTGAAACAGCGTGTTTAGTTTCAAGCATTTCTACCATGAACGTACTTTGACCATGGGCGAGATCGTCAGCTGCCCCTATTCTGGTAAAAATCTGGTCAAAAACAGGCAGAACGGCTTCACTGGCAGGAACATAGCTTCCTGTCTGAGCCATAATGGAAATCAGCGCAAGCTGTCTCATATAAGTACTCTTACCTGCCATGTTCGGCCCTGTGATCAGCAGAAGTTCACGGTCGTCTTTTAATAGAATATCGTTTGACACGTAGTCTCCTTCATCAATCATTTTCTCAACTACAGGATGCCGCCCGTCACGGATGTCGACTTCCCCTTCCGCCTTCAGTTCCGGTTTAACGTAGCGGTTCCGTTCCGCTACTTCGGCGAAACTCTGCAGCACATCAAAGGCACTGATCACATTAGCTAGCTGCTGAAGCGGACGGATAAACGCTTTAACCTGCTCCCTTATTTTCATGAATAGCTCATACTCCAGCTTTTCGCTTTTCTCTTCTGCTTCCAGGATCAGCGCTTCTTTTTCCTTCAGTTCTTCAGTAATAAACCGTTCGGCATTTGTAAGGGTCTGCTTCCGTTCATATCTTCCTTCAGGAAGCTGCGGAAGATTAGGTTTGGTCACTTCAATATAATACCCGAATACTTTGTTGAAACCTACTTTTAGCGAGCGGATACCCGTTATTTCTTTTTCCTGCTTCTCAAGAGCAGCAATCCACGCTTTACCGTTTCTCATCGCATTCCGGTAGTCATCGAGCTGTTCTGAATAACCGTCTTTTATAAGACCGCCTTCCGTAATACTTACAGGACAATCTTCCTCAATGCTTTCTTCCAGCAGTCTTCTCAGTTCCTGGCAGTCCCCTGTGCCCTCCATAAGGGAATTTCCAAACGAGCTCTCAAGACTTTTTACCGTCTCAAAGATATCAGGCACTTTTTCAAGCGATTTTTTCAGCTGGATTAAATCGCGTCCGTTAACATTTCCAAACGCCACCCGGCCTGATAAACGCTCCAGATCATAAACGCCCTGAAGCTGTTCCTGCAGAGCCTCCCGTTCGAAAAAACGGTCGATCAGAGCACCGACAAGTTCGTGCCTTTTTTCAACAGTCTGTCTGTTTAAAAGAGGCCGTTCAATCCACTGCTTAAGCATTCTTCCTCCCATGGCCGTTTCTGTCCGGTCCAGCACCCAGAGGAGAGAGCCCTGTTTTTTCTTTTCTCTTAACGTTTCAACTAATTCCAGATTGCGCTTTGAATGGACATCCATCGACATATATTCCTGAGGAAGGTAAAAAACAGCTGGCCTCAGATGATCCAGCGAACGTTTCGTTGTTTGCTTAAGATACCGGATTAATTGGTAACAGGTTTCTTTTATTTTTCCATCTGATAACCCGTCCACTAAAGCGGCTGCTTCTTTCACAGGCTCTGTATGGTCTTCAAAAGACAACGTCACGTTGAGCCGCCTTTCAAGCAGCTGTTGCTTTTCTTCGGAAAAAGTTGACGGGACAATGACTTCCCGCGGCCTGTACCCGGCCATTTCGTTAATTAATTCTTCAAAATCAGCCAGCGTAGTGACCATCAATTCTCCTGTAGACATATCAGCGCCTGCAAGGCCGAATTCATTTCCTTCAAAAGGAGTAACAGACAGGAGGTAGTTATTTTCTTTTTCCTGCAGGGCATACCCTTCCATAACTGTCCCCGGCGTGATAATTTGCACGACTTCCCTCTTTACAACTCCTTTTGCTTGCGCAGGGTCTTCTGTCTGTTCACAAATGGCTACTTTGAAGCCTTTTTCTATAAGCTGTGAAATATATTGGTCTGAGGAATGATAAGGCACGCCGCACATCGGAATACGGTCATCGCCCTTTCCTCTGGCGGTTAAAGTAATTTCCAGTTCTTTAGCGGCTTTTTTCGCATCTTCATAAAACAATTCATAAAAATCTCCAAGCCGAAAAAATAAAAAGGCATCTTCATACTGTGCCTTAATTCTTAAGTATTGTTCCATCATTGGTGTGACTGCTGCCATATGTATCATCCTTAATTGATTAAGTTCTTTATAAATACGGATTAATTATAACATAACCGTTTAAAGGATTTAACGGAAGCATTCTGGAAAGGTGCGGTTAAAGTCATACGGTGTGGAGCCAGCCTCCACAAGGTTCCAATACCTTAAAATTCATGCTGAAAAAGTCTGCGAACACAGGAAAAGAGCCCCCATCAAATCGGGACTCTTTATCATCTCAGTTTTTTACACTACTCTTCTAATTCTCCCGCCAAGAAGTTGGTATCCAGATCTTCAAATTCCTCTTCATCGATCGTGTCATCCCAGGCTTCTTCGTCCCACTCATCTACGGAAGCGTTTGGATTTACCTGAACAGTCATTTTTGTCTCACCAATCACTTCTACTGCAAATTCTTTTTCTACCTGCACCTCAACATCCCTGTCATTAGACGCAATTAGTGCCTCTAATGTATTTGGCTGCTGGGTCGCCCTGGAAATAACTTCAAGATCTTCTGAAAGAACATCACTGTCCTGCATAACCAGAGGGACTACTTCCGTATAGGAAACGGTCTCTGTAGCTACATTGGTTTTCGTATTTCCTGAATACGAATACCAGATATTGCAGTCATAAGTGCCGTTTATTTCAACGGCGTCACCCTTTTTGGCAGAGGTGTATTTGTGGTTAATAAGCCAACAGCCTAAAATACTCGTCGGCTTTTCCGCAGGGGTAATTGTATGCTTTGTTTCTGAAAACTTCCGCCCTTTGCCACATACAGCCTTTGTTATAATCTGTCTGTAATGCACATCTTTCTCTGATGACATCTTTTTCCCTCCTCACACAATAATGAGCCACTAACTTTTCGTACTATGAATTAGATACAGTCCAATTACCACAGCATGCAGATAAATGGCTCATGTGCCATCGTGTATTTGCACACCTACTCGTATCATGAGTTCAATTATTTATATGTGGCTTATTCCAAAAACATGCTCAAATTTAAATGGTTTAAAATTAAAAGAGGGTGGGACAAAAGAATAGCGACCATAAAAAATCCTAAGAAATCTCTTATTAGATTTCTTAGGATTGCCGCTTTTGTACTTATAGAGGATTGAGTATGCGAAAATAAAAGCAGTGATTTCAGTCAGTAGGATGGTCTAAAAAGCTTTCCTTAATTTTCCGGTTCACTCCCGGCGAGGGCTTACCCCAGGGCTTGTCTTCAGCTAAATTCAACTCAGCTTGGAGCTTCGTTGAATTGGATCTTCAGACTGCGCCTGACCTCTGGGTGTCCTCGCCTTCCTAAAAAAATTTAGGGCTGGTCATTTGGACAGTTCTATATTTTCGCTGGACAGGATGGCTTCTATGCCTGTCCTCCCTTTATCTACGACCTTCTTCCGCCATTCTTTTCTATCAGGATAAAAAAGCCTCCTGAAATCTCTTTTAATTTCCTTTTCATCTTCTCTTTCTAAAATACCATTAAAATAAAGCTGATTTTCATTAATCATTGTCTGTGTACAAAAAACGAGGTCATTAAGAGTCTCCCCGATGGTACCGAATTCAAATAGGCATGCCACTGTTCTTTTTTGAGGAAAGTTTTCTCTGACAGACTCCTGCAAATATAAGTTTGACTCACCATAAACATTGCCATCATCGCTTTTTACTACTTGTTTATAAGAAAGCTCTTTTTGCAGCTCCTCTTCACTCCTTTTATCTGACTTTGTAAATATTAATGTCAGGTCATCTTTCGGGCCGCCTCCGGAATGGATATCAATATGAACAGGATGGCTGTACGCCTTTATCCAATCAAAATACCTGCTTTTAAACTTTTGTGCCGGTTCGTCAAAACCGTTTCCTCCGTAATAAATCCCTCTATTATACTTATACTGGCCAGGGGGGCCATCCTTCAGCATTGCCAGCTCTTCATGGGTAAAGGCTTCAGTTAAAGCGTCATTTAATTCCCTCTTATGTGTGCTTAAGTTTTCAATACGTGAATCCGGAAGAAAGATTTCTTTTTTACGGTCAAATGTTTCATCCACACTCCCTGCTGTTTTCTCCCAGTCTCTAATATAGTTCCTGTTTAAATCTATATTATTTTCAGTCACTCTTCTAAAATGCCTCATTCCCCACGGGTTTACCGCATGCACGAGCCGCAGCCCCTTAGTTTCAGGATTCATTAATGGCATATATTCTTGAATAAAAAGCTGTAAAAACGCGCTTCCTGTATATCCTTCAATGCCGTGCTCACCTGTCGTAATAATAATCAGTTCCTGCTTTTCCGACAAAGCATCAGCAACGATAATATCAGTTGTATTATCGTCTTCTTCACTTCCTGTGTAATATGTCTCAAGCCTGGCATTAGACCAGTATGTCTCAATTTCTTTCAGCGACTTACGGAACTTTGACCGCGCCTCTTCAAATGTGCTGCTAAAAAATTGCTCACTTCCCATTCAGTAACGCCCCTTTTCATATCTGTTTAAAAGAGGTATTTCACGTCAGTTTCCATTTAAAACATCTGCTGCGGACAGGAATCTGGAAAAATGATTAAAAAAATCGCACCGGCAATTGCGGTACGATTAATAATGATTATGAACAGCCGTTATTGAACGGGCTTTTTGTCGTTGTGCCCTGCAGCAAATCGCCGCCCGTTGATTCAATAATTTTATTTGTGACTGTATTTGAAATCGTGTTGCTGACCATCTGAAGGAGCTGGTTTACTTCAGTCTGCGATTGTTTAAATTCCCTTACTAAAGGAATCTCGTCCAATTCATCCTGAAGCGCGTCAATTTTAGCTTCTGTTGCTTTTAAAGCTTCTGACTTCTGGTAATGTTTCAAATTAACAGCTTCTTTTTGAAGCAATTTAATCTTGCCGATAATTTCCTGGACTCGCAAATTTTCATTTATTTGTCCTTCAGCTCTTTTAAAGAAGTCCACTTCTTCCGTTTCGGCAATCATAGACGCCAGTTCCCGAGCTTTATCTGTAATCTCTTTTTTAGTATACAACTCACTCATGTTATTTCACCTCTGCCGTTTCTGTAACTTCACCGTCTAAAGACCAGGTTTTTGCCTCTGTAATTTTAACATTAATTAATTCACCGATCGATGTTTTCGGCCCTCTGAAGTTAACAAGTTTATTTGTTCTGGTACGCCCCATTAATACATCAGGGTTTTTCTTACTTTCACCTTCAACTAATACTTCAACTACTTTTCCTTCATATGCCTTATTTTTTCTGGCTGAAATATCGTTCACAACAGCGTTCAGGCGCTGGAGACGGTCTTTTTTAACATCCATTGGGACATTGTCTTCCATCTTGGCGGCCGGAGTGCCTTCACGAGGCGAATAAATATACGTGTACGCGCTGTCGTAGTCCATTTCTTTCATGAGAGTAAGTGTGTCCTGGAACTGCTCTTCCGTTTCATTCGGGAAGCCGACAATAATATCAGTAGTAAATGACGCGTGTGGCATCGCCTTCTTAATTTTTTCTGCCAACTCAACGTACTGCTCTCTCGTATATTTACGAGCCATCAGTTTAAGCACCTCGCTGTTTCCGCTTTGGACGGGCAAATGAATATGCTCAACGAGGTTGCCTCCTTTAGCAAGCACTTCAATAAGATGATCATCAAAGTCGCGCGGATGGCTGGTCGTAAACCGGACACGAGGAATGTCAATTTTACGGATTTCGTCCATTAAGTCTCCCAGTCCGTAGTCCATATCGGCGAGATCCTTACCATAAGCGTTAACGTTCTGGCCAAGAAGTGTAATTTCTTTATATCCATTGCGTGCTAAATGGCGTACTTCTTCAATAATATCTTCAGGACGACGGCTCCGCTCTTTCCCTCTTGTATAAGGTACAATACAGTACGTGCAGAACTTATCGCAGCCGTACATAATATTAACCCACCCCTGGAAATGTCCTTTACGGGCGCGAGGCATATTTTCAATAATATCTCCCTCTTTAGACCACACTTCAACAACCATTTCCTTGTTAAAAATGGCATTTTTCAGCAGTTCAGGAAGACGGTGAATATTATGAGTACCGAAAATGAGATCGACATGCTGGTGCTTTTGAAGAATCCGGTTAACGACAGACTCTTCCTGTGACATACAACCACATACACCAACAATAAGACCCGGGTTATCACGTTTCATAGGCTTCAGGTTGCCGATCTCGCCAAACACTTTATTTTCAGCGTTTTCACGGATCGCACAGGTATTTAATAAAATAACATCTGCTTCCTCAGTGAGTGAAGTGGATTCAAAACCCATCTGGAGAAGAATGCCAGCCATATTTTCTGAATCGTGTTCGTTCATTTGGCAGCCGTAAGTCCTGATTAAGAACTTTTTACCTTTGCCGATGCCCTGCATATCTTCAGGGATCTCAAAGTCATAATGGACTGACACGTCTTCTTTTCCGCGTTTTTTAGCCTGCTTTAAGTCAGGCGGAATATAGGTGGTCTGGAAGTACTGGGAGTAGTCCTTTTTCTGGCCGGATTTTTTGTCCGCAGAAGAAGTTCCCTCCATCGCTTGCGTCTGCTCCTTGCGTTGTTCTTCATTCATATATTAATCAATCTCCTTTATATTATTTCTCACAACCTATAATTATAAATGGTTTAAGACCTTTATACAACTGTGATTACAGGATAAAAGAAAGAGGTCATCCTTAAAAAAACATCCGGACAATATTTTACGAATATTGTCCGGATGACTTTCAAGTGAGTATTTTTTAATTCAGCCACTTTTGTTCCCGTATTAAATAATACCAAGCTCTTTACCGGCTTTTTCAAATGCTTTCAATGCTTCGTCCAGCAGTGCTTTCGTATGGTCCGCAGTAACGATCGTTCTTACACGCGCTTTCCCCTTTGGCACTGTCGGGAAGGCTATACCTTGGGCAAAGACACCGTATTCCAGCAGCTTATCAGACAGCTGGTGAGCTTTTGCCCCGTCTCCAATGACAACCGGAGTAATAGGGGTGTCACTTTTTCCTGTATCAAAACCGAGTTTCTCCAACCCTGCCTTAAAGTATTTTGTATTATCCCATAAACGGTCAATACGCTCAGGTTCTTCAAGCAGCACATCAATTGCTTTGGAACAAGCCGCTGTGACTGCCGGCGGGTGGGAAGTACTGAATAAGAATGGACGTCCCTTATGAATGAGGTAATCCCTGACTGCCTGAGTACTGGCAATATAACCGCCCAGCACCCCGATCGCTTTACTTAATGTCCCTACCTGAATGTGCACACGGCCGTTCAAATCGAAGTGGTCAACGGTTCCGCGGCCATTTCGCCCTAGTACACCGCTTGCATGGGCATCATCCACCATTACGAGAGCATCATATTTTTCACACAGCTCCACAATTTCAGGAAGAGGCGCGATATTTCCATCCATAGAGAAAACGCCGTCAGTCACTACAAGACGTTTTCTGTAATCCTGAGTTTCTTTTAAAGCATCTTCCAGGCTTTTCATATCCACATGTTTGTAAATTTTCCGGCCGGCTTTAGTAAGCCTGATGCCGTCAATAATGGAAGCGTGGTTTAATTCGTCGGAGATAACGACATCTTCTTTCGTTAAAATAGAAGAGAGAATTGCCTGATTAGCAGTAAAACCGGACTGTAAAACAAGTGTAGCTTCAGTATGTTTAAATTCAGCTAATTTTTTTTCAAATTCCTCATGCATAGAAAACGTCCCGGCTATTGTTCTTACTGATCCGGTTCCTGCACCATACTGGTCAACTGCCCGGACAGCCTCAAGCTTCATTTTCGGATGGGTGGTCAAACCAAGATAGTTATTGGAAGAGAGCTGAATGACCTCTTTCCCGCCAATTTTAACTTTTGCCCCCTGATCAGACTGTAGCGGAACAAGTGACCTGAATACGCCGTCCTCTTTCATTCCTTGTAATTCTTCTTCTAAATATTCGAAACCTTTCATATAACTGATTCCTCCTTGTCTATGGATGTAGTACTACTTTCCCGCACTTACCTTCAATCATTAAATCAAAACCTTTTTCAAAGTCTTCCAATGGAAAATGATGGGTGATCATTGGTTTCAAATCAACCTGGCCCGAACCGAGAAGACCGGAAACCTGCTGCCACGTTTCATACATTTTTCTGCCTGTGATCCCTTGAACAGTAATACCTTTAAATACAATATCATTAGTGACATCGATTTCGACCGGTTTAACAGGAAGACTGAGTATTGAAACTCTGCCCCCGTTTGTAACCATTTTAAAACCCTGGTCCATAGCAATAGGATGTCCGCTCATTTCGCAGACGACATCCACGCCATTATTTTCCGTCAGTTTACGGACAACTTCAAGCGGATTTTCCACACCGGAATTAACTGTACGGGTGGCTCCCATTTTTTCTGCCAAGTCAAGCCGGTAATTATTCAAATCAAACGCAATGACCTGCGAAGCACCAGCTGCTTTTGCGACCCCTACTGCCATAATTCCTATTGGCCCGCATCCAATGACTGCCACAGTCTTTCCAGTAACATCGCCTTCTAAAACAGTATGGACAGCGTTTCCAAATGGCTCCTGGACGCTCGCTTCTTCGAAAGAAAGCTCCCTGTCATTCTTCCACAAGTTTTCAGCCGGCAGCGCCACATACTCAGCGAAGCATCCATCACGGTCCACCCCGATAATTTCTGTGTTAGCGCATATATGCGCCTGGCCGGTCAGACATTGCGGACAATGGCCGCATACGATATGAGTCTCCGCAGAAACATGGTCTCCTACTTCGACATTATTGACCAGTTTACCTTTCTCTACCACAATTCCTGCAAATTCGTGCCCAAAAACATACGGAGGTTTGACACGGCTCTCTGACCATTCATCCCACGTATAAATGTGAACATCTGTGCCGCAAATAGAAGTTGCTTTTACCTGGATAAGGACTTCCAGGTCACCGATTTCCGGGACAGGCACTTCTTTTAAAATAGCCCCCGGGGCCCTTTGTTCTTTTACAATCGCTTTCATTTTACCCCTCATTATTAATCCACCCCTTTATTACCTCTCATTTAGACCGTTAAAACTGTAAACGAAAATCATTTCGGCAAATCACTGTCTTTATTCTAGCATGATGCTATGTCCACGTAAATAAAACTGTCTACCTCACAAGGACAAATGATTCTTCAGGAAAATTTATTGTAAAAAAAATTATTTAGTGAAACCTGAAGCTGATGAGTGTACGATAAAAACGAAAAAAAAGCTTCCTGAGAAGCTTGCAAGAGAGGTAAGCTGGGATAAAACTAATTAAATCCAGGATACCCGAACAATGAATTCACAATAGACTATAAGATGAGATCCATTAATGCACTCGCTTGCCGCAGGTATCTCTTCAGCTTCTCGGTAAAATTCGCCTGGGGGATCCTGAACTTTCACACGGATGTGGGAACTTCAGCGTTTTTACAGGAGGAGAAGGGGTTAGCCGAAGATCCCTGCGATGATGTTGCACTTATGCCTGTGGTATAAGCCTTCGCCGGAAGTGAACCGGCAGATTAAAAGTACAAGCCCCTGGGCAAGCGTCCGCCTGGCGGACTGAAATCACTCCTTTTCTCAAAAAGAACAGCCGAACAAAATTCGAAAATTTTGTCCGGCTTTCTTTATAATTACTATTCTTTTGTCCGAGCTACGCTGTACAGTTAAAATACTCAATTAAAAGGGCTTCGTGATGCCTCCTGTTTACATGAATTCTGCAGTGAGTTTATCAAATTGCTCTTTTTCAAGATTAATATCCTGTGTCGAAAGAGCTTCTTCTTTAAATCCATTCACTAAAGCCTCATATGAAGGTTTATCTTTATCCTGATAAATCAGGCCTGTCACTAAACCGTCATGCTCCATGAGCGTATTCATTGCCTGCATGCGGCTGGATGGATTGTAATCCTCAATTGTTGAAAGGGAAGTAAGGTTCTCTTTAAACCAGTCATACGTATTGACTTTGTTAAACGTGACGCAAGGACTGAATACGTTAATTAATGAGAAACCTTTATGTTCAATACCTTTTTCAATAAGTGAAGTCAATTCTTTTAAATCACTTGAAAAACTTTGTGCTACGAAACTGGCACCTGCTGTGAGAGCCATTTCCATAACATTTAAGGAAGACTCGATTGAACCTGCCGGCGTACTCTTTGTTTTGAAGCCCATTTCACTTCGCGGGGATGTCTGCCCTTTAGTCAGGCCGTAAATCTGATTATCCATAACAATGTAAGTCACATCGATGTTTCGCCGGATTGCATGTACCGTATGGCCCATCCCGATTGCAAAGCCGTCTCCGTCACCACCTGAGGCAATAACAGTGAGTTCACGGTTTGCCATCTTGACTCCCTGCGCGATCGGCAGGGCACGACCATGAATGCCGTGCAAGCCATAAGAGTTAATATACCCGGAAATCCGCCCGGAACAGCCAATACCGGAAACGACTGCAAGCTCTTCAGGAACTACTCCTGCGTTGGCAGCTGCCCTCTGAATTGCTGCCTGTACAGAGAAGTCTCCGCAGCCTGGACACCAGTTTGGTTTAACATTATTTCTAAAATCTTTAAAGGTTGCCATATGCGAACAGCTCCTTGCATTCGTGATGGATTTCTGAAGGTAAAAACGGGTTTCCGTCATACTTGAGAATTGATTCAACTTTTTCTACATTTGTATTCATTTTCAGTAATTGGGCGATTTGACCAGTTGCGTTGTTTTCCACCACAACCACTTTTTTAGCTTTATTAATCATGGACTGAAGTTCTTCAGCCGGGAACGGGTGCAGAAGCCTGATATGGCCGTGGTTAACTTTCACACCGTCTTCCTCAAGGCGGGGCAATACTTCCTCAATAGTGCCTTTTGTTGAGTTAACCCCGATAATAAGCATATCTGCTTCCTCGTGCTGTTCATTCTTAAGCACAGGTTCAGGGAACCGGTCCACAAGGTTCTCAAGCTTTTTCATCCGTTTATCCATTTGAGCTTTTCGGTTTTCAGGACTTTCTGATGGTTTGCCCTGTTCATTATGTTCAACCCCGGTAACATGGTGCAGTCCGTGTTTCATGCCTGGAATAACACGCTTGGAAACGCCGTCCTCTGTCACTTCATACCGTTTGAAGTATGTTCCTTTGTCAAGCTCAGGCAGGTCTTCATTAATATCCAGCTTTCCTCTTCGAATTTTAACTCTGTCAAAGTCCAGCGGATTAACCGTCTGTTTTCCTAATGAGAGGGCCAAATCTGTTATGAGAATGACAGGCACCTGGTACTCTTCCGCAATGTTAAACGCCTCTACTGCGTCATAAAATGCTTCCTCTACACTTGAAGGAGCCATAACAACTTTAGGAATCTCACCGTGAGTACCATAAATCATAGCAAATATGTCTGATTGCTCCTGTTTTGTCGGCAGGCCGGTACTTGGTCCTCCCCGCTGGGTATCAACAATGACAAGCGGTGTTTCAGTAATGCCGCTCAGACCGATCGCTTCCATCATCAGTGAAAGACCAGGGCCGGCGGAAGCTGTCAGTGATCGCACTCCGGCATAATTGGCACCGATAGCCATCGTACACGCTGCAATTTCATCTTCTGTCTGTATAACAGTCCCACCGTACTCAGGAAGTTTTTTAATTAAATATTCCATTATTTCTGAAGCAGGGGTAATTGGATAAGCTGGCATAAATCTTGCTCCTCCTGCAAGAGCTCCAAGAGCAATAGCATCGTTTCCGATCATAAACAACCGGTGGTTTCCATCAGCTTTTTCGAGCTGGAAATCTCCAACACTGCCGGCTGATTCTTTCTCAAAATACTTCCTTCCCGCTTCAATGGCATCCATATTTTTTAAGACTACTGCTTCGCCTTTTTTAGAGAAAATCTGTTCGACGACAGATTTAAAGATATCTGACTGCAGACCTAAGAGTGAAGCTGAAGCTCCTACGGCTACCATGTTTTTCATAAGAGATGTCCCTAATTCCGTGGCAATTTCAGTGAACGGCACAGAAAATAATTTAGCCTGGGAACCTTCCGGCAATTTCGGGCCAAATTTGCTGTCGCCGATTACAACGCCTCCAGCAGAGAGCTCATGGTGATTGACGTCAATAGTTTCCTGGTCGAACGCGACTAATATATCTAAATCATCAGAGATCGAATTCGTTTGAAAGGTGCTCACACGTATTTTATTATTTGTGTGCCCCCCTTTAATTCGTGAAGAGAAGTGCCTGTACCCGTATAAGTAATAGCCTTGGCGATTCAAAGCCATTGAGAATATTTCCCCGGTACTTTCAATACCTTCACCTTGCTGTCCCCCAACTTTCCATGAAAGTTGTTTTATCATTATCGCTACACCCCTTTTTGATTTCACAATGCCACTTTCTTTACAACCTGACTGCAACTCTGCTGTGTGTGAATGTGAATACATTCATATAAGATTCTTTGTTTATGTAACTGCTAGTATGTCACTTGAATGGTTGAACGTGTATGAAACACCTCGACTTTCAAGACACTACCCGCATCTCTTATTTTAAAGGAAAAATCATGTGAAAAGGTCCTTCATAAGAACCGGAAGTGTTGCCCCGCAATTAAGTAAGCGTTTTCACTGCCTTTTTCCTATCCTCCTTTATATTGTAACATAACTTTCACATTTACTTAAAGCACGAAAATTCTTATATTTTCGGCTGGAGAGCTTCCGGGTAAATTGTTTACAAAAAAAACTGCTTAACAGCAGTCTGTTAAGCAGCCAATTATCATCTTGGTTCAATGATCAGTTTAATAGCAGTTCTTTCATCACCATCAATTTGAATATCTGTAAAGGCAGGAATGCAAATTAAGTCGATACCGCTTGGAGCCACGAAACCTCTCGCAATGGCAACAGCTTTGATAGACTGATTGAGAGCACCTGCTCCAATCGCCTGAATCTCGGCAGATCCTCTTTCTCGAATTACTCCCGCTAATGCTCCGGCTACAGAATTTGGATTGGATTTTGCTGAAACTTTTAATACTTCCATTTCAGTACCTCCTCAAGGTTGTAGGTTTAAAAGTGGATTGCTCTACCAGTTAGGAAATAACTACGCGGTGTTTGTCAGTTATTTATTATCTTTCATAATATAACTGATTAGGATAAAAATGACTTATATAATCCTTACCTCTTTTTGTATATATTCAAAACATGGAAATATATACTTTTTTTCAATTTAATCGAAAAAAGGTCTGTCTTCGTTAATTGAAATTCTTTTAATATCACTTGCACGGCCGGTTTGATTATCTGCTTTAATAAATACTCCGTTAAATTGTTCCCTTCCTTTAGTTACTTCAAACCTTGCGGGTAAACTTGTCAGAAATCTCTGAATAACGACATCGCGTTCGACACCGAGAATACCATCGTATGGCCCTGTCATCCCGGCATCGGTAATATAGGCTGTCCCATCCGGCAAAATACGTTCATCTGCTGTTTGAACATGAGTATGGGTCCCTACTACCGCCGAAACCTTTCCATCCAGGTACCAGCCCATAGCCAGTTTTTCACTGGTTGCTTCCGCGTGAAAATCCAGAAATATTAAAGATGTTTCTTTTTTCACTTCCGCTAAGATCTCGTCAATTTTTTTAAACGGACAATCGATGGCTGGCAAAAACGTCCTTCCCTGCGCGTTAATCACCGCTATTTTCTGATTGCCTGCTTTATGGATGACATAGCCTTTACCAGGGGTGCCTTCAGGAAAGTTAGCCGGCCGTATAAGACGGTGAGCATCATCAATAAATTCAAAAATTTCTTTTTTATCCCACGTGTGGTTCCCCATCGTTACGATATCTGCTCCTGCCTGAAGAATCTCATTATAAATTTTGTTCGTTAATCCTTTGCCTCCGGCTGCATTTTCTCCGTTTACAATCGTTATATCCGGACGGTATTTCCCTTTAAGCTTAGGTAAATATTCATTTAATGCCTGTCTTCCATTGGAACCGACAATATCCCCAATAAATAAAATATTCATTATTATAAACTCCTTCAATAGTGTTAATGCTGTAAGGTCTCAATTAAAAAGGCTCCCCTATCAGTATTTTGGTAACTGATAACGTTTAAACGTCATTAAAGAAAAATAAAGTGGTATAGTTACCACTTTATTTCGCATACTCGACTGCCCTTGTTTCACGAATGACTGTCACTTTAATGTGACCCGGGTAGTCAAGTTCATCTTCAATTTTTTTAGTAATATCCCTTGCAAGCCTGTAAGAATCTTCGTCTGTAATAAAATCAGGTTTAACCATGATACGAACTTCCCGTCCGGCCTGTATCGCGTATGTTTTCTCAACGCCTTCAAAGGATTCAGAGATTTCTTCAAGTTTCTCCAGACGTTTAATATATGTTTCCAATGTTTCCCGTCTGGCTCCTGGTCTGGCAGCAGATAAAGCGTCAGCTGCAGCCACCAAGGTAGCAATCACTGATGTTGCTTCTGTATCCCCATGATGTGATGCAATACTGTTTATGACAACTGGATGTTCTTTATACTTGGTTCCTAGTTCGACACCTATTTCCACGTGACTGCCTTCCACTTCATGGTCAATCGCTTTACCGATATCGTGAAGAAGACCGGCGCGGCGGGCAAGCTGAACATCTTCCCCTAATTCAGCAGCCATGATTCCGCTTAAGTGAGCCACTTCCATAGAATGTTTAAGCACATTCTGGCCGTAACTTGTACGGAATTTTAAACGTCCTAAAATTTTGATTAAATCAGGATGCAAATTGTGAATTCCCATTTCAAATGTCGTTTGTTCCCCGTATTCACGTATCAGTTCATCAACTTCTCTTCTCGACTTATCCACCGTTTCTTCAATACGTGCCGGGTGAATTCTCCCGTCCTGGACAAGTTTTTCAAGAGTTGTTTTAGCAATTTCCCTTCGAATAGGGTCAAACCCTGAAAGAATAACCGCTTCAGGCGTATCATCAATAATGAGATCAATACCGGTCAGCGTCTCCAACGCACGGATGTTCCGGCCTTCTCTCCCAATAATACGGCCTTTCATTTCATCATTAGGCAAGTTTACTACTGAAACAGTGGTTTCAGCTATGTGATCCGCTGCACACCTTTGGATAGACAATGAAAGAATTTCTTTTGCTTTCTTATCGGCTTCTTCTTTCGCTTTTGTGATAGCATCCTTTACGAGAACAGCCTTTTCATGGGTTAATTCATTTTCAACAGTCTTCATAATAATATCTTTCGCTTCATCTCTGGAAAACCCGGAAATTCTCTCTAACTCTTGCTGCTGCTGGTTCATTAATTCCTCGACTTTGCTATTCATCTCGTCGATTTCATGCTGACGTTTTGACAATTGCTCTTCACGCTTTTCAAGAGTCTCTTCCTTTTTGTCCAACGTTTCACTTTTTCGATCTAATATTTCTTCTTTTTGAACCAACCGGTTCTCCTGTTTCTGAATATCGTTTCGACGATCACGGACTTCTTTCTCAGCATCCATGCGCAATTTATGAGCTTCATCTTTTGCTTCAAGGATAGCTTCTTTCTTACTTGCTTCCGCTTCTCGCTTAGCATCTTCAACAGTTTGACGGGCAAGCGTCTCTGCACTTGAGATTTTCGCTTCAGCGATAGATTTTCGAACGAAGTATCCAATCAGGATACCGATTGCTACAGTGAATAGCAAAATGAGGATTTGTAAGATCAGATCCAAGACTGATTCACCTCCTCATGCTATTTCTTTGGTAAAACTGGTTTCAGTGTTCATAATTCTTAAGTAAATAAAGCATATTATACATCCAGCACGACGTAAAAATATACAGTCGTTTAATGCAGTATTCTCACTAATTGTATGACTCATCATTAATAATGTCAAGCATTGGCAAGGGAGTCTCCCCCCTTTTTTCACAAGCATTTAGGCCTGTATGCCAGAAAAAAATGCTTCCAGAAAGTAAAAAACCCAAAAGGATTCCTTTTGGGTTTTGGGACATTATTTTAAGTCGAGGGAAAGATTGTCGTCATCTTCCTCGGGAGCATCAGGCGCCGGAACATCCTGAGGTGTTACCAGGCCGTGGTATTCCCGGATACGAAGTTCAATCTCATTCATAACCTCTTCGTTTTCTTTAAGGTATTGCTTCGCATTTTCTCTTCCCTGACCCATACGTTCGCTATTGTATGAGTACCAGGCACCACTTTTCTGTACGACATCCAGGTCAGAACCAATATCAAGAATCGACCCTTCTTTAGAAATACCTTCACCGTACATAATATCCACTTCAGCTGTTCTGAACGGAGGAGCTACTTTGTTTTTCACTACTTTAAGTTTAGTTTTATTTCCGATCATATCGTTTCCTTGTTTCAATGTTTCAGCACGACGCACTTCAAGTCTTACTGAAGAGTAGAACTTAAGCGCACGGCCGCCCGGGGTAGTTTCAGGGTTACCGAACATCACCCCTACTTTTTCACGAATCTGGTTAATGAACACAGCTATAGTCTTAGATTTGCTCACAGCACCTGACAACTTACGCAGCGCCTGGGACATAAGACGAGCCTGAAGGCCGACGTGGCTGTCTCCCATTTCCCCTTCAATTTCCGCTTTAGGAACAAGAGCAGCTACTGAGTCAACGATTACTATATCGACTGCCCCGCTTCGTACAAGAGCTTCGGCAATTTCAAGCGCCTGCTCTCCTGTATCCGGCTGCGATAAAAGAAGTTCATCAATATTTACACCAAGTTTCTGTGCATACACCGGGTCAAGCGCGTGTTCTGCATCAATAAACGCTGCTTGTCCGCCATTGCGCTGGACTTCCGCAATAGCATGGAGTGCTACCGTTGTTTTACCTGAAGATTCAGGACCGTATATTTCAATGACCCGACCGCGTGGATAGCCACCCACTCCAAGTGCAATATCTAAAGCAAGCGCACCGCTTGAAACAGTAGAGACACGCTGCTCAGCCTGTTCACCCAACTTCATAATAGAACCTTTTCCAAATTGCTTCTCAATTTGTTTTAGAGCCATATCCAATGCTTGTTTCCGATCTGACATATTCCGCTCTCTCCTTTATATATATAATCAATCATTACAGTAAGCCAAAACTGTAATCTCTCTGTTTCTGTAATGACATTGCAAACATTCGTTCGCTTTTTATTATAAACGGAAAAATCCGCCTTGTCAAAAGAAATGTAGAAGGCGGATTTAAACACCGGCATGATAAGCATGTCCCACCTTTTCTATAAGAAAAGGGAATGGTTTATTTTCTTTTTGGACGAGGTTTCGCAGGCTCAAGGTTAATTCTCGCACCGCTCACTCTCGCGTATTTTAACCCTTCATATACGAACGGAGCCACTTCTTCAGGCACTTCCATAAACGTAAAGTTCTCAAAAATATCAATCTTCCCGATAGACTTTGGATTGACACCGATCAGTCTGGATACTTCATCGACTAGTTTCTTAGGTGTGAGGTCGACGTTCCGGCCCACATTAATGAAGAAACGTGTCATGCCTTTCTGAGCGCCTGTTTCTCCAAAGTCGTAGCCGTCATCATTTAAATCGTCTCTCGTATAGAAGGCAAGTTTCATTAAGGAGGTGACGACTTTCTCAGGAGAGTACTGATCAAGAAGGTCAGCTACAAGGGAATCATATAAACTTCCTTCTTCGTCATCATTTTCGATGAGATCAATTATCTGCCCTTTCCACACGTGCTGCTGTTTCTCAACTACTTCCTCGACGGAAGGCAGACTTTGAGCTGGGATTGTCATTTTAATCTCTGCCTCAATTGAACGCAGATGTTTCATTTCTCTCGGCGTTACCAGGGTTAAAGCAATACCGTCCCTGCCAGCACGGCCGGTCCGGCCAATTCTGTGGACGTAGCTTTCCGGGTCCTGAGGGATGTCATAGTTGATTACATGGCTGACATTTTGAACGTCAATACCCCTTGCAGCCACATCAGTAGCAATTAAAAATTCAACCGATGAATCACGGAATTTCTTCATTACCAAATCTCTCTGGGACTGAGTCAGGTCTCCATGGAGTCCATCAGCCATGTACCCGCGTGCCTGGAGTGCTTCTGTAAGTTCTGCCACTCCTTTTTTGGTCCGGCAAAAAATAATTCCGAGTTCAATCGTTTCACTGTCAATGACCCGGCATAAAGAATCAAGTTTGTTCTTTTCGAGTACTTTATAGTAAACCTGGTTGATAGAAGGGGCTGTGACTTCCCCTTTGCTGATCGTCACCTGTTTAGGCTGCTTCATATACTTATTTGACAGCTTCCGTATTGGAGGCGGCATGGTTGCAGAGAACAGTAAAGTCTGTCGCTCACGGTTGACCTGATGAAGAATCTTTTCTATGTCTTCAATAAAGCCCATATCGAGCATTTCATCTGCTTCATCCAGAATAAGTGTATGGACGTTTTGAAGCTTAAGAGTGCGGCGGTTCAAATGGTCAAGAATTCTTCCAGGCGTTCCGACTACAATATCGACCCCGCGCTTAAGTGACTTAATTTGCTGTCCTATGGATTGTCCGCCGTAAACAGGCAATGTTTTCACATTTTTAAACCTCGAAAGTTTTTGCAGTTCTCCGGCTACTTGAATAGCCAGCTCTCTCGTCGGAGTTAAGATAAGCGATTGAACATGTGAATCTTCTGTGATGTGCTCCAGCAAAGGAATACCGAAAGCGGCTGTTTTTCCTGTTCCTGTCTGTGCCTGCCCGATCACATCATGCCTTTGTAAAATTTCAGGAATGACTTTTTCCTGAATGGGAGAGGGCGCTTCAAACCCCATTTCTGTAATCGCCCGTTTTAATTGATCAGATATTTGAAAATCTTCAAATTTCATCATTCTATTCATCCACCTTTTCCTTGCTTAAATTGCGTAATAAATAGTACATTCCATATTTGACTGCTCGCTCACGAATATTTTCACGGCTTCCTGCCAATTGAATTTTATATGCTCTACTCCATTTCCCCGTCGCCAGACCGATAAACACCGTTCCCGGTTCATGGCCCTCCAGAGGGTCAGGTCCTGCAACGCCGGTAAAGCTTATACCTAATTCACTGTTCAATTTATTTCGTACATTCCCGGCAAGCTGCTCAGCACAAATCGCACTCACAGCCCCGTGCTGTTCGAGAACTTCACTTGACAGCCCAAGTTCTGCTTCCTTTACTGCATTACTATAACATATAATGGCTCCCCTAAAAACAGCGGATGAGCCAGGAAGGTCTGTGAGCGCAGAGGAAAACTGGCCGCCGGTCAGACTCTCAGCTGCTGCCACCGTTAACTTCCGTTTTCTAAGTTGATCGAGCAGAAGCCGGGCCAGATTACTTTCACCTTCCCCGTAATAAAAATCCTCTGTCCGTTCCAGAATCCTGGCTTTTAATTCCTCAAGCTTGTTTTCATTTTCACTAATATCCGACCCTTTAACTGTTAAACGGAGAGTCACTTCCCCTCCGGAAGCCAGGGGAGCGATTGTAGGATTAGTCTGCTTTTCGATCAAATCATCCACTTTTTCTGCCAGCTGGGATTCCCCAATATCGAAAAAGCGGAGTACTTTAGACTGGATTTGCTCTTTAATTTTAATTTCATTAAGTAAATATGGCTGGGTATAATTTTCAAACATAGGAATGAGTTCGTTTGGGGGGCCCGGAAGTAAAATAATTTTTCTTTTATTCTTCTCAAGAACCATGCCGCAAGCTAATCCATGGTCATTCGGCAATATAGTGGAGTCTTTAAGGACGAGTGCCTGTTTTCGGTTGTTTGCCGTCATTACCCGCTGCCTTCTGGCAAAAAATGCTTGAATGCGTTCTTCTGTTTCAGCATCATAAACAAGCCCAGTACCAGTGACCTTAGCAATCACTTCTTTTGTAAGGTCATCTTTTGTCGGTCCAAGCCCTCCTGTAAAAATTAATAAATCAGACCGTTTAATCCCTGCTTCCACGACATTAAACAAGCGGTCAGGGTTATCGCCTACAACGATATGGTGGTACACGTTAATCCCCATTTTAGACAGCTCTTTAGATAAATATGTCGCATTGGAGTTCTGGATCTGGCCCAGCAGCAGCTCAGACCCAACAGCAATAATTTCAGCATTCATGTTTTTTCACCCTTCCAGAACAGTTACATTGATTTGTTCAGGACGTGTTTATTTTTTATGAAATAATCTACCCCGGAAAAAATCGTTAAAATAACTGCCACATAAATCATAATAGTTGCAAAAGGAATTGAAAGAAGCTCGAAAAAGATATTGTGCAGCAAAATGGCTGAAGCAGCTACTATTTGGCTGACAGTTTTCCATTTACCCCAGATGCTTGCTGCAATCACTTCTCCATCTCCGGATGCCACAAGCCGCAGCCCTGTCACGGCAAATTCCCTGCTTAAAATGACCACAGCTGCCCAGGCAGGAAACATATCAAGCCCTGTAAGAGAAACGAAAGCCGCTGTAATTAACAGTTTATCCGCTAATGGATCCAGAAATTTCCCCATATTGGTAACAAGTTTATGTTTTCTTGCATAGTAGCCGTCAAGCCAGTCTGTCGCAGCAGCAACAATAAAGATAACAGCTGCTGCCAAATGGTGGACAGGTATATCAGCACCCAGGATGCTCCACTGTCCCCAGTTAAAAGGGATTAAAAGAAAAATCATAAATAATGGGATTAAAATTATACGGGAGATGGTGATTTGGTTTGGAATATTCACGATGATCCTCCTGTCTTATTCAGGTTTTCATTCCATATGTAAGAAACCTACTCAATTTTATCAAAAAGAAACGCACATTGCTAATACTAGCAGCAACAATCTTAATTTAATAACACTTATCAATGAAGACAACCATTAAAGAACGGCAGCCCTGTAAATTCAGAGCTGCCGGTTTGCGGCCTTATGATTCTTCATGCTGGATAATGACATACTGGCGGTGGTCATTACTTTCATACTCTAATAACTCTCCGTTCACGTAAATCTCTGCCGTCCGCGAGTTTCCCATATTAAACGTAATTTCGGATTCACCCGTCACATCTACTGAAAACTCATCCCCATCTGTATGGGACTGCTGATGCAGTTCTTCTCCATCAGAATCAGTAATCATAAGCCAGCTGTCACCTGAAAATTCCATGGAGATTTCAAAATCATCCGTCCCGCTCAGGGAATACGTATATGTATTACCTGAGCTTTCCTGGAAAGTCAGCGATTGTTCGTCTTCTTCATTTGCTTCTTGCTCATTTGCCTCTTCTTCATTGCCTTCGTTAGGCTCATCGTTATTATCCTCACCGTCAGTGTTATCCAGGTCAGCTTCATTATTGCCGTTGTTTTCATTATTCACATCATTATCTGTAATTTCTATTTGCGGGGAGCCTTGCTGGTCTTCTCTCGGAACGCCGGCTGAATTGTCAGTATCCCCCTGTCTGAATAGCCAGATTGCCAAACCAATTGCAATAATAAACAACACAGCAACAAGAGTTGGAAGGAGCGAACCGGCCTTTGATTTATTAGCCACCGCTTTTGTTTTGGACCGGTTCACCCGGGGCGGAAGTTCTACAGGCTCTCTTTTCGGTTGCGGAAGTTCATCTCTGTGTTCTTCGAAGATCATGTCAGGATTAAGCCCTACAGCTTCAGAATAGCTTTTTACGAACGCCCGGCCGTAAAATTCCCCCGGCAGTCTGGAAAAATCCCCTTCTTCAATTGCTGTTAAGTAACGTTTCTGTATTTTAGTCAATTTCTGCAGTTCGTCAAGGGAATAACCCTTTTCTTCTCTTGCTGTTTTTAATCTAGTTCCCAATTCAGACAATCTTAACACCTACCAACTAACTGATATCAAATGATGAGAAGCCGGATTCTACAGCGTCATATGTAATTTCTTCACCCTCATCACTTCGGAGTTCTATAATATAATCAAAGTCATCCAATGTATATTCTGTTTCTCTTACAAAAATGTCAGGGTGTTCCACTACTTTTGTAGCCGGAAGCCTCATCATCTCTGATACAAGCATTTGATGACGCTCAGATGCTCTCATCGTCGATACAATTCCGTCAATAATGTAAATGTGGTCTTCAGACATTTCATCGTCTGCCAGCTGACTCCTGATGGTCTGCCGGAGCAGAGTAGAAGATAAAAAGGACCAGCGCTTGTTTGCACATACACTTGCCGCAACGACAGATTCTGTTTTGCCGACACGGGGCATGCCCCTGATGCCTACAAGCCTGTGGCCGTCTTTCATAAATAATTCAGCCATAAAATCAACTAATACACCTAACTCGTCACGGACAAACCGGAAGGTCTTCTTCTCGTCCTCGTCCCTTTCGATGTATCTTCCGTGCCTGATCGCCAGCCGGTCCCGTAATTTTGGTTCTCTGATTTTCCTGAGAGTGATTACATCCATCGTTTCCATTATATAACGGAGACGCATAATCGCTTCATCACTTGCACTTTTAATTAACATTCCGCGGCGCCTGTGCTCAACACCGTTTATAGTAACAATATTTATTCTCAGCATTCCCAGCAGGGATGCAATTTCTCCTAATAGGCCAGGTCTGTTTTCATGGATTTGGTATTCCATGTACCATTCTTTCTGCTCCATTGGACAACTCCTCCCTCTCGGTTCGAATCCGTTTGCCCACTTATATGTTTCTGTTAACATCATAATTGATTTTTTTGTTCATTAAAAGACATTTGTTACAAAATAGAAGAAAACCCTACGTTTTTTGATGTTTTCAGTTCTTTCTGATCATAAAGCCAGTCAATATGTATAAAAAACTGTATCACATTGGATACAGTCGGTCTTCCTGGCTCTTCGTTTTCAGCGCCAAGATAAAAAGCATCGTCTGAGCGACGATACTTTTTTAAATTATTTGCTTTGGACTAGTTTAACCATCATGTTTGCAATGGCGTGCTGTTCTTCTTCTGAAGCGACATGCCATAAGTCAGCCAGCACTTGCTCCTGTTCGTTTTTCGGTTTAACTTCATCTGCTAAATATTCGCCTACCTGATAAGCCACTTCAGAGATCGTTTGCTGATCCATTCCGTCTGATTGACCTTGCTCTAATCTTTGACTCAAAAACTCTTTCCACTGCTGCCAATTGTCCAGTACTGACATTTGTCATTCCTCCTTGTAATAACTTTCATCACTAGCATTTCACAAGCAAGGAATATTATTCACCGGTTTTTTCAGCAATGCCACGCACCGTTCACGGAAAGAATTTGCCCGTTAATATAAGACGCTTCATCTGAAGCCAGAAAAGCAGCAGCACTGGCCACTTCCTCCGGCAGCCCTAACCGTCCTGCCGGAATTTCCTGTTTCAGTCCATGCAGATCCTCTTCTGTATAACAGGCCAGCATCCCGGTTTCTATAGCGCCCGGCGCCACCCCGTTAACCTGTATTCCACTTGGGGCCACTTCCTTTGCAAGAGCTTTTACAAAAGAATTCTGGCCGCCCTTTATCATGGAATAAGTCACTTCACAGGCAGCTCCTGTCAGCCCCCATATAGAAGTAATCATTATTATTTTACCTTTCTTTTTTGAAATCATTGAAGGCAAAACTAATTTTGTCAGTAAAGAAGGCGCTGTAAGACCGGCAGAGATCCGGGATGTCAAATTATCCATCGTTTCGTCCTGGAACAGCCGTGTATCAGCGGTGCCTGAATTATGGATAAGGACGTCCGGTGACGAGTTAAGACTTAAAAGCTTAGCTTCTGTTTCCGGAAGATCAGTAAAATCAGCCTGAAAGAGGACAGCCTGAAGACCGTATTTTTCTTCAATTTCACTCTTCAGACGATCTGCAGCCTGTTTATTCCGGCAGTAATGCAAAATGACATTATATCCGGCAGAAGCCATTTTCAGACTGATGGCTCTGCCGATTCCACCGCTTGCTCCCGTAATAAAAGCTTCAGGAGCCGGTTTATTCACTAGTCCGCTCTCCTTCGGGGATAATAAGGCACTGGGATAACTGAGAGTCGACGGCAAAATGGTTTTCCATTGTCTCAGTCAGTTCTTCAGCAGTCAGCGACTCCAGCACCGGGATGACCTCAAATAAATCCATGTCATTAAACAGGTAACGGGTAAACTGGTTGGCAATAAATTCAGGAGAATTCATAGCTTTCAGGAAGTAGCCAATTTTCTTTTTGCGAATTCGGTCAACCGCTTTCTGATCCAGCTCTTGGTTAGTAAACTTAATAATCATTTCCCGGACTCTTTCAGCTAAAGCTTCAGGATTGCTTGAATCTCCGCCTATTACGGAAAAACCAAAGCCGTATTCAGCCGTATAGTCAAAACTGAACGAATCATCAATTAACCCCTCTTCGTAAAGAGTCTGGTAATTTTCTGAACTTTGGCCAAACATCATTTCAAGCACCAGCTGCAGAGACAATTCATGACGAAGAAGGTCTTCTCCTTGTTTATCAGGCTCCTTCTCTTTTATGCCGACGAGACATTTGCCTGTATTAACCGCCATAGGGATAACTTTTTTCTTTTCAGCAACCTCTGCAGGCTCTTCAGGGGTGATCCTGTTAATGTCTTCAGGCGCTGCGAATTTTTTACTCTCCTGATTCTGGCGGACCTGTTTAATTAATTTTTCAGGTTCTACATTTCCGACTATAAATAAGACCATATTACTTGGATGGTAAAATGTATGGTAACACGTATATAAAAGGTCTTTAGTCGTCTTGTTTATTGATTCCACTGTGCCTGCAATATCAATTGCCACCGGATGTTTTTTAAACATGCTTTTTAACAGGCCGAAGAAATTCTGCCAGTCAGGATTATCTTCGTACATCTTTATTTCCTGCTCAATAATACCTTTCTCTTTATCCACTGAATCTTTAGTAAAATACGGTTTTTGTACAAAGTCTACGAGTGTTTCAAGGTTTTTTTCAATCTCCGACGTACTTGAGAATAAATAAGCCGTCCTTGTGAAGCTCGTAAAAGCGTTAGCAGAAGCGCCTTGTTTACTGAATTGCTGAAATACATCGCCTTCTTCATCTTCAAACAGTTTATGCTCTAAAAAATGAGCGATCCCGTCAGGCACTCTTACCGGCTCCTGTTCTCCGATAGGAGTAAAGTAATTATCAATAGACCCGTATTTCGTTGTAAACGTAGCGAAAGTTTTATTAAAGCCCTTCTTCGGAAGCACGTATACTTGAAGACCGTTAGACAGCGTCTCCAAATACAAAGTTTCCTGAATTTGCTCAAACGTCGTTTTATTCATTTGAGAGAGCCTCCCTTCCTTTAAGGAAATAAATCGTATCCAGTTGAATTTTACCGGCGACTTTCACAATATCTTCTTTTGTCACCTTATCAATTCTGTCTATCCATTCTTCAAGCGGGATCTTGTTAGAGGATACTTGGTTATGATACTCGAGCTCAATTCTTCCTCTCGGAACATCCATCGTTTCCAGAATCTGATTTTTATAAACTGCTTTCGTCTGCTGTAAATCATCTTCAGTA
Organism: Salipaludibacillus sp. CUR1; assembly: GCF_021028955.1. Classification (GTDB taxonomy): domain Bacteria; phylum Bacillota; class Bacilli; order Bacillales; family Salisediminibacteriaceae; genus Salipaludibacillus. Next base: position 131,454 of record NZ_JAIWPE010000096.1, read on the forward strand.
AACTTGCCTTCTTTCATCTCTTCCATCTGTTTAAAAATAATGTCGGTCGCCTTCTCATAGTTGGCTGACTGGATTCCTGACATGACAATTAAAAGACCTTTAAAGCTCTCAACTCTCGATGCAGCGTAATAGGCAAGGCTCGCCTTCTCTCTCACATTTATAAACAGTTTAGAATGTGAAAACCCTCCAAACAGCCCGTTAAAAAGCTGCAGGGCAAAATAATCGTCATCTCCATATACGACTTGGGTGCGGTATCCGATATGAAGTTTCCCTTGCTGGACGGATTGCTCGTCGACTACTTCGTTAGCTTTTTCCTTAAGAGCTGGCGTGGAACCGGCAGGAGCCGGCCCTGAATGATCTTTCGTCTGGTTCTGAGGAAAATATGTGCTGATTAAATTCTTAACGTGATCAACGTCCACATCGCCCATCACGTAAATATCAAGCTGATCTTCCTGCAGTGCCTGTTTATAGTATTCGTAAAGGTTTTCCTCATTTAAATTGTCCAGATCATCTTCCTGCCCAAAAACATGAATGCCGAAAGGCTCTTCTTTACACATTTCCTCAGTCAGCCTTTTATTGGCAAACCTCATTTTGTCATCGTAAATAGAAGCAATTTTTTGTTTATGCGAACGTTTTTCCTCGGCTACAATTTTCGGGTCAAACTTGTTGTTAGACTGTTTAGGGTTAAGCAAGACAGAAGAGAGCAGTTTAAGGCCTTTTTCCATCAGAGGCGTCTGGTCTTTCAGAAATTTCTCATTCGCTATATCCATGCGGAAAGAAATAATATGCCTCTCCCCTTTTTTAGTCACATCAGTCGTCAGGGAAGCCCCGTACAGCTCATCCAGCGCGCTTCGGATCTGCTGCCGGTTCGCGTAATCTGCCGTGCCATTTTGCAGCACATTCGGAAGCAGAGCCCGTTTTGAAGCTGTCTCTTTAATTAAAGGAGCATTCATCTGAATAATAAATGTATTGGTTTTAAATGTAGCAGTCGGAATGATGTGCACACCCGCCGCTCCCAGTTTAAAATTTTTCGTCTGTTCCATTTTATTCCCTCCTCTTATTATTCATAATATACCTAAAATAACGTTGATTATGTTATGCCATTTCCCTGTAAATTTTACTTAACTGGAGAACGTATAGCAAATATTACCTCAGGAATATAAAACTTAAAGCTGCAATAGAAGCGAAAGAGTTACGTTTTATAAAATCGATAGGCAGAATAATGAGTTAAGTATGGCGGGAGCAAGCAGCCACCCGTGCAAGGAGCACATTAAGAAGCAAGTTAAATCAGCGGTTACAATTAACTTCCATGAAGAAAAAAATCTTCAAGAGAGGGGGCTCTTGAAGATTTAATACACTCTTTTTCTCAATACGTGGAATTTAAACTTATCCGCTCTGAAATAATTAATTGAATAAAGCACAGGCCGCTCCTGCTCATCGAAATGCATCTGTTTTAAAACCAGGAGTGCGGTTTCCGGTTCACAATCAAGTATTTCAGATACTCTTTCGTGATAGCCGATCGGCTCAATTTGTGTCATAGCATAGGCTATCGATATACCCGATTTTTCAAGCTGGTCAAAAAGTGACTGTTCTTCATGGGACACATAGTCCGGCAAGCAGTTTTTAGGAATTTTATCCAGACAGTAAACAACTGGTTCGCTATCGGCTGTCCTGACACGTTCAATTACAATCATTTCCTGTAATTCCTCGTCCTGAAAACGCTTCTGGTCTTCGTCTGTTGGTTTCTCAATAGATGAAGATAAATAGTTCGTCCCCGGTTCTTTATTCCCCCGCTTTATCATATCTGTGACACTGAACAGTTCTTCTATACCGGAAGAAAAAAGCGGTTTCGTGTTAATAAAGGTCCCTACCCCGTGCCTTCTTATAATTACACTTTCATCTTCAAGCATTCTCAGTGCTTCACGTAATGTCGCTCTGCTTACCCCAAGCTGTTTCGACAGCTGGAATTCAGAAGGCAGTCTTTCTCCTGCTTCGTAGACTCCCTGCTCAATATCTGATTTAATTTTATCAATGACTTGTAAATAAAGCGGCCGCTGATCCGATTTTATCATCTAAACTCCCCCTGCAAAACAAGTTGTCACTATAACTATAGTAAACATACCATGAATTTAGTCGTCAGACTACGTTTTCTTAAACGTTTTCATCAATTTAAATGAAATTGTCCTGTATTTAAGACGATTCGTTCGTCAGCTGATCGTCTTCTTTACCAACTAAAACCTCTCGCGGCTTGCTTCCTTCATAAGGCCCGACCACACCTCTTACTTCCATTTCGTCGATTAATCTGGCTGCCCTGGCATACCCGATACGAAACCTGCGCTGAAGCATAGAGACTGAAGCCGTCTGCATTTCTGTAATTAACTGGACGGCATCGTAATAAAGGTCATCATCTACTTCGCCGCTTACTTTATCCTGCTCGCCTTCCTGAGGCATCATCTCTTCTGCGTACTGAGCCTTTTGCTGCTCCACACAGTGCATGACAATTCTCTCGACTTCTTCGTCAGATAAAAATGCCCCTTGAATTCGTGTCGCCTTTGAGGCTCCTACAGGCATAAACAGCATATCTCCTTTACCTAACAGCTTTTCTGCTCCATTGCCATCTAAAATCGTTCTGGAATCAGTAGAACTGGATACCCCGAAGGCAATCCGTGAAGGTATATTCGCTTTAATTACACCTGTAATGACATCTACTGACGGTCTCTGGGTGGCAATGATCAGATGGATTCCCGCTGCACGGGCCATTTGCGCCAGTCTTGTAATTGCATCTTCCACTTCAGAAGAAGCAACCATCATTAAATCGGCCAATTCGTCTACGATCACGACAATAAACGGTAAAGGTGAGTAGGCTTCTGCTTCGTCTCTCTTTTCGTTTTCTTTTTTAATGTAACTGTTATAGCCTTCTATATTCCGTGTACCTGAAGCCGCAAAAAGTTCGTAGCGGCGTTCCATTTCATTTACTACTTTTTTGAGCGCCTGTGCCGCTTTTTTAGGTTCAGTTACGACAGGCGACAATAAATGAGGAATGCCGTTATACACATTAAGTTCAACCATTTTAGGATCAATCATCATTAACTTTACTTCATGAGGTTTGCTTCTCATAAGCAGACTTATAATGATGCCATTAATACACACACTTTTTCCGCTGCCTGTTGCCCCGGCAACAAGCAAGTGGGGCATTTTATTAAGCTCCGCCACCACTGCCTCACCCGATATATCCCTGCCTAAAGCAATCGCCAGCTGGTTCTGTTTTTCTTTCATAACAGGTGAATCGAGTACTTCTCTTAAAGTCACCAGAGAAACTTCCTGGTTAGGCACTTCAATGCCGATAGCAGACTTTCCGGGAATAGGAGCTTCCATCCGGATATCTTTAGCAGCGAGAGCTAAAGCTAAATCGTCTGTGAGATTCACAATCTTGCTTACTTTTACTCCTGTACTCGGATAAACTTCATATTTAGTGACTGAAGGCCCCAGGTGCACTTTTGTCACTTTAGCGTCAACCCCGAAACTTTCCAGTGTCCTTTCAAGCTTTCTCGCATTTTTGGAAAGCATGGAATGTTCTTTAGACTGACTCGCTTTAGCAGGGTTTTGAAGCAGGTCCATACCGGGCAGTTCATAATCTGCATTCTCAGTTTCGCTTACTACCAGGGAGGTTGTCTGCTGCTCCTCTGCTGGTTTTGTCTCTTTGCTGTCAGGCTTTGCAGAAGGTGTGGCGTAAACCTTTTCCTTATCGTCTTTTTCGCTTTCTACTGGTGCCACATCAATATACTCTGCTTCTTCCTCACTGCTTTTATCGTACGCCGTCTTAGTAAAATCATAAATGATCGGTTCATCTGTCGTCAGCTCCCTCTCCTGGGGAGCACTTTCATTTAATGCTTGCTTATGTTTACGGGCTTCTTTTCTCTTTTCAGACTGGTCTTTTACATTTTTAAACAATGCCTTGACCGAATCCGCTGTTTTGTCTTTAACCGCAGCCGCGAGCGTCACAGGTCCCCGGCTGTTGTTTCTCACAAAATCAATAAATGATCTGCCGGTAATCAGCATCAGGGAAGCTATAATCAACCCAATCGCAAACACTACTGTTCCCCCGGACGAAAACAGAACATGGCTGACAGAGTAGGCGACAGCACCGGTCATTCCCCCGCCAAGGTCCTCTGTTACGGCTGTTCCCTGCAGCTGCTGCCAGTATAAATCCCATGTATTTCTAATGACTGACCGGTCAATAAATTCAACTCTGTCACCCAGTTCCCTGAATAACTGCACATGGCTTAACAGAGTTAAAGAAAAAATAAATAAATAAATGCCTATAAACCTTCTTGTCCACAGCGCTGGAAGCTTCCTTTTCAGCATAATATAAAGGGAAAATATAAAAAGAGCCACCGTAAGAAGGATATGCCAGCTTCCTAAAAAGAACCTGAACAGCTCAACGAGCCCTTCCCCTACTATCCCTAACCGGGCAAAAGTCACAATCGACACTATAAATAAAAATAGCCCTGTTAATTCGTATGTTAATTGCGTCCGCCATTTTTTAGACTTTTTCCTTCGGGCTTTTGCCAATACAACCACCTCTAATCTCATTCTTATTCTCTATGTACATGGAAGAAGCAGCCGACGAGTCGGCTGCTGATCCGGTTTTTAACGAACGCTTGTTTCATTAATTATAGCATAGAGTTAAGATTTATTACTAGAAGAGGATGAAATTAACACAGTTAATTTCATGGTTTGTATTTTTGCCCGGGCGTGTATTCAGGGTTCAGGTACATATTAGGGTCAGTCGCCAGCAGCCGGCAGATAATATACTCTTCGCCGTTTTTTTCACACATCAGTTGACCGCCGGGAATTTCCAGCATTTCATAAGAAGTAAAATCCTGTTCATCAGGAGGGAAAACGGTGTGTGAGCTTTGATAAGTGTATAAGATCACTGCACAACCTCCTCAGGTTCATCCTTTTTGTTTTCGTCAATAAGCTCATTTAATTTTTTAATCGCTTGCCCTAATCCGCCCACTTCTTTAATAAGCCCCTTCTCAACTGCTTCAGAGCCTATTACGTTTGTTCCAATGTCACGTGTAAGGTTGCCTTTAGAGAGCATCAGGTCTTTTAATTCTTCTTCTGTTATTGCTGAATGATTGACAACAAAACGGACGACGCGGTCCTGCATTTTATCCAGATATTCAAAACTTTGCGGAACCCCGATCACTAGACCAGTCAGCCGGACAGGATGAATAGTCATTGTCGCACTTTCTGCAATAAAAGAATAGGTACCTGATACGGCAATAGGAACACCGATTGAATGGCCTCCTCCAAGTACAAGTGTGACAGTCGGCTTAGACATGGAAGCGACCATTTCAGCGAGAGCCAGACCGGCTTCTACATCTCCCCCCACTGTATTGAGAATAAGAAGAAGGCCTTCAATATTAGGATTTTGTTCTGCAGCTACGAGCTGGGGGATGACATGCTCATATTTAGTTGTTTTATTCTGGGGCGGCAGTTGCATATGCCCCTCTATTTGACCGATAATTGTCAGGACGTGAATGTTGCTCGCTTCCATCTGGGGGACATTGGTCTGTCCCAGCTGCTGAATTTTATCAAGTATTCCTCCGCTTTTATCCTGCTCAGGCGGTTTTTGAGGCTGTTCCTGATCATACGTCATGTTTATCTCCTCCCTTTTCTGTTAGTATGTTAGAGATATTGCGCTTTCATACAAAAAAAGCCTGAACTTCCTGGCTGGCAGCAGAGAAACAAAAAGCCCTATCAGCCTGTCCACCAGGCTGATAGGGCAAAAAATGGTTATTATTTATTTAAGCTTCCATAATAATCGGCATAATCATAGGCCGGCGTTTTGTTTTTTCATATAAGAAACGGCTTAACTGGTCGCGTACCTGGCTTTTCATTTGGGACCATTCCGTCTGCTTTTGTTCCATTGACTGATGGAGGGTATCAGTGACCAGTTTTTCAGCCTGTTTAATAAGCGCTTCAGATTCCCTCACATATACAAAACCTCTGGAAATAATATCAGGTCCGGAGAGAATTTCACTGTGCTTTTTATTTAAAGTAACTACGACAACCAGTATCCCGTCTTTTGAAAGTAAACGTCTGTCTCTTAAAACAATGTTTCCGACATCTCCTACACCAAGCCCGTCTATTAGCACATGGCCTGAAGGCATTTTATTGGCCCTTTTTCCTTTACGCTTTGTAAATTCAGCCACTTCACCTTTTTCCAGCAGGAAGATCTTACTGTCATCAATTCCGACAGACCTTGCCAGATGCCTGTGTGCGTACTGCATGCGGAATTCTCCGCTCACCGGAATAAAATGCTGGGGCTTCACAAGATTAAGCATCAATTTTAATTCTTCCTGGCTGGCATGGCCGGAAACGTGTATCTTTTTCGTTTTTCCATAAATGACGTTTGCACCTGTTCTGGAAAGCAAGTCCACCATTTGAGACACGGCTTTTTCATTGCCGGGGTTTGGCATAGCCGCGATGAGAATCCTGTCATGTTTTTCGATTTTGACCAGTGGATGGGAACCTTTCGCCATTTTAGCCAGACAGCTCATCGGCTCACCCTGGCTTCCGGTTGTTAACACAACTAATTGATCCCGGCTATGTTTTTTTATATCTTCTTTTGGAATAAACACATTATTATTGTCCAGTAAATAACCCATTTCCAATGCAATCGAGACAGCTCTTTCAATATCCTTTCCTACTACAGCTACTTTTCTTTCCTCATTCTCAGCTGCGTTAAGGACTTGCTGAATTCTGTGAATGTGAGTTGAGTAGACTGTGACAATTATGCAGGCATCCGCTTCGTGAAAAGCATCTTTCACACCCTCTGCTACAATTGAATCGGACGGTGTGTTACCGGGAATCTCTGCATTATGGCTGTCAGAAAGGAGACACAGAACACCTTTGTCCCCAATCTCTGTCAGTTTCCCCATTTCTGTCGGACGTCCATCTACTGGGTTTTGGTCAAATTTAAAGTCGCCAGTATAAACAATCGGCCCCTGTGACGTATGAACTATTACACCAAGGGAGTCAGGAATACTGTGGTTTGTTGCAAAGAAACTTAAAGGTGTTTTTCCAACTTTCACTTTAGAGTCAGAATGGATTTCTTTCAATTCAGGTTTCTTTTTAACTTTAACCTCTTTAAACTTATCCCTTACTAATGCCAAAGTAAATTTAGTCCCGTAAACCGGCACGTTTAAATCCCTTAATATATAAGGAACAGCCCCAATATGATCCTCATGGCCGTGAGTTAATACAATTCCTTTTACCCGGTCTTTGTTTTCTACAAGATAGGTGATATCAGGAATAACGATATCTACCCCTAACATATCATCTTCAGGATGCATACATCCGGCATCTATAATTAAAATGTCTTCGTCCAGTTCAAGAACGTACATATTTTTCCCAATTTCATCGAGTCCTCCAAGGGCAAATATGCGTATTTTTTCAGTTTGTTGATTCGACAATGGTAAATCCTCCTAAAATATTCTATTTCGATCAGACCTCTGTTCATTAGTATAACTTATTATTGTTTTTAACTACAAGTCACAAAAGCGCCCCACAGGTTTTAAGTTAGAAAAAAAAGCCGTATGCCCTAAGCATACAGCTTTTGTTTGCATTAATTTAAAGCGTTATTAAGCACCGAACGTTCCTCTGGAGTAAGCGGGATCAGCGGAAGCCGGACACCGCCCACATCAAGGCCTTTAATCTGTAAAGCTGTTTTTACAGGTGAAGGATTTGGGGCAATAAACATGCTTTTCATAATTGGCAGCAAGCTCTGGTGAATGGAGGAAGCTGTTTTAATATCTCCCTTTTTCCATGCCTGAACCATTTTCTGCATATCTTTGCCTATGATATGGCTTGAAACGGAAACTACTCCGTCACCGCCAATGGCCATGAATGGAAGAGTCAGGCTGTCATCCCCGCTGAATACCTGAAAATCATCGGGTGTATTGGTAATAATTTCTGTCACCTGATCCAAATCTCCGCTTGCTTCTTTTACTGAAGTGATATTAGGAATTTTCGAAAGAGCAATGACTGTTTCCGGCAGAATATTGACTACACAACGGCCAGGAATGTTATAGAGCATAACAGGGAGAGAAGTTTTTTCAGCGATGGTTTTAAAATGCTCGTATATCCCTCTCTGGGAAGGTTTATTATAATACGGAGTTACAAGCATGATGCCGTCAACTCCCGACTTTTCAGCTTTAACCGTCAATTCTGCAGTCGCGTACGTATCATTCATCCCGGTCCCTGCAATTACTGGGATTCTGCCGGCTGCAGCTTTGACTGTGTGTTCATATAAAGCGGATTTTTCTTCCATGCTTAATGTTGCCGATTCACCGGTGGTGCCTCCTACTACAACCCCTTCAGTCCCGTTGTCAATCAGGTAATCCATCAGTCTGTTTATTTTTTGAAAATCAATATTCCCTTTGGAATCAAAAGGGGTTACCATGGCTGTTAAAACATTACCCAATGCCATAACCTTCCACTCTCCTTATACTTCTTTTTCTTTATGGAGCTTTTTTTGCTGATATTCCCTCCACCCCATTGCTCTTCCAGAAAGAGTAACGACGAAGGGGGAATAACAATTTTACCGCAAGATATTTTAATAAAGGTTTTCTTTTAAAAACTTTTCATGAAGAGCATTGACTGCTTCAACCATATCCTCTTCTTTAACTAATACCCATATAGTGGTATGTGAATCAGCCGATTGCAGTATTTGGATGTGACGGTCAGTTAAAGCTTCTACAATCTTTGAGGTTATGCCTGGCACCCCGGTCATGCCTGCTCCTACAGCAGATACTTTCGCACAATTTCTTAATATTTCAGGATTAAAATTCATTTCTTTTAAAAGGGCTTCTGCCTTATCGGTCAAGTGATCAGGAACAGTGTAAACCACACCAAAAGGATTAATATTTATAAAATCCACTGATATTTCCGCGTTAGCCATTGTCTTAAACACTTTAGCCTGCAGGTCATATTCCCCTTCGTCAGCAAACACTTTTATCTGCGAGACATCCTTTACATGGGCAATTCCGGTGATCAGCCGTTCATCCAAATCTTTTCCAAGAACGGATGAGGTCGTGCTTGTAATTAATGTGCCTGTTCCCCCGTCTGCCACCGATCTTATCCTTATCGGAACTTTAGCCTGCATAGCCACTTCGACTGCACGGGGATGGATGACTTTAGCTCCCTGATAAGCCAGATTGCATATCTCATTGTAAGTAACTACATTAATTGGCTGAGCGTCTTTTACAATTCGCGGGTCGGCGGTCATGACACCGGCAACATCTGTAAAAATATCCACCGCTTCTGCCTGCAGTGCCGCCCCTAAAGCAGTTGCTGACGTATCTGAACCACCGCGTCCAAGTGTGGCAGTTGTTCCTTTGGCTGTTTCCCCCTGAAACCCGGTGACCACCACCGCGTCATAAGTCTCAAGGGCAGAAAGAAGCCCATCAACCTTCATTTCGGTAATTTTTGCATTCGTATAATCTTCGGTCGTCCTGAACCCTGCCTGGGCGCCTGTCATCGCCAGTGTCTTTACTCCTTTTTGCTGAAGAATAGATGAGAAGACGACTGACGAAATCGTTTCTCCGCACGATAACAGCAAATCCTGCTCGCGGTTAGAAACCGAAGGGGTAACCCCTCCGATTAAACTAAGCAGCGTATCTGTGGCGTAAGGATCCCCGGCTCTTCCCATGGCTGAAACAACTATGACCGTTTTATATCCTTCCCGCAGCGCTTCCAGAACGTGCTGGGAAGATCTTTCACGCATTTCTTCGGTTTGTAAAGAGGTTCCGCCGAATTTTTGGACTAAAATCTTCATATCTTTATCCCTCTGTCTTTTTCGATTAATAAATTTATTTTAGTAAACCTAATTTAATTAAAGAGAAAGCAATTTGAACTGAGTTAAGCGCCGCACCTTTTAATAAGTTATCAGCTACGACCCACAGGTGAAAACCATTTTCACGGTCCAGGTCCTGACGGATTCTTCCTACAAAAATATCATCTTTTCCTTTACACTCGGAAGCTAGCGGGTAAACCTGGTTAGCCGGATCATCTTCAAGTGTCACACCTGGCGCTTCTTTCATTAGATTGCGTATCCCTTCAACATCCAGGCCGTCTTTCTCTACTTCAATATACACTGATTCAGAGTGTCCTGTTTCTACTGGCAGACGCACGCAAGTAGCTGCTACTTCAAGTGATTCATCATTCATTATTTTTTTCGTTTCGTTAATCATTTTCATTTCCTCAAACGTGTAGCCGTTGTCCTGAAAGACATCAATTTGAGGAACAGCATTAAATGCAATTTGGAAATGCTTCTTATCTCCTGAAACAGGAAGTACTTCAGGATTAATTTCCTCCCCGTCCATGATTTGGCGGGATTGCTCATACATCTCATCAATTGCCGCTGCGCCTGCGCCTGAAACAGCCTGGTATGTAGATACGACTATTCGCTTCAATCCATGTGATTTTCGCAAAGGCTCGAGTGCTGCAACCATCTGAATCGTTGAGCAGTTAGGATTGCTGATTATTCCGTTATGATTTTTAAGGTGGTCTTCATTTACTTCCGGAACGACGAGCGGAACGTCTTTATCCATACGGAATGCACTCGTATTATCTACGACAATTGCGCCTCTTTTTACTGCTTCAGGAGCTAGCGCTTTTGAAATAGAGCCGCCTGCACTGAATAAAGCTAACTGAATGCCATCAAATGATTCCGGTTTAGCTTCCTGTACAGTCAGTTCTTCTCCCTTAAAGTTTATTTTTTTACCAGCTGACCGTTTTGAAGAGAGAAGAGTTAAAGAAGCAATTGGAAAATCCATTTTCTCCAGGGTTTTAAGCATTTGTTCACCTACCGCCCCTGTCGCTCCTAATACTGCTACATGATAACCTTGTTGTGTCATTATTTTAAATCCCCTTTCGAAATTTTAGAAAAGCTTACCGTCAAATTCCGGCTGACTAATAGTTTTTTTCTTATACTTTTATTCTTTTAAAAAAAATGAACTTTACCAGCGTATAAGAAAATGCCTTCTTATATAATTATATACAACATAGCCGCCGCCGTTAAGGGGGTACCTTAACGACGACTTTTGTCACTAAGTCCTTATTTTAACAATAAGACCTCATAATTGCATTAATTTTTATACCTCTCAATTAGTACCGGCTGCAATTGACGGCCATTTATCGCTTCTTCTACAGTCTCAGGAATTCTCGACATATCAGCAACAAGGGAGTTTGGTTTTTTGAATGGATGATCCTGCCCTAAAGGAACGAAATAAATATTTTTAGCGGCCATCAGTTTCATTATGTTTACACCATTCAGTCCAAGAGCATCATTTGTGGATACAGCAACCACGACCGGTCTGCCTGTTCTCATGGTTGCTTTAGCTCCCATTAATACAGGGGAATCTGTCAGCGCATTTGCCAGCTTACTTGTGGAATTACCTGTCATAGGAGCAACCACCATACAATCAAGGGGGTATTTAGGCCCGAACGGCTCGGCTTTTACAATAGTGTCTACAATCGGTTCAGGGGTAGTTTCGGTTATTTCTTTCAGCCATGAGTCACTCGTTCCAAATTTAGTATCTGTGCTTTGAACGGTATAAGAAACAAATGGAGTTACTTTTGCCCCTAAAGACACCAGTTTTTTCATTGCCGGCATGACTTCTTCATACGTACAGTGAGACCCGGTCAAACCAAATCCAATATGTTTTCCTTTTAAAGACATTTTATCTTTTGCCTCCTTTTTGTTCTTGCCACTGTTCTTCTAAAAGAGAAGATAAAAGGTTCGCAAGCTGGATCCCTGCTGTTTTGGGAGCTACTAAGCCTGGTAAGCCAGGAGTCAGGATGGCATGGATTCCACGCTTTTTGGCAAATTCAAAATTTGTTCCTCCCGGTTTAGATGCTATATCGACAATCAAAGCGTGAGTTGGCATTTTAGCGATTACTTCAGCTGTAAGAACTTCAGCTGGAATAGTATTTATAACAACATCTGCCTTAGCTGCTCTGCTGCCAAGCTCCGACAGCAAAACCGGTTCCATCCCCATCGTATAAGCTCTGGCTAACAATTCGGATTCCCTTGCAGCTACAGAGACGTCAGCTCCAAGCTGGGAAAATGTTTTACCAATGGTCTGCCCGACTCTGCCGAACCCTGTGATGAGAACTTTTGCTTTATGCACAGTGACATTGGTGTTCTGTATGACAAGCATCAAAGCGCCTTCCGCCGTAGGAATAGAATTGTATATTGCGAGATCATCCCTGTTCATAAGTTCAACCAGCTCTTTTCCTGCATGGCTGGCCATTTGTGATAATGTCTTATTAGAGATACCGGTATATATACGGGTATGTGCAGGCGTCTCAGCCAGCCAGCTTTCTTTAAAAAACTGCTGCTTCCCTGCAAACACACTGTCGATTTCGCGTTTGGGACTTATGCCATTAACAGGTAAAATCAGCGCGTCGAGTTTATCAGCCCTGACCGTATCAAATGTTGTTTTCTCAACTCCCAAAAATCCGTTATCCAGCTGTTCGTAGCCTATTAAATGAATTGAAGCATCTAATTTAGACAGTTTGCGAATGACTTCAATTTGCCGCAGATCTCCTCCAATAATTGCAATTTGCATTCCAGTTAACACTTGATTCTCCCCTTTCTGGTACTGGTAAATGGAAAGGGAAATAAGAGCCTTGCGAAACGCTCAACACATTTTATGTAAGAAATACCGTTTGGTGATTTGTACACAAAGAAAAGCCCGCTGTAAGCATAAGCTTATAGCGGGCATAGGTTTACTATTTTATTTAAGATACTTCGATAATAATCATGTCGGTACCGATTTTTTTAATCTGATTCCAGTGCACGGTGACTTCTTTTTCTCTTTTCCCAAGGCCGAACCATTTTAAAGTAGGAATAACAAAAGCTTCAATCTTTCCGCTTTTCTCATCAATCATCAGATCTGTCTGGCCGAGCACGCCAAGCCGTTCTCCTTTTTGATAATCAATAATTTCTTTCTGGCTGATCTCACTTAACCGCATTCGTCAACCACCCACCCTTCAGTTTACTACAAGCTTATGCGGGGCTGAGGGGCTTATATTCTATTTACTGCTGTAAAGATTGCGGCAGCCTGCCATCAGGGCTGATGAGAGTCAGTGAAAAGTCCTTCGATAATATATCTTCACTCGTATTCATAATTTCTTCCATCGTAACCTGATCAATTGACCTTACTATTTCATCAAGTGATTTATGTCTGCCCAGAAGAAGTTCATTTTTCCCGTTCCTGCTCATCCGGCTGTTTGTACTTTCAAGCCCGAGCATTAAGCCGCCTTTCAATTGCTCTTTCCCATTATGAAGTTCTTTGTTTGTTAGACCGTTCTGCCGGATCTCTTTTAACGTATTCATAATCACTTCAAACGTCTGTTCAAGCTGCTCCTGTGCTGAACCGGAATAAATAGTCAGCATACCGGAATCTTTAAAGGCCGAATGGTAGGAAAATACTGAGTAAGCGAGTCCCCTGTTCTCCCTTATTTCCTGAAACAGGCGGCTGCTCATGCTTCCGCCCAAGGCGTTATTTAATAGTATGAGTGAATAAATGCGTTCATCACTAACTCTGTAACCATCAAAGCCAAGGCATAAATGCGCTTGTTCAGTATCTTTTTGGCGGACCAGCTTTTCCGGTAAAAAGGATGGTTTTTCCAGATTCACAGAGCTCTCCGTTTTCTTTTTCAATGGAGCGAACAATTCCTCAATATAGTCTATATAACTTTCATCCACATTTCCACATACAGAGATAACGACATTTTCGGCATGGTAATATTGATTCATATAGGAAAATAAATCTTCTGAAGAAAATGAATCCAATGTCTGCTCTGTTCCTAGGATCGGGTAACCAAGCGGATGTTCACCGTAACTTGCTTTACTCAATAAATCGTGTACGAGATCATCAGGCGTATCTTCATACATTTTGATTTCTTCAAGCACGACACCTTTCTCTTTTTCCAATTCTTTCTTTTCAAAGGTAGAATTAAAATACATATCAGCCAGTACATCCACCGCATACTTCGCGTGCGTATCCAGCACCTTGGCGTAATAGCATGTATATTCTTTTGAAGTTAAGGCATTGACATGGCCGCCGATAGAATCAAAAGATTCAGCAATATCCTGGGCCGTGCGCGTTTTAGTCCCTTTAAAAAACATATGCTCAATAAAATGGGACATGCCGTTCTCTTCTTTTTTCTCAAATCGCGATCCTGTGCCAATCCATATCCCGACAGATACTGATCTGACATTGTGGTTAGGTTCAAAGACGATCCGAAGACCATTCTTGCTGTTAATACGTTTAATCACAATAGATCCTCCTACTGATTGGTTATTCAGATAATCTTTTCTCACTTAAGACATCTGATAATTTACCAAGTTTTAGTCCTTTTTTCTGAATGCCCGTAATCATTGTTTCGAGGCCTTCTTTGGTGGAAGAGGTAGGATGCATAAGAATCAGAGAGCCAGGTTCTGTTTTTCTCACTATCCGGTCAGCCATACTGGCTGGATCCGGCTTCTTCCAATCCACAGTATCCACCGTCCATAAAACGGTATACATTCCATGTTCCCTTGCAACCTTTACAACCTCATCCCTATAGCTTCCGCTGGGCGGTGCAAACCACTGGGGAGTCACATTAAGTGCTGCGTTTATAACTTCATTCGTTCTCCGTATTTCATCGTGAATGCGTTCGCGTGAAAGCTGCTGCATATTTGGGTGAGAATAAGCATGGTTGCCAATTTCATGGCCTTCCTCTTTTATCATCATAGCAAGATTTGGATTGTTTTTCACCCATGAACCGTCTAAAAAGAAAGTTGCCTTCACATCATATTTTTTAAACGTTTTTAACATATCCGGCAAATACTCATTTCCCCATGCCACATTCACCATCATACCAGCCATTGGTTTGCCGGAATTTCCTTTATAGACGGGCGCAGGCGGCAGATCTTTTAAAGTGACTTCCGGAGGTGTTTCTTCAAACGTCAGCAGACCTTCCTGAAAGGCGCCCGCAGGCTTCATCTTATCATATGATTTCTGTACATCAATTCTTTTTCCGTTAAGTCCGGGAATCGCTTTCCAGACCGGGTCTATCACTGCATCAACAGCAGGCTGGTCATATTCCTGCCGTTTACGGATTATTTCCATATAAAGAGGGTCTTCTTCTTTTAATACTTGTTCGGCCTTCCCTGTTATTTCTTTGATGTAGCTTCCAGTCACCGGATTCTGTAAAGTAGAGAAGGTCATAAACAGCAACAGTAGCAAAGTCCCTGATTGAACGAACGCTTTCTTCAGCATTTTAATCACCCCAATAAAAAATATGTTTCTATTGGACAAGGTAGAACTGAAGAAAGTTGTAATTCAAAAACAAGCAACGGCTTAAAAAATCCGGCAAAAAAAGCTGCCAGCTACTGACAGCTTTTAAATAAATTATTTAGATTCACTGTTTTCAGGCAGCACTGCTTTACGGGACAAGTTAACGCGTCCCTGATTATCGATTTCAGTCACTTTTACAAGCACTTCATCACCGATGGAAACGACGTCTTCAACCTTTCCTACCCGCTCTTTCGCAAGCTGGGAGATATGGACAAGCCCGTCTTTGCCTTTGAAGATTTCCACAAAAGCACCGAATTTTTCAATTCGTTTAACTTTACCGAGGTAAGTCTGGCCGACTTCCACTTCACGGACAAGATCTTCAATAATTTGTTTAGCTTTATTATTCATCTCTTGTTCGGAAGAAGAAATATAAACCATGCCGTCCTGCTCAATATCAATTTTAACTCCTGTGTCATCAATAATCTGATTAATGGTCTTTCCGCTTGGTCCAATAACATCGCGGATTTTATCAGGGTGAATCTTCATCGTTAAAATCTTCGGCGCGTACTGACTGAGTTCTTCACGAGGCTCAGGAATAGCTGACAGCATATTCTCGAGAATCTGCATTCTGCCTTCCTGCGCCTGTTCTAAAGCTTCTTGCAGCACATTTTTATCAATACCTTCTATTTTGATATCCATTTGAAGAGCTGTGACCCCTTTTGAAGTCCCGGCGACTTTGAAATCCATATCGCCAAGTGCATCTTCCATACCTTGGATATCTGTTAAAACGGCAACCTTATCTTCATGTTTTACTAACCCCATAGCAATCCCTGCAACAGGAGAAGAAATCGGCACTCCGGCTGCCATCATAGCTAAAGTGCTTGCACATATACTCGCCTGAGAGGTTGACCCGTTGGATTCCAGCACTTCTGAAACGAGGCGGATTGTATAAGGGAATTCCTGTTCAGATGGAATCACTTTCTCCAATGCCCTCTCACCGAGAGCTCCGTGTCCGATTTCTCTTCGGCCAGGTCCTCTGATCGGGCCTGTCTCCCCTACACTGAATAACGGGAAGTTATAGTGGTGCATAAATCGTTTAGATTCTTCAATTCCTAAGCCGTCAAGTACCTGCACGTCTCCTAATGCCCCTAGCGTACACACAGAAAGAGCCTGTGTCTGTCCGCGGGTAAAGAGGCCGGATCCGTGTGTCCGCTGCAAGATATCAATTTCTGAAGCAAGCGGGCGGATTTCATTCACTTTTCTTCCATCAGGTCTGATATTATCCTGTGTAATGAGTTTACGGACGGTCTCTTTTAATAATTTATCGAGAATTTCTTTCACATCTTTTGTGCGGTCTTCCTCTTCCTCAGCATACCCTTCGAGAACGTTATCATAGACTTCTTTGATCGCTTCTTCACGGGCATGTTTCTCTACCACGGTAGCAGCTTTAACAAGGTCAGCCTCTGCCTTGCCGCGGATTTCTGATTCAAGTTCTTTATCAGTAGTTACCAGTTGGACTTCCATTTTAGTTTTTCCGACTTTTTCAATAATCTCTTCCTGGAAAGAAACTAATTTCTTAATTTCTTCATGGCCGTACATAATGGCATCAAGCATGATTTCTTCAGGGACTTCGTCAGCGCCTGCTTCCACCATGTTAATTGCGTCTTTAGTACCGGCAACTATTAAGTTAATATCGCTTTTTTCCATTTGGTCTGTTGTCGGATTAATTAAAAATTCGCCATCCACTCTTCCAACAGTCACTCCGGCAATCGGGCCTCCAAATGGAATATCTGATATGCAAAGAGCAATAGATGACCCTACCATTGCAGTCATCTCCGGTGAGCAGTTCTGGTCATTACTCATTACCATGCTGATCACTTGAACGTCATTTCGGAACCCGTCAGGGAACAACGGACGGATCGGTCTGTCAATCAGTCTGCTCGTTAAGACAGCGTGGTCACTCGGACGGCCCTCACGTTTAATAAATCCGCCCGGAATTTTACCCGCGGCATATAAGCGTTCCTCATAGTTCACTGTTAACGGAAAGAAAGGTAAATCTTTCGGCTCTTTTGATCCTGTAGCAGTAGATAAGACGGAGGTGTCACCATAACGTATCATGGCTGCTCCGTTTGCCTGTTTAGCAAATTGGCCTACTTCAACCGTAAGTGTACGGCCGGCCCATTCCATAGAAAAAACCTGTTTTTCTTGACTCATATTTGACTTGACTCCTCTCAGCGTAATAATAATATCAAAAGCCTTTGTATTATTGTTAACTTTGTTTTTATGTACTAAACATGGTGTATATTAAGTGAAGGTAACAATTATAAGCATTTTTAACATTTAAAAGAAAATCTATCCATTGATAAACCCTGACTTTTATATCATATCAAAAAAATATATGTAACGAAACACTATATTACCTGTCAGAGAGCACCTCTATTTAATCCATAAGAAAAAGCGGGAGAATCTCCCGCTTTGGCTATTATCGACGAAGACCAAGCTTATCGACAACTTGACGGTAACGAGTAACGTCTTTATTACGTAAGTAAGTAAGCAAGTTACGACGTTGACCGACCATTTTTAAAAGACCACGGCGTGAATGGTGATCCTTCTTGTGTGTACGCAAATGATCATTTAGCGTATTGATTTGCTCAGTAAGGATAGCTACCTGTACTTCAGGAGAACCTGTGTCGTTCTCATGAGTTTTAAACTGGTCAATAATTTCATTTTTACGTTCTTGAGTTAATGCCATCCTGTTCCACCTCCTTTATCTTAATCCCCAATTGCTGAGCAGACGTCGGTGACTCGTGCTGCCAAGCATCGGTTCATAGCAATACTAATCATACTAGTTAAAAGAAGAGATTTCAAGTTTTTCATAAAAAATTTAATTTATTATAGCAGTCTTTCTAAAAAAATGAGACGCTTGCGTGCAGAAAACAAAGCTTTTTGCTGCAATATAAGAAAATCAGCAGCTGATTTAAAAGAAGCTGCGGGCCTCTGCTATATCTTTATTAATCTGTGCGATTAAGGCCTCTGCGCCATCAAACTTAATTTCTCCCCGAATCCGCCCAAGAAAAACGACTTCAACTTTCTCATCGTATAAATTCTTTTCTGTATCAAGAAGATGGACTTCTATCGTTTGTTTGGCAGTCTCATCATGAAAAGTAGGCTTAGAACCAATATTGCACACACCGGAATACATCTTTCCGTTCACCTTAAAGGTAACAGCATATACGCCGGCAGCAGGAATTTCCTTTTGTGCATCAGTGGAAACATTGGCAGTAGGAAAACCGATCGTACGTCCGCGTTTTTCTCCATGTTCCACTACTCCGGTTATCTTATAATTCCTGCCTAAATAGCTGTTTACTTTGTCTATTTCACCTTTGGCCATTGCCTCACGGATGGAAGTGGAACTGATTTTCCCTTCCTGGCCAGCTACTTTTTCCACTGTTGTCTGCGTGATTAAATTTCTTGAATGGAAAGGCATTGTTTCCATTGTCCCTTTTCCCAGTCTGCCGTAAGAATAATCGAAACCAGCGACCACGTGTTTAACATTTAAATCAATTAAGTAGTCGTCCACAAATTGCTGGGGGGATAATTCTGAAAAGCGGGAAGTAAATTCTACAATAAATAAGTAATCCACACCTGTCTTTTCTATCAGCTTTTCTTTTTCCTCCAGAGGGGAGAGATAGCGGACAGGGTATCCGCCATTCTTCCCCAAGACTTCTTTAGGATGAGGGAAGAAAGTCATGACCGCAGAATAAATATGTTCATCGGCAGCTTTTTTTACAGCCGTTTCTATCACTTTCCGATGCCCTAAATGAACACCGTCAAAAAAGCCTAAAGCAGTCACTGTCGGCGGAAGGTTCACCGGGCGATGAGGATGTTTTAAGTGAATAATTTCCAAAGGAGCCACCTCATTTTTCCCAAAAAATAGTATTAATCATGAATGGTCCGGATCATCTTTTCCGGTTTCATCATGCCGTTTCTTTTCTCGTCTTTTTTATACAGAGCAAGAACACGGCCTTCTTGATTATATATAGCAAAGATGGTTTCGTCCATAGAAAAAGTTTGTTCAGGAACTGGTAAAATAGCTCCCTGCAGCACCTTGTTTTCAATTTCCCGGCTGATTGTAATGGAAGAAAACCTTTCCAGTGCCCGTTCTACAGGGATAAGCAGGTCTTTTGCTTTTCCTTCAGCTGATGCGTGATCAAGCTCGTCAAGAGTGATACAATCTTCTCCAACAAAAGGACCGGAAGCTTCTCTGACTAAATGGGACATGTGAGACGGGTAACCGAGTTTTTCACCGATCTGCACGGATAATGTACGGATATAAGTTCCTTTACTGCATTTGGCACGGAATTGAAACGACACTGTCCCGTTATTATTTACCCTGGGCGCACTTAGAAGATTCAAATCATATATAGTCACTTGCCTTGACGGACGGTCGACCGTTTTTCCTTCTCTGGCGTATTCATAAAGTTTTTTTCCTTTTACTTTAACAGCAGAATACATAGGCGGCGTCTGTTCCAAAGCGCCTGTCAATTGCTTAAATACACTGTAGATTTCATTTTCGGTGATCGTACGGTCTACAGGCGATTTGTCAACCACCTCACCCCCTGCATCCTCAGTTGTGGTCGAAAACCCTAACGTAACTTCACCTTTGTATGTCTTATGATCAGCTGTCAGATATTCTACTATTTTAGTGGCTTTTCCTAAACAGACCGGCAGGACCCCTTCCACATCGGGATCGAGGGTACCTGTATGACCTGCTTTTTTAGTATTGAACCTTTTCCCGACTTCCTTAACTGCTGAAAACGAAGTCATGCCTTTCGGTTTCCATAATGGAAAAACACCCATTATTTCATTTTTCATTTGTATCTTCCGCCTCCATATGTACAAACAGAAAAGGGGATAGAAAGTCCTCCTCTATCCCCTTTTCATTTTATTTTTCGTCTTCGTTAAGTTTCCGAAGCAGCTGGTCGATCCGGTTGCCCCGTTCAATACTTTCATCAAATGTAAAGGCCAGTTCCGGGGTTTTCCGAAGCTGAATTCTTTTGCCGATTTCAGAACGGATAAAACCTTTGGCTTTTTCCAAAGCATCCAGCGTTTTTTTTCTGTCTTCATCTTCCCCATACACGGTGATAAAGGCTGTGGCCTGCTGTAAATCTCCGGTAACATCTACAGCAGTAACAGTCACAAATCCTACCCTGGGATCCTTCAGTTCACGCTGGATAATATCAGTTAATTCTTTTTTAATTTGTTCTCCGACGCGATTGGCACGAACTTTACTCATTGTACGCCACTCCTATCTCAAAAGGTCATTTCATACTTCAGGCTCTAATATAGAGAAAGAGTATTACTGGCTTTATAAAAAACCGGCCTGACTTTTAAATGATCTTAAATTATCACTTACCTGGCTGGTTCAGTCAGAACGCAGCACTGCCCTTACAGCCATTCCCACGTAATTTTAGTGATTTCCAAGTCATTGTAAGTTTCCAGGATGGATATGGCTTTTTGTAACTCTTTTTCGGCCTGTTTTTTTTCTGCACTTACAGACACAATAGCCCATTCTGTCCGCTGCCAAACATCCTGATAGTTTATTTCAGCAATGGAAACGTTCAGCCGCTGTTTCAGTCTCGCGGCCACACTTTTAGTGACCGAACGTTTCTGTTTTAATGACTGAGCATTATAAATCATTGCTTCAATAATCAGTGACCCGATGCTCACCGCTTAATTTCCTCCATCACATATGCTTCGATGGTGTCTCCTTCTTTCACGTCATTGAAGTTTTCAAGGGTTATTCCGCACTCATAGTTTTTAGCTACTTCTTTTACATCGTCTTTAAAACGTTTTAAGTCACGGAGCCCGCCTTCAAATATGACGACACCATCACGGATAAGTCTTACGGAAGAATCGCGGGTAATTTTACCCTCTGTGACATAAGAACCGGCAATTGAACCGATTTTAGACACTTTAAATACTTGACGGACTTCTGCCTGGCCAATCACTTTTTCTTCATATTCCGGATCCAGCATTCCTTTCATAGCTGCCTCTACTTCTTCAATCGCATCATAAATGACGCGGTGTAAACGCACCTCTACTTTTTCCACATCTGCTGTGCGTTTCGCGTTAACATCCGGGCGAACATTAAAGCCGATCACAATGGCATTCGACGCAGAAGCCAGGATAATATCAGATTCAGCAATTGCTCCGACTCCGGTATGGATGATGTTTACTTTTACACCTTCAACTTCTATTTTTTCCAGAGACCCTTTCATTGCCTCGGCAGAACCTTGAACATCTGCTTTTACAATGACATTAATTTCTTTAATTTCTCCTTGCTGAATTTGATTAAATAAATCATCCAGACTGACTCGGGAACTTTCTTTACGGTCCGCTTCGCGCTGTTTCGTGGCACGTGCTTCACCAATTTGACGGGCTTTCTTCTCATCTTTAAACACACGGAATTGATCTCCGGCCTGCGGCACAGCGTTAAGGCCCGTGATCTCAACCGGCATTGACGGCCCAGCGGTTTTCACACGTCTTCCCAGGTCGTTTACCATAGCCCGGACTTTACCAAACGCGTTACCTACCACAATCGGATCTCCGACATTCAGTGTACCTGCCTGTACAAGCAGTGTTGCAACAGGTCCGCGTCCACGGTCTAATTCAGCTTCAACAACTGTTCCCATAGCTTCTTTGTCCGGATTGGCTTTTAATTCTTCTACTTCAGATACGAGCAGGATCATTTCAAGCAGGTCATCAATTCCCGTACCATTCAGGGCAGATACGTTCACGAAAATTGTCTCTCCACCCCATGCTTCAGCCACTAACTCATGCTCAGTTAATTCCTGCATCACACGGTCTGGATTTGATCCTTCTTTGTCAATTTTGTTAACTGCAACGATAATAGGCACTCCGGCAGCTTTAGCATGGTTAATGGCTTCCACTGTCTGAGGCATAACCCCGTCATCAGCCGCAACAACCAGGATTGTAATATCTGTTACTTGAGCCCCGCGCGCACGCATCGTAGTAAAAGCAGCGTGTCCAGGTGTATCAAGGAAAGTAATTTTCTTACCGTTTTCTTCAACTTGGTAGGCACCAATATGCTGGGTAATACCTCCAGCCTCACCGGCTGTTACCTTCGTATGACGAATGCTGTCCAGCAAAGTAGTTTTCCCGTGGTCAACGTGCCCCATAATCGTTACTACAGGGGAGCGCTCCTGAAGCTTTTCAGGATCGTCATCTTCAATAATGGACTCAAATTCTGTCTCATCAACGATCACTTCTTCTTCCACTTCTACACCGAACTCCTCGGCAAGAATATCAATTGTATCCTTATCAAGTTCCTGATTAATTGTGGCCATTACACCCAGGAACATAAGCTTTTTAATTAGTTCCGACGGCTCTTTATTCAGCTTGTCTGCAAACTCTCCAACTGTAATAGGTGCAGAGTAAGTAACTTTGGACGGCATTTCTTTTTTACCGCCGTTATTTTTGCCAGGCTGCTGACGGTTTTGCTGCTGGTGGTTTTTATTCTGATTTTTATTACGCTTGTTTTTATTCTTATCTTTTTTACCAGGCCTGTTTTTAGGGTCATCTTCCTTGGATGTGCGTTTTCTCGGTTTTTCTTTTGAAGGCTGATCGTCATTCCCTTGTCCGGAATGCTGATTGGAAGCCCCCTGGTTTTTCTGTTTATTGTCATTACCGGCTTTTTTGCTGTTTTCTGCCGTTCCCTGGGAGCCGTCCAGCTTTTTAATAGTCGCTTCATTGATGACGCTCATGTGGTTGGCTACTTCTATTCCCATATTTTTCAGACGATTAATAATCTCTTTACTCGTCGTATTTTTCTCTTTGGCATATTCATAGATCCGCATTTTACTCATATACATACCTCCTGTATTCACGCCAGCACTTATTCCTTAAAAACTTGCTGCTGTATGAATATCTACTCAATCTTTGAGCGAAATTTATTTGCAAAACCTTTGTCCTGTACCGCTACCGCTACCCGCTCCGCTTTACCAATTGCCTGGCCGATTACAAAACGGTTTTCAAAAATTATATAAGGAATATTATAATAGGTGCATTTATCAGTAATCTTTTTTTTCGTATTGTCTGAAGCATCTGAGGCAACGATAACTAAATGGACTTTATTATTTTGAATTGATTTTACGACCAGTTCCTCCCCGGTCACGAGTTTACCTGCTCTTTGCATTAATCCGAGGAGCTGTCTCCATCCTTTATCACTCATTAAAGAGACCCTCTTTGATGAAAGTGAAGAAGACTGTCGTATAACGTTTCAGGAACTTCAGCTTTTAGATGTCTCGCTAAACTGTTCTTCTTTTTTGCTTCATTAATTACTTGCGCGTCGTTTGAGATGTATGCGCCCCGGCCTGATTTTTTTGAAGTCGGATCGATAAATACTTCCCCTTCAGGCGAACGCACCACTCGGATGAGCTCTTTTTTAGGTCTCATTTCCTGAGTTACGACGCACTTTCGAAGGGGAGTTTTCTTCTTTCCTGCCATCCTTCCCCCTCCTTATCTTTCTTCTCCGTCTTTTTTATAAAAATCTTCATTTTGGGGTACTGCGTCCTGATCGAACTCTTCCCATTCAGTTTCCCCGCCAAAGTCTTCCCAGCCTGTCTCCTCTTCAGCCGGGCCGTCAGGATTGTAAATCCCAAGCTCTTCAGCATCTGTCTGGCTTTTTATATCAATTTTCCAGCCTGTTAGTTTAGCTGCTAAACGGGCATTTTGTCCCCGTTTTCCAATCGCAAGTGATAACTGGTAATCAGGTACAACTACTTGAGTCATTTTCTCTTCTTCATTAACCGTCACCTGTAAAACCTTGGAAGGGCTCAAAGCGTTAGCCACGTAAACTTTAGGGTCTTCAGACCAGCGTACTATATCAATTTTTTCCCCTTTTAACTCATTAACAATTGTCTGGACTCTCTGCCCTTTCGGCCCCACACAGGAACCTACTGGATCCACATCCGGATCTTCGGCGTGGACAGAAATTTTAGAGCGCTCCCCCGCTTCACGCGAGACAGATTTCACTTCAACTGTACCATCATAAATCTCAGGGACTTCCAGCTCGAAAAGGCGTTTTAAAAGACCGGGGTGAGACCGGGAAATCATAATCTGTGGTCCTTTAGTCGTTTTTTCGACTTTTGTAATAAATGCTTTAATACGGTCGTTATGACGGTAAGTTTCATTCGGCATTTGTTCGCCGATCGGCATTAAAGCTTCCACTCTCCCTAAATCTACATAAATAAAGCGGTGATCCTGCCGCTGGACAATCCCAGTCATAATATCTTCTTCCCTGTCTATAAAATCGGAATAGATAATGCCGCGTTCTGCCTCTCTGACTCTCTGTGTGACTACCTGCTTGGCAGTCTGTGCAGCAATCCGCCCGAAATCCCGGGGAGTGACTTCAATTTCCACCACGTCATCCACCTCATATAGAGGGTTGATGCCTTTTGCTTCTTCAAGTGAAATTTCAAGTCTGGCGTCAAACACCTCTTCTACTACTTCTTTTCTGGCGAAAACTCTGATAACGCCCGATTCACGATCAATATCCACCCGGACATTCTGAGCTGAATTAAAGTTCCGCTTATAACCGGTAATCAAAGCTTGTTCAATCGCTTCGAGTATAATTTCCTTGTCAATTCCTTTATCCTTTTCAATGGTTGCTAATGCTTCCATAAATTCACTGTTCATGGAACTCACTTCCCCCTTTCGTTAATAAAAGCCCTGCTGACAAACCTTTAAGAAAGCTAAAATACAACAGCTAAACGGGCTTTAGCCACTTTATCGTAAGGCACCGACACAGGAACGGTCCTCGTTTTATCTTTTGTTTCTATGACGAGAGTCGTACCATCAAACTGTGCCAGCATTCCTTCAAATGCTTTATCGCCGTTAATCGGTGCATAGGTTGTCACATAAACATTTTTCCCGACTGCATTTTCAATGTCTTTTTCCTTTTTGAGAGGCCGTTCTGCCCCGGGAGAGGACACTTCCAAATAATAAGCCTGTTCAATAGGGTCATGCTCATCAAGGGATTCGCTTAATCGTTCACTGACTGCTGTACAGTCATCGAGATCCACACCGTTATCGCCGTCTATATAGACGCGTAAAAACCAGTTTTTGCCTTCTTTCTCAAACTCTACATCCACCAGCTCTAAAGAGAGCTCTTCCACTATCGGGTGTGCAAGCTGTTCCACTTTACTCTGTATACCGCCTGACATACCTTCAACCTCCTTTTCTGCAAAAAGCTTCATCCTATTACTTGCATTTTCACTGTTTTTTTATACAAAACCAGCCGTAATTACCGGCGTTTCCTAGTAATGGAAAATCATTTAGTGCAAAAGAAAGAGTGGGTTTCCCCACTCTTTCTGCCGCTGCTATACCTGTGTCCTTCATTAATATAACACAATCAAATAGGGGTTGCAAACCGCCCCCTGTAGAGGCCATCTCTATTCTCATACAGATATTTAGAATAATGAAAGCTGATTGGAATCAGGCATGCCTTCGAGACACCCATGATCGTCCAGGTTTTCCAGGACAGTTTTTGAGATTTTACTTCTCTCTCTCAGGTCTTCTTTAGACAGGAATTCGCCTGCTTCCTTTGCTTTCTCAATATTTATAGCTGCGTTCGTTCCCACGCCTGACAGAGCATTAAAAGGAGGAATCAGTGAGTCCCCGTCTACCAGAAATTCAGAAGCTTTTGAACGGTACAGGTCTACTTTCTTAAATGATAATCCTCTTTCGCACATTTCTAGGGCAAGCTCCAGAACGGTAACAAGACTTTTTTCTTTTGGAGTCGCATCAAGCCCTTTACTGTATATTTCCTCAATCCTTTTTCGGATAGTGGCTGAGCCCCGGCACATCGTTTCAAGTTCAAAGTCATCTGCCCTTACAGTGAAGTAAGCTGCATAAAACAAGATAGGATGATGAACTTTAAAATACGCAATGCGGATGGCCATCAGCACATAGGCCGCAGCGTGGGCTTTAGGGAACATGTATTTGATTTTAAGGCAGGAGCCGATATACCAGTCAGGAACACCGTGCTTTTTCATTTCCTCAATCCATTCCTCCTGCAGTCCCCGCCCTTTACGAACAAATTCCATAATTTTAAACGCCAGAGAATGCTCGACACCTTTATAAATCAGATAAACCATAATATCATCACGGCAGCCAATCACGTCTTTCAGCACACATGTGCCGTCAGCTATAAGATCAGCTGCGTTATTAAGCCAAACATCAGACCCGTGGGACAAACCGGAAATCTGAACCAGTTCACTGAAAGTCGTTGGTTTTGTTTCCTCAAGCATCTGCCGGACAAAGCGGGTACCAAATTCCGGAATCCCGTATGTGCCTGTCTTACACATAATCTGATCTTCTGTTACCCCTAATGCTTCAGTCCCTCCAAAAAGCTTAAACACTTCAGGGTCATCGACTGGAATATCTTTCGGATCCATGCCGCTTAAATCCTGCAGCATACGGATCACTGTCGGGTCATCATGCCCCAGAATATCCAGTTTCAATAAATTATCGTGGATGGAATGGAAATCAAAGTGCGTCGTTTTCCATTCTGATTCTCTGTCATCGGCAGGAAATTGAATCGGTGAGAAATCATATATATCCAAATGGTCAGGAACGACAATAATCCCTCCAGGGTGCTGCCCGGTTGTTCGTTTAACCCCGGTGCATCCTGAAACGAGCCGGTCAATTTCTGCGCCTCTCAATTGCACCTGCTCATCGCTTTCATACCCTTTGACAAACCCATATGCTGTTTTCTCAGCCACCGTACCAATCGTTCCGGCCCGGTACACGTACTCTTCCCCGAATAATTCTTTTGTATAATTATGGGCGACAGGCTGATAATCACCTGAGAAGTTTAAGTCAATATCCGGGACCTTATCTCCCTTAAAGCCAAGAAACGTTTCGAAAGGAATGTCGTGGCCATCTTTACTGTATTCTTCTCCGCATTTTTCGCATGCTTTATCAGGCAAGTCAAACCCTGAACCGACGCTCCCATCATCAAAGAAATAGGAATGGTTGCAAGCTGGGCAAACATAATGAGGCGGGAGCGGGTTAACCTCCGTAATTTCCATCATGGTGGCTACGAAACTTGAACCTACCGACCCACGGGACCCTACTAAATATCCGTCTTCGAGAGATTTTTTTACAAGTTTCTGCGAGATTAAGTAAATAACAGAGAAGCCATTGCTGATAATACTTGTCAGCTCTTTTTCAAGCCTGTCAATAACATTCTGCGGCAAATCGTCCCCGTAAATACTTTTTGCCCTTGTATAGCATATGTCTCTGATTTCCTGATCTGCCCCTTCGATGTGAGGGGTATATAAGTCATCTGGTACCGGTTTTATTTCCTCAATTTCATCTGCGATAGCGCGGGTATTAGATACCACGATTTCTTTCGCCTTATCTTCAGGTAAAAAACTGAAACATTCGAGCATTTCGTCTGTCGTTCGGAAATGAACCTGAGGAAGCGTCTGTTTATTTAAAGGGTTTGCCCCTCCCTGGGAAGCGATCAGGATTTTTCTGTAAATATGGTCTTCAGGATGAAGGTAATGGACATTGCCTGCAGCCACGACCTTTTTACCTAACTTTTCGCCAATTTGAATGACGTTTTTAATCATATCTTTTAAAGCTAGTTCGTCTCTTACAATCTCTTTCTCTATTAAATGATAATAGTTGGAAGGCGGCTGTACTTCTAAATAATCATAAAAAGCTGCCGTCTCTTCTACTTCTTCCGGCGATTTCTGCATAATCGCCTCAAACACTTCCCCTTTATCACATCCGGACCCTATAATAAGACCTTCCCTGTGCCTGATTAATTCAGAGCGGGGGATCCGCGGTACACGGTAAAAGTAATTAATATGTGATAAAGATATAAGTTTATAAAGGTTTTTCAGTCCTTCTTTAGTTTTAGCAAAAATAGTGCAGTGCGTTGGACGCTGTTTTTTATAATCATCTGAAGTCGCCTGTTCATTCAGCTGTTTGTGGGAAACTATGTCTTTTTCAATAGCGTCTTTCACCATTTTCCAAAGCAAATGACCGGTTGCTTCTGCATCATATATGGCTCTGTGGTGAGACACTAATTCAATATTAAACTTTTTACAGAGTGTATTTAGACGATGGTTTTTAAACGATGGATAAAGCAGCCGTCCAAGCTCCAGGGTGTCAATTACAGGGTTAGGCACTTTTTCGTACCCCATTTTCTGATAACCGGCATTTAAAAATGCCATATCGAAACTGGCGTTATGGGCAACGAGTATATCGTCTCCCATCCATTTATGAAACTTTTCGAGTACCTCCTCAACTTCCGGCGCTGTCTCTACCATATCGTCTGTGATCCCTGTTAATTCGATAATGGTGGGGCTCAGTTTCTCATGCGGGTTGGCAAATGATTCAAATTTATCAATAACCTCCCCATCCTTCACTTTTACAGCTGCTAATTCTATGATCGTATTATAGACAGCAGAGAGACCGGTCGTTTCAACATCAAATACCACATAGGTTTCGTCTGCCAGCCCGCGGTTTGCCGGGTTATAAGCAATAGGAACTCCATCATTCACCAGGTTGGCTTCTACCCCGTATAAAATCTTTACCCCGTGTTTGCTTCCTGCTCCATACGCTTCCGGAAAAGATTGCAAAACTGAATGATCTGTAAGTGCAATTGCGTGATGGCCCCATTTTTTTGCTTGTTCCACATATGCACTCATAGAAGTAACCGCGTCCATCTGACTCATGGGAGAATGAAGGTGCAGTTCCACCCGTTTTTCATCTTCGGGGGCTGTATCCTGTTTTTCGACAGGCGTTATTTGCTGGAAATCTTTAGCCATCATGACAAGGTCCCTTATGAACGTATCCATTTGAACGGTTCCGCGTACTTTCAGCCACATGCCTTTACCGACCGATTCAAAAACGGGAACGTCTTCCTTATCATTGGAAAACATTTTGACGGTTATCGAATCCGTATAGTCTGTGATCTTAAATGTAAGGAGAGTCCGGCCGCTCTTAAGCTCTTTTGTCTCTGCATGAAAGACGTATCCTTGTACAGTTATACGCCGTTCTTCTTCAACAATATTTTTTATCGGCTGGCTGTCATCCTTGATTGCTACCCCCATGGAAACTTTTACATTGTGCTGCATATCTTTTGCTTTTTCTTCTTGTTTTTGTTTCTCCAACATCGCTTCTACCACTTTATTGTGGTCTTCTTCTTTTTTCTGCTCGGCAAACTTTTCCATTGCTTCCTTTGATTCTTTAATTTCTGTCTGCAAATGTAAGGTGCCGAATCCTGTCTCATTACAGACTTCCTTTAAAGGTTCAGAGACTCTTCTCTGTACCATTTCGGCTTCTGTCTCATTAAGAACCGCAAGAATCAGTTTCTGCCCATCAATGACAGGTGTCTGTTCCTGAAGGCGGTGAATCAGTCCGTTAGTTGAAGCTCTTAATTTCTCAACAAAAAAAGGCCAGTAAGCAGGCAAATGCTTATTTAAATTAACTTCACTTTCATAAGCTAATAAAATGTCCACTTCAGCTATATGCTCAAGCCCCTGGATTATTCTGGAGCGGAATAACTCGAATACCTGGAAAGGAAGCATTTCCGGTAATACAAACTGGAACCGCCACTTTTTAGCTTTTGTATAGACTTCAAGTTTTTTTATGTAGGCACCTTGCAGATAACCGGAAATTAAATCATCAGGCATAACTACCTGTTCCATTAACAGCTGGAATCTTTCCTGCCTGATTTTTATTTCTTCATTCATGTCTTACCTCCTAACGCAATCACGGAACTTAACAAACAGCAGAGGCTGCCTCTTCAGAAGAATGATTCTGAGCAGGCAACCTCTCTTATTAACCTAAATATTTCTCTATTGTTTCCATCAGCTCGTCTGTATGGACTTCCAATACGTCTCCTGTTTTTCTGATCTTCACTTCAACGATTCCCTCATCTGCCTTTTTCCCGACAGTGATCCGGAGAGGAAGGCCAAATAAATCAGCGTCTTTGAATTTGACACCCGGGCGCTCCGGCCTGTCATCATATAGAACCTCATATCGTTTACTTTGTATTTTTTCATAGAGTGAGTCTGCCAGCTCACGCTGAGCGTCCTGCTTAATATTAACTGGAACGAGGTGAACATGGAATGGAGCAACACTTAAAGGCCAAACAATCCCGTCCTCATCATGATGTTCCTCTATAATGGCAGCTACTGTTCTTGAAACTCCTATTCCGTAAGAGCCCATGACCATTGGTTTGGATTTTCCCTGATCATCCAGAAAAGCCGCTCCCAGCGCTTCACTGTATCTGGTCCCTAATTTAAATACATGGCCGACTTCGATGCCCTCTTTAAATTTAATTGTCCCTTTTCCATCCGGTGATGGGTCGCCTTCTTTAATATTCCTTAAATCTGTGTAAGCTTCTGCTTTAAAATCCCGGCCGGGGTTCACGTTTTTCAAATGCTTGTCCTTTTCGTTTGCTCCGCAGACTGCATTTACCATCGCCTCTACAGCTGTATCTGCAATAATTTTAACCTTTTTATCAGCATCAACAGGACCAAGATAGCCTGACTCTGCCTTTAACCATTGCTTCGTTTCTTCTTCAGTCGCAAGCTCTGCCTGAACCGCATCAAAGTAATGTTTAATTTTCACATCGTTCACTTCATGGTCCCCCCGCACTAACACAAGGACCGGCTCTTCATCAACTATAAACAGCATGGATTTAATACATCGGGTATGATCTGTACCCAGGTAGGCTGCCACGTCTTCAATCGTCTTCTGGCCTGGAGTTGAAACAGTTTCCATATCTGCAGGTGCTTCCTCCGGTTTTTCATACTGGACCTTTACAGGTGCTATTTCGATATTTGCTGCAAAATCAGATTCATCCGAGTAAGCGATCGTATCTTCTCCAATATTGGAAAGCACCATAAACTCATGAGTGTCTTTCCCGCCCATCGCGCCGGAGTCAGCTACAACTGCCCTGAAATTTAAGTCGCAGCGGGAGAACACTTTCGTGTAAGCATCGTACATTTTTTGATAACTTTCGTCCAGTCCCTCAAAATCTGTATCAAAAGAATAAGCGTCTTTCATCAGGAATTCTCTGCCTCTGAGCACTCCAAAACGCGGTCTGCGTTCATCCCGGAATTTGGTCTGTATCTGGTAAAGCGTCATTGGCAGTTTTTTATATGATCTGATGTCATCCCGCACAATCGAGGTAATCACTTCTTCGTGTGTAGGACCGAGCGCAAACTCACGTTCATGTCGGTCTTTCAGTCTCATCAGTTCAGGTCCGTAAGCCTCCCACCGGCCGGACTCCTGCCATAATTCAGCAGGCTGGATTGATGGCATGAACATTTCCTGTGCGCCGGCAGCGTTCATTTCTTCCCGAATGAGAGATTCGACTTTTTGCAGCACTTTAAAACCGAGTGGCAAAAAAGAGTAAACTCCCGATGTGCTCTGCCGGATTAACCCTGCTCTAAGCATTAATTGATGACTTTTAACTTCTGCGTCACTTGGAATATCCCGTAATGTTGGTGCTAAATACGTACTTTGTCTCAATGTAAAGCCACCTCAACCTTCAGTAAAATAAAGTGATAACTAACTGTTTTCAACAGTCTACATAAAGAATTTATTTATATCGTTCCACGTTACAACAAGCATCAGAAGCATAAGCAAGGCAAATCCGACAAAATGGACTAACCCTTCTTTTTGCGGGTCAATCGGTTTCCCTCTTACAGCTTCCAAACCAATAAAGATTAACCGTCCTCCATCAAGTGCAGGCAACGGAAGCAGATTGATGATCCCAAGATTAACACTTAGAATGGCAGCCCACTGGAATAAAACAAGAATTCCCATTGCCGCAACTTCTCCTGTGTAATTATAAATCCCTACCGGACCAGCTAAATGATCCAGGCTGAATTGGCCGGTAATAAGCATTCCAAGCGCCTCGAAAATCAGCACTGTATATTCGTAAGTTTGAGTAAACCCGAATAGAATGGCTCCGCCGAAGTTTCTTTCCATTGGCGCAGTAACGCCTATCACTCCCAGTTCTTCCTCTTCAGGGCCTTCTCTTTCCTGGGTAGTCATACTCACATCAAACAGTTCACCTTCACGCTCCACTTCAAATTGAAGGGTTTCATTCGGGTTTGCCTGTATAATAGACGTCATCTCTTCCCACGTATCAACAAACTGGCCGTCAATCGAAACAATTCTGTCCCCGCTTTCAAGGCCAGCTTCGATAGCTGCACCATCATCAGTCACATCGCCAACTACCGGTTCATCAACCGGCATTCCGGCAATCATCGCATAGGCCATCAGCACAACAACGGCTAAAACAAAATTCATTAATGGGCCGGCAAAAATAGCTGCTGCTCTTTGCCCTACAGTTTTAGAGCCAAACTGTCTATCGTAAGGAGCAATCTGAGTTGCCTGCTCATCGTACACATATTCTCCTTTTTCATCTATGTGATAAGTTGTTAAACCTTCATTATCATCCACATAGCCCTGCACGATAAGATCGTGCTCTAAATCGATTTTTTCAACCTGAATAATTTTACAATCAGGATGTTTCGATTTGTTATTTATAATCAGCCGGTTTACTTTTCCTGAACCATTGAATAACAACCCGATTTCATAACCCGGTTTAATGTGAACCATTTCCGGGTCTTCTCCCGCCATCCTTACAAATCCGCCAAGCGGCAGAAGACGGATCGTATATACGGTTTCATTCTTTTTAAATGAGAATATCTTAGGGCCAAAACCAATAGCAAACTCCCGGCAGAGAATCCCTGCCCGTTTCGCAAAAATTAAATGGCCCCATTCGTGAATAAATACTAGTAAACCAAAAATAACAATGACTGCTATTAAGGTATTCATCCTTCTAACACACCCTTTAATTTAAATAGGTTAGTACACTGGACCGGGCAGCTTTATCAGCCGAAAGAACTTCTTCCAGAGACGGATTGCTTATTGGGGTGTGGCTGTCCAATGCCTTTTCCACGAAAGTTTCAATATCAAGAAATGAAATTTTCCCTTCAAGAAAAAGTGAGACAGCTACCTCGTTTGCAGCATTCAATACTGCAGGCGCAGTACCTCCGGCTCTGCCTGCTTCGAATGCCATCTTCAGACATCTGAAACGGTCGTAGTCCATTTTTTCAAAATGGAGTGCTCCAACTTCCCATAATTTTAACCTGTCTCCACCCTTCAAATCAAGCCTGTCAGGTTCTGACAGTGCATACTGAATAGGAACCCTCATATCTGGCGTTCCGAGGTGGGCTAGTATACTACCGTCAATATATTCAACCATCGAATGAATAATACTTTCTTTATGAAGCAAAACGTCAATTTTTTCATAAGGCATGTTAAACAGCCATTTTGCTTCAATGACTTCGAGGCCTTTATTCATCATTGTTGCCGAATCAATGGTAATTTTAGCCCCCATATTCCAGTTTGGGTGCTTAAGGGCGTCTTTGACGGTCACATTTTCTAAATCTTTTCTGGAAAGGTCGCGGAAACTTCCGCCAGAAGCAGTCAATATTAATTTTGAGACTTCTTTTTCAGAATCACCGTGGAGGCACTGGTCAATTGCCGAATGCTCACTGTCGACCGGGATAAGTTTCACACCGTGTTTTCTGCTCATTTCTGTTACAATGTGTCCTGCTGTAACTAATGTTTCTTTGTTAGCGATAGCAATGTTCTTGCCTGCTTCTATCGCTTTTAAGGTCGGCTCAAGGCCGATCCTGCCCATAACTGCGTTTACCAGCATATCAGCATCTCCATAAACAGCTGCTTCAACCAGTCCTTCCTGTCCGGAGAGGACTGGGGCAGTATAAGTCATTTCCTTTTTGACTTTCTCAGCAATATCATCGGAAGACACACTTATTAAAGCAGGTTTAAATTCTTCAATCTGCTGGATCCCTTCCTCGAAGTTTCTGCCAAAACTGAGAGTTTCCAATTTAAACTTTTCAGGATGTGAACGAATCACATCAAGCGTTTGAATGCCTATTGATCCTGTCGATCCAATAAGGTTAATTTTCTTCATGTCAATCTCCTTACAATAACTTTAAAGTCTTATTTATAAAAATCCTAATAAGTAGATAACAGGCATGACAAAAATCAGACTGTCAAACCTGTCGAGAATACCGCCGTGCCCTGGCAATACCTGTCCTGAATCTTTGACCGCATAATGGCGTTTAAACGCTGATTCCACTAGATCCCCCAGCTGCCCTGTCAGAGAGACTACGAGCATAAACAGAAGGGTAATGCTCCATGAGGCAAATACCGGGATAAACAGTGTGTACACTCCTCCTATTATCAGGGCTAACAACGTCCCGCCGAGAGAACCTTCGATTGTTTTTTTAGGGCTGATTTCCGGCCAGAGTTTATGTTTCCCGAAACTGCGGCCTGCGAAATACGCACCTGAGTCCGTGGCCCATACTAATATCAGAATAAAGAAAATCATCGCAAGGCCGTTTTCTAAAAAGCGGGCATACATAAAATAATGGAACCCTAATCCCACATAGGCCGACGCAAGAATAACAAAGCCCGCTTCGTCAAAGGTGAATTTATTTTTAGTAATGACAGTTAAAGCCAGTAAAACGATAATCAAAAGTAAAAACAGTTCCAGTCTCTCCAAGTGAATCCAGTGGAAAGAAACCATATTTTCAGGCAGGAGCAAAAGCCACATAAACACCATTCCTGAGAGTCCTTTTACAGATAAAGGGGTAATT
Organism: Salipaludibacillus sp. CUR1; assembly: GCF_021028955.1. GTDB lineage: Bacteria > Bacillota > Bacilli > Bacillales > Salisediminibacteriaceae > Salipaludibacillus. The sequence goes on from NZ_JAIWPE010000096.1 coordinate 166,570, forward strand.
CTTTTCATCTTTAACAATTCATGCATTGCGATCGTCGCCAGGGCAATCATAAGGAGGGCAAATGGAAGACTTCCAATAACAATTAATGTAATAAATGCTGCTCCTGCTATGACTCCTGTTATAATCCGCTGTTTCAAACTTGCCTCATCCTCTCTATACGCCGCCATACCTTCTTTGTCGTTTTTGATAAACCCGGATGGCTTCCTCGAAATGCTCCTCTTTAAAGTCCGGCCACAAAACTTCTGTAAACCAGAATTCAGAGTAGGCAAGCTGCCAGAGCATAAAATTACTCAGCCTGAGTTCCCCGCTAGTTCTAATAAGCAGATCGGGATCATCTAAATCAGCTGTCATTAAGTATCTTGAAAAAGTTGAGTCGTTTAAGTCTTCTATAGCCATCTTGCCACCCTCTACATCTTTGATGACAGACTTTATTCCATCTATAATCTCAGAACGGCTCCCATAATTTAAAGCAAAATTTAAAACGAGCCCGTCGTTATGTTTTGTTTCTTCAATCGCCTTCTCCACTGCCCGTTTTGTATATTGAGGAAGATTTTCTTTCTCACCGGTTACCCTGACTACCACATTTTCTTCTATAAGGGTCGGCAGTTCGACATTTAAAAAACGTTCGGGTAAACGCATCAGAAAATCTACTTCTGTTTTAGGCCTTTTCCAGTTTTCAGTGGAAAAAGCATATAACGTTAATATATTTACCCCTAACCGATTAGAATACTTCACGATTTTACGGATTACATTCATGCCCTCCCGGTGTCCTGCCACCCTGGGCAATCCCCTTTTTTTAGCCCACCGGCCATTTCCATCCATAATAATAGCTATGTGCTTCGGGATATTCTCTGCAGAAAGCTCCTGGTAAGAGTGTGTGTCACTCTGTATGCTTTTTTTCTGCTTTTTCAACTTATTTAGCATTATTCTTCCCCCAGCATTGACCTTCTCCCGGACGCTAAAGCCCGAGTCTATGTAGATCATCTTTTAATTCTCTTATCCTTTTTATTCTATCACGAACAGTGTCTATGTATAAGAGATATTATAAATTGCTTTCTCTCTAACGTTTAAGCTCTTTTAAAGGCGAGTGTTGAATTCTAACCAAATACAGCATTTGCATTCCAGCAGGCCAGTGACCAGCGGTGTTTTCTCAAAGTATAAAAGACCCCCTGTATAAAAGAGGGTCTTTTATATAATACAATTTTTAAGCTTATACTTCCCTGATGTCTGCCTCTTTGTTTTTCGCGATTTCATCAATGGATTTAATAGTGGAATCTGTCAGTTTCTGAACATTATCCTGGGAGCGCCGAAGCTCGTCTTCAGTCATATCTCCGTCTTTCTGCATTTTCTTTAATTCATCATTGGCATCCCGGCGAACATTCCTTACCGCCACTTTTGCATCTTCTGAGTAACGGCCAACAAGCTTAACCAGCTCGTTTCTCCGCTCTTCAGTTAATGCAGGTATAGTTATGCGGATAATATTTCCGTCATTGGAAGGTGTCAATCCAAGGTCTGCTTTTTGAATGGCTTTTTCAATGTCTGAAATGGATGACTTGTCAAAAGGCTGAACAAGCAGCATTCTTCCTTCAGGCACTGTGACTGACGCTAATTGGTTTAACGGAGTCATCATACCGTAGTATTCCACCTGGACCTTATCCAGAAGAGAAGGGTTTGCCCGTCCGGCTCTTAATGTTGATAGTTCTCTCGTAAATGATTCCACTGACTTGTTCATTTTAAGTTCAGCATTTTTAAGTACTTCTTGAGACATTATTCTTTCCCCCTTATTATTGTTCCAATGTCGTCGCCCGTTACTGCTCTTTTAATGTTGCCATTTTCAGAGATGGAGAATACGATGAGCGGAATATTATTATCCATACAGAGTGATGAAGCTGTTGAATCCATTACGGCCAGTCCATCTTTCAGTAAATCCAAATACGTTAGCTGCTGGTATTTTTGTGCATTTACATCAACAGATGGGTCAGCGCTGTAAACGCCGTCCACTTTATTTTTAGCCATTAGAATGACGTCCGCTTCAATTTCAGCAGCTCTGAGGGCAGCTGTAGTATCTGTAGAAAAATAAGGATTTCCTGTACCCGCAGCAAAAATAACTACTCTCTTTTTTTCCAAATGGCGGATGGCTCGTCGTCGTATGTATGGCTCTGCCACTTGTCTCATTTCAATGGAGGTTTGTACTCGCGTCTGTACACCGATATTTTCCAAACTATCCTGAAGTGCCAGGGAGTTCATTACTGTAGCAAGCATGCCCATATAATCAGCTGTTGCTCTGTCCATCCCTTTAGCGCTGCCTGCCATACCACGCCAGATATTCCCGCCGCCGACAATAATAGCCACTTCCACATCAAGGGCAATAATTTCTTTAATCTGCTCGGCGTATGATTGAATCATCGTCGGATCAATTCCGTAACCCTGCTCTCCGGCCAGAGCTTCTCCACTTAATTTTAACACAATGCGATTGTATTTTGGCTCCTCCATAGTACCCTCCATATCTATAAATTAATGCCTCTTTTCCCCTGATTTCCGGAAAAAGGGAGACAGAATGTCCCCCTCCGGAAATATTACTTTTTAACTTGAGACATTACTTCTTCAGCAAAGTTATCTTCGCGCTTCTCAATACCTTCTCCTACCTCAAAACGGTAGAAAGTTTTTACTTTTCCGCCTTTAGAAGCAACGTACTTGCCTACTTTCTGATCTCCGTCTTTAACGAAAGCCTGCTCATTTAAGCATACCTCTTCAAAGAACTTTCCAAGACGGCCTTCAACCATTTTTTCAACAATATTCTCAGGCTTTCCTTCACTCATAGCCTGCTGTTTAAGTACTTCACGCTCACGGTTTACTTCTTCTTCAGCCACTTCATCACGGCTTACATATTTAGGGTTAAGAGCTGCAGCGTGCATAGCTACATCTTTAGCTGCCTGCTCGTCTGTTGTTCCTTCAAGAACTGAAAGAACACCAATACGTCCTCCCATATGGATGTATGAGCCAAAGACTTCGTTCTCCCCGCCTTCAACAACAGCAAAACGGCGAAGGGAAAGTTTTTCACCAATTTTAGCAATCTGATTAGTAATGAAGTCCTGAAGTGTCTCACCTTCACCTTCAAAAGACTGCTCAAGTGCTTCTTCTACTGTAGAAGGATTATTGTTCAGGATGTGGCGCGCTACGTCATCAACCATTTTAATAAAGTTTTCGTTTTTAGAAACGAAGTCAGTTTCTGAGTTAATTTCTACTAATACCGCACGGTTTCCTTCTGTTACAATATGGGCAAGACCTTCAGCTGCGACACGGTCAGCTTTTTTAGCTGCTTTAGCAATGCCTTTTTCACGAAGGAAATCAATTGCTTTTTCCATATCACCGTCTGTTTCTGACAGTGCTTTTTTACAATCCATCATACCCGCACCAGTTTTTTCACGTAATTCTTTTACCTGTTTAGCTGAAATAGCCATGGGAATTCCTCCTTGAGTTAAGTCAGATTAAATTTTACAAGCGTTCTTTTCTAAAAAAAAGAGTGATAAAGGGTCCAGCCCTCTATCACCCTTTGGACAAACAATTTAAGCAGTTGTCTCTTCACCCTGGTTGGCTTCGATAATAGCATCTGCCATTTTTGCTGTTAATAAACGTACTGCACGGATTGCATCATCGTTACCCGGAATGACATAGTCAATCTCATCAGGATCACAGTTTGTGTCTACAATACCGACAATAGGGATGTTTAATTTATGTGCTTCCGCAACAGCGATGCGCTCTTTGCGAGGATCGATGATAAATAAAGCATCCGGAAGACGGTCCATCTCTTTAATTCCACCTAGGAACTTTTCAAGACGGTCCATTTCTTTTTTAAGAAGTACAACTTCTTTTTTAGGAAGAACATCGAATGTTCCGTCCTCTTGCATAGTTTCCAGCTGGACAAGACGGGCAATACGCTTACGAATAGTATCAAAGTTCGTAAGAGTTCCACCTAACCAACGCTGGTTGATAAAGTACATGCCGCAACGCTCAGCTTCCTCTTTAACAGAGTCCTGCGCCTGCTTTTTTGTACCAACGAAAAGCATTGTACCGCCTTGCGCCGCTAAGTCACGGACAAAGTTAAATGCTTCTTCTACTTTCTTGACCGTTTTTTGCAGGTCAATAATGTAAATACCGTTTCTTTCTGTGAAGATGTAGCGATCCATCTTAGGGTTCCAACGACGAGTCTGGTGTCCGAAATGAACCCCTGCTTCTAATAACTGTTTCATGGAAATCACTGCCACTTCACTCACCTCCTCTGGTTTTTTATCCTCCGCTTACATCATTTTTTAACAAGACTCCTGCTGGAGCACCTTTGCTAAAATCCATAAGCGTGTGTGTTTTAACACCGAAAGATAATATATCACATCCAGGCTTTAATGACAAGCGATGCAGGGAAATTATTTGTAAAATTTGAGAAGAAGCTCCACTTCTCCCGCTCCCATCTCGAGCTGTTTTGCTATCTCATCTTTAGAATATCCTTGTTTACTTAATGAAAGAACTTTGGAAGTACTGGATGGCTTTAAGGACTCTTCCTCTTTTTCCATGCCAGGAACAGGCGGGGTGTACCTGCTGTATTTTTCAGGCATTTCACTGCCGGTTTCCCGTACACTATCCGGAGTCCTCTTTCCCTCCGCCTCTTTATTTATTTGAGCCGGACTGGGCCCCTCCGGCCGGGCATCCTCCGCAGCCTCATTCTTAAACACCTGGTTCCTTTCAGCAACAGGCAATTCAGATATCCTCTTTGCAAGTTTCTCATTATTTTCCTTCATTTCAGCAGTATATGAAAGAAGTAAATCCTCTATTTCTTTCACTGTCTTCTCCTTATCTAACGGTTTCTGGTTTTCAATCCGCTGATAAAGGATCACAATGACAAAAAAACTGACCAAATGTAACAAAAGACTTATAAACACTAAATATATCATATGTAACTCCCTTTACCTCAAGGCATTAATTTAACCGGCCGAAGGTATGACACCCATCCTGAATTAAGGCTAACAGCTGGAGACAAATAGTTGATCTTTGTACAGAGTTAAAGAGCCTCAAATTTTATTTCACTGCGTTCTTTTCTGAATTGCACATGCTGGTGGGCAGTTGTAATTTTCTTCACGTACTTTCCAAAGTGCAAGTCAGTGTTCGGGTAAACAGACTGGTATATACGTACTTTTGTATCTGTCTCGCCATCAAAGATTTCCTGAAAGTCGAGCAGCTGGTCTTTCGCTTCATTTAATTTCTCGTTCGCCTGAATAAGGGAATTTCTGACTCGCAGCAGCATCACTTTTTCTTTAGGTGAAAGCGTAGAGCCTTTCCCTTTTTCCTTCAGTCTTTTAAGCAGCTTAGCAAGCTTTTGACATTCCTCTTGAGAATCATTTAATTGTTTTTTATACTTTTTCTCAGCAGCTGTCATCTTCGCACTTGTGCCGAGGTACAACGCAGTAGGCGTACTCATATGGTTGCCTACTTCATTTACTTCAATGCCTTTACCTGAGGAAACAGACCCGCCTACAATATTTCCCCGGCCTTCTTTACAGAAAACGAATCCCCTGGCATCAACCCGGCTGTGGAGAATAGAAGTGGTTATATGGACGTCACCACCCGCTTCGATCGTTGCCTGGTTTAAAAAGGAGGTTCTCACATCTCCTTTGACTTTAATAAGCCCGGCATTTTGTGCCACTACTCCCTGGTGAATGAATACAGAACCTTCAGACTGGATATCGGCCGCTTCGACCGACCCGTAAATACGGATATCCCCTATGGCCTTAATGGAAAATCCTGAGGGCACATTCCCTCTGACCACCACGTTTCCGACAAAATCGATATTTCCGGTTTTCATATTAAGGTCTCCGTTTACTTCATAAACGGGATAGACATGAATCACTTTCGGGGCCACAGATAGTTGGCCATTAATAGAAGAAATAATTTCCGATCCTTCAATCCGGGTGTTTTTCCCTGGACGCAGTTTTATGTCGCGGGGCTTTTTAGCTTTTATCGTTTTCCCATAGACTGTGAGGCCATTTGTTCCCGGCTCAGCTTCTATTTTTCGGCCTATCACCGCCCCTGCCTTAACTTGAGGAATATCTATAACTTTTTTCAGATTCACTTCTCCATCGCTTTTTTCATTCAGCTGAGCCGCCCTGTCAGCAGTCTCATCCAAAAGAGACCATATATAAGCATCCCTGCCATGAACCGGCTCTTTTCCTCTTGCTGCTACAACCGGCAGACTGATTTTCCCGGCTGCAAACTTATGTAACTCATCATCTAATATCCCGTAAGTTATTCCATGCTCTGATATAAAATCACTTAATGAATCAGCCTTTATCTCTTCCATCAGCGGCTGACGCTCTTTAAGCACAGCGAGGAGGTGATCCTCACTAACCTCCACTTCCAGTAAATCATGCAAATCCCCCATCTTGACCCCTCCTGATTGCTTAAACTTTTTACGGTAATAAGTACGGAGAATTGGTGAACACAGCTCTCAGCCAGCCAGGAACACTTACCCTCTCTCTATTTTAATTTTTGCTGCAGCTTGAATATTGTTTTAGAATGGATTTGTGAAATTCTTGAGGTGGATAAACCAAGAACTTCTCCAATCTCTGTTAATGTAAATTCTTCAAAATAAAATAATGTGATAACTAATTGCTCATTACGGGTTAATGTTTTTAATACTTCAGCCAGCTCCTCAATATCTGCTTTTTTACCAAGCCTCTCATCAGGAGTGAGTGTGCGGTGATCCACTATGGTTGAAGAGTACGTATCCTTATTTTCAGTATCCTGTGCTGGCTCATCTATAGACAGTACATTTGAAAAGAAAGTCTCGTTCATCGTGTGGATGATTTCCTCTTCCTTTAACCCTGTTTCATCCGCAACTTCCTTCGGCGAAACGAATCTGCCATACTTTTGCTCCAGAGATTCTGCTGCTTGTTCAATTTTTTTTGATTTATCACGAAGGGACCGGGGAAGCCAGTCTTCCTGTCTCAATCCGTCAATTATAGCTCCCCTGATACGGAAGGAAGCATATGTATCGAATTTAAGTTCCCGGGCAGGGTCAAATTTCTCCAATGCATCATATAGCCCTAACAAGCCGTGGCTTCTCAGGTCATCCGCCTGAACACTACGCGGTAAATTCGCACTGATTCTCTGAACATGGTAATCTACCAGATATAAATAAGCTTCAACGAGATAGTCTCCTGCAGAAGGGGCCCTTTCAGTTACCCACCGTTCCCACTCTGTTTGGAGATATTTTTTTTCTTTGACTCGGGGCATAGGGATCCTCCTCCTGAACATTCACTTTGTTAACGCTGTGCATTTTTTGCCTATACTTGAACAAGACCTTTACTGACAGTACGTATTTCAAGTATGGATGTCGCCGGGTTAAATTCTATTGTCCGTCCCATGTTTCCGCCTACATCCTCAAATAGTACCGGGATATTCAACCTGCAAAGTATTTCCTTTACCGCTTCCACGTTTCTTGGCCCAATTCGCATGGATTCATTTTTAGACGAGAATTTGAACATTTGTGCCCCGCCTGCAATTTTAGCTTTCAATAAGCAGCTGGAAACGCCCTCTTTACCTAAAAGCTGTATAAGATCATTAATTGCGGTATCTGCATATTTTGCCCTGTTTAAAACGCCTGCCCTTGCGCAGGAAGAATCAGGAAGCATAATATGAGCCAAACCGGAGACCTTGGCTTTTTCGTTATAAAGGATAATTCCAACACAGGAGCCGAGACCTGAAGTCCGTATAATCTGAGGTGACTTAGCAACTTTCAGCTCAGCCATCCCGACTTTGATTAAATTATTCATTTTGATGGACTCCAAAAGCATTTAAAATTTTATCTAACGATGGAGGGTCCGGCAAAAGAAAGAAATGACCTTTAAAAGAAACAGCAGGACCAGTACCCTTCTCGTTAATTTCGGTATTAATAACAATCGCATGGTCGCCTGCCTCGGACATTTCAATCAGGCCAAAGGATAAAATGGCCGTAATCATATCTACCGCAATTGCTGGAGGTGTCGGCTGCATATTCAGGTGGGTGAAATCAGCTAATGCAGACAGGTAAGAACCGGCCAGAATGTTTCCGGCTTCGTTAAGAGCGGATATTCCCATCTCGTTTAATGAATCTCCCATAAAATCGATTGAAAGGTCCCCTGTCAGCCGTTGAGCCAGTCTGTTCGCTTCCTTGACAGGAAGTATAAAAAACATATTGCCGGGCGCTTCGCCTTCAATACGAAGGAAAACAGCTGCGACAATGGTTTCATCGCCGCCTGTATATTCCCCTATTTCATTGAAAGGAATTACTTTGACACCCGGCACTTTCATCTCAATTGTCTTATTCAGCATCTGGGATAACGCGGCTGCTGCATGTCCCGCTCCTATATTGCCTGCCTCTTTTAGAATATCTAAATGCTGGGATCGGACCTTGCTTAAATCTCTCATTATACCTGTCCTTCAATCTCTTTCATTTCATCCATTTCTTCAGAATTGAGCACTTTGTCCAGATTTAATAAAATTAGAAGCCTTTTTTCCAGTTTTGCAACTCCCCGTATATACTCTGCTTCAAGTCCGCCTACCACTTGAGGCGGCGGTTCAACGGCGCTTCTTGGAATATCTATGACATCGTTTGCTGCATCAACTACCAGTCCTACATCCATCTTTTCAACTGTAACAATAATGACACGGGTAGTGTCAGAATGATCAAGGCCTTCTATATTAAAACGTTTTCTTAAATCTATAATGGGAGTTACCACACCTCTAAGATTAATGACACCTTCTACAAAATCAGGCGTGCTTGGCACTCGCGTAATATGCTGCACTCTTTCTATAGACTTTACCTGTTCTACTTCTACTCCATATTCCTCATCTTTCAGCTGGAATACTATTACTTTTATATCGTCCAAACTGCTTTCACTCATACAATTACCTCCCTGTTCCAGTCAATTTTTGGTTTAATAATGCGTTCAATGCGCAGAACGAGTGTGAGAACTAAATTCCGCTGAGAAGCAGATTATTTAAAATAAATTGGATTACTTAATTAACGCATTGCAATCTATAATTAATGCAACTTGCCCATTTCCCAGAATGGTCGCACCTGAGATAGCAAACGTGCCAGATAAATACTCTCCAAGAGACTTAAGAACAATTTCCTGCTGGCCTATAAAAGAATTAACTACCAAGGCAGCCATCTTTTCGCCTTTACGGACAATAATGACAGAACAATGGTCATCTTCTTCTATGGATGCTGGAACATCGAAAAAGTCAGTTAAGTTGATAAGCGGGACCACGCTTCCCCGAAAGTCAATGACTTTCTGATTATGAGCTGACATAATCTCTTCTTTTTTTATAATCGCTGTCTCAATAATTGAAGATAAAGGTACGGCATAAACTTCTTTCTGTACTTCCACAAGCATCACCGAAATAATTGATAAAGTCAGAGGAAGCTGAATTGAAAAAACGGTTCCTTCATTAAGCCTGGAGTTTACACTGACATTCCCGCCCAAAGATTCAATTTTACTTTTTACTACATCAAGGCCCACTCCGCGCCCCGAAATGTCGGAGATCTTATCTGCTGTACTCAGTCCGCTGGAAAAAAGGAGCTCGTACACTTGGCGGTCAGTTAATCCGGCCCCACTTTCTTCTGAGATGACTTCACGGGAAATCGCTTTTTCTAATACTTTGTCCCGGTCGATCCCCGCACCGTTATCTGCCACTTCAATGAAAACATGATTACCGCTGTGGTAAGCCTTTAAAGTAATCTGGCCTGTATCAGTTTTTCCTGACTTTCTTCGCTGTTCAGGCTCCTCGATACCGTGATCGAGGGAATTCCTGAGTAAATGAACAAGCGGGTCACCTATCTCATCTATAACCGTTCTGTCCAGTTCAGTTTCTGCACCGATAATCTCCAAATTGACTTTTTTATTTAACTCTTTCGCCAAGGTGCGGACCATTCTGGGAAACCGGTTAAATACCTGCTCAACCGGAACCATTCTCATGTTCAGAATAATCGTTTGCAGGTCACCCGAAATCCGGGTCATATGTTCAACTGTTTCAGTTAATTCGCTGCTTTTTAAATCCCGCGAAATCTGTTCAAGCCTGCCTCTGTCAATAACCAATTCTTCAAAAAGATTCATCAAGCTGTCGAGCCGGTCAATATTCACTCTGATTGTTTTATTTGCCGCAGGCGCTGCCTTGTCTTCTTTACTAACAGGCTTATTCAGATCCTCTGGATCGTGTCCTTGATCACTTAGTATGTCTGTTTGTTCCCGGCTTTCCGGGATCCCGCTTTCATCCTGGGACGGATGTTCTTTTTCCTCCACAGGTGAGAGGAGGACTTTATCAATCTCTGATACTTTCATTATTCTTGCTTCTACTTCTTCTTCCGATTCTTTAGTCACAAGTGTTACAGTAAAACTGAGATCAAAGTTTTCTGCCTCCAGCTGGTCGACTGGCGGGAGGCATTTAATAACTTCTCCAATTTGCTCTAATACTTCGAAAACCATAAAAACACGGGCTGCTTTCAAAATAACATCTTCTCTTAATACCACTTCCAGCTGAAACGCATTGAACCCCTGCTCTTTCGATTGAGCAAGCACAGTAAGCTCAAAATCATCAAAAGCATACATCTCTTTACTTGCTTCGACGTTTTCCACTGTCACTGCTGCTTCTTCGAATAACTCGCCTTTTTCAATTTGCGCAAGCTTATCCTGTACCCTGGTGACGTCCCTTTTTCCTTCTCCCCCACCTGAAATGTCAGAGACCATGGCTTCAAGGTCATCGATCGCTTCAAAAATGACATCTATTAAACGGGTATCAGCTTCAAACTTCCTGTTCCTTATCCCATCGAGGACATTTTCCATATGATGGGTAAGGTTAGCCAGATCTTCATAACCCATTGTGGCTGCCATACCTTTAAGTGTATGAGCAGACCGGAAAATTTCATTAACAAGTGATAACTCCTCCGGGGTGTTTTCCAATTTTAAAATGTTGTCGTTTAGAGCTTGCAAATGTTCTGTGCTTTCATCAATAAACATGTCTAAATACTGGTTTCTTTCCAAATAAAATCCCTCCTGTCAGCTGTGTTTTATTAGTGAAGCGGCAATGGCATCTATGTCTTTCACTTCATCAACCAGGTTCGTTTCTATGGCTGCTTTAGGCATTCCAAATACCACTGCTGTAGACTCTGATTCAGCTATGGCTGCTGTTTTGACTGACTTTTTCAAATGAAGTAAACCGTTTTTGCCGTCTTGCCCCATCCCTGTCATGAGGACAGCAATTACTTTGTCTAACTTTACGGCAGATAGGGAAGTGAACATCACATCAACAGAAGGCCGGTGGCCATTCACCGATGGAGACTGATCTAAATGTATTGCGACTGAAGTCCCTACTCTTCTTACTTTTAAATGGTATCCTCCTGGAGCAATATAGGCAACACCTTTTTTTATAATTTCTCCGTTTTCCGCCTCTTTCACCTTTATATGAGATAGTGCATCAAGTCTTTCGCTCAATGATTTAGTAAACCCCTCAGGCATGTGCTGAACGACTAAAACAGGGTGGGGAAATGTTGCGGGCAGCAGCGGGAGAACTTTTTGGAGGGCTTTAGGCCCGCCTGTTGAAGTACCTATGACCACCATACCGGATACACAAGACTTTAGATCTATTTTTGGTGTTTTAACAGAAGGAACCAAATGATCAGAGGCAATTTTTCCTGCCGGACTCTGTGTTAATTTAGTCACCTTTACTGAAGAGGCAAGGCGGATTTTATCTATTAATTCCTTTTCGACTTTATGTATATCCAGCGAAATGGAGCCTGACGGTTTAGAAATAAAATCAAAAGCCCCGTATTCCATAGCTTTTATAGTTGTATCTGCACCTTCTTTAGTAACACTTGAAATCATAATTACCGGTTTTGGATGCTCAGCCATTATTTCTTTTAATGCTTCAATCCCTGACATCACCGGCATCTCTACATCCATTGTGATGACATCCGGGTTCAGCTGTTTAACTTTTTCGACAGCATCTTTTCCATTACGTGCTTTATCAAGGACGTAAATATCAGGCTGGTTATTCAGCATCTCTGAAATCATTTTTCTCATAAAGGCTGAATCGTCGACTACGAGAACGCTGGTCACCCCCTCACCCCCTCTGTTTTTTTATAAATGTTTTTAATTTTGCCAGAAAGGAGCGGACTGATGTGCCATCATCTTCTCTGCTGAAAGTGCCTTGAGCTAAGTAAGTCCGGGCTGACTGATTTACAGAATAAGACGTCCGTGAGGAGGGAGCAGACAAAACAAAAGGAAGCTGTTCTCTTACTGCTTTCCAGACAATTTTATCCTCTGGCACATAAGCTAACATTTTAATTTCCTTTCCCAGAAACCGCTTAGTAACTTCTCCCAGATTCCTTGATGTCTTCTCTCCGTCTTCTCTAGACTGAACTCTGTTAACAACCATATAAACTGGAAGAGCGGGAGCGTTTAAATGGACAAATTTAATCATTCCGTAGGCATCTGTTACAGAAGTAGGTTCAGGGGTGGTTATAAGAAACAATTCATGGGCAGACAGTAAAAAATGACGGCTGTTGCTGTTTAAACCAGCTCCCATATCAAAGAAAATATAATCAAATTCCGATTCCAGAGACTCTATTTGCCTGCAGAAGAACTCTGTTTTATCAAAATCCATTTCAAATAATTCTTCAAGGCCGCTGCCGCCTGAAATATAAGAAAGGCCCTCTGGTCCTTTTTCAATAACTGACCAGATGGATAATTCATGATTAACCATATCCGCAATGGAATAGCAGGACGTGCGGCCTAGCAGGATATCTATATTGCCCATTCCCACATCCAGATCAATTATTAGTGATTTTTTACCTGCTTTTTGAAGACTTAAGGAAAAGTTAAGCGTAAACGTAGACTTGCCTACTCCGCCTTTTCCGCTGGCCACGGCAATTATTTTTGAAGGCAGTTTTTGGCTTTCGTACAAGGACCGGCTCATTTTAGTTCGTAAAACGTCTGCTTGATCGCTCACCAGCCACTCATCTCCTTAACAGCCTTTCAATCACCCTTTCAGGAACCGCTTCTTCTATATCATCTGGAACATTTTGCCCCGTAGTCAGATAACTTGCCCCTGTCTGGCAATCAGCCATAATATTAATCAGCGCCCCCAGCGTGTCTGTTTCGTCCAGTTTGGAAAAAATCAGTTTATCCACCGCGATCAGCTGGAATTGTTCGAGAATCTTTTTCATATCTCTGTATTTTGATGTCATGGCGAGAACTAAATGTGTTTCCATGTCCTTATTAAAGTCTATAATCTTATTTAATTGGTCCACGTATAACGGATTTCGGAAATTCCTTCCTGCTGAATCGACTAAAATAAGGTCGTAATCGTTAAAGTGCTCAAGCGCCTTATTAAAATCACTGGCCGAATAAGCTACCTCTAAAGGCACATCAAGTATTTTGGCATACGTTTTCAACTGTTCGATCGCTGCAATCCTAAACGTATCCGTCGTAATAAAAGCCACCTTTTTATTGTCTTTGAGCACCGCTTTAGCAGCCATTTTAGCGAGTGTTGTCGTTTTGCCTACCCCAGTAGGCCCCACTACATTTAAATATTTTTTTTCGTATTTAAAACTCCCAAATCCTTCCTCAGGGAGTAAAGATAATAGTTCCTCACTGACCCACTTGTCGAGCTGTTCCCTGGTTTTGTTATCCCCTTCATGCCTGTACCATTTTTCTAACAGCTTTTTCATTATTTTCAACCTGTAAAAGTCCTCGACTTCCTGGTCAATAAACAGTTGGTTGTATTCTTCAAGCTGCGGAGGATAATCTTCTGCTGGTGGTTTTATTTTACCTACCATTGATTTAAGCTCTTCAATTTCCCTTGAAATACTGAGCGTTTGAGCGTCATTATCGCTTTTTTCACCGGGCACCGTTGCTGGTTTAGCAGCTGGTCTTTTGAACGGCCGGGAGGTGTTTATTTCCGGATCAATAGCAGCTGTCACTTCCATGTTCTTTTTAGTGAAAAAACCGAGAAAACCTCCCGCCTCCACCTGCTTAGAATTTAATATGACAGCGTTCTGGCCTAGTTCAGCACGTATTTTTTCCATTACCTCTGCCATGTCTTTTCCTGTGAATTTTTTTACTTTCATCTGCCATTCACCACCCCTACGCTTTGAACTTCTATATGAGGCTCAAGTTCGTTATAAGACAAAACAGGCACCTGTGGCATATACCTTTCAATTAAATGGCGGATATACATACGGACAGCCGGCGAACACAGCAGAACGGGCATATGCCCGGATTCCTGCATCCTTTCAACCTCAGTCATCATTGACTCTATGATCGTCTGGGTGTGATCAGGGTCTAAATTCAGAAAGGCTCCATGTTCTGTCTGTTGTACGGCATCTGCCACCATTTTTTCAACAGCGCCGCTGACAGTCACCACAAATAACGGCTCTCCGTCTTCGGCATACTGCCTGGAAAGCTGTCTCGCCAGCGCCTGCCGCACATACTCTGTCATTAAATCTGTATCTTTTGTCATCTGGCCGTAGTCAGCAAGGGTCTCAAAAATAACAGGAAGATTTTTAATAGAAACCTTTTCTTTTAATAAGTTGTTTAAAACTTTCTGAATGTCCCCGATAGATAATGGACTCGGAGTCACCTCTTCAACGAGAGTCGGGTACGTTTCATTTAAGTGATCGATCAGCTGTTTAGTCTCCTGGCGGCCGAGCAGTTCATGTGCATGACGTTTTATCACTTCTGTTAAATGAGTAGAGACTACGGAAGGAGGATCAACCACAGTATAGCCTGATAATTCAGCCTGTTCTTTCAATTCTTCTGAAATCCAGAGAGCAGGCAGCCCGAAAGCAGGCTCAACTGTTTCAATTCCTGTTATATTTTCATCATCCACTCCAGGACTCATGGCCATAAAGTGGTCAAGCAGAAGCTCCCCTTTTGCCACTTCATTACCTTTAATTTTAATCGAATATTCATTAGGCTGAAGCTGGATGTTATCCCTTATACGTATCACAGGAACAATCATCCCCATTTCAATTGCAAGCTGCCGGCGAATCATAACCACCCGGTCCAGCAGGTCGCCGCCCTGGTTAGCATCAGCGAGAGGAATAAGGCCGTATCCAAACTCGAACTCTATAGGATCAATCTGCAGAAGGTTAACGACGCTTTCCGGTGATTTAATATCCTCTTCTTCTCCTGTACTTTCCTCGGCCTCCGGCTCATTCAATTCCATCATATTATTATCGTTTCTTCCCAGGAGAAATCCGCCAACTCCAAGCGCCGCGGCTACGGTAGACGTCACCATAGGTTCAATCGGGGTAAAAAAACCGAGAGCGGCGATAGTTCCGCCTGCTACATAGAGCATTTTAGGATAAGCCAGCAATTGCTTTGTGATGTCATGCCCCAAGTTACCTTCAGAGGCTGCCCGCGTGACGACAATCCCGGTTGCTGTGGAAATGAGCAGCGCCGGTATCTGGCTTACCAGCCCGTCACCTACCGTTAATAATGTATATTTATTAGCCGCTTCACCTAACGGAAGGCCTTCCTGTACCATACCGATGACGAGTCCAAAAATAATATTAATGATTACGATAACAATACCGGCAATGGCATCTCCTTTAACAAATTTGCTTGCCCCGTCCATGGAACCGTAAAAATCAGCTTCCTGTTCAATTTTTTTCCGTCGTTCTTTTGCTTCTGTATCTGAAATCATCCCAGCATTTAAATCAGCATCAATACTCATCTGTTTCCCCGGCATAGCATCCAGTGTAAAGCGCGCGCCTACCTCTGATACTCGTTCGGCACCTTTAGTAATAACTACAAATTGAATGACAACTAAAATAATAAACACTACAAACCCGACGAGTGCATTACCCCCCACAACAAACTGTCCAAACGTTTCTATAACGTTCCCTGCATCGCCCTGGTTTCCAAGAATGGCCCTTGTCGTAGAAACGTTTAAACCTAAACGGAATAAAGTAACCAGCAAGAGGAGAGTAGGAAAAATAGAAAACTGCAACGGTTCTTTTGTATTCATTGAAACTAAGATAATAATAAGCGCAAATGATATATTAATAATAATCAGAAAATCAATCATCCCTGTTGGCAGCGGAATAATTAACATAATGACTATTAAAATAACTGATAATAAAATGCTGAAATCTTTTAGTGGCATTTGCGCTTCTCTCCTTTTATATAACCGTGCAGCACTTTCTTAAATTTTCTGCTGGATACGGTAAACGTAAGCCAATACTTCGGCTACCGCTTTAAACATCTCTTCAGGGACCTGGTCTCCTATGTCTGCCTGTGAATACAACGCCCTGGCCAGAGGGCGGTTTTCCACAGTCATAACGTCATTATTTTTTGCAACATTAATGACTTTTAAAGCAATATAGTCCACCCCTTTTGCGATAACTACAGGAGCGTCCATACTTGTCTCATCGTATTTGAGGGCGACAGCATAATGAGTAGGGTTTGTTATGACCACATCTGCCTGTGGAACTTCCTGCATCATCCGGCTCATTGCCATCTGCCGTTGCTTTTCTTTTATTTTTGATTTAATCAGCGGGTCTCCTTCTGTCTTTTTGTGCTCATCTTTCACATCCTGTTTTGACATTTTAATATTTTTTTCGTGATCATACTTCTGGTACATATAATCCAATATAGCGAGAAAGATCAGAAGCAAGGCTACTCCCAGCCCCATTATGACTATTAAATTGCCAATCAGGCTCATCCCGTCTTCAACCGGAAACAACCCAAGCTTTAAAAGGTCCTCCAAAAAGAACCAGAGCACTCCTCCGGTCACCATACCGACAAGTGAGATTTTCAACATTGACTTCAGAAATTCGACCAGCGCCCTGATTGAAAAAATACGTTTAAATCCTTTAATCGGATCAATTTTGCTCAGCTTCATTTTCACAGCTTCAGGAGCAAACAGAAAGCCGACTTGCAGGTAGTTGCTGAAAATACCTGCCAATGCGGTTACGAGCATCACCGGCGCTACAGCTACAGCAGCCTGGTAAGAAAACTCCACCAGCATTGACCGAACATTTTCTTCAGAAAGTTCCATTAATAAATAATCGCTAAAAGTATACTGGAGTATTTCCAGCATCTGTCCAACAACAAAAGAACCGATAAACCAGAAAAACAGAAAAACAAATAATAGTATAAATGCGGTATTCACGTCTGTGCTTTTAGCAACCTGACCTTTATTTCTTGATTCTTTTCTTTTTTTAGGAGTGGCTTTCTCCGTTTTTTCCTGTGCAAAGTATTGAAGATCAAGGGTAAGATACATCCCTTACACCCCTCCGTAAAGCTCCATTAATGTTCTCATTGCTAACGTCAGTGTTTCCACCAGGTTTTGGACGAGAATAAAAAACGGGGCCATAGTAAGAACCATAACAATTAGGCCAAGAAAGATTTTTAACGGCAGGCCGACTACAAATACGTTTACCTGCGGAACTGTTCTTGCGATCATTCCAAGTGCAACATCTACAAGAAAAATGGACCCGACAATCGGCATAGACATTTGAAAAGCGATGATGAACATCGTATTAAAACTCACGATGATATGTTCGATTACAGCGTACTCTCCAAAAGGGAGAAACAATTGGTCGAGCGGAACAAACTGATAGCTGTAATAGACCCCATCCAAAAGCAGATGATGAGCATTCGACGCCAGAATAAATAATAGTGAAAAAGTATACAGGTAACTTCCGATTAAAGGTGACTGTGCACCCGTCTGGGGGTCAATGACATTGGCAATCATAAATCCGAGTTTTAAATCTATTAATCCCCCGGCAACCTGAATAGCGTAGAGAAGAATAGTCGCAATCAGGCCTACTGTCAGGCCAACTAAAGCTTCTTTTATTATTAAAAGAAAAAATTCATAATTCACTTCAAAAACAGGCCAGTCTCCAGTAAAAAAGATAATCCAGGACATAAAAACCGCCATTCCGATTTTTAATTGTCCCGGGATATTCTGGTAGGAAAAGAAAGGAAGCGTCATAAAAAAAGCTGACAAACGTACAAGGATCAGCATGTAAGCCGGAAACCATTCAAAAATTTCTGCCATAACCTTACCCTACAAACTGGTGCAAATTGCTGAATATCTCTTCAGCCAAGGCAATGGCCTGAGTCAGCATCCAAGGCCCGAAGACGATCAGTGCAATGAGTACCCCTGCAATTTTCGGTATAAAAGCGAGTGTCTGTTCCTGAATCTGTGTGGTAGCCTGAAAAATACTGACGGCCAGGCCAATAGCCAAAGCTGTTATTAATAATGGCCCTGCGATTAGTAATACTGTGAAAACTCCTTGTTCTGCCCATGAGATGACCATTTCCGGACTCATAATGCTCCTCCTTTAAAAACTGAATAATAATGAACGGACTACGAGATGCCAGCCGTCAACCATAACAAATAACAACACTTTAAACGGCAGTGCAATCATAACCGGCGGGAGCATCATCATTCCCATAGACATAAGCACACTGGCTACAACCATATCAATTACTAAAAAGGGCACAAATATCATAAAACCTATTTGGAATGCCGTTTTTAATTCACTAATAGCAAAAGCAGGTACAAGAGAGGTTAAGGGAATGTCATCCAGTGACTCAGGCCTCTCCTGTCCGGCATATCCCATAAACAGCGCTAAGTCTTTTTCTCTTGTATGCTCGGCCATAAAAGCTTTCATAGGTGCTGCCGCTTCCTCAAAAGCCTCTTCCTGCGTGAGTTCCCCGTCAAACAGAGGCTGCAGGGCATTATCATTTACATCGGAAAAAACCGGCGCCATGATGAAGAATGTTAAAAAAAGAGCCAGCCCAATCAATACCTGGTTTGGCGGCATTTGCTGCGTCGCTAAACCTGACCTTACAAAAGACAGAACAATGACAATGCGTGTAAAACTGGTCATTAAAATTAAAATAGCGGGAGCCAAAGATAAAACGGTCAATAAAATCAATAATTGAATAGTTGCTGTAAGATTTGCGGGATCCTCGCTGAAAATGTCTAATGCCGGTATTTCAATCATTGCGATCATCGTTCTTTCTCCTCTAATACAGAATGAACCTTAGTTTGAGTTTTTTTCACTTCAGTCATCTCCCTGTCAAGGAGACTGTGAAATGGGGAGCTGTCGTTTATCCGGCTGTCTTTCTTCTGTTTAAGCCACCCGGTTAATTTTGAAGCAGACTGGTCGAATAAATCCTGCGGCGACTCGTTTTTTTCCATAAGAGCCTTTATTTCAGCAGGGTCGTCAATCTCTTTAAGTAAATTAACAGAGTCTCCTACACCCACTACTAAAAGACGGTCTCCTACTTTGACGAGCTGCACAGACCTGTTTGTGCCCACTCCGATCCCTCCCACAGACTGGACCGTTGAATGGCTGCTGAAATTGCGCGCTCTTTTATTAATAAATTTAAGTAAAGCGTAAATTCCAAATAGCACGGCGCCAAGAGCCAAAAGAAGCTGCAGCATTATAAAGAACAAATTAGGTGAGTGAGCTCCGGCTCCTGCCTCATTTTCATTATTTTCTTCCTCTGAAAAGGTGCCGGCCGGCTCAGTATCATCTGTGCTGTTTTGGTTCTCATTCTCATAAAGGTCTAAAAATTCGCTCACATTCCGGTCTTCTTCTCCGAAATCGCCTGTTTCTTCAGCTGCTGTTCCTGCTGGTATAAGAAGAAATAGAATGATAGCCCATACAATCTTTTTCAATCCAGTCACTCCCCGAAAACTCTACCCCAATGTTTTATTAATTGCTTCTAACACACGTTCAGCCTGAAAAGGCTTGACTATAAAATCTTTAGCACCTGCCTGTATAGCATCAATAACCATCGCCTGCTGGCCCATGGCTGAGCACATAATTACTTTGGCATCAGCATCCATATTTCTAATTTCTTTCAAAGAGGTTATACCATCCATTTCCGGCATCGTAATGTCCATCGTCACTAAATCGGGGGAATGTTCCTTATACAGCTCTATCGCCTGCTGGCCGTCTGCTGCTTCAGCCACTACTTCAAAATCATTCTTTGTCAATATATCTTTAATCATCATGCGCATAAATGCTGCATCGTCCACTATCAGTACTTTTGTTGCCATTCTGTAATTTCCTCCTTCGTTTCAATCGAACTTTTAATTTTTCAAATTGCTTATACGTTCTTTCTGGCTGACGATATCGGTGACTCTTACGCCGAAGTTTTCGTCAATCACCACGACTTCTCCTTTAGCTATCAGCCTCTGATTCACTAAGATATCAACCGGTTCACCTGCCAGCTTGTCCAGTTCCACAATAGATCCCGGAGCAAGTTCCAGTATTTCTTTAATCGACCGTTTCGTCCGCCCCAGCTCTACTGTCACCTCAAGCGGAATGTCGAGAAGCATATCAAGATTTTTTGCTTCCTGCTCATTTAAAGCCGGTTTTTCAAAATTTGAAAAAGCAGCAGGCTGGATATTCGCTGTCCGCTCAGGCTGATTAGGACCGGAAGACACATGCTGAGGTTCCTGCCTTGGCACGGATTCTTCCCGAATCTGCTGCTGGCGGGAGGAAGATGTCTCATTTGAAGTTCCGTGCTCTGATTTTTCTCCTTTATGTATGGCTTGCTCTACCTGAACAGGTTCCGTTTGTGAAGAACCTGCTTCGTCCGTCTGCTCATCAGGATTCATCAGCTGTTCAACCATTGATTTAGCAAAAGAGACGCTTAGCAACTGCATGATCTTGGAATCTATTAAGTTTCCAACTTTCAAGTTAAATGAAATTTGGACGAGAACCTCTTCATCAGGAAGTTTAACCTTGTTAGGGTTTTCCGGAAGATCCAGTAAATCTATTCCTGGCGGCGATATATCGACTTTCTTGTTAAAAATAGTCGACATGGAAGTTGAGGCCGAGCCCATCATTTGATTCATAGCTTCCTGAACAGCACTTATTTCCATATCCCCAAGGTCTCCACTCGCATTAGTGCCGTCATTCCCAAGCATTAAATCGGCTATCACCGCTGCATCAGACGTTTTTATGACGAGTAGATTTAACCCTTCAAATCCTGCTGTATACTGTACAGATACTGCTACATGGGGTTTAGGAAACTGATGATGGAGGGCTTCCTGTTTAATGACTGACACTTCCGGAGTCGTCACATCCACCTTCTGGTTTAACAGGGTCGAGAGCGCTGTGGCGGAACTCCCGAAAGAAATATTTCCGATTTCCCCTAACGCATCCTGTTCAATTCCTGATAAGTAATTTTCTATTTGCAGACTGCTGTCTGTATCTTCTGTTTTATTGGCGGGCTGGTCATTTAATGAATTGCTGTTATCCATGCCGTTTAAAAGGGCATTTATTTCTTCCTGGGAAAGCATATCGTCATTCATCGACAGTCCCCTCCTCTTCTATGATATCTGTAATTTGTACCGCAGCATGATTTTTCATTTTTCCTGGCTGGACTTTATATTTAGCTTCATTTCCAACACGGGCTAAAAGGGATTCTTCTATTAACTGGTCGAGTTCTATAATGTCGCCCGGAGCTAAGTGCAGAAACTCTTCAATTGAAATTCGGGATTTTCCTAATTCCACTATAAAATCCACAGGAGCTTTCTTCAGGTTAAACTCCAGTGATTCCAGTTCTCCCGGCTCGCGGTCTTTCTGAATCGTCTGCATCCACAGATGGGCAGATAATTTAGGCAATAGAGGTTCAATGACGACATGCGGCAGACAAATATTAATCATTCCGGATGATTCTCCGATAGTTGTAGAAAGAGAAATGACAACCACAGTTTCATTCGGTGAAACAAGCTGGAGAAATTGCGGGTTGACTTCCATGTCATCCATCACAGGGTCTAATTCTTCTACAGATAACCACGCTTCCCGAAACGTATCCATCGTCCGCTGAAACAGCTGGGACATTATTTTTGTTTCTATTTCCGTTAGATTTTCCACTTTATTGTAAGCTTCGCCTCTTCCGCCAAGCATACGGTCCAGCATCGCATACGCGATGTTCGGGTTGACTTCCATAACAAACCTGCCGTCAAGAGGAGCAGGTTCAAATACGTTTAATATAGTCATTTTGGGGACAGACCTGATAAATTCTTCATATGGCAGCTGATCTACAGAAGCCACAGTTATTTGCACAAATGTCCTCAGCTGAGCGGATAATTGTGTGGTCAGCAGTCTTGCGTAATTTTCATGGATCCGTGTCAAACTCCGGACCTGGTCTTTCGAAAAACGCAGTGCCCGTTTAAAATCATACGATCTTATTTTTTTTGCTGTTTCTTCTTTCTTCAGCTCATCTGCATCCATCTCACCGGTGGAAAGTGCTGACAGCAATGCATCAATTTCCCCTTGTGATAGTACATCAGCCATTTAACGTCACCTCTATTCAACTGCTGCCAGTTACTTTATTGAATGACTCTTTGATTCATATATACTTCAATCACCTGGCCATCCTGCATAATTTCGTTTACCCGGCTTCTGATTTGATCTTCCAGTCTCTGAATACCTTCTGAACCTTGAAAATCCCTGTCAGTCATATCAGAGAGTTCCTGGATGATAATGTTTTCCACCTGGAAGTTGCGTTTCTCCATCTCACTTTTAGCATCATTATTCTCCAGTTCAATTACAAATTGCGTACGGATAATATGATTTGATGATAAATTCGTTGTAATTTGTTCTGTCTCTACTGACCTTTCAAGTACCTGGTCAATTGTCGGTTCACCCACTGCTTCTGTCTCCTGAAAAAATTGAGTAAATAAAACGACAGAAAGAAGACCTAATAGAGATAACGCAGCAAGAATAATGAGCATAATATTGACTAAACGGTTTGCAAACATAATTATATCTCCTCTTTCCGGCTTTCCTGCGCTTTTAAGAAAGGGATCAAACCAATTCGCTTGTAAAAATGTTCAATCCGGGTTGCCACTTCCTGTTCGGTTTCCTTTACTACGAGCTTTTTGCCGTTCGTTAAGGTGATCGTTGTGTCAGGAAAAGCTTGAATTTGCTCAATATAGATTGCATTAAGGGTGAAAGACTGATTATTCAGGCGTGTTAAAGTTACCATTAGTTATCTCGAGCGTCACTTTTGCAAGCGGGGCTCTTACCTCCCTTTTATTTAAGCGGCCAGGGCTTAGCGTGCTCTTACGCTAAGCCAGGCCTGTCTATCGTTTTAAGTTGACAAGCTCCTGAAGTATCTCATCTGAGGTTGTGATCATACGGGTATTGGCCTGAAAACCACGCTGAGAGACTATCATCTCTGCAAACTCTTCAGACAGGTCTACATTTGACATTTCAAGGGTAGAGCTTACGATTCCGCCTCTCCCTTCAATTCCAGGTGCTCCGCCATTTGGTTCTCCTGAGTTAGGAGTGACCGCAAAAAGGTTATTCCCGGCTTTTGATAACCCCCCCGGATTGGAAAAGGTAGCGATTTGAATCTGGCCTAATTCTACAGGTGGTTCACCATCCGACGGGATCCCAAGTACTTCACCTGAGGGGGAAATAGTATAGCTTTCATACCCTGCGTCATTTGGAATTATGATTGGCTGGCCATCTAAACCACTCAGGTAGTAGCCATCAGCGTTAACCATCGTTCCTCCCTCATCAAGGTAAAAATTCCCTGCCCTCGTAAAGAAATCATTTCCTGACCCGTCGTTAACGACAAAATAGCCGTCTCCTGAAATAGCCAAATCCAGATCTCTTCCGGTAGACTGAAGAGAGCCTTGAGTGGTAATCGTGTCAACAGAGGAGAGGCCTCCGCCTAAACCTACCTGCTGAGGGTTGGTACCGCCTCTTCCTCCTGCTACAGGGGTGCTTGCCCCGGCGAGCTGCTGGCTGACTAAATCGTTAAAGGTTGCCCGCCCTTTTTTGTAACCGTACGTATTTACGTTTGCTATATTGTTTCCAATCACATCAAGTTTGGTTTGAAAATTTTTCATACCGCCTATACCTGAATATAAAGATCGAATCATATTGTTCGTTCTCCTTTCGCCCTTGTCTGTTAATTAGCTGCTTCAGTCGGTCCGCAGCATACGGCTCCCTTACGGTCCGGCCGTTAGTCATTTACAATAATCGCTCCATTAATATTCGTAAAAACTTGTGAGGCTGCTTCTTCACGGTGCATGGCAGTTATGACTGTCCCATTTTCGGCACTAATCACAAAAGCCGCTTCATTTGTCAATACAAGTGAATCCTTAATTCCTTTTTGTTTCGCTTCTTTTATTTTTTGCCCTATTTCACCCCACGTGTCACTGGCCAGTTTAATATCCCGGTCGATTAATCTCTTTTCTGCATGTTTACTTATTTTCAGTTCCTGCTGTTTTTCAATATTGTTTTCAAGCAGGTTTTTGAAATTCGGGCTGCCGGATTTTCCAGTTTCAGTTTTTTTCACCGGCGGCTTTGGTAAAGGGTGCTGCAGGTGATGGGGCATGATTTTCATACTCATGGAAATCACCTTCTTTACATTTAGTCACGATTCGAAACCGACACTAAAGCTCCTGTCTGAACTTTAGTCGTTCCGTCTATAACGAGCTGGGCCTGCCCGTCCTTAAAAACAACTGAAGTCACCGTCCCTGTCAGTATTTCTGATTTTTTTGGATTCCCCTGCTCATCTTTAGAAATGATTTTTTCCCATTCAATTTTCTTGCCTATCAAGTCACTATGGGAAACAAAATCACTTTTCCGGTGCAAATCCATAAATTTCTGGAGGTTTTCATTCATATTAGTCATTTGTTCCAGGCTGGAAAACTGGGCCATTTGAGCAATAAACTCTTTATCTTCCATTGGATTTAATGGATCCTGATTTTGCAGCTGTGTTAAAAGCAGTTTTAAGAAAGCATCTTTATCAAGATTGGGGCTGCCTGTCCCTTTATCTTTTTTGTTTTGAATATGGTCGTGATAATAAAGACTTTCTGTAGCCTGGATCATAGCCGGCATTCACTCCACTCTTTAAACTTCTGTATCAAATGTCGCTTCTAAGAAATCGGAGAAATCTTCAGTTTCCTGTTCCTCATCATCTTCAGAAGAGCCGCTTTTTTGTTTCTCGTCATACCTGTCTTTCCCTGTGCCTTCCCTTTCAGCGTCTTTTAAAGACTGCTGTGTGTGCTGTTGAGTAATTTCAATTTTATCCACTTGAATATTCTGGGCTTGAAAGGCATGTCGAAGCTGTGTCATTTGGCCTTCTATAAGGTCTCTCGCTGTTTTTGTAGTCGTCATAAGCGTGGCCGTTATAACTCCATTAACCTGCTGAATAGTAACATCCATTCGCCCTAACGAAGCAGGGTGAAGTTTTAAGCTTAGTTGCTGCACACCATTGGAAAGCTGCTGAAACGTACTGCGCCCTAATAGATTATGAAACTGACGGATGACCTGCTCCTGTGATGCCCGGCCGGCTTCATTGTCTCCCTGGAGCATAGCCGTATGCTGGAACCTGGCTAATTGGCTGTTCGCTGTATCAGGCATTAATACTGGCACCTGCATCGTTTTTATTGGATTGGCTGGCTCTTTTTGATCTGCAGCAGCTGTATGTGTTACGTATGGCAGTTCCAATGCACGTACCGGATTTTCCGCTTGTTTTTTCTCTTGAAAAGGATTCGTTATTAAGCCGTTGTTCTCTAATTTTGTCCGGGACAAAAGCTTACCCAGCTGGTCAGCCAATTGGCTGAAAGCATTATTTTTTTCACTTAGTTTCATATCAGGGAAATATGCTTCTGTAAGTTGCGTAACAAAATGGAGAGCTTTGTCCCTGTTCCATTCTGTCTCCAACTGCTCTTTGTATGTAAATGCTGAGATAATAGCGAGCAGGTTAGCTGAAGTGCCTTCATCTTTCAAATCCTCTGTTAAACCTTCTAAAGATATGCGACGCTCAAAAAGAAGCTTAAAGTCTTCTGCCCATTGATCAGGTAAGCTGTTCAAGAGCTGTTTAATTTCCTTGTTTTCGAGCATTTCCTCTGAAATAAAACTGTCCTCCAGAGGCAGTTGCTCTATCACCTTTAATATTTCGTTTATGTCATTTGCGAGAGTCGCTGCTGGTTCCTTTAATTCACGGCAAGCAATAAGCGTTGGCGGGGCGTCATTTTTTTCCGTTTCCTTCAGGTACTCAATGTCCTGGTTTTCTTCTTCAGAAATAGAAGTCAGCAGTTCCAAAAATTCCTTTTCCAGCCCTTCTTTTTCTCGAGTTTCGGGTTGAATACTCCCGTCATGAAAGACATTTGCTAATTGCACTATTGGTTTAAGCAGCGGCATTTCATTCATTTAGTCACCCCCCTTCAAGGGTTTAATTGGAAATCTCACTTAAGAGCTGTGCAGCAGATTCCGGTTCCACTCTGCTGAGTATATCCGCCCGGTTATTCACCCGCATCATTCGCAAATAAGTCACAGCTTCTTCCTCGGGCAATTCACTGATAATATCAGCTGCTTTAGAAGCTGTCATGCCTTCCAGAGTTTTCACGATGTCGGTAAGGTCTGCTGTCACTTCTTCTATATCCTGAGATGCAATCTCATCTGTCTGCAGAGTAAGCAGCTCTTCTTCAAGGTCAGCCACCTCTTTTTCTTTTTCCTCAAGGCGGCTTTCCAATTGCCCAATTTGCTGCACATAGGACTCATTTTCATGCTCGAGTTGAGCAAGCTTTTCTTCTTCCCGCAGCTCTTCTTCCTGTTCACTTTCAGTAAAAGGCAGAAACGCGGCTGTCTTCTGAAAAGTTTCTCCTATATTAAAACCAAGGTAATAGAGTAAAACTACCGCTAAAATTATCGCAAAAGCAGCTGGAATGATAATGACCATAAAAAAAACCTGAAACTTATTTTGAGATTTTTCTGTTTGCTTATTCTCACTCATAGCATCACCTGATTTCATCGCCTGAGAAACTGTTGAACAGAAACGTCATCAAGGAATTTCGATTCTTGGCGCTTTTCTTCTTGCAAGAATTCACCCTGCTTAATTTCTTTCATCTTTTCGTATTTTTTCAGATCGATAGATTTATACATCAAATATTTTTCTTTTTCGTTCATATTCTTTCTGGCATGATGAGTACTTAACTGCAACCTGTCAATTTCGCTTTGAAGATAACTGATAGTTTTCTCATTGAACTGGATCGCAGAAATAGATAATCCTTCAGTCAATTTCCTTTCAATCTCTTCCATTAATTCTTCTTTTCTTTTTAAGAACTCATAGAGTTGTGCAGCTGTCTTTTTAAACTCTTTAACAGATTCCGAATAAGCCCGTTCCGCATCTCCTTTTTCGTGATCTTTAAGTTCCATCACTTTTTGAAGAGTAAAATGAAAACTCATCAGTTTCCTCCTTTGCCAAACTGCTCCATCATTAAGTTTGTTGTCTGGTGGAAATCATGGGTGTCGTTTAGCCCCTGTTTAAGAAAGTCTAAAATGCCAGGATATCTTTTCATCGCCTCATCAACTTCTTTATTTGTCCCTTTTTTGTAGGCGCCAATAGTTATTAAATCTTCTGACTCACTGTATACGGCGAGCATATTCCTCATATAATCGGCTGTTTCTCTGTGGGAAACAGAGACAAGGTCGTTCATTACCCGGCTGATGCTTGTAAGGACATTGATGGCCGGGAACTGGCCCTTGTTGGCAAGTTTCCTGTCGAGGACGAGATGCCCGTCAAGAATCCCTCTCACACTGTCGGCGATCGGTTCATTCATGTCGTCTCCGTCAACAAGAACCGTATAGAAAGCAGTAATGGAGCCATTTTCATTCATTCCGCTCCTTTCGAGCAGGCGGGGCAGAAGAGCAAAGACTGACGGTGTATACCCTTTAGTAGTGGGAGGTTCGCCGATTGCCAAGCCTACCTCTCTCTGAGCCATTGCTACTCTCGTGACAGAATCCATCATGAGAGTGACATTCAGCCCTTGATCACGGAAATATTCACTGATTGCGGTAGCCGTCATCGCTCCTTTTATCCTCATTAATGCTGGCTGGTCGGAGGTGGCGACGACGACTATCGTATTTTTTAAACCGTCTGAGCCAAGGTCACGTTCTATAAAATCCCTTACTTCTCTTCCTCGCTCCCCGATTAGAGCAATCACATTCAAATCAGCATCTGAATTTTTTGCAATCATGGCCATTAACGTACTTTTTCCAACTCCGCTACCCGCAAAAATCCCCATTCGCTGCCCTTTCCCGACAGTAAATAATCCGTCAATTGCTTTGACCCCCAAGCTTAAAGGCTCTTTTATTCTAGGCCGTTTCAATGGGTTTGGGGGAGGATTATCTGTTGAAAAAGCCTGCAGTCCTTCTTTCAGTCCTGCCTCGTCAAAAGGACGACCTAAACTGTCCACCACACTGCCGATCATCCCTGCCCCTACTTTTATCTGTAGCGAATGGTTTTGACTTTCGACTAAACTTCCAGGGGCTATCTCATCAACTCTGTCATAAGGCATAAGAAGAACATTCTGTTCCCGGAAGCCCACGACTTCAGCAAGAATTGCTCTTTTTTGACCATTCCCTACGATAATTGAACACAGATCACCGACTGATGTCTGAGGGCCTTTTGACTCAATCATCAGGCCGACAACCTGGGTAACTTTTCCATAATGCTTATATGGAGATATGGAGTGGATGTGAGATAGCAATCGCTCAATGCTCATTGGCTGCTCCTTCTTTCAGCTTTTCAAAAAGTATTCTTTTCATTTCCCTCAGCTGGCTGTCCACTGACGCATCAATCTGCCCATAAGGTGTTTCTATCACACAGCCCATTTTCTCCAATGAGCTGTCTGGAAAAATGAGTAACTCCCTCGTGTGCAGAGCTATACCTTCAAGCTCTTTCTTATGCTGGAGGGTGGCTTCATACCATTCAGGATGAACATAAATCTTAACTTCTTCTTGTTCACGCACTTCCGTGACCGCTTCTTTAATAAAATTTCCCCAGGCGGCTTCATCATTGCCTACAGTATGGGAAATGATTTTTTCTGCCAGATTAATCGCAAAGTTCAGCATGACAGGCTCTGATTCAGCAAGCTTCCTGCAGTAATCTTCTTTTGCATTAAGGACAACTTGCCGGGCTTCTGAAATATAGGATTCGTACTCTGCTTTCGCTTTTTCAGCCCCTTCAAGATAGCCTTGATTAAACCCTTCTTCTGCAGTCTGTCTGTAAAGATTCTCAGATTCTTCCTGGATTCTGTTCTTTTCCTCATGCATTGCCTTATGCCACTCGTCTTTTTGTATCTCCAGTTCTTTTTTTAACCGTTCAAGCTCATCTTTTTCATTAGAAACAATTTCCAGCTGTTCTTTATAGTGAAAATGTTGCTCAGCTGATTGATTAGCCGTTGTATTATTAGCTACACTTCTTTTTTCGTGAATAAATGGTGAAATTTCACGAATCCGGATCGTTTTGCCGGATTTCCCCCCATTTGCAGAGGAGGATTTAATAATTTTAGACAATAATATCATCCCCTCCACCGCGGGCGATGACAATTTCGCCTGCTTCTTCAAGTCGGCGGATCACAGCTACGATTCTCGTCTGTGCTTCTTCAACATCTTTCAGGCGGACAGGCCCCATAAATTCCATTTCTTCCTTAAATGTTTCTGACATACGCTGAGACATATTATTAAAGAGAATTTCTTTCACTTCGTCACTTGCTACTTTTAATGCAAGCTGCAGGTCTTCATTTTCGACATCCCTGATGACACGCTGAATAGAACGGTTGTCCAGCGTCACAATATCTTCAAACACAAACATTCTCTTCTTTATTTCTTCTGCCAGTTCAGGATCCTGGATTTCGAGAGAATCGAGAATCGTTCTCTCAGTACTCCGGTCCACACTGTTTAAGACTTCCACCACAGACTCGATCCCGCCAGCCTGTGTATAATCCTGTGTGACTGTGGCAGAGAGTTTTCTTTCAAGTATACTCTCCACTTCATTAACGATTTCAGGAGAGGTGCTGTCCATCAGGGCAATCCTCTTAGCGACATCAGCCTGTACTTCCTGAGATAACGAAGATAAAATCTGGCCAGACTGCTCACTGTCCAGATAGGACAAGACAAGCGCAATGGTCTGAGGGTGTTCATTTTGTATAAAATTAAAGATTTGTCCAGCTTCGGCCTTTCTTGCAAAATCAAACGGCCTGACTTGCAGAGTAGAAGTCAGCCTGTTAATTATCTCCATCGCTTCATCGGCTCCCAGGGCTTTTTCCAATACATCTTTTGCATATCCGATTCCGCCCTGTGTGATATATTCCTGAGCAACCGCGAGCTGATGAAACTGATTAATAATCTCTTCTTTTGTATCCTGTTCAACTTTTTTTACGCTGGCAATTTCCAAAGTCAGCTTTTCAATCTCTTCTTCGGACAGATGTTTATAAACTCTTGCAGAGACATCCGGACCTAAAGAGATTAATAAAATGGCGGCCTTTTCTTTGCCAGTCAGTCCTTTTCGTTTCGCCACTCTTTGTTCCTCCTTTTAGTCCTCTGACAGCCACGTACGAACGAGTTTGGAAAATTCTTCAGGTTTATCTTTAGCTAATTTTTCCAGTTGTTGCCGGCGGGCTCTTTCTTCTGTATCCGGCTCTTCATCAATAGGTGGAAAATCATACCTGGACTGTTTACTGATAGAAAATTCCTCTGTTTCGTCGGTACTGTTCCGCTTACGCAATAACAGAACACCAAGGATTATAACTGCGAGTGCCAGTGCGCCTGCAATGTAATACCAATAAGGCGTATTTGAAACAGGCTCTTCAAATTCCACTTTTCCAAAGAAAGGCTGAGAAGAGACATAAATCCTGCTTTCAATTTCATCATTGTCCCAATCAGCTGTTAACTCTGCATCAATTGAGGTTCTGACTACCTGCCCTAAAATTTGCTGAATATCATTAAGTCTGTCTTGCGGAAGAGAAGCCGGATCTTCAGGGTCAGGGGGCTCTACCATCACCTGTATACCTATATCCCTGATTTTGTAAGGACTTTTTACGATCTCCCTGGAAATCCGGTTCACTTCATTATTTATTCGTTCTTCAATACGCTCATAATCTCCCTGGCCGCCTGCACCTGCTCCAGGATATCCAGGTATATCAGTTTCACCTGTTCCTGCCACACCGCCTTCTGCCATCTCTTCACCTTCGTATGTTTCAGTAATTCTTTCCACACTAACGGCAAGGCCTTCCATTGTTTCATCATCTGCCGGTTCTATTAATTCTTCATGCCTGTTCTCCTGAGTGAAATCGAGATCCGTAGAAATGGATACAAGCACCTTATCAGGACCTACCATCGTCCCAAGCATTTGCTGCAAATCCCGTTGAATGTCCCGTTCAATATCTTTTTGGATCTTCCGCTGCTGTTCGTAAACGGATAGAGCAGAATCCCCCATGGAAGGCTGTTCCTGCAACTCCAAATACCTGGACATCTGGTCCATAATTACAATATTTTCAATTGGCAAATTAGGAACACTCCGCGAGATCAAATGGTACATTGATCTGATTTGATTCTCATCCAGCGAAACTCCAGCTTGTAAATTTAAAAGTACAGAGGCGGTTGCTTCATCCGGTTCATCACCAAGCCAAATGCTTTCTTCTGGCATCGTTATCATAACCTGGGAATTTTGGACGCCATCTACATTTCTGATTAAATCTTCCAATGAAGTTTGAATGGCTGCTCTTTCAAGAAGCTGGAATTCACTGTCTGTTGTCCCGAACCCCATATTATCTCTGAATGTAGAATAATCTATTCTGCCCGTCTGGGGAATGCCTTCTGCAGCCAGGCTCACTTTTAACTCATTTACCATCCCCTCGGGAACTGAGATAGAGGTGCCGTCACTGCTGATTTCATTAGACACCCCCCGGCTGTCAAGCGTTGCTTTAATTTCCCCTGTTTCCTGAACCGTCAAATTTGAATATAAAGGAACATAATTTGTACGGGAGCCCGTCCAGGTAAATAACAGGAGCAAGACTAAGAATAAAGCGATTGAGGCAGTAAGCAATCCCTTCTGTTTCTTTGTTCTCGATTGCCAAAATTCAGTTGTTTTCGTCTTATATTCCATCAGTTTTTCGTTCATGTTTCCTCCCACACTGCCTGTACATTTAATGGACAACCCGTTAAATGACGTTATCCGGTTCATTTTTATTTATGTATTAAAATATCTCGTCAAATTGCCAATAAATATGGTTAGACCCCCAAAAAAACTCCGCCCTCCTCGAATGACATAACACAAGGAGGCTTTTATAGAACTGAAGAGGGTGGATCTGTTTTTTTTACAAACGAGAAAGTTTATACTTGCATTCTCATAATTTCCTGGTAGGCCTCTATTGCTTTATTACGTACTTCAGTAGCTGTCTGTAACGTGACAGAGGCTTTTTCAGCTGTGATCATAACGTCGTGCAGATCAACTTGTTCCCCTCGGGCGACTTTCTCTGTCATAACCTGGGAAGCAGTTTGAGCCTGATTAATATCTGTGATCGCTGTATTTAACCACGACTTAAACGTCTGCTGAGCTTCATGGGGAGTCACTTTCCCTGTCATTCCCTGCGACTGAGGCTGCATGATTGTATTTATGTGCTGAGTTCCGTTTATTTCCATCATTTCCTCCTGAATTGCGTCTTATCTGCCTATCTCTAAAGCTTTTAGTAATAAATTTTTATGGGCATCCACTGCCGTCACATTAGCCTCATAAGATCTGGTGGCACTCATTAAATCCACCATTTCTTTTAACGGATCAACATTAGGCAGTTCTACATAACCATCTTCGTTTGCATCAGGGTGACCAGGCTGGTAAACCTGCCTGAACGGTGTCTGATCTTCAATAATTCGTCCGATTTTTACACCTTGCCCTATTTCTTCATTTCCGCTCACAGCCTTGTGAAGGTGTGACTTAAAACCTGACGAGTTATTAGGCTGCATTGTTACCATTTTTCTCCTGTAAGGCTCCCACTCGCCATCTACCATTCGTCCTCTCGTTGAATCTGCATTGGACATATTTCCCGATACGACATCCATACGGAGACGCTGTGCTGTTAAAGCAGAAGAAGAAACGTTGAATCCGTGAAACATAAGCTGTTACCTCCCTTGTCCAAGAACTGTCCTGACACTATTGAACCGGCCATTCAATCTGTCTATCAGGGTGTTATAATATATCTGATTTTTGGCTAATTCACTCATCTCATGGTCAATGTCAACATTATTACCGTTATGATTGAACACAGTATTATTCCGGGTTACAACAGCGGCTGAATCGTCAGAGGGCCTCCCTCCAAATTCGAGGTGCCGTCTATCGGTCTTCAATGCTTCCAGCTGCCCTTCCTGAGCACGGTTTAATTCATGGGAAAACACTGTCTTTTTAGCTTTATAGTTCGGTGTATCTGCATTAGCGATATTCTGGGAGATCGTGTTTTGTCTTGTCATCGAAGAGGACAGAGCAGTTTCCAATAATTGAGTCGTAGGGTTTTGAAGCAAATCCATTCCTATTCCCCCTTTTTCTAAAAAATAAACTATACAACTTATAACCTCTGCCTTAAGTGCTACTGCCGAGATTTATTGTATATAAAAAACCAACTTTTGTCTAACATTCTCAGAAATTGTCTTAATTTAGCTAAGAAAGACCTAATCAGTCAAATATTATATCCTTCCAAAAGACACAAATATATAAAGCGACGTAATGCGACAAATATTTCATGAAAGCTAACAATTGCACTTTACCACATTTCCACATATTTCTACGTACGTTTCTCAAACTTTTTTGTGAAAACCTAAAAAAAGAAGACTAATGAACCATTAGTCTTCTTTTTAAAGTAGTTAAATTGTTGATCGTTAATTAGTGTTTATGCTTTTCCAGTTCCACAAGGAATTTATTGTTTAACACTTTGATATAAGTGCCTTTCATACCTAATGATCTGGACTCAATGACACCGGCACTTTCAAGTTTTCTCAGAGCATTGACGATCACTGAGCGGGTAATTCCTACTCTGTCTGCTATTTTACTCGCCACAAGCAGCCCTTCATTTCCTTCTAATTCTTCGAAAATATGATCCACTGCTTCCAATTCACTGTAGGATAATGAACTGATAGCCATCTGAACAACTGCCTTGCTTCTTGCCTCTTGTTCGATCTCTTCAGCTTTTTCATGAAGAATCTCCATACCTACTACAGTTGCCCCGTATTCAGCAAGAATAAGATCATCGTTATCAAATGATTCATCCAGCCTTGCCAGAATTAACGTGCCTAAACGCTGTCCTCCTCCTTGCACAGGTACCACTGTCGTGAGGCCATTGGCAAAAAGGTCTTTATTCTCAACCGGGAAAGCTGTAAATTCACTGTTTATATCCAGGTTGGAGGACGTTTCTTCGATCTTAAACAACCCTGATGTATATTCTTCAGGAAACTGTCTCTCCTCAAGCATTTGCTGCATTCGGGAATTTTCAATTTCCTGTTTAATTGAATAACCGAGTAATTTCCCGCGGCGGCTGACGATAAAAATATTTGCTTCGATGACATCTCTTAATGTAACAGCCATATCTTTAAAATTAACTGACTGGCCCGCACTTTTCTGCAGTAATTCATTAATTTTCCTTGTTTTAGTTAATAGGTCCATCATACTTCCTCCTGTGTTATAAAATATATTGGCTCAAGTCGCGATTTTTCGCTACATCCTGCAATTTTTCTTCTACATATTCAGGTGTTATCGTTATTTCTTCCATTGTTATTTCAGAAGCTTCAAACGATAAATCTTCCAGTAATTTTTCTAAAATGGTGTGGAGCCTTCGTGCACCGATGTTCTCAGTTTCATCATTCACTTCTGTGGCAATTTCTGCGATCCTGCGAATAGCATCGTCAGAAAATTTCAATTTTATTCCTTCAACTTCCAATAAAGCCTGGTATTGCTTGGCAAGAGCATGTTTCGGTTCTACAAGTATTCTCACAAAGTCCTCTACAGTCAGGCTGTTAAGTTCAACTCGAATCGGAAACCTCCCTTGCAATTCAGGGATCAGATCAGATGGTTTGGAAAAGTGAAACGCACCCGCGGCGACGAAAAGCATATGATCGGTTTTGACAGGCCCGTATTTAGTCATCACTGTAGAACCTTCCACTATCGGCAGGATGTCCCTCTGAACCCCTTCTCTAGATACATCGGCAGATTGCTGCTGATTTTTACCTGCTACTTTATCAATTTCGTCAATGAAGATTATTCCCAATTGTTCGGCTTTTGAAACAGCTTCCTGCGTTACCTCATCCATATCAATGAGTTTCTGGGCTTCATCCTCGGTCAGTACTTTCCTCGCTTCTTTCACAGGAAGCTTTCGGCGTTTTTTTCTTTTAGGCATCATATTCCCCAGCATGTCCTGCATATTCATACCCATCTGTTCCATCCCGGACCCCTGGAACATATCGGTGAAATTCGCCTGCTGTTCATCTACTTCAATCGTGACTTCCTCGTTTTCCAACTCTCCGGCTGCCAACTTTTGACTGACTTGCCTTCGTTTGTCTCTAATCGAACTGTCCTGGCTATTCTCTTCTTCCTCCTGGTCAGTTTCGCCCTGGTTCCCTTGGAAAAGCATTTCAAATGGATTGCGGTAGGCAGTTTCTTTCTTTTGGGAAGGCACGAGTAATTCGACAAGACGGTAATTAGCATTCTGTTCTGCACGTTCCTTCACTTTGGACATTCTTTCTTCTTTAACAATCCTGATGGCTGTTTCAATTAAGTCCCTGACCATCGACTCCACGTCACGGCCTACGTAACCTACTTCAGTAAATTTAGTAGCCTCTACTTTAACAAAGGGAGCCCCTACTAATTTAGCAAGCCTTCTGGCAATTTCAGTTTTACCTACACCGGTAGGCCCGATCATTAAAATATTTTTTGGGGTAATTTCATCTCTTAAAGCATCATCCAGCAAACTGCGCCGATATCTGTTCCTTAATGCAACAGCTACTGACTTTTTTGCTTTAGTCTGACCGACAATTGACTGATCCAGCCTTTCAACAATTTGTTTAGGGGTTAACAATGAACTCATTTACATCCCTCACTTATTCGCTCATCTTTTAGTAAAATATCTTTTAATCCTCTGATAATTCTTCGACAATAATCTGGTGATTCGTGTACACACAAATATCAGCCGCGGTTTTCAGGCTTGCTTCAGCAATTTCTTTTGCCCCTAAATGGGGCGCGTGTTCTTTCAAAGCACGTCCGGCAGATAACGCATAATTCCCCCCGGACCCTATGGCTAGAATACCATCATCCGGCTCTATAACTTCCCCTGTCCCGGCAATCAGGTACAGGTTTGTTCGGTCCATCACAATAAGCATTGCTTCCAGTTTACGGAGCACTCTGTCACTTCGCCAGTCTTTAGCCAGTTCAACAGCTGCCCGCTGGAGATTTCCTCCGTATTCTTCAAGCTTCGTTTCAAATTTCTCATACAGCGTAAATGCGTCAGCCACCGAGCCGGCAAAACCGGCAATAACTTTCCCCCTGTAAAGTCTACGAACTTTCCTGGCAGAATGTTTCATAACCACCGCATTTCCAAAGGTGACCTGCCCGTCACCTGCGATAGCAGACTTACCATTATGCTGTACAGCAAATATTGTGGTCCCTTTAATCTGATCCATTTGTTCACCTTCTTTATTAACAGTTGTAGGTCACGCCCTCGGATGGGCATTTCTGTAAACTTCCCGCAAACGGTCTTTTGTAACATGCGTGTATATTTGTGTGGCAGAAAGATCACTGTGACCGAGAAGTTCCTGGACAGTCCTTAAATCAGCTCCCTCATTTAATAAATGCGTAGCAAATGTGTGACGGAGCACATGAGGGCTTATACGTGACGAGACGGCTGCATCATCAACCAGTTTATTTAATATTTTCCTTATACTCCGATCGTTTAAACAACGCCCGCGGTAACTGAGAAAAATGGCCTGGGCAGGTTCTTTAGCAGCCTTTAACAGCTTTGGCCTGCTTTCAGTAAGATAAACGTGCAAAGCATCCATGGCATAACTGCCGATCGGCACATATCTTTCTTTTCTTCCTTTCCCTCTAACCAGAATCGTGCCCAGTTCTTTATCATAATCAGCCAGGTTTAATCCAGTGCATTCGCTCACTCTGATCCCTGTTCCGTAAAGAACCTCTACTAACGCGCGATTTCTGATGCCAAGGGGTGTCGTCGTATCAATTGAATCAAAAATAGACTGCATTTCATTCTCATAAAAAAAAGATGGCAGGCGTTTTTCAATTTTAGGTGTCGTTACCATCTGGAAAGGATTATCCTTCACCAAACCTTCCCTTGTAAGAAATGACCAGAATGACCTTAACGATGAAAGTTTTCTAGCTACCGTTGTCCGGGCATAGGAGGAGGAATGAAGTTCAGTTAAATACTCTCTGATATCTGCATACGAAACAGCAGCGATTGATTTTCTCAAATGCTGCTCTGAAAACTCACAGAAATCATGCAGGTCTTTTTTATAATTTTTAATCGTGTGAACCGATGCGCGTTTTTCAATTTGCAAGTATTCTGTAAACAATCTGATCCATTGGTCGATCATTGGTCTTCACCTTTTTATTCAACTTTAAGAGCTACTAAATCTTATCACAGTTTAGTAGCTCTTTCAATAAACTTTACTCTTTTTTCATACAATTCTGAATTGTTGCCAATATACATCCAATTTTTTAGGCCAGGTAATGTTTTATGCCAGCAGATTTATTTTTAGAGCGCGAAAAACCTGCCTAATTTCTTTCTTCTTTATAGTCGCACTCAGTACACTGCACGTGAATGCCTTTTTTGGATTTTTTCTCCACAAGAAGATTTTCACATTTCGGGCACGGGCGGGCGATTGGTTTATCCCAGGAGATAAAATCACATTCAGGATAGCGGTCACACCCGTAAAACAGCCGCCTCTTTTTACTTTTACGTTCGACGATATTGCCTTCTTTACACTTTGGACAGTTGACACCAATTTCTTTCATTATGGCCTTTGTATTACGGCAATTAGGAAAATTAGAACAAGCCATAAACTTACCGTAACGTCCCATTTTAAACACCATTTCATGGCCGCACTTCTCGCAGTCTTCCCCTGCCGGTTCGTCTTTAATTTCCACTTCTTCCATTTCTTCTTCAGCGGTTTTCAGACGTTTTTCAAAATCATTGTAGAACCGGTCGATAATTTGAACCCAGTCCTGCTCGCCTTCTTCAACGGAATCAAGGCTCGATTCCATTTCCGCAGTAAATTCCACATTAAGTATCTCCGGAAAAAATTCTTCAATTAATTCCAGTACAATCTCACCCAGTTCTGTCGGTATAAAACGTTTGTCTTCGAGAGCAACGTAACCGCGCCGCTGAATAGTATCCAAAGTAGGTGCATAAGTGGAAGGGCGGCCTATACCGAGCTCTTCCATCGTTCTTACCAGCCTGGCCTCTGTGTAGCGCGGAGGCGGCTGTGTGAAGTGCTGGTTAGGTTCTATTTTTTCGGATATTGTGCTGTCTCCCTCTTCCATGGCAGGCAGAAGACGGTCCTTTTCTTCTTTACCTTCATCGTTTCCTTCAATGTAAACTTTCATAAAACCGGCAAATTTAAGTTTAGAGCCGTTGGCACGGAACATGACGCCATTATTGGTCAGGTCGACGGCCATCGTATCCATAACAGCAGGTGCCATCTGGCTGGCAACCATTCGCTCCCATATCAGCTTATACAGTCTGTACTGGTCTCTGCTTAAATAGGATTTTACAGCTTTAGGGTCTTTCATAACTGACGTCGGTCTTACAGCTTCATGCGCATCCTGAGAATTGGAGCTTTGTTTGGATTTGGATTTGGATGTATTATGGTACTCCTTGCCGTAATGGGTTTCGATATAATCTTTCGCTTCATTCTTGGCAGTATCAGAAAGGCGCGTGGAATCTGTTCTCATATATGTGATCAGACCTACAGTTCCGGATTTACCAAGGTCAATCCCTTCATAAAGCTGCTGTGCCAGCATCATTGTCTTTTTAGCTCTGAAGTTGAGTTTCCTTGCTGCTTCCTGCTGAAGAGATGAAGTCGTAAAAGGGACAACCGGATTTCGTTTCCGCTCTGTCTTTTTTACTTTATCAATTTCAAACGTTTGTCCTTTAATTTGTTTAAGTACCTGATCAACATCCTCTTTCGTCTTTAAGTCTGTTTTCTTGCCATTTACAGACATAAACTTAGCTTCGAACGGCTGATCATCTTTTTTCATTTTAGCTGTAACAGACCAGTATTCTTCGGGTTTAAATGCTTTAATTTCATTTTCCCTGTCAATGATCATTTTAACAGCAACAGATTGAACACGCCCTGCACTGAGCCCTTTCTTAACTTTCTTCCACAGTAACGGACTGATGTTATAACCTACCAGCCGGTCAAGCACACGGCGGGCCTGCTGTGCGTCCACTAAATTTGTATTAATGGTTCTTGGGTGTTTAAACGAATCTTTAATTGCCTGTTTCGTAATTTCATTAAATACAACACGGCATTCAGAATTTTTATCAATATTTAAACTGTCTGCCAAATGCCAGGCTATTGCTTCCCCTTCTCTGTCGGGGTCAGCCGCCAGATATACTTTTTTAGCTTT
This sequence comes from Salipaludibacillus sp. CUR1, assembly GCF_021028955.1. Lineage (GTDB taxonomy): Bacteria > Bacillota > Bacilli > Bacillales > Salisediminibacteriaceae > Salipaludibacillus. Next base: position 206,073 of record NZ_JAIWPE010000096.1, read on the forward strand.
TTTAGCTGCTTGTTTTAATTCTTTCAAAATCGGGCCTTTCCCGCGAATAGTTATATACTTAGGTCTATAGTTTTGTTCCACGTCTACTCCCATCTGACTTTTCGGCAGGTCAATCACATGACCCATTGACGCTTTAACGGAATATTTTTTACCTAAATATTTTCCAATTGTTTTTGCTTTAGCGGGAGATTCCACGATTACTAAGTAATCGGACATACTACCGTTCATCCCCTTCATGAGGTAAATTAAATCTTCCCTATTATTAAACACTATTTTGTGGTTTGTCAAACATTCTTTTTATTCGCACACTTTTGGTATTTAATGTTAAATGTTTTTCAATGATCTGTAAAGCCCGTCTAACAGGGGGTTTTTACTTAATTGATTTTATTATCACATTTCTGCTTTTTTAATATAAAAAGTTTTTTAATTAGTTTGAAAGCACTTTCTACAGAATAACATAAGAATGAACAGAATACATACTGAGTGCTTAAATATACTCGTCTAAAATATCTTCAGGTTTAAGGATCGGTTTAGCTCCTTGCTGAATTAAGTAATTCGTTCCGGCAGATTCAGAGTTGGAGATTCTCCCAGGCAGAGCAAATACATCTCTTCCTTGCTGGATTGCGCAATCCGCCGTAATCAGTGATCCGCTTTTTTGTTTTGCTTCTATTATAAATGAGGCTTGAGACAAACCGCTGATTATTCTGTTACGGGCCGGGAACTGCCATCTGTTTGGTTTAACGTAGGGAGGATACTCCGTAAGAATTAACTGATTTTTTTCAAGTGTTTCTTTCAAGGTTTTTAAACTGGAGGGGTATAAATGATCGACCCCGTATGCTAACACCGCGATAGTCAAGCCATTTTCCTTCAAAGCAAGATCGTGGGCCATTGAATCAATACCTAATGCCATCCCGCTTACAATGGTTAAAGGATATTTAATAACTTTTGTGAGCACAGAAGCCATTTCATTTATTGCATACTGGGAAGGATGCCTCGTTCCTATTACGCTGAGGCGTAAAGACGGGTGGAGAATGCGTGGGTCTCCCTTATAATAGAGAATCCAGGGCGGATCGTATATTTCTTTTAACAGGAAGGGGTATTTGGGATCATTAATATCTAAATAGCCGATGCCCTTTTCGTAAAATTCATGTTTTAAATAATTTACTTGCACATTTGTTAAATTATCATATACCTCTGCTGCGAACTTACCTGTTTTTGGGAAAAGCCTTAAAAATTCTGTTTTGCCCATTTTATAAACGGCTTCTAAAGAAGCGTCTCTGTCTAAACACTTTTTTACGAGAGAATAACTACCGAAAGAAGAATAGTGGAGATGGAGGAGACGGTCAGAAAGACTTTGAGGAATAAACAAAAAGCATGTTCCTTTCTATATTTAGTTTTAAGTAAACTCAAATGGTTTTTATTGCTTGATGTTTTATAAGAGGTTTTAAAATGAATGCGAATTTAAACACTTATGTGGTGATTGGAGCGGAAGGTGTTCTGGAACAAAAATCAGCAGTAAAGTTTAACACATAGATCAATAGAGGGAAATATAAAGAAAAAATAATGAAGGAAAATGCAAAGAGGAAAGGTAGAAGAAAGTCTCAAAAGGTCCGTGCCTTTTGAGACTTCTTAAATCATTTAACTATTTAAACTTCGTGTGTCACACATTTCTCAAGCAAGTCATTCTCTTTTAGAGCGGAAATTAGTGTTTCACCCATGACGGCAGGTGTTTCAGCTACTTTTACGCCTGCTGCATTTAATGTTTTGATCTTTTCATCCGCCGTACCTTTACCTCCGGAGATGATAGCGCCGGCATGGCCCATACGCTTTCCTGGAGGTGCTGTCTGTCCGCCGATAAAGCCGACAACAGGCTTGGTCATATTCTCTTTAATCCAGTCAGCAGCTTCCTCTTCAGCCGTACCTCCGATTTCACCAATCATGATGACTGCATATGTGTCCGGATCTTCATTAAATTGCTTTAATACATCAATAAAATCTGTGCCGTTAACAGGGTCACCGCCGATTCCTACTGCTGTGGACTGGCCGATTCCTTTTGTTGACAGCTGATGTACAGCCTCATAAGTGAGGGTACCGGAACGGGAGACTACCCCGACGTGGCCTTTCTTATGGATATACCCAGGCATAATACCGATTTTACATTCTTCCGGTGTAATGACTCCCGGGCAGTTAGGACCGACAAGACGGGTCTTTTTCCCTTCCATGTACCGCTTTACTTTAATCATATCAACGACAGGAATACCTTCTGTAATAGTAATTACAAGATCTACTCCTGCATCCGTTGCTTCCATAATCGCATCGGCTGCAAACGGTGGCGGAACATAGATTACTGAAGCATTCGCGCCTGTTTTCGCCACAGCTTCAGAAACAGTGTCAAATACAGGAATGCCTTCTACTTCTGTTCCACCTTTTCCAGGTGTGACGCCGCCTACAATTTTAGTGCCATATTCAACAGCTTGTTTTGTATGGAATAAACCCGTTGCGCCGGTAATTCCCTGAACAATGACTTTCGTATCTTTATTGATCAAGATGCTCATTCATATCCCGCCTTTCTTACGCTTTTACAAGTGAAACGATTTTTTCTGCTCCGTCAGCCATAGAATCAGCAGCAGTAATATTTAAACCGGATTCTTCAAGAATTTGTTTGCCCAGTTCCACATTTGTTCCTTCAAGGCGGACAACCAGAGGAATCTCCAGGCCGACTTGTTTAGTTGCTGCTACAACACCATCTGCTATTACGTCGCACTTCATAATTCCACCAAAGATATTCACGTAAATCCCTTTAACGTTTTTGTCAGATAAAATAATCTTAAATGCTTCAGTAACTTTTTCTTTTGTGGCGCCGCCCCCAACATCGAGGAAGTTTGCCGGATCACCTTTGTAATGCTTAATGATATCCATTGTAGACATAGCGAGTCCTGCGCCATTAACCATACAACCGATATTTCCGTCAAGGGAAATATAACTTAAGTCATACTTAGATGCTTCAATTTCCTTTGGATCCTCTTCATCAAGGTCACGGTATTCGATGATGTCTTTCTGTCTGAACAGAGCATTGGAATCGAAGTTCAGCTTGGCGTCAAGAGCCATAACTTTCCCGTCTCCAGTTGTTACAAGCGGGTTAATTTCCGCAATAGAGCAGTCTTTGTCGGCAAAAACTTTGTACAGCCCCATCATAAATTTAACAGCTTCTTTTAATAAGTCTTTTGGAATATTGATATTGAATGCCAGTCTTCTTGCCTGGTATGGCATTAACCCGGTAACAGGATCGATCACTTCTTTAAAAATTTTCTCAGGTGTCTCAGCTGCTACTTCTTCAATTTCCGTTCCTCCCTCTTCAGAAGCCATCATTACAATACGGGAGGTCGCGCGGTCTACAACAAGGCCTACGTAATATTCCTGTTTAATATCGCAGCCTTCTTCAATTAATAAACGTTTCACTTCTTTTCCTTCAGGGCCAGTCTGATGAGTGACAAGCGTCTTGCCTAAAATCTCATCAGCGTATGTACGAACCTCATCCAGGTTCTTTGCCACCTTTACTCCTCCGGCCTTTCCCCGACCACCTGCGTGGATTTGGGCCTTGACAACGTTTACATCTGTCCCTAAAGATTTAGCTGCTTCTACAGCTTCATCAACTGAATAAGCAACCTTTCCATTGGGGACAGCAACGCCGTATTTTCTCAATAACTCTTTACCTTGATACTCATGGATATTCATAGCCATCCTCCTTACTGAGTCAAAATGATATCATTTTACCGCGCAGACATGTTCGCTACGCATTTCACAAACCCTTTTATTAGAATACAAAATCTAGTAAAAGGAAAGTGAGAAAGACAGTTTTTATTTCCTTCGTCTTTTCACACAATATCTATTTTACTATACATTCCGACAATTTTGTGAATATTACACGTAAAAATTTAAATTTAATGTTAAAAACTCTGAATATATAAATATAACAACTAAAAGGTTCCGGTAATTTCATATTTTTCCAGACATAATTACCACCTGAATGCGTGATAGCAGGGGGTGATTTGCCATCCATTTACTCGCTTTCCCCGGGCGAACCGCGAGCGTATTTTTGCGAATGAGGAGACTGAAGCGTTGCCCTCAGAAAGCGTCCGCCAGTAACGGATTCGAGTGATTACCTCAACTAACCAATAAATTAAAGTCTATAGAATATATAAAAATCATTTATTTCATCACAAATTCAGGTTACCAGAAAAAACCTGTATACAGGCACAGGTTTTACCGGCGGCGCTCCTTTTTATCTTTACTCTTTTTCTTAAAGAGAAGTTTGGTTAATAAATGGATATCCGCTTGCTTTTTCAACTGGTCCTGAGAGTAAAAAATACCGAACTCGTGTGCAATCTCTTCTCTGTAATGATCCAGATACTTGTCTATTTCAGGTACAATTAACGGCGATTGTTTTTTCATATGCCATGACCTCCTTACAGAGTAGGATGACCAGTTAACGTCTTTCTCATGCGCCAGCCTTATTACTTATCTGTCTTTTCACGATCTACATAATATATAAAGGCAAACACTTCAGCCACCACTTCATATAAACTTTCAGGAATTCGCTCATTTATTTCCAGTTGGGATAATAGAGCAACAAGAGAAGGGTCTTCCTGAACAGGTATACCGTTTTCTTCGGCCCGTTTAATAATTTCTTCAGCTGTATACCCTTTTCCTTTCGCTTTAATCTTCGGCGCTGAATCCTCTCTTTCATTGTATCCCATGGCTACAGCTCGTTTCTGCTTAAGCCTTGTGTGACCCGTTTTATAAAAGTCGTCAGTCATATTTTAATATCCACCCCATTGTACCCGTACTCCAATGAATTAACATGCATAGCAGGAGTGCTCCTGTTCCCCTCTTTTTCTTTAGCCTTTTCCCATTTGATTACCGAGAGCTGATAATTATAAGATGCAAGCTTTTCTTTCAGTAATGGGAACCAGACGGTTTGTATCGAGGCTGGTTTTGAGCTTTCGTTATATACCGTTAAGGTCATGATCCTGTTTTGTATTTGTACATCAATTAAAGTATCCCTCAACGTTTCCAATTCTAAATAAAACAGGATACGGCAGTGGGAATCGTCCACTGTTCCGTCATTCTTTTCTCTTCCTTGCCACTGCAAGGTCAAATCCGTATATTTTCCGGACAATTTAACAGGTATCTGAAACACAGTATGCTGAACAGGCCCTTGCTGGTCTGAAGAGAGAAGCTGATAAGCAGTGAGGCGCTGAAGCAGAAAATCCGCCTGCTCGCGGATCCCCTGCGGAAGACCGTGGCTCTGATTGAGAAACTGTATTAATTTGGCTTTTAAAGTATTTAAACGCAGTTTTTCTTGATGGAGCTGCCCACTTCTTATATTATTTTCATGCTGCAGGCCGAGCTGGTCCAAAAACGCTTTTAAAGGATAGGGCGTTTTCCCTTCTTTCATTAGCATACCATTGCCTGAATGATTATCCCGGATTAACTGCCAGATGCCTTTTGTGCTGTCTTCAGGCTCAGAAGCCAGCCACTGGGACAGACTGGCGATAATAGAGCCGGCGGAAGCCTGAGGATTTATTAAAGTAAGAAGCTGGATGACAGACTGGAGCGGAGCGCCTCTCAGTGAATCAGTCAAGTAGGAAAACAAAAGTTTAGGATCCATATTTTTCAGAGGCAAAGCTGTTTGGCGGCTTTTCAATAAATCAGGCCATAATTCACCAGACATATTTTCATTTGCAGGATTGAAAACTGTGTCTTTAAAAGAGGTGAAAAACCGTATGGAAGAATCTATGCTGTTAATTAAACCAGTTTTTTTTAAAACCTTAAAAGCCGCTTCCCGAAACTCTTCATCCTTGCCAGTTAAATGCTTAAAAATAACAAAAATATCAAGTTTTTCAAAGCCGCTAAAACGCCCGGATATATTTGCAAGAATGTGTTGCAGGTGCTGTGCCCTGCTATCCGGTAATTTCTCCAAGGCTGAGGCGAGCTGAACCATCGTCTCTCCTGTTGATTTTCCTGATTGAACGGAAGCCAATGCTTTAAAGGCTGTTCTGGTCAGCGGATATCCCCTTTGGATCATCATAGTGATAAGGTTCAAAGAATCATTTGAAGCTAAGGCAGACTCCTTAACTAACTGCGCCCCTTGCAATATATTGCTTCTGGTAAATGGCAAATTGACCCTGATGAGTTCCCGTATAATTTTTTCGTGAAGACCGTCTGTCGGAAGACCAAGCTGCTTCAGCACTGCGGGAACGTTTGTAACAGCAGCGGGGCTGCTGCCCGGCCTGTTCACAGGTACACTTTCCAGGACTTTTAATTGAGGGACCTTTTCACCTGATATTACTCTAAACCAGTATTTCTCACCTTTTTCAAGTCGTGCCTCGAGACGGGCTGATAAATTCATTGTCCCCATTTGAAGGCGGGCCAGCTGTCCAGGGTACAGTTCACTAATTCTCCCTTGGAAAACCTGCCCCTCTCTTAAGTTAAGGGTTTTAGCCTGTCCTGTATCCATTCCGCGAATTAAATTATCCAGCATTGCTGCAGCAATCATAGATGTTCTCCTCCCGGGAACCTTTTATATCGTAAAAGCTTTAGTTAATCTGCCGGTCTTCGAACACGGCGAGGTCAGCTAATAGCAAAAGCGACTCTCGAGCATAATGCCAAACATGATTTTGCCGGGAGGTCTTTTTATTCAGTAAACAGCCAATATTAACAAAGCCATTGACTTAAGCATAGGATTTAACCGGCGCAAAACTTCGACGATGCTCCTCAAGTATTCCGTGTTCTTCTATTGCTTCCAAATGGGCCCGGGTCCCGTAGCCTGCATGTTTATCAAACTGGTACATCGGATACTGCTTATGTAATTTATCCATATAGCGGTCTCTGGTCACTTTGGCAATGATAGAACTTGCTGCAATAGAAACGGATCTGGAATCTCCTTTAATTAGACTTTTCTGAGCAATATCTAAAGGAAGTTCCATAGCATCAATCAGCAAATAGTCTGGAGAGTCTTCAGAAATCTGCTTCACAGCCCGTATCATAGCCTGTTTAGAGGCTTGATAAATATTAAGCTCATCAATCTCCTGTGCTGAAACTATCCCCACTCCCACTGCTTCTGCCTTTCTCATAATTTCATCATAAAAATATTCCCGTTTCGTCTTAGTCAGCTTTTTAGAATCTGTCAATCCGAGCAGTCTGCAGTCTGAAGGAAGAACAACGCAGGAAGCAATAACAGGACCTGCCAGAGGGCCGCGCCCTACTTCATCTATTCCAGCTATTCGTAAATACCCCTTATTCCACGCTTCTTTTTCAAAGGAACTCATTTCAGTATAATGAGATTCGAGTTTCTCCCTTTCCACTTGCTGTTTTTCCCATCGCGCAATTAATCCCTTAACTCCTTTTCGCTCATCTTTATGTAATTCTTCCAGGAATGGATCATTTTCATCCTGAAGAGTTTCGAGTTTGCATTTAATCTCGGCAATTGTTTTTTTCTTCATTACCATCTTTCCTTTCTTAGTTTATCGGTTCATTTAATCCGTTTTTTAAATAATTTAGTTCTTAAATAATGCTTCTTTTAAAGACTGTGCTTATCCTCCGGGTATTCTCGCCTTCGTTCAACAGGAATGTTTACATAGCTTGCGTTTCACGACTGAATAAAATAAAAGATACGCTGTTAGTCGCGTATCTCTCTATTCCTGAGGGCGCTCAAGACTTATGTGCCCGAGTTTTCCCTGGCGGAAATCCCTGAATATAATTTCAGCTGTTTTATCGTAATCAACCAGGCCTCCGGAGACGAGGCATCCTCTGCGCTTGCCAATTTCATCGAATAAATCAGCGACATCCTCAGATAACTCCTTTAAATTAAACCGTGCTTTAAGCCGCTCAGGATACTCCTCGGTTAAATAATTTAATAAAAAAACCGAAGTTTCCTGAAAGTCGAAAATCTCTTCTTTAATTGCACCGGTAAGAGCGAGCCTGAAACCTACATCCTGATCTTCGAATTTAGGCCATAATATTCCCGGAGTATCGAGCAGTTCCATTTCCTTGCCCACTTTAATCCATTGCTGGCTTTTAGTCACTCCCGGCTTATCGCCAATTTTAGTAATTTTCTTATTGGCCAGGCGATTAATCACAGTGGATTTGCCTACATTTGGAATACCCAGAATCAGCGCGCGTAACGCTCTTGGATGGATTCCTTTAGCGTGGAACTTGTCCAGCAGAGGTTTGGCCAGTTCTCTTACCTTCCCAGGAACCTGATTGATTCCCTTTCCTCTTTGAGAGTCCACTACCAGGGTCGCCCAGTTTCTTTTTTCGAAGAAATGGACCCATTCCTTAGTAACAGCAGGATCTGCTAAATCAGACTTATTCAGCAGGATAAGCCGCGGTTTATTAGCAGTCAGTTCATCAACCATAGGGTTCCTGGAGGAAACAGGAATTCGCGCATCTACAATTTCAATTACTACATCAATAAGCTTAAGTTTTTCCTGAACCTCTCTTTTAGCTTTCGCCATATGTCCAGGATACCATTGTATGGCCATATTAAATCATTCCTCCTAATCAACAAGCCGGACTTCCTGCACAGGCCAGAAAACAAAGTTGGCTTTTCCGACTACTTCATCATAAGGTATAACACCTATGTGGCGGCTGTCTTTACTGTGCTGCCGGTTATCCCCCAGTACAAATACATGCCCTTCAGGTACTGTGTCATAGCCGGTAACCTCAGAAAGAGTGAAATCTCCGGTAAACGGCATCTGATCTGCTTCCTGTTTATAGTCTTCTAAATAAGGTTCTTCCACCGGCTCGTCATTAATATATAACATATCTTCTTCATATCTAATCTGGTCTCCAGGCAGACCAATTACCCGTTTAATATAGTCTTTATTTTGGGGGGCATGAAATACAATAATATCAAACCTGTCCGGCTCTGAAATATTATAGCCGATTTTATTAACAATCATCCGGTCATTATGTTCCAGGGTCGGCATCATAGACTGACCGTCCACTACAATCGGCGCAAAGAAAAAATACCTGATCACTACGGCCAGAATTAAGGCCACAGCAACGGCTTTTACCCATTCCCACGATTCAGATTTTGCCATTTCCATCCATCCTTTTATTGGAGTACAAATTATTAACAGCACAGATAAACAAGAGGTCAGGAACCTCCAATAGTTATATTAAAAAGAATTCAGCCTCTTTTATTTAATCATCCATATATTTTACCATATTTTAATAAAAGTGTGTTTAATAAATGTATAAGTAAATGAAGGCATGAAAAAAGGAGCTTGAAAACAAGCTCCTTTCATAACAGTTATCTTGCACGTTCTTTAATACGAGCTGCTTTACCGCGCAATGCACGCAAGTAGTAAAGCTTGGCACGGCGTACTTTACCACGACGAGATACTTCGATCTTATCGATACGTGGCGAATGTACTGGGAATGTACGTTCCACACCCACACCGCTGGATATCTTACGAACAGTGAATGTTTCACTGATCCCGCTTCCGCGGCGCTTGATTACCACACCTTCGAATACCTGGATACGCTCACGAGTACCCTCTACAACTTTAACGTGTACACGCAATGTATCTCCGGCGCGGAATTCTGGAAGATCAGTTTTCAATTGCTCTTTAGTAATATCACGAATAATTTGTTCCATCTTCTGTTCGCCTCCTTCCCTGCAGGTCTTCATGTCTCACAAAAGGGACAGCGGAACACCTTGATCTGGCTAAAGCCACAAAAAACATAATACCACACCGTTAATGAAAACTCAACCGCTTTTTCACTCTGATTCCAATTCATTTAAATATTTTTGATCTTCTTCCGTTAAGTCAAGTTTCTTTAACATATCTTTTCGTCTCTCATAAGTACGTTTCAAGGATTGCTGCCGGCGCCAGGTTTCAATCTTTTTATGATGCCCCGAAAGAAGGATATCAGGCACACGCAGCCCCCTGAAATCAGCCGGCCTTGTATAATGAGGATATTCAAGAAGCCCTGTGCTGTGCGAGTCAGTTACAGCTGACTGCTCGTTCCCGAGGGAACCAGGCAGAAGACGTGTTACACTGTCCGCAATAACCATTGCTCCAATTTCTCCTCCGGTTAAAACATAATCACCGATAGATATTTCATCAGTAATCAAATGCTCACGGATTCTTTCATCGTAACCTTCATAATGGCCGCAAATTAGTATCAGCTGCTCTTCTTTCGAAAGTTCCTCCGCTTTTTTCTGCGTATAGGGTTCCCCTTGAGGGCAAAGAAGAATGACTCGGGGAGGTTTTCTTAAAGAATCCGCTCCTTTTTTCAGATCCTCCACTGCGTCGAAAACAGGCTGGGGAGTTAGAACCATCCCGCCCCCTCCCCCGTAAGGATAGTCATCCACCCTGTTATGTCTGTCTTCGGTATAATCTCTGAAATTAACCACGTCATAAGTTACAACGTTTTTTTCCTGTGCCTGTTTTAATATGGAGTGGGAGAATAATCCTTGGAACATTTCCGGAAACAAGGTTAAAATCGAGATTTTCATCAGTCTAACAGCCCTTCCATCGGGGTAATAATTATCTTTTGGTCGTTCAATTTAATCTCTTTCACTACGTCATCAATATAAGGAATAAGCACCTCTTTACCTTTATCTTCAGGCTGGACGACCCATACATCATTTGCTCCGGGTGATAAAATTTCTTTCACTGTCCCTACAAGCTCGCCCTCTTCTGTCTCGACAGAGAGGCCAATAATCTCATGATAATAAAACTCTCCCTCACCTAAATGATCATCAAGCTGAGAGGTATGCACCTGAAGAAGCGACCCTTTATAAGTCTCCACAAGATTAACATTTTCCATATCTTCAAATGAAACCAAATCAAACTGTTTATGCTGGCGCCATGAGCGGACAGTGACCGGAAGACGGTCATTGCCATCTTTCAGGATATAAAGCACATTCCCCGCCTTATAACGCTGTTCCGGAAAGTCGGTTTTAGAAATTATCCGCACTTCTCCATGAATACCGTGAGTATTAACAATCTTACCCACATTCAGCCAATCAGTCATCCTGCATGCCTCCGTACCGGAGCTCGTAAACCACCCCGTCTTTAATGACAATTTCTGTCCCTTTCATTATTTCTTCCCAATTGTCTCCTTCTTCCACTTGCTCAATCATTTGAATCGTGCCTTCTCTTAGCTCAGCACCAAGATCCAGCTCGTCCAGCTGATCCAGTTTTAATTCTAACTGACGGAGCCTGTCTTTTCTCCGGGCTACTTCTTTATTAAAACTTTCCTTTAATGATTTCTGGTAACTTGCACTCTGATTTTCTTTCATTTTCTTATGTAGGACAAATTCTAATTGCTTTAACTCTTTTGTAATCTGATACTGGCGGGATAAAAATTGTTCCTTCAGTTTGTCCCGGCTCTCTTCGGTTAATATTTGTTTTACGACAACTTTTTTAATAATTTCCAAAATAGGACACCTCCAAGTATTCCTTTTATTGTACCATATCATACATATATATACGGAAAAAAAGGGAGAGGTCCCCCTCACCCTTTTAACCGATTTCCAACTGAATTCGTTTGTTCTGATTTGCTCCGGCAGCGTTAACTACTGAACGGATAGCTTTAGCAATCCGTCCCTGCTTGCCGATCACTTTCCCCATATCGTCCTCGTGCACTTCCAGCTTCAGCGTGAGTGAACGGTCATTTTCCACTTCAGTTACACGGACATCATCGGGGTGATCTACAAGCGCTTTAGCAATCGATTCAACCAATTCTTTCATGTCACTCACCTTCTTGGATTATTTCCACACGAAGGACTATTTTGCGTTCTTCGCGTTGTGAAGTTGTTCCATTAAGCCAACGTTTGAGAACAAGTTACGAACAGTATCGGATGGCTTAGCTCCATCTAACATCCATTTTAACGCTTTTTCTTGATCAACGTTAAATTCTACAGGATTTTTTAATGGATTATAAGTTCCTAGTTCTTCAATAAAACGACCATCACGCGGCGCACGGGAATCCGCTACAACCACACGATAGAACGGAGATTTCTTTGCTCCCATTCGCTTTAAACGAATTTTAACTGCCATGTGTTTCACCTCCATAAATCTTTCACACAATTAATTATACTATCATAAAAGGATCCAGGGATCAACCCCAGTAAAGTAAAAAAACTTTACACCATAGATTGAGCTCCCACTGTACTAATGCATATGAGCTTGCACAGATTTGGGATGGGTAATCAGGTTACATAAACGGAAACTTCATGCCGCCAAGCCCGCCTTTTTTCTTACCTTTACCCTTTTGCATACCGGACATCTGTTTCATCATTTTTTTCATTTCATGGAATTGCTTAATAAGACGGTTAACCTCTTGAATAGAGGTGCCGCTGCCTTTAGCGATCCGTTTTCTCCGGCTTGCATTTAAAAGAGATGGATCATCCCTCTCTGCTTTTGTCATTGATTTGACAATCGCTTCAATATGCCCGATCTGCTTCTCATCCACTTGAACATTTTTTAAACCTTTCATCTTACCTGCTCCAGGCATCATATCGAGGAGCTCGTCAAGCGGCCCCATATTGCGCACCTGGGATAGCTGTTCAAGGAAATCATCGAAGGTCAGATCATTGGTCCTCATTTTACGTTCTAACTCTTTGGCTCTTTCCTCATCCACATTCGTCTGGGCTTTTTCAATAAGCGTCAGTACGTCGCCCATACCTAAAATTCTTGAAGCCATCCGTTCGGGATGAAAAGGCTCTAACGCATCGATTTTTTCTCCCATACCTGCAAACTTAATCGGCGTGTCAGTGACTGATTTGACAGAAATAGCGGCACCGCCGCGGGTATCTCCGTCAAGCTTGGTGAGGACGACCCCACTTATACCGAGGCGCTCATTGAAACTTTGAGCTACATTAACTGCGTCCTGACCAGTCATAGCATCAACGACAAGGAGAATTTCCTCAGGGGATGTTACTTCCTTAATTTCATCAAGTTCCCCCATAAGTTCTTCGTCTACATGCAGCCGCCCGGCTGTATCAATCAGTACATAATCGTGATGTTCTTCTTTAGCTTTAGCAAGTGCCTGTTTAGCAATTTCCACCGGGCTCACCTGGTCCCCTAAAGAAAACACAGGCATATCAAGCTGCTTACCTAATGTTTCAAGCTGCTTAATCGCAGCAGGCCGGTAAATATCTGCCGCTACCATTAAAGGGTTACGGTTGTGCTTTTTCCTTAAGTGGTTAGCCAGCTTTCCGGTAGTTGTTGTTTTACCTGCCCCTTGAAGGCCCACCATCATAACAACGGTCGGCGGCTTCTGAGCGACCGCAATTTTACTCTGCTCTCCGCCCATAAGCTTGGTCAGTTCTTCATTTACTACTTTAATAACCTGCTGGCCCGGGGTCAGGCTGTCAAGTACTTCCTGGCCGATTGCCCGTTCTTTTACATCTGCTATAAATTTTTTTACTACTTTAAAGTTCACATCTGCCTCTAAAAGGGCAAGACGGACTTCACGCATCATTTCTTTAACGTCCTGCTCAGACACTTTCCCTTTACCGCGGATCTTCTTGAGTGTTCCTTGCAGTCGTTCTGCTAAGCCTTCAAATGCCATTTTGTTTGCCCCCTATTCCAGTTTCTCGAGAGATTCAACGATCTGGATTATACGAGTGGGACTTTCTTTCTCGCGAATCATTACTTTTAATTCCTCTATATAGCTTAGGCGCTTTTCATAGCGGGAAAAGAGCTGTAACTTTTCCTCATACTCTTCTAATAAGGCTTCCGTGCGTTTTATATTGTCATAAACTGCCTGTCGGCTTACATCAAAGTGTTCGGAAATTTCTCCAAGCGACCAGTCATCCAAATAATACATTCGCATATACTGATTCTGCTTGCTGGTCAACAGCGCCTGATAGAAGTCATACAGGTAGTTCATACGGATTGTTTTTTCAATCACGAAGCCCACCGCCTTGTTAAGGTAATTGCCTTTACAATTTGTAATGATACAAGAGGAGATGTCCCCTGTCAAGTTTTTATCTTGTCATCCAAGCGGGCACGTCCGCTTCAGTCTTCAGCCGCTTCATCAGCTTCTTTAAGCACCTCTGAAAACAACCCATGGACATATTGTTCGGCTCTGAATTCCTGAAGATCATCCATGCCTTCTCCCAGACCAACCAGTTTAACTGGAATATCCAGTTCGTTCCTGATCGCAAGAACAATACCTCCCTTGGCTGTCCCATCCAGTTTCGTCAATACGATACCTGAGACGTCAGTAGCCTGGCCGAATGTTTTAGCCTGGCTCATCGCATTTTGTCCTGTTGTGGCATCAAGTACCAACAGCACCTCATGAGGAGCATCCGGTATTTCTCTTGTTAACACCCGTTTGACTTTTTCAAGTTCTTTCATAAGATTGACCTTGTTTTGCAGACGCCCCGCTGTATCGCAAAGCAGAACATCCGCTTTCTTAGATTTAGCCGATTGAACAGCATCAAACATCACAGCAGCCGGATCAGAACCTGCCTGCTGTTTTATTACATCGACTCCTACACGCTCTCCCCATACTTCCAGCTGCTCAATGGCCCCTGCACGGAAAGTGTCCCCTGCAGCCATCAGCACATTTTTCCCTTCCTGTTTAAACTGATGGGCGAGCTTCCCTATTGTCGTCGTTTTCCCAACCCCGTTGACACCTACAAACAGAATGACCGTCAATTCATTCTCTTTTATGTTGAGTTTCGATTCTTCCTCTGACTTCTGCAGAAGTTCTGCCAGCTTCTCGGAGATTACAGGCTGTATGTCTCTTGCATCCTTTATATTCCTTCGGCGTGCTTCATCCTTCAACTCATCAATAAGTGTCATAACCGTGTGGACTCCCACATCTGCTGAGATCAGAATATCTTCCAATTCTTCGAAAAATTCTTCATCCACAGTGCGGTAGTCTTTCACCAGCTCGTTCATCGCTCCGACAAACGAGTCCCTTGTTTTCGACAGGCCATCTTTAAACTTTTCGGTTACTGAATCAGTCTGGTCAGTAATTCTTTCTTTTAATTTTTTAAAAAAGCTCATTTGCACTCCTCCATTATTTTATGGTCAGTTTATCATCCGATAAGTTCCTTTGTTTCTTCAAGCCGGACAGAGACTAAGTTAGATACACCGGATTCCTGCATAGTTACGCCGTAAAGAACATCTGCTTCTTCCATAGTCCCTTTTCTGTGAGTAACAACAATAAACTGGGTCTCTTCACTGAAATCTTTTAAATATTGCGCGAAACGGGCTACATTGGCCTCATCCAGCGCCGCTTCAACTTCATCAAGGACACAAAATGGCACCGGACGTACCTTTAAAATGGAAAATAACAGAGCGATGGCTGTTAAAGCTCTTTCTCCTCCTGAAAGAAGAGCAAGATTTTGCAGTTTTTTACCAGGGGGCTGAGCGACTATATCCACCCCGGTCTGTAAAAGATCATCGGGGTTGGTCAGTTCAAGGCTCGCATTGCCTCCGCCGAACAGTTCAGCAAAAACTCCCTTAAAGTGACCTTGGATCTGGTTGAACGTTTCCCTGAAACGCCTTGTCATTTCATCATCCATCTCAGAAATAACCTGGTGCAGAGTAGCTTTTGCTTCTTCGAGGTCTGTTCTCTGCTCCGTTAAAAAATCATACCGTTCTTTCACCCGTTCAAACTCTTCAATGGCGCCTACATTAACAGTCCCCAGCTCTTCTATAGCCATTTTAATAAGCTTAACCTGGTTTTTCGCATCCTCCAGCTCACCCGTAAGTGTATAATTCCCGCTGGCTGCTTCAAAGCTCATTTCATACTCTTCCTGTAATTTATTTAACCTGGTGTCTAATTCGACATCCAGCCGGTTTACTAACACTTCTTTCTCGTGCAATGTCTGAGAAATAAATTTAAGCTGCCGTTTTTGCTCTTTTAATTCCTGTTCTGTATCATCATGCGTCTGCTGAAGGTTCAGCCTTTCCGACCTTCGCTTGGAAATTAACTGGATGGTTTTTTCTTTTTCTGCTTTTCGCTTCTCAATCTGGTCTTCAATGGTTGAGGCGTCAACTGTCTGGTCAGAAAGCTCCTTTTCAAGCTGGTTATACTCGGTATCTTTATCTATTATCTCCTGCGAGACACTCTGAAGTTCCCCTTTTAAACGGCGGTAGTTTTCTTCAGTATAAGACTTTTGTTCGTCCTCTTTTGCAAACTTTATTTTAATTTCGGTTAATTCTGCTCTTAAGCCTTCCCGCTCAGACTGGTCCTTTTTCTGCCGGCTGGCAAGCTCTTCTATTTCACTGTTTAATTCTTCAACCTTTTCTTCAGATGCTTTAATTGAAACGGTAAGCTCTTCAACCCGCTGCTGCCTTTCTTCCATTTCTCTTTTATAATCTTCGTATTCCAGGTCATACACTTCCAGCCGCTCATTCAGGTTTTCTTCGGCTAACTGCAGTTTATTAAGCTCAGCTTTCTTGATTTGTTCAATTCTTCTGGCTTCTTCCCCGCTTTCAGTAAGCTGTTTCATTTGCTGTTTAAGTGAAGCAGCCGTTTCTTTAAGCACGGAGACCTCTTTTTGCAAACCGTCTGTCTGAGATTCTATAGTATTTAATTTATCTGCCACTCTCTCCAGTTCCTGCTGGCGTCCAAGAATTTGGCTTTGTTTTTGTTTAATGCTGCCGCCTGTCATAGCACCGCCGGGATTAACAATATCCCCGTCTAAGGTCACTACTCTGAACCTGTAGTTCAGCTTGCCGGCAATCTTCTGAGCAGATTTAATTTCTTCCGCAAGAACCACATTCCCTAAAAGGTGTCTCACTACGTCTCTGTACTCAGGTTCGTACGCCACTAATTCGCTGGCAATCCCTAAACACCCTTCCACCGCTTCAGCACGGTAAAGATCCTGAGGCGGAATCGACCGGGGTTTTACCACATTCACAGGAAGAAAAGTTGCCCGTCCAAGACGCCTTTCCTTCAGAAACTGAATTGCTTTCCGGCCTGTAGGTTCATCTTCCACAATGACGTGCTGCTGGGCCGCCCCCAGCGCAATCTCCATCGCTGTCTGATACTTAGGATCGACTTCAATCATTTCCGCCACTGCCCCGCGAATTCCTTTAAAAGTTCTGTCCCGTTCTTTCAGAATTTCCTTTACTCCCTGAAAAAAGCCGGCATAGTCATTTTGCATATCTTCAAGAATCTCTTTTCGAGACTGAAGCTGCTGAAGATGCCGAAGCCCCTCGTAGAGCAGTTTTTCTTTTTTTTCATATTCACTTTGTTTCTTTTCACTTTCCTGATTAACCTTTTGATATTGATGGAGCAGATAATCGATTGTTTCTTTCTCAGCTTCCCATTCTTTTTCGGCATTCAGCCGTTCGCTAAGAATTCGTTTTCTTTTAACAAGGAGCTCCTGATTGTCTTTTTCGAGACGCTGGCGTTTCTGCTCATTTCTGGCTGCCTGGTCTTTTAAATAGTTCATTTCATTTGTCTTTGATGCTTTTTCATTCAGCCATTCTATGTAATCAGATTTGAGCTGCTCTAACCGTTCTTCAGAGCCTTCTTCCAGGTCGCTGAGTCTCATCTCAAGTTCCTGCTGCTGTTTGCTTGTCTCGGCTGCTTTTAATTTCCGCTCATCCAGCAATTTTCTCTGCTTTTCAAGTTCGGTATTCAGCTTATTTTTTTTCTCTTTTAACTGAGCGATCTCTTGTAAAAACTGCTCTTTATTTTGCGCAAAATTTTTACGCCGCTCTTTCCAGACCTCTTTTTGGCCCTCTTGTTTTTCAAGATCCTCACTTGTAGTCAGAAGAAAGTTCTGCAGATCATCTATGGAATCATCGATTGTCTGCATATCAGCGCGGAACCGCTGAAGTTTTGCTTCCCCGCTTTTAACCAGGGACTGGAATTTTCCTTCTTCACCTTCGAGCTTTTCCCATGCTTCTTTTCCTTCGGTCCATTCCTTATGAAGCATCTCTATTTCTTTAACCAGGACACCCACTTCAATATTTTTAAGGTCCCGCTTTTTCTCAAGGTACTCTCTCGCTACGGAAGCCTGTTCTCTTAACGGCTCAACCTGCGTTTCCAATTCATGCAGTATGTCTTTCACACGGTTTAAATTATCCTGTGTATCCTGCAGTTTTTTTTCTGACTTCTGTTTTCGGTTTTTATATTTCAATACTCCAGCCGCTTCTTCAAATATCATACGCCTTTCTTCCGATTTGCTGCTCAGAATTTCTTCGACGCGGCCTTGTCCGATAATAGAAAAAGCCTCTTTTCCAAGGCCTGAGTCCATAAATAAGTCTACAATATCTTTTAATCTGCACGATTGTTTATTTATAAGATACTCGCTGTCCCCTGAACGGTAAACTCGCCTTGTAACAGCCACTTCACTATAATCTATCGCCAAGTGCTGATCTTCGTTATCCAATATCAGAGAAATCTCTGCCATATTTAACGGTGCTCTGCTGTCACTTCCGGAAAAGATGACATCCTCCATTCTAGACCCGCGGAGATTTTTTGCCGACTGTTCTCCTAATACCCATCTGATAGCATCTGATATGTTACTCTTCCCGCTTCCATTCGGTCCTACCACGGCAGTAACACCCGGGACAAAATCAATGGATAATCGTTCAGCAAACGATTTAAACCCCACAAGTTCCAACCTTTTCAGGAACAATGTCATTCACCTCAATTTCCTTATTCTCAAGCCTGCCTGAAACAGACCTTAACTTGTTTATTTTATCATAAAATAAGAGTGAGATTAAACGATATTAAGGCAGTTATGGTCTTTTTCACAGTTCATGTTAAAATAGACAAGACAAATAAACTGGAAAGGGTGTTATCATTGGCAAACAATGAAAAAAATAGAGAAGAGCTTTCAGCAATGATTGAAAATATTAAAACTAAATTACAAGTAGTAAATGGCGCAGCTATAAAGCCTGAACATTTCTCACTAAAAAAGTATGATGATATTGAAGAAATTCATGCGATGGTGATGAAAAAAGATAATTTCAGTGTGAGCGAACTGGATGCTATTGTATCTGAACTCGGTTCAATGCGTGACCAGTCGGATAATTAAATCATAAGATTACCGCCAGGCTCTGGCGGTAATCTTATATTATTTTCTTTGAAAATTCTTTAAGTTGCTGCATTCAGCTATACTTGAAGACGCCATGCTGACAAACTATTACAGAGATTTCAGAAAGGAAGATTCGTATATGGAAAACAAATTGGCAGAAGGTCAGATTGTTACAGGTATCTATAAAACAGGAAAATATACAGGAGAAATTATTTCAGTAAACGAGGCACGGTCTACAGCGGTAGTTAAAGTACTTGCAGTTAATAAGCACCCGGTCCAAGGGGATCTTCATAATCCCGGCTCAACTAACGTACCTTTATTCCACGAGAGAAAAGCCTTAAGTTATAATGAAAAAACAAATATTCCGCTCGCTTATATTAAACCATATACCGGATCGGTCCCCGAGTATGACTCTTCTTTAAAAACAGCGGTGGAAAAGCAGAAAAAAGAGCTTGAGGAGGAAGGAAGCGCCTGGGCGAAAAAAGCACTGGAGACTCTGGAAGAAGTTGCGAAGGATTACTATTAAACATTAAAACAGGGAAGGCAGATTTTTAATCTGCCTTCCCTGTTTTAAACTGAAATAAGACGGTCCCGTCTACTTCAAGGGTTTAAGAGAGTCACTTCCCGATTCTTTCTGAATTACTTGGAATTAAGCTTTTCAAGCGCTTTTTGGGCCGCCATCTGTTCTGCTTCTTTTTTGGATTTTCCCGTCCCTATACCGAGCTGCTGCTTATCCAGAGTAACCTCCGACACAAATTCCCGGGCATGAGCAGGACCTTTTTCTTCAATTATTTTATAATGCACCTGTCCCTGGCTTTCACGCTGGATAAGTTCCTGCAGCTGGCTTTTAAAGTCCATCATATGAGAAAAAGAGCCATTATGGATTTTCGGGTAGACATAATCTTTCAGAAATCCGTATACAGCATCCATACCAAGGTCCAGATAAAGGGCACCTATAAAAGCTTCAAATACATCTGCGAGAAGTGCAGGCCTTCTGCGCCCGCCCGTCATCTCTTCACCTTTTCCAAGCAGGACATAATCACCAAATTTCAACTCGTCAGCTATCTTAGCGAGAGATGGTTCGCATACGATCGCAGCTCTGAGTTTGGTCATCTCACCTTCGCTCATATGATCAAAGAGCTTATATAAGTACTGGGAGATGGCCAATTCCAAAACTGCATCGCCTAAAAACTCAAGCCGTTCATTGTCGTCATACGGGCGGATACGGTGTTCATTTACATAAGAAGAGTGGGTGAAAGCTTGAATAAACAAGTCTTCATTTTTGAAGTTAATGTGAATATCGTCTAAAAATTTTCGGTATTTTATTTTTTGAGCGTTCGTCATTTGCATTTTCTTTGCCTGACGTTTCATTCCCCTTCTATGGATCTTTCTTGACTGTTGCATGAGAACCCCCATCACTTGTCTCATTTAGTTTTTAAATCCCAAGTTCCTTTTGAAAGGAACTTGGGAGACTGTCTGTTTTTCTAATAAAGATAAAAAGCTGGTTGCTGCCAGACAGGCAGTGATCAGCTGGCATCAAGCATGCTTATTGATGACGCTCTATGTAATCGATCACGTCACCGACCGTTGCGATTTTTTCAGCATCTTCGTCGGAAATTTCTAAGTCGAACTCGTCCTCAAGTTCCATAACAAGCTCAACCACATCTAAAGAGTCAGCTCCAAGGTCATCCTTGAAAGTAGCTTCTTTTTTGACCTCTGATTCATCTACACCGAGGCGTTCGGACACGATTTTTGCAATTCTGTCTTGAATTGTTGCCATTTTACTTCACCTCCTCTCAGTAATTATAGGATAAACAAGTAAAAAATACTAGTTCGTTTTTGGTCTGTAAAAGCTACGGCATGACCATGCCGCCATCTACATGTAAGGTTTGCCCTGTCATATATGAAGCTGCATCACTAGCTAAAAATGATACGACGCGTGCGACATCTTCTGGTTTGCCAAGTTCTCCTAAAGGAATTTGCTTAAGGAGCTCTTCTTTTGTCTCTTCCTGAAGCTTGTCAGTCATCTCAGTTTGGATAAATCCAGGGGCAATAGCGTTCGCCCGGATATTCCGGTTAGCCAGCTCGCGGGCTAATGATTTAGTCAAGCCGATTACGCCTGCTTTACTTGCTACATAATTGGCCTGTCCTGCATTCCCGAGAACGCCTACGACAGAAGAGATATTAATAATTCTGCCATAACGCTGTTTCATCATTGTACGGGATACCGCTTTAGCACAATTAAATACTCCTTTAAGGTTCGTATCAATGACAGCGTCAAAGTCCTCTTCTTTCATCCTCATAATTAAGGTGTCTCTCGTAATTCCGGCATTATTAACGAGAATCTCAATTGAGCCAAAAGCCTCTGACACAGTCTTCACCATGTCTTGCACACTTTTTGAATCTGCCACGTCTGCCTGGACAGTTAAAGCTTCCACACCGAAACTTCGGCATTCTTCCGCTACCTGTTCAGCTTTGTCTTTACTTCCTGAATAATTCACCGCCACGTTGACTCCCTGCTGAGCAAGTTCAATACAAATGGCTTTGCCAATTCCCCGTGATCCACCGGTAACGAGGGCATGTTGTCCTTTCATGGGGTCACTCTCCTTTATTTTCAAAATGTGTTAATGCTTTTTCCAATGTTTCTTTATCATATACCGGCAGCACAGCCGCCCTTCTTGATACCTTTTTTACGAGTCCGCTTAATACCTTACCGGGTCCTGCTTCGATAAACGTATCGACTCCTTCGTTTACCAGGTACCTGATCGTGTCCTCCCAAAGCACAGGAGAATAAATCTGCCTGATTAACGCATCCGGAATCTGGCCTGCATTTTCAAAAGGTTCAGCTGTCACATTAGCAATTACCTGTAAGTCAGGTTGACTGAAGGTGATATCATTCAGGACAGTTTTCATTTTTTCCGATGCGGGCTCCATCAGCTCAGAGTGAAAAGGCCCGCTGACTGATAATAACATAGCCCTTTTAGCTCCTTCTGATTTGGCAAGCTCTACCGCTCGTTCCACACCTTCAGCAGTGCCGGAAATGACTATCTGGCCAGGAGAATTAAAGTTAGCAGGCTGTACAGATCCTGCTTCTTCAGTTGCCCGGTCAGTCACTTTCTGAAGAGTTTCCCGCTCCATCCCTAAAATAGCGGCCATCGTACCTTTGCCTTTAGGAACGGCCTCTTCCATAAACTGCCCTCTTTTCCTAACAGCTTTTACGGCTTCCTGAAAATCCATACTGTTCCCTGCCACAAGAGCAGAGTATTCGCCAAGGCTGTGGCCTGCTGCATATTCTGCGGTAATGTTTTTTTCTTTAAGCAGTTCCCAAATGGCAGTACTGACAGTCAGCAAAGCAGGCTGAGTATTTTCTGTTTTTTTCAGCTCATCTTCACTGCCTGTAAAGATCAGCTCACTTAGTTTTTCGCCGAGAGCTTCATCTGCTTTCAGAAAAACTGATTCGCACACTGGGTATGCCTCAGCAAGTTCTCTTCCCATACCGGCTTGCTGCGAGCCCTGTCCCGGAAATAATAAAGCTGTTTTAGACATCATTCTTCTCCTCTCGATGCAGGCATTTGTTCAAGTTCCTGCTTTATCGTGCTGATTACTTTTTCTTCATGCATTAATTTAGCTTGTTTAACAGCGCTAAAAAAAGCATGTTCATCTGAAGAGCCGTGAGCTTTAACAACCGGGGCCTGCAAACCGAATAAACCGGCGCCCCCGTATTCAGAATAATCCATTTTTTGTTTAACCCGTTTGAATGACGGCTTAAGCACGCCGGCAGCAAGTTTATTTTTAAAAGAAGACGTTAGTTCATCTTTCAGGATCGAAAATAGCGAAATGGCCGTTCCTTCAATTGTTTTTAAAACAAGGTTGCCGGAAAATCCATCACATACCACAACATCGGCGGCCCCATCCAAAAGATCTCTCGCTTCTACATTTCCAATGAAATTCATATTGCTGTCCTGAAGGAGCGAATAGACTTCCTTTGTCAGCTCAGTTCCTTTCCCAGCTTCAGACCCCACGTTCAAAAGGCCTATCCGGGGATTGTTTAAGCCGCGGACTTTCCGCATATATACGTCCCCCATTAACGCGTACTGTACAAGATGGGAAGGTTTCGCATCCATATTTGCACCGACATCAAGAAGTAGAAAACCTTCTCCTCCAAGTGTAGGGAGCATCGGGGACAATGCCGGACGCTCGATACCGGACGTTCGGCCGACCACCAGAAGGCCTGCTGTCATAAGAGCTCCGGTGTTACCGGCTGAGACCGCAGCGTCAGCTTTCCCTTCTTTTACTTGCTGCACCGTCAGCACCATAGACGAATCTTTTTTTCTTCTAACCGCTTTGACCGGGGCATCTTCTGCATCTATCACAACTTCAGTATGGATAATCTCAAAACGGCGGGAGTCCATCCCTTCCACAAGAGGTTCGATTTTCTTTTTATCCCCCACAAATATAATATGTAAATCACGAGAGGCATCGAGTGCTTTTCTGCATCCGTTCACCACACTCTCCGGCGCATGGTCGCCGCCCATCGCATCTATTGCAAGCCTCATTAATCCGCTTCCTCCCCTGTATTAATTTCTTCTCTGAACATTGAGAAAGTACCTTTAAATACCAGAACCTGTTCAACATAACTTTGTACTTCCACTATGGTTCTGGTGTCGTTAATCTTAGTCACTTTCGCTTTAGCTACAACTCTCTCTCCAACTTTGACCTGGCTTTTGAAAGACACGGCCGCCGAGGCAGTCAAAGCAAGTTCATCGTTTATCACAGCAACTGCAAGAGAATTTGCCTGGGCGAATAAATGATGGCCTCTCGCAATACCTGTTCTTGAGAATACATGTTCATTTTTTATATCAAGAATTGAAATAGCATGTTTATCAAGCTCCAGATCAATCACTTCACCGATAACTTCTTCGATAGGAAGTGCTTTGACTGTGTCATACTGCTGTTTAGCTACATGTTTAATTCTCTCTCTGACTTCCGGAATATTTAATTCAAGTCTGTCCAGCCTGATTGTCTGAACGCTTACTTTAAATTCTTCAGCCAGAGTGTCATCCGTAATAAAAGGGTTTTCCTCAATTTTTTCCTTCAGCAAAGGCTGGCGCTGTCTTTTTGACAGTTTCATAATTAATCACATCCACACTCATATGACTAGGTACTAATAGTAGTATATAGGTCCAAAAGTATGTTTTCAACCGCAATTTGCACCTAATCGAATTTTGATTCGCGGAAGGCACCCTGTTTTCGAAGCGTTTCCCGCAGACTCCTGTAATCCTCACTTGTCCAGAAAGCACTTGATTGGACTAACTTAGCAGCATCTTGTCTTGCGACTTCCAGTACTCTGTAATCCTCTATAAGGTCTGCTACTTTAAATTCGGGCAACCCGCTCTGTTTAACACCGAAGAAATCACCGGGTCCTCTTAACTCCAAATCACGCTGGGATAATTCAAACCCGTCGTTTGTCTCAGTCATAATACTCATTCGTTCTTTTCCCACATCTGTTTTTGGATCTGCAAGTAAAATACAAAAGGCTTGAGCATCTCCCCTGCCAACCCTGCCCCTGAGCTGATGAAGCTGGGAGAGGCCGAACCTGTCAGCATCATAAATAACCATTAAGGTAGCATTAGGAACATTAACGCCTACTTCTACGACTGTGGTCGAAACTAGCACCTGGCTGTTATTCTCAGCAAAGGCGAGCATAACCTGTTCTTTTTCATCGTGGGGAAGCCGGCCATGCATCAGTCCGACAGATACCCCGGGCAAGGCCTGGGCCAGCTGAAAATGGACGTCAATAGCATTCTGCACATCCAACTGCTCAGACTCTTCAATTAAGGGACAAATGACATATACTTGATGGCCTTTTTGAATTTCCTTTTTCATAAAATCAATCACACGCGGCAATTTATCGTGCTTAGCCCAATGGGTTTTAATAGGCTTACGCCCTGCAGGCATCTCATCGATTGTCGATACATCCATGTCCCCAAAAGCTGAAATAGCCAAAGTACGGGGGATTGGAGTAGCTGTCATAAATAAGACGTCAGGCTGGATTCCTTTTTCTCTTAACACCCTCCGCTGCTGAACACCAAAGCGGTGCTGCTCGTCTGTTATTACAAGCCCAAGATTGCTGAATTCCACCCCTTCCTGAATAAGAGCGTGGGTTCCTATTATAATATCCACCTCTCCTTTCTCAAGGGACTCAAGCGTCTCCCGTTTTTCTTTCGCACGCGAAGAACCTGATATATGGGCAATCTTAAGGCCGGTGTGCTCAAACAATTTTTTTAGAGACTCGGTATGCTGTTCAGCCAGAATCTCAGTAGGGACCATCAACGCTCCTTGATACCCTGCCAGCACATTAGCATACAGAGCAATAGCAGCCACCACCGTTTTTCCCGATCCCACATCTCCCTGTAATAAACGGTTCATACGATAAGGGGACTGTAAATCCTGAAACACTTCTTTTAACACTTTATCCTGGGCTGCTGTAAGAGGAAAAGGAAGCCTTTGGATAAAATCGTTCACCACGCTTTGATTAAAGGATTTCCCGTTTCCTTTGTCTCCTTCTCTCTGCTCTTTTCTGAAAAGCTGCATTTTCAGCTGGAACAAAAGAAGTTCTTCGTATATCATCCGCCGTTTGGCCTGTCTGAACGAGTTTAAATCAGTCGGGAAGTGTAAATGGTATAATGCTTGTTTCCTGCCTGCCAACTTATAAGTGTCCAGCAGCTGGGCCGGCAGTATTTCTTCAATTGAACTGCCGAATGATGTGAAAGCCTGGTCAATAAGCTTTCGCAATAAGCGGACTTTCATATCGCCTTTTACGGAATAAACCGGCTCAAGCCTGTCGCTGTTGGGAGACTGGGGTTTAACTGTGCCGCCTGTCATCATCATTCGGTTCCGATCAAGTTTTCCAGAGAAAACGAGATGGTCTCCAAGCTGAATTTGCTTTTTTAAATAGGGCTGGTTGAAAAACACGGCCTGCACTAAGAGACCGTCCACGAAAACGCGCACGGTCAGCCGGGACTTTTTTTTGCCAAAAAACCGAAGTTCAGGTTCGCTGTATACTTTTCCTTGAACAGTTACCCTCTCGTCATGCTGGACTTCATTCAGAGGGCGGATCGCGTGATCTTCATACCGGAAAGGAAAATGTTCTATTAAATCCTCCACAGTGTCTATGCCCATTTGCTGAAGCTGTTCAACTGCTCGCGGGCCGGCACCATGAAGGCCGGAAACTGATTGCTTCATTGTTCTCTCTCTCCTTATTTGGAGCCGCTGCCGAATATTTGCTCCTTGTATCTGACTCCTGTCGGTGTAGCTGCTAATCCTCCTTCACCCGTTTCCCTAAGGGTACTCGGCATCGTTTCCCCTATACGATACATAGCGTCTATTACTTCATCACAAGGAATTCTGCTTTCTATTCCTGCCAGTGCCAAATCGGCCGCTACAAGAGCATTAGAAGCGCCAAATGCATTACGTTTAACACAAGGGACCTCAACTAAACCGGCAACCGGATCACAGACTAATCCAAGCATATTTTTTAAAGCCATGGCCATAGCTTGAGCCGATTGTCTTGGTGTACCTCCGGCCATTTCCACTATCGCAGCCGCTGCCATACCCGTCGCAGAGCCAACTTCAGCCTGGCATCCTCCCGCCGCCCCGGAAATAGAAGCATTGTTTGCTACTACAAATCCGAATGCACCACTGACGAATAGATAGCGGACCATTTGCTCTCTTGAAGGATTCAGTTTCTCTTTAACAGCAAATAAAGTACCGGGTACAACTCCGGCAGCTCCCGCTGTAGGCGTGGCACAAATGGTACCCATCGCAGCATTCACTTCATTGGTAGCCATAGCCTTACTCACTGCATCAAGGATAAGGTTACCGGACAGTGTCTCATTTAATTGCATATATTCATTGAGCTTTTTCCCGTCTCCGCCTGTTAAGCCAGATACGGATTTAACTTGCTCTGTTATTCCTCTGTTCACAGCTCTTTCCATCACATCTAAATTGCGTTCCATCTGTGAAAAAATTTCCTCGTAAGAGCGTTCGTGCACTTCCATTTCCTGTCTGATCATAATTTCCGAGACAGGCAGGTTCTTAGTCTCACAAAGCTCTACAAGTTCCTCTACGTTGCGAAACATGCTGTTTCCTCCTTTGTCTGTAAAACAGAGTTCTTTCATTAATCGTGAATTTTAGTAACTTTCTTTACATGTTCGAGTTTCGTCAACTCGCCCATCGTTTTTTCATCAATGTTCTGGTCTACTTCAATTACCATCAATGCTTCTTTCCCCTGTTCTTTTCGGGAAACTTCCATATGCCCGATGTTGATCTCATACTCGGCAAGCTTTGTTGATACTGAGGCAATCGTTCCATAACGGTCATCATGGACTACGAGAATAGCAGGATGGTTCCCGCTCAGTCTCAGTTCAAATCCGTTAAGCTCTTTTATTTCTACTTTTCCTCCGCCAATCGAGATACCTACGAGCTCCATTTCTTCTTTCCCTGCACCGAGGCGGATCTTAACGGTGTTCGGGTGGTCGAGGTTAGCCTCCTCTTCATAAAAAGAATAGGAAACCCCTTTGTCTTCTGCATATTTAAATGACTCAGTCATCCGGGTGTCAAATGTGTCAAAACCTAATATTCCTCCTACGAGCGCCACGTCCGTTCCATGTCCCTGATACGTTTTAGCAAAAGAACCGTATAAGTGGAATGCCGCCCATTCAGGTTCCTTTTGGAACAGCTGCCTCGCCACCAGCCCGATCCGTGCAGCACCTGCCGTGTGAGAGCTGGAAGGGCCAACCATCACTGGACCAATAATATCAAAAACGCTTCTGTACTTCATACAGATGTCCTCCTTCGTCTATACCGAGCCAACACTATATAAGAAAATCAACCAGTCGTTTTATTATAAAAAAAGCAGTAAATAGTAAATCACCTGTCTGACATGTTTATCTTAACAAATTGGTAAAAAAAGAGCTATTATATTTACAAAAACAGTGAGAACGCCTAAGGGATTAAGCGCAGTCTGAAGATCCAATTCAACGCAGCTCCAGGCTGAGTTGAATTTAGCTGAAGACAAGCCCCCTGGGCAAGCGCCCGCCTGGCGGACTGAAATCACGGCTTTTCTAAAAAGAACAGCCGAACAAAATTCTAAAATTTTGTTCGGCTTTCTTAACGATTACTATTCTTTTATCCCAGCGGGTTTAGTAATTATGAGTTTTTCAGGCGTGTCACAGATACTGATACCGTGCCGGGGCCGACATGTGTACCAATCACAGGGCCAATACTGGTTATAGTCTCTTTTTTAATTGAAAAATGTTCATGCATCTGCTTCATAAGAGCCTCAGCCTCAGATTCCGACTGGGCATGGGAAATTCCAACATGAATGTCGTCGCGGCCATAACGGTCCTGAAACTCCTGAATAATTCTGTTAACAGCTTTCTTTTGCCCGCGAACTTTTTCAAATGGATAAACTTCGCCTTCCTTAGTTAAAGACAATATCGGTTTAATTTTCAACAGTGATCCAAGAACCGCCGAAGCTTTTCCTATCCGCCCATTTTTCTCAAGGTATTCTAAAGTATCGACCATAAAAAACACCGAAGTATCTTCCAAAAGCTCGTTTACTCTTTCAAGGCATTCCTCTTTAGATGCCCCTTCTTTAGCAAGAGCAGCCACTTCGACTACGATAATACCGATCGCATAGGACGCGCGCTTTGAGTCCACGACAGTTACAGGGACCTCATCCCCCAAGGTCTGAGAGGCTATATATGCAGACTGGAATGTGCCGCTCAGTTTGGAAGAAAGATGTATTGAAATAATATCCGGCTTGTCCACCTTTTCAAACAGTTGCCGGTACTCTGTTTCAAACTGATGGGGGGTAGGCTGGGAAGTCGTAGGTATTGACTCAGCCTCAGCTAATTTTGTATAAAACTGGTCTGCAGTCAGATTAACCCCGTCTTCATAAGTTTCTTCGGCGAAATGAACTTTGAGCGGGACAACTGTTATATCGAGCTCTTTTTGAAGCTCTGCAGGAATGTCTGCAGTGGAATCTGTAACAATTTTAACTTTACCCATCAAAAACAACCCCTTGCTTAATTAGTAGCAGTTAACCCTTCCTTTATTCTACAGATAAAATGTAAGAGTAAAGAGGCTGATTTCCTGCATGCACTTCAACTTCTATTTCTGTGTGCTGTTCTTCGATGTAACGGACTAATTCATCCGCTTCTTTCCCGCTGCGGTCTTCTCCGTGTATTATTGTCACAATTTCGGCGTCTTCTTCTACCATCTTATCAAGGAGTTCTTTTGCTACTTCCTGGACAGATGGGCCGGTTGAAACGATTGTTTTTTCATGGATCCCCATAAAGTCGCCTTTTTTAATGTCCACGCCGTTAAGACTTGTGTCTCTTACAGCATAAGTAACTTCTCCTGTTTTAACTTCCTGCATAGCTTCTTTCATTTCCTCAGTGTTTTCCTCAAGAGACTGGGCTGTATTGTAAGAAAGCATAGCTGCAAGACCTTGAGGTACGGACTTGGAAGGCACCACTGCCACTTCAAGGTCAGAAACTTCAGCCGCCTGTTCGGCAGCCATTACGATGTTACTGTTATTAGGCAGAAGAATTATTTTTTCAGCGTGGCATTCGTCGATCGCCTTAATAAAATCTTCAGTAGAAGGGTTCATTGTCTGGCCGCCTTCAATCACCTTCTTTACACCTAACCCTTTAAATAACTCGGCAATTCCGGCTCCCATTCCTACAGTAATGACAGCAAACTCAGTTTTTTCCTGCTTGTTTTCCGGTGCAGGAGCTACAGGCTGGGTGCCTTCCTCGTTTAAAATGGTAGTATGCTGTTCACGCATATTTTCTATTTTAACGTTAACTAAAGAACCGAATTTTTGCGCTTCGGATATAACCTTACCAGGGAATTCAGCATGAATATGGATTTTCAGCAGGTCTTCATCTGAAACAACCAGCAGGGAATCTCCATGCTTGTCCAGCACCTCTCTGAATTCATCTTCGTTAAAAGAATTTTCTTCAACTTTATCATCTTCAAATTTAACCATTACTTCTGTGCAGTAACCAAACTCGATATCTTCCGTGGCCATGTGGCTTTGGGCAGATTGATGGTGCTCCAGCTTAACGAGCTCATCCATACTGGGTGCATCCTGCTCAACTGTACTGGTTATTTTTTCACCTTTCAGTACAGCCAGAAACCCTTCATAGATCGTCACAAGCCCCTGGCCGCCTGAGTCCACCACACCTACCTCTTTTAAAACAGGAAGGAGGTCAGGAGTTCTTTCCAGAGACGCTTTGGCCTCTTCAAGAACGCCTTCCATTAAACCATTAATGTCCTGGCTGTTTTTAACGATTTGGCCGCCTTTATTTGCTGAGTCTTTGGCTACAGTAAGAATTGTTCCCTCTACAGGTTTCATTACTGCTTTATAAGCCATGTCTACTCCATAGTTAAATGCTTTACTCAAGTCTTCCGCTGTAATGGTTTCTTTGTTTTCCACCGACTTTGAAAAACCCCGGAATAACTGGGATAGAATGACACCGGAGTTTCCTCTGGCGCCCATAAGCAGTCCTTTTGCAAAACTGGATGCAATTTTCCCTACATGGTTTTCAGACTGGGCTTTTACTTCTTTTACGCCAGAAGTAATTGTTAAATTCATATTTGTTCCTGTATCTCCATCCGGAACAGGAAAGACATTTAAAGCATCAATTTTTTTGGAATTATTGGAAAGGTTGTTTGCTCCTTCAACAAGCATTTGCGCAAACTTCTTACCTTCAATATTTGTGACTGTCACGAATGTTCCTCCTAACTATAACTTCTACGGGTTGGTAACACGGACACCTTGAACAAAAATATTCACAGAGTCCACTTTTAATCCGAGCATTTGCTCCAGCTGGTATTTAACTTTAGATTGTACATTATGGGCCACTTCGGAAATTTTCGTACCGTAACTTACAATAATGTACATATCAATGTGAATTTCTTCATTTTCTTTTTCGCGAATGACCACACCGCGACCGAGGTTTTCTTTCCCCAACAGGTCTGTGATACCGTCTTTTAATTGTTTTTGTGAGGCCATGCCTACTATTCCGTAGCAGTCCACAGCAGCCCCTCCTGCAATTACCGCCACTACTTCTTTGGAAACATCAATATTGCCAAACTTTGTTTTCATCTCTATGGTCATCTGAAACTGCCTCCCTTTAAGGTCTTTACCTTTATGGCTATCGTCATTTTACTATAAAACATACGAATTTAAAAGAAGATCCGGCGGCTGCAAAAGCACTATTACTTTATTGTTTTTTTGCGCCCCTGTCAAGTACATTTGCTTGATAAAAAAACAAATATGACTTGAATTCTTTGACTTGCTATGCTAATATAACCAAGTGTTTCATTTTGATACTTGAACCGATTATAAACGATTAGACTTATCGTATAGTTGAAGGAGGGAATATCATGGCAAGAAAATGTGTTGTCACAGGCAGAGGCCCTAAATCCGGAAATAAACGTTCTCACGCATTAAATGCTACTAAGCGCCGTTGGGGTGCAAACGTACAAAAAGTCCGTATTTTAGTTGACGGAAAGCCGAAGCGTGTTTACGTTTCTGCTAAAGCACTGAAATCAGGCAAAGTAGAAAGAGTTTAATCACTCCACTGTTAAAAAACGGCGCAAATCTGCGCCGTTTTTTCATGCATTTATGACTGGCTTTTTACCCTTTTCGGAAGGATCCCATCACCGCACGTACAAAGCCTCCAATAAATTTTGGTAATTTAATCGTATAAAATTTCATGCTTTCCCCTCCTCGAAAGAACAACCCCTCATAGAGTTCTGATGATTGAGAAATCATAAATCGGTGCCTCGTTATTACACATTATATTCATGAAGAAAAAAATAGTACCTTTTTTTCAAAAATGATAATTATCAAGCTTTATCCATTGACTGAAATAAGTAAAGTCTTCCCTTTTTAAAAGATACTTTTCCGGTTTCAGCTGTTAATTCATTACTGATACATAAGCTGGATCCCTGCTCAATGTCTTTATTCTCAAGAGGGTAACGGAAGCCTTGCATGGTGAGCCCTTTCACCTCTTCTGTAAAAGGGAGCATAGAATAGTACTTAAAATTTTCTTTATTAAAAGTGTAAATGCCAGGGTCTAATATTGTTATTTTATTCCACCGATCCTCGAGATATACAGGAACATTTACTTTTAAGCCTTTAAGAATAAGATGGGCGTTCATAAACAAGTGGTCAAGTCTGCCGCCGGTAGCCCCAAGCAGAATAATTTGAGAAGGGTTTTGACGGAGGCACCAGTTAATTGCAATCTCCATATCTGTTTCATCTTTCTCTTTTGGGTAAATCTCTATATTTTTGAGCTTTGACTGTACCCACTGTCTTTCTTCCCCGGTAATTGAATCAAAATCACCGAAAGCCATAAGCGGCATTATTCCGAAGGTTAAAAGATTATAAACTCCCCGGTCCACCCCTATCCAGGCTGCTGCAGGATATTTCTCCTGCATTTTATCCAGTTCAGGGACCGATGTTTCCGGCCCGCTCCCGAGAAGTATAAAAGTCAAAGTTATCTCTCCTTTAAGTGAAGCAGCCCTTCCGGCCGTGTCACGGTTATGCTGGCTGAAGGATTCTTCTGCTTCCTGTATTTAATAAAATCAGAACGATTAAACAGACAATCATTGAAGGCAGAAGATATGAAATATTATACGTAAAAGCATAAACAGCTACAGGAGTACCTTCCGGAGCAAATTCTCCGAACCAGACCACACCTGCAGTAAAATGAGCAAGAAATCTCATTGCAACCCCTGCTGTGACACCTAGAATTAATGAGATAACAACTTGAGGCCCGCTTGCTTTCCCTTTAATTGTAAACAAGCCGGCCAACCCGATCACCGCAAAAGCTACCGGATAATCCAGCAAAGCTTGCAGCCAGTGAACAATAAAGGGGTTATAGATCATATTAATGATTCCAAAGATTAATCCTGTGGCCACCCCCGGCCGAACACCTCTCCGGAATGCCATAACCAGAATAGGGAGCATCGCTAAGGAAACTGAACCTCCCTGAGGCCAAAAGCGCAAAAATGTCAGCAAATCAAGTATGACTGCCAAAGCTGCCATCATTGCTACTTCCGCCATG
The DNA here is from genome assembly GCF_021028955.1 of Salipaludibacillus sp. CUR1. Taxonomy (GTDB): domain Bacteria; phylum Bacillota; class Bacilli; order Bacillales; family Salisediminibacteriaceae; genus Salipaludibacillus. The sequence continues at coordinate 239,265 of NZ_JAIWPE010000096.1, forward strand.
ATCAGTGTCGATCTTGAATTATTCAAAGTAACCCTCTCCTTTATTTAGTAAAATACGAACCGCAAAGGAAGGGGCTGAACTGAAAAATAAAAAACAGCTATTGCCTCAAATGCAACAGCCGTTTATACCGGCTCCACATCCCTACGCAAGTATCAACTCACAGGTTCTCAGGGTCGAAGCGGCAGCTTCCTCTCAGTCCTTCTAAGGACTCCCCTTGTGGTTCTTGTATTTTATTTATAGTTTAATCTTACCTTGATGACCGGATACTTTCAATGGCTTTTTGCCTGTCTGTTTTTCCGTACACAGCAGACCCTGCCACTAAAACATCCGCTCCTGCTTCAATACACAACTCAGCAGTTTCAGCATTCACGCCTCCATCTACCTCAATTTCTATATCTTTGTCCAGTTTGGCAACCATCTCTTTAACTTCCCTTATTTTCGGAAGCACCTCATGAATGAATGTCTGGCCTCCGAACCCTGGATTTACTGTCATTAGAAGAACGAGGTCTACGTCCTGAATGATATGCCTGACAGATTCTACTGGAGTAGCGGGATTTAAAACTACTCCGGCTTTGACGCCGGCCTCTTTAATCATATGTACAGTACGGTGCAAATGCGGGCAAGTTTCAACATGGACACTGATAATATCAGCTCCTGCTTCTGCAAACAAAGGAATATACTGATCAGGGTTCTCAATCATTAAATGAACATCCAAAGGAAGGTCAGTGACAGGACGTACAGCATTTACGATTAGCGGCCCTATAGTAATATTAGGGACAAAATGTCCATCCATTACATCTACGTGGATGTAATCGGCACCTCCCGCTTCCACATCTTTTATTTCGTCGCCTAATTTAGCGAAATCTGCTGATAAAATTGAAGGGGCTACTTTAACCATCTTTTAATACCTCCGTTTTTGGTTTTTAATCTCATCTAAAAACTGGGCATAATGCTCATAACGGTGCGAAGCAATAAGCCCGTCTTTATAGGCTTGTTTAACCGCACAGGACGGCTCGTTAATGTGGGTACAGGCTCGGAATTTACAATCGTTTATCCGTTCAAGCATTTCAGGAAAGAACTGTGAAAGTTCTTCCGTTTCGATATTTTGAAAATCCAAAGAACTAAAGCCGGGAGTATCTGCTACATACCCGCCCTCTTCCAGCGGAATAAGCTCCACATGCCGGGTCGTATGCTTTCCTCTGCCAAGACTTTTAGATATTTCATTGGTTTCTATATTTAATTCAGGTTTCAACGCATTAAGCAAGGAGGACTTTCCGACACCTGACTGTCCGGCAAAGACAGATACTTTTCCAGATAAATATGGTTTTAACTGGTTCAGCGTTTCCTCGATATAGATCGATGTCTTCAACACTTCGTAACCAAGCTTTTTATAATCTTCTTCATATTTTTCAATAAGTGAAGAATCTTCTCCGGAAAGCAGGTCGATTTTAGAAAGACAAATTACCGGTGATATATTGTTAGCTTCTATGTGCACGAGAAAACGGTCTAAAAGAACAGGGTTAAATGAAGGCGATTCTACTGAAAACACGAGAATTGCCTGTTCTACATTTGCAATGGGAGGCCTCACAAGCTCATTCAGCCGGTCTTCCATTTCCAGAACGTATCCGTCAGTCTTATTAGCCGCCTCAAATTCTACCCAGTCTCCCACTAATGGCGTAAGTTTCCTCTTCCGGAAATTTCCCCGTCCCCGGCATTGAAAGATTCCGTCTTCATTTTCCACATAATAAAACCCGCTCAATGCTTTTATAATACGTCCTCTTGGCATGCCATCCTCCTGATTTTAAATTTCGCAGACAAGTTTCCGGAAGACTCGTCCGCCTCCCAGGAAACCCCGTCTGGATTTATTGATATTCTTTCAATTCATCATACGTATATTCATAAGGAGAGTCTTCAAATTCTTCATCCCCGACAAAGAGAATGATAAAACCGGAATCTTCAGGCGCTACTGTCATAGGCACATCAAATGTTGTGTCTTCAGTAATTTCTTCATCGACAATCTGGAGTGGCGTCCGGTTATCCATATCTGTTACAGACAGCCTGATCCTGTATGATGGTCTCTCTTCATCGTCGCCTGCGTCTTCATTATTGATGTTGCTCTCATCATTATTATTTCCTTCTTCATTACTATCATTGTTTTCCCCATTGTTCTCTCCGGCATTTTCAACCGTATCTTCATCGGCGTTATCATCATCGGGCACTTCTACTTTAAAAGGCACCGTCGCGGAGACAGGCTCTTCTTCGGGCTCCTCTATAGGTTCCTGACCTTTTGAAAAAACTGCATTCACTGTTGTGTGTTCCCTGATTTCCGTTCCTCTTGGAGGATACTGAGTGATCACCCTTCCTTCTTCCACTGTAGAATGATACTCTTCCTCAATTTTCAGATCTATCAGGTCGTTTCCTTCAAATGTGGCCAGAACTTCTTCCCTTGTCATATCATACAGGTTGCTCATAATATACGTCGGCCTTTCGCTCACAGTCAGGCGTACGACGGTCTCCTGAGGAACAACCATTGACCCGGGTTCAGGACTTTGATCAATCACTGTGTCGTCGTCATATTCGGATGTTTCTTCAAATTGAATGCTGAAGTCATCAAAATCCTGCAGCAGGTCTTCAGCTCTTTCTCTCGACTGTCCGATTAAGTCTTCCATTTCCACTGGTTCTGACCCTTCACTGACTACTAACGTGACGATCGTCCCTTCTTTTACAGACTGGCCTGCTCCTGGTCTGTGAGTAATAACATGCCCCTCCTCCATCTCGTCATCATGGCGGAGTTCCTGTTCAACTTCAAGGTTGAGTTCCATTAATGTTTCAAATGCTTCGTTATATTCCATCCCGTGCAAGCCATCGGGAATTTCAACTTCATTCACATGGAGCCAGGTTGGTATTAAATAAAAAATAAGGAAAATCAGCCCGATGAAAAACACCAATGCAAGTAATGAAGCTTTCACCCAGAACTTGGCACCTTTTTCTTTTTTCTTAATATCCGGCTGTTCGGCTGCCGGCTTAGAGTTATGGAAGACATTTGTTCCTCCAGCTGTTTTGGAAGGTACAATTGTCTCTTCCTGGTCTGTCTGTCCTTGAATGCCTGCAGCAGGTATTGCTTTTGTCACTTCTTCATCAGGATCTGAAATCTGATAAGGGGCTTCATCACGGCGACCTTCGTCGAGAATAGTGGATAAATCAAGCAGCATATCTTCAGCCGAATTGAACCTTTTAAAAGGATCTTTTGCTGTGGCTTTGATTACAAAGTTTTCAATACTCTGTGGAATGGCTGAATCTTTTTCTCTAAGAAGAGGCAAAGGCTCCTGTAAATGTTTAATAGCGACTGAAACTGCCGTGTCCCCTGAAAAAGGAACTTCTCCCGAAAGCATTTCATAAGTGACTACTCCAAGAGAATATAAGTCCGATTTGTAAGTGACTTGTCCTCCCCTGGCCTGTTCAGGTGATAAGTAATGAACGGATCCGAGAACTGAGTTGGTGTGGGTAATCGTCGCTTCACTGATCGCTCTCGCTATTCCGAAATCTGTTACTTTTGCCTCCCCATCTTTACTCATCAGAATATTATGAGGCTTAATATCGCGGTGGACGATATGATTATCATGGGCGTGGCTTACAGCCGCTACAATTTGTTCAAGAATCCTCACAGTTTCAGATACTGAGAGTCTGCCTTTCTCGTTAATATAATCCTTCAGCGTCTGGCCTTCCACATACTCCATGACAATATAATATAAATCTTCTTCTTCCCCCACATCGTAAATATTGACAACGTTCGGGTGGGATAAACTTGTTGCCGACTGGGCCTCCCGCCTGAAACGGCGGATAAACTCCTCATCTTTAGAAAACTGCTCCTTGAGCATTTTGACAGCAACCGTACGGTCTAATATTAAATCTTTGGCCAAATAGACATCAGCCATCCCTCCGCCGCCTACCGGACGAATGATCTCATAACGGCCACTGACCCTTTTGTGATTCATGTGTGACTCACACCTTCCGTCTCATGACGAACCAGTGTAAGTGAAATGTTATCTTCCCCGCCGGCTTTATTAGCATGATCCACAAGCTGTGCGGCAATTTCATCTAAGTTTTCAGAGCTTGAAAGGTATGAAGAAATTTCCTCATCAGAAACCATATTTGTCAGCCCGTCCGAACAGAGTAAAAGCATATCTCCTTCACGCCAGCTGATTGTTCTGACATCTACTTCAATACTTTTTTCAGTCCCTAACGCTCTTAACAAAACATTTTTTCGGGGATGATGTTCAGCTTCTTCCTCAGATATCTGGCCGGAGCGGACGAGTTCTCCTACTAAAGAATGGTCTTCTGTCATTTGCTTTAATTGCCTGTCTTCAAACAAGTAAACGCGTGAATCACCTACATTGGAAAAGGAAACATATTCATCGGTACACACAGCTGCAACAAGAGTGGTACCCATTCCTTCACATTGGGCATTTTGGCGGGATTGAAGAAAAATCTCTTTATTTAATTTTTGTACGGTATCATTCAGCCATTCTTCAGCTTCTTTCGGAGAGAGCTGTTTGTCAATTTCTTTCCAGTAATTCAACAGCCCATCCCGTGCCATTTTACTTGCTACATCCCCTGCCTGGTGGCCGCCCATCCCATCTGCCACAAGAGCGAGCATGTGCCCTGTCTGATTTTCTTTTACGGCCCCGTCATCTTCGTTATGAGGACGTACTTTTCCTGTATGGGTACGAAAAATCCCTTTCATCTGCCTATCTCCTCATTTCCACTGTCATCTTTTAATTAGTCACCTTTCATTATTGAAGAAATAAAAAAGCCGTCTGTACCAAAATCCCCGGGAAATAACTGCACTTTTCCCGACAGGTTCCCGTGTATTTCTGAAATTACTGCCGGAAGCCTGTCTTTCAGCTGTGAATCAAAAACAGCATCTTCGTGCGTGTCCACAAACCGGGAAATTAAACGTTCATTTTCTTCCACGTCAATAGTGCATGTACTGTACACCAGACGGCCGCCTTTTTTCAGAAGAGGCCAGACAGACTGGACAATCGCTTCTTGAATGGAAGATAAACGCAGTATATCATCTTCCTGCTTAGACCACTTTAAATCGGGTTTTCTTTGTATAACGCCCAAGCCGGAACAGGGAGCATCAACTAGTATTTTATCAAAAGTTTCGGGTGCAAATGTTTCATGAAGTTTCCGGGCATCTGCCGTTTCTCCTTTTATGACTGACAAGTTAAGTCTCTTTTGCTGTTCCTTTACGAGTTTCACTTTATGGGCGTGGATATCAATACTGACGATTTCTCCTTCATTATTCATACGTTCAGCCATATGAGCAGACTTCCCGCCGGGAGCTGCGCATGCGTCCAGTATCTTTTCCCCCGGTTGAGGGTCAACTGCGTGAGAAACGAGCATCGATCCTTCGTCTTGAACAGATACGTAACCTTGTTTAAAAGCTTCAGTATTAATAACAGAACCTTTCTTTAGACGGAGGCTCTCCTGCAAGAGAGGGCTTTCTTCTACTTCCAGCCCTTCAGCTGTTAAAGACTCTTTAACTTCCTTAACTGTGGAGCGTGCCGTATTAACCCTCAATGAATGAACAGGTGCGGAAAGGTTTGCCCTAGCCGTTTTTTCTGCCCTTTCAAATCCGTACTGGTTTATCCACCGTTTAAGAAGCCATTCAGGGTGGCTCGTTTCTACCGACAGCCGCTTGACATTATCATTTATATTATCTAAAGAAGGAAGTTCCCCGCGAAGCAATCCTCTCAGCATACCGTTTACAAAACCGGCTGTCCCTTTATGCCCTCTTTTTTTAGCAATTTCCACGGCTTCGTTAATTGCAGCATGATCCGGGATCCGGTCTAAAAACACGAGCTGGTAAACAGTCATTCTTAAAAGAATGTGAACCCATTTATCCAATTTTTTTAATGGCTTTTTCGTAAATGAAGATAAGTAATAATCCAGCCTCATCTGATTCTGGATGGTCCCGTAAACTAACTCGGTGAGAAGCGGGACATCCACTTGAGGGACTTTCATTTTTTTAATTGTATCGTTAATAAGGAGGTTGCTGTATGCCTGATTCTTTTCTATTTTCAACAGAATTTCCAACGCGGCATCCCGTACGTTGGCTGTCTTTAAATCTTTCTTCATTTAATTACTCTCCTAACTTCATTCCGGGCTCCCAATTACTCCCCGCTCCCCTTAGAAAGGTAGCAACATCCATCGGTTTTTTTCCTGCAGGCTGGACTTTTGTTAATGCCAGTGTCTTTCCATCCCCGCATGCCACCTTTATATCGTTTTCTTCAATTGCCACGACCGTGCCTGGCGACTCGTCAGTATGGTCTTGCCTGGTTTCCGCTTCCCATATTTTAAACCTTTTCCCTTCAGCTTCCGTATGGGCAACAGGCCAAGGGTTTAATCCGCGAACCTGGTTGAAAAGCTGATCTGCTGTTTTAGCCCAGTCGATTCGCTCTTGCTCTTTTTTTATATTAGGAGCATAAGTCACATACTTTTCATCCTGTTTAACAGGATGAATTTCTCCTTTCTCAATAAGAGGAAGAGTCCTGGTTAATAACTCTGCACCTAAAAGACTTAATTTATCATGCATGGTGCCTGTAGTATCCTCAGGAAGAATGGGCAGTGCTTCCTGGGCAATCATATCCCCAGCATCTAATTTAGCAACCATGTACATAATAGTTATCCCTGTCTTTTCTTCTCCATCAATTACCGCCTGATGAATCGGTGCCCCTCCCCGATATTTTGGAAGCAGTGAGGCATGCACATTAATACAGCCTTTTGGAGGTACATCAAGCAGCTCCTGGGGGAGAATTTGTCCAAAAGCCGCTGTAATAATTAAGTCAGGGTTGATTTTTTCCACTTGTTTCCATTCGTTTTCATTTTTTATTTTTTCTGGCTGAAAAACTGGCAGTCCCATTTTTTCTGCGGCCACCTTGACAGGAGGCGGTGTTAATGTCTGTTTTCTTCCTTTAGGTCTGTCAGGCTGGGTAACTACCAAAGAAACGTCATAGCCGTTATTAACCACTGATTCCAATACAGGAACAGCAAAATCCGGCGTACCCATAAAAACTATTTTCATATATTATTCTCTCCTTAGAAAGTTTATAACATTGTGTATGGATTTGTATCGATCGTAATGGATAACCCGGTTCGGGCCATCTCTCCCTGATATGTTTTAATTATTTCCTGTAATGCTTCAGTTAACTTTGGCTCAACTTTATATTTTACCATGCATTGGTATCGATATCTATCTTTGATCCGTGGTATGGCCGACGCTACAGGACCGTAAACCATCGTCCCGTCTGAAAGCGACCTGTTTAGAAATGAAGCTATTTTTTCACTTACAGAGATAACCTGATCAAGCCTTTCATCACTTATGTGAATGAGCGCCAGGAAATAATAGGGAGGATACCCCCCCTGCCTTCGGACACTCATTTCCTTTTCAAAAAAAGACAAATAATCATGAGCCTTTACATCTATAATACTGTAATGGTCAGGCGTATAGGTCTGCACCATCACTTCACCTTTTTTTGTATGACGGCCTGCTCTTCCGCTTACTTGAGTAAGCAGTTGAAATGTTCTTTCGGCAGACCTGAAATCAGGAAGGTGGAGCATGGAGTCGGCAGCCAGTACGCCTACGAGCGTAATATCAGGAAAGTCAAGACCTTTGGCAATCATCTGAGTGCCTAAAAGAACATCAGCTTTGCCTTCACCAAACTGTTTTAAAAGCCGTTCATGCGCCCCTTTTTTCCGGGTAGTATCAACATCCATACGAATGACATTGAGATCGGGAAAAAGTTTCAAAAGCTCTTCCTCTACTTTTTGGGTGCCTGTTCCGAAAAAACGGATAGAGTCACTTTGACACTCCGGGCAGATACTTGGGATCGTCTCGGAATGACCGCAATAGTGACACTGCAAAGACTGGTTGTACCGGTGATAGGTCAATGAAATATCACAATGAGGGCATTGCGCGACATACCCGCAGTCCCGGCACATAATAAAAGTTGAGTAGCCCCGGCGGTTCAAAAACAGGACTGTTTGTTCCTTTTTCTCCAACCGGGCTTCTATGCCTTCTAAAAGTTCCCGGGAAAACATGGATCTGTTCCCTTCCCTTAATTCTTCTCTCATATCGACAAGGGTCACTTCAGGCATTTGCACATGGTTAACCCTGTTTTCCATAGTCAGTAAATGATAGACTCCTTTTTTTGCGCGGGCGTAACTTTCCAGGGAAGGAGTCGCACTTCCTAAGATGACAGGACAATTATAGATCTCTCCCCGTTTAATAGCCACCTGCCTGGCATGGTACCTTGGCGTTTCTTCCTGTTTATAGCTTGTTTCATGTTCTTCATCAATAATGACGATGCCTAGGTTTTCGAATGGGGCAAATATAGCTGAACGTGCTCCTACAGCGACGTCTACTTTGCCTTCACGGATTTTCAGCCATTCATCGTACTTTTCTCCTTTAGATAAAGCACTATGTAAAACGGCCACTCTGGACCCGAATCTCTCCTTGAACCGGGTTACCATTTGAGGAGTCAATGAGATTTCAGGCACCAGCACGATCGCTTCTTTTCCTTTACGGATTACCTGGTCAATAGCCTGCATATAAACTTCCGTTTTTCCGCTCCCGGTGACTCCCCGCAGCAGAAAGGTCGTATGTCTTTCTTCAACAATAGAATCTATCACAGGCGCAAGGGCTTCTTCCTGTTCATCCATTAACGGCAGAGGGGAAGAGGGCGCAAATGTTCGCCCTTCAAAAGGATCACGGCTCACAACCTGTTCTTCTTTTATAAGATATTCTTTATTAACTAACTCCTGAACAGTCTGCCGGGAAACACCTGCCTGCTCCATCAGCTCTGAAATAACCAGTCGAACGTCTTCCTGCACATTCTCATAAAAATAACTGAGCAAAGCTTTTTGTTTCGCTGCCTTTGAAGAAAAATCATCAAGCACAGCTTTAAGCTCTTCTTTTGATAAGGCGGATTTGACAACGAGCTGTTTCTTTTTTGTTTCATTTGTCTTCACTAATGGCGTCACTTCCAGTAATTCCTGCCGGACTGCTTTCATCATATCTTTCTTTTCGTCTTCCGCTGCCTTCTTTCTCCATTCTTCCCAGCTGTCGAGAGTTTTACCATCTTCAAAGAAAGGTTTAATTGTTTCAGGCAATTTTGAGAGCATCTCTTCTGAAACTAGTGTCAGTTTTTTATCATATTTTGCTCTCATAGCCGCCGGAAGCATTGATTTCAATACTGATATATGGAAAGACAGCGTATCATTCTTAATCCATTCTGCAAGAAAAAGCAGTTCTTTTGTTAAAGGCGGCTTTAGATCGATAAGGTTTTCAAGCTCTTTAAGCTTTTTTGAACTATAATTGCTCTGTTCATCCAGCCCGGTGACAAATCCCTGTACTTTTCTTGGTCCGAAAGATACAGTAACACGTGCGCCCGGAGCAATTGTTTCCCTGAATTCATCCGGAACAATATAATCAAACACCCGGTCTGTCTGATTCGCCGCCACATCCACTATAACTTTCGCTATCATTTAATGCCCCTCCGAAAACAATGGCTCAATGGCCTCAAGAAGATGCCCGGCTGCTTCATGTTTGGTAGTCAATGGAACCGGAATCTTTCTCCCGTCCGCGTAATAGAGCATTAATTCGTTCGTATCCCCCTGAAAACCGGATCCTTCTTTAACAATGGAATTGGCTGCGATTAAATCCAGTCGTTTTGATTCGATTTTCTTCCTTGCATTTTCTTCTATATTCTCCGATTCTGCTGCAAAACCGACAAGAATCTGCTTAGTCTTTTTCCTGCCTAAAGACTTAAGGATATCTGTTGTTCTTTCCATTTCAATCTGTATGTCTCCGGGCGTTTTTTTCATTTTTTGGTTATACGTATCTTTAGGCCTGTAATCTGCCACAGCGGCAGCTTTAATCACGATATCTGCGCTTCCAAAATGGGCGTCGGCGGCATGATACATTTCCTCTGCCGAAGTAACCGGAAGAAGACGTACTCCGTGAGGCGGGTCAAGTGATACAGGACCGCTGATTAAAGTGACATCCGCTCCCCTGGCAGCTGCAGCTTCTGCAATGGCGTACCCCATTTTTCCGGATGAGCGGTTAGAAAAAAACCTCACCGGGTCAATCACTTCCTGGGTCGGTCCTGCCGTAACCAAAACCCGCTTACCATGCCAATTCGGATGAGACTGACGTATAAAATGATGATTCACAACAGCGAGAAGATCTTCAGGTTCAGCCATTCTCCCTTTACCTTCATATCCGCATGCCAAATAGCCTTCGTCAGGTTCCACAAAGTCGTACCCAAAACCTTTAAGCGTTTCCATATTCTTTTTAACAGCAGGGTGGTCATACATATGAACATTCATTGCAGGGGCAATCATTACCGGCGCAGTGCTAGCCAGCAGTGTGGTCGTAACCATATCATCAGCTATACCGTGAGCCAGCTTTCCGATGATGTTAGCTGTAGCCGGTGCAATGAGAACCAAATCAGCCCAATCAGCAATATCTATATGGGCAATTTTTGCGGGATCCGGTTCAGTAAAGGTATCTACGTAAACATGATCTCTTGATAACGCCTGAAATGTCAGCGGAGTGACAAATTCTCTTGCCGATGAACTCATGACCACTTTTACATTATAATTCTCCTGGATAAGCTTACTTGTTAAAGCTGCTGCTTTGAATACAGCAATGCCTCCAGTGACACACAATAATATATTTTTTTTAGCCATTTTCTTCCCCCCGTATATCTTGTCCATTTAGTTTTCCATCTGTTTTATTATACTTTAAAATCCTGGCTCACTGGGCGCAGCCCCGTCAATTATTCTTTGATTTTTTTACCGCGGTTTACCGGATAACAAAGACGCTGACCGCAAAGTTCCGTCCAAAGAATGAGCAAACTTTTTTTGATAGTATGTATGAATTTTCAAGTTATAAAAGAAAGAAACAACCTATTATATTCAGGTTGTTTCTTTCTTGTCACGAATTTCGTAAGTTAGTTTTTCAGACTCAATTTCTTCCAGAGCCATCCCTACATAATTGACTGATTTAGAATCATCTGCTTTTTGAAATAGTTCAGGTTTTTCCCGAAGCTGTCTCGCTCTGTGCGCGGAAACAGTCACAAGCGTATACTTCGAATTAATTTTAGTCATTAATGAATCAATAGATGGTTGTAGCAATACAATCACTCCTCAACAAGTTCTTTATAAAGATGGATCAAACGTTCTTTCTTACAATTCTCGGCAGTTACGATGGATTTTATTCTTTCCACCGCCGCTTCCACTTCATCGTTTTCAACAACATAGTCGTATTTGTCCATCAGATCGATTTCATCTCTTGCCACTGTCATACGGTTATCTATTAGATCTTTCGTCTCCGTGCCTCGCCCTTCTATCCGGCTGCGCAATTCTTTAAGGCTTGGAGGCATCAGAAATATAAACACTCCTTCAGGGAATGTTTCCTTGACCTGCAGGGCTCCTTGAACTTCAATTTCCAGGATGACATCTCTTCCGCTGGCAATCATCTCTTCGACATAGTTCCGGGGAGTACCGTAGAAGTTGTCCACGTACTGGGCATATTCCAGCAGTTCGTTCTCCCTGATCATACGTTGGAACTCCTCGTGGGATTTAAAGAAATAATTGACTCCTTCCACTTCTCCTTCTCTGGGCTTTCTGGTAGTAGCAGAAACGGAATATTTAATATGCGTATCATGTTTTCTTAATGCCCCGCAAACCGTACCTTTTCCCACTCCTGAAGGACCGGAAAGGACGATGAGGAGACCTTTTTCTCGTTTCATATAAACCTCCAACTATTAGTTATAAAGTCTATTCTAGCATGTTTTTAATTGCTGCGGTAGGCAGTCTTATTATAACAAAGGGAATGCCATCGGCAAACCGATGGCAGACATACGTTAAGATTATAGTAGAAACAGGCTGAAAATGTTATTCTTCTGAATCATCATCTTTACTGGAAATGACTCTTTGTGCCACTGTTTCCGGCTGGACAGCAGAAAGGATGACGTGGTCGCTGTCTGCGATGATGACGGCGCGGGTGCGGCGCCCGTATGTAGCATCCACCAGCATATTTCTTTCACGCGCGTCAGAGATAATCCTTTTAATGGGCGCAGACTCAGGACTTACAATTGAAATAATGCGGTTAGCAGATACAATATTTCCAAAACCAATATTAATAAGTTTAATATCCAAGTGTCATTCTCCTATCTTTATTAAAAAGTTTATTTATTATCATAATTATTCTACATTTTGCACTTGTTCCCTGATCTTTTCCAAATCAGCTTTTAAATTCACAACAATTTGGCTGACATCAAGGTGGTTAGCTTTTGAACCGATCGTATTTATTTCTCTGTTCAATTCCTGAACGAGAAAGTCGAGTTTCCTTCCAACTACTTCCCCGTCATTTAAAATCGACGAAAATTGCTTAAGATGACTGTCAATTCTTGTTAATTCTTCCTCAACATCTGATTTATCAGCATAAACAGAAACCTCTGTTAGAATACGTGATTCATCAATTTCGGTATTTCCTTCCATGAAACTTTCAACTTTTTTCAGGAGTCTTTCTCTATAGAGTTCCTGAACCTGCGGGGCAAAAGTCCGCAGCTGCTCCAGATAGTCAGACAGCTTCTGTAAACGGCGTGCCAAATCCTCAAGCAGTTCCCGGCCCTCACTTTGCCTCATTTTAACAAGCTGGGAGACGGCTTCATCTACAGATATTTTAACCATTTCTTCAAGCTCTTTTGATACCTCATCTGACTCTTCGACTGATACGACTTCTTCATGTAAAAGGAGGCGATCAATTGGAAAGGCTTCAGAAGCTACGGTGTTTTCAACCATTTGTTCATAAAGATGGTGGTACTGGTGAAATAAATCCCAGTCAATTGATAAGGATCTTTTAACAATACTTTCTCCCTGAAGGTTTAAAAAAACATCTACTTTGCCGCGTTTTACATAGCGGGAAATTGCTTTTTTAAGTCGGTCTTCCAGGAACAGCAACTGCCTTGGCATACGTATATTTATTTCGCAAAAACGGTGATTTACAGCCTTCATCTCGGCTGTTACTTTAAAATTCCCGTTTTCCTTAGCAGACCGCCCGTATCCTGTCATACTCTTAATCATTTATATCACATCCACACTTATATTCTAAACAATTTTCAAACTGACAACAAGGGCCGTATAAGAATCTTACCATTTTAAAGGGAAAATGGACATTATTTATCTCCTGAATACTATTGCCTTGTTCCACAGATGATTTTTGCTATAATAGGAAAAGCTCATACACAGCCTGAGGTATTCCTGCCTGCAATCGTTTATTAAAAACAGGCTGCAAATGACAGCTTATATAAAGGAGGTTTCCGAATGTCTTTTGACGGCATTGTAACACGGGCGGTAACTGATGATCTGAAAGATAAAATAGCCAGTGGAAGAATCGTTAAAATACACCAGCCCTATCCTACTGACTTAATGGTTACTGTCAGGGCAGGCGGAACAAACCATTCCCTGTTCTTATCTGTTAATCCATCTTTTGCAAGATTTCACCTGACTAATATTAAATTTGATAATCCCCAAGAGCCTCCTATGTTCTGTATGGTTTTGCGCAAGCATCTTGAAGGGAGCATTCTGGAAAGCATTGAACAGAATGGGCTTGAGCGAATTGTCACCTTTTCTTTTAAGGGCAGAAATGAACTGGGAGATGTATCATACAAAAAACTGATTCTGGAACTAATGGGGCGGCACAGTAATATTATTTTCATCGATAAAGAGAATGATATTATTCTGGACAGCATGAAACATATTCCACCGTCACTTTCCCAGTACCGGACGGTGCTTCCTGGCCAGCCTTATAAAGAACCTCCCCACCAGGATAAACTGAACCCCCTGGAAATAGATGAAGCCGGTTTGTTAAGAAAACTGAACTTTAACCAGGGGAAAATGGACCAGCAAATCCGTGATATATTCAGCGGTTTGTCCCCCCAGGTAATTAAAGAAATAATGCACAGAGCCGGTCTCATAAACAGAGAAACATTGCCTGCAGCATTTACTGACGTATTAAAACCTGTAAAAGAAAAAAATTATAAACCATTTATGATTACAGGAGGGGCTAAAGAAGCTTATTCAATTATCCCTATGGATCATTTGGAAGGTGAACGCCTCTACTTTAATACTATTCATGACATGCTGGACCGGTTTTATGTTGATAAAGCAGAAAGAGACCGGGTTAAACAGCGTGCTTACGATCTTGAACGGTTTCTGCGGAATGAATATCAAAAAAATAAAAAGAAAATATCTAAACTTCAAAAAACGTTAAAGGATGCTGACAAAGCGAAAAAGCACCAGAAATTTGGCGAATTGTTAACTGCCCATATGCATCTAGCAGCTCCCGGGCAAAAAGAATTAACAGTAATAGATTATTATGACCCGGATCAAAAAGAAATAACTATTCCTTTAGATCACCAAAAAACTGCCTCTGAAAACGCGCAGACTTTTTTTAAGAAATATCATAAACTGAAAAATTCAGTAGCTTATGTCATTGAGCAAATTGAGCAGGCTGAAACAGAGATGGATTACCTCGATTCGCTAATTCAGCAAATCGAATTTGCTTCAACGAAAGACCTGGAAGATATTCGTGAAGAACTTGAAAACGAGGGTTATTTGAAGAAAAGGGTGCAGAAGAAAAAGAAAAAGAAACCTGCAAAACCTTCAGTAGAAAGGTATGTCTCTTCAGAAGGGGCAGATTTATATGTAGGAAAAAACAACAAGCAGAACGAGTATTTGACTAACAGGCTTGCACGGCAAGACGATACATGGCTGCATACAAAAGACATTCCGGGGTCCCATGTGATTATCCGCAGTCAGGAATTCGGGGATGCCACGCTCAAAGAAGCGGCTAATTTAGCTGCCTATTTCAGTAAAGGAAGAATGTCGGGACAGGTGCCTGTTGATTATACGTTAATCCGTCATGTGAAAAAACCAAGCGGTGCCAAGCCCGGTTACGTGACTTACGATAATCAGACAACGTTGTTTGTTACGCCTGATGACAATCTGGTCCGCGAACTTAAAGAGAGAGCTGAGAAATCAAATTAATTAAACGTGCCCTGATGAGCAGCTGCTCATCAGGGCACCGTTTAATTTTATGTTCTCATTGTGGCGCGCAGTACACTTTATAATTTAAACGGCATTCAGCACTTTAAACTGCGATTTAACGAGGCTGTAATATTCACCTTTCTGATCCATCAGCTCGTCGTGGTTACCCTGCTCCAAAATTTTCCCTTGTTCCAGTACAATAATATTATCTGCTTCACGGATAGTTGACAGCCGGTGAGCAATCATAATCGCTGTTCTGCCTTTAAGCAGTGTTTTAAGAGCCTTTTGAATAAGCTGTTCAGTCTCCGTATCTATTGAAGCCGTTGCCTCATCCAATATAAGAATCTGAGGATCAGCCAGTAAAGCACGGGCAAAAGAAATAAGCTGGCGTTCCCCGACTGAGAGCACATTACCGCGTTCCTCAACTTCCGTTTCATACCCTTTATTAAGCTGTGCGATAAATTTATCAGCCCCCACAGTCCTGGCTGCCTCCATCACTTCCTCATCGGTTGCGTCCGGTCTTCCGAAACGGATATTTTCCATAATCGTTCCTGAAAAAATGAACGTGTCCTGAAGCACAATACTGACTTTCTCCCTCAGGCTGTCGAGGCTCACATCTCTCAAATCGTGTCCGTCAAGGAGCACCTTGCCTGCAGTAGGGTCATAGAACCTGCTGATTAAGTTGACAATTGTGGTTTTCCCGCTCCCGGTGTGCCCCACCAGAGCGACAGTCTGTCCCTGCTTCATTTCAAGGTTAATATTTTGCAAGGCTTTACGGTTCTTGTCATAAGCAAATTCAACATGATCGAACTTGATATGGCCTTTAACATCTTTAAGCTTTTTTGCATCTTGTTTTTCAGGTACAGACGGCTGTTCATCAAGAAACTCAAAAATCCGTTCAGACGAAGCCATTCCTACGAGAAGCTGGTTGTAAACTTGGCCAAGCCGTGAGATGGGTTCCCAGAACATTCCTATATAAAGTGAAAAAGCGAAAAATTCACCCACACTTAATGCCTGGCCCTGGATTAAGAAAACGCCATACCATAACAGCACAGCCGTACCGATTGCACTGCTCATTTCAACGAACGGCCGAAACATCGCACTTTTCTGTGTTGCATTTCGCCATGCTTCAAAGTTCTGCTCATTCATTTGATTAAAAAAGCCGATATTTTCTTTCTCCTGGGTATATGATTGTGTAATTCTGATACCCTGAATACTCTCATTCAAGTGGGAGTTAATCATTGACTGTTTAATTCTAACATCCTGCCAGGACCGCCTGATGTTTCTCCTGAGTCTGGTAGAAATAAAAAACATTAGAGGGAGTACAATCATAATGGCCAGAGTGAGCTCAGGGCTAATAATAAACAGCATGACAATAATCCCTATCAGCATAATCAGATCCATTAACAAATTAATAACACCATTAGTAAACAAGTCCTGCAGGCTGTTCACATCATTTGTAATTCTCACTAGAATTGAGCCTGCTGACCGCTGGTCGAAGAAACGGTGAGACAAACGCTGGATATGGTTAAATAACGCCTTTCTCAAATCAAAAATAACTAACTGCCCTAATTTATTCATAAACCGTATCCGCAGTGTATTTCCGATCCAGGAGATCACATAAAGCCCTGCAATGACAAGCACCATCATCGTTAAAAAAGACACATCTCCTGTTTCAATAATATGATCAAGAGCATAGCTTCCTATTAATACAGGAGCCAGTAGCCTGACTGCTGTAGACATGAGCATTCCAAGGATGGCTACCGGCAGGATATTTGCTGAGTACGGTTTCATGTATCCCAGTAAACGGGTCATCTGCTTCCAGTTGAACGGCTTTTCGATAGCCTGGTCCTGCGAATAATGAAATCTCTTTAATGTTCTTTCTTCACGCGTTTTATAATTTTGAGTGTCCCGATTGTCTTCACTCACGTTCGTCACCTCCTCATGTCGCTTCTTCCAGAAATTGTTTACGGTCCTGGAACTGTATCTCATATATACGCTTGTAATGCCCGTCTTCTATAGCAAGGAGTTCGTCATGCGTGCCTCTTTCCACAATCTCCCCTTCATCCAGTACGATAATCTCATCTGCATGCATAAGTGAGGAAATACGGTGCGCAATAATAAAGGTTGTGCGCCCTTTCATAACTTCCTGAAAGGCAGCTTGTATTTTTGCTTCAGTTTCCATGTCCACTGCACTCGTAGCGTCATCAAGAATAAGAATACTTGGGTCAATACAGATCGCTCTTGCAATAGCTATTCTCTGTTTTTGCCCGCCGGATAATCCTCCGCCCCGCTCTCCTAAAATAGTGTCGTAGCCTTCCGGTAAATCCTTAATAAAGTCATGGGCATCTGCACGAATAGCCGCATCTATAATACGCTCCATCGATGCTTCCGGGGCCCCGTAAGATATATTATCCTTAACTGAAGACGAAAAAAGGAACGATTCCTGCAGCACAACACCTGTATTCTTCCGGATCGTTTTCAGAGTGTAATCAGTAATCTGCCTGCCGTCTATCCAAATACTCCCCCGGTCAGGCTCATAAAATCGTGAAATCAGCTGGGTAATAGATGTTTTGCCTGACCCTGTGGCCCCAATGAGGCCAATCGTTTTTCCAGGTGGTGCTTTAAACGAAATATTTTTTAATGCCAAATCTTCTTCTTCATCATAGCTGTGGCTTACATTTTCAAATACGACGTGGCCATCCAGGCGGTCTTTTTCTATTGCTCCCGGCTCATCAAAAATATCTTCTCTTTCATCGAGAACTTGTAAGATCCGTTCCCCTGAAGCTTTCGATTGGGAAAAAGTATTCACGATAAAACCCAGGTTCATCAGCGGGTTAATAATAAACCAGATTAAACTGAAAAATGCGACGAGCACCCCCGGCTGTATTTCACCATTAATAACAAGCCAGCCGCCGTATCCAAGCAGGACGACCACACAGATCTGGCCGATCAGTTCCATAAAAGGAAAGTATTTTGACCATATATTTGCCGTATAAATAAACTTATCTTTATAGTCCGTGTTTTTTGAGTCAAACCGGCCCATCTCATAGGTTTCTTTAGAGAGAGACTTAACTGTAGTCATACCGCTGATATTTTCCTGTACTTTAGTCGTCATTCCTGCAAATGATTTTCTAATATTTGTGAAGGCAGGATGGACTTTTTTATCGAACCGGTAGACGGTCAGGACGAGGAAAGGCATAGCAGCGAGTGTAACTACAGCCAGTGAAGGACTGTAATAAAACATAATTCCCATACTCAAGCCGACAAGCATAGTTAAATTAATGAGCTGGGCAAACCCAAATGATAGAAAGAAACGGAACCCTTCCACATCTGCGGTTAACCGTGACATCAAATCACCTGTTCGTGCATTATCATAGTAACGGAAAGGCAAAAACTGAAGTTTCTTATACAGTGCGTTTCGCAGTTCATAAACTGACTGAATGCCAAACAAGTCACCTAAATACTGGTGAAAGTATACAGCTGCTGCTTTAAGCAATGTGATAAAAAAGAACCCGGCCGCCACATAAGGGACAAGATGAAAATTCCCCTCCAATACCACATGGTCAATTGTAAATTGGAGAATAACCGGATATACCACCGTAAATGCTGTAACAGCCAACAAAAAAAGAATGGACAAAAAGAAATAGCGTTTATAAGGCCAGTAAAACTGTTTTAAACGTTTAAATGTGTCCATCAGGGCACCTCCTTCACATATAAAATAATTTGAAAAAATTTAATTACTCCTAACAATTTTAAACAGTAGATCTAATATATCGGTTTCCGAAATATATTTCTATTTGTTTTAATTATCAAATTAGTTCAAATTCGCTGAAAATTGGAGGATAGCTCAATAATATCTGCTTATCCTTTACAATTTCTTCTATTTACGCCGCACATTAAAAAAGCTGAGTGACAGTCACTCAGCATAAGCTATAGTAATTAATCCGATATTTTGTTTAACTTTGGAAGAGAAAACGTCACGAAAGCCGTGTTTTTCCAACAACGCTTTTATTTCATAAGCACCGAATCTGTGTCTTTTTTCAGCTATTCTTCCCCATTGAATTAATGCTTCTCTTTCTGTCCTGTCAAGCTGCCACTCTTCCGAAAGAACGAGGGATATATCAAGGGTTAATTCATCACTGGGATTTAAAAGAGCCACTCGCCCGCTGGTGGTCAGCACTCTCTTCATCTCCCTGACGACTTTTTCCGGTGCGGGCATTAAAAATAATAAGCAGGAGCAGAGAACAAGATCGTATGAGTTATCACTAAAAGGAAGCGATTCTGCATCCGCCACGTAATAAGTTACATCCGTATCCGGAATAACTTCTTTGGCAAGTGCCCGGGCGCGTTTAATCGTTAAGGGCGACAAATCTATACCCGTTAACCTGGATTTCTCTGAAGCGCCTCTGTGAAGGAGCCTGCCTGTTCCGCAGCCAATATCAAGCACCCGTAAATGATCCCAAGAACCAAGTGTACTAAGCATCTGTTTCTGAATTTCAACGATCCATGACGAACAGGCCATTTTGTCAAAAAAATCGACCCGTTCATCGAATTCTTCCCGTGTCAGCTTTCTCATAACCATTCTGCCCCTTTATTATCGGCACTGCTTTACTTAAATGGTAATTATTTTGTTTTGTTAACAACAGAGCCTTAAAATAGTCAGACAGACATCCAGCCTTCAGGATCCTCTCGCCACTGCTGCAAAAGTTTCAGTTGATCATCAGTAATCTGTTTATTTTCGAGGGCTGTTTTAAGGAGGAACGAGTAGGTAGTCAATGAATGCAGAGGGTACCCTGATTCTTTTTCAGCCTTCTCAGCTAAGGGAAGCTCATAAGTGAAAATAGAACAAATTCCAAGTACCTTTCCTCCAGCATCTTCCACTGATTTAGCCGCTTCGATAGAAGAGCCGCCTGTCGATATAAGGTCTTCTATAACCAGTACTTTTTTTCCTTTATTTAATTTCCCTTCAATTCGGTTTTGTTTACCGTGCCCTTTTGAAGAAGATCTCACGTAAACCATCGGAAGATCCAGACGGTCTGCAATCCATGCGGCATGCGGGATACCTGCAGTTGCAGTACCTGCGAGCACTTCCACCGCAGGGAAATGATCCTTTATGTAGGAAACAAATAAATCAATAAACTTCTGCCTTTCAGCCGGATAAGACATAATTAACCTGTTATCGCAATAAATCGGTGATTTGATTCCTGAACTCCATGTAAAAGGGTCCTCCGGCTGGAGCGTCACAGCATTAATTGAAAGCAATAAGTCTGCCGTTTGTTTTTCTCTCATATCAAGCCCTCCAATCCTCTTTATAATTTGTGTAAGCTGCCATAGGATCAGCCGCCCTTGTGATTCCTCTCCCGACTACGATGGCAGTGCTCCCAAGCTGGCGTGCCTTTTCAGGTGTGACGACGCGTACCTGGTCATCCACCGCATCTGATTCTCTCCTGATCCCTGGAGTAACAGTCAGAAAGTTCGGGAAGCGGCTCATGATGGATGGAACATCCAAGGCAGAACATACGACGCCATCCAGCCCTGACTCATCCGTTTGCCTGCATAAATGCTGCACATGCTCGGCAATTGACGAAGGTATACCCAATTCGTTTACAAGCATATCATCACTCGTACTCGTTAACTGGGTTACTGCTATACAGAAAGGCGGAGTGCGTCCTGCAGCTGTTCCGCTTTCCAGCCCTTCTTTAGCTGCTGCCATCATTTGTTTTCCTCCAAGAGAATGGACATTGACTAAGTCCACCTCCAGGCCTGCCAGTTGTTTCATAGCCCGTTTTACAGTGGTAGGAATGTCATGCAGTTTCAAATCCAGGAAAAGCCGGTGCCCCTGCTCTTTCAGCATATTTACAAGAGACGGGCCTTCCTTGTAATACAGCTCCATTCCAACTTTAAGGAACAGCTTTTCTTGCTGAAAACGGGATAGAAACGCGTTAACTTCTTTCTTGGAAGAAAAATCTAACGCGATGATAAGCTCACGCTGCTGCATGTCTTCCAGCTCCTTCCGACGATACTTTCCACATCATCAATGCCGAGTTCAGCCATTCTTGTTTCAAGACTGCTGATTAACTCCGGGCAGGCAAAAGGGTTGACAAAATTGGCTGTGCCAATAGCAACTGCACTTGCCCCTGCCATTAGAAATTCTAAAATATCATCTGCCGTGTGGATTCCTCCCATTCCGATAATCGGAATGTCTACTGCCTGACTAACCTGATAAATCATTCTCACGGCAACAGGCTTTATTGCCGGTCCGGAAAGACCGCCAGTCCGGTTGGCTATAACCGGTTTCCCGGTATTAATATCTATTTTCATACCGAGCAGTGTATTTATCATACTTAAGCCGTCTGCCCCTGCTTCTTCAACAGCTTTGGCCATTTCAACTATATCCGTTACATTTGGGGACAATTTCACGTAAACAGGGACTTGCGACACGGCTTTTACTTTTTTAGTCAGTTCAGCAGCTATAGCAGGATCACTTCCAAACTGGATACCTCCAACTTTCACATTTGGGCAGGAGATGTTTAATTCAAGAGCCGATACATTTTTCACCCTTGAAACCGTCTCCGACACGTAAATATAGTCTTCCATTGTATTTCCTGCTACGTTTACTATGACTGGAATATCATATTGCTCGAGCCAAGGTAGTTCATGTTGGAGAACATGTTCCAGCCCCGGATTTTGCAGGCCTATAGCATTTAACATGCCGCTTTCTGTTTCAGCTACCCTCGGAACAGGGTTGCCCGCCCGCTCTTCTGCCGTTACTGCTTTAACAGTAATAGCTCCCAGTTTATTTAAATCGTAAAACCTGGCATATTCCTGCCCGAAACCAAAACACCCTGACGCAGGCATTACCGGGTTTTTCATAGATAATCCCGGAAGCTCTCTGTTCATGTTAATCATATAACTACCTCCCCTGCCCGGAATACAGGTCCGTCACTGCATATTTTCCGGTATTTTTTACCCTCTTGGGAACTGGCATCTGACGCTTCGCACACACATGCAAGGCAAGCCCCGACGCCGCATCCCATTCTCTCCTCAAGCGAAATAAAACCATCTGAAGCTGCTGCTGCTTTAACTGCTCGAAGCATCGGTACAGGCCCGCATGTGAAGAATGAATCATAGGATTTGTCAGCCTGATTCATGGCATCAGTGACGAATCCGTGCACCCCTTTAGAGCCGTCTTCTGTCGTGACTACAATGTCACCAAGCTCTCTGAATTCTTTTTCAAGAAAGATATCTTCAGACTGGCGGAATCCGAGGATGGTTCGGACATTGACGCCTCTTTTTACAAGTTTTTTGGCAAGGTAATAGAGAGGAGGGATGCCAACTCCTCCGCCCACCAAAAGAGCCGTGCTGCCTTTTTGCAAGCTGTCCAAAGGAAACCCTTGTCCTAAAGGGCCTAAGACGTCTAATGTGTCATCTGTCTTTTTTGCCGCTAAAAGACGGGTTCCTCTTCCTTCTGCACGGTAAATGATGGTTAACTCTTGTTTATCCTGGCTGACATCACAGATGCTGATCGGCCTTCTGAGCAGAGGATCAATCCCGTCACTAACTTTCACGTGTACAAACTGACCGGGTTCTGTCATTGTCTGAACTGAATCACCCTTCAACGTCATTCGGTATATACGTGGGGCAATTTCCTCCTGTCCTGTTATACGGAGCTGTTCGACTATCATACAAGCACTTCCTTCACTCGTTTTCCCGACTGTCCCATAGCTTCAGCTGAAAAGGTGAATAATTCCAGTACTTTTACAAGTGCTTCAGCAGTGTCCATCGATGTGAGACAAACGGTTCCGTGCTCGACTGCTTCCCGGCGTATACGGAAACCGTCCCGTGCAGGCTGTTTCCCTTTTGTAAGAGTATTGACTATAAATTGGGCTTTGCCCTGTTTAATAACATCCAGCATATCCGGGGAGTCTCCTCCTATTTTGGAAATGACGGTCACCGGAATGTTCTCTTCACGAATTCTTGCTGCCGTGCCTTCAGTAGCGAGAAGATGAAAACCGATACGGTGGAAACGGCGGGCTAACTCCATTGCTTCTTCTTTATCTTTATCTGCCAAAGTAAACAATACTGACCCATGAGATGGAATTTTCATTCCTGAAGCAACTAAACCTTTATAAAGGGCTTTTTCCAAGGTGATATCTCTTCCCATCACTTCACCTGTTGACTTCATTTCAGGTCCTAAAGTTATATCCACGCTCCGCAGCTTTGCAAACGAGAAGACTGGAACTTTAACAGAAACCAGTTCTGGTTCAGGAAGACATCCTGTTGTAAACCCTTGTTCTTTAAGAGACTTCCCAATGATTGCTTTAGTAGCCAGATTTGCCATATTGACTTCGGTAATTTTACTTAAGAATGGAACCGTTCTGCTTGAACGCGGATTAACTTCAAGGACATATACTTCACTATTATGAATAACAAACTGGATATTCATTAATCCTTTAATGTTAAATCCTTTAGCAAGCCTGATTGTGTAATCAATGATCCGTTCTTTTAAGCCAGCTTCTACATTTTGTGTTGGATAGACGGCAATAGAGTCACCTGAATGGACCCCGGCCCGTTCAATGTGTTCCATAATTCCCGGAATGACGACGGTTTCGCCATCGGATATAGCATCTACTTCAATTTCTTTTCCCGTTAAATATCTGTCGATTAAAACAGGGTGCTTTTCATTTACTTTTACCGCCCGGGCCATATAACGAAGAAGATCGCTCTCGTTATAAACAATTTCCATTGCCCGTCCGCCAAGAACATAAGAAGGACGTACAAGTACCGGGAAACCTATTTTTAAAGCAATGTTTACTGCTTCATCTACAGAGGTCGCTGTTTTACCGAGCGGCTGAGGAATATCAAGCTCCATCAGCTTCTGCTCAAATTTATCCCGGTCTTCTGCAGCATCCATATTTTCCAGACTCGTCCCCAGCAAATTCACTCCACGTTCCGCGAGATCTTCTGCAAGGTTTAAAGCCGTCTGCCCACCAAATTGAACAATAACCCCTATCGGTTGCTCATGTTCAATGACATTCATAACATCTTCGATTGTTAAAGGCTCAAAGTAAAGTTTATCGGATATTTCAAAATCCGTGGAAACTGTCTCCGGATTATTGTTTATAATGATCGCTTCATAGCCGGCTTCCTGTATTGCTTTTACCGTGTGTACTGTTGCATAATCAAATTCAATTCCCTGCCCGATCCTGATCGGCCCTGAACCCAAAACAAGAATCGAAGGCTTGGAAGTAATAAGTGATTCCTGTTCCTGTTCAAAAGTGCCATAATAATACGGTGTTTCTGAAGCAAATTCGGCAGCGCAAGTATCAACCATTTTATAAACCGGTTTTATCCCGTAGGTATGAAGCCTTTCTTCTGTTTCCTTGAGGCTGAGAGATGAAAGCCCCGCTAAGGTCTCGTTTGAAAAACCTGATCGCTTTGCTTTATAGGCAAGTTCTTCTGTTAAGCCTGACTGGCTAATTTCTTTCTCAAAATGAATAATTCTTTCTATGTGATAAAGGAAATAGCGGTCAATTTGAGTTAACTGATGAATCTCTTCCAACGTAAACCCATCTCTGAATGCTTCAGATACATAGAGGATTCTCTCATCATCAGCTTTTTGGAGGCGTACTTCCAGCTCTTCTTTCGGAAATCCGCTTCCTTTCGGATGCTGTAAATGGGTTAAATCTGTCTCGGTAGATCTGACTGCTTTTAGCAGGGACTCAGGGAACGTCCGGCCAACTGCCATAACCTCACCTGTCGCTTTCATTTGTGTCCCTAATGTTCTGTTCGCTGAATCAAATTTATCAAACGGCCAACGGGGTATTTTAGTAACAATATAGTCGAGCGCTGGTTCAAAACTTGCATAAGTAGTTTTAGTAATAGGATTTATACACTCATCCAAATGATAGCCAGCCGCGATTTTAGCTGATAGCTTGGCAATAGGATAACCGGTAGCTTTGGAAGCTAAAGCAGACGACCGGCTCACCCTCGGGTTCACTTCAATAATATAATAGTCTTCACTGTATGGATCAAGAGCGCACTGGACGTTACAGCCCCCTTCAATTCCCAAAGCGCGGATAATCTTTAAAGAAGAGTTTCTTAAAAGCTGATATTCACGGTCAGAAAGAGTCTGGCTTGGTGCTACGACTATCGAGTCCCCTGTATGAATTCCCACTGGATCGACATTCTCCATATTACAGACAACGATCGCCTGATCATTTCCATCACGCATGACTTCATATTCCACTTCTTTAAAACCGGCGATGCTTTTTTCTATTAAACACTGATGAACTGGACTGGCAGAAAGTCCGTTTGGAACAATTTCCTGTAAATCTTTTTCATTATAAACGAGGCCTCCGCCTGTCCCGCCAAGGGTGTAGGCAGGCCTTACTATCACGGGGTAGCCGATTCGCTTTACAAATGCTTCTGCTTCTTCAAGAGAATGTATAATATCGCTTTCCGGAACCGGTTCATTTAACCGGTTCATTAACGCACGGAATTCTTCCCGGTCTTCTGCCTCACGAATGGCTTTTAAGCTCGTACCGAGCACCTGGACCCCGTATTCATCCAATATGCCGTCTTCAGCAAGTTCTACAGCAAGGTTCAGACCTGTCTGGCCGCCTAATGTTGCCAGGAGCCCGTCCGGCCGTTCCTGGCGGATAATCCTGGAGACGAAATCTTTTGTTAGAGGTTCGATATAAACTCTGTCGGCCGTTGTTTCATCCGTCATAATGGTGGCTGGGTTTGAATTAATCAGAATAACTTCATACCCTTCTTCTTTTAAAGCATGGCACGCCTGTGTGCCAGCATAATCGAATTCTGCCGCCTGGCCAATTACGATCGGTCCGGATCCAATAACTAGAATCTTTTGAATGTCAGTTCGTTTAGGCATATGTTTTCCTCCCTGATGCTTTCTGGCTGTTTTTTACGTAAGTTTTGAATTCATTAAATAATCCTTTGGCATCTTCAGGTCCTGGCGACGCTTCCGGATGGTACTGGACGCTGAAAGCCGGATAATGCTGATGTTTAACCCCTTCAATGGATTTGTCATTCACATTGATATGAGTGATATCAAGTGGTGTTCCATCGATTGAATCAGGGTCTACTGTATAGCCATGATTCTGGGAGGTAATTGAAATCTGGCCTGTACGCAAATCTTTTACCGGATGGTTGCTTCCTCTATGGCCAAAGGGCATTTTAACAGTAAGTGCTCCGCTTGCAAGTGCCAGCAGCTGGTGGCCAAGGCAAATGCCAAACAGAGGGGCACGTCCCAGAAGATTTTTGACCGTTTCCACTGCCTCAGGAACGTCTGCCGGATTTCCGGGTCCGTTGCTAAGAACGATCCCGTCCGGCTGAAGGGCTAAAATGTCGTCTGCATCCCAGGAATACGGCACAACCACCACTTCATAGCCTTCGGAGACCAGGTCTTTTACGATTCCTTTCTTGACTCCATAATCGACCAGGACAATACGCTCGTTAACGCCCGGGTTTATATACTGGTTTTTCGTTGAAACCCTGGATACCTGGTCAACTGGCAGAGGTGTCTCTTTTAGCTCTTCTGCAACTTCCTGGATATTAGCATCCATTGAACAGAGCCGGCCTTTTAAGGTTCCGTGTTCCCTGATCATCCTTGTAAGTTTTCTTGTATCTATCCCCTCTAAACCGGGAATATCTTCTTTCTTCAGCCATTCGTGCATAGAAAACTGCGACCTGAAATGGCTCGGATACTCTGCCGCTTCCCTCACAATTAAACCGTGTATAGCTGGTTCAATACTTTCAAAATCGTCTCTGTTAATACCGTAATTTCCAATTAAAGGGTATGTGAGAGTGACAATCTGGCCGCAATAGGACGGATCCGATAATATTTCCTGGTAACCTGTCATCCCGGTGTTAAAAACGACTTCCCCCGCTCTCTCGGTATCACTTCCGATCGCCTCACCGATAAACGTCTGTCCATTTTCTAAAATTAGCTGCCGTTTCATAGTGCTGCCTCCTCTTTCTCATCCAACCATACCGGTTGTCCTTGATAGACTGTCATTACTGGCCACCCTTGAAGAATTTCTCCTCCAAATGGAGTGTTTTTGCCCTTTGATAAAAATGTTGAAGGATCAACGGACATGGTTTTATTCACATTAATCACCGTAAAATCTGCATGTCCGCCTTCTGCTAATTCTCCATAAGGCAAACTGAATGCTGATGCCGGCTTGATTGTTAACCAGTCAATTAACTGTTTCTCAGAGATACTATTTTCTTTTACAAGTTTTGTGTAAAGGAGCGGGAATGCGATTTCCAGCCCTGTAATACCAAACGGTGCTTCAACCATTGGCAGTTTCTTTTCCTCAGCCGTGTGGGGCGCGTGGTCAGTCGCTATAAAATCAAGCGTTCCGTCTATAAGCCCTTCAACCAGAGCCTGCCTGTCAGCCTCACTTCTTAAAGGAGGATTCATTTTGTAATTGGCGTCATCTGCCGGTATATCTTCTTCAGACAGGATTAAATGATGGGGAGTGACTTCAGCCGTGACTTTTATTCCTGCTCGTTTAGCATCTCTGATTACTCTTACAGATTCTTTAGTACTCACATGGCAGACATGGTAGTGGCATCCAGCTGCTTCAGCCAGTAAGATATCCCGGGCGATATGGACGGACTCACTGACAGACAGAATACCAGGAATCGATTGTTTTTCTGAAAAACTTCCTGCATGGACGGCACCTCCATATAATAGCGAGTTATCCTCGCAATGGGCGACTACCGGTTTGCCTGCTTCTGCTGCCTGGAGCATTGCTTCATACATTTTACCCGCTTCCTGGATGCCGACTCCATCGTCTGTGAAGGCAAAGGCTCCTCTTGCGGCGAGTGTATGGAAATCAGTCAGGTTTTTCCCAGCCTGGCGCTCTGTAATTGCTGCGTAAGGCAGCACCCGTACATGTCCTTTTTCCTTCATTAACGAATTTATGTTTGTAAAGTGTTCTTCCGTATCTGGCACCGGTCGGGTATTAGGCATAGCAGCAATTGTAGTAAATCCTCCCCTGGCAGCAGCTTTTGTTCCCGATTCTATTGTTTCCTTCTTTTCTCCGCCTGGCTCGCGAAGATGGACGTGCAAATCAACCATACCCGGGATTAACAGCTGCTCTTTTATGTTAATCACTTTATCGGCTTCTGACTCATCTAAAGGTGTCCTGCTTATTTTTTCCACCGTGCCTTTATCTTCGTCCACTAACAAGTCGCATACCTCTTTTTCATTTTCCTCTGTATACATCAAAGCGTTTTTATATAACGTGGTCATAAACTTTTTCCTCCTTTAGATTTAAAACATGGGCCAGAACAGCTTTCCTTACGTGTACACCATTTGCCATTTGCTTGAAAATCCGGGACCGGCTGCACTCCACCAGGCTGTCTGCCAGCTCAACCCCCCTGTTTACAGGAGCAGGGTGCATAATAATGCTATGAGGCTTCATTTTAAGTTCCCTGTCTTCAGTAAGGCCGAACCGGCGGTGATATTCTTCTCTTGTATAGCCGTTTCTATTATCATGGCGTTCAGTCTGTATCCTTAAAAGCATCAGTACATCAGCCTGTTCCACCGCTTGATCCATTGTTAAATACTGATGGGCATTAATCGACTCATCCATCCATTCTGACGGCCCGGAATAAGACACTTGAGCCCCGAGTTTTTCGAGGATTTTAGCGTTAGTGTGAGCGACTCTGCTGTGTCTGATATCACCGCATATGACGACGTGAAGAGATTCAAACCTGTTAAATTCCTGCTTGATTGTTAAAAGATCCAATAATGACTGGGTCGGATGGTCTCCCGCTCCGTCTCCAGCGTTAATAACGGGGATATTCAGCCCTTTGAGCTGCTCATAATATTTTGTTTCAGGATGTCTGATAACCAGTCCTTTGCACCCGATCGCTTCAAGCGTTTTAGCGGTATCATATAAACTTTCTCCCTTTTTTACGCTCGAATGGGACACTTCAAAAGAAAGGGTCTCAATACCAAGCTGCTTTTCAGCCATTTCAAAGCTGCACTTCGTCCTTGTGCTCGGTTCAAAAAACAGGTTGGCAACTACGGCGTTATGGTAGAAAACCGGTGCTGCATCGCCGGCGAACTTATCTGCCTCAGCCAGCAAAGACTGTAACTCGGGTAACGTCAGATCATCTAATGTTCTTAAATTTCTCATGAGCTTTTCTCCCCTTTACGATTATGTATTTTATAAAAAAATGGCACCAAATTAGCATCTTAATTTAAATTCCATCAATAACGACTGCAGGAACGCAAGACTGCGGAACAAGTGAAAGCATGCAGTGCTGATTTCCTCAGAATCTATACTTTCTTACCTTTCAAAAAAGCACCCTTGTGTCTACAAGGGTGCTCGTATGGGAAGAAGCAGAATACACTTCTCCCATGGCCGGCCACCCTTAAGAGCCTCACAGGGCTCTTTTAAAGGATGTTATTAAGCTGCATTATCTTTTTTTTCACTCATATCTTTAAACATTTCTTCGCTTGTTTTCACCTGGTCACGGCCTGGCAAAATCAAGTTAAGGGCGATTCCGATAATAGTGGCCAAAGCCATTCCTGCGATTTCAACAACATCTGTTACTTGTATGAATGCTCCGCCAATCCCGACGACAAGAATAACAGAAGAGATAATCAAATTTCGTTTTTTCCCAATGTCTACCTGGTTATCGATCAGCATTCTTAAACCGTTTGAAGCGATAATCCCGAAAAGAAGGATTGAAACACCGCCCATTACTGCAGTAGGAATCGTTGTTATGACAGCTGACACTTTCCCGATAAATCCGAACATGACAGCGAGTACAGCCGCTCCTCCTATAACAAAGACGCTGAACACGCGCGTCAAGGCCACTACTCCAATATTTTCCCCATAAGTCGTGTTAGGCGGGCCGCCTATAAAGGAACTGATGAGCGTGGCAACTCCATCTCCCAATACAGAGCGGTGGAGTCCCGGCTTTTCAATGAAATTTCTTTCGGCTACTTTACTTAAAACCATCTGGTCTCCGATATGTTCTGATAAGGTTACGAGAGCAATTGGAACCATGATAAAGAAAATCTCCCAGGAAAAAGAAGGACTGTAAGTGACAAACGGCACAATAAAGTCCGGTGCCTGTATCCAGCTTGCTTCTCTCACTGCCGTGAAATCAACGAGCCCCTGGAAAACCGCAAATGTATATCCTCCTGCAATTCCTATAAGAATAGGGATAAGTCCGAAAAATCCTCTAAAGAAAATCGACGCGATAATTGTCAGCACAAGTGTAAACATAGCCACTGACAGATGAACACCGCTGTAAGCTTCAGTAGCCGGGTCATTCATGGCCATATCAATGGCTACTCCAGCAAGCCCGAGCCCAATAACCATAATTACCGGACCGACTACGATTGGAGGAAGGAGCTTCATAAGCCACTGAACGCCGGTGGCACGTATGATTAAAGCCACCACTCCGTACACCAGGCCTGCAAAAAAGCTTCCGATCATCGCCCCTTCAGGACCGCCAATGGTTATTGCAGCTATAATCGGCATAATAAACGCGAAGGATGAACCTAGATAAGCAGGAATTTTTCCTTTTGTTACCACAATATATGCCAAAGTCCCTAACCCGCTGGAGACGAGCGCCACCGCCGGACTGAGACCTGTCAATAGCGGTACGAGAATTGTCGCTCCAAACATGGCAAAGAGATGCTGCACACTTAAAATCAGCCATTTATCAAGTCTTGGTACCTCATTAATTCCAACTGTCTGCTGTTTCATAATAATATTCCTCCTCAATACTAACTTTTGCACTCTTCCAGTGCCTGGATACAAAAAACCTCTTTGACGGCCAAAGAGGTAATTCGTCTCTCACAAGCGCTTATATACGTCACCTGTTTGAGAAGGAATATACCCCTTGTCAGCCTCTCTGGACTGTTTTAAAGGGAGGTTTTTTGTTTAAGAATAACTTCTTCTGCTTCGTCGACTTCCTGAAGCCGCGCTTCGATCACTTCGGATTTGGATGTTGGGACATTTTTTCCAATAAAGTCAGGGCGAATAGGCAATTCCCGGTGACCTCTGTCAATCAATACCGCGAGCTGAATCTGTGAAGGGCGGCCAAGATCAATGACCGCATCAAGTGCTGCTCTCACCGTTCTGCCAGTAAAAAGGACATCATCTACAAGAATAACTTTTTTATCTGTTACGTCAACACTAATGTCAGTGCCTTTAATTTCGGGCTGTTCATCTGTTCTTTTGTGAGTCAGATCGTCCCTGTACAAGGTAATGTCCACTTCGCCGGTGGCTATCTTTTCACCTTCAATCGCTGCAATCTTTTCTGCAAGTCGCTGGGCGATAAACACACCTCTTGTTTTTATTCCTACGAGAATACAGTCGGAGATTCCTTTGTTTCTTTCAATGATTTCATGGGCTATACGGGTTAATGCCCGTCTTATCGCCTGCTCATCAAGGATTATTTTTGACAAACGTTCCACCTCTTTTCTTTCAGTAAGAAAATATTCTATACTTGAACATGAACTTTAAATAATAAAAAACCTTCTCACCGGTCAGCGAGAAGGTTGCAGTCTGTATACATGTCTCCATCTGGAAATTTATGCAAAAATCCAGTAAAGGAGTATGTCCGACCCTTCTCAGCCTCACGGGACTGTTTTAAAAGGAACTGTATTTTATTCTTTACACATTATTTCACGTAAGAAATTAGTTGTCAATGGTTATTTATTTTTTGCTTCTGCAAGACATGCTTTCATATCTTCAGGAAGAGGTGCTCTGAAGACCATTTCTTCTCCTGTTCGAGGGTGGACAAACCCCAGAAGCTCAGCATGCAGAGCCTGCCCTTCAATAGGAAACTCATGTTTTTTTCTAGGGCCGTATTTTGGATCCCCAACAATGGGAAACCCGATATATTTCATATGGGCACGGATCTGATGAGTCCTGCCCGTTTCAAGCTCGCAGGCTACATGGGTATACCGCTCAAATCTTTCCATCACATGAAAATGGGTTACTGCTTCCCTTGAATAGTGTTCAGTTACGGTCATTTTCTGACGGTCGTCAGGATCCCTTCCGATAGGCGCGTCAATTGTTCCTTTATCATGCGGGATAACTCCGGAAACAAGTGCTTCATACCGCCTCTTTGTAGATTTATTTTTCAACTGTTCAACGAGGGATTCGTGAGCCAGATCATTTTTTGCCACCATTATGAGACCTGACGTATCTTTATCAATCCTGTGCACTATACCTGGCCGTATAACGCCATTTATGCCGGATAAATCCTCGCAATGGTACATAAGGCCATTAACAAGCGTACCCGAAGGGTGTCCAGGTGCTGGATGGACAACCATTCCCCTCGGTTTGTTGACCACAAGCACGTCTTTATCTTCATAAATAATATCCAGGTGAAGGTTTTCTGCTTTCACTTCAAGCTCCTGAACTTCCGGTTCTTCTATAACCACTTCATCATTCAGGCGTATTTTATAATTGCTTTTCGTTTCTTCTCCGTTGACTTTAACGTGTCCTTCTTCAATCCATTGCTGAACCAGGCTTCTGGACCAGTCAGCTGACTGCTGAGAAAGCCATTTATCCAGACGGACACCTTTTTCTTCTGCTATTAAAATATGTGTTTTCATGTTATGACTTCCCTTGCTTTTTTTCTTCTTTAAACACGTGGATCATCAGCATTATAACACCAGCGACTAATGCGGAATCTGCAATATTAAAAATTGGGTAATTATAATTGAAAATATAGACATCAATAAAATCTACAACCGCTCCCCATAACATCCGGTCGATAAAGTTACCGATCGCTCCCCCTAAAACAAGGCCCAGAGAGACACCGAACCAAGGATGGCCTTTTGTTGCTTTTTGAATGTAATAAACAACCACTCCTACGACCACCACGGTAGCTATAAAAAACAGCCACATTTGCCCTTGTAAAATACCGAAAGCAGCTCCTGCGTTACGGTGAGAAGTCAAATGCAGCACATTCTCAATAATTGGTATACTTTCTCTGATTTCCATATTTTGAACGACCAGCTGTTTAGTCACCTGATCCAGAATAATGACAACTACTGCTATAATATAATACGGCAACGTATGCTTCCTCCATTCCGTCTGAATATGTACCCTTTTGCATTTTAGCACAGCCGTCCCCATCAGACAATTGAAAAAGGAATCAACATACTTTTTTGATTGAAAAAACGGGGGCTCAATGTGTCCCCCATTTACTGGTTAGTTTATTCCTGCTCCTCAGTGTACCTTTTATATTGCTTATTTCTGTGAAAAGCCACTTTATCACTGCCTTCGTAACCATTCAGACCAGTTGACAGAAAGCTTTCAAGTTCTTCTGTATATCCTGTTGTATCATCATCCGGAGATGTATCTTCATCCATATAATTATTATAGTCGCCTTCAGGCAGTTCAAATAATACTTCCTCTTCCACCGGCCGGTCTGTGGCCCTCTCTTCTTTCTCCCTGGCCTCCACTGTCGTGGTGGCAGTAGGCTGGACCCTTAAGCGTTCTAGGGGGATGTTTTCCCCTGTTTTTTCACATATTCCATATGTGCCGTTTTCAATTCTTTTTAAAGCCTCATCGATTTCCTGTAAATGCTTTTCCCACTGCTGCCGGATAGCCATATCCCTTCCCCTGAAATATAATTCCGTCCCTTCGTCCGCAGGATGATTGTCATAATGAGACAGCTCCCCCGGATCATTCATCTTATCTTCTGTATAAGTCGCTTCCTGTTCTATTCTTTTTATAATAGCTTTTCTATCATCAGTTAATTGCTGTTTGAATTCTTCATACATTTTTTATTCAGATCCTTTCGTAAAAAAGTTATTTCTTATGGTTTGTTTCATTGCCCTTTTACATACGTCCCGATCTTAAGTTAACATCTTACTTTTAACTGTTCTTCTCCAATTTCCGATACAAAAAAAACCTGCTGTGCTGATTCAGCACAACAGGTTTTTACAAATCACATTAAGATCTTTTTATATTATTCGTAATGGTTCACTACGGTATCGGTGCAATCAGGACATAATCCCGGATGAGACGGATTAGTGCCTAAGTTTGCAGAGACGACCCAGCACCGTTCACACGTTTCTCCTTCGGCACGATCCACAGAAACTGTCAGTTCTTCATATGCTCTTGCTGATTCAGAAGCATCTGTTTTGCTTGCTACTGAAGCTCCTGAAGTAATGAACAGTTTATGCAGGTCATCGATAGACTCAAGCAGTTCTCTGTCTTTCTCCCCTGCATATACAGTCACGTGAGAATGAAGGCTCTTCTTTAACCCTTTTTCGTTTCGGGCTTCTTCCAGAGCTTTAAGGACATCGTCGCGTAATACCATGAAACGGTCCCACTTGGAACAGAGATCGTCTACATTTTTATAGGACTGGACTTCAGGCATGTCTGTCAGCTGGACGCTTTCTTCCTGTACTGCAGGTACATGTTTCCATACTTCATCGGCTGTATGGGAAAGAATAGGCGAAACAAGCTTAACAAGAGCCGTCAGCGTCTCATACATGACCGTCTGTATCCGTCTGCGGCCAATGTGGTCCGCATGTTTGATATATAACGTATCTTTAGCTATATCCATATAGAAAGAGCTTAGCTCTACAGTACAGAAATTATGGACTTTATTGTATACAGCCGCAAATTGATACTCTTCATAGCCTTTTTTGACTTCTTTAACGAGATCATTTAATTTAACGAGCATATACTGGTCTACTTCTGAAAGATTTTCATAAGCGACAGAGTGTTTTGCAGGGTCAAAATCATGCAAATTCCCAAGAAGGAAACGGAAAGTGTTGCGGATCTTTCTGTAAACCTCAGCAACTTGTTTCAGGATATTATCTGAAACCCGGACATCTGCCTGATAATCAACTGAAGCAACCCATAAACGAAGGATGTCAGCTCCAAGCTGTTTCATAACTTTATTCGGAATAATAACATTCCCGAGTGATTTACTCATTTTCTTACCTTCTCCATCAAGGGTAAATCCATGGCTGATAACAGCCTTGTAAGGTGATTTTCCGGTGACAGCCACAGCTGTGGATAAAGAAGAATTAAACCAGCCGCGGTACTGGTCAGACCCTTCAAGATATACGTCAGCTGGCCGGTCAAGTTCCTCTCTTTCCTCCAGCACTGCCTGATGGGAAGACCCTGAGTCAAACCACACATCCATAATATCCATTTCTTTTGTAAATGTTCCGCCAGGACTGTGTTCTGATGTGAAGCCTTCCGGAAGCAGATCTTTTGTTTCCCACTCAAACCAGATGTTAGACCCGTGTTCACGGAATAATTGGGAAACATGGTCTATCGTTTCATCAGTAATAATCGGCTGGCCATTCTCTCCATAGAAAATCGGAATTGGCACGCCCCAGGCTCGCTGGCGGGAAATACACCAGTCACCGCGGTCACGGACCATATTATAAAGCCTTGTTTCTCCCCACTTCGGCAGCCATGTCACCCCTTCAATTTCACGGAGGAGGTCTTCACGGAAATCTTTGATCGAAGCAAACCATTGAGAAGTAGCACGGAAAATGACAGGTTTTTTAGTCCGCCAGTCATGAGGATAAGAGTGTGTCATAAAGCTCAGTTTTAACAATGCACCTTTTTCCTCTAATGTTTCCGTGATCGGTTTATTTGCCGCATCATAAAATAATCCTTCAAACATTGGAGCTTCTTCAGTAAATACCCCTTTATCATTGACAGGGCACAATACGTCAAGCCCATACTGCTGACCTACAATATAGTCGTCTTCACCGTGGCCGGGAGCAGTATGTACACACCCCGTACCGGCATCAAGAGTAACATGGTCTCCAAGAACCACTAAAGACTCCCTGTCATAAAAAGGATGCTTTGCTTTCGTGTTTTCCAGCTCTGCACCTTTGTATACCGCTGTGAATTCATAGCTTTCCCATTCAAATTCAGAAGCAAGCTGCTCGGCTAATTCTTTAGCCACCACATATTTAGTGTTATCAGCTTTAACGACGGCATATTCCAATTCCGGATGAAGAGCAATTCCAAGATTGGCAGGAATTGTCCATGGAGTCGTGGTCCAGATAATATATTTTTCGTCTCCGTCAAGCACACCGTTTCCTTCTGTTACATCAAAAGCCACGTATATAGACGGCGAACGCTTGTCATGGTATTCAATTTCTGCTTCTGCTAAAGCAGACTCTGAGGACGGAGACCAGTAAACCGGTTTTTTCCCTTTATAGATATAACCTTTTTTAGCCATTTCACCAAACACTTTGATTTGCTGTGCTTCATACCCATGAGTTAAGGTCACATATGGGTTCTCCCAGTCTCCGCGCACACCGAGGCGCTTGAACTGTTCCCGCTGCCGGTCAATCTGTTCCAGAGCATATTCCTCGCATTTTTGGCGGAACTCTGCGACTGTTAATTTCTTCCTGTCAACTTTCCCTTTCTTAGTAAGAGCCGTTTCAATTGGCAGACCATGAGTGTCCCACCCCGGGACATATGGAGCGTTAAATCCGGACATGGATTTATAACGGACAATAAAGTCTTTTAATATTTTATTTAAGGCGTGTCCCATATGTATGTCACCGTTAGCATACGGGGGCCCGTCATGAAGAACGAATAGCGGGCGGTCCTTTGTCCGTTCCTGTACTTTTTCATACAGGTTTTGTTCATCCCAATCGGCTTGCATATCAGGTTCACGGTTCGGCAGGTTTCCTCTCATAGGAAACGCTGTTTTTGGCATTAATAACGTATCTTTATAATCCATTTTATATCCTCCCAGCAATTAAACTTTTTAACTGTCTTTTTCACCGTACTGTTAAGAGCGTAAGTGTGTTCCACCCTCATAAAAAAACAAAAATACTCCCCGTCCACTCAGGGACGAGAAGTATAAACCCGCGGTACCACCCTTATAAGCCTGCAGTTATTTTCATAATCAGCGGCTCACTCAGCATGATCTATCGGTCATGACCCGGCATAGCTTAATAGAAAAAGAGCATTTTTCGTTCAGTATGCAGCTCCAGGGAGATGTTCAAAACAATCAGGCACCGGACTTCCACCCTCACCGGCTCGCTTTGGCCCTAACTTGCTTTTACTGGCCCCTTCAACGCTTTTTACTTCATATTGTCGACCATTAAAGCAGACTTTAAACAGACTTGCTGAAAATCTTCTTAAAGTATAAGATAAGTCCTCTAAAACCGTCAAGGCTTCATTTAAATGTTTTCGTATGTCTCTTCTTCTTCTTCCTCTTCAATGGCAGGCTGGGAAATCATGTCCCAGTCATCGTTGTTCAGCATTTCAAGCTGGGCTTCAAGCAGCATTTTAAACCTCGTGCGGTATACAGAAGCCTGCTTTTTCAATTCTTCAATTTCAAGAGAGATTTTACGGGATTTAGATAACGCTTCGTTAATAATTCTGTCTGCATTTTTCTCTGATTCTTTAATAATCAGTTTCGCTTCCTTATCTGCACTCCGTTTGACATCTTCAGCTGTCTCCTGAGCTACCAGAATGGATTTATTTAATGTCGTCTCAATGGTGGAAAAGTGATCAAGCCTTTCCTCAAGCTCCTGAACCCTGTCATAAAGCTCATTTTTTTCTCTCATCACCAACTCATAATCTTTAATGACCTGATCTAAAAATTCATTTACTTCGTCTTCGTCATAGCCTCGAAAACCTCTTGTAAATTCCTTGTTATGGATATCTAATGGAGTTAATGGCATACAGAAGAACACCTCCGGATATTTGTTGGTATGTAATTCCATTCGACACAGAAAGGAAATATCCTTTCTATGGTATTTTACTTACGAGGGGAAGCCTACTATAAGCCGGTGTTTCCCTTTCTTAGTCTGTCCGTCCAGCTCCAGTATTTCACATCTTCCTGCACCTCTGACGGACAGTACATCTCCTTTTGCCAGCGGATAAGAAGGATCATCAACTACTTTCCAGTCAACTTTCACTTTTTCACCGGTAACCAGGGGTTTAACTTTAGATCTTGATAAATTAAATGCCTCTGCTATTACAGTATCCAGCCTCATAGAAGATACAGTAATAAACTTTTCTTCTAATGTTATATCCTGCACCAGTAAATCTTCTTCTTCAAGGGGCTTTAATTTGATTTTAACCTTACCGGCAGATTGAAAATTAACTTTAATATAATCGGCTACTTCTTCAGCTGCTATTAATTGAAACCGGCTGTTATCAGTAATAATATCCCCGAATTTTTCCCTCTTCAGGCCTAAGCCCATAAGCGCTCCCAATACTTGGGGGTGCTCAAGGGTAACAAATTTCCCGGGATACTCTATTTCAAATAAGGAAATCTGGAAATCCTCTTTTTCCGGGACCAGGTAATCCGGATAAAATAGCGCCCGTTTTCTTTCAGCGGAACCATGCCCGCCCTGGAAGTCAACTTTAACCTCTTCACTGTTCCCGACAATCTGTTTAATAATCTGCTGTTGGCGAGGGTCAAGAAAGTCCGTTAATTTAGCGCGGTATTCCACTTCGACGGTTTGTTTCCAGTCAATTACCTGGTCAACAAAAGAATGCTCGTCTTTACGAAAGTGTTCGTACAGGGACATATTCAACACAACCCTTTATAAAATCAGAGAAAATAAATACCTTACTCCGTCCATAGCAAACCGGAGCGCGAAAAGAGCAACAATTGGTGATATGTCGATCATGCCTAAAGGCGGTATAATCTGTCTGAAAGGTGCAAAAAACGGTTCCACAATTTTTCCTATAGTCTGACCGAAATTTGACTCTCTCGCATTTGGAAGCCAGGACATAAAAATATAAATGATACATATAAACCAATAGATCTGCATAGCTTGCAATATAATTCCAGCTACAAATTCCACTAACTTTCACCTTCCTCAATATCTATGATTGCTCAAACATTTCCGAGATGGAGCCGGTCACGTTGACGTTATCCGGCGTGCAGAGAAAAATGTTTGAGCCAAGTTTCTGGATGTCCCCTCCAATAGCGTAAACTGTACCGCTGAGAAAATCCACTATTCTTTTTGCCTGGTCTCTGGAAATCCTTTGCAGATTAATAACGACAGCTTTCCTGTTCTTCAGATGGTCGGCAATTTCCTGAACTTCATCATAACTGTGCGGTTCAAGCAGCAGCACTTTTGCCTGGTTCTGAATACTGCTTAAGCTGACAATATTTTTTTTATCGGATTTTTTTCCACGTTCAACAGGATGATGAGTTTCTTCAATATCATCTTCAATTTCTATTTCATCTTCATCATATTCATCGTCTAACGCGAAAAACCGCTTAAATTTTCGTTTAATTGTCATTGTTTCACCCCGCTTTATTTTTCTTTTCCAACAAGTGAAGAGCCAATCCGGACAAAAGTGGCCCCTTCTTCCACAGCTATTTCAAAATCATTGGACATCCCCATTGACAACTCATGGCACGGAGCGTGGGAGAGCTTTTTCTCTTCAATGCTTTCTTTCAGTTCACGCAGTTGCCTGAATGCAGACCGGAGTTCCGTGTGATCGTCTGTATATGGTGCCATGGTCATTAATCCCTCCACTTCGATGGAAGGATAATTTTTTAATTCTTCAATAAACGAGAGAACATCCTCAGGCGGGAGACCCGACTTGGACTCTTCCCCTGTTACATTAACTTGCACAAAACATTTCTTGCGTTCACCCTGATTGGTACGCTTGTCTATTTCTTTCGCTAATGAAAGACGGTCAAGCGAATGGATATAGTCAAAGGCATGAATCATTTTTTTCACTTTTTTCGTCTGTAGGTTTCCAATAAAATGCCAAGTGACTCCACTTCCTATTTCTTCCCACTTACTTAAAGCTTCGTCAAGCCTGTTTTCTCCAATGTGTTCGATACCTGCTTCAACAGCCTCTTTTGCTGTCTCGACCGATACATATTTTGTTACAGCAATGATATGTACATTATCTGAATCTCTATTTGAACGTTCACAAGCTTTTGTGACAGAAGCTTGTACATTTTTAAAATTATCTTTAACTGACAACCGACAAACTCCTCTCATTAAAATTAGTCAGAGCAGGATAGGGAAAACAGAGAAAAATAAGGGTTCGAAGGGAGTTTTCCATCTCTCTTATAAAAAACCCTTATTTCCCTCTCTGCAATGCATTTGAAAATAAACTCTCTTAAAGTATAAAGAATCTTTACTAATCAAGCAATGGTTTCCATTAATGATATATCGAATATGTCAGGTAAATTGATAATTTTATCGAATTTTATGGCTGTCTCAGTTAATCCTCAACATAATCTGCGGGGGCGCCCCCTTTCTCCAGCCTGACAAGAATGACATCAGAACCTATTTTAACAATGTTTTTCCATGGAACCACCGTTTCTTCATCCTTTTGAAATAAATTTTTCATTCTTCCGCCGCCAATAACGATAGAATTTACTCTTCCCCTTTCGAGATCAATATCGATATCAGTGAGGTGGCCTAATAACTTTCCATCTGAAAGGTTGACAATATCTTTTGACTGAAGCTCTGACATGTTAAGCATTGTTATACCGCCCCTTTTCTGTCTCTTCCTAATAAAATATTATGCTTTCCTGCTTCGGGATATATCAAAAAAAAATGAGGCTGGCATAAACCCACGTAAAAAGAATCGCCCTCACTTTGAGTGAGAGCGATTCCTGATAAAAAGGTTCCTTAATTGATGGGTAAGGAACCTTTTCATATTATACGGAACTGCTTTATCCTTAAATTATTCTCTGGCGTGCTTATTCATCTGATTTATAGCTGCTTTCTCAAGACGGGAAACCTGCGCCTGGGAAATACCGATTTCATCAGCTACTTCCATTTGAGTTTTCCCTTGGTAGAATCTCATATCCAAAATTGTTTTCTCACGTTCATTTAAACGGATCATTGCTTCTTTTATAGCAATGTCTTCAATCCAGTTAACATCTTTTTGTTTATCATCGCTGATTTGATCCATCACGTAAATTGGATCACCCCCATCATTGTAAATGGGTTCAAATAAGGACACAGGATCTTGTATAGCATCGAGTGCAAAAACCACTTCTTCTTTTGGTACACCCAATACTTTAGCTATTTCCTGAACGGTGGGTTCCCTTTCCCTTTTCTTTTCACTCATCATATTATCTCTGACCTGAAGTGCTTTGTAAGCAATATCCCTAAGCGACCTGGAAACTCTTATTGGATTATTATCCCTGAGGTATCGGCGGATTTCCCCGATAATCATTGGGACAGCGTAAGTTGAAAATTTAACATTCTGCTCCAGATCAAAATTGTCGATAGACTTCATTAAGCCTATACAGCCTACTTGAAACAGGTCGTCCACAAATTCCCCCCGATTATTAAACCTTTGAATCACACTCAGTACGAGCCGCAAGTTCCCATTGACCAGTTTCTCCCTTGCTTCAGAATCTCCTTCTTGCATTTGCTTAAACAGAATACGCATTTCCTTGTTTTTTAAGACCGGTAATTTAGACGTATCTACACCACAAATTTCTACTTTATTTCGAGACAATGGTTTCCCTCCCATCAGGAGATAAGTTACAAAATCAGTATCTCCGCGGGAGGGAAATTTATGCAGGTAATCATTTCTGAAAAAAATGTATAAACGGCTCAAACCTTTGCAGGAGTAAAGAGAATGGCTACACCATTTTATTAAATTCTTTTTGAAGGCGCTTTATAATCCTTTTTTCAAGCCTGGAGATATATGACTGGGAAATCCCAAGCATATCCGCTACATCTTTTTGAGTTCTCTCCTCTTCGCCTGCAAGTCCGAAGCGCAGTTCCATAATTTGTTTTTCCCTGTCATTCAGGCTCCGTAAAGCTTTTAATAGCAGCTTTCTGTCCACCTTTTCTTCAATTCCTTTTGTAATGATGTCTTCCTCAGTTCCTAGTACATCTGACAGCAGCAGCTCATTGCCATCCCAGTCAATATTCAGCGGCTCATCAAATGACACTTCCGACCTTAATTTATTATTTCTTCTCAAATACATAAGAATTTCATTTTCAATGCACCTTGATGCGTATGTGGCCAGCTTAATTTTCTTCTCCGGATTAAATGTGTTGACTGCTTTAATCAGCCCGATGGTTCCTATACTAATCAGATCTTCTATGTTGATTCCTGTATTTTCAAACTTGCGGGCAATATAAACGACGAGCCTTAAATTTCTTTCGATTAAAATTGATCGGACAGATTCATCCCCGTCAGGCAGCTTTTTCAGTAGATAAGCTTCTTCTTCTTTAGATAAAGGCGGAGGGAGCGCTTCACTTCCTCCTATGTAAAATACCTCATTGGATTTTAACTTTAATTTATTCAGGAGCCGGTACCACCAGAGCTTTAAACGAATTGTATACTTTTTCAACAGTATCTCCTCCTCTTAGTTGTTATGCCTGTTTTCTTTTTTGCATCATTCCGGGGTGAAGCAGGCAGTCGTACTCCCCTTTCTCCCCTAGTGAAAAATGACTTAAACCGAGCAGCGTTCCCGGGCATTCATAAGATAAACCATTCTCAAAAACTACTACTTTTTCCGGTTTGATTGTCCATAAAAATTTCTGTTCTGTCCCAACCGTCCTGTACGGAACTATGGATACTTTTCCAATATAGCTGGAGGGAATATCACCCATACTTTCCGGTGAGCTTTTTGATAATGTAAGGATTTCCGGCGGAAATTGCTTTTCTGCCTTATTCATATCAATGACCATGACCGTTTTTTTCGTAATGGGATCAGTCAGCTGGTTTCCGCTGTCTACAAAACCTTTTAAATTAATCTCACGGCCGCCTAATAAGATTTCTACGTCCATCGTTTCGTCGAATCGGATTTTAGAAGCTTCAACAGCCGCAAACCGTTCTTTAGAATAGAAAAATATTAACGGAAATCCAACAATGACAAACAGCCAGCTTATAGGACTGCCGAAGCTGTTCCCTCTTGTAGCAAAAGTACCTTGAATAAAAGAAGAATCGACTTGCAGAAAAAAATGAAGTCCGATCAACCCTCCGCCAGCTGCAAAATTTACAAAGTAAAACATAAGCAAGGCTTGGACAAAAGAACGTAATTGATGAGATGGGAAGGTAATAAGAATAATAATTACTGAGTACAGAGCCTTCATAAAAGGGTTCATCATAAAGTGAAGATCCGGTATAAACATCACCCATACATACATAGACGCAAATAAGGCTCCGGCAAAAAGTCTTTTTTTAAGAACTTTTCTTTTTAGTACAATCGAAGTCAGCAAAAGTAAAAGTAAATCTATAAAAAAATTAAGCAGCCAAATTACATCTAAATAAAGAGTCATTTATGCCACCGTCCAACTTCGAATTTAAGGATAAGTATATCTTACGGCTCCCACTAAGTCTGTCATTTTTTGCCACGGAAAAAAACTTATTTTAATAGATTTTCAGGGATTGTGTCAGCACAATAAACTGCATAATTAAAGGGATAGTGGTTTCCGGATTCAGGTCACAGCAATGCCTGTAATTTCTTTGTTCAGG
This sequence comes from Salipaludibacillus sp. CUR1, assembly GCF_021028955.1. Classification (GTDB taxonomy): domain Bacteria; phylum Bacillota; class Bacilli; order Bacillales; family Salisediminibacteriaceae; genus Salipaludibacillus. Next base: position 282,842 of record NZ_JAIWPE010000096.1, read on the forward strand.
CATGAGCGGGCACCGTTTTTTGGAAAAATGGCACAAAAAAAGAGCCGGGATCTATTAAATCCTGGCTCTTTTTTAATTAACTGTTCAGTTTTAAATTTACCGTTTGCGGCGATTTCTAAGAAAAGTAGGGATATCAAGAGTATCCATTTCATCATCTGCAGGCTGATTCTTCGGAGCAGGCTTAGGAGTCTCCTGTGAAGAGGCTGCTTCCTCTCTCGAATGAGACTGCTGAGTCTGACTCTGCTGTGGCTGCTGACGCTGCTGAGTCTGCTGGCTGATTGATGATCTCTGAGGAGATGTTTTTTCAGCTTTCTGCTCATCAAACCCTGTAGCAATGACTGTAACTACGATTTCATCTTTTAAGTTTTCATTAATTACAGACCCAAAAATCATATTGACTTCGCTGTCAGAGGCTGTAGAAACAATTTCTGCAGCTTCGTGAACCTCAAACAAGCTTAAGTTTGTACCACCGGTAATGTTCATTAAAATACCTTGCGCACCATCTACACTCGTTTCAAGTAAAGGTGAGGAGATAGCCTTTTTAGCGGCTTCAGCTGCTCTGCTTTCACCAGTAGCTACACCTATACCCATCAGGGCAGATCCTTTTTCACTCATAATTGCTTTAACATCAGCAAAATCCAGGTTAATTAAACCAGGAGTAGCAATTAAATCAGAAATGCCCTGGACACCTTGACGCAGAACATTATCTGCTTCCCTGAATGCTTCAAGCATAGGTGTGTTTTTGTCTACAATTTCCAATAGGCGGTCATTAGGAATAACAATTAACGTATCAACTTTATCTTTTAAAGCTTGAATTCCATTAGAGGCCTGAACCATCCGCTTTCTTCCTTCAAATGTAAACGGGCGGGTGACAACTCCAACAGTTAATGCTCCAGCTTCTTTTGCGATTTCCGCAATGACCGGAGCAGCACCTGTTCCTGTTCCCCCTCCCATACCAGCAGTAATGAATACCATATCGGCACCTGTTAAATGCTCCTCAAGCTGTTCCCGGCTTTCTTCCGCAGCTTTTTTTCCAATTTCCGGGTTGGCTCCTGCTCCAAGTCCTCTGGTTAATTTACCGCCTAATTGCAGTTTTTCTTCTGCTTTTGATAAATGAAGAGCTTGAGCATCAGTGTTTACTGCGATAAAATCAACACCTTGAAGACCATTTTCAATCATTCTGTTTACAGCGTTGCTTCCGCCTCCGCCGACACCTATAACTTTTATTGTTGCTAATTGTTCCATATCCATTTCAAATTCCAACATTTTCGATCCCCCAATCCGAATTCGTTCCAATTACAGTTTAGAGCCGTTCTGCTCTACTCAAAAAACATTTTAAACATATTCGAGACTTTCTTCTTAACACCTGGATTTTCTTTAGTTTCTTTTACTTTTGTTTTAGCCTGCTTCGGTTTCTCTTTTCTTTCTTTCTTAATTTCTGTGCTGCCTTCTTCTAGAGGTTCTAATCCGGACATAATCTCCTTACCTTGTATACGAACATTTCGATGCGCGAAAGTAATTAGGCCAACGCCATTGGTATATTGCGGTTCCCGTACACCAATATAATCCGGTATAGCTACTCTTACATTCTTTTGCAGCACCTCACGGGCAAGTTCGAGTACACCAGGCATCTTAGCTATGCCGCCCGTAAGAACGTAACCACCGGATAAATCCTGGTAGCCCAGCCGGTATATCTCTTTAAGGACAAGATGAAACATCTCTTCCAAACGAGGCTCGATAATATTCGCAAGCTGCCACTGGGAAAATTCCTGCGTCTGATCACTGCCAATCTCCGAAACTTCGAAAGTTTCTTCATCGGAGGCGAGATCTATGAAAGCATGTCCATGTGTCACTTTCACTTTTTCTGCTTCCTCTGTAGAAGTCCGGAAACCAACTGAGATATCATTGGACATATGGTCTCCTCCAATTGGAATCTGGCTGGTTCCCTGCAAGACCCCATTTTGAAACACAGAAACAGTTGTAGAGCCGCCCCCCATATCAATCAGAGCCACTCCTAAGCTTCTTTCGTCTTTTGATAAAGCTATAGAACCGGCTGCTAAAGGCTGAAGTACAATATCTGCTACTTGGAGGCCTGCTTTTTCAACACAGCGGAGCAAATTATGTAACATCGTTTTGGAGCCTGTAATAATTGTTCCTTCCATTTCAAGACGTACACCGATCATCCCGCGGGGGTCATTTATTTCATCGAGCCCATCAACTATAAACTGGCGGGGAATGACATCAATAATTTCCCTTTCCGGAGGAATAGATATGACTTGTGCAGCATCTATTACTCTTGTAATATCTTCGTCTCCGATCTCACGGTCATCACTGGAAACAGCCACAACTCCATGGCATGGCTGGAGCTGAATATGGTTTCCGGTCACCCCGACAATCACATGATTAATACTAAGCCCAATCATTCTTTCAGCTTTTTCGACAGCTTTTTTAATAGACTGGACCGTTTCGTCAATGTCCACGATCGATCCTTTTTTTATACCTTCAGAGCTGGACTCGCCAACTCCTATTATATTTAAAGATCCATTTGTCATCTCTCCGATAATCACCCTTACGGATGATGTCCCGATATCTAACGTAACATATGTATCATGATTATTCATTGGATGGCACCTCCTTCAAACGTAAGACTCATGCTGACTTTTTCCTTAAGATAAGAAAGTTATTCAACACTTGTCTCCCATTCCCTTTTTTTTTCTCCTTAAATATAGAAAATGTCTGTATTCCTAATTAATATAACGTGATTATCCTTGCCACTTTCTAAGCAGCAGCCGCCTGATCAAAGCTATATTTTTAAACAGCCTGATACCAAAAGCAAAAATGGCTGCTAAATACAAGTCTACACCAAGATGAACACCGAGAAAAGCTAAACCCGCCGCTAAAAAGATATTTGTAAAAAAACCTGTTATAAATACCTTTTCATCAAACTGATTTTCCAGATATGCCCGGATACCTCCAGCTAAAGTATCCAGTGCTGCCAGAACAGCAATTGATAAGTACGGCGCGTAATGTTCTGAGACTCTGATATCTGTCAGAAAACCTAATATAAGGCCTAACAAAAGGCCTAAGACAGGCAGCCACATATCAGGATCCCTCCTGTACAGGTTCCATAAACCGCGTGCGGTAATTTTTATCAAACGCGGGAAGTGTTAAACTGTCGACAGGATTTGAGGAAAAATTCATGTTTTCATATATAAACATTTCGCGGGATTGAGAAGACATAATGGCATAGTGGAGAGACTCAGGATCATTGGAGATGACTTTAACCTCCACCGGAAAATAGCTTAACCAGTTTCCATTTACTAAAGTCCTTCCATTAGCTTCACGAATTGCAGTAGTGGAAACTATTCTTTCGTTTCCTATGGCAATGTGTTCCGCTCCCTGAATATTTAAATCATTAATCAGAAGTCTTAGCAAATATGGAGGAATGGAGCTGATCGCCCCTCCGGTATAATTGTGGTCAAATTCCAAGTCTATTTGAATAATTAACCCTTCCCCAGTCACTTCTGTTAACCCGGCTTGTTCTTGTAAATTTTCAATTACATCGGCCATGACGTCTTCAACATCCTCTGTCTCTTCCAGCTGGTTTAAAATTTCCTGCTGCCGGCTAATTTCTTCATTTAATTCCTGCTGTCTTTCTTTCTCGGCCATCAAAGCCTGGCGAAGGTCAGCCATATTTCTCGTATCACGGGTTTCAGGTTCCGCATGGGACTGAAATTGCACTGCTGCCATATATCCAATGATCAGTGTGACACATGCAAAAATAATCGGAATCTTCTTCATGTGTCTTCCCCGCCTTCAAAGTAAGGATTAATAACGACTTCATTTTTTCTTTCAATCCGCACTTGAATATTCTCGCTGACTAACTGGTCTTTTACTCCGCCAGCCAAATTCAGCGATTCGTCCAGTGTTTCCCGGTCACCAATCGCGGTAATTTCAAATGGAGCGAAGGACGTTTCCCCATCTATTTCTATAACCGGGCCCGTACACTGGATATAACTCTGGTGGCTGATCCTCCGTCCATTAACTGCCACTGCTTCTGCGCCAGCTACGAGAAGTTCGTCAATCACCTGCTGGAGATGGTGTTCGTGAACAATATAATTGTTTGGACTGTCTTCTCCCGGAATATAATCTGCATCTGTCAATGTCACGGAGAGCCCTTCCCCTTTTACTCCCACATTCCCAGTGACCATTCTAAGATGGTCCAAATCTTCCACAAGATTAAAATAGGTTCTTTCGCGGTGAGAAATTTCTTCTTCGACCGTTTTTATTTCTGTTTGAATATCTTTTAGCTGACCGGCCAGTTCCCTGTTCACCTGCTGTTCCCTTAACACATCATTTCGCAAGTCTGCTTCTTCCTGCCATTGCGAATCAGTCATTGTGTAACCTTCTCTTTCTGATTGTCCGGCCATTTGATAGCTTAAAGACATTAAAAAGCCTGTGACTAATAACACCACTGAGAATATAACGTATTTACCCTTCAATTTCAATTTCTTCCTCCTCATCCTCTGTATTGAAACGTTCGAAATAAGGGTTCATACGCATATGAACGATGCCTTCTTCCTCTGGATCCAGCTGTTCGACAACTGATGGATAAGGAGCGATTCTTTCAGAGAACTGGGTAACTGTGGAACTGACTACAAAGCCGTCATTCATTAGAATTGTTAACCGGCCTGGATCATTATCAAGAGGTTCAAGAAGAATATCGGATATTCGCTGCCGCAGACCACTTGGTGTTTGTGACAATTCATTAACCATTTCTTCTCTAATCTGATTATCTTCAAATCCCCTTAGGACTGGCGCATCGAAGGGAGTGGCTCTTTGGCCTCCATTGTCGTAAATTTCCCCGGTCACAAGCACAGGTGCATACGAATTCCCGTCCTTTATATAAGCAATCCGTTCATGTTCGGTGACAGTAATAACGACTGTATTCATCCAATCCCTGGAAATCTCCACAGCGTTTATGGCATCATGGTCAGTCAGCCTTTCAACCAGCTCACTTCCCCCTAAATTCCACATGCTGACTCCCTGGAGAAGTTCAGATTCATTGACCACCCAGTCTGCTGAAGCCAGATTGTTCCCTCTGACGTTAACTGTTTGGACTTGGCTGAAAGAACTTTGAAAATACACGATCAATAGCATAAGGGTGAAAAATATAGAAACGTAGACAATCAGCCTCCTGTTTGACTTCTGCTTTCGCCGCTCTTTCAGTTTAGGTATTCGCTCTTCAATTTTCACTACCTTTTTTTCTTTCATATGCCTTCCTCCATTGTAAAGCAAGGGATTGAACGAGAAAACATATTATATAAACTTTCATATAATTGAAATAGTTTAGTCACCGATATGCTCAACTTCTGTTTCCAAGTCTATACCGTAATGAATACGAACCTGCTCTTTAATATAGTCTATCAAGGTTAGTATATCTTCTGCTGAAGCTTCACCAGTATTTACTATAAAATTGGCGTGTTTTTCAGAGACTTGTGCCCCTCCGACCTTGTAACCTTTTAATCCTAACTCTTCAATTAGCCGGCCTGCATGCTCGGGTAAAGGATTACGGAACACACTTCCGCAGCAAGGGTCTTTCCAGGGCTGGGTCTCTTTCCGATAATTTTTATTTGTTTGTAACCTTTCGCGAATCTCAGCCGTATTTCCTTTTTTTAATTTGAATTCAGCTGATATGCAAATTCCGCCGTTTTTCTGTAAAACTGAGCTTCGGTAGGCAAACTTTAATTCTTTATTACTCAGCCACCCGGATTCTCCATTAGGCATCAGCACATATGCTTTAGTTAAAATGGCTGAAATGTCTGATTTATGAGCTCCTGCATTCATAAAAACAGCCCCGCCAACAGAGCCCGGTATTCCGCCGGCAAATTCTAAGCCGGAATAGCCTTTCTTACTCATAATCGTAGCCAGTTTAATAAGAGAAAAACCTGCTCCGACAGAAATTAAATCACCTTCCTGTTTTAACGAAGCCAGTTTGTCTCCAAGCTTAATGACAACTCCCTTTATTCCCTTGTCAGACACGAGAATATTAGAACCTCTCCCGAGAATAAACCAGGGAAGCTCTTTTTCCTTAATAAAAGCCATAGAATGTTTGAGGCTTTCTTCTGAATCCGGCTCAATCATCAGAGCTGCCGGGCCGCCTATTTTCCAAGTTGTATGATTGTTCAATGGTTCATCGAATACAACTTTACAAGTAAAATTTTTCTCAACTTCATCTTTTAATTCCCGTAATGCCTTATCCATTTTGTTTACCGCCATTTGTTAAAGATTTTATTATATCCTCAATATCTGCGGAAGCATCAGGTCTGCCGAGCTTAAGTGCCCCTTCTTTCATGCTGCTCCATTTACCGCTGTCAGTTAAAATGTCGTCAATTTCTTTAAACAGTCGGTCAGGGGCCATTTCACTTTCTAAAATTACTTTTGCAGCATTTTCTTTTTCTAAAGAGCGGGCATTTTTTTCCTGGTGATTATTAGTTACATACGGACTTGGAATAAGCACCGAAGGTAAGCCTAAAGCAGTAATTTCAGCCAGTGTTGTAGCTCCAGCTCTGGCTACCAGCAAATCAACTTCATTAAGTACAGCTGGCATATTATCGATATAAGGAACTGTAACAATACCGCTTACACCTGTTTCTTTATCAATTTTTTCTTTAACTGTTTCATAATGAGCCTGCCCTGTTACATAAAGGCACTGATAATCTTTAGACTTCCACTGCTGTAAAGTTTCCATTACGGCATCATTGATAGGTTTTGCTCCGCGGCTGCCCCCTACAATAAGGACAGTTTTAAGGGAGGGGTCAAGACCAAGTTCTTTAATCTTTGACTTCCCTGTCACTGTCCTTTGTTTTACTACTTCGCTCGCTCTCGGATTGCCGGTCATCACCACTTTTTCTTTTGGAAAAAAGTCAGCTGAATCAGGAAATGACAGGGCGATCTTTGTTACATACCGTGATAGAAATTTATTTGTCAGCCCCGGTACACTGTTTTGTTCGTGTATTATTGTAGGAATATTCTGCTTAGCCGCTGCAAAAACAACCGGACCACAGACGTATCCCCCGGTCCCTATAACCACATCCGGTTTGAATTCTTTAATATATTTTCTGGATTTTCTCACCGCGTTTATAAAACGCAAAATGGTTTTCACATTATCTAAAGATACTTTTCGTTTAAAGCCTGATATTTTGACCGTTTTAAATGGAATTCCTTCCTTAGGTACAATATTTGCTTCAAGGCCGTTTTCTGTACCAATATATAAACATTCAAGTGAATCATTTTGGTTTTTTAAATGATTGATAAAAGCGACAGCTGGGTAAATGTGTCCGCCAGTACCGCCGCCGGATATTAAAACTTTCATATTTTCCTCCTAAATGATTTCCATTAATTAACAACGGAATCTTTTACTGTATCATTCCTATTTTAACCGAATATTAAAGGGATTTTAAGTCAATTATGGATGTTTTTAAACTTTTAAACAAAATAAAATTTTTTTTATAAGTCATTGATCTTTCCGGCACTTTTTTCTTCTTAAAGTTCATGCTTTGTTAAACTTCTGCAGCAAACTTTACCGGTAAACGAAGGCGGGGACACCCGGAGGATTAGCGCAGTCTGAATCCACCTTCCCGCAGCCCTCTTCGGGAAAGTCAGTTGAAGACAAAGGGATCCGTAAAAGTGTTCACCCTAGCTGAAAGCCAGCCCCTCAGAAAGCGCACGCTCTAATGACTAAAGTCACTGCTTCTAACACAAAAGAACATCCGAAACAACATTCGTAAAAATTGTTTCGGATGTCTTAAAAGTCGCTATTCTTTTGTCTCAGTATCTATGACTGGTGCTACCTTAACAAGTTACCGTATATGCCGGCTGATATTCAAGAGTACACCAATCGTCGTGAGCATTAAAGTAAGGGATGATCCTCCATAACTCAATAAAGGAAGTGTAATCCCTGTTACAGGCATGAGCCCTATCACTACTCCTATATTAATCATTACTTGTATTGCTATCATACCGATAATACCGGTAGCAAATAAGGTACCGAATAAATCCGGAGCATGCAAGGCGATCCTTAACCCTCTCCACAACAGCACGGCAAAGCAGAGAAGAACGAACGTCCCGCCTACAAAACCGAGTTCTTCAGCCAGAATAGCAAAAATAAAATCTGTCTGCGGTTCAGGCAAGTAAAAATACTTTTGACGGCTGTGCCCGAAACCCAATCCTAATATTCCACCTGGAGCGATAGCGAATAATGATTGTATAATTTGAAATCCACTGCCCAGAGGATCTTGCCAAGGATCCAGAAATGAGGTGATCCGCTGAAGACGATAAGGGGCCGACACAATTAATCCAACAAAACCAATCGCCCCTATCCCGGCCAAAAACATAAAGTGGGAAATTCTGGCCCCTGCGACAAATATTATTAAAACACACGTAAAAACCATAACTGCCCCTGTGCCCAAGTCCGGCTGGAGCATAATAAGGCCAAAAGCAATAAAAACAAGAGACAAAACTGGCAGCAGGCCTTTTTTCCAGGAGGTAATATACTTCTGATTTTCTGAAACATACTTTGCTAAAAATAATATCATCGCAAGTTTCATAAATTCTGAAGGCTGTATCGAGAAAGCTCCTACTCCGAGCCAGCTTTGAGCTCCTCCCCTTACTAAGCCCACGCCGGGAATCAGAACGATAACAAGAAGGCCAAAACATATCCATAAAATAATATGAGCTATTTGTTTTAACCGCCAATAATCCACTTGAACGGTTACAAACATAGCTGCCAGCCCCACACCTACAAAAATCAGCTGTCTTTTCAAAAAGAAATAGGGGTCCTGGAAACGGTATTCTGCCCAGACTGCGCTGGCACTGTAAACCATCATACTACCTATAATTACTAGAATTACAGTTACAACTACCAATATTAAATCAGGAGTCGTTCGGACTTTAGGCAATAGAAAAACACCTCGATTCTTCTAACCCTGGAGGGTCTCTACTACCTATTCATATGTATGGCTTGGCCAATCATGACTATTTTTGCTGCTTAATTAATTCAACTTGTTCTGTAAATGCTTTTCCGCGTTCCTCAAAAGTTTTAAACTGGTCCCACGAGGCACAGGCCGGAGATAACAGGATCACGTCCCCTTTATTTGAACGGCTGTAGGCTTTAACAGTTGCTTCATTTAAAGTATCCACTGAGTCGACAGAAGGCACTCCGGACTGCCTGCCCGTTTCGGCAAGTTTGTCTTTTGTTTCGCCGTAAGTGATCAAGGCACTGACCTTTTCAGAAAGCAATGGTTTAAGCGCGTCAAAAGACAGTCCCCTGTCCAGACCGCCAGCGATTAAAACAACAGGCTGATTAAATGCCTTTAATGCTGTAATTGTCGCCGGTACATTCGTTGCTTTCGAATTATTATAAACCTTGCGCCCCTCTAAATCACCAATAAATTGAAGCCGGTGTTCCACGCCTTCAAACGTCTTTAAGACATGCCTGATTTGCTCTATGTCTGCTCCGCCCAAAATTGCAGCAGCAGCCGCAGCTAGGGCGTTTGCCACATTATGATCCCCGGGAAGAGACATGTCTTTAGCCTGAATTAGTTTTTCATTAAAAACAGTCAGCCATCCTTCTGAAAGGCAAGCCCCGTTTTCCAGGTTTTTTTCTACAGAAAAAGGGATTAACTGTGCTTTTGCACCTTTAACAACCTTCGATACAAGAGGGTCATCCGCATTGTAAATGAGGTAATCTCCGCTCGTCTGGTTGCGGAAAATATGAGATTTAGCTTCAATATAGTCATCCATAGACCCGTGGTAATCCAGATGGGCTTCTACAAAATTTAAAAGTACGGCAATTTTAGGCGCAAATGTTTCTGTGCCCATAAGCTGAAAACTGGACAATTCCACGACCATTTCGTCCTTAGAGGTTGCCTCTCTCGCCACTTTGCATGCAACTTTGCCGATATTTCCTGCTATTAATGGATTTCGCTGGCCTCCTTTAAGCATTTCGCCAACGTAAGTCGTCGTCGTTGTTTTACCGTTGGAGCCGGTGATCCCAATTATTTCCGCCTCTGAAATTAAATAAGCCAGTTCTACTTCAGTGTAGACAGGGATATTCAGCCCTTCAGCTTTTGCAACTAAAGGGTGGTCGTAACGGACTCCCGGGTTTTTAACTAAATAATCCAGTTCTTCTGAGACAAGTTCTTCAGGATGGGAGCCGCAAACTACTTCGACACCTTCTTTTTTGAGCTCTTTTGCCTGCTCATTTTCCTCATAAGGTTTCCGGTCATTAACTGTCACCAGAGCACCCAGGTGATTCAGCAATTTTGCGGCTTCGGTACCGCTCTTTGCCAACCCGAGTACGAGCACTTTTTTATCTTTAAATTTATTAACTATTTTCATGACATCCACACCTCTAAATAAACGCCTGTAAAGGCAAATAAAATTCCTACCAGCCAGAAGGTCACTACAACCCGCCATTCACTCCAGCCCGAAAGCTCGTAATGATGGTGAAGAGGACTCATCTTAAATACTCTTTTTCCAGTCGTTTTGAATGATATAACCTGGATAATAACAGATAATGTTTCGATAACAAACACGCCGCCTATCACTACCAGTAATAATTCCATTTTAGTCAGGATAGCAATCATCGCGAGAGCACCGCCTAATGCCAGTGATCCCGTATCCCCCATAAATACTTTCGCCGGGTGAGCGTTAAACACAAGGAAACCAAGAACAGCACCCACTACAGCAATAGAAAACAATGATACTGTAAGCATTCCCGTAAAATAAGCGAGTATAGCGAAAGCTCCAAAAGCTACGGCAGCTGTCCCTGCAACTAACCCATCCAGTCCGTCAGTCAGGTTAACCGCGTTACTGGCTCCGACCAGCATAACAATAATCAGCGGAAGGTACAGCCAGCCCACATCCAACGCTAATCCTGTTCCAGGAATATGTACTTCGGTAGAAATGCCCGACTGAAGCAAAACGACATACACAACGGCTGAAATAGCAACCTGGCCTAGAAATTTCTGTTTTGACGTTAAACCGAGGTTTCTTTTCTTTACTACTTTTATATAGTCGTCGAGAAAGCCCAGCAGTCCAAACCCGACTGTTACTAACAGCAATAGCAAGATCTCCACTCCAATAGTGTGGAATTGCCCTGCCATTATCAGAGAAGAAACGACAATCGATAAAATGATCATAAGGCCGCCCATCGTTGGGGTACCTGTTTTCTTCTGGTGGGATTTCGGGCCTTCATCCCTGATACTTTGACCAAACTTTAATTTTCTTAAAAATGGAATGAGAAACGGTGAAAGAAACACCGTTAATAAAAAAGCTAAAAGTAATGTAAATAATAATCCTTGTTCCAACATGAAAGGAACTCCTTTCTAACGACTATTCAATTCTTCTATAATCTGCTCCAATAATTCTCTGTTTGCGCCCCTGTATAATGCGAGGCTCGAACTTTCTATCAGTTCTTTAAACATATTAACCGCTTTTCCATGAGTAGCAAAGTGTTTGCTGTTTATCTGATCATTGCCTTTTCTCTTTAATGCTTCTTTTACCCAAAACGCTTTTTCTCCTATTGTAATCACATCAGTGACAGGCAGTGCGACCTGGGAAGCAAATACTTCGTGTAAGGTTTTATCCTGCGGGGCAGCCTGAAAACCTTCATCTACAATTAAGACTCTTCTGCTGAACGTATGCATGTGCTTTAACATACCTAACGAAAATTCTAAATCACTTTCTTCCACATCTGTATGATCAAACAGGATAACTGAGCTGAAAGATGTTTCTACAGCATCTAAAGACACATCTTCCATAGTCAGATTTGATAATGACCGCTGAATCTGTTCAGCCCCAATCCCCAGGTGAATAGCAGCAGCAACTGCAGCAACTACAGGTTTTACATGCCCGCTCAATAAAACCGGTACATTAAAATCAATCATGACTCCTTCTAACTGAAAAACACACTCTTGTCCGGCTGTTTCTTTACTGCTGATTTGAAAAATATTATGTTCTCCAAATCCGTAGGTCGACACATCCGTTTTCCATTCTCGGTTTGAAAAGGAAGTGTCTCCTTCTGCAATAATGGTGCCTGTTGCTTTCATACCTTCTTCAATACACGCTGCATAGGCAGGATATTTAATCTCTCTTACGCTGTCTGCAAAACAGACCAGTGAAAAAGCAGGCTGAAGCAGGTTACTTATATGACAGACTGTCTCTTCAGATTTGTCATTGACATCACATATAATAATGTCACTTTCAAGGGGCATGGATAGCACCGTTTCATACACACTCATCTCATTATCTGCAGAATGCTTTGCTTCATGGACTTTATATGATCCCGAGAGAACCTTGCTTAACACTTTCTTAGCTACAAGCCTTGAATAATCTCCAGTAACAGCTACCGAAACCGCGTCCACTTCCTTCAAGTACCCGTCGGCCAGCCTGCGGACAGCTTTCAGCGGGTCATCTGTATATAAAACAGGAAAATCATCTGGTACCGTACTCGGAAGCTCGATTCCTTTTTTCCAGAAGGAAGCAGCCGCACCGCATTCCATAGCCGCTTCAATAAACTGATGTCCGTCATAGAACTCCCCCTGAACCGGAACGTAAATTTGCCCGCTCTGAATAGAGTTGGAGTCTGCCGACACACCTGTAGCGGTAAAAGTAATAGGAAAGCGGCCTTTCACTTCATCACAAACTGATTTTATAAGCTGATAATCAATATGACCATACATGCTAATACCTCTCCTTTAAGGCTTCTTTAGCGACGAGCCGATCATCAAAATCAAATGTCTGGTCTCCTATAATCTGATAAGTTTCATGCCCTTTTCCAGCAATTAAAATCACTTCATCCTCTTCAGCATTTTTTATTGCCTCAAATATGGCTTCTTTCCGGCTTAAAATTATACTGTAATTATTATGAGCCATTCCGCTTTTCATTTCATTTAATATCTCTTCAGGATCTTCAGAGCGCGGATTATCCGAAGTCAAATAGACATAATCTGAAAGCTTTTCAGCGATGGCTGCCATTTTAGGACGCTTCGTACGGTCCCTGTCTCCGCCGCAGCCTACCACTACTGATACTTTTCCCTTTGCAAAATCTCTGACCGTTTCCAATACGTTTTCCAGGCTGTCTGGCGTATGAGCGTAATCAACAATAACATGAACAGGCGCGTCTGTGTCTACTTTTTCGAATCTGCCGGCTACCCCTTGTATTCCAGCCAGGCTTTCCTGAATCGTCTGGAGCGGAACACCTGAGGCGTACGAAGCGGCAGCGGCAGCAAGGGCATTATATACCGAGAAACGACCGGTCATCTTTAATTGCACCGGATATACTCCATTACCCACACACAGCTGAAAATCTGTACCGGATTCGTGAATATTGACTTCAGTTGCACGGAAATCTGCTTTTTCGTCCATCCCGTAAGTAATGATGGGAACAGCTGTCATTGTTTCAATTAGATCAAAGTATGGATCATCTATATTTAATACGGCGATATTCTGATGGTTCTCTTTATAGACATTACCGAGCTGAGAAAACAATAACCCTTTTGCCCGGGCATAATTATCCATTGTTTTATGGTAATCCAAATGATCCTGAGTTAAGTTAGTGAAAACACCCACATTAAAATCCACCCCGTGGACCCTTCCAAGCTCCAATGCATGGGAGGAGACTTCCATCGTAACAGCTTCTACTCCTTCAGTCGCCATATCAGAAAAAGCTTTATGGAGTGTTAAAGCATCAGGTGTTGTGTTCTTAACTTCAATTTCTTTATTTTTATATTTCATATACATTGTACCGATAATGCTGGTTTCCATTGCATAATCGCTCAAAATCCTGTGGATGAGGTGAGTGGTTGTCGTTTTTCCGTTTGTACCTGTCACACCGATCATATGCATTGCTGAACTTGGCAGCCGATAGAAATGTGCAGCCATAATTGCCATCGCCCGTTTACTGTCCCTGACGATAATCATCGGAACATTGACAGGGAGTTCCTTCTCCGCCACTACTGCTGCCGCTCCTGCCTCAACGGCTTTAGCGGCAAAATCATGGCCATCCACAGTGAAACCTTCAATACAAAAAAATAAGTCGCCTTTTTTAACTTCTCTGTTATCCATCGCAAGATCATTTATGGTTGGATTGCTTTTTCCTATAAACTTATACGCCGGTAAACAGCCGGCAATTTCTTTCAGTTCAAACATGTCTATCCCTCTTTCACTTAAACAGCTTCTAAATTAAACTCACATACCTCTGTTATATTTTACTGGTCGGGCGGGCTTTTGTCACCCATATAAATGCGAATCGTGGACCCGGCGTGGATCCTGATTCCCGGCTCAGGAGACTGGAGGAGAACTTCATCACCTTCCCCTTCCACTTCAAGGGAAAAATCATAATAAGATTCGTGTATGTCTCTCACTGTCCTCCCTATTAAATCGGGAACTTCCAAAAGCGGCGTATCGTTCCACATTAATTCTTTTTCGATCTGATCTTCCCTTTTAGGAACCTCCATAGCCCTAAGTGAGTCTTCAATAATATTCCCGACAATCGGCGCAGCTACAATCCCGCCAAACTGCAGCGTATCTTTTGGATTGTCAACGGCTACATAAACAACAATTTCGGGTTCATCAGCAGGAGCAAAACCAATAAAAGAAACAATGTGGTTATTTTCAAGGTATCTGCCATCTTTAGCTTTTTGTGCGGTACCAGTCTTCCCGCCAACCCTGTAACCATCTACGAAAGCTCCCTTCCCAGTTCCTTTAGCCACTACATGCTCCAGGGCCGAACGGATTTGAGCTGAAGTCTCTTCAGATATTACCTTCCTTTTGACTACCGGCTCTTGAGCCATAAGTGTCTGACCTGTTAAAGGGTCTATCCATTCTTTAGCTAAGAACGGCTGGTATAAGTTTCCCCCGTTTATGGCAGCTGATACAGCTGCCACCTGCTGCAGAGGTGTAACTGAAACACCTTGCCCGAATGCTGTTGTAGCCAGCTCCAAAGGGCCTACTGCATCCTCATCAAACAGTATCCCTTTCCCTTCTCCTTGCAAGTCTATGCCTGTTTCTTCGCCAAAGCCAAACCCACGAATATAATTAAATAATTTCTCTTTACCGAGCTTTTCTCCCAGCACTACAAAACCTGGGTTACAGGAATTCTGTACGACTTCAAGAAACGTTTGTGAGCCATGGCCGCCTTTTTTCCAGCATCTCAGTTTATGGCCGGAGACTTCAATATAACCGGGATCATGGAAGTTATCCCTCTCCAGATCCACCTTACCTTCTTCGAGGGCTGCCGCTAAGGTGATTATTTTAAACGTGGATCCAGGTTCATATTGGCTCCATATCGGTTTATTCTGGTTATAAACTTCCGGAGGAACATCCTGAAAATGTTCAGGGTTAAAACCTGGCCGTGAAGACATTCCCAAAATTTCCCCTGTATTAGGGTTCATTGCAAGCGCAATGGCCCCGTCAGGATTATAAACTGCCTCGGCTTCATCCAGTTCCCGCTCTATTATCGTTTGCACGGATGCATCCACGCTCAACTTTAAATGCTGGCCATCAACGGGGGGTGAATAGCGGTCCGCAAGGTTTGGCATCCTTCTCCCTTTAGCATCAGAATAAAATGAGACGTGACCGGGTTCCCCGCTTAAAAACTCGTCATAAAATAATTCAAGCCCGGTCAGCCCCTGATTATCTATTCCTGCAAACCCCAAAACATGGGATAAATAATCCCCTTTCGGATAGTGCCTCCGGTAATCTTCAGCTACATAGATACCGTCCAGCTTTAGAAGCCTCACTTGATTTGCAAGATCGTTCGTGATTTTTCTACCCTCAGGGTTTATTCGAACAATTGATTCGTTTTTTGTCACCTTTTCATACGCTTTTTCTTTTGACAGTGATAAAACTTCCGACAGCTGTTCGGCAGCTTCTGCCGGATCCTTTATTTGTCTGGGAACGACAAGAATAGACGGTGCAGTTACATTTGTCGCGAGTACTTCTCCATGCCGATCCAGAATCTCTCCTCTTTTAGCTTCAAAAGGAATATTTCTGCCCCACAAATCTTCCGCTTTCTCCGAGATCTCATCACCCATAACCACCTGTACATACCATAAACGCCCCATCATAATTGTAAAAAGAATGACCCCGGCGATTAACGTAAATATCAACCTTTTTCTCACTGTGACGAAAGACACCCTTTTCATAGTAACCTCCCCTGATATAAAGACAATCCGGCTTGGTTTACACATATGAAAAGAATGGACAGGTTAGAACCTACCCATTCCAGCGTCTTCCTCTAATCCATAAAAAATTCTTCTTCATCTTCTTCATTTTCTTCAGTCTCTTCCGGGCTATCGTTATCAGTTTCTATTTCTTCTTCCGTCTGCTCTTCTCCACTGGTTAACGACAATTCAATAATCATCCGGCTAAGCCCGTTAAGGTTTCCTCCTGGAGGAGGCGTCTGTTTAGTGACAAACCCTGTTCCCTCGACCTCCATATCCACACCGGTTACTTTTTCAAGCAAATATATGTTTCTTAATGACCAGTTGGATACGTCAGGCACTTCAGGATTTTCATCATTGGTCATTAAAATCACTTTTTCCCCGTACATTAATTCTGTTCCTTCAGCATGTGACTGGCGAATAACAGATTCACCATCACCAATTAAAGTAACTTTAAGCCCCTGTTCTGCTAATTCCTCTTTTACTGATTGGGCTTTTTCTCCCTCATAATCATCAATCTCAATATTATCGTGCACCGAAGCTACTTCATCTTCTTCAGTAGGAGTAATATTTAAATATTGTAAACTTTGTTCCATAACTTGCTTAAAAATCAGAGAGACTGGTTCAGACCCTGCTTGGTGGCCTTCAAGGTCCGGCCGGTCCACTGCCACGTAAACCACTACTTCAGGGTCGTCTGCCGGCGCCATACCGATAAAAGAATGAATGTGGTTTCCATGGCCGGCTAAATATCCTCCGCCTTCCTGAGGAATCTGCGCTGTTCCTGTTTTACCGGCTACATCAAACCCTTCAATTGCAAACGGCCTTCCTGTTCCCTCTTCTGCAGTCACCACGGTCTCTAATATTTCCAATACTTGATTAGCCGTTTCTTCAGAAACAGGTTCCCCTTTTATTTCCGGTTCATTCTCGTGTAGCACTTCCCCTTTTTGGGAATCTACAATTCGGTCAATCACAAAAGGGGTCATCATTTTACCGCCATTTGCTATAGCAGTGGCTGCCTGAATCTGCTGTATTGGTGTGATTGCTGTTCCTTGTCCAAAGGCTGTAGTTGCTGCATCAATTGTATATTGCTCTGCAATCAGCCCCGGACTTTCATTTGGTAAGTCTATTCCTGTAACATCCCGGAATCCAAAAGCATCAATATAATTATAAAGCGACTCCGGACCTAATTTTTCAAGGGCTAATTTGGAAAAAGCAACATTGGAAGATCGTTGGACCCCTTCATTATAAGTGATTTCTCCCCAGCCCCGGCCCTGGTTATGGTCTCTTACAGTCCGGTCAGTTACTTCGTATGAGCCCGATTCAAAGGTTTCCTCACCGTTATAGACACCTTCCTCTATAGCGGCTGCCAGTGAAAAAACCTTCATAGTGGAGCCCGGCTCGAAACTTGAAGTGACATTAAAGTTGGTATAGTTTTCAATATCTTCGTACTGGTTTGGATTAAAACTGGGACGGTTGGACATGCCCAGTATTTCTCCGGTTTTAGCATTGGCTACAATAGCCATCATTCTTTCTGGGTCATATTCTTCCTGAACCTGGTTCATCGTCTGCTCAATAGCCATTTGAATGCGTGAATCTAAAGTCAGATAAACATCTTTCCCATTTTCAGGTTCCTCAATGAATTCTTCCGCGTTAACCAGCCGCCGGTTTCTTCCGTCCTTTTGATAAGTGATCTGTCCGTTCGTCTCTTTTAAATAGTCATCCAGGCTGCTTTCAAGACCCATCCGGGCCACAGACATATCTCTTTCTGTATAGCCGAGTATATGAGAAGCAAACGTCTGTTTCGGATAATACCTCCTCGGGTCCTCCCTGAATAAAATACCGTCCAGCTCAAGCTTTTCTACTTCTCTTTTTTTCTCAAAACTGATATTTTTAGCTTTCGGCCCCAATTCTACCTGAACGGCATCTCTTGTCAGCATACCTTCCAGCTGGTGTGGATCCATATCCAGAACCTGTCCCAGTTTTTGGGCTGTTTCACGGGGATCTTCTACGTAACTTTCAAACCGTTCATCTAAAATAGCGATGATGGTGTAGGAGGAAATCTCCTCTGCCAATACATCGCCATTTCTATCATGAATAGAACCTCTTTTACCTTCTATTGTCTGAGTTTGCGACCATCTCTGATTCAACAGCTCTTCCAAGTCCGTACCCTGAACTTCCTTTGCTGCCTGTATGTATACGAACCTGGAAAAAAGAACGAATACGGCAAGAAGCAAAAGAGACAAAAACAGGAGAGCCCGTTTTGTCAGCCGGTTCATCTTTACTTCTTCCACCGGAATCTACCTCCTCACAAAACAATCAAAGGAGAATTATTCATTACCATGAATAACTTTCACGCTTTGGTCATTTAACTTCATACCTAAATCGTTCTGGGCGATATAAAGAATTCTTTCAGGATCTGACAACTCTTTAACCTGTAAAGACAAGCCGTCGTTAATACTTTGCTGCTGAGTGATTTGAGTTTCTGTCTGCTGCATTTCATGGTTGAGGGAATACATTGCAGCGTAGTTTGACAGGATAAGATAGGCTGCAAACACCACAGCTATTAAAGCCATAAAGTAAATCCCTTTTTCGCCTTTTGTTATACCGCCTTTAAAAACACGCTCTTTTACTTTTTTAGTCTGCCGGTCATGCTGCGGTGCGTAAGTCTCTTGCGCTCTTTTCTGAACTAATGGGCTCATTTACATTCCTCCTTAAATATTTTTTTCCGCAATCCTCAATTTAGCTGAATGGGCACGATTATTAGCTTCCAGTTCTTCCTCATTTGCCGTTACAGGCTTTCTGTTAATCAGTTTCAGTTCCGGTTCAAATTCTTCAGGTATAACAGGAAGTCCTTTTGGCAGGTCAGGGTAACTGCTTTTATTTTTAAATACTTGCTTACAGATCCGGTCTTCCAGCGAGTGGAAAGTAATGACAGCAATCCTGCCTCCTTGTCTCGTTAAGTTAATAGCGTCTTCAAGAGCTTGCTTAAAGACATTCAGCTCGTCATTAACAGCAATTCTGATTGCCTGGAATGTACGTTTAGCCGGGTGCCCTCCCTTTCTTCTTGCAGGTGCAGGAATCCCCTCTTTAATTACTTCTACAAGTTCAAAAGTAGATGTAATTGGAGATGTCTCCCGTTTTTTCTCAATCTTCCTGGCTATTTGCTTCGCAAACTTTTCTTCCCCATAGCGGGATAAAATCTGAGCCAGTGACTGAAAGCTCCACTCATTGACTACTTCATATGCTGTGAGCGATTTAGTCTGATCCATTCTCATATCAAGGGGGGCGTCAAACCGGTAGCTGAATCCTCTTTCGGGTTCATCAAACTGCGGAGATGAAACGCCCAAATCAAATACAAACCCATCCACACTCTCTATGTTTCTGTTCCCCAGCTCTTCTTTTAAGTATTGAAAATTGTTATGTACAAAATCAACCTGGGCTGAGTAAGGTTTCAACCGTTCTTTAGCATGTTCAATTGCCTTAATATCCTGATCGAAAGCAATCAGCTTTCCTTCTGAAGAAAGTTCGTGTAAAATTCTTTCGCTATGTCCGCCACCGCCCAATGTACAATCGACATATATACCATTTGGGATAACATTCAGCCCTTTTACTGTTTCTTCCTTTAAGACGGTATCGTGTTCAAACAACCAGCTTCTCCTCCTTTCCAGTTAAATATTTTAAAGTTCAAAATCTACAATGCCTTCAGCTATTTCAGCAAAAGATTCCTCAGACTCTGCAAAATAGTCTTCCCAAATCGCTTTACTCCAAATCTCTACGCGGTTTGAGACTCCTATAACCACACACTCTTTGTCCAAGGCAGCATAGCTTCGCAAAGTAGATGCAATATTCACTCTTCCCTGTTTATCTAATTCACATTCTGCAGCCCCTGAAAAGAAAAATCTTGTAAAGGCACGCGCATCCTTTTTGGTGAAAGGAAGTGTTTTTAATTTCTGTTCTAATTGCTGCCATTCTTTTTCAGGGTAAACAAATAAGCATTTGTCCATTCCTCTTGTTACTACGAAAGTGGATCCCAGTCCGTCACGGAATTTTGCTGGAATGATCATCCGGCCTTTGTCATCAATATTATGATGATATTCTCCCATGAACATCCGGATCCACCTCCTCCCCACTTTATAACACTAATTTACCACATCCCCCCACTTTTAACCACTTAGTTTTCAAAAAAAATATTAAAAAAAACACTACGGTTTTCACCATAGTGCTTTATAAATAGACATAAATATGGCTGGCAGAACATATACTTTCTTTCTTCTCCATTAAGCCCGCTACAGTCCTGTCAACAAGGTCAGGACCATACCTGTTCAGAAAAGGAAAGATATTTAAATGACGCTCCTGCCACTTACCATGAGGCCGTACCTCTGCCTCTATCTTATCAAAACGTAACAAATGGGCGTTATTTTGAGATAACATCAATTGATTGATTTTTCTCTCATAATCTTTTAATTCATCAATCATTTTACTTTCAAAATGGTTACTGATTGCAGAAACATTCTTTCCGATCGGGCTGAGCCTGCCCCGTATGTTATCCGCCAACTCTTTTAACTCTTGTTCTGCCTCTTCAAACACTTTACTTTCATTCACTTTTTTTTGCCTGGACAGAAATTCACTTTGAAAGTCAGTTAATCCGTTCAGAGTGACCGTTTTCACATCTACCTCATATTTTTGAAGGTTTTTCTCTGTAGTACGGGATAAATAGGTCAAGTGATAACGCGGAAAGACGACAGGCATTTTCCTGTCAAATGAGTGAAATACTTTTTTCAGGACACCCCAGTATTTTAATTCTCCAGGCCCAGCTATGAAAGAATGGACCGGGAGAAGAAATTCCTGCATAAGAGGACGGGTAACTACATTATTGCTCAATTGGATTCTCCCGTCCTCCACTTGATAAAGAAAATCATCCTCTGACCATATACGGTCCCCATGTTTCTCTTTAAACCCTTCTTCTGTCCGTTCCAGTAAAAAGCGCTGCCGCCCTTCATGATAAAAAAGGTGCGCATTATTTTCATCAGTTTCTATCGGTTCACCATAAGCGTTTGCTTTCATTTCATCTGCCTGTTCTAAAAAAGCCCGCTGAATGGACGTATTATTTCGTACCATAGAGGTAAAGAAAGGGCGTTCAATTTCCCGTATTGCAGGGTCTGCCGCATCCATGAGAACGAGGTCTGTGTCTTTAAAGAGGCGATGGAGCACCCTGGCACACCATTCAGTATAGGTTAATTTTCCGGATAACTCCTCCATTAAAGTGTCATAAATCCCCCTTGTAAATGGTGTTTCTTCCAAATACTGAAAAGCTTCTTGCAGTTCGGATTTGGCATTTTCAATGTTCACATTTCTTTCGGACATCGGCTGTTTTATATCATTTCTTTCAGGTATTCTCACTTTTCTGACATGTGCATTTTCACTAAAATAAGTATGGTTAACCTCATCAATATCATGATCTTCACCTGCGATCCAGAACAGCGGAACGACAGGAGCAGCAAGCTTTTCCTCTAATTTTTTCGATTCTACTAATATAGTAATAATTTTATTGACGGTATACAGCGGCCCTGTTAACAGTCCGGCCTGCTGCCCGCCCACCACTGTAACACTATTCTTATCCCTAAGGCGTTCTATTTGATGTAAGGCCCGTTCTGAGGGATGATATTTTCTGTTAAAGTTCATAAGCGCTTCAACCAGCTCTTCACGGGGAAAAGCTCTGTTTTTTAATTCTTCATAGCGGGAGACACAGTCCTTTGAGCCGAGACCGTAGTCATAAAAGGATAAAATCTGTTTATCTCCGTTTAAATAGTTATGTATATATGAATTTTCCTGGTAAGTGGTCTCAATTCTAAACTGCATATTTTTCAACCTCTCTGTAAGTGTAAAAGACGGATTTTCCCAATCCTTTCAGACACCCGTTAAAATTCTGTTTAATTATAACAGAAGACGCACTGCGTACCAATTAATTGACCTTAAGCAAGGATCCGGAAAATCATGCCATATATCACGAGGATAAAATAAAGAATGAAAAATACTACAAACTGAAAACGCCACACCCCTTTAAATAAGCGCCGCAATTTAATGTCCTCATAATTCTTCCAGTGTAAAACAGTAAATATAAGAGCTGTAAACAGAAAAAAAAGAACAATCATCCATCCTGTATGAATCCGCCATATTTCCAAAAATAAAAAATACACGGAAATGATGAACAGTAAAACGGTACTGTCTACAGCTATTTTAAAGGAGACCTGCTTATTCCTGGTGGTTTTTACAGAAACAAAATAAATGATATACAAACCTATCAGCGGAACGGTAACAAGTGTCGCAGCTAAAAAAGCTGTGAATTCAATCATAGCTTTCCTCCAGTTCAATTTTTTTTAATTTTTCATGGATTTTAAAGGTATGTTCACAGCTTATACCTTTTTCACGGCCCAGATTTAATAAGTAACCTGTAATGGCGTCTAATTCGGTTTCTTTTTTAGCGAGCCTGTCCGCAAGCATGGAAGAAGTATTTTCAGCTGTTTGCCTGATCACATTCTCAACAAACTTCCACTCGTTTTTTTCAAGATCCAGCACTTCTGCAGCTTCATTAAAAATCTTTTCAGCCAGATCTTTTAACTTACTATTTGAAAGGATTTCTCCATTTTTCACCTGATACAACGCAGTCAGAGGATTAACAACAGCGTTCACCAGCAATTTCTTTTTCATAACAACTTCTATTTCAGAGATCCATTTAACAGGGAAAGATTTATCGTCCGTTAATAAAGGTTTCAGGCTTTTTTCCAGGAATCCTTCTCCTCCAACTATAATCTGCCCTCTTCCGGTATGCCGGACTTCCGTATCCGACTTTTTCAACGCCCCATGAGTGACAACGCCTGATAACAATGGATGTTCGAGGTGAGCGCTGGCTTTTTCAATATGGCCCATCCCATTTTGCAAAAATAACAGCGGTATATGCCTGGGAATCTTCTCTTTAGCCCACTTTAGAAAAAAATCAATTTGAGTCTGTTTTAATGTCACTATAATTAAGTCTTCCTGGCCCACTTTAAATTCACTGGCCGCTTCAGCTGCCGCCTCAGATTTAAGAAGAAGGCCTGTACTGTGGCACGATAGTCCTTCTGAAGCAATATGGCAGGCCTGTCTGTCTGTTCTTGTGACGATCTTTACAAAGTGCCCCTGCTTATTTAAATAAACGGCCGTCAGAAGTCCAATCGCTCCGCCGCCAATAATTGTTATGTTCATCCCTATCACCCTCAGAGTCTATCATTGAGATTATTTTAGCATAAACGTTAAACAGCAGGCATTGTTTTTAAAAGAATACGTTTTCATTTTCTTTTTTTTTCAATTATAATAACCTATAGAACATTCAATAACTTTTGAATGGTAATAAAAAGAAGAAGCTATTTTAAAACGTCGGAGGGGATTATGATGGATTTACATGAAGTTGTCAGGTTAAAAGTAAATTTTAAAACACTTGAAGAATTCGAGAATTTCAGAGAGTACGGGCAGCAGGAACTCTCCATGAA
The DNA here is from genome assembly GCF_021028955.1 of Salipaludibacillus sp. CUR1. Taxonomy (GTDB): domain Bacteria; phylum Bacillota; class Bacilli; order Bacillales; family Salisediminibacteriaceae; genus Salipaludibacillus. The sequence goes on from NZ_JAIWPE010000096.1 coordinate 306,597, forward strand.
AGAAGACCTGGAAGAAAATATTGTTGAAAACGACAGCGAATCACCCTTCTATGGTGTTTATTTCGGAAATAAGCTCGTAGGCCGGATGAGTCTGTATCAGATTGACAAAAAATTCGACCGGTATTTCGAACCTCCCCAGGATTACCTTGAGTTATGGAAACTTGAAGTGCTGCCGGGATATCAGGGAAAAGGAATCGGAAATGCTTTGGTAAACTTCGCGAAAAGTCATGGTGTACCTGTTAAAACTAATGCCAGACAGCGTTCTGATGACTTTTGGATCAAACAAGGCTTTGAAGCGTTAACTTACCAGACTGACAGAGACCGTGGAGAAAATCCGTATGTCTGGCTGCCTGAAGGCGTCTCCGAGCAATTAGAAGAATAACTAATTAAAAATGGCTGAGTTGAATTTAGCTGAAGACAAGCCCCTGGGCAAGCGGCCACCTGGGGGACTGAAATCTCTTCCTTTCCATGGAAGAATAAAGAACATCCGAACAGAAATTTTGTTCGGATTTCTTTATGGTTCTTATTCTTTTGTTCCAGCCCCTTAATTATTTCCCCTCTTTCTATTCCCTGATTGGTAACAACTCAGATAAACACTTTTATAAAGTCCGGGACTCATTGTCTTTTTTAGTCGCACGCTGCACTGCATGAATCATTAACTGATATTCTTCCTTTATTTCAGAATAGGCTTCTTTTAAATTGTTAAGTTCTTTTTTCAACAGGTCGTTTTCTTTTTTCAGCTCCTGTAAAAATAATTCTTCGCTATGACCTTTCCCCTCAGCTTTTTCTTTTTCCCTTTCAAGAAACCCAATCATCTGATCAAACCATTTTAATTTTTCGTTTCTTTGAGTCAGGCCATTTGTCAAAGTGGCTGTTTGTTTACTCTCATTGGGAATGAATGGTTTTTGGTTTCTCACTAAATTTCTTTTGGATTCTTTCCTTGCTTTTTTAGCCAGCTGGATAGCTGAATCGTATTTTTTTCTGACTGAGGAATTCCACCTGAATCCGCAGGCAGCCGAAGTACGCGATAATTTGTCTGCGACCTCCTCAAATGCAGCCAACTGTGTTCCGCCTTCACGAATATGCCTTAAAACCGTTTCCGCCAGCAGGAGATCTTCATCCTGGTTCCATGCATCCTGTCTAATCAAGACATTAAATCCTCCTTTCTATTACCTCCTTAATTCATGTTATATGTATGCTTTTAGTAGAAAAGATAGACGTATAAAAAAGAGCAGCTTATAAAGCTGCCCTTAACGATGTTTATTATTAAATTGCTCAACTGCCTTGTGGTGTGCTTCTCCTTCCCAGAGGCCGGCACACCTTTCGATTTCCTGGTTAATTAATTCAAATAATTTCTTCTGCTCCTCTTCAGGAAGCAGATTTTTCTTATAAGCACGAACGACGTCCGGGGATTTAACCCACTCCATGCACCATTGGCGGACGTCCTTTTCGTCATTTACTATTTGATGGACAAATCCTAAGTCATTTAATTCCTGTACTGAATAAACTTTCGCTGTGGCGAGCATTTTTAAGGCGGCATGGTAACCGATTCTTCTTTTTAGCAAGGAAGCTCCGCCCCAGCCGGTCGTTATGGCCAGGTTCCCCTGGATAAAGCCTGCTTTCGCGGAAGCGTTTCCAAGAGTGAAATCGGTTGAACTGGCTAATTCTGCCCCACCCCCTACTGCCGGTCCGTTTAAGTACGAGACAGTTACTGCATCTAAGGAAACGATTTTTTTTAATACGCCGCTCATCGGTATAAGCATTTTTTTAGCTTCTTCAGATGTTCGCAGACTGTGAAATTCTTCAAGGTCCCCTCCGCTGCAAAAGGCTTTTCCTTCTCCCTGAATCCATAATACGGTTAGATCTTTATCTTTGTCTATTTCCTCTAAGAACCCGTTCAGTTTATGTATCATTTCAAAATTAACAGCATTCTTACGTGCAGGACGATTTAATATGATTCTGGCTGTATTTTTATCTAAATATTCCATCATGACTGCCATTATAACTGCTCCCTTCTATTTAGAATTGTTCATAAGGTGTTATATGAAAAAACAGGAAGGGAGTCCCTTCCTGTTTAAACTCTTATTTACTTGCAACATCTCGTCCTTTATAAGAACCACACGCTTTACATACGCGGTGTGAAAGCTTCATTTCTCCACATTCAGGACATTCTGTCATTCCAGGCACACGCAATTTGATATGCGTACGGCGCTGTCTTTTTTTAGTCTTACTTGTTCTTCTAAATGGTACTGCCATGAGTCCCACCTCCTTGATGATCATCAATATCTGCTAATCCATCCGGTTAGCTATTCTTGTCAAAAAACTTTTCCAGCTCTTTCAGCCGGGGATCAACCTTTTCTTTTTGCGGCTCATCCTTGGTCGTTAATTCCCAACCATTTCCGGATTCCGGAGCAGGTCCTTCTTTTTTGTCGCTGAAGACCCTCATTGGTTTTTCAAGCAAAATGCGCTCTTGAACATAAGGCATCAAATCGACCGTGTTATCCTTCAATTCATGAACGTCTTCATCTTCCTCGAAGGTGGCCCATTCATCCAGCAGAAATATTTCAGTGGCTTGCATGGAAAAAGGGTACTCTACATCATTTAATGTACGAGCACACGGTAAGGTCATAGAACCGCTGATATCCAGTTGGAATGTAACTGAATCATTGGCTATAAACGTCTCACCTTTCACTCTTACTGGAGTGATGTCACGAATTTCCCGGTCTATTTCTTTAACTTTACTTGCATCGACCGATTCGTCAATTTGCAGCCCTTTTTGTTTGAAGGCTAGCAATTGCTGTACCGACCATTTCATTTCTATTCACCTCAAGACAACAAATGTTATTATATCTTTCAAAAAAACGTTTGTCAAGATAATTCCTTTACATTTCAATTCGTAAAAATAATTTCAGTCAGGTATTAAAAACACCTGTTAACCCGTTCATACTGACCGTATTATTCATTTAACAGGGTATCTCTACCATACCATAAAATTATTTCAATGCAAAAGATGAAAACCTATGCATAATATGTTACTTTTTTCTTAATAACTATTCGCGGAGAGTAGGTGCAGTAAGTGAATGTTTTAGGGCTGATCGTTGAATATAACCCTTTTCATAATGGCCACTTTTATCACTTGGAACAGTCAGTAAGAAAAACAAAAGCGGATATTACCGTGGCTGTCATGAGCGGAGATTTTTTACAGCGCGGAGAGCCTGCGTTAGTAAGTAAATGGAACAGGACAAGAATGGCGTTAAGAGGGGGAGTAGATTTAGTTGTTGAACTCCCTTATATTTACGCGGCTCAAAAAGCTGAGATTTTTGCTGACGGGGCAGTTTCCATATTGGACCAGCTTTCAGTTACAGATGTTTGCTTCGGAAGTGAAAGCGGTGAGATAGAGGATTTCATTCAGGCTGTGAAATGGGAAGAACTAAATAAGAATAAACTCGACATTGAAATACAAAAACAATTAAAGTCAGGGAAAAGCTATCCAAGAGCGTTCTCAGACGCTTTTAAAGCTATGAAAAACAGTGAAACGATTCTTGATTTAAAACAGCCAAATAACATTTTAGGGTTCCATTACATAAAATCAATTATAAACAACCATCCGTCCATCCGTATGCATACAATAAAAAGAACCGGAGCTCATTACCACGACCAGGAAATCAGGCACAGTCGGATTGCAAGCGCTACAGCTCTTAGAAAAGAGCTTCTCTTAAACAGGTCTTCACCAGGGCAAATTTCTGAATTTATCCCTCCCGGCACCTTGGAAGAATTAACACAGTACTCAGCTGAAAACCGCAGCCTCCATTCATGGGATAATTATTATTCCTTTCTCCAGCACAAGATCATGTCAGACACCGAGGATGAACTGCGGCAGATTTATGAATGCGAGGAAGGGTTGGAATACCGGCTTAAAAAGTGTATAGTTCATAGCTCCTCATTCGAAGATTTTATAAGCCGGCTTAAAACGAAACGGTATACCAGGACAAGGCTTCAGCGGCTTCTCGTTCATATATATTTAAATTCTACAAAGAGTTTTATGAAGGAGGCCCTCAGCCAACCGTTACCCCCGTATGTCAGGGTCCTTGGAATGTCCCAAAACGGACGCTCGCTGCTCTCCCAAATTAAAAAGACTCTAAGTGTACCGCTCATTACTAAAGCGAGCCAGAGTGAAGACCCAGTCTTAAGTAAGGATATCCTTGCCAGCAGACTGCATGGCATGGTGCATCATCCATTTCGCAATTCGTTCATGGACGAATACAAGGCAGTACCTGTCCAGTATGACAGAGGTCTTAATAAGTTCACCACATGAATCATATAAGTTCTTATTAAAATTTAAAAAACCTGCAAGGAATGGTACAAGTTCCTGCAGGTTTTTTAGAAAGCAGTTAGCTTTTTTGTCTGATCCTGTTAAAGAGATTCAAGATAATTGAGCGCATCTTCAAAGTGAGAGACTGGAACAATTTCCATATCTGTCCCTAATTGTTCCGCCGCTTCTACAGCCAATTGATAATTCGTTCCTTCCATTCCTTCTTCATCAGGCGCAAAAAAGACATCAGCTCCAGCTTCATGCGAGGCATATACTTTCTGTTTAATGCCACCGATCCTGCCGACGTTTCCGTCTTCATCAATTGCCCCGCTTCCCGCAATTTCCAAACCGTGAGTAATATCTTCCTCAAGCAGCTGATTGTATATTTCAAGTGTAAACATAAGCCCGGCTGAAGGTCCGCCGATCTGATCTGTATCAATTAACACCTCAGGGTTCTTTATTAATTCTCTGTCAGTTACAGGATTAGCAATCCCAATCCCTCCCCTTTCACCTTCAGGATCCATTTCTTCAGGAAAAGACTGGACTTCTATCGTTACAGTATCTGTTTCTTCCTCACGTTCATAGGTGATAGGGACCTCATCACCAATTTCGTACTCTCCCAAAATATCAAAAAGAGTATTTACTTCCAGCACTTCTTCTCCATCAATAGCCACGATCTTGTCGCCGACTTCCAGTTTACCTTCTGCATCCATATCCGGAATAATAGAAGTAACCAGCACGCCGTAGTTCTCAAAATAGGCTTCTTCTCCTGCATAATTGTAAGCCACCAGGACTGCCAGCTCCTGTGATCCGCTCATCATCATCATTTGTCTGTGATGGTACTGTTCATCTGTTTCACCCTCAGGGCGAATCTGTTCTTCCGGTATTAATTCTCTTCTGTCGCTGAATAACGACCATGTATAGTTAACTATATTGGCTTTACCCATACGAATAGTCGTCAGCATAAAAGTACCCTCGTATTCGTTTCCATTTTCAACCTCTATAACTTCTGTCAGTACTTTTGCTTCTCCAGGTACAGTGAAGTAATAAGGCAATTGAATAAAGTTAACAGCTATAAGAATTGCAAATAATACAACCCATTTCACCCAAGATTTATTATTCCGGTGTTGTCTGTCATCCATTTCCAGGTTCCCTCCACTTGTCAATTATTTGTTTAATAAGAGGAAGCGCTTTTTCAGCAGCTTTTTCCCCCTGATCAATAATTTCTTTCGCATTAGTAAATTGGGTTGCATTGTAATGCGATAAAATAGGACGAATCATAATATCTGCCTGGTTTTCACGGTAGATCATCATTTCCTTTTCCATAATATCCATACTTTGAATAATAACATCGTAAATAGAAGTAATTTCAGGTTCAGTATTAAAATAAGAGACGTCTACCGCTATCTTAATGTCTGCTCCCAGGCCTTCCAGCACTGACACTGGAACACGGTCAATAACTCCTCCGTCTACATACAAGCGGTTATTAATCTTTTCAGGGACCAGAATACCAGGAATAGCAATACTTGCCCTTACTGCATCTGCTATGTCTCCCTTTGTAAAAACTTTTTTTTCTCCGCTTAACAGATCAGTTGCAACCACTTGAACTTTAGGAGATAAGTCTTCCAGGTTTTTATTGTTTACCAGTATACGAATAACTTCCTTTGCTTTATCACCCTTTATAAAGCCCATTTTTGGAACAGTAAAGTCCAATATATACTTTCTGCGGAAATGTAAAGCAAGTTTTTCCATAGTACCGGGAGAATATCCGCTTCCATACAGGACACCTGCAAGGGCTCCCATACTGCTTCCGGAAATATAATCAACGTTAATTCCAGCATCACTAAGAACTTTGAGAACCCCTATATGGGCATATCCTCTAGAACCCCCGGAGCCTAATGCTAATCCTATCTTCGGCTTTCCCACCCCATCCAACCCCTTTTACATAATCGTTATAATTACAGGTCTAAAATCAGCTGTCTGAAAATATTTATTTAAGGACAAGTCATGATTAATTATTCCCTTATCAAGGACCCTGTTTCGTCCACCTTCTTTATACAGCTTATTTTAAAGGAGCCTGTTCATGTCCCGTATTCAATTAATTAAAACATTTTTATACGGAATTAGTGCGACATTCTTAGCTGGATGTTTCATGGTCTTTCCAAAGGAAGCTTATGAAGCTTCGGTCCGAGGAATGACTGTCTGGTGGGAAGTAGTCTTTCCTTCCTTGCTGCCTTTTTTTATTTTATCCGAGTTCCTCATCCGGTTTGGGGTCGTTTCTTTCTTAGGCACCTTGTTTGAGCCGTTAATGAGGCCTTTGTTTCGAGTTCCCGGATCAGGAGGATTTGTATGGGCCATGGGCTTGGCCTCCGGCTTTCCTTCAGGAGCCAAGTTAACAGCCCGTCTGAGACAGGAAGGCCATGTAACACAAATAGAAGGGGAAAGGCTTGCCTCTTTCACGAATGCCTCCAACCCATTATTTATATTCGGTGCGATAGCTGTTGGTTTTTTTCAAAATGCTTCAATCGGATTGCTTCTTGCTGCTGCCCACTACGGAGGAAACCTCTTTGTAGGGCTCGTCATGCGGTTCCACGGCCGCAGTCATGAACAATCAAAGCCTGTTCCTGCACGGTCTGTTTCTTTTACAGCAGCTCTTCGAAAAATGCATAATGACCGGCTCAATCAACAAGAACCATTAGGAAAAATGATGGGCGATGCCATAAATTCCTCGATTCACACCTTATTAATGATTGGGGGATTTATGATTTTTTTCTCGGTCTTAAATCAAATTTTGGAAATCATACGTTTTTCAGATATGGTCAGTGTGGTTATTTCCATATTTCTTGTCGGAATGCACATGCCTGACGCCCTCAGTCCCGGTATTATAGCAGGCCTTTTTGAAATAACTCTTGGAAGCCAGCGTATAAGCGGAGTCTCTGAAGCCACTTTATTACAGCAGGCAGTGATCACAAGTTTTATACTTGCTTTCAACGGATTCAGCGTCCAGGCTCAGGTAGCCAGTATTTTGTCTTCAACAGATATCCGCTTCATGCCCTTTTTTATTGCAAGGTGCATCCATGCTGCCGTTTCAGCTGTCCTGGCTTTTGTTCTGTTCACTCCTTTATACACGGACAGAATCAGTGAAGCTTCTCTCCCCGTAAACAGTGAGGTGGTAACTGATTATACATTCCAGTTTATTTTCATTACGATCTATGACTGGCTTATTCTGTACGGAAGTCTGGTAACCTTGATCAGTCTTTTGTTCTGGTTCTGTTACAATTTAAAAAAAGATTAGGTTCTTTCCGAGAACTTTTTTCTTAATGCTCTCTCTACCGGAGGGGAGACTAAGTCATTTACAGGTGCTCCGTACTTTGCTACTTCTTTTACAATACTGGAACTTAAATAAGAAAACTGGTTGTTAGTCATCATAAAGAACGTCTCTACGTTTTCATCAAGCTTCCTGTTAATAGAAGCCATCTGCAGTTCATACTCAAAGTCCGAAACTGCCCGGAGCCCTTTTATAATAGCGTTTGCGTTTTTTTCTTTTACATAATCGATAAGAAGTCCGTTAAAACTGTCCACTTCCACATTTTCAAGAGAGGCAGTAGATTCTTTAAGCAGTTCAATGCGTTCTTCGATTGTAAATAACGGATTTTTATGCTGATTGTTTAATACTGATACGATGATGCGGTCAAATACCTTTGCTCCACGTGTAATTATATCAAGATGACCCAAAGTTACCGGATCAAAGCTTCCCGGAATAATAGCTGTACGGCTCATTCAGATTCCTCCTTGCGAGTTGATAGATATATAGTTATAACTGTATCTCCATATGTTTCTTCTCTGTGTTTGCTGAAATTACAAAACGTACTTTCAAGAAGTATTTTTGAAGAATGTTCTGCCACGATAAATCCATCTTCCTGGAGTAACCCGTTTTCATCAATAAAAGCAAGCTCTTCATTCAATTTCTGTTTAGCGTACGGAGGATCCAGGAAAATAAATTGGAACTGGCTGCTTTTCTTTTTTAGTGCTTTTAAAGCCCTGTGGGCCTCAGTTCTAAAAACTTCAGCACTGGCTTCCAGTCCTGCAGCTTTTATGTTTGCATAAACTGTTTCCACGGCTTTTCGTTCACGGTCTACAAACACTGCCTTTTCCATCCCCCGGCTGATGGCCTCTATTCCCATTGCGCCGCTTCCGGCATATAAATCAAGCATCGTACCGCCTTCAAAATAAGGCCCTATCATATTAAATACAGCTTCTTTTACTTTATCAGAAGTAGGTCTGGTTGTTTTTCCCGGAACACTTTTCAGCACCAGCCCTTTGTTTTGGCCGCTAACTACTCTCATTAATTTTCACCTGTCTTTTCAAACGTCTTATCATAAGTATTTTAATCCTACCATAATCCATTATAAGTAAAAAATAAAACAAACTAATGTAATTTCTTTCTAAAACGTATAATCATAACCTATTCGACCATAATAAGAGTAGCAGCATGACATGCTGCGGACAACCGCGGAGAAGACTTACGTTTCCCCATAAGTTCTTCCTCCGGTTTCTCCTCTCCCATAGCCTTTGCAGACAAATTGCTGTCTGCTTTAGGGCAGCCTGTAGTTTCGCACATTAACTACAGGTTTTTTTTTGCCAAATGACCGTTTTAAGCAGGCTATTTCAATAATTTAGTGATCCTTGGCTTGAAATGAAGAGGCGTGTAAAACATTCTCCGGAGCCGCAAGAGAGCGTACCTTCAAAAACCTCATTTAGCTTACCAGAGCAAAAAGAAAGACCTCCAGGTATATTCCGGAGGTTAGATTCCCATTTTATAATCATCCTTCTTTTCCTTATCAGGAATAGAATTCTGATATTCTGTCTTAATCCAAGGCCTCATGGACATGGAAACATCTTTAACAACATTTAAAGATCTTAATTTATTAATCGTTTCGTCCACTCGCTCTTCATCACAATATAAAATCACATATTTCATCTTTTTTGAAACATAATGGACATTACCGAATCTTTTCAGCTGTTTCACTTGTTTCAGTGAATAAATCCAAACGGCTAATCCTACACGGTTGGCTACCATACGTACGATATCTCCTTTACTGGATTATAGATATTAAACAGATCAGCCGCATCCGCAGCTTCCCCCTGAACCGCAGCCTCCGCTACATCCAGCCTGATCAAAAAACGGGTTCCCTGTCGGCACCTTAATTTCCTGGGAGACTGAATGGGCAAGAATCCGGCTTACTTCAGTAAGAAGGCTTTCCAGTTCCTTTTCTGCTGTTTTATATTCAGAAATAAGAGGGTGGGTGTCTATTTTACGTTTATATTCCCTGACTTCAGAAGTCACTTTATGAAAATCCGGGTGGTATTTTCCAAATCGCTGAACTTCTTCATACTTCTCTTTCAATCCTTGAAAATGGACAAGCATTTCCTGAGCCTCAGCGTTAGTCTGCACTTCCTTTTTTGTCTGGGTGTATTTATAGAAAATATCTGATGATATTATTAAGTCACTGAATTGTGATGTTTCCTGGAGTATATTAATATCTGTCATAGTTGTAACCATCTTTAGCACCTCCGTTGCCTAAGTATAACACGAAATAAACTCTCCTGCTAAACACAGAATAAAACAGGTGACAAGAGTTATGGCTCTTTCACCTGTTTCATCATTTCAATCATCATCATAGCCAGGTTCATGTTTCTTTGAATCTGTTCCACCCTTTGAGGAAATGTCTTTCCATAGTAAACGTTCGATTCTTTTATCATTTCCGGCAATTTTTCCGGCTCTCTTCCCAGCCTCCTGTACCACACAGGATGGGTTCTTAAATACTTATGAATTTGAGGGTTGGCTTTTACATAATCATAAACATCTGTTCTCAAACTGTTTCTCCTCCCTGCAGGTTAATTCCTAATCTTCCCTAAAGGAAAAGGGAGAATGATTGTCCGGACCGGAAGGCGGTGAAGGATTTTGCTGCTGTTTAAACTGCGAAATTAACTCCTGTATTGAGCCGACTACTGTGCTGAATTGCGAGAGATGATGCTGAATATCGTTTAAATTCATTTTCTTAAGCATATTAAGCACATCCATTTCACTTTCAGACGAATTTCCCTCAGGATTATCAGAGTCTTTCTCTTTTTCCGAGTCTTCTTTATTTTTGTAAGTACTCCATATTTCATCTTCTTCTCCAAATAACATCCATTCTTCGAACAAATCCTGCAGCTTCTTATCGCCGGATTTTACATCCCTTAATACATGCGGGTTTTCTCTAACAAACGTCTTAAATTTTTTCACGTCAGGGTGCAGACTTTGGCTCACATTGTCCACCTCTCTCCTAGAACATACTTTACTACATCATAATATGGTCAAAGAGAGATGTGCGCCTATTTTTAATATTTACTGGCTGCTTTTGTGCATTTCCTGTCTAGCGCGGAGTAATAAAGTTCTGAGTATAAAATGTCTGGTGAACTCCAACTCCTAAATGGGTAAAGTCATCATTTAATAAATTTACCCGGTGCCCCTCGCTGTTTAACCAGCCTTGGACTGCACCTATAGCATCCGTATACTGGGCTGCAATATTTTCTCCAGCTAAAGAATAGACCACTTCATTACTGTTGAGCCGGTCGCCTAATGAACCGGCTTCAGGCGACGTATGTGAAAAATATTCTTCTTCATACATTTCTTTACTATGGCCATAAGCTGTTTCAGCCGCTCCTTCGTGCCAGCTCAGTAATGGCTTATCATGTTGTTGGCGGATAGTATTGCTCAGATCCAGAATTTGTCTTGCCTGGCCGCTTTCCCATTCCTCTGCTTCTTCACCTTCCAGTGTATCCTTTTCCGGAAGACTTCCAGTATAAGTAAGGGAATATGGACGGTGCATCAGCAGCACGTCTTTTGTCAAATATCTTACCGATGAGAGTTCCTCTTCCACAGTGTCAAAATAAAGCTGGGCCCAAATATCATCTTCTACGTGGACAAGCGGTCTTGCGGAAAGCTCTTCTTCAGTTAATGTAAAAGTATACGAATTCAAACCTTCATCTATTGTTTGTTCAGAGTCAAAACTGTAGTTGGAGGCTACCTCGTCGTAGGTATCTCCAATTTCATTCTTATGCCTTTTTAATCCTTGACTATTAGTGAATACTGTTATGACTTCTTCAGAACCTGCTCCAAACTGGATATAGTTTTCTTCGCCGTGATAAATATACCAGTCATATCCGTAAGGAGTAGGGTCGATGCGGACAGGCTCACCGAATTCTTCGGTCAGATCCTCCACATCTCTGTTTATCCATTTGTAAAGAGCAATGTCAGATGTCTCTTGCACATTTATTTCGGTACTCATATCGTTTTCCATTATTTCATTGCTGTTTTCATTTTCTTCATTGGTTTCATTTTCTTCATCGGTCACGTTATCAATAGGTATGTTTTCTCCATCAAGAACGACAAAAACAATAAAGGCAGAAAAAATAACCAGAAAAGAAAATGCAGAATATAAAAATCTCATGTTTGTCGTCCTCCTGCCAGTACTTTGTAGCTCAATCTTATTCTTTCAATAGTAATAAATATATGTCATAGGGGCAAGGAGGACGCATTAGAAAAGGACGAACAATAATTTTTATCAGACAGGCGTGTTACTTTTAGTTTACCAATTATTAAATAGCCACTGCTTTTTGATTGAAGGACAGAAGGCGGCGACGCCCGAGGGATCAAGCGCAGTCTGAAGATCCAATTCAACGAAGCTCCAGGCTGAGTTAATTTTAGCTAATCCTGTAGAAAAAACGCACCCGCTAAATACTTTTTTACCGGTGAACGAAGGCGAGGACACCTGGAGGATAGGCGAAGTCTGAAAATCCACTTTCCCGAAGCAATCCTTCGGGAAAGTTAGTTGAAGACAAGCCCTCGGGTAAAGAAAACACAGCGAACTTCCACACGGATGTGGTGACTTCGGCGTTTTCACAGGACGTGAAGGGGGTTAGCCGAAGATCCTAATGACCTATGTTGCACTTATGCCTGTGGTATAAGCCTTCGCCAAGAGTGAACCTGCAGATTAAAAGGACAAGCCCCTGGGCAAGCGTCCGCCTGGCGGACTGAAATCACTGCAATTACTATTTATCAGAGTCAATTTTTTATTAAGTACAAAAGCGAAAAACCGAACAAAAATCGTAAGATTTGTTCGGCTTTCTTTATGATTACTATTCTTTTGTCCCAGCTTCAGGCACATCGTATTAATGGTGAAATTCTGGACGTTCTGAAATTTCACTGAGCGCTATAGCTGCTTCGTGCTCCGTAGACGTATGAACAGCTAAATCACCTAATGAAACAATGCCAATTAAATTACTGCCTTCAACAACAGGTAAGCGTCTAATTTGATTTTCAGCCATTAATTTAGCCGCTTCGTGAACGTCCATGTCAGCAGAGGCTGTAAAGAGATGTTCACTCATTATTTCCTGTACTGATGCTGAATCAGGCAGCTTTTCAGCAATTCCGCGTACGACGATATCACGGTCGGTAATCATTCCTAATAACTTTCTTTCTTCGCAAATAGGAATAGCGCCAACATGATCCTCTTTCATTTTTAAAGCAGCCTGATAAACATTGTCCATTGGTGAACACGTATCCACACTGTCGGTCATAATGTCTCTTAAAGTAGTCATACTATTCATCCTCCCTTCAAAATTTACATTTTTTATCCTTCCCTATCCAGAATAAAAATATTTATGAGTGTTTTAAATGACGTATCGTTGCAACAAAAGCAAATTCGTAATATCATAATAAAGAGTAACTAAAGAAGATTTTGAGGAGGTACCGGAATGAAATTTGAAGAAACAGGACTTGATGGAATTACTATTGAATTCCAGCCTTTAGAAGAAATTATGGAAGAAGCAGGTTTTCATTACCAATATGATTATGAACGTGTAACGTTCGACTATAAAATGGTGGACCAGGTTCATAATGATGTATACTATTTCCGTATTCCAGCTCATATTGAGGAAGGTGAAATCCCATCCCCTTACAGCACTGTAAAAATGATGAAGCCTTATGTCGGTAAACATTACTACCCGCACGGCGTTGAGTATGATGAGGAATTTCCTAAGCAGATTGTAGATAAATGCCAAAAGAAAATTGATTTAATTTTAGAAAAAGTGAAGGCTGAAGCTCTGTAAATTGTGTAATTTTACATAAGAGAATTTCACAAATATTTGCTTTCGATCCAGTCTGACCGGGTTTTAAAAGCCTGACGATTTGTCGAAAGCTTTTTTTTACACTTTTTAGGGAGAGGGGGATTCATTTGACACCACAGACTAAAAGAAAATATCTATACATAATCCTTGGGCTGATAGCAGCCGGCCTCTTCGTTTATTTTGTTCTTCCTGTTTCTCTGCCAATAATTCTGGCTTTAATAACTGCCTTGTTTCTGACACCGGCAGTAAAAGCGCTCGTTAACCGGGGGAAGCTGTCAAGAAACATCGCTGTTTTTATTGTGTTTATCGTTTTCCTGGTGGTGGTTGCATTAATCGGTTACTTTACTTTCACCCGCGCTTTAACGCAATTAAACCAGTTTGTAGAGAATCTTCCTTCTATTATTAACGAAATCAATATCGCCTGGATGAATGTACTGGATAATTTACGTTTGCAATTTGACCAGTATTCACAGGATATAGTTGATGATATAGACAGAGCAGTAACAACACAGCTTTTGAATATGAGAGATACGCTGCAGGGAATAAATATTATTGGTTATGTGACCGGGGTCCTTGTCAGAATCCCTTCATATATTGTTTCTTTCCTTGTTTACCTCATCGCGCTGTATCTGTTTTTGCTCGATTTGCCACGTTTAAGAACAAAGGTCTTCAGTTATATGTCAGAAGAAACAGCCGTAAAAGTAAGCTTTATGGCTTCAAGGCTTTCTTATGTTATTTTTGGATTTTTTAAAGCACAATTTCTTGTGAGTATTATCATTTTTATTGTGACTTTTATCGGCCTTCTCATTATTGCGCCTGAGGTAGCTTTAATCATGTCCATTTTCATATGGCTGATTGATTTCATTCCAATTATCGGTTCAATAGCTGTATTAGCTCCATGGGCAGGTTATTATTTGATTGCCGGCAATGCCGCTATGGCCATTCAGCTCCTTGTGCTTGCTGCTGTCTTACTGACCATACGGCGGACAGTAGAACCAAAAGTCATGGGGCATCACATCGGACTATCTCCACTAGCCACCCTGATTTCGTTATATATCGGGTTAATGCTTTTCGGAGCGATTGGATTTATACTTGGTCCTCTTGTGGTGATTTTGTTTTCCAGTGCCAAGGAAGCCGGAATAATAAAAATGAATTTCAAAATTTAAAATTCTTTATGCACAAAAAAACAGACCTTCTCCCCGTATGGAAAGGTCTGTTTTTTATTTAAATTATCATCCTAAAATAGCACGAAACAAATGAGTGGTTTCACCTGGATCGAAAATAATATACAGGAGGAGATAGACAGCAATCCCCGTAGTAGCTGATATAAACCAGATTATAGATGTGGTCGCCCCTAACTTCCGGTGCAGCTTCAAATTATTTTTGTATCCAGTCACAAGCTGAATAATCCCTAACACAGCAGCTATAGTAGCCATAGTGATATGGAAAAGCAAAAAAATCTGATAATAAGTTTCTACTTCTTCAGGCCCTCCAAAGCTTGTACTTCCTATAAAAAAAGTTTTAGATAAATAGGTCGCAAAAAACACGACGGCAAGTACCGCTGCCCAGAACATCACTTTCCTGTGTGCCTCTATGTTTCTTTTTGCAATATAATACCAGCCGACAGCCACAAAGATAGCACTTAGCGCAATAAAAACTGTACTTATAAAAGGTAAAAACGTTGCCATAACTTTCCCCTCTTTCTCTGTTCCCTCAACTCATTACATTAAATTATTTTACCATATTTATTCAACCGTAGTACAAAGAATTGAAAACCCGATTAAAAAAGTGCCCCCAAAGAAATGGAGGCACTTTCCAACTAATATTTCACTTCCCCTATAAGGAACATTAACGCCCCGACAGTTAGAGCTGCCACAAATAAGCCTGACCAGATCATAACATTGATCCATCCTGTTCCCTTCTCATTCATATGCATGAAAAAGTAAAGCTGTAAAACAACCTGAACACCTGCCAACATAAGAATAAAAGGAATAGCAAACCCATTTGGCACAGCATCACTGCCTATTGAAATAAACGCCATGGAGGTAATGAATATCATCAGAATAAAAGATATGAGCTGTGTGCGTGTTTCATTTTTAAGTTTTCGCTCTGTATTTTTCGAAGGTGCCCCTTGTAAAGGTGCGCTTGGATCTTGATGGGAACTCATTTGATCAGCCTCCTATTCCTAGTAAATACACTACAGTAAAGATAAACACCCAAACGACATCAATAAAGTGCCAGTATAATACTGCAGTATTAAATTTAGGTGCATTAGTCAATGTTAGACCAGTGTTCCTGTAACGGATTAACAGAACGGTTATCCACGCCACACCGAATGCCACGTGAGCACCGTGTGTTCCTACAAGTGTATAAAAAGAAGAAGCAAAAGCACTCGTGGTGAATCCGAGCCCGGCATGATAATACTCATAGAATTCGTAAATTTCAAACCCAAGGAAAGCAATACCAAGTGCAACGGTCGCCCACATCCACATAAGCAAGCCTTTATAGTTGCCCCGTTTCATGTTTATTACCGCAAACACACTGGTTAAACTGCTTGTTAATAAGATCATTGTCATAATGAACACTAAATCCAGATGGAACAAGTCGGCCGGCCCTGGACCGTCTACCACTCCGCCGCGCAGACCGAGGTATGTTCCAAATAAGCTACCGAATAAAACTGTTTCGCCCCCAAGAAAGAACCAGAAGCCTAAATATTTATTACGGCCATCTAAAGTCGCCTTCTCCGGATTCGGAGGAAGGGTCTGCTTTTCTACTGCTTGATGATCAGCCATTATTTGCCCTCCTCCTTATCTCGTTTAATATCTTCTACAGGTATATGATACCCGTGATCTTCTTTTACGGAACGTACAAACATCGCACCGAAAGTAATAATAAATCCGCCAATAATTAACGGGAGGATGTGGTAAATAAATCCGAAACTCGCAACAATTAGTCCAGCTGAAATTGTGACAGGAAGTATTGTCGCATTAGGCATATGAATCTCACCTAAAGGTTCTGCCGCTTTAATTTTTCCGTCACCTTCATGTTTTTCATACCAGTAAGGATCAAGATCGCGGACTAATGGCGTCTGAGCAAAGTTATACTCCGGTACAGGCGTAGGCACTGTCCACTCGAGTGTACGACCATCCCATGGATCCTGAACATTATCACGGTTCTTCGTTGATGCAAAGATTGCAATCAGGAAAATGATAAATGCTATAGACATAAGGAAAGCCCCAAGTGTACTTATAAAGTTCATGGCATCCAGCCCCTGTCCAGGTAAGAAAGAAGCTACCCGGCGCGGCATTCCCATAAGTCCCAGGAAGTGCTGTACAAAGAATGTCATATGGAAGCCGATAAGGAATAACCAGAAGAACCACTTACCTAGCGTTTCACTTAGCCTGTAACCAAACATTTTCGGCCACCAGTAAAATGCAGCGGCAAATATACCTAGCACCACTCCGCCTATTATAACGTAGTGGAAGTGAGCTACTACGAAATACGTGTCGTGGAACTGATAGTTAGCTGCACTTGTTGCAAGCATAACCCCAGTAACCCCGCCCATCACGAAAGATGGAAGAAAGCCTAACGCAAACAGGTTAGCTGTTGTAAACTGAATTCGTCCTCCCCACAAGGTAAGAAGCCAGTTAAATATTTTAATACCTGTCGGCACGGCAATAGCCATTGTCGCAACTGCGAAAATCGCGTTAGCTACCGGCCCCATACCGACTGTAAACATGTGGTGAGCCCACACCATAAATCCTAGGAAACCGATAATCAGTGTGGCAAAAACCATCGCTGAATAACCGAATAGGCGTTTCTTTGCAAAAGTTGGTATGACTTCAGAGAAAATACCAAAGGCCGGCAGAATTAAGATATAAACTTCCGGATGTCCGAAAATCCAGAATAAATGCTGCCATATAATAACGTTTCCGCCAAAGTCAACAGCAAAATACGTTGCCCCGAACAATCTTTCGAGCATTAAAAGCAATAAACCGATTGTTAAAGCAGGAAAAGCGAATAGAATCAGCATGGAAGCAACAAAAGAGCTCCATGTAAATAGGGGCATTCTCATCATACTCATGCCAGGAGCACGCATGTTAATAATGGTTACCAGGAAGTTAATCCCGCCAATCAGTGTCCCCAAACCACTGACCTGTAAACCTAGCACGTAATAATCAAGTCCCTGTCCCGGCGAATTACTGGATAATGGCACGTAAGCCGTCCACCCGGCATCCGGAGCACCACCTGTAAATAAACTTACATAAAGTAATAATCCGCCAAAAAAGAACAGCCAGAAACCAAGCGCATTTAAAAACGGAAAAGCGACATCACGCGCGCCGATTTGCAACGGTATGATAAAGTTCATAAAACCAAATAGCAGAGGCATGGCAGCCAGAAATATCATCGTTGTACCATGCAGTGTTAATAACTCATTAAATGTCTGGGCTTGCACAATAGCCAAATCAGGAAACATCAGCTGAATACGCATGAGTACAGCTTCTATACCGCCTAAGGCAAAGAAGAATGCGCCGCCGGCAAGATATAAAATACCGACCTTTTTATGATCCACAGTAGTCAGCCAGTCCCAGACAACATTTTTAGACTGAGCCTTCGCATAAGACACGTTGTTTTACCCCCTTGTATAACCTATTCTTCTAGTATTTTTAAGCTGTCTAGATATTCAAGTAGTGCATCCATTTCTTCAGCATTTATAGCATCTTCATTAAAGCTCGGCATCTCATTGCCTGGCTTAAGATCCTCTGTGTCCCTGAGCCACGCTTCAAGGTTATCCATATCATAATCGAGATACCCCGCTATAACTTCCCTCTCGCCGAAGTTTGTTAAATCAGGCCCTAAATTACCGCCTTCATCTCCAACAGCGTGACAGCTGATACAGCTTTCTTCAAAAACACCGCGGCCATCCACCGCTACTTCGCCTTCAGGCTCAGCCAAATGTGCCGGCGGCTCTGCCATATTTGTTGCCCACGTATCAAAAGTATCAGGATCAACTGCAATCACTTTAAAGTCCATTAACCAGTGAGACGGGCCGCAAAGCTCTGTACACTTACCCATGTAAACGCCTTCCTCAGGAGCTTCCAGCCACATTTCATTCGTAATACCAGGTACGTTATCCTGTTTCCCGGCTAATGCAGGCACCCAGAAAGAATGCTGCACATCTGTAGAATGTAATTCAATCAAAATCCGGGTATCCGTCGGGATATACATATCCTGTCCGGCAACTACGTCGAGATCCGGATATTCAAATTCCCACCAGAATTGATGAGCTGTTACCTCAATCCTTACATGGTCTATTTCTTCACCATCTTCCTCGCCGCCATCTACACTCATATCAGCTAAAGTAAACGTATCCATAACATTCGGGATAGCGAGCATAAGCAACAGGAGGATAGGAATTGTCGTCCAAATAATTTCCAGTGTACGGTTACCGTGTACTTGCTTTGGAATATGTGTGTCTCCCGGTCTTTCACGGAACCGGATGATAACAAAAATGTAAATCGCAAATACGACAACCAAAACAAAAATCATAATATACAAGCTGAGCTGGATTAAAGAATACTGCATTTCCGCCACCGGTCCACGAGGATCAAGGGCAGATAAATTTTCAACACCGCATCCAGACAACAGCAAGATGAAAGATATTGGAAGAAGACGCCATATATACTTCATCTCGTCACAAACCCCTCTTTCTGTCCATAATTTATTAGAACATGTGAACAATAACCATTAGCACAAACAAAATCGTTAAATAATTCAACGAGAAAATGAACATATGTTTTGCCCATTTCAAGTCATCTTTCGTTTTAAGCCCGGCCAATCCTAATACCAGCCAGCCGCCCCCTAATAATACAGCTGAAATGGTATAAACAAGGCCGAAATCCGCTACCAGCAGAGAAACTGGAATAAGTGCGGCAACATACCATATAATCTGCCTCTTAGTTACGGCAAACCCTGCAACTACCGGAAGCATCGGAATGCCGGCTGCTTTATATTCATCTGAACGCTTCATAGCCAATGCAAGGAAATGCGGAGGCTGCCAGACAAACATAATGAGGAACAAAGACCATGCAAACGGATGGAGTCCAGGATCAATTGCAGCCCAGCCAATAAGCGGAGGCACCGCTCCTGCAAAACTCCCTACAATCGTATTAAGCGTTGTTGTTCTTTTAGTCCACATAGAATAAAGGACTACATAAGTTACAAGACCAGCTAAACCTATGACAGCCGCCATCAATGTGGTCATTGCCAGGAAGGCCGTGCCGGCGATAGACAGGCTGAGACCATAAGTTAACGTCTGTTTCCCCGTTAATTGTCCATTAACTGTCGGACGGTCTTTTGTGCGTTCCATTATATGATCAATGTCGCGATCGATATAATTATTTAGAGCGCACCCTCCTGCAATAATAAATGCTGCCCCCAATAACGCCAGCAATGCTGTTAAAGGATCACTCCCCAAAGTGGTTCCTGTATAATAAGCTGCCAAGTACAGGCCGGCAAAAGTTGTAATCAGATTAGACATCACAATACCTGTTTTTGATATGGCAATGTACTCACGCCAGCCAGCTTGTTTTCCTTGTTCGAGATCCTGGACCTGGTTTAAGGACTCTGCTGTCGGCATTGCGTTTGTTTTATTCACTTCGTTCACCCCCCTAAATTCATCTCTTCTTTCCATAATCAAATCATGTTTCCATATTTAAGTCTAACAATCTGCTTTATAAATCAAATTTAAAACAAAGCAAATTATTATTCTCTGAAAACTTAGAGAAATAAAACCTCTGACGGAAAGTAATCATCCATTCACATTATATAGCAAGATTCAGTGATTTTCATCACATTTTTTTCACAACTTGTTCAGAATACCACAAAACCAGCTTATTCTGTCGAATAAACCATATATACACTATAATAATATTATATATGATATCTTGATAAGATTAAAAGGATTATTTTTGGAAGTTTATTAATGAACCAGTAAACAAGTTTCGTTGACTTTTAAGTCAATAATTCATAAAATGAAGGTCGGGTTCGTGTTTTATTTATTCGACACGGCAAAAGTTTTTTAAAATAATTTTCTATACTATTATGTTTACTAAGTATTTAAATGAGTAGAAAGACGGTGGAAGCTATGCATCAATTTTTGAAAATATTTGGTGTGATAACAACCTTCGGGATGCTTGTCGTTATTATTCAGGGTGCCCTGGTGACCCAGACCGGTTCAGGAGACGCCTGCGGGGCTGAATGGCCGCTTTGTTACGGGCAGCTCATCCCTGAAGATCCGACGATAAAAACATTAATAGAATATACTCACCGCCTTGTGTCCGCTATACTGGGACTTATGGTTATTATCCACTCTGTCTGGAGCTGGATTGCCCTTCGCCACCTTAAGGAAACCAAACTGTTTGCTATTCTGGCCGTATTGTTTATTATTTTCCAGGGTCTGCTCGGCGCAGCCGCTGTAGTCTGGGGGCAATCGGATGCTGTTATGGCACTCCATTTCGGTTTCTCGCTTATTTCTTTTACAAGCGTACTCCTGCTTACGGTTTTGGCTTTCGAAAATGGAAAAAATATAAAATATACTGTTCCTGCCATTTCGAGGAAAGTGAAATATTTCTATTTTATTATTCTTGCTTATGTGTATGCAGTTGTATATACAGGTGCCTATGTGAAGCACACCGATGCAGGTGTTGGCTGCACAGGCTGGCCTTTATGTAATGGGCAAATTATTCCCGTGCTGGAAGGCCGAACCGGAATTCAATTTGGCCATAGAGTGGCAGCAGGACTTCTTTTTATTATGATGCTCATTTCATTGATTGTTGTTATAAAACACTATATCCGGGAGAAGACTCTGTTCTACGGAACTTTAATGAGTTTTATCTTTATCACGCTCCAGGTAATCAGCGGAGCAATTGTAATATTTACGGGTTTCAACTTGAACGCTACTTTGTTCCACGCCTTCATGGTTAGTCTATTGTTCGGGTCTGTCAGTTATACTGCTTTACTTGCATATCGGTCAAAATAAAAAGAAGCCTAAATTAAAGGCCCTCACCTAAGTGAGAGCCTTTTTTTGGTACTTTAATAACTGTGGTAATTTCAGCTTTTATTACTATTGGCCCAGGAAAGAGCGGAGCATCCAGTTATGCTTTTCTACGGACTGTCGGACTTCAACAAGCATGTCCGCTGTCGCTTCATCTCCTGCTTCCTCTTCTAATGTTTCAATATCAGTCTGCAGTTCAGCAGAAAGTCTATCAAAATCTTCCACCAATGCTTTTACCATTTCTTCGGCACTTTTTTCCCCCTCGGCTTCTTCAATGGTAGAGACTTCTAAGTACTCTCTCATCGATGCAACCGGCTTGCCTTTTAAGGTAAGAAGGCGCTCTGCAAGCTCATCAATATGACCGGCAGCTTCGTTGTAAAGCTCTTCAAATTTTTCGTGCAAGGCGAAAAAGTGAGGCCCTTTCACATACCAGTGATAGTTATGCAGCTTTACAAACATAACATTCCAGTTTGCCACTTGACGATTAAGAATTTTTTCTGTTTGTTCATTTACCAAAATGATCAACTCCCTAAAATGTGTTTTTACTTTATCTAATTCTTATCTTATGCTTCTGAAGGGCTCCCTAAACCCTTCATGGAAAATTATAACGAACTTTGTCGGTTTCGCCAAGTGAAGGAAATGAAAAAAATGCCGGAAAGCTTTTTCCCGGCATTTTCAATACTCTTTTATTCAAATTCCACTAATAAATCTCCACCTTGTATAGCTTCTCCATTTGAAACATAAATTTGCCCTATCACACCATCAAACGGTGCCTGAACGGTCGTTTCCATTTTCATTGCCTCAGTAATCATTAAATGGTCACCCTTTTTAACCTTGTCCCCTTTTTCTACCAGAAGCTTAACGACGGTTCCTGGCATAGAGGCACCGATATGTCTGTCATTCAATTTGTCTGCCTTCTGCTTTGTAGAAACGAGGGACTCAATATTATCATCTCTGACTATAATTTCTCTCGGCTGACCATTCAACTCAAAATAAATTACCCGTGTGGCATCTTTTTGAGGTTCGCCTATAGAGACAAGCTTCACAATGAGTGTTTTACCCTGCTCAATTTCAATCTCAACTTCTTCACCGAGTCTTAAACCAAAAAAGAACGTAGAAGTATCCAGTACCGAAACATCACCAAATTGATCTATAAAGGACTGGTAATCAAGAAATACTTTTGGATAAAGAGCGTAAGAAATGACATCATGGCTTGTTACCTGGCGCCCAAGCTTATGGTAAAGCTCTTCTTTAAGAGCCTCAAGGTTTACGGGCTCCATGTTTTCCCCCGGTCTGTTAGTAATAGCAGGCCTTCCTTTTAAGATAATTTTTTGAAGCTTATCGGGAAAGCCTTCATGAGGTTGCCCCAAATAGCCTTGGAACAGTTCTATAACAGAATCCGGAAAATCAATATTCATTCCATTTTCATAAACTTGTTCAGGAGTCAGATCGTTCTGCACCATAAATAGAGCCATATCTCCCACTACTTTTGAAGAAGGGGTGACTTTTACAATATCACCAAACATATCATTAACCGTACTGTACATTTCTTTTACTTCATCCCAGCGATCTCCCAAACCGACCCCTTTAGCCTGCTGCTGCAGATTACTATATTGTCCGCCAGGCATTTCATGGTCATATATCTCCGAATGGGGCGCCATCATCCCGCTTTCGAAATCCTCGTAATACTTCCTTGTATCTTCCCAGAAAGCATTTAATTTATCTGCATGAGAGATGTTGATCTCAGGCTGCCTCTCATGCCCGCTTAACGCGTGATAAAGGGAGTTCATGCTGGGCTGGCTTGTAAGGCCTGCCATAGAACTCATAGCAGTATCTACAATGTCCACTCCCGCATCAATGGCTTTTGCATACGTGTATATACCATTTCCGCTTGTATCATGGGTGTGAAGGTGTATTGGTATGCCTATCTCTTCTTTCAGGGCTGAAATGAGTTCATAGGCAGCCTGGGGTTTCAGTAAACCTGCCATATCTTTTATACCTAAAATATGGGCACCTGCTTTTTCAAGTTCTTTTGCCATATTTATATAATATTCCAAATCGTATTTAGGCCGTGTATGATCTAAAATATCCCCTGTATAACACATACTTGCTTCTGCAATCTTGCCGGAATTTCTTACCGCTTTTATTGCCGGCTTCATTCCTTCCAGCCAGTTGAGACTGTCAAAAATACGGAAAACATCAATTCCTGCTTCTGCTGATTTATCTACAAACTCATCTATTAAATTATCCGGATAATTTTTATAACCTACTGCATTTGAGGCTCTCAGAAGCATTTGAAATAAAACATTCGGAGCTTTTTGCCTTAACATTATAAGCCGCTCCCACGGATCCTCATGCAGAAAACGCATAGATACATCAAAAGTGGCCCCGCCCCACATTTCCATAGAAAACAAGTTAGGCAGCAAATGTGCTGTCGGCTCTGCAATCTGTTTTAAATCGTGGGTTCTTACTCGCGTAGCCAGTAAAGACTGGTGGGCATCCCTGAATGTGGTATCAGTGAGCAGAACTTTTTCTCTTACTTTTACCCAATTAGCTAAACCTTCAGGGCCAAGGCGGTCAAGAAGCTGTTTGGAGCCTTCAGGAAGAGGCTGTTCTAAAGAAAGTTTAGGCACTCTCCGCTCATCAAAGACGGGCTTTTTCTTCGTTCCTATGCCGGGATATCCATTAACAACGGTTTGGCCGATAAATGATAACATTTTAGTTCCCCGGTCTTTCCTCTTTGGAAACACAAATAACTCGGGTGATTCGTCTATAAAAGCTGTATTGTATTCTCCATTGAGAAATTTCTCATGCTGGACAACATTTTCAAGAAAAGCTATGTTTGTTTTAATCCCACGGATACGGAATTCTTTTAAATTCCTTACCATTTTGTGTGCAGCATCTTCAAAGGACAGGGCCCATGTTGACAATTTAACCAGGAGAGAGTCATAATGCGGTGAAATTACGGCTCCCTGAAAGCCATTCCCTGCGTCAAGCCTGACTCCGAATCCGCCTCCTGTCCGGTAGGCCATTATTCTTCCAGTATCAGGCATAAACCCGTTTTGAGGATCTTCTGTTGTCACTCTTGACTGAATCGCAAATCCATGAGTATAAATATCTTTTTGTTCAGGAATTCCTACTTCTTTCGAGAATATGTCTTTTCCATCCGCAACCATCAGCTGAGCATGGACAATATCAATTCCTGTAATCATTTCTGTAATAGTATGTTCAACCTGAATTCTTGGATTTACTTCGATAAAGAAAAATTCCTCATTATCAGTCACTAGAAACTCTACTGTGCCTGCATTTATGTATTGGATTTTCTCCATTAACTGTAATGCTGCTCCGCAAATTCTTTCACGGGCTTCATCAGACAAAGACACACTCGGAGCTACTTCCACTACTTTCTGATGCCGCCTCTGTACTGAGCAGTCCCGTTCATACAAATGAACCAGATTGCCGTGTTTGTCACCAAGAATCTGTACTTCAATATGTTTTGGATTCTCTACAAACCTCTCAATATACACTTCTTCACTGCCAAACGCAGACTTCGCTTCAGAGCGCGCTCTTTCAAAAGCCTCTTTAAGCTCATCTTCTGATCTCACGATTCGCATGCCGCGGCCACCGCCCCCAAGGGCAGCTTTAATAATTAATGGGAAACCGTACTGATCTGCAAAAGCTGTGACTTCCTCGGTAGTCGTGACAGGGCCGTCAGTGCCGGGAATAACTGGAATATCTGCTTTTATCGCCGTTTTCCTTGCTTCAACTTTATCTCCAAACATCTTTAAATGCTCAATTGAAGGTCCAATAAATATAATCCCTTCCTCTTCACATCGTCTGGCAAATTGTATATTTTCAGATAAGAAACCGTATCCCGGATGGATAGCGTCCACTTGGTTTCTCTTTGCTGTTTCAATAATGCTTTCAATATCCAGGTAAGCATCGATAGGCTTTTTTCCTTCTCCAACCAGATAAGCTTCATCAGCTTTATACCGGTGAAATGCTCCTGTGTCTTCTTTTGAATAAATGGCTACCGTACGAATATTCAGCTCCGTACACGCACGAAAAACCCGAATGGCAATTTCTCCTCGATTAGCTACTAACACTTTGTTAATACGGTCTAAACGTTTCACCTTGTTTTCCTCCCTAATTTCAAAGTGGCTCTTTCATACAACTAAAACGTAAAAGCATATCGGTTTTTCTTTAATAATTAATGCTGCGTTTCAGAATGTTTTGTCATCTCCTGAAACTACTCATAATCTTATCACTTAATCTGTCAAATTTCATCATTTTATACACTGACCGCTCAATCTGATATGAATTTCAGCCTTCCATAGCAGTTATTTATTTGAAAGTAAACAAAAAAACAGATGCGCATTAAAAACACGCATCTGTTTTAAATAAATTACTTTCTTTTCATGGAAGCTTCATGTAAAGAAGAAAGCTGTTTTTCCAGCTCGTCTAATAACTTCTTGCCATCTTCCTCACTGACAAGGTTCAGTCTGATTGCAAAATCAATTTCTCTGGATAAACCAAACATTTGAGTATCTAAAACCTCTTCATAAAGAGGGCATTGAGGCATAGTGAGGTTACTCATCTGAACTTCAATAAGCTGGCGTATTTTAGCAGCATCTTCTTTTAGAAGGGCATAAGCTTTTTCATTCTGGCTTGATAGGGTTTCAATGGACATCCGAATCCCTCCCGTTTATAAATCAGCACCGCTTATTGAATACTAAGGCGGCTGTTGTGTTTGTAACCGAATTCCATTCTTCCTCTTATATTATCGGTTCTTTGGCAAAATTGCAACAAGTACATGCTTTCCTGCTAACTAGAAAATACTCAGGTCATACCGTTGTGATAAAGACTCCAACAGCTTCATCCCAGCGATACTGTTCCCTTTTTGATCCAGCGCAGGGCCGTAAATGCCTATCCCCGCCTTATGAGGAATGGAAGCCATGATTCCCCCGGACACTCCGCTTTTTGCAGGTACTCCTACTTTTATAGCAAATTCACCTGAAGCATTATACATACCGCAAGTCACCATAAAGGTCTTAATGATCCTCGCGATATGGAGAGGAATAACCGGCCTGTCGGATGCGGTATGAATCCCTCTGTTAGCAATTACATACGCCATTTTGGCTAAATCCTGGCAGTTTACTTCTATGGCACATTGCTTAGTGTACAGTTCAAGCAGACTTTCGACATCTCCCTCGATGACCTGATGCTGCTTTAAGAAAAAAGCCAGTGACCGGTTTAAATCTGCCGTATCATATTCTGACCTGGCTACTTCTTCATTATAAGTGATAGATGTATTTCCTGTAAGTTCGTGAATAAAGGTGAGGAGTCGGCCTAACTTCTCATCCACAGTGCTTCCCTGCAGCATTGAAGTTACTGCCAGCGCCCCTGCATTAATCATTGGATTAAGAGGTTTGGAAGGAGAATGGGTTTCAAGCTTAATAATAGAATTAAAGGGGTCTCCCGTAGGTTCCATCCCCACACGGGAAAAAACTCCTTCTTCTCCCTGATCCATTAATGCAAGTGCCAGAGTGATAACCTTGGATATACTCTGCAACGTAAACATTTCAGACGTATCACCAGCAGTCGCACACGTCGTACCACCTTCGGAAACTGCAAGAGAGAGAGTCCCTGGATTTTCCCTGCTTAAAGCAGGAATATAATCTGCTACTTTTCCATAGGGAGTATATTGTAAAGCTTCCTGCACCATTAATTTCAATGCTTCGTTATCCTGGCACATCGTCATATGACTAACCTCCGTAAACTTAAACTTGGATGGATGACAAACTAATCTTTCATGTCTATACTGTAGAGGAAAGGATGGTGAAGATCAATAATGTCTTCTATGATTGTTTCTATAAAAGGTCTGGTTAAACACCCGATTATACTCGACCCGGGGGTTTGGATATTTGATGACCGTAAAATTAATTTAAGTACATATTTTTCTGACGAGAGAAAAGGGCCGGCAGATCCCTCAATTAAACAGTTAAGCCGTGCCTGGGACGAGCAGAGACTGAAAGGGGCTATGCCGCAGTCCAATCAGAACAAAGTAACGGTGGACCGTAAAGATCTGACAGAGCATTCTTTAGGAATTGCACTCAAGCCCTTCCTTGACAACGCTTCTCCTGATCCTGAGGCCGAGACAGTAACCTTTGTACGCGCGGAAGGAAAAGAAGATTTTTCATGTCCGCTCAGTGAAGCCGAAAATGGAATCTTAGGCTTTTCCGAGCAAGGAAAGCCTTTAAAAGAAAATGGGCCTGTCCACTTTTACTATGGGGATGGTTCTAACCTCGAGGAACCGGTAACACACATTACATCAATTATTTTAAAATGAGACAGAAAGACTGTTTTACCCACTCTGGAGATGTGTAAAACAGTCTCTTTAATTACTGCCGTCTATAATAAATCTGCTGCCAGCTGGGCCAGCCCTGACCGTTCCCCTTTCTCCAGTTTAATATGCCCTGACTCTCCCCTGTGTTTTAATTTTTCTGTTACATAGGTAAGCCCGTTAGTATATTCGTCAAGGTAGGGGTGGTCAATCTGTTTAGGGTCTCCCATTAAAATTATTTTACTTCCTTCTCCAACTCTGGTTAAAATTGTTTTTACTTCATGTTTAGTTAAATTTTGAGCCTCATCGATTATTATAAACTGGTCGGGAATGCTTCGACCTCTGATATAAGTTAATGCCTCTACCTGAATAGAGGACATTCCGGCAAGAATCTGGTCAAGCTCTCCGCTTTTATTAGTATTAAACAAATATTCAAGATTATCATAAATAGGCTGCATCCAAGGGCGCAGTTTTTCTTCTTTTTCGCCCGGCAGATAGCCTATGTCTTTTCCCATGGGAACTACAGGCCTTGCGACAAGAAGTTTTTTGTACTTGTTTAAATCTTCAGTCTGGTATAATCCGGCCGCCAACGAAAGCAGGGTTTTCCCTGTTCCCGCTTTTCCTGCAAGCGTCACCAGAGGAATATCCTCCCTTGTTAATAATTCCAAGGCCATTTTCTGCTGGACATTTCGCGGTTTAATCCCCCAGACAGGTTCCTGGTGAGTCAGGAAGAGGTTAATATATTCTCCCTTTTTATCAGTCATAGCTAAAGCAGACCGGGTACCATTGGCAAGGTCTTTAAATATATAAAAATGGTTAGGATAAGTGTGAGAGGTCTTGACCTCATTTACAGGGAGCTGCTTTTCTTCAAAAAGCAAGTCCATTTTCTCAGGACTCAGCCAATTCTCCTCATAGCCAAGATACATCCTGTCAAACTTTACCACTCTGTCAGATAAAAAGTCTTCTGATTTTATTCCGAGTGCATCAGCTTTAACCCGAAGTAAGGCGTCTTTGCTTACAAGGATGACTTCATCATTTTTCTTCATTTCTTTCTGCTCTATACTTATATTCAAAGCTACAGCCAAAATCCGATTATCATTCGTGGTATCAATAAAATGCTTTCTCATCTGATCAAACGTCCGGTGATTTAATTCGACCACTAAATTTCCTCCATTAGGAAGCTTCACTCCTTCATGGAGTTTCCCTTTTTCTCTCAAATCATCAAGCAGTCTGGCTACTTCCCTTGCATTTCTTCCTATTTCATCCATGTATCGTTTTTTTGAATCAATTTCCTCGAGCACAACCGCCGGAATAATCACTTTATTTTCATCAAATGAATAGAGAGCCAGTGGATCTTGAAGTAAAACATTCGTATCAAGAATGTATATTTTAGCCAAGCTATTCCCTCCTAAAAAAATCTTTTCACTCTCCAGAAACGCGGGGGTTTATTTATTCTATTCATTTAAGTATATTCATGATCTTCTCTTCAAAGACTATAGGCTAATCTGTAAATAAAATAGGCAGTGTAATTACCGGCAGGGCGGGAACATATACCTTTACTTAAATATAAAATAAA
The DNA here is from genome assembly GCF_021028955.1 of Salipaludibacillus sp. CUR1. Classification (GTDB taxonomy): domain Bacteria; phylum Bacillota; class Bacilli; order Bacillales; family Salisediminibacteriaceae; genus Salipaludibacillus. The sequence goes on from NZ_JAIWPE010000096.1 coordinate 336,058, forward strand.
AACGATGCCCTCATGAATTAACATGCTGGCATCGTTTTAATTATTTTTTCATTGCGCCCATAACCTGGCGATCCAGTTTCTCTGCTGCTTCTTTATCATACGTTTTTTCATATTTAGGCTCTGTAGTAATTCGGGCACCATAAAACATGACATCCCTTACTTCATTTACAGAAATTTCGACTAAAGCTAATTTGAGGGGAACATCTTCCATCTTCTCTTCAATAACTTTCGCTTCCCCTGCAATTGCGTAAGTTGACCCTTCTCCAATTAAAGTAAGTGTAACAAGAGGTTGCTTCTTTAAATTTTCTACGATACGGGAGCGGTTATCCACAGAAAATCTCACATGTTTCTCATCTGTGGCATAAACCCATGAAATAGCATTCACATTAGTACCGCCTGTCTCATGGTCGACTGTTGCAATTGTTACATATCGTTCTTCTCTAAGCAGTGGTAAAAGTTCTTCAGTTATAACTGTTTCAACTTGATTAGCCATTGTCAAACGCCTCCTTAATCTATCTACACCTATACTATACCTATATTTCAATCATCTTAAAACCATTCTAACAAAAATCTAAGAAATAATTAACATTTAAAATAGGCATAGAGATAGTCAGCTGGGACAAAAACTGGTTACTATTCTTTTGTCTCAGTCTCCTTAAAAAAATTCCCCTTCTCATGTTATACTGTTTGTACAACCATTATATTAAATGAAGAGGTGCGAAATGAGAGTTAAATGTGTCATTTGTGACGTGGTAGAGTCAATTGACAACCAGCTGCCCCTTGCAAAAAAATTAAGAAACAGACCCATTCACACATACATGTGTCAATCGTGTCAAGATCGTATAACTGAACGAACAATAGAAAGAAAGCAAACAGGAAATTTTAAAGAACATACTCCTCAGGAAGAAACAGATGACTATATATAAGTAACCTGGGCATGAATTCGGTTTATCACCGGACTCATGCCTATTTATTTTGTCTCGTGCAAGAGTGGATGATCCGTACGCTTTTTTAAGCGGAGTCGCAGCATTTTCTAAAAAACTTCCCTTCATTCCCTCAACACCCGGTTATTCCCGCTGTTAAGAATGCTCTTCTTCTGATTTTTGTTCATCGTTTTTATGGCGTTTCAGCTGCAATTTATAGATACCCAGCACTAATGCAGCAATAAACAGTGATTCTATTATGGGTAATGACAAAGCAAGAAAAGTGATAAATATATTTCCAAAAAACATCACAGCATAAATAACGACATTTTTTAAGACCGGAAGTTTTCGCGCGAAACCAAGATTAAAAACGAGAATACTAAGGGCGTTTATTATTATATACATGATCATAAATGCAAAAAGAAAGTTCTCAGGATCAGTGGCCCCTAGCCATTGTGCAATTGGTGTCATATCCGGCGCTACAGGCTCTGTATTATTAACAGCTGAAAGCATATAAGTCACTCCTAATTTTTCATCTCAACAAATTTTACAACATTCCGATTATAGCATAACTTAATTGGCGATATTAACTATCTGACTAAATAAGATACCCTTTTTTTATAAAGCGTTTTCCGGTACACTATGTAAAAGGAGGTCGGTAGCTCATGCGTTCTTTCGATATTTATTATTTTATCCTGGCTATTCTAGGAACAGTGGGAATGATGGGGATAGGAATTTCTTTCGCTCAAACCAGCCTGCTTATGTTTCTAAGCTTTCTTGTTCTAAGCCTAGGCTCTGTATTTGCAGGGTTCAAACGAAAAAAATACCTTCACTCAACAAACTAAAAGGACGACACCTGCCGTCCTTTTAGTTTGTATTAGTGTTTAATACTTCAATTATTTCATCATAAACCCAAGGGTTAGCCGCTATTAAAGTGGTTTTTTCAAGAAAATTCAACGTTTTGCCATCATAATTTGTTGCTTTGCCTCCAACTTCCTGGAGAAGAGCATACCCTCCAGCGATATCCCAGGGTGCAAGGTTAAAGCTGATATAAGCATCAAGTCTCCCTGCAGCTACATAGGCTATTTCCAGTGCCGCCGCCCCATAAGACCGTGTACCCCGAGACCTCTTAACAATTCTCTCAAGTCGCCTGTCTTTTAATAACCATCCGGTATTAAAACTTATAATTGCTTCATTTAAAGAATTCTCGGAAAGGGGGCTTAGACGCCGGTTATTTAATTCAGCCCCTTTACCTTTTAATGAGGAAAACAACTCATCATGCATCACATCATATACAATTCCTATTACAGGTTCACCATTATGGAAAACCCCTGCAGAAATTGCGAAATAACTTTCCTGATGAACAAAATTAACCGTACCGTCAATAGGGTCTAATATCCAAACTGTACCTGAAAGATCTTTTACATTTTCAAATGATCCTTCTTCCCCCATTAAACGGTGACCAGGAAATTCTTTATCTATTTTTTCCTGAAAAAAAGCTTCTACTCCTTTATCCACATCAGTGACTAAATCATGCTGATGAGATTTAGTGTTAACTTTAAATGTAAGCTTCATTTGTTCCTTTATGTACCCTCCCGCTTCACGGGTCCATTCTTCAGCTTTTTCTTTAATCATTTGAAAATCTCTCTCGTTGCCGGCCATACGCCTCATCTCCTCAAATATATCTTCTGTATGTTTTCTAACATATACCATACTTATCCTTTAATTCGCAAACATTACTAATCTGTAACCAAAAAAAGTGAACCTCTACAAGGTTCACAACAAGTATTTTAAGCTTCAAGACGAAGCCATTCATTCCGGAGCTTCTCTAATTTTTCTTTGCATTCAGTAATTTGGTCTTGTTCATTCGCTTGAATCGCATCGAATAATGTTTGGAGTTCATAGTCAATCTCCAGTTTTAGGACCGGGATACGTTTTTCCCCATCTCTTCTTTTTAAAGTCTGAATGACTTTCTCCATAATTCGCACCCCTTTTCTTCGAGTCTCTTTTTATGTTCCTGAACAGACCAACAATGAACCCTAAGGTGAAATAATAGTTACCATTACATTATGCTATTTATCGGAATTTTGCAACTATTTTTTGTTGGTATTTATAATTTTCCACGATTCTCACAAATTTAAACCTAATTGAGAACAGAAATTCTGTTTTCTTTTTTTTTAATCTGTATTCTGCTAATATAAGTTTTATAATAAGCAAATATTAATTATAGTTACTTTTAAATGTTTCATTACCATTAAAGCTTTCCGAGGCACTCAAGAAAGGAGTAAGTTACTCATGAGTTTTAAAGGGTTTACTTCCCAGGATTTTGATNACTTTTAAATGTTTCATTACCATTAAAGCTTTCCGAGGCACTCAAGAAAGGAGTAAGTTACTCATGAGTTTTAAAGGGTTTACTTCCCAGGATTTTGATGTTTTTGCAGTTGAAGGTCTTGACGAAAGGATGGAAGCTATTAAGCAGAACGTTCGTCCTAAACTGGAAGAACTCGGCAGACACTTCTCTTCTGTACTCACTGAGAAGACGAATGAAGAAATGTTTTTCCATGTCGCAAAACATGCCCGCAGAAAAGTTAATCCCCCGGACGATACATGGGTGGCGTTTGCTAATAATAAGCGAGGGTATAAAAAGCTTCCCCATTTCCAAATCGGCCTGTTTGGGTCCCATGTTTTTATCTGGTTTGCTGTAATTTATGAATCACCAGTAAAAGAAGAACTGGGGCACGCTCTTAAAGAACAAATCTCTGCCATTGACAAACAGATACCTGATTCTTTTTACTGGTCAGTCGATCATACTAAACCGGAAGCAATGCAGCATAACAGTATCTCTAAAGAACAGCTTAATAACATGTTTGAACGTCTTTCTACTGTCAAAAAAGCAGAATTGCTCTGCGGTATTCAGTTGACACCGGAGGATGACAGCGTTAAGGATGGACAAGCATTTTTAAAGAAAGCAGAAGAAGTGTTTGATACCCTCTTACCCCTTTACGAAACTTCTATGCGTATATACGTCCAGCATGCTTAAAGTTGAAACAAACAAAAGGGCCTGTGGCACGAGTGCCATTAGAGCCCTTTTTATCGTTACATTCTTATAATTTTTAAATGTGATGATTCCCTGGCTGCTTTAACAACGTGGTAAGGGGATTGCTGGGTTTGGCTTTCATACTCTTTAAATTGCTGCTTTTCCTCTGATTTGGATGGTACAATTTTTTTGAATTGGTTATAGAGAGTTAACAATGTGTCTCTGTCTACCCCTTTTCGATATGCATGGTCAATTGCTTCATAAAAGTTCACCACATTAACCACTTCGTCTCTAGACCAATCCATAGAAATCGGAATATTCACTTCGTTTGGCATTCTAAACACCCTTTCTCATAAATTCATTCCAAATTATAACTCATTCTGTTATACTACATTTTGTTTAAACAAAAAAGCAAAATGCAGTCCACTGTCTTATATATAATTAACTTTGAGGTGAATTACTTTGTCCTACTTGGAACGTCAGCAGAAAACCCCTTTGTATGAAGGGCTTCTTAACCATATTAATCACTCGCCCTACCAGTTTCATATTCCAGGGCATAAACACGGAAACGGCATGGATCCCGATTTCAGAGAGTTCATTGGACCTAACGCTCTGTCTATAGATTTAATTAACATACAGCCCTTAGATGACTTACATCACCCGCACGGAATTATAAAAGACGCTCAAAATCTGGCGGCAGAAGCATTCGGGGCTGATCATACTTTTTTTTCTGTTCAGGGAACAAGCGGGGCAATCATGACTATGATTATGACTGTCTGCGGTCCGGGAGAAAAAATAATCGTACCGAGGAATGTGCATAAATCTATTATGTCTGCCATTATTTTTTCAGGCGCTACGCCTATATTCATTCATCCTGAAATAGATGACACGCTGGGAATTTCTCATGGAATAACTGTTAGATCAGTTGAAAAAGCCTTAAGCTCCCATCCAGATGCAAAAGGACTCTTAGTCATAAACCCGACTTACTTCGGGATCTCTGCCAATCTGGAAAAAATCGTCCGGCTTACCCATTCATACGATATACCGGTGTTAGTAGATGAAGCACACGGTGTGCATATTCATTTTAATGACAAACTTCCAGTCTCAGCTATGCAAGCCGGAGCCGATATGGCAGCCACCAGTGTCCACAAACTGGGGGGCTCTCTTACACAAAGTTCTGTACTTAACATTCAGGGAGAAAGAATTTCAGCACGGCGGGTTCAAAGCATTATAAGTATGCTGACAACCACTTCTACATCCTATATCCTTCTCGCTTCCCTGGATACAGCCAGACGGTATCTCGCAACGGAAGGATCGAAATTAACAGACAGGATTATCGGATTAGCTGAATCAGCCAGAAGAAAAATAAATGACATTCCTGGTATAAGTTGCCCAGGTAAAGAAATCCTTGACAATAACGCAGTGTTTGACCTGGACCCGACGAAACTTATTATTTCTATTAAAGAGTTGAATGTTACTGGTTATGAAGTAGAAACCTGGTTACGCGAACATGAAAATATCGAGGTGGAACTCTCGGACTTATACAATATTTTATGTATTATAACAAGCGGTGACAACACTCACACGATAGATTATTTAATTGGGGGGCTCGAGAAGCTTTCATCTGAATATTATGAGCCTGGTAAAAATCATTCAGAAAGTGTGCGGGTTCAAGTCCCTCAAATTCCAACTCTTTCTTTATCTCCCCGGGATGCTTTCTATTCTGAGACAGAAATTGTAAAGCTCAATGAATCTGCGGGAAGAATCAGTGCGGAATTTATTATGATTTATCCACCCGGCATTCCTATTTTTATTCCTGGTGAAATCATTGAACAGGACAATATAGATTATATTTATAAAAATATGGAATCAGGTCTCCCTGTGCAAGGCCCGGAAGATCCTACATTAACTTTCATCCGTGTCATACGTGAAAGAAAACCTATAATTTAGAAAAAGTAAAAGCGTTCAGCTGATTCGGCTGAACGCTTCTCCTTTAATATTGAGTTTCCATCGTGGTCGCAGGAAGGGCTGCTTTAAAAAACTCAGATAAAGCTTCTGCTTCCCTGTCACTTTTTACCTTAAAAGCTTTCTTAAGATAATCGACATCTTCCACATCTTCCCGGCACAAAAGCAAGGATCTTCCTGACTGCATACACGTAATGAGGGGCTTACCAAAAAACAAGCTCGTATAAACAATGCCGAAATCGTACCTTGACTGCTCAGTGGTCATACCTACAAACTGAACATTCACTCTCTCCGTTTCGTCATAAAGCCGCTCGTATAGTTCCATCAGTACAATCCCTCCTTTAATTATTTAATTATACAAAAATTCTGTCAATTTGGCAATCTTTTTGTTTTTTTAAAACGAAGACCGCTTAGATTCAATGAAATGAATGAGTTCATCAGCAAAAATCATGTCCTGCTTTGTAAATTCATAATCAATCCCCAGTAACTTTATCGTGATAACATACGCCACTTCACCTTCCTCGTACAAGGGTAAAAATAACACATGGTCCCTGTTTTTTCTTACATAGGTCACCGCTTTAAGCCGGTTTATAAATAAAAACCCCTGCCCAAGTTCCTCTTCCTCTTTAGAGAGCCCTTTCATGCCTAGTGCATACGATAAAGTATATTCTCCCTCGTTATAAGAATGAATCGTTAAAATTACTTTTTTCTTGTTGATAGCATGAATCGTCTTTAATACACGAACCATAAAATCATCTCTGTTTTCCGCATAGTCGTAGGCAAGCCCGATTTCCAGCCTTAACCCATCCAGGAAATCTGATTTTTTCATAATTTATCCACCGCCATATACAAAAGGTTTTTTATGCCTTAATTTTAATTGATATGACGGTAATTTTATCATATAAGGGATGAAAACTCTGTCGTCATTTGTCTAAAACCTTAAGAAAAGCCTGTATAATATTAAAAATGAGTATTTGGAAAGTAAATTAAAATAAACGTAGAAGTACAAAACTTCTACGTTTATTCCATGAACAGGAATTTAATTTTAATGCCATAATTCCTCAATAATGTAAGCTGTTTCCTCTAGTGTGAAAGGTTCCCAAAAGAGTTCTCCATTTACTAACAGATCTTTATGCAAATGTAAGCCGCTTCCATCCTGATTCATTGCTCCGCTGGTTCCAGTGTTACCTACATATCCAATAATTGTTTCATTATCAATCATCTGCCCCGCTTCCACCTCTTCAGGTATAGAGTCAAGGTGAGCAAAACGGATCATTACTCCATTATCGTATTGAACCCAAACCTGCATGCCCCTCAGCCGGTCAAGTATATATTGCGGAGTAAACCCTTCTTTTGCAGCAATTTTCAGGTCGATATTTCTCTCCACATGTGAGTTATAATCCTCAAAATCACTGTCGACTCGTACAACTTTTCCTTCTGCCATTCCATAAACAGGCGTTTCAGTCGTTATTTCAGTCCCCGAGGCATATCCGTACCAGTCAATACCTTCATGGGTGCCGTTACGATACTCCCTCGGAGCACCTGGAAGGTGACTCTCTACAGTGCTTACAGAGGCCCCTTCTATCGGAGACTGAAGAAAAGCCAGGAAGTCAATCATCTCTTCCACCGAGTAAGAATGAATTTCAACGTCATTTTCTCCGGCAGGACGCCATGCCTCGACCACTCGACCGTCCCAGTTTATAGCTATATTATTTTCTTCTTTATTGTGTGTATAGTCTGTTTCAAGTCCTTCTTCAATAAATTCAATACTTAGATAAGGTTCTCTCTTTTCGTTTTCAACAAAAGGCGGCTTCTCAGCTGGGAAATATTCACCATTTATTTCAATCACCGGCACACCATAGACTAAATAATACTGTCTGTCAGCTATCTCTAACAGTAAATCCTTATTAACTGGATCGTATTCATAATGTCCACCCAGTTCATCAGCCAATTCAGAGACTGATATATACACACCCTCGTACCCATCAACAGCCAGGGTGTTTAATTCCGTCCACTCTTTAAAGTGCTCGTTATCATTTCCAGTATTTTTTTCTTCCTGCAGGTCAGTTTCCCTTTCAACCGCGTGACCTTGATCTTTTGCGCTTGATTCCTCATTCTGGCAGGCAGTTAATAACAGACCTAATACTATAATCAGACTTGCTTTTTTCATTCACAAACCTTCCTTGCTGTATTATTTAATCTTATCAGGATCAACGATCTCGTAACCTTTATCTCTTAAACCTTCTACGATTCCTCTTAAAGCGTCTTTCGTAAATTCCCTGTCATGCATTAACAAGTTGGCTCCATTGCCCAAATGTTCAGTTTCAACCATTATTTCTTCCAAAGCTTCAGCTTCCATATATTCTTCAAAATAATCGTATCCGTAAGACCAGTTCATCCACTGCATCTCTTCTTCTTCCATCAGCTGTTTAGAGTAATCCGTGTTGACTCCAAAAGGTGCTCTGAAAAACCGGGGCCTTTCCCCAATAATGTCTTCAACCAAATCATTAAGCTGGACTATTTCTTCATACTGCTCTTCTTCTGAGAGGTCTGATAGATTTTGATGGGTCATCGTGTGGTTGCCAATTTCAAAACCCAGTTCATAAATATCCTTTAACTGCTGTTCCCCTTCTTCATTTTGAAGAAAATGGCCGTTCACAAAAAATATAGCGCCTGCATCCATGTCGTGCAGGATCTCTGCCATCTCCACACCGTAATTATCCGGTGCGTCATCAATCGTTAAAAGAACGACCTCCTCAGGTGCCTCATCAATCGGTCTGACTGTCACATTGTTTTCAATTTGATAAAGAGGTTCCTTGTCTTCTTCATTATTTACATTCTCGTCGTTTAGTTCATTGTCCTGTTCATTAATATTTTCATTGTCCTGTTCATTAATATTTTCATTTGTTTCATTTTGGTTATTATCGGTATTTTCATTTAACTCGTTTGAATTATTATTTTCTTCACTGTTTGCTGTCCCTGTATTTTGATTATTCAAATTCTCTTCCCCAGGGGAATTTATATTAGCATTTTCATTTTCATTGATAGCCTGCTCATTGTTATCACCGCAGGCGACGAGCAATCCTGCTGTGACTATCCAAACACTTATATATTTTGCTTTTTTCATTGTATCCCCTCTTCCATTACCTTACTTGCAACTATAAAATCTTACCATATTATAACTTTTAATGGAACCTTCTTCCGCCATAATATTACACACTTACAATTATGTCGTTTATATTCGACATTTTTCGGGAAAAGTAAAGTTGGTATTACTGCCTCACACTTGACCTTTGTATAAATTTAAGTAGAATATACTCTGTTGTTTATTTATTCAGTACATCCCAATAGACTTTGAAAATTAACGGCTTTTAAATTAAACGGAAGGTGGAGGATAAGGTGAAGAAATTAACACCAGTATTTACTATTTCATTTTTTATTGCTTTGGCATTTATTATCTGGGGCTTTTTTGCGCCGGAAAACCTGGAATTTATAACAGGATCTATCCAGGGATTCATTACTGACCAGTTTGGCTGGTTTTATTTATTGGCAGCCACAGGTTTTGTTGCATTTGCTATCTTTTTAATCTTCAGCCCTTACGGAAGAATTAAGCTTGGGAAAGATGATGAGGAACCTGAATATAATTACTTAACATGGTTCTCTTTCCTATTTACAGCCGGGATGGGGATCGGGCTCGTTTTCTGGGGAGTGGCCGAACCGGTTTACCATTTATTTGATCCCTCGCCAGCCGCTAATGTAGAAGGAGGCTCTATTGACGCAGCAGGTGCTGCTTTAAGATATTCCTTCTTCCACTGGGGCATTCATCCTTGGGCAATTTACTCAATTGTCGCTTTAACTTTAGCTTACTTTAAATTCAGAAAAGGGACTCCCGGCGTGGTGAGTGCGGCATTTGAACCACTGCTTGGCGACCGTGTTAATGGCGGAATTGGAACGACTATTAATGTGATCGTTGTTTTTGCTACTGTCTTCGGTGTGGCTACCTCCCTTGGGTTTGGTACTGCCCAGATTGGCGGCGGGTTATCCGATGTGTTAGGCTTAAACAATACGTTTTTTCTTCAGTTAATGATTATTATTGTCGTGACTTTCCTTTACATGCTGTCGTCGCAGACAGGATTAAACGTAGGGATCCGCATTTTAAGTAAAACAAATATTTACTTAGCAGGTATTTTAATGCTGTTTCTTTTATTCTCAGGACCTACAAACTTTATTATGAACTCTTTTACGCAGACTTTCGGAAATTATTTACAAAACCTTGTATCGATGAGCTTCCAGCTCGATACGTTTAATTTGGAATCAACTTGGGTAGAAGGCTGGACAATCTTTTACTGGGCCTGGTGGATCGCCTGGGCTCCATTTGTAGGGACATTTATTGCCCGTGTTTCCCGGGGACGGACGATCCGTGAATTTATTATCGGAGTAATTGCGGTACCTTCTGTATTTGGAGCGCTCTGGTTCTCAGTTTTTGGAGGAACAGCTATTCATTTGGAAACAATTGCAGGAGTCAGTGTCATGGATGTCATGACAAATGCCGGTGAGGAATCTGCCTTGTTCTTTGTATTACAGCAGTTCAATTTCGGCTGGATAATGGCGATTGTAGCTATTTTCCTCATAGCTTCTTTCTTCATCACTTCCGCAGACTCAGCAACTTTTGTTTTAGGAATGCAGACAACAAACGGCAGCCTGAACCCTCCAAACAATGTAAAGCTTATCTGGGGGCTTATCCAGTCAGCAACAGCAGCCGTTCTCCTTTACTCAGGAGGTCTGGCTGCACTGCAGACGGCAGCCATTATTGCTGCTTTTCCATTTGTAATAATTATGATCTTTATGATTATAAGTTTAATGAAGTCACTAAAGCAGGAGACTTTACCTGAAAAAAAGAAACCAGGAAAGAGTAAAAATAGTTAATATCACAAAGCGGAGCCCCGTATCGTACGGGCTCCGCTTTTGCTATTACGGGGGAATTACCTAATACACCTGAGATTAATGAATAATTTAAAGAGAGACTGAAGCTTTGCTTAATTTGCCGGTTCACTCCCGGTGAAGCTTACCCCTGGGAGCATAAGTGCAACATGAGTTTTAGAATCTTTGGATACCCTTTTCACGTGCTGTGAGACCGCCGAAGTCCCCACATGTGAATGGAAGTTCGCTGGATTCCTTACTAGAGGGCTTTTCTTACTGTTTATAGTTATGACCCAAGATTTTTTACTGGTGATTATCATCAGTTTTCATTTATATAACAGTTTGGTTACTTTAAACAAATGTTGAGCTAATCGTGATAACATCAAAATTGTTTCATAGGTGTAAGTATTTAGTAAGGGAGTGACCCATATGAATCGTTTGTGTGTGATTATTTTAATGACTTCCTGTTTATATATGTCGAGCTGTCAGTCAGATAATATTAGTGCCGATTACTCGTTTCTTGAGGAGTCCCAGGATAATAAGGTGCCAGAAACATTATTATTTTCTAACAATACAGATATCCAGGAAGAGCACGATTACTATGATGCCCTTCGTATTCTCCAGAAGAAGTATCCTGATAGACTTAACAGTACGCACATTGTGTCTGAAAGTGACCATTCCTTAGTCAATTATTACGGTATAGATACTTTTCCTACACTTTTGCTTATAGAGGATCTTGAAGTTAAATTGAGAATAGAAGGCGCAAATGAATTTTCCTCAATACTAAACGAATTAAAATATACATTACTAGATGATTAAATCGGTCATCATTTCATACAAAAACCCCGTAAACAAAATTGGTTTACGGGGTTTTCCTATAAATAACAGTAATTATTTTACAATGTGAACAGGCATTCCTAATGCTACTTCGGCTGTTTCCATTGTGATTTCTCCCAATGATGGGTGAGCGTGAATGGTTAAAGCCAAATCTTCTGCAGTCATACCTGCTTCGATAGCGACACACGCTTCAGAAATCATATCAGACGCGTTATGCCCCGCAATTTGTACGCCAAGGACTAGCCCGTCTTCTTTTCTTGTTACCATTTTCATAAATCCTTCTGACTCATTTAGCGACAGCGCTCGTCCATTCGCCTGGAACGGGAACTTAGAAGCTACCACATCATAGCCTTCTTCTTTCGCTTCTTTTTCAGTTAAACCGACGCTTGCCAATTCAGGACCGGAGAACACTACTTCCGGAATAGCCGTATAATCAATTTCAGCAGCTTCTCCTGAGATGGCTTCGGCGGCTACTTTTGCCTCGTAGGACGCTTTATGGGCTAGTGCAGGACCTGCCACTATATCACCAATCGCGTAAATATTGGATGAGGACGTGCGGCACTGTTTATCAATTTTTACAAATCCTTTATCATCAAGCTCAACGCCTGCCTGCTCAAGTCCCAGCTCGTCTGTATTTGGACGGCGACCAACAGTCACAAGAAGAACATTGCCTTCAAATTCTTCCTCTTTGCCTTTAACTTCAGCTTTCACCTTTACACCATTATCAGTTTCTTCCATTTCTTGAGCAAAAGCTTCAGTTTTAATTGTAACTCCAGCTTTCTTTAATCGGCGTGATACCAGCTGGCTCATTTGCTTTTCAAAACCAGGAAGAATCTGTTTAGTACCTTCAAGAATAGTCACTTCAGCGCCAAGGTTGGCATATGCTGAACCCAGCTCAACACCGATATAGCCTCCGCCGATAACAACCATCTTTTCAGGAACCTCTTTTAAAGCGAGAGCGCCCGTTGAAGAAACGACTTTTTCACTCCATTTAAATTTAGGGAGTTCAACTGGAGATGAGCCTGTGGCTACAATACAGTTTTTGAATTTATACGTCTGGGACGTTTTTTCATCCATGATTCTTACTGTAGAGTCATCAACGAAATAAGCTTCTCCTCGAACAATGTCAACCTCATTGCCTTTTAAAAGACCTTCTACTCCACCTGTCAGTTTCTCAACAACTGATTGTTTCCATTTTTGCACTTTAGAGAAGTCCAGATTTACTTCCCCTACAGAAATCCCCATGTCATCTGAATTTCCTGCATCATGGTAACGGTGTCCAGCTTCGATAAGTGCTTTTGACGGGATACAGCCGACGTTAAGACATACGCCTCCCATATTTTCTTTTTCTACGATCGTTACTTTCTGGCCTAATTGCGCGGCACGGATAGCTGCTACATACCCTCCCGGGCCAGAACCGATGACGAGCGTATCTACTTCTTCTGGAAAATCTCCTACTACCATAAATTATCCCTCCATTACAAGTAATTGCGGATCATTTAATAAACGTTTGATATGGTTCAACGCATATTGTGCTGTTGCACCATCAATAATACGATGATCGAAGCTTAATGACAAGGCTAATACTGGTGCAACTGTCACTTCACCGTCACGGACAATTGCTTTTTCCTGAATCCGGCCAAGTCCAAGAATGGCAACTTCAGGGTGATTAATAACAGGAGTAAACCATTGGCCGCCTGCAGAACCGATATTTGTAATCGTTGTAGAAGCGCCTTTCATTTCTGCTGCAGATAGAGTGCCTTCGCGCGCTTTACCTGCCAGACCGTTAATTTCATCAGAAATAGTGAAAATTGATTTACGATCAGTATCTTTTACAACAGGAACCATTAATCCTTTTTCAGTGTCAGCCGCAATTCCGATATTGTAGTAGTGCTTATGAACAATCTCTTCAGTTGAATCATCAAGAGAAGTGTTTAAGATTGGATATTCACGGATTGCTGAAGTTAAGGCTTTAACCACATACGGTAAGAAAGTCAATTTGATGCCTTTTTCTTCTGCTACCGGTTTGAACTGTTTACGGTGCGCTACAAGGTCAGTCACATCGATTTCGTCCATAAGTGTCACATGCGGGGCTGTACGTTTGGAATTAACCATAGCCTTAGAAATAGCTTTACGTATTCCTGACATTTTCTCACGCGTTTCAAGCTCTTCATTAGCCGGTTGATAAGATGGAACAGATTGTGCTTCCTCTTGAGCTTCAGGAGCTTCTGTCTGCTCGGCAGCTTCAGCTGGCTGCTGGTCGCCAGATAAGTAAGCATCAATATCTTCTTTCATGACACGGCCATTTTTGCCTGAACCTTTTACTTTACGGATGTTTACGTCTTTTTCACGTGCATATTTACGTACAGAAGGCATCGCAATCACACGTGCAGTTTCATCAACTTCTTCCTCTTCTGAAGCAGGAGCTGATTCACTCTTTTCTTCTTTTGGTTCTTCAGAAGCTTTCTCTTCCTCTTTCTCTTCTTCTCCTCCGCCATGAGCATCTTCCGGCTGTTCAGCATCTGTCTCAAACGTAATAATAACTGTTCCTACTTCAGTTACTACTCCTTCGTCAACGTGCAGCTTTTGTACCGTACCCTCTACAGGGGAAGGAATTTCAACGACTGCTTTATCGTTCTGAACTTCACATAAGACGTCGTCTTCTTTGACTTCATCGCCTTCTTTGACTTCCCATTTTACAATTTCACCTTCATGAATTCCTTCACCAATATCAGGAAGTTTAAATTCATATGCCATTATAACGCCTCCAGTTCTTTGTCTTAATTATAGAGAAGAAGGAGGAAATAAAATGATCTCCTCCTTGATGTTTAATTTCAGTTATTAAAAGTTAATAACTTCTTTTGCTCTTGATACGACATCTTTAGAGCTTGGGAGCCAGATATCTTCAGCTGTAGCAAACGGGAAGACAGTATCTGGAGCAGTCACTCGTAAAACAGGTGCTTCAAGACTCAGGATCGCACGGTCGTTAATTTCAGCTACTACACTAGCAGCCACACCTGCTTGTTTTTGAGCTTCCTGTACTACAATTGCACGGTTGGTTTTCTCTACTGACTCAATAATAGTGTCAATGTCAATAGGGCTCACCGTACGTAAGTCGATAACTTCCGCTGAGATTCCGTCTTTTTCAAGTTCATCTGCAGCTTTAAGGGAAGTGTGAACCATCGCACCATAAGTCACAATTGTAATATCAGAGCCTTCACGCTTTACGTCTGCTTTTCCAAGAGGAAGAGTATATTCTTCTTCCGGCACTTCCTCACGGAACGAACGGTAAAGCTTCATGTGCTCGAGGAATACTACAGGATCATTGTCTCGGATAGCAGAGATTAAAAGTCCTTTTGCATCATATGGAGTTGAAGGGATAACAACTTTAATACCCGGTGATTGAGCCATCAGACCTTCAAGGCTGTCAGCGTGAAGTTCCGGCGTTTTAACACCGCCGCCAAAAGGTGAACGAATTGTCACAGGAGCGTGGTATGTTCCGCCTGAACGGTAACGCATACGGGCCATCTGAGCTGCGATCGCATCAAATGTTTCAAACACAAATCCGAAAAATTGAATTTCCATTACCGATCTGAAGCCTGTTACACTTAATCCAGCCGATAAACCGCCGATGCCTGATTCTGCTAAAGGTGTGTCGAAAACACGTTCTTCGCCGAATTCCTTCTGAAGGCCTTCAGTCGCACGGAATACCCCGCCGTTAAGACCTACGTCTTCCCCGAATACAAGCACTTTTTCGTCATTCTTCAACTCATTTCGCATTGCATCAGTTATTGCCTGAATCATTGTCATTTGCGCCATAACTTACTTCGACTCCTTTTCTTTATACTCTTCCATTTGCTCCTGCAGATTAACTGGAAGCTCTTCTCCCATAATTTCGATCAGGTCGGTAACTTTTTGTTTAGGTACGCTGTCAGCTTTCTTAATTGCAGCTTTAATATCTTCTTTGGCCTGTTCTACGACTTTGTCTTCATCTTCTTCAGACCACAGATTTTTGTCTTCAAGGAATTTCCGGAAACGGACAAGAGGATCTTTCTTTTCCCACTCATCGTCTTCCTCAGAGGTACGGTAACGTGTCGGATCGTCACCTGCCATAGTATGAGGACCATAACGGTAAGTTAACGTTTCGATAAGTGTCGGGCCGTTACCATCAAGGCCTCTCTGACGAGCCTCTTTAGTCACAGCGTAGACCGCAAGCAGATCCATTCCGTCAACTTGTACACCGTGAATTCCTGCAGCAACTGCTTTTTGTGCTATTGTTTTAGCTGCAGACTGCTGTTCTACTGGAACTGAAATGGCAAACCGGTTGTTTTGCACTACGAAAATCGCCGGACTGTTAAAAGCCCCCGCAAAGTTCATACCTTCGTAAAAGTCCCCTTGGGATGCACCGCCATCACCAGTATAAGTGATCGCCACAGCATCTTCTTTATTCTTTTTAAGGCCCATTGCCACACCAGCTGTCTGTGTAATTTGCGCGCCGATAATAATCTGCGGCATCATTACCCGTACACCTTCCGGCATTTGCCCGCCTTTGAAGTGTCCTCTAGACCATAAAAAGGCCTGATCCAGCGGAACGCCATGATAATGTATTTGAGGAATATCACGGTAACCCGGCAGAATCCAGTCCTGCTTTTCAAGGGCATACTGGGAACCGATCATTGATGCTTCCTGCCCTGCTACCGGTGCATAGAAACCAAGACGTCCCTGACGGTTAAGGGAAATAGCTCTTTGATCCCAAATACGTGTGTAAACCATCCGCGTCATCAATTCTTTTAATTCGTCATCAGAAAGCTCCGGCATAGCTTCTTCGTTTACTACTTTTCCTTCTTCATCGAGAATCTGGAAAGTCTGGAACTGCTCTTCAACCTGTTGCAATTCTTTAGTTTTTTCCATGAATACTGTCACCTCATCCTTTCTTAAATCGCCTTCTCAAATTAGCTTTTATACGTCAGAATCACTACTAATAAAGTACCCAAAGTTATCTTATTACATGTGATTCGACACGATCAATGCAATCCATACAGGTTGTATTCCCTTTTGTCGAACTCATAATCATAAAAAATTTAGATTTTCAGCCGGACTGTAATAGTTATTTGAAATAAATAGTAATACAACCTCTAATCACGTTATTTAGTTTACACGATACCTTTATCATTCGTCAACGCTTTTACTCTTGTTTTAAACGTTTTCCACATTTCTAATGTTGTTAACGACTTCACAAGTATTTAACAAACTGTTACAGGTAATATTTAAGCCTGTTATACTTTATGACCGATGTGTGAACGTGAGTTTTTTGTCGTGAAGCTTATTTAAAGGATGTTTTTTGGGGGCACTGGCAATTTACAGCATAAAATTATAAAAAACAGTTCCTTTTACTCATGCTTTCAGCCTATGATCAAAAAAAGAAGAGGACGGCTGCCCTCTTCTTGAAAGATTTACTCATCAGCCACATTTAAATCAGCAGCTTGATAAAATTCCATTTTTGCCTCATTGTATTCGTTTGTTAACTGGTTAAACTCCTCATTCAGACTCGAAATTTCTCCATAAATATCATTAACTGTTTCGTGCTGCTCCTGCAGCTCTTCAGCTTCTGCATTTTCATCTTTAATCATTTCATAAAGGGCAATGTCTTCATCGATAGACGTCATATAAGTATTGAATAATTCCTGATAAACCTCATAACGTTCATGCATTGTCTGAACAACGTTCTCTCCTGCTGTCCTGACTTCTTCCTCATCAATATCCTCAAGATGCTCTTCTGCTTCCTGGAATATGCTGAATGATTCTTCAATAAGAGTCTCTTCTTCTTCCATTAATGTCCTTCGTTCTTCGGCCGACTCAATCGCTTCATTTGCCAGCGGTTCAATATCTTCTACGGATGACAGAGTAAGCATTTCGTCATAGAGATTCATTTCTGTTTGTTCGGCATCTACGAGGGGGTCTTGTTTATCCTCTATTTGATTTTCTATTTCAACAGACTCCTCAAATTTTTCGTACATTTGTTCAACCGGATCGTCACCAAAGCAGCCGCTTGTAAAAATTATTGCTGCTGATGCTCCTAATAATGTTATTATTTTTTTCAAATATGAACCCTCCTAAACAATTCACTATATTGCTCCCAATAACAAACTACCTTATTTTACTAATCATTACAAGAATATTTTTCTTCTTTTACATTTAACAACTACCATATTTCATTTATGAAAATAATATCAATACCTATTTTTTTGTTTTTTTATGTTTTTATTTGTGCTCACCTTTGTACGTCCTTCTTACTTTTTTATGTCTTAAAAAATGAGCTGCCAATGCTTAAATTAGCAAGTGCGGGTTTATTTTTTAAAAAAAATGATAAAAAATAGGTGTTTATCTATTCCGGATTTATTAGGCTGCATACCATGAAAGTACTCCGCCTGAAGGAAGCGGTAATTAAAAAGGAGGCATTTTTATGTACGGACATGGTTTTTGCGATGACCCTTGCGGATATGGACATCATCACGGATACGGTTATCCTACACAAGTAGCCGGAGTTGGAACAGGGCCAGGTAAAGGATTTGCCTTAATAGTAGTTCTGTTTATTCTTCTTATTATTGTAGGCGCATCAAAGTACTACTGCTAGGCAAACCTTTAAAGGGGAGCAGCTAAAAAGCTGTCTCCTCTTTTCATTAATTAAAAAACTGTTTATGATAAAGAGAAAGGTATATTTAATATTGCATGATGATGAAAGGAGATACCTTATGTTAACAATGGATGATATTATTCGTGAGGGGCACCCCACCTTAAGAAAAGCAGCTGAACCTGTTGATCTTCCTCCAAGTCAGGAAGACCAGAAAACTTTAAATGATATGATGCAGTTTCTTGTACATAGCCAGGATCCTGAAACTGCCGAAAAATACAGCCTTCGCCCTGGTGTTGGCCTAGCAGCGCCCCAGATAAATGTCAGTAAACGTATGCTTGTTATGCGTACAACAGATCAAAACGATGAAATTATTGAATATGCATTCTTTAATCCTAAAATTATCAGCCACTCCGCTGAAACCACTTATCTTGATAGCGGTGAAGGGTGTTTATCAGTAGACAGGAACGTCGAAGGTATTGTTCCCCGCTATGCGAGAATAAAAATTGAAGCGTACGATGCAGACGGAAATAAAGTTGTTAAACGGTTAAGAGGTTACTTAGCCATTGTTTTTCAGCACGAACTCGACCATTTAAACGGTATTATGTTCTACGATCGGATTGAAGGCGATGACCCTTACAAAAAACCTCTGCCTCCCGGCGAAGTAATAAAAGTCAAGAACGATGACGGCCCCCTCTTATAATTAAGAGGGGTTTTCAAATGGTAAATATCTCCTCGCAACTTCTTTCCTTTTTCTACTCATATTAAAAATAATTAACTACGTAAAACAAACTGGTACACGCTGGTGCTGTTTATTTTTTCTAGAAAAATATCCCTTTATTGCCTCTTCTCACAAACAAGAGTCTTGAATTGAATGGAAGGAGGGTTTAAAATGTTGAAAAGGTGGAGAGAACGTTTATTAAAAAGGTACCGGAATTTACTCCCTAAACAATTATATGTCTAATCCACTCATCCTTCTTTCTTAGCACAAGGTGAAAGAAGGATGAAACTTTATGTTAATATAACTGTACAGGGAAATGAACTTTTTAACGCTTATTTTCATAGGATTATTGATCTTAAGGTGCACGCCCGGAACGCCAAAAGAGTCCTATAATTATAAAATTTATAACTACTCAAGGAGAGGATTATCACATGGTATTTAAAGTCTTTTACCAGGACACACTGGACGAAGTGCCAGTTAGAGAACGTACGAACGTATTGTATATGGAAGCATCCACAGAAGAAGAAATAAGAAAAAAACTTGCAGACCGACGGTATAACATTGAATTTGTGACCCCTTTGTCCGAAGATGCTCTGCAGTATGAAAAAGAAAATAATGAAGACTTCCAGCTGGAGCAGGCATAACTAATGAAAGCAAAAAATCATCAAGCAGCTATATTCGCCTTCGGGGGTCTGGGCGAAATCGGAAAAAATATGTATGGCATTCAGTTTCAGGACGAAATTATTATCATCGATTCCGGTATTAAATTTCCTGAAGATGAATTGTTAGGGATTGACTACGTTATCCCCGATTATACGTATTTAGTAAAAAATGCAGACAAGATTAAAGGTCTGTTTATTACTCACGGGCATGAAGACCATATTGGAGGGGTCCCTTACCTGTTAAGGGAAATTAATGTACCAATTTACGGCGGCAAACTTGCCCTTGCATTAATCAGAAATAAACTTGAAGAACATGGACTTCTACGTAACGCCGAACTTCATGATATAGCAGAGGACGATGTAATTAAATTTCAGAAAACGTCGGTTTCTTTCTTCAGAACGACTCACAGTATTCCGGATTCTTTTGGAGTGGTAGTTAAAACTCCTTCCGGCAATATTGTACAAACGGGCGATTTTAAATTCGATTTCACCCCTGTTGGTGAGCCGGCTAATTTATCTAAAATGGCAAAGATTGGCGAAGAAGGTGTCCTCTGTTTATTATCTGACAGTACGAACAGTGAAGTACCGGGCTTCACGATGTCTGAACGTAAAGTAGGAGAAAGCATCGATTCTATTTTCCGAAAAGTGGACGGGCGTATTATATTTGCGACTTTTGCTTCTAACATTTACCGCCTCCAGCAGGCAGTAGAAGCAGCCGTAAAATATCGCCGTAAAGTTGCAGTATTTGGAAGAAGTATGGAATCAGCTATCCGCATAGGCCGTGAGCTGGGCTATATTAAAGCTCCGGAAAGTACCTTTATTGAGTCTTCTCAATTAAATAAAATACCTGCTGACCAAGTACTGATTTTATGTACAGGAAGCCAGGGAGAACCGATGGCTGCTCTATCGCGTATTGCCCACGGAACCCACAGGCAGATACAGATTATTCCTGGAGATACAGTCGTTTTCTCCTCTTCACCTATTCCAGGCAATACATTGAGTGTCAGCAAAATTATTAACCAGCTGTTCCGCGCAGGAGCAGAGGTCATTCACGGTTCATTAAACGATATCCACACGTCAGGACACGGCGGCCAGGAAGAACAAAAACTTATGCTCCGTCTTATGAAACCTAAATACTTCATGCCAATTCACGGTGAATACCGCATGCTCAAAATGCATACAGAGCTGGCTAAGGATTGCGGGGTTCCGGAAGAAAATTCTTTTGTCATGGATATTGGGGACGTCCTTGCATTAGATAAAAATGAAGCTGTCCGTGCCGGTAAAATTCCATCAGGTTCAATTTACGTTGACGGGAACGGCATTGGCGACATCGGGAATATCGTGCTGCGAGACCGCCGGATTTTGTCTGAAGAAGGACTCGTTGTAGTCGTAGTCAGCCTTAACATGAAAGAATTTAAAGTCGCTTCAGGTCCGGATATTATTTCCCGCGGATTTGTTTATATGAGGGAATCCGGGGACCTGATCAACGAAGCCCAAAAGAAGCTGGCTGTCCATCTAAATAACTTAATGGACAATAAAACCACCCAATGGTCTGAAATTAAAAACGAAGTGACCGATACTCTAGGGCCGTTTTTATATGAAAAAACGAAAAGAAAGCCTATGATTTTACCTATAATCATGGAAGTATAATAAAGAACTTACCGGTTAGGATAACATTTTGTAACCGCGGAGAATCTGCAGACTGGAACACCAGTTAAAATCAGTGGCTCTCACCGATGGTGAGAGCCACTGTTATTTATTAGATTGGAAAGGTTTTTTTATAATAGTTTGGCAGCTGAAACAGAAGATCAGTTGGAGGCGGCTCCCCCGTGATTAATACATGAAACATCTTCTGCCGTGAACGAAGGCGAGGACACCGAGAGGATAAACGCAGTCCTCGGGTAAAAAAACACAGCGAACTTCCACACGGATGTGGTGACTTCGGCGTTTTCACAGGACGTGAAGGTTTAGCCGAAATCCCTGCGACGATGTTGCGCTTATGCCTGTGGTGTAAGACTTCGCAGGAAGTGAACCGGCCGATTAAATAAAGCTGTTTATGCCGGGTGAGGCTCCAGAGCGTAAGCTGGTTTCCTTTTGAGCAACCAACCCAATTGTCTTAAACTTCCTCTTCAAACAAAAAAGACGGCCGTAACAGGCCACCTTTCAAGTCAATTATTGCTAGTCCTCATCATCAAATAAATCATGTTCCATCCGGTTAATGTCTTTATCTGCTCCAATGACAATTATAATATCGCCACTCATTAAGTATTCTGTCGCTGCAGGAGAGACATTGATCTCTTCCCCTCTTTTAATTGCCATAACGTTACACCCATATTTCGCCCGTATATCCAGATCAATCAGGGACTGGCTATGGACCGTTTTTCCAGCTATTAATTCCACAATGCTGTATTCATCGGAAAGTTCCAGATAATCCAGGACATTCTTTGAAATAATATTATGGGCGATTCTGACTCCCATGTCCCGTTCTGGATGGACCACTTTATGGGCGCCTATTTTATTCAGTACTTTTTCATGATAATCATTCTGAGCCTTTACCGTAATGTGTTTCACTCCTAGTTCAACAAGCATAAGAGTCGTCAGAATGCTTGATTGAATATTATCTCCAATCGCCACAATCACATGGTCGAAGTTCCTTATTCCAAGACTCTTAAGAGTGTTTTCATCGGTCGTATCAGCAACCACTGCGTGCGTCGCAATGGAGGCATATTCGTTTACTTTATCTTCATTCGTATCAATTGCAAGCACTTCCATTCCCTGTTCACTTAGAGACTTGCATATGCTTCCTCCAAAGCGTCCAAGGCCGATAACCGCAAACTGTTTTTTCATTTTGATCCCCCGGTATTTATTTTATAGCTTTCTTTATCATACAAATAATAACTCCCCGTATCAATGGTTTATATGTCAACAGAGCTTAAAGCCTAATGCTGGCTGCCGCATGATAACAAGGCTTATCTCTTGAATTGGAGTGGAAATGAGTGTGAATTATACGGAATTCTGCAGGTTGACATTCAGACCAGCAAATAGAAACATAAAAGAATGGCTCTCAGTGGTGAGAGCCATTCTTAATTAACTGGTTTACTCCAGTCTGCGTCCTAATTTTATTATACTTTAAGAGTATCTTGTCCAGGCTTCCAGTTAGCCGGGCATAGTCCCCCGGTTTGAAGCGCCTGAAGCACGCGAAGAGTTTCGTCTACATCACGGCCAATATTGTTGTGGTTTACAACAGAGTACATTAGCTCTCCTTCAGGGCTGATAATAAACAGTCCACGGAGTGCAACTCCCTCTTCTTCAATAAGAACACCATATTCACGGGATACTTCGTGGTTAGTATCCGCAGCTAAAGGATAGTCAAGTTTTCCAAGACCGTTATCATCACGGTCAGTATTAATCCATGCCAGGTGAGTGTGGATAGTGTCAGTTGATACACCGATCACTTCTGCATCTAAATCTTCGAACTCATCATAACGGTCGCTTAAAGAAGTAATTTCAGTCGGGCATACAAATGTGAAATCCATTGGGTAGAAGAAAAGAACAGTCCACTTATCCTGCTTCATATTTTCTTCCAGGCTTACTTTTCCAAATTCCTTATCAGCCATTACAGCATCCATTTCAAATCTGGGAGCTTGTTTAGCTACCATACGCTTTTCTGACATGTCTGAACCCCTCCAACAATTAATGTGCTTTTTAACTTTTACAACAGTGATTATTATATGATACTCATTCCATACCGTCAACCAGGATGGTCCTCTCCTGCCTGATCCATTCCTATCATGCCCTTATTTTTTATTTGTAAAACCCTTTTGGTTTAGAAGCTCTACAGCTTGTGGTAAACTCAAACATACGTATTTACATATAGAGAAAGGAGCTTTAATATGCAAGCATGGATTGATTCCGTCAATTGGACGGAAATTGGTACGAAAGCCTTGACTGTGGCCCTGCAGTTAATAGCTATTCTTATTATATTTTTTATTATAAGGGCAGTTGGCAGGAGTTTTATCTCTAAAAGCTTTTCTAAAATGAGTGACCAGAGAAACATCTCACACGGACGTGTCAAAACTCTGGAAAAGTTATCGCTTAATATTTTTTCTTATGTCCTGCTGTTTATCCTGATTACAATAATAGTAGGGATATTTGAATATGATGTAACCGCCCTAATTGCAGGAGCGGGTATTGTAGGACTGGCCATAGGCTTCGGGGCCCAGGGTCTGGTTAGTGATGTAGTAACAGGCTTTTTCATTCTGCTGGAGAGGCAGATAGAGGTAGATGAATATATAACTGTAGCAGGGATAGACGGGGTAGTTGAAGAAGTTGGACTAAGAACTACTGTTATTCGTGGATTTGATGGAACAGTGCATTTTATTCCAAACAGGGAAATAGGCAGCTTGAGCAACCATTCCCGATCCAATATGAGAGCACTCGTTGATATTAGTATCAGTTACGAAGATAATATTGATGAAGCCATAGCTGTCCTTCAGAAAGCATGTGATGATGCAGCTCGTGAAGATGACGTTATTAAAGAAGGCCCCCACGTTATAGGCGTACAGAACTTTGGAGACAGTGATGTAGTGATCCGCGTTATTGCCCAGACTGCTAATATGGAACAGTGGGGCGTGGAAAGAAAACTGCGTAAAGCTATGAAAGAAGCACTTGATGCAAACAACATAGAAATTCCATATCCTCATCAGGTAAACCTTACAAAAGAATCTTCAGCAGGATAATAAAAATGGTAATCGCACACCAAACAAAATTTCCGCCCCCTCAATTCAGATGATTTGAGGGGCTTTTAATACCACTTCCCCCAGCGCTGCCGGCTTATTCCACATGAGTGGCGCCGAATAATGTAATACAGCAAAACATAAAAAGAGCTGCCCCCAAAGTAATACTTTCAGGACAGCTTCTTCCAGGTTATTTAGCTAGTGTTTTACTGACTGATCGACGCGCTCACACACCTCATCCGCTGTTAATCCCTGCGCAGAAATGACAGATGCCTGCGTGGATGTCTCCTGGATTCCCATAATATTCTGCTGCTGGCCTGACACGACACAACAGTCACACCCAGCCGCATCTTCCTCATTTTGCAAAGACACCACTTCATAACCGCAAGCCTGCAGAGCTTGTTCCACGTCTGTTAATGAAGGTTCTACTCCTACCCTTGCCATACGTAACGCCTCCTTAGTCATTTCTGATTAGTATGACCTTGGTTCATCAACTTATTCAGAGGCGTGAAAAACGACGTTTTACCTTGACTTTATAAACTCAGTCAGATAATTTACAGCAACTGAGAGAGCATTTTCATCGGGGTTCAGCTTTGAGGAATGAAGTCCGTAATCACTCTCTACCCCCAGCCAGAACATGACACCTGGTATTTCTTCAAGGAAGTAACCAAAATCTTCCCCAGTCATCGCTTTATCACAGAGACGGAACGTAACATCTTCAAAGGAATCGGCAAATTGAATAAATGCCTCTGTCAGATCCTCATTGTTGTAAACCTGGCAGTAATTCGACCCGTAATCAATACTGACTTCACAGTTAAAACTTTCTTCCGTTCCGCGCGCCATCCCTTCAATACGGGCCTTGATCCTGTTCATAGATTCAATAGACAAACTGCGGATGGTGCCTTCAATCCGCGCCTGTTCAGCGATTATGTTCTGTTTTGTGCCGCCTTCAATCTTCCCTATGGTCACGACCGCAGAGTCGAGCGGGGATACATTTCTGGCTACTATAGTTTGAAGCTGAGTAACGAAATGGCTGGCAGTCACAACCATATCTTCAGCAGTATGGGGGTAGGCAGCATGACCGCCTTTCCCTTTAAAGTCGATAAACAATTCACTCGTATTCGCAAACAATATACCGGGCTTAGTGGCAATTGTACCTACTGAAAGTTCAGGGGCGATATGAAGAGCATACATTTCATCCGGTTTCCACGCCCGGAACTCTTCTGAAGCTAAAAGAGGTGCTGCACCACCCGGACCTTCTTCGGCCGGCTGAAAGACAAAAAGTAGATTATGCAAAGGCTGATGTTCCGAAAAATATTCGACAACAGCCAGGCCAATAGTCATATGAAAGTCATGGCCACAGGCATGCATCATTCCTTCATGATGTGAAGAAAATGGCAAGCCGGTTTCTTCACTAATGGGAAGACCGTCCATATCTGCCCGGTACCCTACAGTTTTAGCCGGGTTACTTCCTTCAATAAAAATGAGGACCCCCGTCTTCCATGTTTTATAATGTAAAAAATCCTGTGGACAAGCTGCCACCGTTTCCAGAATATATGCCTGCGTTTTCGTCTCTTTAAATCCCGCCTCGGGAATTTGATGAAGCGCCCGGCGTCTTGCCGCCAGGCGCTCTTGGAATTCATGTTCCATCATTATCACTCACTTAACTTTCTCAGCTCTTGTTTGATCTCAGTTTTTCCTTTTGTCTGATCGTCAATTTCTTTGATTACTTTAGCAGGAGTTCCGGCAACTACCGTATTCTTAGGGACATCCTCTGTTACAATCGCCCCAGCCGCAACAACTGACCCTTCACCGACTGTTACGCCTTCAAGAATAACAGCATTGGCACCTACAACGACTCCGTCTTCAATAATGACAGGCTTAGCAGATGGCGGCTCTATAACCCCTGCGAGTACTGCTCCAGCACCGATGTGGCAATTCTTCCCAACAGTTGCTCTTCCGCCGAGAACGGCATTCATATCAATCATAGTGCCTTCACCGACTACTGAACCGATATTAATGGAAGCCCCCATCATAATAACAGCTGAATCGCCGATTTCCACCTGTTCACGGATAAACGCGCCCGGCTCAATTCGCGCGTGGATGTTCTTCATATCGAGCAAAGGAATCGCAGAATTTCTGCGGTCATTTTCTACCACAAAATCCTCTATCTTTTCTTCGTTTTCTTTTATAGCTTTCTGAACATCTTTCCATTCCCCGAAAAGTACACCAGTCTCGCCCTGAATAAACGATTTGGTATTTTCACCAAAATTAATGCCGTCAAGGTTCCCCTTAATATGTACTTTTACTGGTGTTGATTTCTCGCTATTAGAGATAAAGTTAATAATTTCATTAGCATCCATTTGTTTCATAAAAAATCTCCTCCTTAACTTATGTCGAACTCCTTTACATCATAGTCATTTCCAAAAAAAAATGCAATCCATGAGCATCAATTAATCCTTATGGTTCATTACAGGTTACTTTAGCTATCTGCCATCCGGTTATCAACTGACTGGGTAATCGAAAATTAAAAAAGCAACCTCTCTAATATAGAGATATTTTTTCTAAAGGAGAAGGAAGCTTCCCCATGCTCCTTCCCCTCCTTTGTTTATGGATGACAATGGCAGTTAGATTTGTTTCTTTTTTAGAACTTTAATCATTTCCATCAACTTTTTCTTATTACATCCCAGCACCTGTATCTCCCCAAAACAGGTTAAAGGGGTACCCATGGCATTTATAGCCTTCCATTCCTGAAAAAACTCTTTATTTTCTGAGATATTCCGTTCTTCAAATTCCGCATGATTGTCCTCTAAAAACTCTCCCACCTGTTTACAGTAGGGACAACCATTACTCGTATAAACAATTATTTTGCTTTCCACATCTTTTTCCCCCTCACATCATCTTTGCCATTCACATGACACTTTGATTGTACACAAAAATTAACTGCTGCTCATATGTTTTATTATCGCCTGCTTACGTTCCAGCATTCATTTCACCAGCCTGTTCTCTCAGAATTAAGAAAAGGATCCCCTTGTTACAGGGAACCCTTTTGTTCTTCGATGACTTTATCATTTGCCATATAAACGCTTCTGCTTGGAAACGCGACAGATACACCTTCTTCTTCTAAAATTTTCATAATCTCAAGGTTAACATCTTCCCTCACCTTCATATACTCTTCCCACTGGGTGGTTACAGTAAATAAGTACAGGAAGATACCAAGACTGCTTTCATTAAAGTCATTAAACCTCACAATAATCAGTTCCTGATCGATATCTTTACGGCTGCGGAGCATTTTATCAATTCTCTCCACACATATGCGCAGCTTGTCTCTTGACGTGCCGTATTCCACATTTAAACTGTATGAAATTTGCCTTTTTTTCATTTTTGCCCAATTCTCTATTGGTTCATTGGCTAAGGTGGAATTAGGGACGACAATGACTGAATCTGCAAATGTCCTGATCTTCGTACTTCGGAATGAGATGTCTTCTACGACACCTTCTACAGATGGCGTTTGAATCCAGTCACCGAGGGTGAACGGTTTTTCCGTAATAATAATTACTCCTCCAAAAAAATTACCGATAGAGTCCTGTGCTGCCAGGGCGAAAGCAAGCCCGCCCAATCCGAGACCTGCAACAAACCCGCTGACATTATAGCCCCACTCATCAGCTATAATGCTGAGGGCCATGGCAATTAGCGCAAAGCGAACCAGTTTAGACAGAAACGGAAGAAGAATCTGGTCAAATTCGATATCTAATTTCCTGCCTACTTTTGAAAAAACAGTAGAAGTTGAGGCGGATAAATTAAAAAGCCCCCAGGCAATATGAACAATAACCAGTGTTCTGAAGACCCTCAGAAAAAGGGCATCAAATTCAGCAGGAAACGGCAAATATATCAAGGCGAGATAAAAACCTATAAATACGAAAAATGATCTGACTGGCCTTTCAAAAGCCAGTAAAATATTTGTTACTAAATCTGTGGGCGCTTTTCGTGATAAAGTAAGAATAAGTCTGAAAATATATATTGTAAATAATTTTCTAAACACTAAAAATAAAATCAGTATTCCTGCAGCAAGCAGCACTTCTTGCCACGTAAAAGAATATATCCAATGATCTGTCATAGCAACCTCCTTCTTCATAAGTGTCTCAAGCCTGCGTTAAAGTCAGGCTTAATCTATTTTATCTATGTGCACGTATATAGAAGTCCCTTAAGTTATTAAGTATAAGCATGTCAGTTTTATTATTCAACATATTTTGAGCTGAATATTACTTTAAATATTCACTTGATAAGTCAAACAAGTAAATGATATACTTTGACACAATTAGATTATAAGAGGGAAATATAAAATGAAAAAACAATTTGCAATTATTGGACTGGGCCGGTTCGGCCAAAGCGTCTGCAGAGAATTATATCATTTAGGCCATGAAGTGCTGGCTATAGATAAAAATCAGAAGAAAATTGAGGATGCATCCAGCTATGCAACCCACACTCTTCTCGCTGACGGGACAGATGAAGCTGCCCTTAAACAGATTGGAATCAGAAATTTTGAGCATGTTATCGTAGCCATAGCTGAAGATATACAGGCAAGTATTTTATGTACGCTTCATTTAAAAGACATGAATGTGCCTAAAGTGTGGGTGAAAGCCCAGAACAGCTACCATCACAAAGTGTTGGAGAAGATAGGGGCTGACCGTATTTTTCACCCTGAACATGATATGGGAAACCGGATCGCCCAATTTTTAACTTCTGAAAAAGTAATAGACTACATTGATTTATCCGCTGATTACAGTATTGTTGAAGTTATTACGACTTCAAAAGTGGAAGGTAAATCGCTTATTGAACTCGATATCCGGGCCCGATTCGGCTGTACGATTCTCGCTATAAAACAAAACGGCAAAGTAAATATTACCCCCAATCCAAACGATGAACTGCATAAAGGGGATATTTTAATCATGATCGGCAGCAAACAGGATCTTCGCCGTTTTCAGGACGAAGCCCTCTAACGTTTATTGCATAAAAAACTTTCTACTATTGAAACAGTAGAAAGTTTTTTAATTTTACAAAATTGTCAATCTTTTTAAATGACAGCGGTTTCATTTATGTATGTTTCATGGTTTAATATATCTAAAGGAGTTAGAGTCTCAATGATTCAGCCGGTATGGCGAAATCACACTTTCGGGGGTGCTGACGTATGAATGCGATTGAATTAAATCAAGTAGTGAAACGTTTTTCTAATGGTTCTCAAATGACGACTTTATTTAATGATATGAACTTTACTGTGCGCGAGGGGGAACTCGTTGTCATATCAGGCGAAGAAGGCACAGGAAAATCAACTTTGCTGCGTATGCTCGCAGCAATGACACCTGCCAATAAAGGCAGTGTTCACGTATTTGGGGAAGACCTTTTGACTATACGGAAACGTACGGAGTGGCGCCTTGAAAACATAGGTTATATAAACGAAGAAGGGGTTCTGATTCCCTACCTGTCAGCTAGACAAAACCTCCTTCTTGGCTTAAAGCCTGACCATCCTCAATATAAAGAAAAATACAAACAAGCTGCTGAGATATTAATGGATCTTGGTTTTTCCGAGGAAAAGCTGGATGAATCCATTGAGGGACTGGATGATAAACACCAGATCCTCGCCAGTATCGGCCGCATACTCATGACCAGCCCTAAACTTATATTGGCTGATGAACCAACAAAAGCCCTCGATGGTCCGGAAGGAGAAGCTGTTCTTGACCGTTTGATGAATTTTGCAAAAAAACAAGGGTTAACCGTTATTGCAGTTACGAATGACGAGACAATCAGAGATCAGGCAGACAGGCATTTTTCTGTAGAGAACTGCCAGCTGGTAGAAAAAAATGAAGAAGGACAGCTTCATTAATCGATTAGAATAAACGCTAAAATAAAAATGGCCCTCACCTTAGGTGGGAGCCATTTTTTACGTTTAACGGAGCTGGGAGCCTGCTCTTTTTAAAATATTATATGTTTCCAGTCAGCTCCCCGACCCGTACACAATAGCTAAGATCGTCAGAATGGTATATGTAACAACTACGGCAGCGGCTCCTGCCAGCAATACAATTATTACTGCCTTTTGAACCTTCCCCATATGATCACACCTTTATTATAAGAGATTTTCGTATGATGCAGATTCTACTACAATCCATTATGCCAAGATAACCGCCAAAAAGAAAGTATGGGGAGTCAGGAAAAGGTGAAATAAATGATATTTACTTTTTTCATTTCTTTTACAGGGACATATGCCTATTCACTTATCAGTTTCGTTACATATATTAATACAGGAAACACGGTTTAAGAGGTGATATTAATGAGCGATCGAAAGAAGCGTGAAATAAAGCCCATACATGAACAGCCTTTTGGGGATATTTTAAATTCAATGGACAGTTTCTTTAACCAGGCTATTAAGCATCTGCATCCTTCCAAAATGATACCTGTCTATCAATATGAAACGAAAGATGAGTATGTAATTGAGGCAGAAGTTCCAGGAATTAAAAAAGAACAGATTCTGTTAGATATCTTTCAAAACCACATAAAAATCAGTATCAAAAATGAAAGTTATTCAGAGAAAAAAGATGATGTTAAAAAGACTACTGAACAGTACTTCAGGTACCATAAATCCGATCGGATAGTTAATCTTCCTTTTGCCGTCAACCAGTCAGACATTAAAGCAAGCCTTTCTCAAGGTTTACTGACTATCCGTATACCGAACAAGAGAAAACGTATATCCATTGATACAAAGGAGGTGTAAGCCATGTTTTTCGGACGTCCGCCCCGCCAGCCGAATATGCCGCACGAGTACCACCAGCCGTTTCATCCACCCGGACCGCCTTCAAACCAATGGCCAGGTTACGGACAGTCATATTATCAACAGCAGCATCCGTCTGCCGGCTACCCGCCTTACCAGCAATTTGGAGGTTACCCGCCAGCACCCCAGCAGAACCCTGGATCAAAACTGATGCAGGCTTTTCAGACAAGTGACGGTAAATTTGACTTTCAAAAAGCTATGACAACCATGGATCAAGTCGTAAAAACGGCAAATCAAGTCAGTCCCCTCGTTAAACAAGTAGGAAGTTTCTTTACAAAAGCGAAATAGGGAGCCTTCCGGTTCTCCCTGTTGCGCTTTTATTTTTTCCATCTGCCCTCCCGGCTATTATTCTTTCCTGCTGCCGGATTTCAATCAGCGGTGAATCCTTATGACGTATGGTAAACTTATTATAACTACATAACAGGAGTTGATCATGTGAACCAAACCATTAAAACGCTGTTAAACCACCGGTCTATCCGTAAATTTAAAGACGAGCCATTATCAGATGAACAGATCAGTTATATTGTCCAGTCTGCTCAATTAGCTTCTACATCAAGTTTTATCCAGGCTTATACCATACTGGGCATTAAGAATCCTGAAACGAAAGCAAAACTGGCCCAGTTTGCAGGTAACCAGCCTTATGTTGAAAAAAACGGCCACTTTTTTATTTTTTGCGCCGATCTTCACCGGCATACTATTGCATCCGGAATGGAAGGGACGCAAGTAAATGCATCACTGGAAACAACTGAAAAATTTATGGTAGCGGCTATTGATGCCTCCCTTGCTGCCCAGAATGCAGCCATTGCTGCTGAATCTATGGATCTTGGCATTTGCTATATTGGGGGAATTAGAAATGACATTGAAAAAGTGTCGGAACTCCTGCAACTGCCTGGTTATGTGGTCCCCCTTTTCGGGATGGCAGTTGGCGTCCCTGAGACCTCTACAGACCAGAAACCAAGACTTCCTATGGGCAATATTTATTTTGAAGAAACATATCCATCAGATAAAGAAGTTGAAAAAGGACTCAGCATTTATAACGACATCATTTCAGACTATTATAATAAACGGACTGGCGGAGAACGTTCTGACACGTGGACAGAACAAATGACCCGTATGCTCAGTAAAGCAGTAAGAAGAGATATGAAAGATTTTATTCAGAAAAAAGGCTTTTTAAAGACGTAAAATAAATAAACCGCGGCTTTTTTTACTTTCGCCGCGGTTTTTGAGCATTATTATTTTAAAGCTTTTGTATGGAAAAAACCTCCTTTCTTTTTCTTGAAATCATCTGTTCCCCAATTAAGAGCTCTGCTGTCCGCTTCCGGAACCATTTTAATTATATGTTTTGAACAATGGATATAAGCCTCTTCTACAGTCACCCACACCCAATATTCGATTTTTCCGGCTGATTTGATTTTTTCAGAAAAAAGCGGATATCCTTTTTCTTTCAGAGCGGAGCGCAAGTCATCTGTGTTAAATATTTTGCCAGTTCCGTTTATGTGGAGTCCTACCTGGTCATATACAAAATCGATAAACAGAAGACTTAATTTCTCATTCTCCTTAAGGTTCCCTAGGCTTGCAAAGACGCCATTGCCCCGAAACTCAGGGTAAATAAGAGTGTTTTTATCCAATACTTTTATAAAGCCCGGTTCTCCAGCCCGAAAAGAGCAGTCGCAATCCCCGTCTGACCCGGAGGTTGCTATAAAGGCCATCGTCTGGTTTGAAATAAACTCTCTCATTTTCTCATTTAAAGACAAACGTACCTGGTTTTTGTAAAAGGATTCAGCTTTTTTAGCAGTCCCTTTTTCCTTTTGAAGCAGTAATTCTCCAGAGGATTTATGAGGCATGTCCGGTCTCTCCTTCTCAGTTTCTGATACCTCTAATTATAATATAGAATGCCACTGGCCCTTTTCCCTTTTTGGAATGTTCATAATACTGTTAAACAATACGGAGAATGATATATGTAGCAGCCTCATATAAACCCTGTTAAAATAAAAAAGACGGCGGTTTATTTTCCCTCATATTCTTACTAAGGAGGACTGTAAAAATGACTAAAAAAATGAACGTAGAAAGTTTTAACCTCGACCACACTAAGGTTAAAGCGCCGTATATTCGTCTTGCCGGTACAACTCAAGGATCTAATGGTGATACCATCTATAAATATGACCTGAGGTTCTGCCAGCCTAACAAAGAACATATGACAATGCCCGGCCTTCATTCCCTTGAACATATGATGGCCGAATTCAGCCGCAACCACCATTCCCAAATCGTGGATATCAGCCCTATGGGATGCCAGACAGGCTTTTACATGTCGATTATTAATGACGACAGCTATGACAATGTGCTTTCATTGCTCGATAAAACGTTAAATGATGTGCTGGAAGCGACGGAAGTTCCCGCTTGTAATGAAGTTCAGTGCGGATGGGCTGCCTCCCATTCCCTTGAAGGGGCTAAAGACATTGCCCGCAAGATGCTTGACGAAAAAGACAGCTGGACAGAAGTTATGTAATTATAAAAAAGGAGCAGGTCTTAAAAGCATAACTTTTAAAACCTGCTCCTTTTATTTTTCTCATAAATCTTTTTCCATAGTCACATGCAAAATATCTGCATCATAAAATTGCTCTGAGACTGTTTTATATCCTGTCTCAATGTAAAAGGGTTCCGCATGCAGCTGGGCATTCAGCCTGAATTTAGTAAGCCCTTCAGCTTTAGCACTTTCTTCCATCTTTTTCATTAATAGAGAACCTAATCCCTTTCTTCTTGCTTCTTTTAAAATACACACCCGTTCAGCTTTGGCTGTCGTTTCTTCTGTTCTCAACCTTCCGGCGCCAACCGGGAGGCCTTCTCTATATACAACAAAATGAATCGCTTCGTTTTCCTTATTATCAATTTCTATCTCTTCAGGCACACCCTGCTCCAATATAAATACCTCACGCCTGACTTTGTAGACATCTTTTAATTCATCTTCTGCTAAAGCTCTGCGTACTTCCACCACTACTGCTCATCACTTCCCAACAGAAAAGTTTCATAAACTGTCCAGGTGCCGTTTTCCAATTGGTACAGAAGAGAAAAGCGGTCCACTGTTTCTTCATAATTAATGGTCTCCAGCTTTAAACGGCCAAACACATCAGACAATTCATCATAATTCATTTCCTGTCCGATTGTTATATGAGGTACAAAAGGATGTTCTGTTTCTTTCTTGAGGCTCCCGGAATTTAATTCATTGTGGAGAGCAAGCAGGGATTCATTTTCACGGACTTTCATATAAATTGTATTCGTTACCGGATAAAACGAACTGAATTTATAAACTTCTAAAGTAAAAGGAGAAGCTTTTTTAGCAACCTTCCTTACTTCTTTGGAAAATTCATTTATCTGAGTTTCTTCCATTTCAAACGGCTCTTTCAACGTAAGGTGCGGGGGGACAAGAGAATACTTCGTGTCGTATCTTTTCCTATATGAATTGGCCATATCCTGTAATTTTTTAGACGGGAAAACGGCAATACCATACTTCATTGAAACTCCTCCTTATATCATAATTGCTAAATTTCTATTAATTCAACAGTTATTACGTTAATTTGGCTGTCTCAGCGTACATACATCATAATATACTTCTATCTCCATTACAAAAATCCTTTTATTCTGCAAAATTTTTATGTGACATTTGTGTTTTTCTCAAAGAAGTTAAGGGAATGCCAAATGTGAGCTATTTTATAATATATGTTAAAATTAATGTAGTCAGAGACGTTTACACACAGAGAGGAGAACGCTCAAATGTCAAAGAAAAAACAACCAGTCCATTGCCATGTCGTAGAATCTGCTGCAAGGACTCTTCTTAAAGAACGGGGAGTTGAAATTGAGGACGTTGCTCAAATTGTTTATGATATGCAGTCTGAATTTAATGACTCCATTACTCTAGATGATTGTATTGAAAGCGTTGATGCGGTTCTGGAAAAAAGAGAAATCCAGCACGCTGTCTTAGTAGGTATTGAATTAGACAAACTCGCTGAGCAAAATAAATTATCAGAACCTCTTCAATCCATCGTGGAAATGGACGAAGGCTTATTCGGCGTCGATGAAACGATTGCCATCGGTTCCGTATTCGGATACGGAAGTATTGCTGTTACCACCTTCGGGTATCTCGATAAAGAAAAAGTCGGCATTATAAAGAAATTAGACTCTAAGCCAGGCAATAAAGTCCACACTTTTCTTGATGATCTCGTCTGCAGTATTGCCGCCAATGCGTCAAGCAGACTCGCCCACCGAATCAGGGACCGTGAAGAACAATTAAGAGAAGAAGAAATAAAGCACCGTGATAAAGAAGAACGTATTGGCTAAACTTAATGAGAAAACCTTTCTAAGCCAGTCTTAACTAAAGACTGGCTTATTAATTGGTTCTCTTCTTCGTGCTTGATTCTCACCCTTCCCAATGATATTCTTTTTAAAATGGCCATTTATTAGGAGAGGTAATGAATGATTAAAAGACCAAGGTGGATTTACTGGAAGCAAATATTCCCTTCAAAGTTTCAAGCCAGCTGTCTTAAAGCAAAGCTTGAAGACAACTGGGTTAACGGCTATGAGAACGGTCCGTCAGTTGAAATACGGAAGATTAAAAATGACCGGTATATCGTCCGGTATACATATGATGAATAAAATGGAGATGCGAAAATTTAATACCCCGATGAATTCAGTTAGCTTCATAGGTATTATGTGTTTTGGTTCAAATAAAAAAACTCGTAATGCCGGTATTGCTCTCTTCACAAACAATAATTTAACCTTTTTCAGAAAATCTATTGACTTTCATTCGCTTTTCTTGTATATTAATATTTGTCGCTGCAATATACATTGGTTCGTCAGTTCATTCCAACTGAATGGAATCGGCATACATATGGGCTGTTAGCTCAGCGGGAGAGCACTTGGTCGACAACCAAGGGGTCACTGGTTCGATCCCAGTACAGCCCACCATAACAATACATATTTAACTCCTTGGTTTTCAAGGGGTTTTTTATTTTATTTATTACAGCAATAGAATCTATTTCATATTTTATAGGAACATGTCAGTTTCAGACTATCTGCATTATTTCCACTTTAATCGGACGCTTTCCAAGGGTTTTTTAATGTTTCACCATTAATTAATCTTATATATTTTATATTGACGGTCAATAAAAAGAGGCCGGGACAAAAGAATCGTAAATATAAAAAAAGCCGAACAAATCTTATGATTTTTGTTTGGCTTTTCCGCTTTTGTACTTAATAAAAAATTAACTCTGATAAATAGTATTGGCAGTGATTTCAGTCCGCCAGGCGGGCGCTTGCCCAGGGGCTTGTACCCCAATTATTTAATCTGCGGGTTCACTCTCAGCGAAGGCTTATACCACAGGCATAAGTGCAACATCGTCGCAGGGATCTTCGGCTAACCCCTTCACGTCCTGTGAAAACGCCGAAGTCACCACATCCGTGTGGAAGTTCGCTGTGTTTTCTTTACCCAAGGGCTTGTCTTCAACTAACTTTCCCGAAGAACTGCTTCGGGAAAGTGGATTTTCAGACTTTGCTCCTGCGCTTGCTCGTCGCAGGAAAAGATCGCTCATCCTCTGGGTGTCCTCGCCTTCGTTCACCGGAAAAATAATGGATTTAGCGGTGCATTTTTTTACAGCCCGTTTTTAACTGGATCTTCAGACTTCGCTTAATCCCTGTGGCGTCGCCGCCTTCTGTCCTTCAATAAAAAAGCAGAGGCTATTTAATATGTGGTAAAACTAAAAGTGACCCATGTGATAAAATGTCTGATAAAATTATTGTTCGTCTTTAACAAACTTGTCTTTAGTTTTGTCCCGGCCTCTTTAGTTATCCTTTTACGAGGTATGTCTCAAATCCTGCAGCTTTAAGCTTGTCCTCCATTTTTTTGGCTCGCTGCTTTGTGGTAAAGGCGCCTACTTGGACCCGGTACAACTCAGTTTCTTCTGTGAGAAGGGTTTTAATGGTTTCCAATGTTTCAGGTCCTGCCATTCCATCAACAGTTAGATTATGATTAATTTGAAACTCCCTTACGGCATTGACTGTTTCATTTCCATAGGAACCATCTGCTCCGAAACTGGGGAGTGAATAACCCAGCTCCCGTAAGTCCTTTTGCAATTGCCGGACACTTCTGCTAATCGAACCATTCTTTAATAGCATAGTCTCTCCTCCTTATGACTACTTGTATCCCCAAGGCGACTCTTATATTTACTGTAAGTTTTTAAATGATTGCTAGTTGTCTGCTTATCTATATTTATGCAGGATAGAGCCTGCTCATCCCTCTATTTTATTTTGCCAGTGAAAAAATTAGTAACTGCCCTGACCCATTAAAAAAGTGGTTTTTAAGATCAGTAGTTTTCCTTAATGTCTTTTCTTTTTTTGTTCCACATTTTTAATAGTATCTCCATTAGTGAGACGAAAAAGCCGGCTTTTCGGTTCGTAAATTTTCTGTGATGGCCATAATCCATGATGGCCTGAGAAAATAAAAGCAGTTATACACGCCACAAAAAAATATTCTATTCCTTTTCCATCGAACAACTCAACACTTAACAAAAAGGCAGCAACCGGCGTATTTGCACCACCGCAAAAAGCTGTAATTAAACCTAACGCTGCCAGGAAAGAGAGCGGAAAATCAAAAAATGGATAGAGAGTATTCCCTAAAGTGGCTCCCATAAAAAAGAGTGGAATCGCCTCCCCTCCGACAAAGCCGGTGCCCATAGTTACTGCAGTAAAAACGAGTTTAGCCAAAAAAGCAAAAGGAGGCACGTCACTCTCAAAAGATGCTTCAAGCATATCTAGTCCTCTGCCGTTATATTCATATGTACTTGCCGAAAAAGTGAGTACTACAATTATTACCCCGCCCACAAATGCTCTTACCATGTGATTTTTCTTCGTATACTTTTCAGAAAGAAAGTGAATGCCATGCCTGAGCTGACAATAAAGAATACTTAGCAGACTGAAGATTACTGCTAATAACACAACTTTTGCAAATGACATAATCGATAATTCTGGCAGGGCTTTAATTACAAACTCTTCGTGTTCCACTCCCCAGACTTTCTCGGTTACATAATGCCCAATAAAACTGGCTGTGAGGCAAGGGATAAGGGCTTCAAACTTCATTTTTCCAATTGAGGACATTTCCATTCCGAAAACAGCGCCAGTAATCGGGGTGCCGAAAGCTGCACCAAAGCCTGCACTTATGCCGCTCATGAGCAGAATCTTTCTGTCAATCACATTTATTTTGAAAAACCTGATGACTGTTTCGGCTGCGCTCCCTCCCATTTGAATGGCAGCTCCTTCTCTTCCGGTTGAGCCGCCAAATAATACAGTGATAAAAGTGCCTAAATAAACTAAAGGACCGAGTCTGCGCAGCACTTTTGTCTTTCCTTGCACGCCTTCTATGACGAGGTTGTTACCTTTATATAAGTCATATCCTGAACTCGGGCCTATTTTCATATATAAATACCCAATCAGCAAGCCTCCAAGTGGAAGAAACAGAATGAGCCATGAGTTTTGCTCCCTTACGTTACCAAGTGCATCATTCACAGTTAAAAGCAAGGCGGTGGCAGATCCAATCAGCAGACCGATAATTCCTCCCGGTAATACCCATTTGGCAAGGGTTATGAAAAAAAATTTATTCATATAACGTCATCCCGCTTCCTTATTTCAGTTCATCTTCAGGTTCTTCAGCATGGCTGTTGTTCGCTACTTCCGTAAATAGATTAACTGGTTCAGAGGAGCTGTCAGCTGTTGGGTGTCCCGCTATGTCTGGAAAATGTTCCTGAAGCATCATAATCAGCATATGTATATCCTCTTTTGTAGCAGTCTGCTTTTCGGGTTTGAGCATATAGCCTAATTGGCCATTAGATTCAATAGTTGCCCACTGTAAATCATTAAAATTTTGAATGCCCTGCTGTCTTAACCTCAATTCCAGCATATCTACCGTAAGTCTCAATTTTTTCAGGTTCTTCAAATGAATTTGGCCGTTTTCGATTACTATGACAGATTTACTGTAAAAAAAATTCTCAAGCTTATCGTTTTTTAGCACGATGTACTCAATAAACAAAAGAGTTAATACGAGTATTAATGTAATCAGGAGAGTGATCCAAATGTTCCTGTCGCCTACAGGCTGAATAATTAAGGAACCGACGGCAATCATCATAACCGTCTGAGCGACAGTCAATTGGGAAATTGATTTTCTCCCTGCGAGACGTAAAATCAGTACTCCTCCAAAAACAATCAGTACAGCCTTCCAAATGAAATTCAGATCCAATAGTTCCCCTCCTTTTACAGCGTCATTCCGTTATTTTATATCTTTTACATAAATGGAACAAATATGTGTTAAAGGCGAATTGGACGGTCTTAAACTGCCTCCAGAATTTATAATCATTCCAGGATACATAAAATCTTGTTTTTTCTCCTCAATTAATGGGTAATCAAGTATGATAGCATCAATCCTGTGAGTTGGCTTTAAGTTTATTATTAAGGACAACTGACAACGAAAGAATCTTTAAAAAGGGGATTTTAAGTATGAAAAAGCTAATAACTGTTCTGTCACTGACGACGTTAGTCTCGGTTTCAGGCTGTGCAAATGAGAGTGCTGATAATGGAGATGAAAACACTGACACTGGCAATGGTGATTCTCCACAAACTGAGCAAAACAATGACCCAGCTACCAATGAAGAAAACAATAATGGCAGTGCTAACAAAGAACCGGCTGATGACATGGCGGAAGCTGGTGACGAAGCTGAAGCTGGAGACACTATTGAAACAGAGAGCGGCACTTATACACTTCATGCCCGCGAAGATAATGTAGAAAATATGGAGACAGGACCTATTCATTTAGAAGTGGATCAAGTGACTACTGCCTCAGGAGAACCTGATGACGAAGTACAGGAAGCCACTGATCAAGATCACCTGAATTATGTCCAAGTTGATTTGAAGGTGGAAAACAATGGTGATGAGGAAATTTTGTTTTATTCCGGCCAGGCGACTTTAACAACAAATACAGGTGAACAACTGGAGCCCGACTTGTGGCTGTCTGATCATATTGAAGGAGATATGGAAGCCGGCACGTCGAACAGCGGAAGTTTCTTTTACATACTGGAAAATTCGGATGCTGAAGAAATTGAAAGTATCCAGTTGAGCTGGAATGCTCCTTTAGATGTGGAAGAAGATTGGGAGGAAGAAGGAGAAGATATAGAGGTTGAGGTAATTTTATAAAAATAAAAAATGCGGTAAACTGCTGCCGGACCTGAGGATCCTGCACCCCAATTTTAGACATGCGCTAAAATACGGGGTGCTTTAAATATTAATTATGTCTCCAATAACTTGGAACAGAGATATTAGAACACAAAATTTATATAAATAGCCCATGCCGTTTGTGTATTCAATCTGGAATTATTTTATTGTAATAATCCAGTTCAAGTATGTTAGCTGAAACACTAAACTTATTTGTTATCTCAGCTGATATTCTCTTTACGTAACCTTCACTGACCTCCGCTCCTGGAACGGGTGTAAATATATTTGTTTCTGAGTTAAACCGCCCTTTATCCGTTATGAAACTTTTATTTGAAAATATGACAAGAGGGTCAGAATCTGACAAGATATCTCTCCCTATCATCAGCCTTGAATCAAACTCAAGCCCCATCAGGTTAGATAAAGTCGGAATAATGTCCAGGCTTGATGAAGGCTTATCGACAGTCATCGGTTCCATCCTCTCAGTATACATGATCAACGGGCTTTTATATAATTCAAAATTCCTTTCCACCGGCCCTCCTGCCAGTTCATCTATCGCCTTCTTTTCCAGTCCATATGGGTAATGGTCTGCACTGAGAACAATCAAGGTCTGCTCCGCGATGCCTTCTTCTTTCAGCCTGGATAATAAATAGTCCAAAGCACGGTCCAGTTCAACCTGGGTGGCTAAATAAGCTTTTGCCTGGTCTGAGAAAGGAAGGTGTTCAACGTAGTGACGGTTTTTATTAGCCTGGTTGTTTCCGCTGAAATTATATTGCATGTGTCCGCTCACGGTCATGTAATACGCATGGAAAGGCTGTGTTTGTATATACTCCGGCACCGTCTTCTGCATCATTTCAAGGTCGGACGCCGGCCAAATCTCTTCTACTTGCAGGCCGTTCCCTATCCCTTTGTAGGAATAGCCCATATTTGGGTGCGATATGTCCCTCCGATAATAGGAATACGTATGATTATGGTAGGCCACTGTTTTGTACCCTCTTTTTTTCAGCTGGTTTCCCATCGCAAAAGGCATGAGGTTGCTTCCTGATTTATAAAAACTCCATACACCGTTCATAGGCAGCAGGCCTGTAGTGGCCACGTACTCTCCATCAGACGTGCTCACTTCCCAAAGCGGGTTATAAAAATTTGTAAACTTGTACCCTTCATTCACCATTTTATAGAGAGTTGGTGTTACCTCTTTATGAACTGCATAAGGAGAGAAGCCTTCTGCTGTTATAAGGACAAGATTATATCCTTCAAATTTACCTGTAAATTCATTTTTTCGGGAGGGAGGCACATTGTGAAAGTATCTGTGCATCTGCTTAATCTGCTCATCCTCTTCTTCAGCTATCAGTCTTTGGAAATCAATATCCAGCACCTGTAACTCACCTTCTTTTGAACCTTCGCCTTCCCCCTCTTCCTGTGCAGGCAGTTCACCGGGAACCTTTACAGCCACACCGGATGGATAATTAAGGACAAGGCGCTGCAAGTCCAATCTCATAGCAGTTAATAAACCGAGCTGATCCACGGACTGTATCATTCCTCCCTGTTTGAAATACAGTTCATAAGGAGAATTAGTATCCTGGCCATTAATATAAATAAGAGATAATGCGGAAGCATAGGCAATAATAAAGCTGCAGCCTAAGACTGTCAGCACCCGTCCTTTTAATTTATGAAATGCCATTAACTTTTTTCCATACACAAACAGAAATACTGCAGGTGAATAAAATAATGCAATCCAGGCAGATTGACCGAGTCCCAAATCAATAATATCTCTCCAAAATTCTGCTACCTGTAAGACGTTACCTGTAGAATAAAGGCTGTAAAAAGTCTTAAAAAACTTAAAATATATGAGCTGGGAAGAAAACAGCACTCCTGTCAAAATGAGAAAACCATTGAAAATCACAAAATTAATCCTTCCATTAAATAAGCTTGCTAAAGTAAAAATAACGAGAGCTATTGAGAAAGAGAACAGAAAAGAAATGGATAAACCAGTGATAGAAAGTGAGCCATCGGTAGCTAATTGAAATACTGACTCGGTAAAAAATACAGAGATAAATAAAAATAAAAGCGAATAAGCTTTGGCTTTGGAAACCATAACGGCAAACCCTCCAATACCTGTTATTAAAACATGTCCACTGAATTATTCTATGTATTTATAAGTAAATTATGATAAAGCACTCTATTAAAAAGGAGAGATAAAAAAACTGCGTGTCCACAGGCTTAAATTTAAAAGCAGTTATTCTGTTTTCACGTTTATTTCGGAAACCGAAGTACACCTTAGGCACAATTAAACTTGGAGTGACGTTTGAAGCTTCTCATCAAAAAAAGTTATCCTTATGAACCATTGACGCAGACCATCGTTTACAAAAAAAAGATCCCCTGGATAAGGGAACCTTAAATTATACATAAGTGTTATTACTGTACCAGTCATTATAGCTTCCACTTCCACCACAGCCCTCACACTCAAAGTAATCAGGTGAAATATAAAACTCGCTCACGGGGATATTAAACCCTTTCCCTTGGCAGTCAGGAC
Source organism: Salipaludibacillus sp. CUR1 (assembly GCF_021028955.1). Classification (GTDB taxonomy): domain Bacteria; phylum Bacillota; class Bacilli; order Bacillales; family Salisediminibacteriaceae; genus Salipaludibacillus. The sequence goes on from NZ_JAIWPE010000096.1 coordinate 379,089, forward strand.
ACATGCCTTGCTCCTTCATTTGGTTTAGAAGCTTTTCCTGCCTGTTGGCATTCCAATTGGATATTGCTTGAAATAAGCCCATTTTCCATCACCTCATACCTTTTTAAACTAGTATCTGGTAAGAAGAGATGAATTTATTCACAGAGCAGAAAGCATTCCCTCAGGAAACATGATATTCACCTATTTTTAGGCGATTGCATATATTGGCTCTTGAGAAGGAGGATTGAGAGTTATGCAGCACACTAATCACCCTATGGGATATGAAGATCAAGCTCACAGCGACCATCATCAGCAGCATATGCAGGAAATGTGCCAGCAATACCACTTGTATTTTATTCAGCTTCAAATGATGGATGGCAGTATAGCCGAAGGTATTATTGAAGATGCTGATCATGAAGGAGTAACACTACTGATGCCTGAGGAAGATGGACATATGGACGGTTCGCGCCAGTTTGGGGCAGGAGCCTTTGGAGGGGCTCCATACGGTTTTGGGCCTGGTTTGGGTTATGGGGTTCCGCGCAGATTCAGAAGGTTCCGGAGAAGAAGATTCCCTTTTTTCGGAATAAGAACTTTATTTTTCCCCTTTTTCTTTTAAGTGAACGAGAACTGCCCTGTCTTTACAATAAAGACAGGGCAGCTCATTTCTAGGCTGGGACAAAAGAATAGCAATATAAAGAAATCTGAACAAAATTGTTCTTTTTGAGAAAATGAGTGATTTCAGTCCGCCAGGTGGACGCTTGCCCAGGGGCTTGTACTTTTAATCTGCCGGTTCTCTCTCGGCGAAGTTACAAGCTTGTCTTTAGCTTTGTCCCAGCCTCAGATATATTCAAGTTAATTATTTATAATCAAAGCGATTTTCCCTAATTGTTTTGCTTCATTCAGACGCTCTAAAGCATGCCTGGTATCCTTTAGCGGATAACTTGTATCCATTACCGGCTTAATATTATTTTTACTAATAAATTTCAGCATGTCCTGATATTCGTCTCTGCTTCCCATCGTGCTTCCAAGCATATTATACTGTCCGTAAAAGAAGCTTCTAAGATCCAGTTTAATCTCGTCACCTGCAGAAGCGCCAAAAGTCACCAGCGTGCCTCCTTTGCGCAACTGGTTAAGGGACTTGTCAAATGTGGCTGCCCCCACGGTTTCTATTACAATATCGGCTAGTTCATTATTTAACGCTTCATTCCAGTCTCCCTCACTGTCAATAGCCTCGTCTGCTCCAAGTTCAATCGCCTTTCTCCTTTTTTCTTCCGAGCGTGAGGTGACAATCACCTTGGCTCCTGCGGCTTTGGCAAAGAGAAGTAAAATAGTCACGGCACCGCTGCCCACACCAGGGAGGAGAACGGTGTCCCCGCGATTGACCTGGGCTCTTGTAAAAAGTGCTCTGTAAGCTGTAAGAGCAGCTAAAGAAAAGACCCCTGCTTCTTCCCAATTTAAATGCACCGGTTTTAGCTCTACATTATTCTCTGGAAGAGTTATTTTCTCCGCAAAAGTTCCATGTCCCGGCAGGCCGACTATACCGAAATTTTCAGGGGGAGCCTCACTCTTGTCCATCCAGCCAAGGCTCGGATTAATTACAATTTCGTCTCCTGGCGAGACACGTGTCACCCCTTCTCCTACTGATTCAACAACCCCAGCACCATCTGACCCTATAATCAGGGCCGGGTCGGATTCCTTATGTCTCTCAAGTACGAATAAATCCCGGTGATTGAGTCCGGCTGTTTTTAATCTGATTTTTACTTCTCCTTGCTTTGGTTCAGTTTCTTCCATATCTCTGTAGTGAGTGCCTTCAAGGCCTTTTTTCCCTTCATGAACAAACGCTTTCATATTGTGCCTCCTTAAAACTGTTAGCGTTATTTTGTGCTTTTTTTCTGTAAAACCAATTATACTTAAGACAAGGATTTCTTTCAAAAGTTACAGAGGTGACATGTAATGAAAATTGAAGCTGGCGACCTTCCCGTAAATGAACGGGAGATTTTTTACTATCTTAAAAATCTTCCTGGAAATGAAAAACAGACGTTATGGATTTTGATTAGAAAATCCAATAAAGATCATATATGTGTCATAGAGCGTGTAACTCCTGCAATCAGATCACTTATAGCTAAGAAGCTTATCTCTGTTAATAGAAGTTTCAGGCATTCATCCAAAACCAGTTTGTTTATTCTGAGGCAAACTCCTCACTTAATGAAAAAATTACAGGAATTAGGCCAGGAGTATTAATACTGAGAACAACGTTTAAAGTCTTCAAAATCTGGAAATAGGATGGATGTAAGCTTGTCACCTAAATTAAAGTGCATGACACTGCCAGAAACAAAAACAACTTAAGTTTTAAAGGAGGCTTTTAAACATGCCATTATTAGAAATAAGTGTCGTTCCTGTTGGAACAGAATCTGAAAGCTTTAACAGTGATGTAGAGAAAGCAGTCTCAGTCATTGAGCAAAACGGTTTAAATTATCAAGTGACACCGACATCAACAATTATTGAAGGCGAACTGGACAAATTGATGGATGTTGCCCAGGTGATTCATCTGAATGAAATTGAGAATCAGGCTAAGCGTGTGGTCACTACCATCAAAATTGATGACCGGGTTGACAAACCGATCAGCTTGGACAGACAGGTTGACAGAGTATCAAATTCCGATAAATAAACTATATAAACTTAATCTTCGCTGTTTTGCAGGCTATGAAGCCTGTAAAACAGCTTTTTTTTCTTTTTTTATAAATGATGGTCTCTTTCCAATTCATGCAAACTTCTATAACGTTATATACATAATCAAATCTTCATATGGAGGTGAAGTAAGTGTTTGAGTTAGAAGGAATACATATACTGATGGCGGTAATTAGCGCTGTCTTAATTGGTATATCAAAAACAGGGCTCCCAGCATTGGGAATTCTTGTTGTTGCCGTGATGGCCTCTATCTTTCCCGCCCGGGAATCTATAGGCATCGTTCTCCCGCTCCTTATCACAGCAGATATAATTGCTGTAATCTATTACCGGAAGAGTGTGAACTGGAAGACTCTTTTCTCTTTAATTCCCTGGGTGCTCGGAGGACTCGCAGCAGGTTTTATATTTTTATATTTTTTTACTTCCAGCAGACCTGTGGAAGTCATCCTTGGGATTATTATAGTGCTAATGATCTGTCTCCAGTTCTTTAAAGAAAAGCAAGGGACTCCTCTGTCCGGCATGCTGCCTGCTTCTATATGGTTTATTGCCGTTATGGGAACGCTGGCTGGTTTTACAACTATGGTCGGAAACGCGGCAGGACCTGTGATGTCAATTTTCCTGATTGCTCTGTCACTTCCCAAAAAAGAATTTATAGGTACAGGCGCATGGTTTTTTCTATCTGTTAATCTTATTAAAGTTCCTATGTACGGGAGTTTAGGGCTCATTACTACGGAATCACTCACTATAAACATGTGGCTCATCCCTGCTATATTAACCGGCACTTATCTCGGGATAAAATTTCTCCCTTACATTCCTCAGTCGAAGTTTAATATGATAATTCTAATCCTTTCCTTTGCAGGAGGAATAAAACTGTTAATCGGCTGAGACGATTAAAATTGCAATTTCTTTTATTAGGAGAGTCTTCTTCCTCTCCTCCTTATGATCTCGGCAGGTGTTATTCAAATAAACGGATAATACTCAGTGTAAAAGAGAAAGGGGCCACCCTCAAAAGTTAGACTTCCAGAGGGCAGCCCCGTTAATAGATGACTTTATTGTTTTATACTTTTCATTACGGCTGAGTTACGGCAGTCTTGTTGCCCCCATTAAATATTTATCACATTCGCGGGCTGCGCCTCTTCCTTCATTTATTGCCCAGACAATTAAACTCTGGCCGCGGCGCATATCTCCTGCGGCAAATATACCGTCCACATTTGTTGCGAATTTGTTATATTCTGCCTTAACAGTTGTTCTGTCTTCTGTTTCTACGCCAAGCTCCTCAACCATTTCCTGTTCAGGTCCTGCAAAACCAATTGCCAGAAGAACGAGGTCTGCCGGCCATACTCTTTCCGTTCCTGGAATCTCTTTACGGATTTTATGACCGTTTTCATCAAAGGTTGTTTCCACGTCGATCGTATGGACTTCTTTTACATGACCATTTTTGTCACCTGTAAATTTCTTCGTCATAACAGCATAAGCTCGCGGGTCTTTGCCAAAAACTGCCTCTGCTTCCTTCTGGCCGTATTCCACCCTGTGAATGACCGGCCATTGGGGCCAAGGATTCGCCACTTCGTCCCGGACGGCTCCTTTTTTAGTATAGATGTCAAATTGAGTCAGACTTTTGCACCCATGTCTCAATGAAGTGGATAAACAGTCCGTTCCGGTATCTCCTCCACCGATGACAATGACATCTTTGCCTTCAGCCGAAATGTAGTTTCCGTCTTCATGATTTGAATCAAGAAGGCTTTTCGTATTAGAATGAAGAAAATCCATTGCATAATGAATCCCTTTCAGTTCTCTTCCATCTGCAGGAATATTTCGGTGAACAGTCGCCCCTCCGCAAAGGATGGCGGCGTCAAAACTGTTTTCCAAGTCAGACGAAGGCAAATCTTTGCCTACTTCAGTGTTTGTTACAAACTCTATTCCTTCTTCTTTCAAAATATTGACGCGGCGTTCAACTACACTGTATGGGAGTTTCATTTCAGGAATTCCGTAAGTAAGCAGTCCGCCAATCCGGTCATGCCGCTCATACACAGTTACCGAGTGTCCTGCTTTGTTCAGCTGGTCCGCCGCTGCAAGCCCTGCTGGTCCGGAGCCAACCACAGCGACTTTCTTTCCTGTTCGTTTTTCAGGAGGCTCAGGTACCACCCAGCCTTCTTCAAAACCTTTTTCTATAATAGACCTTTCCACAGTCCGTATGGCAACAGGCGGTTCATTAATGCCTAATACACAGGCTCCTTCGCAAGGTGCAGGGCAAGCCATTCCTGTAAACTCAGGGAAGTTATTCTTCTCATGTTCTTTCTTCAAGGCTTCTTTCCATTTTCCCCGGTAAACAAGGTCATTCCATTCGGGGATCAGGTGATAGACAGGACAGCCTGTGGTAGCTCCTTCAATTTCCATTCCAGTATGGCAGGTAGGGACGCCACAATCCATGCAGCGTGCCCCTTGTTTTTTCAGTTCCTCTTCTGATAAAGGCTCTGTGTAATCCTCCCAATCCTTCGTTCTTTCAGAAGGGTTTCTTTCGTGTTGTGACTGACGATCATATTCCATAAAACCAGTCGTTTTTCCCATAGCAGATACCCTCCCTTTTTTAATTTTTCAGTGCTTCCACACTAATTTTGCTTTCTTCAAATGCCTGCATTTCAGCTTCATGTTTGTCATTGCCATCATTTAATAATTCCTGAATACGATTCTGGATCTTACGGTAGTCTTTCGGAATTACTTTTACAAATTTAGGAACCATCTCTTCCCAGTTTCTGAGTATACGCTTGGCATTATCACTATACGTGTGTTCAATGTGCGTCTTAATCGTTTCAAATAACTCTTCAATTTCATCTGGATCTGTCAGCTGCTCCAGATGCACTAAGTCCTGGTTGCATTTTGATTCAAATGACGATTTGTCAGACTCATGAAGAACGTAAGCAACACCTCCGGACATACCTGCAGCAAAGTTTCGCCCGGTAGGACCGAGGACAATGACCTTTCCTCCTGTCATATACTCACAGCCATGGTCGCCAACACCTTCTACGAGAACTTTAGCTCCACTGTTCCGGACACAGAAACGTTCTCCGGCCATGCCGTTTATATATGCTTCACCACCGGATGCACCATAGAAACACACATTTCCGACTACTATATTCTCTTCAGGCTTAAATGTACGCTTTCTTGAAGGCCGTACAATGATCTTGCCACCCGATAACCCTTTTCCTACATAGTCATTTGCATCCCCGACAAGCTTTAATGACATTCCTTTCGGTATAAAAGCTCCAAAACTCTGACCCGCGGAGCCTTTAAAAGTTAAACGGATTGTATCTTCCGGCAGCCCTTCCAAGCCGTAACGTTTTGTTATTTCACTGCCGAGGATGGTTCCAGTTACACGATTAATATTCCGAATGGATAATGTCTCTTTAACAGGGATCTTTGCTTCAAGAGCATCTTCACACATTGGCAGCAGTTCCTGCATATCAAGTGAGTTTTCCAATCCATGATCCTGTTCTTTTGAGGCATAAAGTGTCGTATTTCCAGAGACATGCGGCTGGTGAAGGAGAGCAGATAAATCGACACCTTTTGCTTTCCAATGATCAATCGCGTCATTCGTTTCAAGAATATCTGTACGCCCAACCATTTCATTGATGGTGCGGAATCCTAACTCAGCCATTAGTTCTCTAACTTCCTGGGCGATAAATAACATAAAGTTTTCAACATGGTCAGCCTTACCAGGGAATTTTTTCCTCAACTCTGGATTCTGTGTCGCTACACCGACAGGGCACGTATCCAAATGGCAGACCCGCATCATGACACACCCTAATACAACTAATGGTGCTGTAGAGAAGCCGTATTCTTCAGCTCCCAGTAAAGTAGCTACAATAACATCTCTACCGGTCATCATCTTTCCATCACTTTCTACTACAATGCGGTCGCGCAGCTTATTTAGCAGAAGCGTTTGATGAGTTTCAGCTAAACCAATTTCCCACGGCAACCCGGTATGTTTGAGACTCGTTCTTGGGGCTGCGCCAGTCCCGCCGTCATAACCGCTTATTAACACGAGATCTGCCCGGCCTTTTGCTACCCCGGCTGCAATGGTGCCTACGCCTACAGCAGAAACGAGTTTGACACTGATCCGCGCCTGCGGATTGGCATTTTTCAGGTTGTGAATTAATTCTGCTAAATCCTCAATTGAATAAATATCATGATGAGGAGGGGGCGAGATTAATTCGACACCTGGGGTAGAGCCGCGGACTTCCGCAATCCATGGATAAACTTTCTTGCCAGGGAGATGTCCCCCTTCACCAGGTTTTGCTCCCTGGGCTATTTTAATCTGAATTTCGTCTGAATTTACAAGATAATGGCTGTTAACCCCGAATCTTCCAGAGGCCACTTGTTTGATTGAACTTCTGCGGGAATCGCCGTTTTCGTCAGCTGTAAAACGCTCGATTTTCTCTCCGCCTTCTCCGGTATTACTGCGCCCGCCTATACGGTTCATCGCCACTGCAAGTGCTTCGTGTGCTTCTTCACTAATTGAACCGTAAGACATGGCTCCTGTCTTAAACCTTTTGCAAATTTCCTCGATTGATTCCACTTCTTCGATAGGAACCGGCTCTCTTTTCTTAAACTTTACTAAGCCTCTTAGAGACTGTAAGTTGTTTTTCTCATCTGTGAGCAATTTGGAATACTTTTTAAACGATTTATAATTGTTCGTACGACACGCATATTGAAGGAGATGAATGGTTTCAGGGTTATACTGATGGTCTTCTCCATTTTCCCTGTATTGAAATTCGTCTCCTGACTCCAGCACTTTTTGAGCCCCGCGATCCTCTCCGAAAGCTGTTTTATGCCTCATTAATGTTTCTTTCTCAATGGTATCGAGACCGATTCCGCCAAGTCTTGAAGCAGTTCTCGTAAAGTACTTATCTATAACTTCCTGAGTAATGCCGACGGCTTCAAAAATCTGGGCACCGCGGTAACTTTGAATTGTGGAAATACCCATTTTGGATAACACTTTTATAATTCCGTCAGTGACGGCTTTGATATATTGGTTAACCGCTTTATCCAGTGGCTGATTCTCAATTTCATCAATATTGATCAAATGATTAATTGTATCGAAGGCGAGATACGGATTAACAGCTTCCACTCCGTAGCCTAGAAGACTTGCAAAGTGATGGACTTCCCGGGCTTCCCCTGTTTCCAGCAGCAAGCTCACTTTTGTACGCGCGCCGTTGCGGATTAAATGATGGTGTAAGCCTGAAACAGCTAATAACGAAGGAATGGCGGCATGGTCTTTATTTACTCCACGGTCTGAGAGGATGAGTAACGTAGCGCCATCCTCCACTTTTTGATCAGCTTCAGTAAAAAGCCTTTCCAGCGCTTTTTCCATTTCCCCAGCGCTTCCGCTAATATCAAACAGCGTAGATAAGGTTACTGCTTTAAAACCGCTCATATCCTGGTTCCGTAACGTTTCCAGCTGATCGTTTCTTAAAATAGGCGTATCAAGCCAAATGTGCCTGCAGCTTTCAGGCGCTGGGTTAACAAGGCTTCCCTCTCCGCCGATAGTCGTCCCTATTTGAGTGATCAGTTCTTCTCTAATCGCATCAATTGGCGGGTTGGTCACTTGCGCGAAAAGCTGTTTAAAATAGTTAAATAACAGCTGAGGCTGTTTAGAAAGGACAGCCAGCGGGGAATCATAACCCATAGAACCAACTGGATCTTTTCCGCCTGTCACAAGCGGCTTAATAATCTTATTTAATTCTTCTGTTGTATAACCAAATGCCAGCTGATGGTCAAGAAGCTGTTCTTCATTATTTATTTCTTTAACAGCTCTTTGTTTTGGCAGTTCATCAAGCCGGATCATATGTTCAGAAAGCCATTCTCTGTAAGGCTGTTCATTTGCCATCTGAAGCTTTATCTCTTCATCTGGAATAATTTTGCCTTCTTCCAAGTCAACGAGCAGCATTTTCCCGGGCTTCAGGCGGTCTTTATAAAGGACATCATCGGAAAAAATGTCCAAGGCCCCTACTTCTGAACCAAGGACGATCATACCGTCTTTTGTTACGTAATAACGGGCAGGCCTTAAGCCGTTCCTGTCAAGACAGGCTCCAATTTGCCTTCCGTCCGTAAAAGCGATAGCTGCCGGTCCGTCCCAGGGTTCCATCAAGGTACTGTGATATTCATAGAAATCCTTTTTATCTGGATGAATTGTTTCATCATTTGCCCAAGGCTCTGGTACCATCATCATGGCAGTATGAGCAAGAGACCTCCCTGACAAATGAAGGAATTCAAAAGCATTATCAAACATGGAGGAGTCACTGCCGTTTTTATCGATGACCGGAAGTATTTTTTCAAGGTCTTCTTCACTGAAATATTCTGAGGCGCACATCTTTTCCCTTGCTTTCATCCAGTTAACATTCCCGCGGATCGTATTGAATTCTCCGTTGTGAATCGTGTACCTGTTCGGATGGGATCGTTTCCAGCTTGGAAAGGTATTTGTACTGAACCGTGAATGGACAAAGGCCATTGCAGATTTAAAATCAGGATGGTTCAGGTCAATATAAAACGAATCCAGCTGTTCGGGAATAAGCATTCCTTTATAGACAACTGTTCTTGTAGACAAGCTGCTGATATAAAAATCGTTTGTAGCGGTTGTTTTAGAAATTTCAATTTCTGTACGCTTGCGGATGATATACAATCTTCTTTCAAAATCATCCTGGTCTTTAATATTTTCCGAAGGTAGAATAACCACTTGCCTGATATACGGTTTTGTCTTTTTGGCATCTTTACCTACAAATGCATCATTTACAGGCACCGTACGCCAGCCAAGGATTTTCTGGCCTTCCTCTTTAATAACCCTTTCAAATACTTCTCTGCTTTTTTTCCGGCTTTTATGGTCTTGGGGAAAAAACACCATCCCTAATCCATATTCGCCTTCTGGAGGGAGTTCCAAATCTTCCTTGTGAAACTGTTTGTCGAAAAAGCGGTGCGGGATCTGAGTAAGAATGCCTGCTCCGTCACCAGTGCTCACATCTGCAGACTGGCCTCCTCTGTGCTCCAGGTTACAAAGAATCGTTATGGCGTTTTGAACGATATCATGAGATTTCGTCCCGTCAATATGAGCGATTAAACCTATACCGCATGCTTCATGCTCGTTTTCCGGGTGATATAACCCTTGCGGTGATGGTATTCTTGGATGTGTCATGACAGCGTTCCTCCTTTAATTAAATCTATCAAATTACTTGGTAAAATAATCTACCAGACTTTCATATTTAAAACAAGTACTTTATGTTTTAAATATTTTGATAAGTGTAACATGAAAAAATATTTTATACTAATTCAAACTGTCAGAAAAGTATTGCAAACCCTGTATATTATCAAATATTATGAATAGTGTTGATATTTGCTGCTTATTGTTGTTTTTTCTGCTGTATAGTCAATTTATTGTTTAATTTCAGCTTTGAAAGGTGTGTATTTAGTGGATTTACTTATTTGGATTGCCATTGCATTTTTATTTATTTTAAGTTTCGCTGGGCTAATTTATCCTGTTATTCCCGCAGTATTATTAATATGGGCAGGAGTCGCCCTCAGTCATTTTTTTCTTGAAGCGTCTGTCTCGTGGTGGACATGGAGCTCTTTAGTCTTGCTGACAGTTATTATCTTTGCGGCTGATTATGCGGCTAATATGTACTTTGTGAAAAAGTACGGCTCGTCAAAAAAAGGAATGACTGCAGCTACGATTGGCATTATAATCGGCAGCTTCATCATTCCTCCGCTCGGTATTATAGTTGTTCCATTTTTACTTGTTTTTGCTGCTGAGTATTTGCAAAACAAGTCATTCAGCTTGTCGGCCAAAAGCGCGCTCGGTACACTGCTTGGCTTTTTAACAAGTACCCTGGCAAAAGGCCTTCTTCAGCTGATTATCATTTTAATTTTTTTAGCAGATGTAATATTTTTATAGAAATTTTCGGCAAAAAGAAAAGTCATATTCTTTCTTTCACCCAATTTATTAATCCACCTGCGAGCACAATGTCAATTTGACGTTTAGACATCATGTGCTCGCAAGGAATTTCCAGTTTTTTTGACCGGACTTTTGCTGTTATTTCCTCTTCATTCAGGAGCACTTCCCTTATATTCTCAAGTGTTATAAAATCGCCTTCTTCGAGCTTTTCATAATCAGCATCGTCTTTGAAGGTAATTGGAAGAATGCCGAAATTAACCAGGTTTTGCCAATGGATTCTTGCAAAGTCTTTGACAAGCACTACCCTGAGCCCAAGATACCGCGGGGCAAGTGCCGCATGTTCCCTGCTGGAGCCTTGGCCGTAATTAGTCCCTCCAACGATTGCATGTCCGCCCTCTTCCATGAGGGCGGTGGCCCGCTCATAATAATTAGGATCAATTATTTCAAATGAAAACTTGCTTATTTCTGCAAGGTTGCTTCTGTAAGGAAGCACCCGGGAGCCTCCTGCAAGTATTTCATCTGTAGAAATATCATCTTTAAGGTATAAGAGTACCGGCACTTCTATAAATTCAGGCAGCGGTTCCATTTCAGGGATCGGCGTAATATTATCACTCTTATACAATTCTGTTTGTTTCGCTTCTTCTTCAGGAACCGGTGTTTCAAGAAGGCTGAGGTCGACCTCCGGTTTCTCAGGCTCAAAGATCTCCGGATAATCCTGTTCAAGTTTACGCGGGTCTGTAATTTTTCCAGTTAAGGCTGAAGCTCCTGCTGTTTCCGGGCTGCATAAAAACACGCTGTCCTCTTTTGTTCCTGAACGTCCTGGAAAATTTCTAGGTGTCGTTCGTAAACTGTTTCTTCCTGTAGCAGGTGCCTGTCCCATTCCAATACAGCCGTTACAACCCGCCTGATGAAGCCTTCCCCCTGCCGAAAGAAGACTTGTAATATGCCCTTCATTTATTAAGTCTGTGAGAATTTGCCTTGAAGAAGGGTTAATGTCAAAAGAGACGCCGCTAGCAATTGACTTTCCTTTCACAATCTCTGCTACCACAGCAAAATCACGGTAGCCAGGATTGGCAGAGGACCCTATATAAGACTGGTAGATCGGCTCTCCTTCTACCTCCTCAACGGGTACAACATTTCCCGGACTTGAAGGTTTTGCGATAAGCGGGACCAGTGAAGAAAGATCAATTTCTTCTTGTCTATCATACTTAGCGTCTGTATCCGCTGTGAGAGGCATCCATTCCTCTTCCCGCTTCTGCGACGCCATATAGCGTTTTATTTCCTCATCGGATGGAAAAACAGAGGTGGTCGCTCCAAGCTCGGCCCCCATGTTGGCAATGACATGGCGGTCCATGGCACTTAAAGAAGCCACCCCTGGTCCGTAATATTCAATTATAGTGCCTGCGCCTCCTTTAACATTGTGCCGTCTGAGAAGCTCGAGGATCACATCTTTTGCACTCACCCAGTCCGGCAGTTCTCCGGTTAGTCTAACCCCCCATACTTCAGGCATCTTAATATAAATAGGTTCACCGGCAACTGCCATAGCCACATCAATGCCTCCTGCTCCCATTGCCAGCATACCCATACTGCCGTTGGCACACGTATGGCTGTCGGAACCGAGCAAAGTAGCGCCCGGCTTTGCCAGCCTCTGCATGTGAACAGGATGGCTCACTCCATTCCCCGGCTGGCTGTAAAACATGCCGAATTTCTTTGTGGCGCTCCGCAAAAACAGGTGATCATCAGGGTTTTTGCTGTCGACTTGAATAATATTATGATCCACGTACTGGGCAGACACTTCTGTTTGGGCTCTCTCAAGTTCCATCGCTTCTAATTCCAGCATTACTAATGTTCCCGTGGCGTCCTGTGTCAGTGTCTGATCAATTTTAAGGCCGATTTCTTCACCCGGGGACATTTCACCTGATATGAGATGCCCCTTAATTAACTTTTGAGTGACATTTAACCCCATTGCAAAACCTCCTAAATCATACTAATAAACTATATATTCCCTTTCCTTATATTCTAAAAATTAAAACTGCTCCAGTTTTCCATTTAAGTTTTAAACACTTCAACACGAGATTGACACAGGAATTACTACTCTGCTGACAGAGTTATAACCGCGCCTTTTTGCCCCTGAAGACTTCTATTAATTGAGAGATGTTGTGCCGCAGCATAGTATAAGTTTTATCTGAATGAAAAAGAGGGGGTGCCCGCAAAAGTCAGACTTTTGGGACATCCCCTCCAATAATATTCAGTCAGGCTGGACAAAAAAGCCAATTTCATCCATCATCAGCTCACCAGGCCCGTCAGCAAAATATAAAGAAATCCTTTCTACTTCTTCGATTTGAAAATCAGGAACTGCTTCCATAAAAAGATCAACAGGCAGTTCATAGTTTTGGAAAACCGGCTCGATTGCTTCCTCATATTTTCCTTCACGCATGATGTCTTCAAACCATGGGTTAATTGTATATTGAGTGGCAATAGGCGGTTCAATCGTTTTAACCGCCTCCAGCGATACCCTTGCCGTTTCTCCGGAGACAGTTTCCATCTCCACATCTATTTGCGGCACATGATAGCCTTCCCCTCCATCTTTTTCCATGTCACGTTCCTTGTTTGCAATAGACAGCCGTATACTTTCAAAGCTTTTATTAAAGTTGTCCGCGCGGAAATCTTCATTAAAGTATAAATGATATCTGGCTGTATCCTCCCACTTGAACACCATTCCCCGGCTGCGTTTCGTATTCCCGGAACGGTTTTCAGCTGCTTGTATCTCCCATTTATCAAAGCCGACTCCTTCAGCAGTTAATCCCCTGGAAAGATTTGTCTTACTTTCCGCTCTGTTATAGTTAACAAAAGGCATAAACTCACTGTTTTCAAACCTCGTAATATATTGCGTGTTCGGCAGCCATTCTTTTCCATACCTTACATCCCTGAACAGCGGTAGATATTGGTCATTCTCCTTCACAGCACTTTCAAGAAAAGCGGATATATATACTTCAGCCACCTGCCGTTGCTCCTCTTCACTCATCATTTGCGCTCTGTTAAGAAAAACTCCGCCGGGAAGCCTCATATCCATCCGTCCCCAATCAGTATTAAACTGGCTGTGATTGGCTTCAGCGATGTAGACACCTGCTTTAAAGTGCCCGTTATCCCCAGGGATCGAGACACGTCCATATTGCCTGTCACCATGGTAATTGTGTACATCCCCGTCTCTTGCCCCATGCAGGGTCAAATAAGACACATCATCAAGTTCCGCTCTCGTATCATCTACTTGCCGGTCAGTCGGTGCTATCGCTACAACTCCTTCTATCCCGATATCTTCAATACCATTTAAGGACTCTTCTTCCGAGAACCATCTTTCATAATCAGCTACCATCGCCACAGCCTGTCCTCCACGAGAATGACCGATTAAAGAAACCCGCTGGAGGTCAACCTTTCCATAAAACGGAGTGTCTTGAGTTTCATGGAAGGCCTCAACCTGCAATAAATGATGCATCAACAACCAGGCTCTTAACTTCATATCATTTGAAGGAATCCCTGTCCAATTAGAATAATTAAGAAAGTTCTGATCTACTGAGACAGCAATATATCCTCTGCTTGCAAGCAGTTCGCCTAGATACCCATATCCCCCGTCTGAAAAATTCTCCATTGTATGATTTCCATGCACCATGAGTACAAGCGGAAACGTTCCCTCCCCCTCAGGCATCCAAACTCTTCCATTTAAGGGGAGGGAAGATTCATCAAATCCCCAGAAGAATGTCCGGTATCTTTTCCATTCATTAATATAGGCCGAGGCATCCACCGAATCAGAAATTAACTCCACACCATGTCTAAATTCATCCCGGTGATTGTCCTCTCCGTTTCCATATGTAAATGTTTTAACAGGATGTGAACCCGGGTCAGAAGGGTTTTCAACTGACAGTGGGGTAATATAGCCATTATCTCTGAATGACTCAGCTACGTCAGCATGCTCAATCTCCGGCCTCCATAAAAACAGGAATAAGATTATAGCTGCCGGAAGCACTGACAAACCAGCTTTTTTCCCCGGTGTTAAATTACTTTTCAGAAGAGTAACAATTAACCCTGCACATAATCCGATTCCCATCCACAAACCTGTAATAATTCCTGAGAATAATGGACCAAGGTTGGCCTCTGTTAATATAAAATAAGTTATATAACTGCTGTACAGAAAGCATCCTGTAAATAACCTTGGAATAGGCAAATATAGTACCGAGAACAAAAAACCGATAATAACTGCAGCCAGTATAAATATTATCGTATGGGCAGTTAAAGCGATGGCAAGATCAATATGCCTGCCTAACCCGGTCGGCGTCCCCGCCACACCCGTCATAATACCAATGGCAGTAATAAGCCAAAGAGAAATAATGATGTAAGTAAACTTGCTGTCGAACGCATGTATTGTCACTGCTCTTCTTCTAAGCCAACTTATAAGTTTATATAATTTATTCGGTTCTTTCGTCTCACTGTCCATTCCATTTATCCCCTTATTAAGCACTTGTAAATTAATCTCAATTTTCTATTATATCAGACCTTTTCCAAGTCTTGTGACACTTCTTCATGCTTTTTAAAATAAAAAAACTGCTCATAAAGTAATTAAATTACCCTTGAGCAGAAGGGTTAAACCCGTTTATTTATTTGAAAATTATCTTCAAGAAGGAGCCAGTTTTGCGGAAAGTCCCAACCCAGCACCCAGTAATACACGCCCCGTAAGCCTAACTCCTTCACGAGATTAAATTTCGCCTGTATGCTTCTCGCATCCTCAAACCACACTTCATGCTCTGCCCCTTCCTCATCAATATACCGGAAAAATGGAGACTGAGCTGTTTCATCATATTCTATTGCTGCATTATAAGCACCGGCGAGCCGAATCGCCTCCTGATGATCTATTGCCCTTGCTCTTGACACTCCTTCTATAAACGGCAGGGTCCAGTCATATCCATAAAGCGGAATGCCCATCATCACTTTATCGTAAGGCATAAGCGAACCAGCATATTCTATCACACGTCTTACTTCATTAAGAGGAGCCACTGCTCTTGGAGGTCCCCCTGTCCATCCCCATTCATAAGTCATAAGAAAGACGAAATCAGCCGTTTCCCCGTGAAAAGCGTAATCGTGCCCTTCATAAAGAACGCCAGTCATACCCGGTTCTACTATAGGTGCCAAAGCACTTGAAAGAAAATAGCCTTTCTCGTCAAGACGGGTCTTAGCCCGTTCCATCAGCTGATTATATGCTTCCCGATTTTCGAGTCCCAGGTATTCCAGATCAAAATCAAGGCCTAAATAACCTTTTTCATCCATTATGGCGAGCGCCTCATCAAGCATTCTGTTTTGTAAGGCATCATCCTGAAGCACTGTTGAAGCAAGCTCTGTGCTGAAAGCTCCCTCATCAATATTAGTAATAACCATTAATGGAACAATATTATTTTGATAAGCTGTGTTAATAATCTCCAGGTCATTTAAGGGGGTCAGCGATCCATCTTCATTCAGTTCATAACTGAAAATTTGCAAAAAAGTTAAATACCGGCCAACTTCATCCACCGCCTGTGCTGACTCCTCACCGGTTATTTGAAGGTCTACATAGGCTCCTACATCTATTGCTGGTTTCTGGCGCATATAATTGGGAATATACAGTGAATGGCCTGGCTGAATAAATTCCGGCCGAATAACCTGGTTTACTGCCGCTAACTGATTGACCGGTATACCGTATTTCTGACTGATCATCTGTAAGCTTTCTCCGCGCTCAAGTAAATGAAATCTGCCTCCAGTTGGAATAACAAGTGCCTGACCGATGACAAGCGGGGTCATATCGTCCAGCCTGTTAGCACTTGTAATTTCCTGAACTGTCACCCCATAATCCCGGGCTATACTAAATAAAGATTCTCCAGTCGACACCACATGAATGATCAACTGATCGCCCTCCCTGCTGTCTTTTAAGCCTTCTTTTAACTCTATTCCTTTCTTAAGGAGAATATGTTCAAGAGAAAGCAAAGGCAGCCTCATTCACCATTTAATTGAAGAGACGGCTTCTTTCAAGCGTTCTTTTTCAGAGTCTGACCCGTCCGATTGACTGATTTCTTTTTTTATCCCTGAAATCGAACCAAACCCTTTCACAAATCCATTTAAACGCGCAGCCAAGGTTGAATGAACCAGGTCTTTATGGGATGGGTATAATTCAGACAGTTTCTCCAATGCTGACTTATACTGTTTTAAATAATATTTCTGATGATAGTCTTCCGCTGGAAAAAAAGGTTTTTCTGTATTAATTTCTGTTTCAATCTTATGCCCTTTTATCTCCTCCCACTTCTGTTTCACGCTTAAAGCCTTTTCTTTCTGCGAGTTATCAAAACAGACGAGAAGAGACATGTACTGCCTTCCCCTGTAGCCGTGTTTTTTACCGCTGTGGCTTTTCCAGAATTCATTAAGAAGGTCTTCGTAAGTTATTTTTGCTGGATCGTAAACCACTTGAACAGCTTCCGTATGATCTCCCATTCGCCTGTATACAGGGTGATCTGTCGTCCCGCCTGTATAACCTGCTTCAGTTTTTATGACACCTTTATAACGCCCAAACTGGGCATCAGGCCCCCAAAATCAGCCCATCCCAAAAATAGCTTTTTTGAGGCCTGTTTCTCCTGCATTTATTATGTCTGCCATAATTTTAATCCACCTCTTTCTGTATTTAATAATAAGGCCAGCACAATTATTCCCTCACTTGTTCATTTTTATTACCTCCAGCAGATTTAATCAAACAAACTTTTTTATATTAAAAACTCCTATAAGTGGGCAAATTAACTTTACAAAAAACTGAGGATAAAAGGAGTATATTATGAAGCTGAAAAAAACACCATCAATGAAACGTTTGTGCCAGCCAAGAATAAGGAAAGCTGTCGTCTTTTTATTGACATTTCTGACAATGCTGGCTGTTCTCTCCCCTTCAGTATCAGCGAAAGAGTCTGAGTTACTTGAAGCGCCAGTATATGTGGATAACCAGCCTGTCCAGACGAAGTATGTGATGAGAGACGGGCATATGATGGTGCCTGCTATGTTTTTTAAGCATACAGGGACAGAAGTTAACTGGAATGAAAAATATGATTCAATTGTGTTCCGATTAGGCGGCACTCGTTTTGCCAACCCGACAGGAACGAAATACATCGATTATCAGAAAGCAGGAACTGACCAATGGGAAAGAGATACGTGGGCAACAGCTTCTATTCACGTAGACGGCCAGACATTCGTCCCTTTAGTGGATGTAGCAAGAAGACTGGGATTAAGAGTTGATTATGATAGGGTTGCGAAAAGAACAACTATTCAAAACCCAAACGAAAGAACTGCCAGAAGAATCGGTTCAGGAGATCCATCAGGAAGGCAAATTGCCCTTACATTTGATGACGGCCCGGATGCCACTTATACTCCGCAAATACTCGATATTTTAAAGGATAAAGGAGTTCCTGCCACATTCTTTGTTGTTGGAAGGCAGGTAGATCAGTTTCCTGAACTTATGCAGCGAATTGTAAAAGAAGGACATGGATTGGGCAACCATTCTTTCACTCATCCTGATTTTACTGGCATTCAGTCCAGTGAGGTAAGGGAAGAACTTTTCAAAACCCAGCAGAGTATGAGCAGAGCTGTTAACAGATTGCCTGATTTATTCAGACCTCCATACGGAAACCTAACCAGAGCTGATGAAGATTTTCTTCATGAAAAAGGATTCCGGATTGTTATGTGGTCTGTTGATACGTTGGACTGGACCGGCCTTTCAGGCGATGAAATTTTCAACAGGGTCCAAAATAATATAAAACCGGGCGGAATTATTCTTCAGCATAACATTGATGTGAACCCCGGGATGCTTGATGGAACGGTAGAAGCCCTTCCAAGGATTATCGATGAGCTGCAGGGGCAAGGTTATACCTTTGTAACGGTCCAGACATTACTTGATTAATCTTCTGTAAAGACTAAAAAGAGCCTGGCTAAGGCCAGGCTCTTTTTAGTTACTATTGAATAGTGACATCTTTTAGTTGGTACAACCCGGATGGATCTGCCCAGAAACCGTCAACACTGTCTGCATATCCCATAATATGGTCTGGGTGATACAAGAACGCCATTGGCGATTTATCAAGAAGATAGTTCGTTGCTTCTTCATACATTTCTAAACGGGTATCCTCATCCTGTTCAACACGGGCTTCGTGAAGCATCGCATCAAACTCTTCATCTGCAAAGAACGATCTGTTTCCGCCTGCACCAACGTTCTCAGAGTGGAAAAGCATGTGCATTGGGTAATCCGCATCACCTGTCCCAAGAGACAGACCGAGAATAAACATATCATGCTCGCCTGCCCCAGTCTGATCAAGGTACGCTCCCCATTCAACAACTTCAATTTCAATGTCTACACCGATCGCGGCTAAGTCAGCTTGCGCCAATTCGGCGACATCCATTCTTTCCCGGCTGTCATTTGTCCAGATGGTTGTTTCGAACCCATCTTCATAGCCTGCTTCAGCAAGCAATTCCTGCGCTCTTTCAGGGTCGTACTCCAGCTGGTCAACATTTTCACTGTAGCCGAAGTTAGTATTATTCACAGGGCCGAGAGCTGCATCCCCCGTACCTTCAAGAACCCCGTCCAGCATATTTTCCTTATTAAGTGCCAAAGAGATCGCCTGACGGACTCGTTCATCATCAAACGGTTCTTTTTCCACGTTAAAACCTAAATAAGTAATACTTGCGGCATTTCTTTGATATACGTTAATTCCATCCGTATTTTCAACACGCCCCATATCACTTGGGGTAACCGGGTCAATAATATGAGCAGCCCCCGTTTCCAGTTCTCCAATACGCGTTAAATCTTCAGGGACCACACTGAAAGTAACAGTATCTACTTTCGCATTTTCTCCCCAATAATCTTCATTTTTAGTTAATACGATTTCATCACCTGTGTCCCAGCTTTCAAATTTGAAATAGCCTGTACCGTAAGGATGCTCGTTAACATAGTCGCCAGGCTGCGCCCCGTCTTCCATATTCGCATAATCCTCTTCGATCACTTCCGGGCTCAAAATACTGGCGGCATAGTGTGCCATATGAGCAGGAAGCGGTGCAAAAGGATCTTCAGTTACAAATTCAACTGTATAATCATCCACCACGTTCACTTCTTCTACAATTTCAAAAAGAATTTTACGCGGAGAAGCAATTTCATCATCCAGAATCCGCTCAATATTTACCTTGACTGCTTCTGCGTTAAATGGCGTCCCGTCATGGAATTCTGCTCCTTCAACCAATTGGAAATGCCAAACATCCTCTTCTACAGCTTCCCACTCTTCGGCAAGTCCCGGCTCCAATTCCATATTATCATCATATTTGACAAGCGTTTCATATAGATTGGTTTGAATGTTACCGGACGGTACATCACTTGAAGTATGAGGATCCAAAGAGCTTGCATCTGATAATACGGCAACAACCAAGTCCCCGCCTTCTCCGCCTGCTGCTTCATCCCCATCATTCTGTTCGTTTTCATTATTTTCCGGTGTTTCTGCACCTGTGTTTTCCCCGCCTTCATCCGGTTCACTGGCACAACCAGCCAGAGCCACAGCTGCCGCGAGTGAAAACATCCCGGCTTTTAAGCTTTTACTTCTTAACATGTCATAATCCCCCTTTAAATAGTAAGAAACTCAAAGTTGATAAAAAATAAAAATATTACAAATCTATTACCTAAATTACTATATTCTAAAAAGAATGTAAAGAATATTTTTTGAAAATTATATTTTTTCGTATTTATTAAACAATTTGTTTATTTTTAAAAACGCCTGCATGTCAGATTTTTTAGCAATAATCAACTATTTTATTGAAAAATTCAAAAAAGTTTAAAAGTATAATCATAAAATATAGTAAACAAGATTTAAATTACATTAAAGGGAAATTATTGTAAAAAACTATTAGACCTTTTTCGTTAGCAGTTATTTGCCTATGTTATAATACGGATGTTATATGAAAAATAAGCCGGAGGTTTCACAATGGATTTTACTATAGAGTATTTATCTTTCTTTGTAATTAAAGTAACAGGAGGCGGAGAGGAAGCAGATAAAGTATTTAACCACTATCAGACACTGGATGAGGAGACTTACTTATCCAGCCCATTAAAAGATTTTTTAGACGGAGAATTAGGGAAAATAGCTAAACGGAAAGTAGAGCGTCATCCAAAGAGCGATCAAGTACCTACTAAAATAGGTTATTTTACAGTTGAACCCGGTTACGAGCTTGATTCAAACCCAAATTATAATCTCTTTCAGAGACTCAGGGTGGCAGACTCATTAGATACTTTCAAAGAACAAAGCGAAAAAATAGTCAGAGGCTATTTGAACACTAGTTCGATTCGGGGCGGGGCTCTTATTGTTATCCGAGCTAAACTTACTAAGTTTTCAGATGAGCCTTATATATTTGTTTTAAAATGCGACTTCGAACAGAAAGTCGCTTCTGTTACGGATGAGCAATCGCTTATTAAAAAAGTTGAAATGGCTATCACAACTAAAAATATGAAATCCATTCAATACCCTCATATGCCTGAGGAAGGAATGGCAGAAGAGTGGGAACTTAAGATTCATCAGTCCTCCCATTCCAGATATTTTGAAGAATTTCTTAAATATGTTGAATACACCCAGACGATTACGGACATGGTCAAAGACCGTGTCATAGAATCTCATCAACAGTACATTTCTGAAACATATGAAGAAGACAGTGAAGAGAGAATTGAGGAAGAAGAATATATTGAAGCCTGGTCAAATACTGCAGAGAGACAAATGCAGGAAAAATGGACGGAAGATCAGGTGATTGAAGCGTCTTCCCCCCTTGT
The DNA here is from genome assembly GCF_021028955.1 of Salipaludibacillus sp. CUR1. GTDB lineage: Bacteria > Bacillota > Bacilli > Bacillales > Salisediminibacteriaceae > Salipaludibacillus. The sequence goes on from NZ_JAIWPE010000096.1 coordinate 400,544, forward strand.
TGAAAATCAGCCTGAAATGCCATTAAAACTGAAACTGGACCATATTGATATTAAAGGCCTCCTTTCTGATTTCAGTGACAGCATACATATCGCTAAACAAAACGGAAGATACATTGTACTAATCGAAGGAGAATCATTTTCATTTGATAAAGATGCTTCTCCGGTTGAATTCCTTCAGCCTGACACACTTGAAAATGTAATAAAACGATTAAATAAATAAAGAGGCTGGACAAAACTAAAGACAAGTTTGTAAAAGACGAACAATAATTTTTATCAGAAAGGCGTGGCCTTTTAGTTTTTCCAGCTATTCAATAGCCTGAGCTTTTTTGATTGAAGGACAGAAGGCGGTGACTCGACAGGTTAAGGCTGAAGATCCAATTCAACGAAGCTCCATGCTGCGTTGAATTTCAACCAATCCTGAAGAAGAAACGCACCCGTTAAATACATTATTATTCCGATGAACGAAGGCGAGGACACCCAGAGGATGAGCGAAGTCTTCGTCGAGAGTGATTTGGCAGATTAACAGGACAAGCCCCTGGGGAAGCGTCCGCCAGGGGGACTGAAAGCACTTCTTTTCTCATAAAGAAAGCCGAACAAAATTTTCAAATTTTTGTTCGGCTTTTCTATATGATTACTATTCTTTTGTCCCTGCCCTTTCTAAACACTACTGAACTCTTACACCAACTCCTCACATTATCTGTCCGTTTCTTAACTTTCACCTTGCTTTTCTAACACTTCTCTGCAAATATCATAAATATCTTTTACATTTAAATTCTCAGCTTCATTTAAAATACTTCTCTCAAACTGGTCATTAACCGTTTTGGCCTCTTTCAGATAAGTGATTCCCTGTTTCATATATGATTTATACAATTTTGTTAATTCGTTAATAGCCACTGCATATTTCTCATCGGTTTCAGGCATTACTGTTTCGGTATAAAGGTCAATAATCTGATCCTCTTCTTGTTCAGGGAAATATTCATGGGGATCGGTACTGTCAAATAAGCAGATACCGAGCTCTCTTATAATTACCATATCAATACTGTGAGGATCAAAACCGCAATGGTACATCTCGACGTCAAACCCTGCCTCTTCGCTGAAATGCGCTACTTTTTTAAGCAAGGTCGATTTCCCAGTCCCTGCCCGCCCTTTAATTAAGTATCGCTTTTTCACATCTTCTGTTAAATCAGGAATATAGTCAACCACACCACGAGGAGTTGACGCACCGAAAAAACGGTGTTTTGTACGGCCTTTTTTTCCAGGGTTTCGTTTCCTTCCAATTATCTCCTGAACTAAATTACCAGTCAATTTGTCGGCTCTATGAAAATCCATGCTGTTTATATATATTTCTTCCAAACCATCGTGGATTTCCAAACCTCTTTTAAAAGACCGGTGTGCTTTTTGAATAATCCTGTTGATATTTTGCACATACATCCGTCTGATGTCCTTCTCAATAAGCCGGGATAAGTTAAGAATGGGATCTGAATTAATCACTTTAGTGCGCCCTGTATGATCCAGGTCGTTAACTGTAAAAGCTGTTTTAAGAGCGGGTATAATTACACCATCAAGGGCGTTATTGTCAGACGCGCAATGAATACACTCAACTTCATGCCCTTTAGCCGCATATTCTTTGGCGATTGTTTCCAGTATTTTGGACTTAATAACCCTTAACGACCCTTTAATAACCACCACTTCATCTACATCCTGTAAATTTGATTCATATAAAGAAAAGAATCCTCTGGCAGTATGAACTCCCCAAAAGTAATGACGCATTTTTCCCTGCATAATAATCTCCCCTTAATGGTCAATCGTCTATATAATTTATGCACCATTCATCAAAAAGTGTTTGTTAGGAAGAAAAGGGACTATAAAAAGAGCGTCCTCCTACAGGAAGTCGCGGAAGCCCTCGGGTAAGCCTTCGCCGACAGTGAACCGGCAGATTAAATAAAGCTTTAGCTAAAAATTAATCAGATGAAAGCCTTTGCTATATGCATACACGACACTCTAATAATAATTAACCTGCCGTTGAACGAAGGCAAGGACACCCGGAGGATAAGCGCAGTCTGAAAATCCACTTTCCTGAAGGTGCCCTTCGGGGAAGTTAGTTGAAGACAAGCCCTCGGGTAAGCCTTCGCCGATAGTGAACCGGCAGATTAATTGACTCTGATTTAGATAGAAAAAATTCTATTTTTTACATTAAACAACCCTGTGGTAAATTTAAATCCCTGCTTCTATTAAAAAAACATCCGAACAACATTTAAAATATTGTTTCGGATGTCTTTCAGGTTACTATTCTTTTGGCTCAGCCTCTTTATGAAAAGAAAACAAATTCAGCGTGAATATGATCTGACAAAGTCAAAATCCCAAATGAAAAGTAAGGCATTTTTCTTTTATCCATGACAGACCCTGGATTAAACATCAGAGTCTTGTTTACATAACGTAAATATGGTATATGAGAATGTCCGAAAATAATACAGTCCATTTTTTCAGAAAAAGACTCTGCAGCCCTCTTTTCGGTCGTTTTACCGGTTCCATGACCATGGACAATGCCGATTTTAAATCCCTCAATTGTTAAAGCTTTTTTATCAGGTACTAGTCTTCTCATCTGATCATCATCTGTATTTCCACAGACCCCATCTATCTGTCCATATTTTTTAAACCGGTCATACACTTCCGGAGTCTGCCAGTCGCCTGCATGTATGATACGGTCAGCGGTGGCTAATTCCTCTGTTAGCCTGCCGGGAAGTGTTTTTCCTTTTTTAGGCATATGGGTATCTGAGACGACTATAATTTTCATATAGACCACCTTTTTATAATGGCAAGAAATTAAACCCTATAGGCAGCCCAAACCCTAAATACAGCGTTACCAGCAGTGAAACAACCAGCCCGATAAGCATACCATTCAGCGGTTTGCCTTTTTTCATCCGAATCATATACATTTCTGAAAAGCTTATCACAGCCAGTCCGGACACAAATTTCAGGCCGTACAGCATATGATTGATCCCTGCAAACTGAAAGAATAAAATTCCCCCGGTTATAATTATCAGGATATAAAACAGCCTTAATGCCATATGTAAGATTTTAACCTGTTTTGCCATTCCTTTTTTAAATAACGACACAGCTGCAATAAATAATACGATGGCTACTACCCAAGTAAAAATATGGGAGTGAGTCGTATAGAACATAGTTTCTACCTCCTTTTTTCTTTATCATTTTTCCAGTTCAAATTACAGTTTAAACTGAAATCGTGAAATAATAAAGGAAAATGGCGCTGGCTGATACTATAGACTCACAAAGTGTGCTTAAAAAAACCTGAGAAGAAAACAGACTATTGCAATCTAATCCTCTGTTTCATCTCTTCTCCCCTTTAATTCTTCAATAATATAGACCATTTGCATTTTTATATCTGAAGTGTTTTCAAATTCAAAGGCACTTCTGGCGAAATCCAATTCTTTTGACAGTTTTTTGAAACGGCTCTTCAGTTCTTCTGTCGTTTGCTCAGGTAAATTCATCAGACTTTTTAAATTCGGATTAACCTTGTGCATAGGCCTTTATCCTCCCGTTATATATTTAAAAACCACTATAAGTAACTTTTTATCTAAGACTAATATATCAAAAAAATGTTAAATGATAAAACATTTATCATTGCCACTACTTAAATAAACCTAAATAGAGTAGCATAGTCCCAGCCAGTGGGCCTGACAAGAAAAACGTTTATCGTTTACATCAGGCTCGAATAAAGAGTACACTTATTTTTGTTAACGAAGACAGGAAATGAGGAAAATTAATGAACCACGAACAAAGTGAAGTAACTAAGGGCGTGGCAGCTGGAATTTCTGCTTATCTTATCTGGGGTTTTCTCCCTATATACTGGAAACAGACAGAACACATTCCATCTTTTGAGGTGCTCGCCCATCGAATAGTCTGGTCACTTTTATTTATGATTTTAATGTTCTTTACCATAAGAAAAATGAGCCAGCTCATTTACGATATCCGCTATTTAATGACCCACCCTAAAATTATTGCAGGAATCGCCTTGTCAGCTTTCTTTATCAGCGTTAACTGGGTTCTTTTTATCTGGGCAGTTGCAAATGAACACATCGTGCAGGTAAGTCTTGGATATTATATTAATCCTCTGCTGAATGTTTTGCTTGGCGTACTGTTTTTCAAAGAAAAATTGACTTTCTGGCAGAAAATATCAGTATTTTCAGCGCTCACAGGAGTCAGTATTATGACATTTTCATTTGGAGAGGTACCTTATATCGCACTTGTGCTTGCATTTAGCTTTGGAATGTACGGATTAGTAAAAAAACAGACTAAAATTGGGGCGATGACAGGACTTACGATAGAAACATTACTATTAATGCCTGCGGCGTTAGGTTATATTATTTGGATCCACGGCAGCCCGTTTTCGGCCTTTTACATTGAAGAACCTAGCACTGCTCTTCTGCTTGCCGGAACAGGCGCAGTAACTGCTGTCCCTTTACTTTTGTTCGGTATAGGTGCACTTAAAATTCCTCTTTCGTTTATTGGATTTCTTCAGTATATAGCGCCTACTATCATGCTGGTACTGGGAGTGATATTATATGGAGAGTCTTTTACAGCAGTTCATGCGGTCTCTTTTTCATTTATATGGCTCGGACTATTAATTTATTCCTTTTCAAAAACGGCTTTTCTTGCAAACTTTACTCCCAAATAGCCAGTTGTTCAATTACCACACGGACATTTTAGAATACTCCTTTATATTTGTGTCAAAAATACAGGTAAAGATGTAAAGGAGCTTTTATAAATGACTAGAACCACTACTCTTTATTTAGGTATTACAGGCGGCTCATTAGGTATTATTTTTACCTTGTATGCGCTCTATTACGGTACAACAGATGAAGCAGTTTACGGCGAATCGTTTTTAGCCGGGGAAACGTTAGGTGCGATCCTGATCAGTACTGCTGCTATTGTAGGGGCTTCATTAGCCAGAAATAATGCTAAAGCAGGCGGATGGATCATGCTCTTGTCCGGACTCGCCCTGCCAGTTTTAATAGACACGTATGGTTTTATTCCGCTCATGCTTCTTCTTCCGGCAGGAATAAGCAATATAATAAAAAGAAAAACATCATAGTATACTCTATATTGAGTCTGCAGCTCTTACTGTCACTTGGCATGCATATAGGGCTGCTTTTGTTGTTTAATTAACTGAGCTTATCCAGCATCCTTTTTGACAACTTAGATTTGTTCATTTACTGTCTTTCTTATAAAAAACTAACGGGGGATTAAATATGGCAAAAGTAGCGGGCATTCAAATGGTGTCTAAGCCTTCAGGGAAAAGTGAAAACTATTCAAAAGCTGTAAAACTTGTTCAAGAAGCGGCTTCACAGGGAGCTGATATTATTTGTTTACCTGAATTATGGCTGTCAGGATACCATTTTAACCGGGAAGATATCCGGCTTCTGGCCGATACAGCAGAAAGCAGAATGATTAGTTCATTCCAACGGCTGGCTCAGGAAATAAAAACGGTCCTTATTGTTCCTTTCCTTGAAATAAGCAATACTCCAGCTGGATACGGAAGTAATTATTTTATATCCTCTGCCATCATCGACAATGACGGCAAGCTCCTGGGCATATACCGGAAGTCGTTATTATGGGGACAGGAAGAAAAGACATTTACTCCAGGGGAAAAATCATATCCTGTATTTAAGACAGCCGCTGGAACGGTTGGGGTGCTGATTTGTTATGATATAGAATTTCCCGAACCGGCAAGAGAATTAGCTCTGAAAGGGGCTGATATTATTTTTGCCCCATCAGTATGGAGCCTCGAAGCCGAAAACAGATGGGATATCCAGCTTCCTTGCAGAGCTCTGGATAACACGGTTTATATATTTGGGGTTAACGCTGCAGGTAATGGCGCTTGCGGGAAAAGTAAACTAGTATCGCCTGAAGGCACTGTCATGTCAGAAGCTTCTGCAGACAAGGAAAAGATTATTTACGGGGAGATAACCCGCGAAACATTAAAGCACGCCAGAACAAAAATCCCTTACTTGAAAGATTACTCCAATGCTTTTCAACATGAAAAAGGCCATCACTCTTAATTGTCCGGCTGTCTGAAGATGACCCAACAGTCCATTTAATGCACTAATTATAAATTAATAACAAATCTGAATTTTTCTAAATCATTTAATGATACTGTATAAATGCTTTAATATCAGGATTGTTCTTCTACGAAATTTAATTTAGAAAATTAAAAAAACTAGCACACTATGAATAACTATGCTAAAATCATTTTTAACATACAAATTGTTACAGAATACTATTTTGCTAATTTTTTTGTTTTAAATAGTGCTAATATTAGTACTATTTAAATAACACTATTTAAAAATCTAAGGGGGAAAAAATGTGAAGAAACTTGGAGTTATTTTTATGTTAGTGGCACTTGCTGCTTTTGCGGCAGCCTGCGGTGATTCTGCTGCAGATGGAGATATGCCGGAATACACGGTAGCAACAGACTCCAATTATGTTCCGTTTGAATATTTAAATACGGACACTGGAGAGATGGAAGGATTTGATATTGATTTAATTAATGAAATTGCCGACCGTGTAGGTTTTACTATTGATCTCGAAGTGGTCGAATTTGATGGTATTGTTTCCGGGATGGGAACAGGCCGTTATGATATTGGAATAGCAGGTATGACCATTACTGAAGAGCGTGCAGAAAACTTTGATTTCTCTGATCCATATTACGATGCCGGTTTAATTTTAGCGGTGCGGGCGGATGAAGAAGAAATACAGTCTATCGATGATGTGGACGGCAGGCCGGTAGCAACGCGTGCTGCTACAACGAGTGAAACATATTTAGTGGAAAATACCGATGCCGAAGTACGGACTTTCCCAGATATTGTCAATGCTTATCAAGATTTAACAGCAGGGCGTGTGGATGCGGTAATCTACGATATTCCAAACGTTCTATATTATATGGATACAGAAGCAGTTGGTGAAATGAAAACTGTTGGAGAACGGTTAACGGGTGAACAATATGGAATTGCTTTCCCTGAAGGATCTGAACTTACTGAACAAGTTAATGAAGCTCTTGCAGAAATGAAAGAGGATGGGACTTACGCCGACATTTATGAAGAGTGGTTTGGAGAAAGACCTGACGAAGACTAAATTAATTTAACCGTTAAAGCGCCGCGAATGTGGTTTTCGTGGCGCTTTCTATTCTACATACTAAAGAAGGAGGCAGCACATCCAATGATTGAAAACCTGACGGAGATATTTACGAGTCCTCATTACCGCAATACGCTCCCCTTCATCGTCCGGGGACTCCAGTTAACATTGATCGTCACGTTTACAGGAGTATTCTTCGGGTTTATTTTAGGCAGTATTTTTGGACTTGCCCGTTTATCTAAGAGTAAAATAATTTATGGAATTGCAACTGTTTATATTGAATTAGTCCGCGGTACCCCTATTCTTGTCCAGGCATTATTTTTATATTTTGCTGTATCTGATTTTTTTGGAATTAACTTTGACGCTTTAACGGCAGGTATTATTGCTATCGCCATAAATGCCGGAGCTTATATTGCTGAAATCGTTCGCGGAGGTGTGGAATCTATAGATAAAGGGCAAATGGAAGCCGGGCGCTCTATTGGATTAAGTTCCACCCAGACGATGAGGTATATCATATGGCCGCAGGCGTTTAAACGAATGATTCCTCCTCTTGGGAACCAGTTCATTATCAGTTTAAAAGACACGTCAATATTTGCTGTAATATCCTTAGGTGAAGTCACTTATTTAATGAGACAGTATGTAAGTACTTCCGGAGACCCTTTTATCCCTTATATTATGCTGTGTTTTGCTTATCTTATTATTACTGTACCCGCAATGATTATTTTACGCCGTATTGAACGGAGGTTGGATGTTTAATGATTAAAGTTACTGATTTGCATAAGTCCTTTGGGAAGGTGGAAGTCCTTAAGGGAATTGACGCGGAAATTAAGGAAAAAGAGGTGGTCTGTGTGATCGGCCCCTCTGGCTCAGGCAAGAGTACCTTTTTACGCTGTATAAATTTACTTGAAGAAATTACTGCCGGAGATATTGTTATAGACGGAGAAAGTTTAACAGACCCGAAAATCGATATAAATAAACTCCGCTCACAAGTAGGAATGGTGTTTCAGCATTTTAATTTATTTCCTCATATGACCGTGTTAAAAAATGTAACTTTAGGCCCTTTAAAAGTTAAAGATCTTTCAAACGAGGAAGCAGAGAAATTATCTCTCGATTTATTAGGGAAAGTAGGCTTATCTGATAAAGCGCATGTTTATCCAGGCAGTTTGTCCGGCGGGCAAAAACAGAGGGTAGCCATTGCAAGAGCTCTCGCAATGAGCCCTAAGGTCATGCTGTTCGATGAACCTACTTCCGCATTGGACCCTGAACTTGTCGGGGACGTACTGGAAGCAATGAAAGATCTGGCAAAAGAAGGAATGACCATGGTGGTAGTCACCCATGAGATGGGGTTTGCACGTGAAATGGGCGACAGAGTTCTCTTTATGGATGAAGGGGTTGTTATGGAAGAAGGCCCTCCGGAAAATATTTTCGATAATCCCCAGCATCCCCGTACTCAGGAATTTTTAAGCAAAATTTTGTAATTACCATTTTAAAAGGCAGCATTGGCTTGCCCGAAAAAATGAGCTGATGTAGAATTAAGCCGTTCAGATACTGAATGGCTTTTTCTTTTGTATTTTAATTATTTCAGGAGCACCTCATTTCATGTGATAAGAGCACAAAGCCCCGCCTCGCTGGATTTTTATCTGCAGCTGAATCCTGCAAGTTCCTTATGTAATAATATTCACGGGTTAAAATGTATTATTTATGGGTAATTAGGATACAGGTGATTATAAATGACTATTAATCAATTACTCAAATACATAATCTATTTGTTTTTGACAATTTTCATACTCTACGGGTTGTATGTTTTTTTGTTTTACGTTAATCAGGAGAATGACTTATTCCAGGAACCGGATCTATCAAGGGAGAAAGCACAGGAAATCACGGCTGAAAATAAAAAAGCTGAAGAACTCTCCATAGAAACAGAAGGTGGTATCAGCCTGCACGGCTGGCTCTTAAATAATTCGGATCACTCCCCTTCCCCGCTCCTGATCTATTTCGGGGGTAATGCCGAAGAGGTTTCCCGGACCCTTCCGGAATTTGAACAGTTGAATGATTGGTCTGTCCTGCTGGTGAATCATAGAGGATACGGATTAAGCGAGGGGACCCCATCTGAAGCTGCCCTTTTTCATGACGCCAAAGCGATCTATGATTTAATTTCTGAACGGGAAGAGATTGACTCAGATCATATTGCTGTCATGGGCCGAAGTATGGGGACAGCACCAGCCACCCATTTGTCTAAAGAAAGAAACGTTGCGGGAACCGTGCTCGTCTCTCCATACGATTCACGTACACGGGTAATGAAAGACAGGCAACCTCTTATTCCGGTAGAGAGGCTAATTCGTCATCCATTCAAGGTCAGTGATAAAGCTGAAACGATTGAGAGTCCCTTACTCGCTATACTCGCATCAGAAGATGAAATCATTCCTCCTGAACATTCAGCAGCCACCCTGGCAGCCTGGAAAGGAGAAAGCCAAAAAGTTTGGCTGGATGGCTACAATCACAATAACCTTCAATCAAGCCCGGACTATTGGAAGTCCATTCAAGCGTTTTTAGATGAATTATAAAAAATGCGCCCAGGGAAGATCCCCATAGGCGCATTTTCCTTGTATTAAGCTGGAAGTTCAGAACCTTCAGTGAACAAACTGACGCATATAAACCCTATAAGGCTGACACTGTAAACTGGAAGAAGCCCTGGAATCAATCCATTTAAAAAGTATACAGCAAATATACCCACAATAAGTAACAGTGTTTTTCCAGGGGCCAGCACCATCCGTTTAACCGGCTCAATAAAACTTTCCTTCGTAAAACTTACTTTTATCTTCTCAGCCGCTGCCAGCCCAAAAATGATCATCCACACTGCAAACCCTATTAATACAATTACCGTGCTTGTACTGAAAAAGTAAAAAATAAATCCTTCAAAAAAACTGATAATGTTAAGGTTTACTATTAAAATAATTACAAAAACACCACCTAAAAAAGCAACGAGGTTACTTTTTATAAAAATCTGCCGGTAAACAGACCAGAAAGTTTTCACAATGGGGGGTTCTTTCCCATCCTTCCATAAAGATATGAGCCTGCAAACGGCAATCCAAGCCGGATAAAAACCAAACAATAAAAGTCCGGCTACTGTAAAAAAAATCCACAGCAAATTAACTATGGCAAGTTTCATCAACCAATCGGCTATCCGGTAAATGAAACCTGAGGTTCCTGACATTTCCAATAAATTCACCTTCCTAAAAGAAAAAGTAATCATCATATGATGACTACTTATTTCCATATCGAAATAAAACTATGTCCTTTACAGTCTACCTCTAAATCTCCATTATTACTAGCGCCTGATATTGTAAATGATTCCCCTTCAGGGAGTACCAGGTTCGTTAGTGTTTGCTCTCCATCATTAATGAAAACTTCAACTGAGCCTCTGTCAACGATCGCTTCAATCTTCAAATACTCTTTTTCTGTGTCAAAAGGTGCTGATGTTTTTGCAGGAAAATCTTTATGGAAATGACTCATTTTCATTTTTTCCCTGTTAAAAGTAATTTCACCTGCTTCTTTGTCAATAACGAGATCGCAACTGTTAGTTACACCACTGTTATAGAAAGAAAAAGCTACACGGGATAAATCGTCTGTTTTCATATTAAATGTCAGGCTGAAGGGGGCATCCGGCTGAAGGCATATGCTCTTCTCTTCATGCGACAGCTGAACCGTACTGTTAATAAACTCTTTGTTGATGAGCCCATTTATTTCAGAGGCCGGCCGTTGAAGCAATTTAATTTTGCCGTCCTCTCCTTCTGTTAAGGATACCTCTCTTGGCAAAGACATCGCGCTTCGCCATGGATGAGTCGGAACTTCGTTAGCATACTGCCAATTGCTCATCCAGGCTAACCATACCCTTCGGGAGTCCGGCATATCAGAAAACGACTGAGCAGCGTAAAAATCTTTTCCGTAATCCACCCATAAAACGTTTTTCTCGGATGCTTCATTAACAAAACCTTTTCCATCGAACTGGCCGATAAAATACTGGCCGCCGGATCCTCCTGCAGCAGCACCCGCCTGAACATCTATTTCCAGAACCCATTTCGTCTTGTCAGAGTTGGCTACCGGGAGCTGAAACAGATCAGGACATTCCCAAACTCCGCCATGAGCACCTTGATGTTCCCCAAATTTGCTCGTATATTCCCACCTTTTAAGGTCTGATGACCTATAGAACATTACTTCCTGGCCTGCAGCAAGAACCATGATCCATTTCTCTGAAGCTTCATGCCAGAATACTTTAGGATCTCTGAAATCTTTAATCCCCGGGTTAGGGATAACTGGATTTCCTTCATACTTGTGCCATGTGCGCCCTTTATCCTTACTGAATGCGATACTTTGCTGCTGAAAATCTCCGTCTGCACTTGTATACAAAGCTACCAGGCCATGACTCCCATTGAAAAACCCTGTGGTATCGTGCCAGTCAACAACGGCACTTCCTGAAAAGATCATGCCAAGGCTGTCAGGCTCCATAGCTACCGGAAGATGTTTCCACTGATACATGTCAACACTTACAGCATGTCCCCAGTGCATTGGGCCCCACGTTTTTCCATGAGGGTGATACTGATAAAACAGGTGATACTCTCCTTCATAATACACCATTCCATTCGGGTCATTCATCCACTGGCTTTCAGGGGTGAAATGGATGTGCGGGCGATACGGCTCATTATATAACGATTGTGCTGGCGACTCGTGTTTAAGTTGCTTTTCCATATAAAGCACTCCTTCTTCGATCAATAAAATCGGTAGTTTTAATTTTTAGATCCGGTGTGGGCAAGGCCCTGGACATAATAGCGCTGCAGGAAAATAAATATTAACAGCATAGGTACGGTCGCCACTGTAAGTGCTGCCATTACCTGCCCCCATTGAATAGGCGGCTGATTCATAAAGTACTGCAGGCCGATTTGAATCGTTCTCATACTGTCATCATTAGCAACAACAAGCGGCCAGAGAAAATCATTCCAGTGATTGATAAATAAGACTATAGCTACGGTTGCAAAAACCGGCTTTGACAAAGGCACAATAATCCGGAAAAAGATACCAATTTGTGAACAGCCGTCAATTTTAGCCGCTTCTTCCAGCTCTCTTGGGAAGTCCAGGAAAAATTGGCGGAAAAGAAAGATAGCAAAAGCATTTGCAATGAACGGGACGATAAGTCCTGTATACGTATTTACCCACCCAAGATTAAAAACTAAGACGTAAAGCGGCAGGAAAATACTTTCCGGCGGGATAATCAAAGTAGCTATAATTACCGCGAGCCAGAAATTCCTGAGAGGAAACTGGAACCTTGCAAGCGCGTAACCTGCCATTGAATTAACTATAAGGCCGAAGATGATAATACCAATTGTATAAATCAAACTGTTCATAATGTAGCGCAATAAATTTACTCTCTCAAAAGCCATTATGTAGTTTTGAAAATAACCGTCCACTTCATTTGGCATCGGAGGCAGGAAAGCTTTAATGGAAGTCATGTCCCTGAAAATTTGCACGTCTCCTTTAAGAGAGGACATGACCATCCACACGAGAGGAAACAGGAAGATGACAGCCAGAAAGCTCATGGTTACATATAGAATTATTTTTTTCATTAATGCTGGCTTTTTCATAGCCCTCATCCCCTCTCCTCTTTAACTAATATTCGCTGGATAATAGTGATAGTTAATACCATCACCGTGAAGACAACTGCCATAGCTGAAGCGTAGCCTACATCGCGGTAATTAAATCCAACTTCATAAATATGGTAAACCAGGGATTTCGTAGAGCCTAGAGGCCCGCCCTGGGTCATGATCATCGGTTGAACAAGCAGCTTGAACGCAGCAATCGTAATCGTTATAAATATAAATAAGGAAATATTCTTCAAACCAGGCAAAGTAACATGCAAAAATTTATGGAAAGTGTTTGCCCCATCTATGTCTGCAGCTTCATATAAATGGTCAGGAATATTCTGCAGCCCAGCAAGGAAGATCATCATTTGAAAACCTGCTCCCTGCCATACACTCATGACAATGATAGAGTTCATTGCCTGGTCCGGACTTGTTAAAAAAGGCTGAGGAGGAATCCCTAATAACCCGAGCATTTCATTAATTAACCCTTCATTCGGATTATACATAAAGGTCCACAGGATAGACACTACGACAAGAGACATGACAACCGGAGAGAAATAGGCTGTCCGGAAAAACACTTTTAATTTCAGTTTTTTATTCACAAGCAGTGCGAGCCCTAAAGCAACAGCTATTTGTATAGGAACGACAAGGAAAGTAAAATATAATGTATTTCTTAAAGCCTGGCGAAATTCAGCGTCGCCTATAATCATCTGAAAATTTTCAAGTCCAATAAAATTTTTCTCGCCGGGCCTTAAAATATAGAAGTCTGTGAAACTGTAATAAAATGCAGCTCCCATTGGGTAGAGCAAAAACACACCTAAAAGCAGCAGTGCAGGAAGCAGAAAGAAATATCCTGTGAGAGCTTCTTTCCCTTCCCTTGTTTTTAAACTGTATCGTTTACGAGTCACCATAATGGATCACTCCAAGCGGTCTTTGTTTTTATAAATAGAGGAGCCTGAAAGTTTTCACTTCAGGCCCTTTAATACTAATTAATCTTGAAAGCGTCTGAGCTCACGCTCTACACGGTCAACCTGCTGATTCAGAATTTCTTCCACATCTTCCCCTAGTGCAGCGGCATGGAATGCCTGGGCAAAGGCATCTGTCAATACAGGATAAGCTGGCGTTTGCGGTCTTGCGTGTGCCGTTTCAGTAACTTGATCTCTCATTACAGACCAGGGAAGTTCATCATAGTGATCCATTGCTTCAAATGCTGAATGTCTTGCAGGAGGCATGCCCGTTACTTCAGAAAGCCCGATTGTAGACTCTTCATTTGTCATCCAGGCCATTACTTCAAATGCCTCTTCCGGATGCTCGCTCAACGTTGTAATTCCGTATGCCATACTTCCCGAAGGTGATTTAGGAACTTCTTTATAAGGGTAAGGCATCATTCCCCATTCAAAGTCGGCATCTTCTGCAGATACTGCAATCCACGGTCCTCCCAGAGCCATCGCTGCGTTTCCTTCTTCAAACTGCATCTCTCCCGGAGTAAGGCTGACTACTTCTTCTTCAAACAATGTTTTTACAAATTCTAACGACTCAACTGTTTCAGGACTGTTCAAGTAGCCATCTACTGTCGTGCCATCTTCAGATATTAACTCGCCATTATTGGACCAGACAAACGGTGCTCCCATAAAGGTCAGCCACTCACCTACTCCATAGTTCATGAAAAGATTAAGACCGTAGCGATCTTCAGTTGTTAACTGCTGGGCAACTTCCAGAAACTCATCCCATGTCCAGGCTTCTTCAATGCTTGCTGGAGCTGCAATTCCTTCTTCTTCAAAAATATCTTTATTATAATAGAGAGGGACAGATGCTTCCATGGCACCTAAAGAAAATAGCTCTCCATTATAAGTTCCCTGCTGAATAATTGAATCTACAAAATCCTCTCTGTCTTCATCGGTTATATACTCATCTACAGACGTGATAATATCCGCTTCAGCAAAACTTGCTACATATGGGCCATCCAGGGCCAGAATGTCCGGCAGATTGCCGGCTACCAGGGCAGCATTAACACTGTCGCTGTAAGAACTGGCTCCATCATCTATAATGATTTCGGCATTAACATAAATGTCATCGTTAACTTCGTTAAACTCATCAATACGTTTAATATAAAAATCAGTTTCGTCCTCCCCAGTCTGGTGAATCCACATATCTAATGTGACAGATTCATCACCGGTGGCTTCCACTCCCTGTTCAGCTTCACCTGTTTCAACCACGTCTCCCTGTTCGCCGCTGTCAGCATTGTTGTTCGAATTTCCAGACGCATCACTACCCGATGTCTCGCCGCCTGATTCTTCTCCTCCGCATGCAGCCATGATCGCCACAGACAAAGTTAAAGGAGCTAATGTTTTGAACATTCTTTTCATAGTTAATTCCCCCTGATCTAATAGTTTAATAGACTCGTTACTGCAAGGACGACTTGTTCACCTCCATAATAAGTAAAATATAATCGTTTGCGTAATCGATTACGCGAACGGTTTAAAAGTAAGTCATGCTAATCATTGTTTCAAATGCTTAACATGACCCTCTAACAACAAGTTCTGACGGAAGTCTGTGAACGTCATAAGGATCCTTTGAACCGTTGATCCTTTTTATGAGAAGTTCTACTGCTTTTTTACCCATTTCGTAAGATGGCTGCTTTACTACAGATAATGGCGGCGAAGTAATACGGAGCCAGTCATAATCGTCAAATCCAATAATGGCCACTTTATCAGGAATAGGTATACCTTTTTCCTGAAGATAATTCACGGCCCCCATAGTCATAATATTATTGGCAGCAAAAATAGCTGTTGCTCCAGTTTCCTCAACCAGTTCTTTTGTAAAAGAATGGCCTTTATCGAACGTTGCGCTGCCTATTTTAACCAGTGATTCGTCATAAGACAGGTTGTTATTTTTCAGAGCATTTTTATAAGCCTGGAGCCTCTCGTCACTTGTTGTAATACCCAGAGGACCGGTAATAAACCCTATTTTCCTGTGTCCTTTGCTAATTAGAAGCTCAATAGCCTTATACGTCCCGGCCCCGCTGTCAATTAACACAGTATCGCTCGTAAGTTCCTTAGGCTGTCTGTCAATAAAGACAACCGGATAGTTGCCTCGGAGATTTTCTTTATAATCGTGTTTCTGAGAATCAACCGGGGCGATGATTAACCCGTCTATCAGCTGGGAGTTAAAGACTTTAATCTGGTCCTGTTCAATGCTGAGATCTTCACTGCTGTTACTGAGAATTAAATTGTAACCGTTTTCTTTTAAAACCTGTTCAATTCCGTTTGCAATTGACATAAAGAAAAAATTAGATGTGTCAGAAGCAACGAGGGGGACGAGCAGACCTATAATATTCGACTTACGGCTTCTTAGGCTTCTCGCCACGGAATTCGGCTGGTAATCAAGTTCTTTCATTGCTTTATAAACTTTTTTCTTCGTTTCCTCTGCCACATACCTGGTCTCATTGATGACGTGAGAAACCGTGGCAGTGGAGACGTTGGCTTTTTGAGCCACATCCTTCATACTTATGTTTTCCATAGGCCAGGACCTCATTTGTAATATTTAATTTATCTGCGTAATCGATTACGTAACCGATTACATTTATCATACACCTCTTATATTTGAAGTGTCAAGAAAAGTTTTAATTTATTTTCCGGGTGTTGAGTTTTTGGAAAACTAAGTGGTTAATAATGAAATTTTTTGGACTAACAGCGTTACTATGATCATTGCATATAATGGGTAGAAATACAAATTGATTTGGGGTGGGTTCATGGATAATAATAAACACGAAGAGCTGTCAGTTGAGTCGTTGGATACATGCCAAATGCCTTTTACGGCCACACGTGATGACTTTGCTCCTCTTTTTTCTGCTCCGGCTCTGATTAACAATGAAATGAGTAGTGTTAATTTAAGGAACGCGCAGGGAAAGTGGGTCATTTTATTTTTTTATGCGAGCGACTTTACTTTCGTCTGACCGACCGAATTGGCAGCAGTTGCTGCTATTTATGAGCATTTTCAAAAACTGAATGCAGTCGTCTGGGGAATCAGTACAGACAGTATTTATTCACACAAAGTATTTAAAGAGACGTCCCCCTCTGCCTCACGCGTGCAGTTTCCTCTGGTGAGTGACAGAAACCAGAGAATAAGCCGCGCTTACAGGGTGCTGGATCCGGAAGCAGGTGCAGCCTTCCGTGCCACGGTCATCGTCGATCCTGAAGGAATAATCAGATCAAAAATGGTTTATCCTCGTGAAGTGGGCCGGTATGTATATGAAATTTTGAGAATTCTTGAAGGAATCCTTTACTTTGATACGACAGGGTTAGGCGTACCTGCTAACTGGGTTCCCGGCATGCCCGGCATAGAAAGAGATCCGGACATGATCGGAAAAATATAATTTCCATATTGTGGGGGGGCTGACCCCCTGCTATATAACACCGGGGATTGGCTTTTTACACAAGCCAAAATAAAAATGATAAGTAAACCCCTGCCACTGCCATTGCGCTGCCTGCAACCGCTCCTTGAATTTCTCCTTCGCTGGTAATATGGGCTGTGCCTATTCCATGAGCAATTGTACCAATAGCCAAACCTCTTGAAACCGGGTCGGAAACTTTTGTGAGGGTTAGAAGGCGAGGTCCGAACATCGCTCCAATCAGTCCGGTCACCATCACAAAAATGGCTGTTAAAGTCATATCCCCTTGCTTCAGGGCAGCTATTTCCATAGCAATTGGCACAGTAGCTGACTTGACGGAAAGGGCGGTTGAGGTTTGCTGTGTAATATTAAAAAGCTGAGCAAGTGCCAGACTTATTAATACAGCTGCAGTTGAGCCCGCAACAAGACTGAAAGCGAGGTTTTTCCCTTGTTTCATTATTATTTTTCTATTTTTATAAACGGGGACAGCCAAGGCGACAGTCGCTGGCCCTAAAGCGTAGGAAATCACGTCTTTAGAAGGTTCATAAGCACTGTAAGGTACGCCTGTTATAACCAGAACCATAATAATTATAATGGTGCTTAAAAAGACTGGCGTAGTAAATGGTGAAGGCAGTAATTTATACATTCTTCTTGTAGCGAAGTAAACTACCGCGGTTAACAGGATATAACCTCCTATTATTAACAGAGCCATTTTCTCCCCTCCTTTTTTCCCCAATTACTTGAGACACCTTGCCTGTGGCCACTAAGCCGGCCAGTGTGCTGCATGTAATAATAACTAACAAATAAATCATGTGTGTCATTGCCATATGACCAATTGCCATAATGCCTACACATATCGGTATAAAGAAAAAGCCTAAATGTTTTACAAAGAGCGCAGCTCCTTTTTCCACCCATGAAAGAGGCAGGAGACCTGTACCCAGAAGAAAAAAAAGAATTAGCATGCCAGCCACATTTCCTGGAATAGCCAGGCCTGTATAACCGACCAGATAATTTCCGATCTGATTAATAAACCATAATATCCCAATCTGTATTAGCATAATGCCGTATTCCTTCCACATGTCCAAACCTCCCGACCTTTAACTGATTCAATCTGTACTAATGAAAACCGTCCTCTTCATGAGGACGGTTTATAAAGTCTTCTGTTAACTAATTAAGCAAATGAACGAAGAGAGGACTTTTTTGTTACATCACTTCTTCATATGCTTCGTGTGTGGTATACGTCCGGGAATATAGATGCTCCAAGTCTTCATCAGTCAGCACCATTAGTTTGTCATTGGACATTTCCTTCACCCTTGATAGAAATTTGATCATGTTTTCGCGTTCTTGACGTAGCATATAAATCCTCTCCTTTTTCATGTGTTTTAATACAGTTTGTATCGGTTAATATGTATTATATAACAGTGGTTTCAAAATGGTCAATGCTTTTTTTGAATTTTTTTAAAATTTTTTCAGAATTTTTTTGTAAATAGCTGGGGGGTCAGTCCCCCCAGCTATTTACAAAAAATCCGTGCCGGAATTTTCCGGCACGGTTCAGTTTAATTATTGGGCTTTTTTCTTTCTTAATTCTTTGGGTACATAAACACAATAGGGTTCACTTTCTAAATAATCGCCTGTCATGGCGTATGCCCTGGATCTGGAACCACCGCAGACATGTTTAAATTCGCATACTCCGCACTTGCCTTTATACATATCCGGGTTTCTCAAAGATTTAAAGATATCAGATTCTCTGTATATTTCTGACAGTGGTGTCTCTCTTACGTTTCCCGCTTTAACAGGTAAAAGCCCGCTTGGGAACACATCGCCTGTATGGGAAATGAAGACAAATCCATTTCCGTCATTGACTCCCTTTGGAGCTCTCCCTAGCCCGTCAATCTGGCCAGTAGCTCCCTGCTTTAAAGCATCCCCGTAATGGATATCCGTACCTTTACTTGCACTGATTTTCTCGCGCATTTTATTTTGGATGACTACTCTCCGGTAATGTTGAGCTGCCGTAGTCTTTATATCAAATGATACCTTTTTTGATAAGTCATACAGCCATTGAAACACCTTTTCATGTTCAACCGGTGAAATCATATCTTTTTCCTGTCCCCGTCCTGTTGGAACAAGAAAAAAAACGCTCCATAACACGCAATCCAGCTCTTGAATAAGCTCAGCCATTTCTTCCAGATGGTCCACATTGTATTTTGAAATAACTGTATTAATCTGTACAGGCATCTGCAGTTCGTGAAGATAATTAATTGCATTCATTGTTAAATCAAAAGACCCGCTTGTTCCTCTAAAATGGTCATGAATTTCAGCACTATGCCCGTCTAAACTGAATGCCCAACGCGATAAACCGACTTCTTTAGCTTTTTCCATCGCTTTTTTTGTTACGTTAGGTGTCGCTGAAGGAGTCATAGAGACCCGAACTCCTTTCTCGATGGCATACTTAGCTATATCAAAGACATCTTCGCGCATTAAAGGATCTCCGCCTGTAAAAACAAGCATTGGATTATTCATTGAGTATATTTCATCAATCAGCTTTTTCCCTTCTTCAAAAGATAATTCCATAGGGTGGCGCCGGTACTGCGCCTCCGCTCTGCAATGAAGACATTTTAATTCACAAGCCCTAGTTAATTCCCATATAACTATAAACGGATTCTCATTATAATCTCCAGGAAACATAATAACCCCTCCCAGTTAAGTTTAATTCTTACTTAAAGCTTAACTGGATAGGGGTATAACAGATGTGATGGAAATCACTTTTTCACGCAGGAATCTAAAATGTTCACATATTTATTAAATGTAAATAATTGGGGGGTCTGACCCCTAAATCATTTTTAATGGCTGCCGGTTCTTCAGCCATGAAATGAAAGATAATATTCCTTCACGGTTCACATGGTGGCCTGCCTGTCCATCCACAACAAAAGTAAGGTTATCAGCATTTTTATGGCTTGCAGCAAAAGATTTCGCTCCGTCTATTGGAACTACAGTATCCTGCGCTCCGTGCCAGAAAAATAAGTCCCGGTTCTGCGCAGCTTCCGGCTGTTTCGACAAATCATAGCTGTTTAATAGTGCTTTTTTTCTGTCTAACTCTTCCTTGCTGAATGGAAAAACATCTGATTCTTTTTTGATCCGCTCGATTTGTTCGTGCACAAAATCTTCATAAGCAGGTGTTCCCATAAAAGAAGCTGCAGTTTTCACCCAGTTATATTGAGTAAGCGCCCCCAACGTAATAATGGCTCCCATTGAAACTCCAGCCATTGCAATATCAGAGCTTTCAACTAGTGACCTTTTTTTTAATGCAGAAACAATCTCTTCTGTTTCATGAATGCTTTTTATAACAATCTCCCAGAAAGACAAACTTCTCTGGTCGTCAGGTATACCCTTATGGCGCTCACCATGGTGTTCAGCTTCAGGCATAATAACCCTGTAACCCTCTCCAGCTAATAAATAGGCATAGTGGAGGTTATGCTCTTTCGCACTTGTAAACCCATGCCAGAAAATAAATAAAGGAAGCGGTTTTTCCATATTATCATTAGTAACCACGTGCAAAGCCGGGATCCCCGCCAGCTCTTCTTTTACAACTGTTATCATTGTTATATCCCTCTTCATAAAAAGTTTGTTACCATTTTAACATTCATTAGTTGTAACATAAAATAATTAGCCATTTATGCGAGTTCCAGGCCTTTTTAAGTTTGGTCAAGAAAAAGATTACCGCAGCATTTAGAAAGTAAACTGTAATTTTTCAAAGCGTTTTTCTGTTCACCACAAGACTACTTTTTAAGCAATGTCGGATCGCGTCTTTAAGTATAGGCTCTACCCGCAAGAAAAAAAGCCCCTGAAAAGGAGCTTTTATGTACAATTATTTTTGTACGTTTGTTGCTTGTGGTCCACGCTGGCCTTGTTCGATGTCAAAAGTAACGGATTGTCCTTCTTCAAGGGATTTAAATCCGTCCCCTTCAATTGCAGAGTAATGTACAAACACATCATCCTGCCCTTCTACTTCAATAAATCCAAAGCCTTTTTCTGCGTTAAACCATTTTACTGTACCTTGGGTCATGTTATGTTCCTCCTGTTTAATTGTTTCCCCATTTAGTATGACAAAAATTCACAGTCTTATACTCATATTATTGAAATTTTTTTCCGGCTTTGCCGCTAATTATTCTTCAAAGGCTGTAAAACGGGTTTTCATCTGGCTTTATCCATAAGTCCGTTCTTTCAAGTAAATAAGCCATCTGAAATAATTTGTGTTCATTTCCTTTGGCTGCGATAAACTGAACTCCTACAGGAAGACCCTCCCCAGTTTTATGAACCGGTACACTCATAGCAGGCTGCCCAGTTAAATTAGCCTGCTGGGTAAAAGGTGTCCTCATTAAACTTTCTTCCGCTAATTGTTCCGCGGCCCCTGACTTTTTCAACAGTTTACCTGCTTTCAGATTTGAAACCAGTTTAATCAGCAGCTTTTCTGTTGGTTTGACTTGTAACTCGCCAATTTTTGCAGGAGGCATGGCTGTAGCAGGGGTGACGTAAAAATCATAGGTTTCATGAAATTCTTCCATGGCCAAGGCAGCGGTATCCCACTCTTTCAGATTTAATACAAATTCCTGAGCTGAGGTCGCTTTTCCTAACATGCCAAGAAGCCAAGTCGTCGGCTCCACATCTTTCATGGTGATTTTCCTGGCCAAAGACTGTTCAAGCTGACTAAGAGTGGCTGCTACTTCACCAAAATACATCGTTAAATAACTTTGGGCAATTTTCTTACCGTCCACAGGGGCGTCTTTTTCTTCTACCTCAAACCCTGATTTTTCAAGAAAACGAACCGTTTTTAAGACCGCCTCTTTACATTCGTGATCTACCGCTGTACCAATAGGCGATTTGACAGAAAACGCGATTTTGGAAGGTTTACAAAGGGGGCCTGCCATCTCTTTCACATAACTCCCTTCATATCCTGGGGCAAGGAAGGCTGCTCCCTTTTCATCTCCGTGAATCAAGTCAAGAATAAGGGCGCTGTCTCTAACCGACCGGGTTAACACATGTTCAGAAGAGGCTCCCTGCCATAATCTTCCTTGTGACGGACCTACAGGGGTTCTTCCCCGGGTTGGCTTCAGCCCGAATAACCCGCAATAAGCTGCCGGGATTCTTATCGATCCTCCCCCATCATTAGCGCCTGCTACCGGGACCATTCCTGAGGCCACTGCCGCACTCGAACCGCCGCTGGAGCCGCCGGGCGTATATTTTATGTTCCAGGGGTTCCTTGCTGGTCCGTAAAATTCAGGTTCAGTCACTCCCATAAGTGCAAATTCAGGAACGTTTGTATGCCCCATAGGGACCAATCCGGCCTCTTTTAACCTTGACACAAAATTAGAATCAGTTTCTGCTCGGAAATGCTGGTTTACACGTGAGCCAGAGGTTATTCTTTCCCCTTTCACATCCTGGGTAATGTCTTTAAGTAACATCGGAACACCGGATAAAGGTGTATTTGTCATCTCCGGATTATTTATTTGCTTTAGAGCTTTACTGTAAAATTTATGAACGACAGCATTCAGATAAGGGTTCAAAGCTTCAATTCTAATAAGCGCTTCTTTAAACACTTCTTCTCCCGTTACTTCCCTCTTTTTAATAAGTTCTGCAAGCCCGGTTGCATCATACTTATGATAATAAAACCCATCCATCTTTACACCCCGCTTTAAAAAGACTGTTATTTATGGTTTATTTCGTGCCAAATTACCTTTTATCCTTCTTTTAACAGGAAATAACTGGGGGGTCAGACCCCCCAGTTGTTTCCAAATAAAAACTCTTCGCTCAGGCGAAGAGTCTGGAACTTTCCAACATTAGTTTTCGGGTTTTAATTTCTCCATTTCTTCAGTCACAACAAAAGCAAGATCATCGTTGCCAAATAAGGATAATACGCCTAGAAGAGTATCATGCGGGATGTCACCCGCTTCTTCTTTAGGCACAGTCAAATCAATTGCCTGTTTTAAAGCCTGGTTCTCGCTTTGTCCAGGGTATGCACGCAAATAAATTTCCTCAGGGTCAAGGTTATGATTCACACACCACTGGGCAAACACCAGCACCATCATCTGTTCATCTTTTTGATAATTTTTTATTATCTGTTCTTCCAGTTCTTTCTTCGTACTACTCATAGTCTCAACACCTCTCAATTCTGGCTCGGTTCTTATTATAACGGATGCCTGCTTTCACTCCCAGAAAAAAGTTAATAAAATTTATTCAGTTTCCTGTCTCCCGTTCCAGGCTTATATAATAATTGCCTTACCTTTTGAACTTTTCCTGCTTATCAACTTACAGGTCCTAAACTCCCCATTCAGTTATCTGTCTCTTTCAATTGCCTATAAAGTGTTGCCACATTGTAACATTTCCTGCCGCCGCTGGATTACTGAACATATACAATGAAAATATATCAAATGCTTTGTTCACAAAAATTCAAATAAAGTTTGGTGATACGTATGTATGGAAAAAAACATCCTGCGGGTCATGGCCATCCCCACGCTAGTAAAATGGCTGAAATGGATTATAATGAAAATCCCTTTATTGTTATCTGGGAAGTGACACGTGCCTGCGAACTTCGCTGTGTGCATTGCCGCGCCGATGCACAGGTTGAGCCTCATCCTCATGAACTGTCCCGTTCAGAAGGAATTAAGCTAATAGATGATATTTATGATATGAATAATCCTATGCTTGTTTTTACAGGCGGCGATTGTATGATGAGAGAAGACTTGTTTGAGCTCGCTGATTACGCCGTAAAAAAAGGTATGCGTGTATCAATGACTCCGAGTGCTACAGATAATGTGACTAAGGAACGAATGAAAAAAGCGAAAGAAGTCGGTTTATCCAGGTGGGGGTTCAGCTTAGACGGTCCTAATCCAGCTATCCATGACCAGTTTAGAGGCACATCCGGATCCTTTGATTTAACCCTTGAGAAAATACGTTACCTGAAAGAGCTCGACATGCCGCTTCAAATTAACACCGTCATCTCCCGATATAATTATGATTCTTTAGAAGAAATGGCTCAATTAGTCGAAGAACTTGATGTGGTCATGTGGTACATCTTCCTTCTGGTGCCAACAGGCAGAGGACAAATAGATGATTGCCTCACCCCAGCCGAGCATGAAAAAGTCTTTCGTTGGCTTTATGAGTTAAACAAAACATCAAATTTTGATATTAAAACTACAGCTGCCCAACACCACCGCCGAGTCGTTATTCAGCAGAAAACTAAAGACAAAATGATTGAAAAAGGTGAAATAAACTATTCGGACTCCATTTCAGATACTGCTTCTGAAATCGACGGTTTAAAACGCGCCCCAAAAGGAGTTAATGACGGAAACGGATTTATCTTTGTGTCTCATACAGGTGACGTCATGCCAAGCGGCCTTCTTCCGATAAAAGTTGGCAACGTAAGAGAAAAGCCGCTAAAGGAAATATACCGGGAAGCGCCTGTTTTAAAAGAATTAAGAAATCCGGATCTTTATAAAGGAAAATGCGGAGTCTGTGAATTCCGGTATGTGTGCGGCGGCTCACGTTCAAGATCTTACTCAGTAACCGGCGATTATCTTGAAAGTGAACCATTCTGTGTCTACATTCCTGAAGCTTATAGAAAAACCCAAAATGTGTAACACTTATAAAACGCCCGATACTACGTGTATTAAGGCGTTTTTTTGTAAGGATAAACTATTCCTTACAATTTATAGGAGATTATACCAATACCGCGTCACTGGTTTAGCAATTAACAGGTGTGATAAAATAAAGTGGAATAGTGGTCTATGTAACTTTACGTGTTAGGATGATGCGGAAAATGATAAATAAAAACTCACCAATCCCAATTTACTACCAGCTTGAAGAAAAAATTAAAAATCAAATTGACCAGGGCGACTTAAAACCAGGAGACATGCTTCCTTCTGAAAGAGAGTATGCCACCACATATGGAATAAGCCGTATGACAGTAAGACAGGCAATTACAAAGTTGGTTAACGACGGCTATGTCTACCGGAAAAAAGGGACAGGAACCTTCGTATCCGAGAAAAAAATCGAACAGCCGCTCCAGGGGTTAACCAGTTTTACGGAAGATATGAAAGCGAGAGGAATGACACCGGGCAACCGGCTCGTGCATTTTAAAGTAGTGCCTGCGACTTCGTCTGTCGCCAACTATTTAAAAATTCATGAGAATGATCCAGTGTATGAGATTCAACGGGTTCGCCTTGCTGACAATGTACCAATGGCCCTTGAAACAAGCTACCTGCCTGAAAAACTGGTTCCAGGTGTCACAAAAGAAATTATGCAATCCTCACTTTATGAATATATTGAAGCTGCTCTGGGCAAAAAAATCAAAGAAGCGACACAGATTATTGAATCTTCTACAGCTAATCAGAATGAAGTTGAGCTTCTTCAAGTAAGGAAATCTTCCCCCATCTTATTAATTGAACGGCATACGTACCTTGAAGACGGAACTCCCATTGAATTTGTAAAGTCAGCCTACAGGGCGGACCGTTACCGTTTTATGATTAATATGAAAAGATAGAATAAAAAAAGAGCCATCGGGTTTTACCGCCCGGTGGCCAGTTATTTATAATCCAGCCCTGCCGCATATCGATCTGCGGGTTTCGTAGGCTTTTAAACATCCCAGTTCTTCATTAAGCAGTTTCTCCATCTCTGCTAATTCGTCTCTGCTTACAGGACTGTCTCTGTCTGACCATTTCACTGTATATATAAAATAATAATCAGGAAAAGATCTGAAGATAACCGGAGAATTAGGATGAGAAGAAAAAACAGCTTTTATTTGATATCTCCGGCCATAACTCCAGTCAATCAGCTCCATAATTCATCCTCCTTGCAAACATACATTCCCTTCCAATTTTAACCTCCCATTTGTCCTTCGGCAAGTAAAAAGCACTCTTCCGTCAGAAAGAGTGCAAGAGTTCTTTAATCCCTTCTATGCTGCCGCTTTATCAGGCTCTGTTAACTTCTTTTTAAAAATTACGGTACGAATATAAGGAATGACCCAGCGGTCGCCGCCGAATTTACCGGCATTGTAGCCTGCAGCAAGGATAAAGATGGTAAGAAGCACTAACCACGGGTTTGAAGAGATGGTGCCTGCGAACATAAACGCGAAGTTCATGACGATTCCGAAGAATGCTGCTGCCGTGGTCAAAACACCTAAAATTAAGCCAAGCCCTACGAGCACTTCACCCCAGGCGACCATGAAACTGAAAACTCCTGCATTAGGCAATGCAAAACTTTCAATAAATGCGTGATACGTCGGGTACTGTTCAATGACGGCTTCATTGTTAACCACACCTGTTAAATATCCGCTTGCATCAAACGGCTCTCCTGTCACTTTCCCCCAGCCTGCTGTCAGCCACTGCCAGCCAATATAAACACGTAATACTGTTAACACACCCGCTGCAATTTTGTTGTTTCTCAAGAAATCCATAAACATGATTCATTCCTCCTCAGGAAATGTTTTATTAAAGAGGTCAAGTCAACGATCACTTTAAAAAAATAATCAAGGCCTGCTGTTAAGTGAGTGGTAAAAATCAAAACATTACCCGCTCTTTCGGTTCGTTAAGTTAGTGACCACTAACTCTCTTTCTTTAATTTGATTATATTATATATTAAGGCCCTGCAACTGCCGTATTTGTGACGGAATGTTTGCTATACAATGGCGAAATTGTGACCAGCGGCACAAAAAAACTATCCCTAAATTTAGGGATAGCTTTTTTACGATTTCATAATTTCAATCCATTTTAAAAATTCTTCGAGACTTTCATTCAATCGTTTCTTTATCACCTCATCCTGAAGCTGGCCGTTTTCATCCACTTTATTATGAACTGAACCAATATACACCTGGGGTTGAGGCATTACATAGGCATGGCACGCTGATAATGTCTGTCTAACCTGCTGCTGTGAAAACCCGGTTCCCATTGCACTGGGGGAAGCTCCGACAATCATGCTTGGCTTTTTATAAAGCACATTTTCATTGGTCATACTTCCAGCCCAGTCCAGTACATTTTTCAGCACGCCGGGTGTGCCATGAGAATATTCAGGTGTGACTATTAACAGTCCATCGGCTTCTTTTACTGATTGTTTAAATGAAGCCACTTCTGCCGGGTCTCCGTTTTCTTCCAAGTCACCATTAAATAACGGGATTTCATTAATTGAATGTGGAGTGATTTTTGCGTTTGGATGTTCCACCTCGGTTAAATAATTTAGAATCATCCGGTTGTAAGAACTTTTTCTTAAACTGCCTGCAATTCCAATAATATGTTTTTTCATATAATCGCCCTCCTGCTTTAATTATCACATATTAAGACATAAAATGCTTAAAAGCTAATCATCGCAAAGTGATTCGTTGACATCAACATCCCCACACGCTAACATAATAAGTGATATTTCTATACTCGAAATAAATTCCGACGGCTATCTTTTCTGCTCGTCGTTTATTTTTTCAACCCGGCACACTTCCCGAAGAAACTAAAACAGGAGGGCATCATGAGCCATTCGCCATCTTCTCGCCTATTAAATCAAAAGGATAAACAGAGACTTACTTTGCTTTTATGTATTATTCTCACTTTCACCGTCATGAACGGTACAATGTTCAATGTAGCTATTCCGGATATTGCAGAGGAATTTAGTCTTCTTCCTTCTCAAGTAAGCTGGGTGATGACCGGATACATTCTGGTTTTTGCAATCGGCTCTTTAATGTATGGAAAACTGGCTGATTTTTATCCAATTAAGACTTTGCTTACTATAGGAATCATTTTATTTGCTTCCGGAGCAGCAATCGGACTTTTTTCTCCTAACTACGGAGTTTTATTATCTGCAAGGATTCTTCAAGCGATGGGCGGAGCAACAATCCCGGCACTGGCCTTTATTATTCCTGCCCGGTTTATGCCGGATGAAAGAGGAAAAGTCTTCGGAATTGTATCTTCCACTGTCGCTTTTGCCTCAGGACTCGGACCGATTACAGGGGGCTTGGTAGGAGGCGCTTTTGACTGGAGGTACTTATTTATTCTGTCAGTCCTTTCACTGATTGCTATTCCGTTTTTAAGAAAATGGCTGCCCGACGAACCTCACAGAAAAGGAACAGTTGATATACTTGGGGCTCTGTTTATCGCTGTTTCTGTAGCCGGTCTGCTTTTATTTATTACCTCTTTCAGCCTTTTAGGGTTATTCGCAGGTATATCAGCATTCAGCCTTTTTATTTGGCGGATGAAAACATTTCATGCTCCTTTTATAGACCCGACGATGCTTAAGAATAAATATTACACGACAACTATCATTACAAGTTTTTTTGGAACAAGTGCCATGTTCGGAATGATTTTTATAGTTCCGATAATGGCAAGGTCCGTATATGATCTGAATACTGTACAGATTGGTCTTCTTTTATTCCCCGGCGCAATGGCAGCGGGGCTGATTGGTCAGTACGGAGGTAAACTCGTGGATCGTCACGGAAGTTATCCCATCCTGAAGGCAGCTTTTATTATGGTTATGGCAGGGAGCACTCTGATCTCCACTTTTGTCGGAATTCCTCCTGTGTTTATGGCTGCCTGTATTCTGGTTCAGTATATGGCCTTCCCGCTTATCCAGAGTTCAACGGCTAATCTTTTAACTTCTCTTGTGCCAGCTAATCAGACAGGAGTGGGAATAGGATTGTTTAATTTAGTCAACTTCCTGTCGGGAGCCATTTCCAGTGCTATATTCGGTGCTTTACTTGATTTTTCCCACATACGGTTTCTGATTAACCCGTTCGGGATCACTAATGACTATGCTATTTATTCGAACCTGTTTGCCGGTCTTGTCCTTCTCGCGTTAATCGCTGTCAGTCTTTTCACCTTTGTTTTCAGAAATAAAGTTAAACACCTTGAACTGCAATCACAAAATCTATAAATTAACTAATCCTGCAAAGCCCCCTGGGCAAGCGTCCGCCCGGCGGTCTGAAATCACTCCTTTTCTCACAAAAAACAGCCGAACAAAATTTTCAAATTTTGTTCGGCTTTCTTTATAATTACTCTTCTTTTTTCCCAAGCCTCTTCTCGCCAATCTGAAGTTAAAAACAGGAACCTTTTGGCTTTTTAATAGGATTTCGTTGTCCCAGCTGCTTTTAAATAGTCTGGTCAAAATACTCACCTTTGCCGGTTAATTCTTTTTCATGCGCTCTCGCAATAGTTAACAGCTTTTTCTTAGCTTTATTTCTTTCAAAATAATTCCCTGACGCCGCACGGTCTTTCAGAGCATCAAAAAACGCCACTCTTTCAGCCGGAGACGGCCCTGTGATCATAGGTTTAGACCCCGTTTGACGGTTCGCATAGATTGTTACTTGTTCATCTTTCACTGGTGGAAGGTAACCCATACAATCACCTCTCTTTAATATCGGTATACCCCTATTAATGAGAGGCGAACCCTGTTTTATAGGCTTTGGTCCGGGATTTTGCTTTACCGCAGGCACACCCGCCTTTTTTCGGTTTTGTATGGCTTACTTTATATTTGTTCTTCTCCCCAGTCATATTATTAGAAGGTTTATTAACATGGCTTCGGCTTCTCCACGTTTTTCTCTCACTGTATTTTCCCAAAACCTCTCGCTCCTTTTTGCTTGATCACTACAGGTTATGAGATTCTAATAATAAAGTGAGGGCATTTAATCTTCGTCATCATTAGAATAATTGTTTCCAGCCTGGAAAGCCTGAAAAAACTGCTCGTAGTTTTGTTTATTTTTTTCCTGTTGATCCGGCTCACTGCCCCCTTCCACCTTTTGAGTGTCTGCTTGTTCACTTACAGCTTTAGAAAAAAAGTTTTCAGGTGTTTTTTTGGTGGAAGTGTCGTATGCGTGTTGTAATTTCTGAAGAAGCTCTTCTTTCTCTTTTTTCCATTCAAGTTCTTTAGCAGTTAAATCTTCTTTTATTTTTTCAATTTCCAGAAGTGTATTTTTCATCTGGCTTTTTTCTTCTTCATTCTTTACCAATTGAGTTTGAAGCTTTTTCTTTTCCATGACAGCTTCTCTGTAACTTTTTTCAATTAGTCTGTTTCTTTCGGCTAATTCCTCCACCTCGCTGATTATTTCGTTCATTTTTTTAACATCATACTGCTGTTCAAGTTTATCCTTTTCCCTCTTAAGCCTTTGTGCTTCAGATTTATAATGAATAACTTCCTGTTGCAGCTGTACTTCCGGCCAACTCTTCATTTTATTGGATACCCCCACATTATCCCTCCTGTTTCATCCTTTTCACTTCTTATTTATATGTAAAAAGAAATGAAACTTGCCAGTTGTATTATATAGGAGCAGCTTACTTAAAAATATTTGATAACAGCTTCTTCTAACAATACCGAGGCGGCAGATAAAGCAAAAACCCAAATAATAACCGAAAAAATAATAGGAAAAATCATCTGGCCGGCAAAAATAAAGCCGCCCATCCAAACAGACAAACACCAATGGCAGCTTAACAACGAGCCTCCGAATTTTATTATTCCTTTGCCTTTAGGTTCGTAATGCCAGATCACTTCACCGTTTTCATCACTTTCTTTGATTTCTTTTAAAAAAAGCTGTCTAAGCGGTTCTGTAATCGTGTCATAAATAAACAGATGGGTTAACCTGAAAACCGCTAACCCCATTAGAATAAAATTCAACCAGGATTCTTCCATACAGACCCCTCCCTAGCATTCTATCTATATATATATGTAAAAAGAAGTAAAGGGTTTCCCTTTACTTCTTCTCCGTATTAGCATACATAGGCTGCACCTACAATAACTAACAAAATAAACAACACTACGATGAGAGTAAAACTGTTGTAATAACTCAAGAGTTTCACCTCCTCATATACCAATTAGAAAGAGGTTATTCTCCTTCTCTCCTTATATATATGAAGAAATCCGGCAAGAGGCATGGATAAATGACTAAAAAAGATTATTTTTTTGAAAGCCTCCTGTAACAGCAGACGTTTACAGAGTATTTGAAAAAAATTAGTTATATGCTGATTAGGCAATAATTCCATGAGTAACAGACACATTTATTCTTATCAAACATACTATGAAGCAGTAAGGATATTATTTAATCTGAATGGAAGGATGAATTATATGGGTAAATTAGAAAGACTTTGTATAAAAGTACCTAAAGTTTATGACTGGATTACTCATCAGGCAGAAAAGGAAGAAAAGTTTGAGACAGGCGACATTGACTTTTTTACAGAACAAGACCCTGATATGCAAACGACTGACGTATTAGTACCCGATGTTTGCGGCTACTTTCTTCCTGAAACTGTCGAAGTAAGCTGTATATTAATTGAACCGGAATTTCCGGAACAGCTATGCGAAGAAGTGGGAACGAGGAAAGACTTTTATGTAGAGGAATTTGATACCACTTTACAGGTGGTTAAAATTCAGAAACAAGGTGAATACCAAATTGTATTGGAATCAGAGCACAAGCATAAGCCACCTTTGTTCTCTGAGCCAATCAGTTTCTTTAAAATTGAGAAATTTTTATTATGTGCACCTGAAGGTACTGATGTAGTATGTCATGTATATGACTTTGATTGCGAAGGATCGTTCTTATGCAACGGTAAAGACGGGACAGAATGGACACTCGATCTTACCTTGTTAATCTGCCAGTCCATTCAGGCAGAAGCAGAAGTTAAAATTGATATAGAAGGTAAAATTTGTAAGCCTCGCCCTGAAATTGTTCTTCCGACACCGGCCAAAAAGTGTCCAGAATTTAAATTTCCGGAGCAGTGCCCTGAAGTATTCCCCGTCCCTCCCAAAAAGCATAAAGATTAATATTATTTTGGGTTTACAGAAAGAGAGCTTTGCCTCTCTTTTTTTTTAGTTTTATTTTTTGATTTTGTACATACGTTTTTAAAAACCGCGCCTAATAGAAAGGGTGTTACTTTATGAGTAATTCAAATACAGATATACAGTTAAAACAGAAACTCCTTCATTACCAGTCGGAATTAAGTAAATATAAGAGACTTAATTCCAATTTACAGAAGGACATTAACAGGTATAAAAAAGAATTTCTGGCTGGAGCTCCCGTAATAAACGAAACACTCTCACGAACGCCGTCCTTTTCTGTCCTTTCATTCTTTAATTACACGGTATTTTTATCTGAACCGGAAGATGAAGAACTATTGGTGAATGGTAATTTCCATATGAAAAATACGGGAACCTCCACTTTACATGAACCTTTTATTGTTTTCCGTATCACTCCTCCGGCAGGTGCAGGATTAAACGGAAAAATTACTCTTTCAAACCACAAGGACAGTGTCTTGTACAAAGATGATGAAGAATGGACATACATGGATTCCGGCTGGAAAGACACTATTAGGAATAAAGGTGAATATTGGCTAAAGCCTTCTCATTGTGCAGAACTAAAACCTGAAGAAACGCTGACTTTTTCGAGTTTTGACTTAAGGATTAAGCGAGAAAATGTAATTGACAGATTAACACTGCAGGGGTTTTGCTTCGCATCAGAATTAAAAGAAGGAATCCCTTCAAAAAATACTGTCTCTTTTTATTAATTTCTCTTCTATTGTATTAGCCGGCCTGGCGTTGCTCAGCCTTTATTCCGCACTGCTGGATATTTTCAGAAAATCAAGCAACAGTTACACTATATATTTATCAATTTTCCCGGGGAAATTATACCCGCTTTCAAGGTCTGTGCATCCATTAAGAAGGGATCTGTTTTTCTCAGTATGTTCCATGGGTGATTCCTGGCGAATACACGTATAGTTATACTTGCTTGTTGAATATATGCGGAAGCCCTGTCTCGCAGACCGCCATAAAAAATCTCCATCTTCTCCTCTGTTTGTGTGATAAAAAGGGATTTTGTCGTGTACTTTCTTTTTAAAAGTTAATGTAGCTCCGCGAACAGACTTTACAAATTGATTTTCATAATAAGGCCTGTGAATACCTAACAGGTCATTTTCACAAAAATAAGTGTAAACAGATCTTTTTCCAGCAATATCTGCTCCTGTTCTATTAATTGCTCTTATCATCTCAGTTAAATAGAAAGGAGAATAATAATCATCATCATCCATCTTAGAGATGATACTTTGTCTAGCCAGTTCAACTCCTTTATTCAAACAGGAACCGAGAGTTTCATCTTCCGGCACTTGACATACACGGATATCAGGATAATCTTTAGTCTTCTCTCTCCAGTCGTTAAGATCTATTCTGTCACTATTAATAATAATAATCAGCTCTTTACCTTTCCATTTCTGCCGTAAAAAATTACTCAGGATATTATTTAATTTATTCTCTCTCATCGTGCAGGTAATTGCAGTAACTTCCATACCGGCCGGTTCCTTTCTTAATAACGACATGTAATACAGTCTATGTATTCCCTTACACTCTGGAAGTGTATTTGACCAGATTAATTAGCATATATGCATTCTATAAAATTAAATTAACAGACAAGTCACGGTAAAGGCGAGGGTTGGTTTTTTCTAGAGCAAAAGCATAAAAAAAGCGCAGCGTTGGCTAGTTGCCAATACTGCGCTTTTGTAATTTTTATTATTTACATCAGTCCTGTCACATGATAGCCGCCATCAACGTGAAGCAGCTCGCCAGTAATGCCTCTTGATAAATCACTCATCAAAAACAGAGCTGTATCCCCAACCTCTTTCTGGGTTACCGTCCGCTTGAGAGGAGCATGGTCTTCCATTTCCTTCAGTACATCATTAAAACCGCCTACCCCTTTTGCTGACAGTGTACGGATAGGGCCGGCAGAGATAGCATTAACCCGGATTTGCTCTTTTCCTAAATCGTTCGCTAAGTATTTCACACTTGCATCCAGGCTTGCTTTCGCCACTCCCATGACATTATAATTTTTCACCACGCGCTCACCGCCAAGATAGGTAAGTGTCACGATGCTCCCGCCTTCTGTCATAAGGGGGCGGGCTGCTTTTGTAACAGCAGTTAAAGAATATGCACTGATATTTTGAGCTAAAAGGAAGCCCTCCCGGGTCGTGTTTAAATATTCGCCTTCAAGCTCCTCACGGTTTGCAAATGCTACACAGTGGGCAATTCCATGAATTACATCAGTTTTTTCTTTAATTTGCCTGAAAGTCTCTTCAATTTCTTCGTCTTTGGTTACATCGCACGGTAAAACCGCATGATCCCCTGATTCCAAAGTATCAACCAATTTTCTAACGTTTTTTTCCAAACGTTCTCCTGCATATGTAAAAATCAAATTAGCGCCAGCATTTGCTAATGACTCAGCGATTCCCCATGCAATACTTCTTTTATTAGCTACGCCCATAATCACATAGGTTTTTTTGCTTAAATCAATCTCCATTGATTGTTCCTCCTTAACATACACTTGATATTAACACTTGGTCATAATTTTACCCCAGGTGCCCTGTTACGTCAAACAGACCAGTATAGAGATGATGACTTCACTGGCTATTTGTGGCACAATACAAATACATTTCTTTACAGTCTTAATAAACCGGAATATCCGGGCAGTGCACTCTCTTACAAAATTACATGTTTGCTACAAATAATTAATGGAGGAATCCGCAATGAAAAAATTCGACATTATTGGTGATATACATGGGTGTCATGAAGAAATGACAGATCTGTTAAAGGAGTTAGGCTATTCACACCAGAGCGGGAAACTTTACCATTCAGACAACCGGGTGCCTGTCTTCCTTGGAGATCTCACTGACCGGGGTCCCGCCTCAGTAAAAGTAATGGAAGACGTTGCAGATTGGGTCTTACAAAAAGAGGCTCTCTACTGCCCTGGAAACCATTGCAACAAACTATACCGTTATCTTAGCGGCAGGAACGTCATGATCAATAATGGTCTTGAAACGACAGTTGAGGAATTAAAGAGTCTGCCTAAAGATGAGGCAGAACGTATAGCAAATAAATTCAAAACCTTATACGAACAATCTCCTTTGTACCTTCAACTGGATGCGAACCATTTAATAGTCGCCCATGCAGGAATCCGCCCCGATTTAATAGGAAAAAAAGGAAAAGTAGTAAGGACTTTTGTGTTGTACGGCGATATAACTGGAGAAAAGCATGCTGATGGCAGACCTGTACGGAGGGATTGGGCTGCTAAATATAACTTTGACAGCTTTGTTGTGTATGGGCATACACCCGTGCCGAAGCCAAGATGGAAAGGCGATACTGTTAATATTGATACTGGCTGTATTTTTGGCGGTGAACTTTCAGCGCTTCGGTGGCCGGAAAAAACTGTCTGTTCTGTCCCGTCAAACCAGCCTTACCATAAAGAAAAGTTCCAATCGTTCGATTGATTGGAACTCCATTTCTTTAGTCATTTAATTTAAAGTCCTTAGGCAGCGGGGCCTCATAATACTGCAGTTCGCCTGTTAGCGGATGATTTAACATAACCCGGTGAGAATGCAGGGCAGTTCGTGTTAAAAGCCGCTTATTTCCTCCGTAAAGAGTATCGCCTAATAATGGATATCCCAGCCAGGCCATATGGACCCTGATTTGATGAGTCCTTCCCGTTTCAAGCCTTAATAACATCGTTGAATAACCTTGTTTCACCTTTATCCGTTCGAAATGTGTCACAGCGTGCTGTCCTTCTAAAGATATTTCTCTTTCGATAATACTCGAAGGTTTTCTGGCAATTGGGGCATAAATCGAACCGAATCGCCAGGACACCTCTCCTGAAACAAGCGCTGTATAGGCCCGTTCCAATTTTCCCGCTCGCTGCTGCTTCACAAGCAAGTCATGAGCATAGCGGTGTTTTCCTGCGACCAAAAGGCCTGAGGTATCACGATCTAAGCGATTAACTGCGTGAAAAGTGGCCGGCCATCCAGTTATTCTATAATGATTAACTACTGCTCCAGCGATGGAAGGCTCATAAGGATCTTCAGTGGGAATCGTTACAATTCCGGCAGGCTTATTAATTATTAAGAGATGGTCGTCTTCATAAATGACCTCCAAAGGCAAAGAGGTTATTTTAATGTTTTTACTCACTTCTTCATCAGGCAAATGAACGTCCACTTTGTCCCCTGATTTGATATATTGCCGTACGTTCTGCTCTTTTCCGTTTACTGCTAATTTCCCGCCTTTAAACTTAATTTCAGCAAGTGTTTTACGGGAAATCCCCTTTACTTTTCTCAAATAATCTCTTAACAACAGGCTTGAATACCGGTTATCAACTTCCCATGTAAGTATCATTTTTTTATTTGTCATTCAGCAATAAACGACTCCTTCACCCGTTTCCAGAAAGGAAAAGGCCTGAACCTCGCAAATCTCACTTTTTCTTCAGCTACCCTGCATTGAATAGCTTTTACTTTTTTTTGAACTAAGCTGTAATGGTCCACTGACACTTGAAAATCTACATCATTTTTAGGTTTTAAAATACATGTGTGGTGCTGGGGCAGTACAAGAGGCGACCCGACTGTCCGATAGACACGGTTATTAATAGATGCCATTTCGGCTAGCTGTATAGATGCCAGAGAGGGATGCAAAATAGCCCCTCCCAAAGCTTTATTGTATGCGGTACTTCCTGATGGGGTGGATAAGCAAAGCCCGTCTCCTCTGAATGTCTCAAACAAGTCCCCTTTAATTTCAATATCCATAACAAGAGAGCCTTCCATACTTTTAACTGTGCATTCGTTTAAAGCAAGGAAACGCTCTGATTTCTGGTCGCCATGGTGGCGGATAATCACTTCCAAAACGGGATATTCCACTATTTTGTAAGGGGTTTTGGCAATATGGATGACTAATTTTTCGACTTCATCAGGCTGCCAGTCTGCGTAAAATCCCAGATGGCCCGTATGAACACCGACAAAAGATGTTTCTTCAAGACGATGAGTGTATTGATGGAATGCTTCCAAAAGGGTGCCGTCCCCTCCCACGGAAATAACGATATCAGGCTCTTCCTCATTAAACTCGAGTTCGAATTCCTTAAGATAATTTTTTATTTTTTGGGTTAAAATATTTGAATCGTGGTCCCCACGCGACTTTACATTAAACTTCATAATTGGCAGTCGTCCTTTCAAGTTAATTCCGTTTTCGAATTGACTCCCTCTGTTTAGTGATAATCTGCTGGGCCTCCTGTACCTCTCCGCGTATCTTTGACATTTCTTCATCCAATTTAAATGCTGCTTCAGCTGCCGTTTGCAGTCTTTCTTCAATTTCGGCCGGTATTTTACCGGAATACTTATATTGGAGAGAATGTTCAATCGTTGCCCAGAAATTCATCGCTAAAGTACGGATCTGAAGTTCAACCAGAATAGGTTTTTCCCCGTCTATAGTTTGGACAGGATAACGGAGAATCATATGATAAGACCTGTACCCGCTTCTTTTTTTATGTTTTATATAGTCTCTCTCTTCTTCTATATCAAAATCCGTCCGGGCATGAATAAGCTCAACGACCGTATCGATATCTCCTACAAACTGGCACATTATACGGACACCAGCTAAATCCTGCATTTCTTCTTCCAGTTCATTGAGAGGGATATTTTTTCTTTTAGCTTTTTCAAGAATACTGGACACAGGTTTCACTCTTCCGGTGACAAATTCAATAGGAGTATGTTTGGAGGTCAGCTGATACTGATCCCGGATACCTTTTAATTTAATTTTCAACTCTTCAACAGCCTGCTTATAAGGGGTAAGCATCACATCCCAATCCAGCATCTACGTCACCACCATTATTTTCTTGTTTTATGTCCTTTGCTGTTTTTCTGATTGGCTGGGTATGTTCAGTTTTTTAAACCAAACGTCTGCTCTACCTTATTTACAAACTCTTTTCCGTAATTGTTGTTTCCTTTAATATTTTCCAGAAGCAGCTTGATTTCTTCCCAGAAGTGGGTCAGTTCAAGTTTTCCGGCTGTTTCTCCATCTAGAGCAAGAAATACTTTTTTCTCTGACTTCAAAGAGCCGTGAAGAGCCTGCCAGTGCTCACTTGTAATTCTGACATGGTGGAAGCCTTCATCGTTTTCCAGTAAATAGACAAAAGCTTCTCCATCCGAATCTGCTAAAATTCTTTCAGCTGGAGTAAGGGATTGCCAGTCACTTTCTTTAATTTGTTTATTTAATGCTACCTCTACGCTATTGTCTCTTTCTATTATTTCTTCAGCTTGAAAGATAATCATTTGCGAACCTCCTCTGTAAACATCCACTATCATTTTATCATAATCGTATATTTTAACGCAGTAAAACATACCAGATCTCTGCTTATAAAGCAGAATCGATTCATTGCCATCCTTTGTTACATGTGGAATAATTTCAGATGTAGCCTGGTGTACACCGGGATATACAAATATCAATAAAACTAACATTGAGTGCAGGTGATCAGCATGAATCAGGAAATTGAAATAGAATTTAAGAATCTAATTGACAGAAAGAAATATGAAGAGCTTCTTAGCTGCTATCAGTCTTCACGTACCCCTGTTTACACACAGGTGAACCACTATTTTGACACGGATAAATTATCTTTAAAAGATAAAAAATCCGCCTTAAGAGTCCGATATAAGAAAGGAGCTTATATTTTAACCTTAAAACAGCCTTACGAGACAGGTCTCCTGGAAACACATCAACAGCTAAGTGAAGAGGAGTTTTCTTCTTTGAAGGAGCATGGCAGTCTTTCAGAAGGCGATGTATTTAACCAGCTGTCACAACTGCTGGAAGAAAACGTCCCGAAATTGGACTACCTTGGACAGCTGACGACTGAACGGACGGAAATCAGCCTTAAAGAAGGGCTGCTTGTCCTGGACAAAAGTTATTATTTTGACCACGTAGATTACGAGATAGAATTTGAATGCGAAGAATTTGCTTCAGGAAAGCAAGCTTTTAAACAGTTATTAAATGAGTGGGACCTTTCGTGGAACGAGCCAGCTAATAAGATTGAAAGGTTTTACAGCGTAAAAATTCAACGGGAACAGGATTAACTTTAGATTCGGTTCTTATTGCAGGAGAGGGTAAAAATGAAAGTTAATATGTTTAATGATTTGTATCAATGGCAGGTGTTAAAAGCATGGGGAGATAAGCAGCTGAACCGGATCGGCCAGGCCTCTCCACCTGTGAAAAATACATTCACCCAGGCGTTAAACGGCCACCTGCACTCCGGAAGCCTTCCGGAAACCGCAGCGAATAAAAGCGGATCACTTATCGACTCCTATATCCAAAAAAAAGAAAGAGCAGGAAATCTAATCAGCCAGTCTTCCAATGACAAGGCATTTCTCCCTCTTATTAAAGAGTCTGCAAGGAAATATGGAGTCGATGAGAAATTAATCTATTCGATTATTAAACACGAATCCGGTTTCAGGACTGACGCAAAGAGTCATGCCGGAGCACAGGGGCTTATGCAGCTTATGCCAGCTACAGCAAGAGGCCTTGGTGTCAAAAACAGTTACGATCCCTCTCAGAACATCGATGGAGGAACCCGTTATATTAAAGCGATGCTCGATAAATATAATGGAAATACAGCCTTGGCTCTTGCCGCTTACAATGCCGGACCGGGAAATGTGGACAAGTATGCCGGGATTCCTCCTTTTAAGGAAACTCAAGCCTATGTTCCCCGCGTTTTAAACACTTACGAAAAGCTCAGCTCAGTCTAAAACTGAGAGCCAGAAAGGGTTCGTCTTGGACGGAGCCTTTTTTTATATTTAAGTCCTTTTTAAGTGATCTGCTTGAAATTATCCTAAAACCGGGCGGAATAACGGCCTGTCCCCATACAGTCTTACAGAAGCAAAACACATTTGTTGCGACCTAAGCTTCCCCTTGCTACAATAACGATAGAAAAGCTCCGGGTATAGTGTACCCGTGAAAAAGCGCTAATGTATGACTATTTCAACATCTTTAAAAGGAGACCCCGATGACTCAGCCCAACAACACGGTATATTCACTTATCGGAGAAGATAAATTAGACATACTCGTCGATCATTTTTACGAGTTAGTATCTGAGCACCCGGATTTAATCGAGGTGTTCCCCGATGATTTAACAGAAACAGCGCGAAAACAAAAACAATTTCTTACCCAATTCTTCGGAGGCCCGGCTTTATATACAGAAGAACACGGTCACCCGATGCTACGTGCACGCCATATGCCTTTCAAAATTACACCGGAGAGAGCTGAAGCCTGGCTGTCTTGTATGGCTCAGGCGCTCGTAGAGGTAAATATAGAGGAACCTTTAAGAACAGCTGTGTTTGAACGCTTATCTTATACAGCTCGCCATATGATCAATTCCGAAACGACACATTCCTCTGAAGGAAGCCGAAAGGGGTATGACTCATGACAGCCAAGGAAGGAAATTTTGTTTGTTATGACAATCTGGGTATCTGCTGCCCTGTTGAACCCGCCTCTTTCTATATAATGGAGCGGGAAAAAAAACCTGTAGAAATATATGTGTTTATAGACCCTTTATGCCCTGAATGCTGGTCTCTTGAACCTGTTATAAAAAAACTGCAAATGGAATACTCAAATTATTTTAAGATTACTACTTTTCTCGGCAATGAAATGAGATCCTTAAATTCACCATGCGGGAAACAGTATAAATCCATCGTTGAAGAAATGGCTAAATCGTACAACGAAACTGCCTGCCGTACAGGTATGCCCTGTGACGGAGATGTGTGGTATGAAAATGCAATGACTACCCCTTACTCTGCTATATTGGCCATTAAAGCTTCTGAACTCCAAGGTAAAGCAATAGGGTCAAAATATTTGCGCCGTGTACGTGAGGCTTTATTCCTTCACAAAAAAAATATTGCCAGTGAAGACGTATTAATTTCCTGTGCTGAAAAAGTAGAAGGAATGGATGTCGGGGAGTTTGCTAAGGATCTGCACTCAGAAGTGGCTAAAAAAGCTTTGCACGGCGACTCCAAAACGACAAAAGAGATGGATGTCGACGCTTTGCCGACAATGATTTTCTTCGGCGAGGATGTGGATGAACCGGGTCTTAAAGTTCAAGGGTTGTATGACTATAACGTCTATGTGAGTATTATCTCTGACATTCTTGGAAAAGAACTGCAGAAGTGTCCTCCGGTTTCATTAGAACACTTTGTATCATTTTATTCTCTGGTGGCAGAAAAAGAAATTTCTGTCGTGTTTGATATGGATGCCGAACAGGTAAAAAAAGAAATGAAAAAAATGCAGCTAAAGCAGCAAGTAAAAGAAATCCGTACAAAGCACGGCTCATTTTGGCGGTATACAGGAGAATTAAACGAGTAATTCCATACATTCAGTTCACCCGTACGGAGCAATGCTTCCGTGCGGCTTTTTAATTTCCGGAAAGTTTTGTCCTGTTAACTCATAGACTAGACAAAAGAGCACTCTGCTTTTATGGACGCTTATTTTTCTTTCCTCTGTTATCCATTGTTGCTTCCCTCCTGAGGAACCCGCTTTTTCTTCAGAAGCACGAAAAAAATCAGGCGGGGTAACCTGATTTTTTTCGATCGGAACATTGTCAATAGTTTGAAAGGCTTCTCCGTCAAGGGGTTTGTGACGTCCACATAAGCTAAGGGGGAGTTATGTGATCCCTTTCACAATTCTAATTTAACAAATTCTGATCTGACTTACAATACGTACGTGAATGTTTTCACAAATTAGTCAAAGATTACTTATTTTCATAAAGAGGTGACAGCTGTGAAACTAATTTTTGGCTTGCTTGGCATATTAATCAGCTATACTTTAACCCTAATGAGTTTAATGAATCTATTTCCGTTCTGGCTGTCTTTCCCTATACTTTTTCTGACTATATTATATACACTCCATACGTTTACTAACCGGCACAGATTTAAAGGATTTTAAGTAATGGGAGGTGGCCTTGAAGTGTTCCCAGGCCAATCCCCTGAGTGAAACCAAAATACGAAAGCACAATAGCATTCTTTATAGCTACAATTATTTTATCCAGCTTTAAGTAAAGATCTGCCGGAGAAACTCCCGGCAGCTTCTCCGTATTAATCAAACAGCAAATTTTCCAGCTCATCCAGCGTTTGTTCAAATACTTTAAGAGCCTGTTTTACCGGTTCAGGAGAGGTCATATCTACTCCTGCTTTTTTTAGAACTTCAATCGGATAATCTGAACTTCCTGCTTTCAGGAAGTCTATAAACCGTTCAACCGCCGGTTCCTGTTCTTCAAGAATCTGTTTTCCTAAAGCTGTGGCAGCACTATACCCGGTAGCATACTGGTAGACATAAAAGTTCATATAGAAATGAGGGATTCTTGCCCACTCAAGAGCGATCTCTTCATCAATAACTATGTTATCGCCGAAATACTTCTTATTAAGGTTATAATACGTCTCGTTTAACGTGTCCGGAGTGAGAGGTTCACCGTTCTCAGCCTTATCATGAATCATTTTTTCAAATTCCGCAAACATAGTCTGCCTGAAGACGGTGCCCCTGAACCCTTCAAGAAACTGATTAAGTAAGTACAGCCGGCGCTGTTTATCAGTCTCTTTTTTAAGCATATAATCATTTAAAAGTGCTTCATTGGTTGTCGAAGCAACCTCTGCTACAAAAATAGAATAGTTGGCATAAGGATAAGGCTGTTCCTGTCTTGTGTAATAGCTGTGCACGGAATGACCGAACTCATGCGCCAATGTAAACAGGTTATTCACATTATCCTGCCAGTTCATTAAGATATAAGGCTTGGTTCCGTAAGCTCCTGAGGAATAAGCCCCGCTTCTTTTCCCGGCATTTTCTTCTACATCAACCCAGCGCTCTTCAAGTCCTTCATTTACAATAGAGGTATATTCACTGCCGAGAGCAGATAAGC
This sequence comes from Salipaludibacillus sp. CUR1, assembly GCF_021028955.1. GTDB lineage: Bacteria > Bacillota > Bacilli > Bacillales > Salisediminibacteriaceae > Salipaludibacillus. Next base: position 443,421 of record NZ_JAIWPE010000096.1, read on the forward strand.
CATTAAGCATCAGGTCCTTCGCTTCTTTATAAGGAATTTCCATCTCCACATCTTTGACAATTGGAGTGTATAAATCATACATGTGAAGCTCATCCAAATCCAGTGCCCGTTTTCTTATATCTACATAGCGGTGAAGCAAATAAAGGTGATCATTTACTGTTGAAACCAGCTGATCGTAGACAACTTCAGGAATATGGTTTTTACTTAGTGCAGCCTGGCGTGCAGAATCATAATTGCGGACATTTGCATTAAAAATGTTCTTTTTTACATTCCCACTTAACGTACTGGCAAATGTGTTTTTATATTTGCCATAAGTCTCATACACAGCTTTAAAAGCGTCTTCTCTTACTCTTCTGTCATTGCTTTGGAGAAAACGGATGATTCGCCCGTGAGTTACTTCTACTTCATTTCCATCCTCATCTTTAATTACCGGAAATGCCAAATCGGCATTATTTAACATACCGAATGTAGTTGAAGGGGCGTCTGTTACTTCCCCTGCCTGGGCAAGAATAGATTCTTCTTTCTCACTGAGTACGTGGGGACGCTGATGGTTTATTTTTTCAAATGCATGTTCATACAACTGCAATTCGGGTTCATCTTTTATAAACTGTTTAAGAGTTTCTTCAGGAATAGATAAAAGTTCAGGTGTCATAAATGAAGCAGACTGACTGACCTGAGTCAGCAGCTGGCTTGCTCTGTCGTTCAACCCCTGGTAAAAAGAATTCGTCGTATCCTGATCATAGCGCATATGGGCATATGTATAAAGTTTACCCAGTTTTTTTGACACTTCGTCCTGGTAATGGAGTGCTTTGTACAATTGTGCTCCTGATTCCCCTAATGTTCCTTGAAAATTTTTTAGTTCAGGAAGCATCTCTTTCACTTCCTGGAACTCTTTTTCCCACTCATTATTATTTTCATAAATATCCTCCAGATCCCACGTTTTCTCTACAGGAATCTCTTCTCTTTTAGGTAACGATTTTTGTGCGGCCAATACAGGCACCTCCAATAATTAAGTCATTCTACCCTCTTAGCTTACTATTAATTGGGCCTTTCATACAATTCTAGATAAATACTCAAATTCCTGTTAAGTTTTAAATATATTTTTGTTCCCGAAATAAACAGCAAGTTGATTACATACGAAGGTATCATCTGTCAAAAGATTGTTAAATGTTTTTTTTACAGTTATATGGCGGACAACTTTGTACACTCCTGGATATAACTTAATCAATGCTCCAAATAAACAAAGAAGTTCAAAATATTCCGCTAATAAACATCTGATTATTTCTTTATGGTGTATAGAGGCTGGGCGAAAAGTAAACCTGTACTGATGTGCAGCGTTAATCATTTCCATAGTAAGAGCTGATAAATGAATAGTTTTATTGACTTCAGTCCTATTAATTAATTTAATCACAAGCCAGGACTGCCATAAGTGAGGAGGCGTCATAAGCATATATTGGGAAGGTAAAGGAAGGTTGCAGACTGCAGGGAAATAATTGAGGTTTAACTGGCAGCTTTGAAAAAGTGGAAGCATTCTTTTTTCTGATGGCGTCATTGTCACGTACATTTTTGTCCGTAAGCTCAACGTACGTTTTTTCCATTGCTTCAGAATGTCTGCCATGCACGTTTTTGTATTTGTGTCCGGGAAGAATAAATTTATCGGGCTGCAAAACATATCATAAGGCGAGATAGAAGAAGAATAATTTTTAGCTTGAAGGAATATTTTTCGAGGCTGAATATAGAAAAAACGGGAGTAGATAAGCCATTTTTCTTTGTAAGGGTCATAATATATTGAGTGGGGCACAGGCTCCCGCCTGATCAAAAAGGAGTCCAGAAGAGTTAAAGTCTTCAACGTATAGTTTTCATTTGTTTCAGAATTGTGAAGTCCTATCCAAACCGGCTCATACCCAGCCTCTATATAAGAAAAATGCCTTTGCATAAATTGCTCGGTGTCTATACTGGATCTCTGAATTTCCAGCACATAACAGCGGCCGTTTATTTTCATACATAAGTCTGGTCTTCTTCTTAATTCAGGTAAATATAATTCGAGGTAGGTTTCAATATGGTGGGAAGTTAGCCACTGATAGAGTTTCATTTTAGCAGTTGCATGAGCAGCTGTTTCGTTCGTTCTGCGGAAGTCACAGCGGGATAGAGGAAGGTGGGCAAAGTGCCAGGATTGGCAGTTACCCAGTTTTAAGATAACTTGTTCAGTACAGTGAGGGCAAAAAAATTGGTAGGATAATTTCATTTTCATCAGCTCTTCACGTTTCCATTTGCGGCTTAGCAAAGAGATCGTCTGACCATCTGAACGGCCGGCATGATACATATCACATCACCTTCTTTTCAGGCAGCTTAATAACCCACAGTTAAAACTAAGCTGCCCGATATAGTCCAGTTAATTATAATAAATGGGGAACGTACGTTCAACAGGAATTTATTATAAAAGCGGGGAAAATAACCTGGACGTTGATTCAATAACCTTTTGAACTAAAGGGCGTTTTTGGAATAATTCATGCCGGATAATTGTAGAATGTTCCATATCATAAATAAAATCACTTACTAACGACTCTACACTTCGTGTTTTGTATAAAAAAGCGTTCGCTTCAAAGTTTAAATGGAAGCTCCTCATATCCATGTTAGCCGTGCCGATAGAAGCTATTTCATGGTCAACAATTATCACTTTACTATGCATGAACCCCTGATTGTATTCATAAATTTTCATACCCGCCTCAAGCAGTTCAGGAAAATAGGACCTGGAAGCATAAAATACAATCCGTTTATCTGGTCTGCTCGGAACCAGCAATCTTACATCCACTCCGCTTAAAGAAGCTATTCTGAGAGCACTCAAAATGTCTTCGTCAGGTATAAAGTAAGGGGAAGCAATCCAGATTGATTTTTTGGCTGATGTAATCATCGCAAAAAATAATTTTTTCAGGATTTCCCATCTTGTATCAGGTCCGCTTGCAATCATCTGAACCCCTCCCTCCAAATCCCTTGCAGGATGTGACGGCGATAAATAATGCTGTTTAAGAACGGATTTCCCTGTAGCATAATACCAGTCCCTTAAGAAAATCAATTGCAAACTTCTAATCGCTTCGCCTTTAATAAGCAGATGCGTATCACGCCAATGACCAAAATACCGGTTTTTACCTAAATATTCATCTCCAATATTAAGTCCCCCGATAAACGCGTAGCGGGTATCCACCACAATGATTTTCCGATGATTCCGGTAATTCATTTTATGGGTTAAAACAGGAAAACGGACCGGGGAGAAGGGGACTGCCTCCACCCCGGCTTCATTCAACTCTTTCATATAATTTTTATTTAAGTTCCAGCAGCCTACCGCATCATAAAGAAATCTCACTTTTACTCCGTTTACAGCCTTTTCGATTAGTATCTCTTTAATTTCGCGGCCGATCTCGTCGTCTCTCACTATGTAATATTCCATATGGATATGATCTTCTGCCTGTTTGAGAGCTTGTTTAATATGGGCATATGTTTCTTTTCCGTCTGTCAGTACTTTCGTATCTGTCTGGAAAGATATAGGATTATTAGCCAGTTTATGGGCAAGTTTAAAAAGGTTTCTCTGATGATGGCCCATTTCATTCAATTTGGATTCATCTACTGGTTTAGTGCCTTCGATTTGATATAACGCCTGCTCATCCATAATGGCTTTTTCTTTAAAAGACTTACTTTTTCTCTGATTTTGACCGAATAATAAATAAAAGAAAAAACCCACTACAGGGAGGGTTCCCAGCACAACCAGCCATGTTAACGTTTTGGAAGGGTTACGATTTTCGAGAAATATAACGATAGCTATAAAAAACGCCGATATAGATACGAATAAACTGAAGCCTCCGACTACCCAGCTTTCCCAATATTCTCTGGTAATAAATAAAATAATGCCAATAACTAAAGCAAATAAAATAACCTGAAGACGCTTTAACATACTTAAGACCCCTGTTCTGTATGATCGTGGAACGCTTCCCTATAATTATCATAATGAATTCCGGGAAAAAATAAAAGAAAAAACCGGTCGATTGACCGGTTTATACATCGAATTGTTCGCTTAAAACCTTTAAGGCATTTTGTTTTATAATTGTTTTACCATATTCCCGTATGCGGTGAATTGTAATATCAGACTCGTATCCAAACTCAAGCATTCTGCTTAACATGTTATCTTGTTCTTCATCAGTAAAGGACTCATCAAGTGTTACAAAAATGTAGTACTTGTTTTCGAAATGATGCAGACTCGTATTGATGTCTTCTTTAAAAGAATGGCTTAATGAGATTAACTCTTCAAAGTCGTTAAATCCTATAACCACACTTAGTGAATTATCTTTTCCGATATCACTTTCGTTGCTGTGAACGAACTGCTGATCCAGCATATTAACAATATTGTTATCCACTGGAGCCTCATCTTTCTCGTCTCCAACCGGAATTTCAAGTTTTACATTACCGTCATTCATCTGTCCGCGCGTTACAATAACTTCAAGCCCTTTCTCCAGAGCATGTACCTGAACCCATAACGGGCCGTTCATTTCGAAAGTCTCGTCTTCATTAACCTCATTCATCATTTCAAAAAACAATTCTTCTCCGCGTTCTCTGTTATACCAGATTTCCTCTTTATCAAAACCGCGCCGCTCAATATCGTAATATGTGATATAAAATTTAATTGTTGTTTCATTTATTCTTTCGATTTCCATGTGCTCTCACCCTTTCGAGAGATAAAATCAATTTCACTTGAGAATAATTATTATATATAATCTATTCCCTAATACATCACTCATCAATCATTTCATCTTACCCTTATTTTAAGTGATTACAAGTCGAAATGAAATAAATATGCTTGAATTTTTTTTGGAAATTATCATTTCGTAATTTCTTACTATTTCGTTCTTATTTAAAGATGGGTTGTATATATTGTAAAAGACTCTTTGTCCAAAATCCAGTGAAAAATGTTTTTCATTTTTTTCTGTTCCAAGGGGGAGTATTCTTTGAGTTCAGAAATGATATGGACCCTTCTGACTATTATAGGTATTGATATTGTACTGGGTGGTGATAATGCAATTGTTGTGGCTCTCGCTTGCCGCCATTTGCCTGAAAATATGAGAAATAAAGCCATCATATTAGGCATTATGTTTGCAGTACTGTCCAGAGGATTGCTTACTGTGATAGCCGTTCAATTACTGGCAATTCCCTATCTGATGGGAATAGGCGGCTTCTTCCTCATCTGGATCGCTTTCAGGCTGGTAAAAACGGAAAACAGCCACAATGATGCACAAGAAAATTACTCAGTGAGCGATGCAATTAAAACAATTGTCATTGCGGACGTAGTTATGGGATTTGACAATGTGATCGCTGTAGCCGGTGCTGCAGATGGCAACCCCTCTCTCGTAATTGCCGGATTAATTATTTCAGTTCCTATTATCATTTGGGGAAGCAAGCTGATTCTGTACTTAATGGAAAAATTTCCGGTAATAATTTATTTAGGTGCCGCTATCCTGCTTTACACCGCGGGTAAAATGATTGTCCATGAGGATATTGTGGTATCACTTCTGCAACTAAGCGCCTTCCCGGCAGATTTCTTTGTTCCCGGGCTGGTTATCATCGGACTCTTAATCGCGTGGATTACCCAGCGGATCCAAGGAATAAAAATTATGTTTTATTCACCTGCCCGAAAAAAATAAAGAACCTTCCGTTCAGTTAAGTACGGAAGGTTTATTTTTATTCATTAACAAGTCTTTTAGTGGCTTCCTGAAGTTGGAAAGTACGGACTTTTCTAGGAAGAAAACGGCGGATTTCTGCTTCATTATAACCGACCTGTATTCTTTTCTCGTCCAGGATAATAGGGCGTCTCAGTAAGCCAGGGTGGTCACTGATAAGTTGAAACAGCTGTTGAAGCGGCATGGAATCAAGCTCAACGTCTAATTCCTGAAAGACTTTGGAGCGGGTAGAAATAATTTCATCGGTACCATCTTCTGTCATGCGGATCACTTGTTTAACTTCTTCCACAGATAGAGGGTCTGAAAACAGGTTTCTTTCCTCAAATTCTATGCCGTGTTCTTCTAACCATGCCTTTGCCTTCCTGCACGACGTGCAACTTGGCGATGTAAACAATGTTACCATTAGGACAGCTCTCCCTTCAAAAGTTAATCTGCGTCCATATATGTCAACTGCTTTTATAAACAATATCTTTTACAATTATTATTATACTATACTTGTTTTAATTTGGCTAGACTCTATTTTTAAAAAGTTATACAACACTTATACTCGTTGTACATGTTAGATACCCACATTTGTCTAGTTTCCCTTCTTTCATTTATTTAAACGTTTTAATTGAGAATAATTGAAGTTTTTTTCAACAATTTCTTCTGAACCAACTTGCCTTAATCAACATATCCTGTATCAGGTGATTAAAATGGACAATAAAATCTTAATCGGTATTATGACAAACAAAAAGCCCAGGGAAAAACAACTTAAAAGGTTTATAAGTTTTAATAAAAACCCTAATGTTAAATTGTTTGCATTTACACCGTCCGGTATAAATTGGCAAGAGGAAAACATCAGCGGGCTGACGGTCTCAAAAGGAGAAACCATTACTAAGGAATTTCCGTTCCCTAGCAGTGTGATTAATTTAATTTATACAAAACAACAGAAGACAGTGGCTAAGCTTGAAGAAAGACTGGGAGGTAAAAAAGTTTTTAATACAGTCAACCGGTTAGATAAATGGCAGACATATGAAACATTGAGTGAATCCCCTGTTGCATACTTTCTCCCAGATACATTTATGTTTGAAGAAAAAGAGTTTCTGCCTCTTTTAAAGAGATATAAAGTACTCTATTTAAAGCCGCGCCACGGGCTTAAAGGATCCCTCATTTACAGAATTGAATGGAAAGAAGAAGCCGGGCAGTATAATATTTATGATCATTCCTCTACCCCTGTTTTTGTGTTTAACGACGAAAAGCTGTGCCTCACTAAAATAAAAAAGATAGCAGGAAAGAAAAAATATATAGTACAGCAGGAAATTAAAAGTGCTGCAGTAAACGAAAGCATCTTTGATATAAGAGTCATTATTCATAAAAACAGGCTTGGCAAATGGGAGATTTCAGGTGGATTGGCCCGAATCGCCGTCCCCCGTGTTTACATTACAAATGCCGCTTTAAAAGTGCTCCCTTTGGAGGATCTCCTCAAAAGACTTAATATGGGATTTCTCCAGAGAGCAGTTTTTAAGAAGAAGTTAGAACTGATCAGTATCGCCTCTGCCAAAGCTTTAGAAGAGCAAGCTGGGCAGTTTGGTGAACTAAGTGCTGATTTTATGATTGACGAAAGAAATCAGATGTTTATGCTGGAGATAAACGGTCAGCCTACTAAAAAAGTCAGCGACCCGGGTTTGTTGGAAAAAATGTATACTAAACCTCTTGATTACGCCAGTTATTTAGCTGAAAATTAACTGCCCTCTTCCCCTTTATTAAGGTCATTCCATTGGCAGAAAGGCTCCCTGTTTTCAATTAGATTGAGAAATTATCAATTAGCATTAAATTACAATAATGAAAGCAGGAGAAACTTTGCAAGCCTGCTCCGTATTTTTACGTTTTTGATAAAAAACTCATTTGACTCCGGATTCCAAAAGAAGCCAGCTCTTTATGAAAAAGAGCTGGCTCTTTGTTCCGTCAGGCAATCCATTTAAATTGTGAAACAGGCTGTTTCTTAGGGATTTTATTAACTTCATCCCACTTTCGTTTAAGCAGATCTTTCCACAGTACCTTTTTCTTTAACTTTCTTCTAGCTCTGCTACCCATTGCAAAACACTCTCCTTTCTAATGTGTTTTGACAAGACAACAGATGTCTATATTACAGTCCGGCGAATTGCCAGACGGAAACATAACTTTAACGGGCGGGTTCTTCCTTTGTCTTTTCCTCAAAACTTAAAACTTCATTAACATCTTCGTATGATTTTCCATAAATTTCTTTATCTTTATACGTATGAATTGTTTCATACGTATGACACATTTTCTGGTAAATACTTTCTTCAGGTTCATCTGTAGGAGACCAGTATAATATCTCAAGTTCGTTAACTTCCCCAGTATCAAGAGAACGTCTCCGGTAACCGATCGATTCAGCGTGCTTGAAGCCTTCTCTGTCATAGAATCGTCTTCTTTTTTCTGTATCTGTATCTTCATAATCAATTGGTTCTACTTCTAATATAATCGGCTTTCCTTTACCTTTCATTTTATTTAATAATTTCTTTCCTAAGCCCTGCCCTCTGGCCTCTTTGGAAACAAACAGGTAATCAATAAAAATAAAGTCATCCGTTTCCGCATACATGAGAACATGAAGCGGACTGTCATCTTTTTTATAAATATTTTTCTTTTCCTGCAGCAGCAGTTCCATATGCTCTTTTGATTTCATTTCTTCTATAGGAAAGTACTGGTTAAGCTTTTTATACCAATTCATGTGTGACCTCCATCAATCTATAATGGTTTTCAACCATTTCTATACCCGGTTTGTACTTAACTAAAACAGCAGATGATCTCTTTATTTATCTCTATACTGTTATTATATGCGTTTTTAATAAAATCATAAAGAGGGATTTGCCTGAGTAATTGAAGTTCTGTCTGACTTTAAACTTCTCAGTTACTGTCTGCAGAGCCATTATTAGAATTACTCTCCAATGCGCCAAATATATAACCCGCCAGACATTAAAAAAATCATTTATATAAGGCTGGGACAAAACTAAATTAAATTAAATCCAGGATAACCGAAGAATGAATTCACAATAGACCATAAGGTGAGATGAGGTTCATAAACGCACTCGCTTGCCGCAGGCATCTCTTCAACTCCTCGGCAAAGATCGCCTGCGGGATCTTCAGAAGATGCTTTTCCTGCATGCGTCTCGTGATTTTTGAACCTCATCAATTTTTAGCTTTTTTTGATTAAAGGACAGAAGGTAGCGACGCCACAGGGGTTAAGCGCAGTCTGAAGATCCAATTCAACGAAGCTCCAGGCTGAGTTGAATTTTAGCCAATCATGCAGAAATAACTCACCCCTTAAATATATTAGTAATCCGATAAACGAAGGCGAGAACACCCAGAGGATGAGCGAAGTCTGAAAATCCACTTTCCCGAAGGAGTCCTTCGGGAAAGTTAGTTGAAGACAAGCCCTCGGGTAAAGAAAACACAGCGAGGCTCTGGCGAGCTGATGTTGCACTTATGCCTGTGGTATAAGCCTTCGCCAAGAGTGAATCGGCAAATTAAAAGGACAAGCCCCTGGGCAAGCGTCCGCCTGGCGGACTGAACTCACTGACATTACTATTTATTAAAGTTAATTTTTTATTAAGTACAAAAGCGAAAAACCGAACAAAAATCATAATATTTGTTCGGCTTTCTTTATAATTACTATTCTTTTGTCCCAGCCCCGACTTCCATTTAATTATCTTCCAAATCAAGGTCAAGCATATAGTCAACGCCTTGTGAGTACCTGTTTCCAGCGTTCCACAACAGGAATTCATGAATACCGTTATCATATAACGCTTGAATTTGTGCCTCTACCTCATCTTTGCCATAATCCATGTAATTCCCCGATCCAAGGTAAGCAGCTGTAAAATCCTGAATCCACGGCCGCGACACAGGCGGTTCATCCAGAGCAGCAAGAACATCATTTTCAAGCTGTGCATAAGCATCAACGAGCTCGTAAGGATATAGATCAGGCTTGTCCAGGCCGAAATGCGGTGTCCAGTGACTTGGGTAAATCATAGAAGAAATAACATCAACATTGTCTGAAATCTTAGAAAAGTTCTGTCCAATTCCCGGAGCTTCAGAGATCGTTGCAGCATAGCCGAATATGTCAACTGAAACGTCTACATCATACGGTTCCAGCTTTTCTCTCGCATACGCTACAAAATCCGTGACTGCAGTCACCCTTCTTTGAACGTTTTCCTCCGGGTCATCGGTGAAGTCTCCACCGTCATAATCCAGTACATCATCCCGATTTTCGAAACCTTCAGGGAACCGGACATAGTCAAACTGAATATCCTGGAAACCCATTTCTGCAGCTTTTATGGCAATATCTATATTATAATCCCACACTTCTTCCATAAAAGGGTTAACGAATGCTTCTCCCCGGTTGTTTTTCCATACTTCCCCATTTTGGGTAAACGACAAATCAGGCCTTTCTTCGGCTAATAATGTATCCTTAAATACAACTATTCGTGCAATAGGGTAAATTTCATTCTCTTCCAATGTCTCCATCATTTCTTCAGGGTTCCCTATCATGTTTTGGGATATATCATAATAAGGATCATCTTCATCAGGCCTGTAAGTTAAGTAGCCATCATCGTCTTTTATATCTATAACCATTGAATTTAAAGCTGTCGAATCCACTAACTCAAGTAACTCATTAAATCTTGCTCCTCCTGCTGAGTGCCCGGTCACAAAAATCCCTCTGACCGCGTCAGGGTATTCAAATGTATACCCTGAATCAAAAGTAAACCGAGCGACCCGGTCAGGCCATTCCCTTGCTTCAAGAACTGTTTGCTTTTCACTGTGGTAAGAAACCGTCACCGTCTCTTCTTCTCCGTGTGCTGCAGAAGGCAAAATCATACCGCCTATTGCGGCAGCACCTAACACCGACACTAACTTTTTATTATTCAACATACCTTCTCCCTGCCTTTTCAAATAGATGTGCTATATTATTGTTTGGTAACTGCAGGTGTTTCACTCGTTATTATGTAACCAGTTAAAATAATTGAACTGCCTGCTTTAAAAATGAACAATATGTCTCTACTTGGTAAATTATACATTGAAATGATTCACTAACCAATGGATATTTTTAAATTAACTGCGTCTTCGGGAAAAAAGTGTCAATTTTAGTCTGGTGTCCAGTTTTCTTTTTGACAAACCGGGTATGTACAGATATAATATTGAACAATATACATTTTTACAGGAAAAGGAGGAGATGACAGTATGAAGCGTGTGACACTTACAGAAATTTACAAACACCCTATTGCTCAGAAATACGTCAAGCGTGCAGGTATGGCTCACGCCATCTCCGTTGCATATCATGCTTTTAACTTTGCAGCAGAGCGCGGGGTAAACCCTGATTTAGCTGTTAAAGCTGGTTTTTTACATGACATTGGACATTATACATGGTACAGGAATGGCCAATGGGACTACAATCTGTATAAAGAGAATGATATACATGCAATAAAAGGGGCTGAACGGGCACATAAGTTACTAATCCGTCTGGATGAGAACCCAGTGTCTGCGAAAGAAATTGCTTTGGCCATACTGCTCCATACTGATTCATATCTTCCGGAACGCGGCATCCAACGCGAACCGCTTCAGGAAGTAGTGGCATTAGCGGATGAAGCGGATGAAGAACCGGGCGGGACTCACCACTACCGGTTTATTTCTGAAGAAAAAGCCCTTCATATGATAAAAAAATTAGATGAAAAAATAGAAGCACACACCCTGTCCCGGGATAATGAAAACCAGCCAGCCTCTTAAAAAAACAGGCTGGCACTTTTTTATTGCTAATTACCATTAGTCGTGCTACATTAAGAGTAACAAAAAAATGCGCTTATATAAAAAGGGGAGTAGCAACCATACTGGTTTATGAATCGTCATGACGACGCCTGGCGTCCGGTTCATAAAGCTTTGGGAGTCCCGGAGTATGCAAGACCTTTTTATGAAACGTTTCCAAGTTAATATGGAAATGTTTCATAAAGAGGTCTGTTTTTGTGTTGGACAGACTGAATTTGCAGGGCGCTATAAGGAGAAGATAATAATGATGTATGTGGTTTTTATTTTGGCTGCACTAATTACCATTTATTCTGCTGTAAAGCTATCTTCCTTTGCTGACGTCATTGGAGAAAGAACGAAATTAGGAGGGATGATGGCAGGTACAATCTTATTAGCCGGGGCCACGTCTCTTCCTGAAGTAACGACGAGTCTGACTGCTATATCTCTAAATAATCCTGATATAGCAGTGAGTAATGTACTTGGAAGTAATCTCTTTAACCTTCTTATATTAGCTGTTGCAGATGTCTATTTCAGAAGAAAACAAATGTTCAGTAACATCGGGCTCGATCACCTTATGACTGGTTTTGTCAATTTCGGCCTTATGGCGTTTGTATTTATTGCTGTATTATTTCCAACAGGCTATCACTTTTTCAACATCGGAGTAGAGATGTATCTGCTAGTATTATTTTATACCGTAGGGATGAAAATGATCTCTTCTTCTTCCCAGGCCAATAAAATAGAAGCTGAAGCTGCGGCTGCTGCCGAATCATCTTATCATACAGGGGCAATATCTTTAAAAAAAGCTAAATTCGGTTTTGCTTTATCTGCCCTTATTATTTTTATAGCAGGTAGTGCTTTAACTGTTTCAGGGGATGCGATTGCTGCAGCTACGGGACTTAGTTCAAGTTTTATAGGAACCTTTCTGATTGCAGGAGCGACTTCCCTCCCGGAAGTGGTTACAGTAATTGTAGCTGTACAATTGGCTAATTACCATATGGCTGTTGGAAACATCCTGGGAAGTAATATGTTTAATCTGCTGATTCTGGTTCTGAGTGACTTCTTTTACAGAAGCGGCCCTGTTTTATCTTTTGTAGCCCCCGTCGTACTCATTACAGCTGCAGCCGTCATAATATTAAACCTGGTGATCCTTGCAGGAATGATTTTTGCCCAATCAAAAATGTCAAATACTTACAATTACTTTCTTCCTTCTGTGATAGTCATTGTATTTTATTTTATAAGCAGTTACTTTTTATGGACTTTAAGTTAAACTTATTTCGCTTATTTAGTGTCCGGCAGCTGGCTAGGATAGACTTTATAAGTGTTGTATAAGGCACCTATAAAGCCTTTTGATAAAAAATAAATCCTGGAAAAGCAAGTTAAAAAGAATGGTCTCACTAATCGGTGAGAGCCATTCTTTTTTAAGGTTTTATAATGGGGGTGGTTCCAAATTGAAAATGCTTGCCTGATTCCAAAATCAACATTTACCTTTTAAAGAGCATACTTTTAAGATGACTCTTTAGTCCATGCCTCTATTTTTTCATTTATTTTTTGAGCGGACATAAGCCCGTCCGTCCGTTCACTGACCTGGCCTTTTTCATTAATCATAAAGCTGGTCGGGATCCCCATCACTTTAAATTCTTTTTGAGCTTTTCCTTCTGTATCGAGCAAAACCTCGATTTCACCAGGTTCAGTCTGTTTCACGTAATTCTCAATTTCTGATTTATTTCTGTCTTCTTTTGTTAAATTAACCGCGATTATCTTTATTTTATCGGCTGAAGAGCCGCCTTGAACCTCTTTTACTTCCTTCCACTGCTCCTGACAAACGTGGCACCACGTCGTAAAGAAAAATACGAATAACCTTTCTCCCTGAAAGTCCCCTAAAGTCACTCGGTTTCCGTCCATGGTTTCCAACGGCAGGCTATAAAGAGATTCATCTTCCTGAGCAGCTGTTTCCGACATTGCTTTTTCTACCATTACCCATTCATTTGAAGAAAAGAGGTAAAAAACGCCCCCAGCACACAGTAAAAAAAACATTAAAGCCCATTTAGCACGTTCCAGCATATCCTGTCCCCCTCTCATTCAATCCTTATGTGAAAAAGAAGGGACAAATGACAGTAACTATGAATTTTTCGCATTAGCTGTAAACTTATCAACAACTAAAGCGATTGCTCCGTCTCCTGTTACATTCGCTGCTGTTCCAAAGCTGTCCTGAGCCATATACAAGGCAATCATTAACCCGACAGCCGCTTCATTAAAACCTAACATAGAAGTTAAGATACCAATGGCTGCCATAATAGCGCCCCCCGGAACTCCCGGAGCAGCAATCATGATGACACCTAACATGGCTATCACGGGAAGCATTGTAAAGAAATCCGGAACAGCATAGCCATCTAAAACAGACATAACAGCTATGGTACAACTAACAATCGTAATTACACTTCCTGATAAATGGATTGTGGCACCAAGGGGAATGCTGAAGTCCGCAACATCTTCCCTCACTTTGTTTGCTTTAGCCTGCCTCAATGTCACGGGGATTGTAGCGGCACTGCTCATGGTCCCTAATGCCGTAAAATATGCCGGCAGCATGTTTTTCAACAAAGATAAAGGATTGCGCCCGGCAAAACTTCCTGCTACAACATACTGAATAAAAATCCAGACCCAGTGAGTTAAAACAGCTATAACCAGTACAAGTCCAAAAACTTGTAACGTGTCAAACACTGTTCCTTCTGCAGCTAATTCTGCAAAAATACCCGCTATATAAAATGGCAGCAAAGGAATAATTATACTTTTAATGACTAATTCAATAATTGTTTTTCCTTCATCAAAAAAGCGGATCAACACATTATTCTTTATTTTAGCCATTCCTATTCCAAATAAAAAGGCTGTAATAAGCGCAGTAATTACACCCATTAACGGATCAATTTCAAAAGAGAAAAAACCTTCCAGCCCCGCCCCTTCTTCCGGCACTGCTCCTTCTGAAGCAATGAGCGGCATAACGATGGTGGCAATAAAAAAAGCTGCAATACCTGCTGCTAACGTAGATAAATAAGCAGTCCCTACACTCATTCCAACCAGTTTACCTGAATGTGCCCCTAGTTTTGAAACTCCTGAAGCAATAAAAAACAGAATGATCAGAGGAATCATAAATCCAATAAATTCTCCAAAAATGTCTCTGAAAGTAAGCAGGGTTCTGGTAAGCCAGTCTATTCCAATTAGTCCTGTAACGATACCTGCTGCGATGCCTGCAATTAGTTTTAAAATTAATTTCATTTCCTTTTCTTCCCTTCATGAACTGTCCTCACTTAAAAGACATTTGTATTTACTTAGCACTACTTATATTGCCTTCCGTAAAGTGATTAATCAACAGGTTATAAAAAAGTCTTAATTTTAAGTTAATTGGGTGTTTGCATTTAATTTTTAAACGTCGTATAATGTGATAAGTTTAAGATGAACAGCGATGAGAAAGAGAAGTACTTTTCCGGTAGCATGATCAGAGAGTCTGCGGATGGTGGGAGCAGAACATGCGGCGAAAAGGAATGGCCTTTCGAGCTGGCCGGCTGAAATAACAGTAGGCGGGTCCGTCTTCTCAAACGTTACCTTGAGACTCCTTACCAGTCAGTGGTGAGGTCATGAAGCGATTTCCGTGTAAATGGAAATAAACAGGGTGGCACCGCGGTCCATTCGTCCCTAGTATCTATTAGGAGACGAATGGGCTTTTTTGTATGGAACTTAACCCAGAACACATTTTGAAAGGATGAAATTAATGAAAACAATATTTTCCGGTATTCAGCCAAGCGGCACTTTAACTTTAGGGAATTATTTAGGAGCTATGAAAAACTTTGTAGATCTACAGGATGATCACGATTGTTTCTTTTGTATTGTAGACCAGCATGCGATTACCGTGCCCCAGGACCGGCTGGAACTCCGCAAAAATATTAAAAGCCTTGCAGCTTTGTACTTAGCCGCAGGGATCGATCCTGAAAAATCGACCTTATTTATTCAATCAGAGGTCCCGGCTCATGCCCAGCTCGGCTGGATTATGCAATGTGTAAGCTATATAGGAGAATTGGAGCGAATGACACAGTTTAAAGATAAATCTGAAGGAAAGGAAGCTGTTTCTTCTGCTTTGTTAACCTACCCTCCACTCATGGCAGCTGATATTCTTCTATATAAAACAGATATTGTACCGGTTGGTGAAGACCAGAAACAGCATCTGGAATTAACGAGAAATCTCGCTGAACGGTTTAACCATCGGTATAACGATATATTTACCGTTCCTGAAGTAAAAATACCTGAAGTCGGGGCGCGGATTATGTCTTTAAATGAACCGACCAAAAAAATGAGTAAGTCAAACCCTAATCCTAAAAGTTATATTTCCATGCTTGACGACGAAAATCTAATCGTGAAAAAAATAAAAAGTGCTGTCACAGATTCAGACGGAGAAGTCCGGTATGATCCTGAAAATAAACCAGGCGTTTCCAATCTACTGACTATCTTCTCTCTATGTTCGGGCATCTCTATTAAAGAGCTGGAAGATAAATATAAAGACAGTGGTTACGGAGTATTTAAATCTGAAACAGCTGAAGCTGTTGTTCAGACCCTCAAACCAATTCAGGAAAGATATGAGCAGCTGATGTCCTCCCAAGAACTGGACGAAATCCTTGATACCGGGGCAGATAAAGCAAACAGAACCGCTTTTAAAATGTTAAAAAAAGCAGAAAAAGCAATCGGCCTCGGCAGAAAAAGGTAATATTTTGGGGGACAGTCCCCCCAAATATTACCTTTTCGTTTTTTTCTTTTCCTGAGGCTGTTGAAGTTCCCACAGTTTCTCGAAAAAGGGCTGGCCTTTTATCATTGCCTGACAATAATTTTCATGACGCTTAGACCATCCGTGTTTTATATCATTAAATAAACCGTCCCAAGCTTCATCAAAAGACATTAATTGTATCTCATGATATTTGTGCGGAGCCCATTCAGTATACCAGTATCTTAATTCAGCCAGTTCAGCCTGGCAGTACAGCTGATCGAAAGCCATAAACAGGAGCTGCTTTAATTGTTTCTCCCGCCTGACCAGTCCGTGCATCAAATGCGGTTCGGGAGACAGCATATGATATTGTTTATCACATTCCAGGTAATCCATATAGTAATCTGATACAGGATGATCCTCCACCAGTTTTCTCAGCTGTTCTTCCTGTCTCGGAACCATCCGGCTTTTGCGAATTGGCGTATGATAACCTAAAGTATCAACGATGAGAGCCCTTGTCCCATTTGTTGCTATAAAACAATACTCTAACGCATTCCGCTCATTTTTCTGCCGAATAAAGCTTTGTTTATAAACGTCTGCAAGCAGCTCCTCAGGAAGTTCCTGCAGAGTATTTTCAATATAATCAAGCAAGGTATCAGTTATTCTGACTACCGCCACTTGATCCAGAAGTTCAATCCTGTCGCTTTTTTTCCATTCAAAAAATTCACAAACATTGTAGCTGTTCTCTTCTCCCTCAAACCAGTTTACCCAAACATCCCTCATGTGAAGCATGGACAGACCTCCTTACTTATTCTTTGCCAACAGTATTCGCAGATCGTATCCATATTATTCCACAAAGGCTTTATTTCTTATATTTTCTTTCTCTTATGTCCTCTTTTCATTGGAAAATAGACAATTATCCAAATGATAAATATACCGGCAGCAAACATATACGTTTCAATTCGCTGTACCAAAAATAATAAGAAGTTCTGAAGGGAGTAACCAACCGTTAACAAATTCAAATAAGCTACTAAACTTACGCCCCCAAAGACGGCGAGAGCGAATCCTATAATTAACATAAAAAACTTCATGAAGCCCCTCCCTTCACAGGACCTGGCGATTAACCACCTAAGGTAGTCTATGAAAGGAAAACAGGCATTAGGACTCGCAAACGAGATTTCATCCCTTTACTTGCTTATTTTTAGTAAATTTACCTGTTAAAAACTGATGATCTTTCATTTCGAGCAAAACCCGGGAGTCTGAAGATTGATCATCTTTCAAATAATTACTAATAATTTCATAACCGAGCTGGTATCCCATTAATGGGGGAATCCCCTTTCTCGATCCATACAATAAATCTGCGTGGTTTTGCCTTCCCCGAAGATTAATATTCTTTGAATAAATATCTTTCCACCAGGTTTCAACCATTTCTGAAGGATATCTCTTTGTCCATGGAGCTGAATATTCTTTCCCCAGACGGTTTTGAACTTCCCATTCAGCCAGTCCTTCCATAATCATTGATTCCAATAAAGTAATCGAACTCTCTTTTATTCTCTGATATTTAATCCGGCAGGCATGATGGTACTCATGCAGCAATAAAGCTTTTTGATCATTTTCCGGAAGCGAATCTTTCCAAAAAGCTATAATATAGTCAGGAAATGTGCAGCCGTTTTTACCATCAAGCTCCTCCATTATGTTTGTATGACGCTGGTTCAAGGGAAATAAAAATATATCAATTTCAGGACCCTTAAACTCTTTTTTTAAAACCAGCATATACTCTTTCAAGTTAATTAAGTTTATTTTTTTTCTCCATACCATCCAGTCCCGTTTTGTCTTTAAAGATACAGGCGTCATTCCCTGGGACATAAGAAAATTGAACCATTCTTCGTTGATTTTTGTTTTATCTTTATCAAACAGCGGCTGGAAGGCCTTGCTTAACGTTATTTTGTCCAGATGGTGGCGGAGCACCCAGGAAGACGTATCATATAGTCTCACTATATACCTCCCAAAAGTTTTTAGTGATTTGCTTCACTTTTTTAAAATATTTACTGTGATATGCTACCATTAAGGTATGCGAACCCAAGAAAGGTGGGTACTCAATGTCAAAAAAACTATATAATTACAAAAATTATAATCCTTTTTTCGAACAGCTGTCCGAGGAAAACCAGCAGCATCTCTTATTACATGGAGAAAAGGTTACGGTTCCAAAAAACAAAATATTATTTTATGAAGGAGAAACAGTAAAATATATATATTTAATTACTAAAGGGCACGTTCAAATGAGCAAAATGACAATGGATGATAAAAAATTTGTTATTCATATAAAAAGGGAAAATGACATTGTTGGGGAATTCAGCCTCTTTAATGACATGCGTGCAAGTATGACAGCGGAAGCAAAAACACCTGCCACACTTATCCGCTTCGACAAGGATATACTCGAAGGGCTGTTTATTCAAAACGGGGAAATTGCCACGGCTTTTATTAAACTTTTTGCAAGAAATACGCAAGCCACCCAGGCCAAATTTTCTGATTTGCTCTTATATGGCAAGACGGGCGCATTTTATTCCATCCTTATTCGCTTCGCACACTCTTACGGAGTTGAACATCCTGAAGGAATTAAAATAGATATGAAGCTGACTAACCAGGAGCTTGCCTATTTTATCGGATCAACAAGGGAAACAGTCAACCGGATGTTCAACGAGCTTAAAAAAGACGGTGTAACCGAGATTGAAAATGGCTATATAGTTATAAAAAAAATAGAAGAGCTAAAAAAGCACCTCCATTGTGAGAAATGTCCTTTGGAAATATGTACATTATCCTGATGGGAAGCAGGCTGGGGATTGCAGCCCATCCAGCCGCCGTCCTCCCTTCCCGGAGGACGGCTTTTTTGCTGCAGAGGAGAATAGAAAGTTTTTTCTATACAAGATGATGTTTATGGGCATATATTGCCGCCTGAGTACGGTCTTCCAGTTCCAGCTTTGCCAGTATATGGCTTACATGAGTTTTCACCGTTTTTATACCTATAAATAACTCTTCCCCTATTTCTTTATTTGATTTACCTTGACCAATCAGGCAAAGGACTTCTTTTTCCCTTTTGGTCAATTCATCATGTTTCGGCTTATTATTCATATGCCGGAACATTTTCTGAGTCACCTGCCCCTGAAAAGTCGGCTCTTCTTTTACAGCTTTACGTATAGCTGAAGCAATTTCATCTGCTGTTGATGTTTTCAGCAAGTAACTGAAGGCTCCTGCTTCCATTACAGGAAACAGCATTTCATCATCAAGGTAACTTGTCAAAACTATAATTTTTGCCCGGGTTTTTGAAAGGACCTTCGTTGCTTCAATCCCGTTCATTTTCTCCATAAGCAAGTCCATCAGTATAACGTCAGGATCGAATTTAGAAGCAGCTTTAATGGCTTCTTCCCCATCTCCGGCTTCCCCGGCCACTTCTATATCATCTTCCACGTTTAAGTATGTAACCAGCCCCATCCGTACCATTTCATGATCATCTACCACGAGCACTTTGATCTTCCTCTCCATCTTCTCTCCTCCTCAACCTTTTATTGGTGCTTTGTCAGCGGAACTCTGAATTCAAGCTTTGTCCCTTTTCCCGGGTACGAAACAATCGTTAAATGACCGCCAAGTTCAACCATCCTTTCTTTCATTGAACTTAATCCGTAGTTCCCTGTCTTTTCTTTCTGCACGTTATCCGTATCAAAGCCCCGCCCGTCGTCTTCAAGTACGATTAGCAGGCGTTCCCCGCGAAGAAAAGCATGCAGCTGAACTTTTGAAGGATCGGCATGTCTTAATGCATTGGACAAACCTTCCTGAAGGACACGGAAAAGCTGCTCTTCGGTTCCTTTTTCCATAGGAGGAACCTTTTTTAAATCGCATTCAAAAGTCAGATGAGGATGCTTGCTCAATAATTCTTTCATTAAACTTTCCATCGCCTGTTTTAACGATTTTCCTTCCAGGGTGACAGGGCGAAGGTGCATAATTAAAGCCCTTAATTCCTGCTGGGCGTGATGAACCATTTTTTCCGTTTGCTTAAACAGATCTTTCGCTTTTTCAGGCCTTTTATCTAAAACTTTCGGAAGAGCTCCAAGGGACATGGATACAGCAAATAATTCCTGGCTGACCGCATCATGCAAGTCCCTGGCAAGCTTCCTCCGTTCTTCCAGACCTGCTCCTTTTTCAGCCTCTTCAATCAGCTTGGCATTCTCGTTTAACAGCCTTCTCATAGATACAATCTGCTGCTGCAGGTCATCTGTTAACTCATTAACTTCATCAGCAAGTTTTTTAAGTTCATCATTTCTTTCCACAGTTATTTTCCTGTTTAAGGAGCCTCTTTGAAACTGTTTCAGCTGATGAATAATATGTGCAAGCGTCCTTTTAAGTGACAGGCCGTAAGAGTAATAATACACCCATCCCGTAATCAGAAATATAACCATAATAATAACTATTAAAAAAGCAAAAATAAGTCTGTCAGAAGCTAAGCCTGTAATGTCGTATAAGAAAGTTGAGGGGGCTCCGGGAGTATGCGGAAGAAAACTTTGTAAAATAAGAAAAAGAATAAACACGGCTGCTCCTGCTGTTAAGACCACTTTAGTCTGTATTCTGAGAAGGTCCCAAAGAATTCCCTGCAGAGATTCTTTATTCTTTTTATTTTTCTCCTGAATCTTTCCGGTTTCAGTCAACTGTGAGAACCTCCACATCTCCAATACTCAGATCAACATTGAGTATTAATCTTTTTTCTGACTCATGGAATCCCGGGCTTGTGTAAGTAGCATTCCTGCCTGTCCCTCCATGAGAATCATCAAAGAGCGTCACTTCACCAACTTTCACGTAAACACCAGCTTTTACAGCCATTTCTTTCGGAACGTAAATTTCCACTGAACCTATCCAGCTGGATACGTCAATTATATTGTCGCCTTCCTTTAGGATCGCTTTAGTCAAATCAAGTTCAATACTTCCTATTCCCATATTTATATCCATACCATCGGGTTCCCATGGCTGTTTGCCAAGAGAAATATCTCCAATAAAGGTCCGGTGTGTTTTTCTGTCTTGTCCAGGTCGCCCCACTGTTCCGCTGAAGGGTCCAAAATTAAAATCAGCAGAGCGGTCTTTGTTTTTACCTTTCCTCTTTTCTCTCTTAACTTTTTCTATATCATCAGGCCCTAAATTAATTACTACATTACCGTCACGGTCAAATAATACTTTAAAACCTATATATACGATCAGAAGAGGCCATATCCAGCTCCATAAATCTCCCAGACCATAGCTGAACCACCCTGCATTGTTTCCTAATAGAACAGCTCCGGCTGCTGTGACAATGAGTCCCCATATAATTTTGCCAATATGCCATCTGTCTCTTCTTAAACCGTGAAAAAAATAGACGAGTCCCTCAAAAAGAATTTTTAATCCGAAGAGAACAATAATTGCCGGCCAGAAAGTCGAAAAAAGACTAGTTACTTCCGTATCAATAAAACCAGTATTTGCCAGAAGAAAGACGATTCCTGTACTTAATATGAGGATTCCTATGAAATTCTTCATCTAACGACACCTCTTTTCAAATAAGAAAACCGGACGATCCATCGCAGCTTTCTTATCTTTTATTGTATCCTTTTATATCATTTCCGCCAATTGATTTTTATGTGATATTCTGGCAGGCAGTTAACTTCCTTTAATACTCCTACAGGCATTAAGTTCCTGCAAATCCCTGTATCCTGCCTAATTAAACTTTAACTTCAAAAAGGACGCAGCTAAACGCCCTTCAGACGGTCTTCTTCTCAACCTTAAGTCTGATTTTTACAGTTGGCCTCTGTGACCCGCGAAATAAGCTTAAGCACACTCTAAACTTTCTTATAACAAAAAAATACCCAGGAAACCGCAGTTTCCTGAGTAGTAAGTTCTTATATTACTTTTCATAACGTTTAAACAGCAAGGAAGCGTTATGTCCTCCAAAACCTAGTGAGTTGCTCATGACCACTGGCACATCCTGTTTCCTCGCTTTATTTGGCACATAGTCCAAATCGCAGTCAGGATCAGGTGTTTCATAATTCATAGTTGGAGGGATAATCCCCTCCTGAATAGCTTTCACAGAAAAAATGGCTTCAACTGCACCTGCCGCCCCTAAAAGATGCCCAGTCATCGATTTTGTAGAACTGATTGCAAGGTTATGTGCAGATTCTCCAAACACTTTTTTAGCTGCAGTCGTTTCGTATTTATCATTATACTCGGTACTTGTTCCATGGGCGTTTAAATAAGTGACTTCAGATGGAGACATTTCTGCGTCTTTGAGCGCCTGCATCATTGCACGCGCAGCCCCTTCCCCTTCAGGAGCAGGTGCTGTGACATGATAAGCATCTCCAGTAGCTCCGTACCCTGCAATTTCAGCGAGGATCGTGGCTCCCCGTTTCTCAGCGGATTCCAAGGACTCTAGAACGAGAATACCTGAGCCTTCACCCATAACAAATCCATCTCTGTTCTTATCAAATGGGCGGCTTGCTTTTTCAGGGTCAGGATTAAGCGATAAAGCCCTGGCAGATGAGAAGCCTGCCATAGACATTTCTGTGATAGGTGCTTCTGCTCCTCCGGTTAACATGACATCTGCATCCCCGCGCTCGATCACTTTATAAGCGTCGCCTATAGAGTTAGCTCCGGAAGCACAAGCTGTAACTGAGCAGGAGTTTATTCCTTTGGCCCCAAGCTGAATCGATACTTGACCGGAAGCCATATCAGGAATCAGCATTGGAACGAAGAATGGAGAGACACGGCGGTAGCCCCGTTTTTCATAAAGACGGAATTGTTTTTCATAAGTTTCCATTCCGCCGATACCGGAACCGATCCACACACCTATTCGATCTGCGTTTGAATCATCAATCGTTAACCCGGCATTCTCAACTGCCATTTTTGCACTGGCAACCGCAAACTGAGTAAACCTGTCCATCTTTCGGGCATCTTTTCCATCCATAAACTGAGAAGGGTCGAAGTCTTTTACTTCGGCTGCTACTGTAGCAGGAAATTGTCCTTCTTCAAATTTTGTGAGGCGATTAATTCCTGACTCGCCGTTAATCAGTTTGTTCCACGTTACATCTATATTATTCCCCAAAGGGGAAACGGCGCCTGCGCCTGTAATAACTACTCGTCTTTTTGACATTGTTGGAAACCCCTTTCCTTTTTCTCCCATTATATCATTTTGTTTTATTTTCCCCATTTAATAGCTGCAGCGCCCCAGACGAGGCCTGCTCCAAAACCAACCATCACTACGACATCTCCCTCTTTGATTTTACCATTCTCCAATTCATGGACCATGGAAAGAGGAATAGAAGCAGAAGATGTATTTCCATATTTATTAACTGTCATCGACATTTTTTCAACCGGAAGATCCAGTCTCTGTCTGGCAGATTCCATAATTCGGATGTTTGCCTGATGAGGAATTAGAAAATCAACGTCCTCTTTAGTTAATCCGGCTTTCTTTACTACATTTAACGAAGATTCCCCCATCTGCCTGACTGCAAATTTGAAGACTTCCCGTCCATTCATAAGAAGATGGTCTTCCATTCGGATATGCGCTCCGCCTGTTCCGTCAGACCCTAATTCAAAAGAAAGTATTCCCCTGTCTTCAGCCACCGGTCCAAGAACGGCTGCACCTGAACCATCCCCAAACAGGACAGCGGTATTCCGGTCTTTCCAGTCTACTACCTTAGAAAGCTTTTCTGTCCCGATAACCAATACATGTTTATAAGCCGACGTCTCTATGAACTGTTTACCAGTAACAAGCCCGTAAACAAAGCCGGCACAAGCCGCACTTACGTCCATGGCTGACGCTTTAGTTGCACCAAGCTGTGTTTGCAGCATAGAGGACACAGATGGGAAGCTCTGGTCAGGAGTGACCGTAGCTACGATAATCATATCCAGTTCTTCAGGATGTACTCCTGCATTCTCTAGCGCTTCAACTGCTGCATAGTAGCTCATATGCGATGTATCTATATCATCAGAAGCAATACGCCTCTCTTCAATACCTGTGCGGGAACGAATCCATTCATCATTTGTATCTACTTTTTTCTCTAAATCTTCATTAGCGAGGACATGCTCCGGAATGTATTTACCCATTCCCCATATTCCTGCTCGCATCTCTTTTCCTCCTCATCACATTCATGATCAAGTATGATTTTATAGTTATTATTATGACCTAGTGCTAAAAAAATTGCAACGTTTTTACTGCACAGAAAAGCCTCTATTCTTAATGAACACGCTGGTTACTATTCGTTACTGAATGAGCAAGTAAAACAAACCTAAAACAGTTTTGTAAAAAACACCGCAAATTCAAATAAAAAAACACCCGGAACCACATTCTTAAAAGATTGTTCCGGATGTTATTAAAGTGACTATAATTTTGTTTCTGCCTTTTTGCACTTTAGCACGTTTAATGGTTCTCGTTACTGTCAGAATCCAAATTGATGGCATGCATTAATTCTTCGAACATTTCATCAACTCTTTTAACCAGATCCTTTTCCCCTTTTTTAGAAGGTGTATAATTTTTCAGTTCTTCATATGTTTGCAGGAACGAATCGATATCTTTTGATCCTAATTGTGCAATCGACGTGTAACATAATAAGGTTACGTTCGGCTTTTCTTCCTGATGAAATAAAGGAACCAATGGTTCCAGCAGTTCTTTTGCTTCCTGATAATTTTTGCTGTGCACAGCCTCATACCCTTTGACGATACGGTCTGCCATCTTTTTCACTGCTTTTGACTGCTGATCTGACATAAATCAATCTCCTAACTGGCTTTAAAAATTATATAGATAAGTATGGAGTGTTAAAGTGATCCCATTTTTCCCGTCTTCCGTTAATCCATTTTAACAGCATATACATTTGGCCTAAATGATAACTTTCATGGTGATTTAAATGATATAACACCCATTCAGGCGAGTAGACCTTTTCAGTGTCTCCATCTTTAACCTTTAATATCGCTTTTCTAAACTCAAAATCCGACAAACTGTGGTAATATTCACGGGTTAACATACGGGCTTCACCGAGTCTGGCTAATACCCAGCTTTTCTCCATCCCTGTCGGAGCTGTTATTTCCTGTTTTTCTTTAAAGTCAAACTTTTTCCGGTCTTCAGCTGTTAAACCTTCACCAGTCAACACCATTTTATTCCACCATAACTCAATTTGAGCTAAATGCAGCGCATAACCTCCTAAAGTCGGGAAATCGTGCACCTGATGATGAAGATCTTGTTCATCTAATTCGTCCAGAAGCGTTAGCAGACGTTCTCTTGTTAAAATTAAACCTCCGAGTAAATGAAGTGATTCTCTTGAAGAGACTGGCGCCAGTGTGTGTTCTTCCATTATTATCACCCTTTACAATTTAATTAGTTTCATGAGGCAATTTTCCTGTCTGGATATATGTGTCAACTTGCTCTTCAAGCCACTCCTTAATGTCTTCAGGTACTTCCTGACCGAAACTGCCCAGTGAGATAACTTCCTCCTGAAAATCAAAATACTTATTCCCGGTCTCCAGTTCACCGTTTTTAAACTGAGTGGCAACATATTCATATAACTTCTCTACTTCCTGCACGGTACTTGTCAAAATAGTCGACTCGCCCAGGTCTATCTGATCCCCTACATAACCGATCGCATACAACCCTTCTTTCTTGACTTCTTCTACGACCCTGACGTGGTATCCGTCACCTGCCGGATAAAAAATATCAGCGCCTTTATTTTTCATTTCATGGAAAACCTCTACAGCTTTTTCTTCATCTGCCCAGCTTTCCACGTACTCTATTAGTACATTGACTGAAGGTGAATGATAGTTAGCACCATCTTCGTAACCCTGGACCTCAGGCTGGAATGGAAAGGCAGCGATTGTTCCGACCGTTCCCTCTTCAGACATTTCACTTGCTAACATACCGGCAAAATACCCCATTGCATACCCGTCAAAATGCAGGCTTGTAATGTTGTCCCCTTCCACTTCACCGTTAAAGCTCACGAAATGAACCGAAGGAAAATCATCTTTTACTTCCATGAAAATATCTGCATAAATATGGCTGTGACCGATAATGAGCCCTGCCTCTTCCTCTGCAAATTCTCTTATTGCTTCTTTAACAGCCCCACTTGAGCGAATGTCCTCTTTTAAGGATATTTCGAGATCCATTGCTGACTGGACCTTTAAAATACCCTGATACCCTTTACTGTTCCACCCTCTGTCATCGACTGGATGAGGCAGCAGTACCCCGATTTTATCAAGGGGTTTTTCCTGAGCCTGGGCGCAACCAGCCAGAAGCAGGAATAAAGCGAAAACAAACAGTAATATCTTACGGTTCATCTTAATAGCCACGCTCCCTGTTATAGTTGTTGTTATAATACTTAAACCGTGTTTCCTGAAGTGATAGAAGGAAGCAGAAATTGTTTATTATTAAATGTACTATTCTACACTCTGGCTGTTTTTTCCTCCTATAGGTTCTACTCGTGTCTTTTCCTATACTGGTGGAAAAGCCATTCTGTTACACCGCCTGCCAGTAACGAACTGATAACAATAACTTCCACAGGCCAGTCAACTGCTGAATTAAGGGTAAAAAATACAGCCAGTGCTACTACTGAAAAAATAACAACCCCTATAGTTAATCTCATATTATTCTCCTTTCCAGCTATTATTAGAGTCGCAAAAATGATTAAAGAAAACAAGCAGAAAAATGGGCAGGCTTTCTAAAACCCTATCGGGACAGCCTTCTTATGAATCCAATTTTCACTTATATATTCCTATGTTGCACTTATAACTGTGTATAAGCCTTCGCCGAGAGTGGCCCGGTATTTTAAAGGACAAGCCACTGGCAAGTGCCCGCCTGACGAATTATAATCACTTCTTTTCTCAAAAAGAACAGCCGAACAAAATTTTGAATTTTGTTCGGCTTTCTTTATGATTACTATTTTTTTGTCCCAGCCTCTTCATGGTTTTCGTTTGTAAGTCCAGATGCGGTCTTTATTCCTTGTCTGAGGAAAAGTGTCGCCTGCCTCCAGTTGAATTTGCTGAGGCTTCTGCACCATGCTCCCTGTTTCTCCTATTTCTACATACATCCCGTTATTCGGAGCTTTGTCGCCCGGCTTAAACTGATGACGCTGTCCCATCTGTTTCACCTCTGAAAATGTAATATGCCTTATCTTTCCCGCTTACACGCAGATCATACGCTCATGCGCACAAGAAGACAGCGTACAGTCACGACATGGTATCTCAATTAACTTAAATATAATAGCCAGTAACGATAAAAATGAAAAAAAGCAGACTGTTGGCGATTTCTACTATTCCAATGCTCATAGGTTTATTTAAATATTTTTCAGGAAGAAAAATAGTCTTCAGTGTACTTAAAAAGAATGCCGCTGCGGCACCGAACCATCCAGTCAATATGGTAGCAAAGGTGATTAAGATGTGATAACCGTATGATGTTTTACGGAATAACATATTCTTTTTTTCCCTGATTAGCGATTTAACGTGGAAAACACTCGCTATAAAATAAATAATAGTGATGGCTGTATATAAATAGGCTTCACCGGCCAGTGTGCCTTTACCGAGCTGGTAAGCGAACAGAAGGAGAGCAGCCAGAGCTGTAATCGCGGCAGCATCATTCAAAAAGCTCCGCTCTTTCTTTATTTTTGCAAAAAAGATATTAATACAAAATAATGGCAAAATACTTAAACCAATTAAAAGCAGCGTTATATCAGAGAGTATATAAGGAATTAAAATGAGACTTCCAAGACCTGCATAAACAAAAAATGATGGCCATACATCCCGGTATTTAGGCTGTCTGACAAACGTCAGCAAAGGCGCCTGGGCAAAATACACGGCTGTTAATCCGGCAAAAAATAAAAGATGATGATAATTTAATCCGGAAATAACTGCTCCGATCCAGTAAGGAACGATGAACATTGCCCAAGCCCCATGTTCCCTGGGTATATACCATTTCATAATAACCCCCTCTTTTCTTTAATGACCTAATTTAAGTTTACTAAAGGAGACTTTTTTTGTATGTGATACGCGTCACAATTGCTTTTAACTTATGTGATTTTTCCCACAGCGGAGGTTTTACTGATTTGTTATCATGGTTATATCAGAAACTGTAAATGCACCGGGAGGTTGTCAATATGTTAGTTGTACGTTTAAATTATAAAACCGAAAGCGGAGTTTTCCCTGTTTTATCCAAATACGGGTTTCAATTTAAAGGTAATGCCTACGAAAAAAATTTAAAATCAGCCGCTTTTTCAGTAGTTATGACTCACAAGAATGACGAGAAAGTGCTGGAAGCTGTTTGCGAAGACGAAATTTCGTTTGACGGATGTAAAGAATTGTATGCTCTTATTGCCCACTTGTCTGAACACTTGCAGGCGGAGGTGGATGATAAAGAAGCCATGCTCGGGTATGATTCAGAAGGCAGACCCGCCTACTTATATCACGGATTTACGGCTTGGAGAGAATTTATAAATAAGGCTAAGCACCGTTCAATGGAAGGCTTCACAGTAGAAGTATTCGATGGTAAAAAGTTACTGGGAAGAGGTATTCTCATTCAGTCAGATGTTTCTTCTCGAACTAAACAAGGGCAGAAACAGACGCCATTCTGTACAATTATCTCTTCTGAAGGAGAGGAAACCTTTTTAGGAGATCACCTGAATATTATTCCCGTTACTGACGAGACAGGATTTAATATATAATTAATGATGACGTTTGCCGCTGAAGAGGAAGTAAACCAGCCACACATGTGCCTGTAAAATAACCTTTTCTGCGGCAGCTCCGGTTATCTGAATGACTGCTGTGCCATTCGCTGCCGTGCTTTTTTTAATCAAAAAAAAAGGCTCTCTCATAAGTAGCCCTTTTAGATGGTGCAGATTTCTACGGGGCAGTCCCCGCAGTGTAAATAGTCTTTTAAAAATTCTATTTTGTGGATCGTAATATAACCGTTTTTCATGGACAGGACACCTGTTTTTTTCAAGTCATTTAATAATCTGTTTACACTTTCTCTCGTTGTTCCTATATAATTAGCAATGTCCTGATTAGTAAGGTGGACATTAATAAATATTCCATCTTCACTCATCATTCCGTAGGAGTTGCTGAACCTGATCAGCGTAGAATAAATGGCACCAGTTTTTCCACAAAGAATAAGGTCTCTGAACTTAGCCTGGGTAGACTGAGTATGCCTGGCAAACCATTTCATAAAAGCGACTGCTATTTCGCCATTTTCGCGAAAAAGTTCTTCCAGCGTATGGCGGTCAAAACGGACGAGTGTGGCATCTTCAATAACTTCAGCTGTGACACTGATAGCCATTTCATTGAATAAACCCACTTCACCAACAAGTTCATCTTTTTGCTTTAAATGCACGGAGAATTCTTTTCCTTCAGATGTCATTTTGCTTAACCTGACTTTTCCGGATCTGACGAGGTATACATGTTCAGGAAAATCGCCTTCATAAAACAGAAAAGTGCCGTTTCTAACATTAATTTGCAGTCCATTTTTTAAGAGAAGTTCTCTGTTTTCGGCAGACATTTCGTTAAAAAAACGTTTCATTTTTAATTCTTGTTTTTCCATGTTCTTCCCCGCTTTCTCTTAAAGAATGTCCCAAAGCATTCCCAACGAATTTGTTTTTCTATATTTACATGTTAACACTATTAAGAAAGTATAAAGTGGAAAAAGATGTCTAATTTATGACTTTTAGTAAAATTAAATGCCCTGCGGATGACCCGCCAGGGCATTTTACTATCATGATCTTCAGGCCGAAGCCGTTTTTCTTTCAGGCGCTTCCCCATCGGTTCCTTCAGATTCTTCGTCTCTGCTAAGCGCTTTATCAACTGAAGACAACTCATATTCTTCCCCGTGAGCTCCCTTAGGCTCATCTAAAAAGAACAGACAGAATAAGAAACTTCCAAAAGCTCCAGCCGCTAAGATAAAGAAAAAGGTTTGCGGAGTTACAAGAGTATAGATTGTTAAATAAACAACAGCCCCTACATTTCCATACGCCCCGGCCATACCGGAAATCTGCCCGGTAATCCTTTTTTTAATAAGAGGGATGACAGCAAAGGTGGCTCCTTCTGCCCCCTGTATAAAAATTGATGTGGCAACTGTTACAGCGATGGCAAGGATCAGCGGCCATTCAGAATTGATAAACGCCATGCCGAATAGCCCTGATGAAATACCGAACATGTAAAATAGCATCACTGTTTTCCGTTTTGACATCTTATCCGATAGCCAGCCCCCAAGCGGTCTGGCAAACAGGTTAACAAATGCAAATGATGATGCAATCAGTCCTGCAGCCATTGGCGAAAGATTAAATGTAATCAGAAAAAATAATGGCAGCATAGAAACGATAGCCAGTTCCGCTCCAAAGTTAGCAAAATACGTGGTATTGAGAGCGGCAACGTTTCTGAATTTGTATTTATCGTCCTCCGGAACCCCGTTCCTTAAGATTGGCAGATTGACTCGGAGAATTTGGGTAATCTGATAGACAAGCACTACAAATAAAATGGCAAATACGATATACATCGCCTGTTCTGAAACGAACTCAAGATTTTTCAGCCGCCAAGTTAACAAACCTAAAGCCCCTGCAAGCGGAAGCGTCCATAAGATTAACTGGATCATATCCCCGTATGTGCTGACTTCCATAGCTGCCACTTTCCTCGGCTTTTGATATGTTTTGCCTTCCGGAGTATCAGAGACGGAAAACCAATAAATGATTCCGTAAACTATACAGGCTACCCCGGTAAAGGCAATAGCATAACGCCAACCTTCATCCCCGCCGAACGCAGTAATAGCCAGCCACGGCAGAACGATTGCAGCTACAGCTGAACCGAAGTTCCCCCATCCAGCATAAAACCCTTCTGCAAAACCGACGCTTTTAGGCGGAAACCATTCAGACACCATACGAATGCCTACGACAAAGCTCGCGCCTATGGAGCTCAATAAGAGCCTGGAAATAAACAGCTGTGTCCACGTATTACCAAATGCAAACATAAAAGTCGGAATGGCCATAACAATTAATAAAATTGAGAAGACCCGGCGCGGGCCGTATTTATCTAACAGCATTCCAATTACAATGCGGGCAGGAATAGTTAAGGCAACGTTCAGAATAGCCAGTGCAGCGATGTGATCTGTTGTCAGCCAGCCTACTGAAGCGACCATTGTACCGGAGAGAGGTGCCATGTTAAACCAGGCGAAAAAAGAAACGAAGAAAGCTCCCCATGTTAAATGCAGTGTTCGTGTTCTGGGATTATTAAACTGGAATAACTCTTTGATTTTCATAGACAGCGCTCCCTTTTATGAAGAGGCAGTGAGCTGGTGATTTTACAGTAGTCCGAATCACTCAGCCCTGCTGCCAACCATTTATCAGCACTTCACTTCAGCACCTTTTCTTGAGTAATAATACCAATGAATTCCAAGACTAATAACATAATAAACTATAAAGATAATTAACGCCAGATTTGCCATTCCCGTAAGGCTGATTGACCAGCCAAACAGACTGGGAATTAAGAATGCGCCATAGGCAGCAATAGCCGATGTAAACCCAAGCACAGCCGCTGCTTCTTTTTGCTCAAAAATAAATGGAATCATTCTGAAGGTCGAACCATTGGCAATTCCTGTAGCAATAAATACGATAATAAACATAGTCAGGAATCCGGCAAAGTTACCTGCGTTATAGAAATACATAACACCTAACGTACCAGCTATGAGAAGAATTATATCCCAAAATGTTACAAAAGCTCCACCCAGTTTATCAGAAAGCCAGCCTCCTACAGGACGGATCAGCGCACCAAGGAGCGGGCCGATAAAAGCAATCTGGAACACATTCACTTCCGGAAACTCGGTACGGGTCAATAACGGGAAGGCCGCAGCATAACCGATAAAAGATCCGAAGCACATCGTATACAGCCAAGTCATAATCCATGTATGCTTGTTTTTAAATATTACTGCCTGTTCTTTAAAAGAGGCTTTCACGCCTGGAAGGTTATCCATACCGAAGAATGCAGCAATCACTGTCAATACGATTGGAAGGACCCAAATAAAGGCAGCATTCTGCATATATACTTCTGAACCGTCCCCCATCACTTGTGAGCCGCCGCCTAAAGGACCGAACAGTGCAATAGTGATAACGAGCGGCGATAAAAGTTGAACAGCACTGACACCAAGGTTTCCAATACCAGCGTTTAAACCTAAGGCAGTTCCTTTCGCTTTTTTAGGGTAAAAGAAACTGATGTTAGACATACTGGAAGCAAAGTTTCCGCCTCCAAAACCGCAGAGTGCAGCAAGAATAGCCATTGTAATGAATGGTGTTTCCGGATTTTGTACTGCCACTCCTATCCCTATTGCAGGGATAAGAAGAGAAGCCGTACTTATTATTGTCCAGTTTCTCCCTCCGAAAACAGGGACGAGAAAAGTATAAAATATTCTTAAGGTTGCTCCTGTTAATCCTGGAAGAGCGGCTAAGAGAAATAACTCACTTTCTGTATAGGTGAAGCCGATATCATTTAAGTTAGCTGCTATGACAGACCAGATCTGCCAGACAGCGAAGGCTAAAAACAAAGCTGAAATGGAAATCCATAAATTCCGCCTGGCATGGTATTTCCCTTCTTGTTCCCAAAAAGCCTCATTTTCCGGCTCCCATTTTTTAATTCGTGGCATGACGATCTCCCCAATCTATGTTAAAGTTTTCACATTTCCGGTCCAGCCGGGTCCTCTATATCTAATTAACCTGTCTTTATTGCTGATTTTCTTCTGCATATTCAAGTTTTCTCCAGTTAAGAAATACAAAAAAAGCTATAAATGCTGAAACAACGGAAATCCCTGAATAAATAACAACTTGATTAAATTCTTGTCCTAAATAAGATTCCACTGTCCATTGAACCATTACGACGTTGACTGCTATTGTCACAAAGATAAGTATCCAGCACATTTTTTTATCCATGGCGGTACTTCCTTCCCGTGGCATAAACTATTCCATTCTCTACTTCAATTTCGATTAACGGCAGCTCCCTCTGGGGCGGCCCTTCTACCGGCTGGCCGTTATTGACATCAAAGTACCCTTTATGGCATGGACAAAGCAGAATGTCTTCTTCCTTCTTATAAAAGACTGGGCACATAAGGTGTGTACAGGCAGAATTATAAGCAACCAGATCTCCGTTCACGGTGTGGACGAGAATCGCCGGGTCATTGTCTGTCGGATAATTAAAGGTCATTGACTCCCCTTCACCTAATTGATCCAGACGGCCTATTTCCACCCGCTCATTCTCCTCTTCAGCCATTCCCATCATCGCTCGTACGCTGAAGGGTACGGTCGACAGCCCTAAAGCTATCGACGCTCCTGCAGCAGTTTTAAGAAATGCACGGCGGTTATATTTCAGATCATCTTTCTGATCCACGTTTTTCGTCAGGTTTACCATGTCAGACTTTGAGTTTTTAAGATTCCGTCCTTTTTTACACTCGTTAGTCATTGTCCCTTCTCCTTTCTTTGAGCATGAATAACTCAGCTCTTAATCGGAATAGACCCCGAAGAATTCAGGCACATAATCCCATTTATTATTTTCTGAAGGTTTCTTCCCTTCAATTAAGTTCATCTGGGTACGGCGTCTTCTTAAATCCATCATCTCGTCATGATCAATAAAACGGATTGCATCAGACGGGCAGACAGAGGCACACATTGGTGCAATTTCATGCTGTGTTCTGTCATAACACATATCGCATTTGTACATTTTGTTTTCTTCAAAATCGAACTTCGGTATTCCAAATGGACAGCCGAAAGTGCAGTTTCTGCAGCCAATGCATTTCTCCTCCATTGCTGAAAGGACGACACCTTCTTCAGTAATTTGAATAGCGTTGGCCGGGCACACCCTTGCACAGGCTGGATCTTTGCATTGCATACAAAGCATAGGGTACGTTTGCCGGTTTTCAAAGAAGTCTACATATTCCACATAATTACGTTCTTTAGCATCATGTCCGCCGCATTCACGGCAGGCCGCCTGACACGCCCGACAGCCAATACAGCGTTCAAACTCCAAGTACATTACTTTTCTCATTCTTATAACCTCCTGCTGTTTTGGTTGGCCGTTTTGTTTTATTAAGCTTTTCTCAGCTTGACGGCACATACCTTGAACTCCGGCATCCTTGATGTAGGATCAAGAGACGGATTTGTAAGTTTATTTACTGACAGTTCTTTGCCCCAGTGGTATGGGATGAATACGTGGTCTTTCCGTATCGCTTTAGTTATTTTTGCTTTAACTTTCATATTGCCGCGCCTTGTTTCCAGGTAGACGTAGTCGCCGTCCATGAAAGCGTATTGAGAAGCAAGTTCAGGATGCATTTCAACGTAAGGTTCCGGGCACTTTTCCATTAAAAACTGGGTTCTCCTCGTCTGTGTGCCGGATAAATAATGAAAGACAACGCGTCCAGTGGTTAACGTATGCGGATAATCCTCAGTCGGAACTTCACCTGGTTCCTGCCACAATACTGCCGGGAGATTTGCTTTTCCGTCAGGTGTGCCAAAAGATTCTCTGAACATAGTCGGTGTACCAGGGTGGTCCTCGTCCGGGCAAGGCCAGAAGACCCCATCCTCTTTCTCAATCCGATCGTACGTTATTCCATAGTAATCTGCCTTGCCGCCTTTAGAAGCAAGCCGGAACTCTTCATAAATTTCAGGTACATTTTTATATGGAAAGAATTTTCCTTTTCCCATTCTCTCTGCGATCAGCTGCATAATTTCCCAGTCTGTTTTAGATTCACCGAGTGGCTCTCTCACTTTTCTGATTCTGATTACACGGCCTTCAAGGTTGGTTGTTGTCCCTTCGTCCTCAGCCCATGTGGTAGTAGGTAAGACGACATCTGCAAATTCTGCTGTTTCTGAAAGGAAGAAATCAGAAACGACCATGAAATCCAGCTTTTTAAAACTGTCCCAGATATAATGGTTATTTGGAGCAGAGACGGCCGGATTGCTGCAAATAACATGCATTGAACGGATGTTTCCATTTTGGATCTCGTCAAACATCTCATACGCTGAAACTCCCGCTTCAGGCATTTCTTCAGGCTTAATTCCCCAAACTCCGGCTACATATTTTACATGCTCAGGGTTATCTATTTTCCGGTACCCTGGAAGTGCATCGGCTTTCTGACCATGCTCTCTTCCCCCCTGACCGTTCCCCTGGCCTGTAAAAGTAGCCACTCCGGATGCAAACTTTCCAATTTGCCCTCTTAACAGAGCCATGGACGTATATAAGGCAACGTTATCTACTCCTTTGTTTTGCTGCTCTACGCCCCGTGCGAACATAACAACAGACCGTGGAGACTGGCCATATATATGGGCTGCTTTTATGATTTTTTCTGCCGCTACACCTGTTAGTTCAGACGTATATTCCGGCGTGAAAAGTTTGACGGCTTCTTTCAAGCCAGCATAGTTATTACATCGTTCATTAACATAAGTTTCATCAACGTATCCTTCGCGTATTAGAAGATGCAGCATGCCGTTTGCAAGGGCTGAATCTGTTCCTGCCTTTAAATCCAGATGGACGTCTGCAATTCTCGCTGTCGGCGTCTCCCTTGGATCTGCCACAATCATCTTTGCCCCTTTATCTCTCGCCCGCCATAACCACTGAATTGTGGTTGGGTGGCATTCTGCTGTATTGGTTCCCGCCATGAAGAAACAATCGGTATGTTCAAGTTCCGGCCAAGGTAAGGTTGATCCCCGGTCAATTCCCAACGTTTTCATGAAGCCGCCTGCTGCTGAAGACATACAGAACCTTCCGTTATAATCAACGTATCTTGTTCCTAAAGCGACGCGGGCATACTTTCCGACGAGATAGCATTTTTCGTTGGTCATTGA
Organism: Salipaludibacillus sp. CUR1; assembly: GCF_021028955.1. Taxonomy (GTDB): domain Bacteria; phylum Bacillota; class Bacilli; order Bacillales; family Salisediminibacteriaceae; genus Salipaludibacillus. The sequence goes on from NZ_JAIWPE010000096.1 coordinate 479,534, forward strand.
GACTCCGCCAAACACTGACAATGCATTTTTTCCATGTTCAGCCTGCAGCTTTTTATAATTTTTTTCTATAAGATCCAAAGCTTCTTCCCAGCTGCTTTCAACAAATTCTCCGTTTTTCTTAATAAGCGGTTTTTTAATTCTTTCCGGGTGGTCTACAGTCTGATAAGCTGTAACCCCTTTAGGACACATTTTTCCCATCGTCACCGGCCAGTCGTAACGCGGCTCTACCCCTACGACCTTTCCGGACTTTTTATTTACTCTAATATGCATTCCACACTGCATGCCGCAATAGCAGCAATGAGTTGTAATAAGCTTTTCACCGTCGTGCTTCAGATTTTTAACTCCTGGTTTTACCACAAATTGTGTCATTTATAATTCCTCCTTGCCTGAATGGGCTGGCTGATAAAAGTCTTCTGACCGTTTCCGGCCAAATCCCGGCATGTGTATACCATTATTTGTTTGGACAGGGGCTGCTTTCCCCGCTCCCTTAGGTAAGTTCAACTGGCTCATTACCCGAAGTTTCCTGCGGCAGGCCGGACAGTAGTCAGCCAGCCAGTCTCCCTCATCATTTTTTAAATCAAATGCCTGAGCCCCTAAGATGGCTTTTACATCTTCTATCTGCTCATCGTTCGAATAAAGTTCTCCGCAGCCTGAACAGTCTCTCGTATCTACTCCCGGAGTTTCCTGATAGTTCATCGGCACTGAAGCAGCCATTGGCCTCATAGGGAGATGCACAAGCTTCCCGAATGGAAAATACACAAGGAAAACGACGACTGTAATCTGATGGATTAAAGCTAATTGAGGGTGCATCCATCCGCCTAAAAGTTTGTATGAGACTGTCAGGAACAAACCTGTTAATGTTACTGCGAGAAGCAAATATAGAGGAAATAAATCAAATTCTGCCCTCTGAGTGACTTTAAGATCTTTATCACGAATTCTTCTGATGATTGCCATTGCAAGCCCTATTAACAGCATCGATGCTGTTATATTCAAGCCTTCAAAAAACATTTGGGCAAGCCAGCCGTCTGCCGCCATTTGAATTGTCGGGATGTTAAAAACAACCATTTGGTAAGTTGACGAATCGACCAGTTTAAAGTGCATCCATCCCAGTGTGAGACCGAAAGTGATCGCCAGAGAGCCGATGCATCCCCAGGCGATCAGCCAATGCTGGATACCTCTGTAGACGCCTCTCTTAAAAATATATTTTTGGAGTAAAATATTATCTATTAAGGTTTTAAAAATGGCTTTTCCATTTCTCTTCTGGCTGTTCTTTGACTTCATTTTTTGAATAGACCGCTTAATGACTTCATGTGTAGCCGGTCTCATTATCCAGGAAGTCAGCCGCACGGTCATGCCGATAAAGAAGATAAACGTTGAAACCATATAACCGAACAGCATCCAATCCATATGTGAAAATTGCCCTGTTCCAATCCACATGGACATAAATAAGATGACAACTACAATAAATGAGTACATACTTGATTTTGAATAAAATGATTTTTCTAATTGACTCATTATGGAACCCCCTTCTGAAAAACCTCGTTTAGTCAGGTGAACTATGTGATCTGCCCAACAGGTTGTTTTTCCTCATTCATAATTAATTTGTTAATTTCATTTTAGTGTCTGGGGGGAGGAGTCACTGTGCAATCAGTCACAGCGAATGTGTGATTTTCGTCACACCAAACAGGTAAATATGGCGATTTTATTAACAACAATCGTAAGAATGGCTCAACAGCAGTATTTATGAAAAAAACGATGGTTCGGAAGTTCACATAAATGTCAAAATGACAGGCTTGAATAGGGTAGACTTTTAAAGAAGCGACTTTTTAAACATAAAACATAAAAAACCGTTAATGAAAGACTGACCTTTCATTAACGGTGCGCTTTAATATTTATTATATTTAACTTATTTAATCTGCATAGTTATAAGAGACTTCCTGTTTTTCTTCATCATAAGTCACTTTTAAATCTTTTCCGTCGAAATACCATTCATCTTTTTTTTCTACGTAAAACAAAATACCATCTTTTTCAACTGAAGCCGCTTCTTCTTCCGGGGCTTTAACGGTAACGCCCAATGAAAAGCCTGATTGAAAGTTTCCGCACCCTCCATATCTGGCAAAAAACTGTACATGATCACCTGAAGTGACTTCCAGTTCATTTTTAAACCAATCCAGTGCCTGTTCGCTTATTATTACTTGCATTTTTTCCCTCCACTCTCATACTCTTTTTCATATGTTATTCCCTTATATTAATCAGGGAAAACACTTTATAAATAGGGTCTAATTTTTGGTAAACTATAGGTAACAACTGAATTAATTGAAAGAGCAGGTGATTATTTTGTCTACCAAGTCTTTTTTGCATAATATACCGGTATTTGCGCCATTGCCTGATACCATTAAAGTGAAACTTGAGGAAATTATCCTGACTAAAGCCGTTACAAAAGGAGAAGTCCTGTTTAGGGAAACAGAACCAGCTGAATCCTTATACTTTATCAATGAAGGAAAAGTTAAATTAACTAAAAGCAGTGCGGACGGTAAAGAAATTGTATTAAATATCAGGCAAAAGGATGAGATTTTTGCTGAAGTGGCTTTATTCAGCCCTGAGGAAACGACTTATCCGGCCACTGCTACTGTTTTAGAAGGCGGGAGCGTCTCTTATATCCGCAATGAAGACCTGGAAATGATGCTTCTGGAACATCCTGAATTAGGTATGCCTATTTTCCGTATTATGGCAGAGCGGTTAAGAATCTCCCAAACGACGTTACGGGATGTGGCTTTGTACGGAAAGTTGAGCGCTTTAGCTGCCACTCTTGTAAGGTTAACAGAAGATTACGGAATTAAAAAGGAAGACGGTATTTATATAGATATTAAGCTGACCCATGAAGATTTAGGAAATTTTTTCGGTGCTACCCGGGAAAGTGTGACACGAATGATGAATCAGCTGAAAAAGCAAAAAATACTCTCTAAAAAACAAGGTTATCTTGTTATTCATGATTTAGAGGAATTAAAAACATACATGCATGATGCCTGATTACCTGCGTCTTTCCCCGCTTTTTTTCACCGGCAGGTATTTTGGGCTTATGGAGTAATGTTTTTTTACGGGGGTCAGAAAATTACATTAGTACCTCTTCTTTTAATGATAATTAACTGGTCTTCAGCAAAAAAGAAGCGGCTGCTCGGGCAGCCGCTTTTCGTTCATATGATTGGGGGTCATAAGAACTTTAGTCATTCACATGTTTTGGGTTTGTTACGCCTTGTTCGGTTTGGCAAACACTGGTTTTGGGGTAGCCAGCTGCCAAATACGTTGGGTTCTTAAATAAAGGAAGTAAAACTATGCACCGCCCAAAAACGATGAGCAATGAACACTTCTAGTGTAAAAAAATCAGCCGGATTATTCCGTGATTCCCGTCACACTCTCACACCTTTTTTGTGAACGTTCTATGACTTATCCGCCGCTTACCGGTGGAATAAAAGCAACCAGGTCGCCTTCACGGACCACGTCCTGATCGTCTGCGTATTCTTCGTTAATAGCCATCATAGCTGAATTGAACGCGGAGACTTCCGGATATTTTTCCAGAAGTGTGTTTCTGACTTCTCCGGCTGTCATTTCGGTGCCATCTATTTCAATCTGGCGCGTTCCCACCTTTTCTTCCAGCTCAGCAAATAATAATATCCTTATACTCAATTTAAATCCCCCTTTTCAGGTTTTCCTTCAGGGTACGGCTTATGTTCAAGCTGGTCTCCCATCCATTTTTCCCCATCTTCCCAATGTTCTTTTTTCCAGATAGGCACGATTTCTTTTATTCTTTCAATTGCATATCTGCTGGCTGCAAAAGCATCCGCCCGGTGAGGAGTAGAGACAGCTATAACAACAGCAATATCTGAGATAGCGAGCTCACCAATCCTGTGAGTAATAGCAACTTTTGATTCAGGATATTCTTTCTGAATTTCCCCGCCAATCTGGGCTAATTTTTTTTCAGCCATTGAGATATAGGCATCATATTTTAAATACACGGTTTTTTTCCCTTTTGTCAGTTCTCTCACTGTGCCGATAAAAGTATTTATCGCACCTGCATTTCTGTCTTCAACTTTATTTATTACTTCATTAATTTGTATTGGAGTATTTATAATTTCAAAATTATTATTATTCATCGTAGTCCCCTTTCTCCACTCGTTTTAAAAACCATTTGAGGTAGTCCTCCATATCCTCCATATAAAAAACAGGGAAAGTAAAGTTGTCAGAAACTAAATCCACAAGGCTTTTATCCCTGCATAAAACACATTTGATGTTAACAGCTTTCTTTAACAAAGGTAAATCATTTTCTGTCCTTAACAAAATGGTTTTCGGATATTTTTCTTTTTTATATCCTTCAATTAGAAGGACATCTAAAGATAAAACATTATAAAAATTAATAAAATCATTTAAACTGAATGCCCGGTTGTGCTGGAGTGTCAGAACCATCTCGCTGTCACTTGCGGCAAGTGTTCCACAGGCCCCCGCCTGTCTGTGTTTAGCTGTGTCTTTGCCAGCCGGCTCTTTAGAAAGCGGGGTACGGTCTCCATGATGCTTAATCGTGGCACAAGAATAGCCTGTCTTAGTAAGCATGCGGATAAGTTTAGCGGCTACGGTCGTTTTTCCTGAATTTGAATAGCCAACTATCTGATGTTTAATCATAATTTCTCATCCCTGGATTTTGCCGGGTCTTTTAACGGATTCTCACTTCCTTCGGAGGCTAAAAGTAAAATATCCACTTCATCACCTGATTTATACCCCCTTGAGCCTCCAGGAACTGCTACGAGGGCATCTGTATACGCTAAAGAAGTCACTACTTGCGACTTATCCATCCCGACCGGGCTGGCAAACACTTTTCCTTCTTTGAACTCAACCTTGCTTCTAATAAAACGGGTAAAAGGGTTAGGTTTTGGAAAGTCAACTGTTAACTTACCCTTTACTGTTTCTACATAGGGTTTTCCGGAGTGGAGATAACTGCGAATCCACGGTCTCGTGTATAATTCGAATCCTACAAAACAAGCTGAAGGATTTCCTGACAAACCGAATAATAGTTTTCCGTCCTTTTCAGCTACTGTTGTAACGCTGCCTGGCCTCATTGCAATTTTATTAAAGAGCACGTTTGCTCCAAGTCTGTTATAGATTTCAGGCAGAAAATCGAAGTCGCCGACAGAGACGCCCCCGGTTGTAATGAGAGCATCTACTTCGTTTAGCGCCTGTGCCACCGCATTATAACAGAGGTTAAAGTCATCTTTCAGCTTTCCGTAATATTTAGGCTCTCCTCCGGCCTGACGAATTTGAGAAATAATCATATAGGCATTGCTGTTACGGATTTTTCCAGGCTGTAAGTCGTCATCTATCTCAAGTAACTCAGTTCCTGTCGCATAGATGCCTATAACAGGCTTTTTGGCAACTGGAACCCTGTGATAGCCAAAAGTCGCCAGTACTGCGATGACCCCTGCCGTAATTTTTGTACCTGACCTGACTACTACTTCGCCTTGTTTGGTTTCCTCGCCTTTTTTTGAGACATAGTCGCCTGTCTGAAAAGGGCGCTTGATTTCAATGTAAGTCTTATCTTCTTGTGTGAACTCTTTTGCCAATTCAAACATGATAATGGCGTCTGTATTTTCAGGCATGACGGTACCGGTCATAACCCTGATTGCCTGACCGGGCATTACCGGCCCCTTAGCAACGTGACCTGCCCCTACAGTGTCTATAACTTCAAGCTGCACAGGATGAGTACTGTCTGCTTTTTCAGTATCTTCACTTCTTACGGCAAATCCATCCAGAGGGGACCGGTCAAAAGGCGGGATTGGATGGTCCGCAATAATATCTTCAGCTAAATAACGGTCTCCCGCTTCCATGAGCTCAATTAATTCTTTTTCGCCTTTCTTTTTATGCTTCATGACACGGCTTACCGCTTCACTCACCTTTACAGGTGTTCTAAGCTCATACATCGTGCCATCACATCCTTTCTTTGCAATCTCATTCTATTTTAACAATCTTAATGGTAGATTATAGGGACAATTTCGAAACTTTTTCCACAATTTATTATTTATAAACGTTAATTAACGCTCTGTAAGTGTTATTTATAATAAAAAAACTGCCTTGTTGACAAGGCAGCATCACTTTATTTAGCTTGGGTAACTGACTTTATATCTTCAACTGTGGCTTCTAAATCAAAATTATTTTCACCACTGTACATTCGGACAACTACACCTTCCGGGTTTACAAGGTAAAATCTTGTCGGATGCATAATGTCCTCTTGCTCGGGCAGTTCCTGTATTTGGGCTTTGAGTGACTCTAATGCAAATTCCCTTATCTCTTCCGGTGTATATCCCGTAAGGAAATCCCAATTTGAAAAATCTGCTCCGTAGGATTCACCATAGTCTTCCAGTCTTTCAGGTGTGTCAAACTCAGGATCGACTGTAAAAGAAACAATCTGGATATCTATTCCTTCATCCTCCAGTCCTTTTTGCAATGTAACCATATTAGGCGTCATTGTCATACAGACTGTGGGGCAGCGTGTGAAAATTGTTTTTGTAACCCACCATTCTCCTTGCAGCGTCTCATTGTTTACGACTTCTTCATACTGGTTAACTGCTTCAAAATCGACGAGTTCCCAAGGCTCTTCTGCCTGGGAGACATCAATAACTGCGTCTCCCTCTGTTGATTCAGAGGTGTCTTCATACAAAAAACTGCATCCTGTCGAAAGCAGAATAAGTGTTAAAAGACTCCCCGAAACAAACCACCACCTGCTCATATAATCCCTCTCTCTTTTTAGCCGTTAGTCTGGTACATTTCATATTCTTTAAGGTTTAGCTTCGGAGTATTTTCCCTGTCACGCTTCATCCAGAGCCTGAAGGTGTATCCCATTGCCACCCCATAAGCAAGCTCCTGAATGACTTTCATCATTGCGCCGCCAAACTGCTGATCATGCCTTGGGCTGAGCAAAGTCAGTGACTGCTCACCGGAAAACACTTCAAAAGGAATATCTGCTCCCGGAGGCAGGCAGTAAGCCATCGCTGTAGCCCACACAGACGGATCTGTATAGGTCGAATACAGCGGCTCCCCGGCAAATATAATGAGTACACAAGCAGGAGTAAAAAGAACCCCGCTCATGAACATATAGCCAATCCGTTTCAATTCGGATAAATCATATTTAGTTTTAAACCGCGGTATAATATGCCACCACATTAAAATGGCAGCCAAAAGCATAGCATTCTGATAAATATTATGATACCCTTCATTCGTCATAAGGTAGTCAAATGTCGCCGGCAAATGATAAAACGAAAAAATGGCATTAAATAAAATCAGCCCGAGTATAGGGAAACCGACAATTGTAAAAACTCCTCTGACCACTTTAAATCTCGCAAAAAACTTAAAAAACCAAGAAGGGATCCCTAATAATATTAACGGAGGAGCAACAAGATATACTATTGCCATGGAAAGCATATGCATGCTTAACATAATATGCCCCAACACATACAAAGGCCCGCCAAAACCTAAATAGATTGCTAATAAACCAAGGTGAAAATATATTTTACGTCTGAGAGAAACCGGTTCAGAATCCGGAAAACGATGCCTTAATTTAGTAATAATCAAAAAATATACTAAACTGACAACTCCCAGAACAACTAAAAGCTCAGGTGTCCAGATCGTCCGCGCAGTGAATGTAGAGAAAAATTGTTCCATGTCCTTATCCCCTGTCATTTTTTAAGATAACTTCTTCCACACGTATTTTAACATAACTCAACCATGTTATAGTATATTTATAACATGATTTTGTTGGAAATCCTATGGATTTGCTTATTTAAAGAAAAGCCTAGATGGCACATTATACTTACAGGAGGAACGTTTTATGAAACCGCATCTTATCGCTGTGGACCTGGATGGAACTCTGCTCTCAGATAAAAAAACTATTTCTAAACAGAACAGGTCTGCCTTATTCCGCTTAAGAGAGCTTGGCCATAAAGTCGTCATTGCAACCGGCCGTCCGTACAGGGCCAGTAAAGATTATTATCAGCAGCTTGCACTCGATTCTCCTATGGTTAACTTTAACGGGGCTTTTGTCCATCATCCGCAGAATCCGCACAGTTTTAAAACGAGGCATACCCCGCTTGATAAAAAAGTAGCTGAAACGATTATAGAAACGTGTGAAGCGTTACGAGTTAAAAATATCATGGTTGAAGTGAAGGATGACTATTATTTACGTTATTTAAATAAAGGGTTTGCTGAAGCCTTCACCTTGAATCAGTCCCCGGCTGCTTACGGCCACTTAAATAAGGTGGTCAATAAAGAACCCACTTCTATATTGATTCACCCGGATGATCAGCAGCATAGCGACCTTAAAAATTTATTATCAGAGGCACATGCCGAAGTTATTGAACAGCGTTCGTGGGGGGCCCCATGGAACATTATAGAAATTGTTAAGTCCGGTTTGAACAAAGCAGTAGGTTTAAAAGAGATAGCCAGTCATTTTGATATACCAAAAGAGAGAATCATCGCTTTCGGCGATGAGGATAATGATTTGGAAATGCTGGAATTTGCCGGGTGCGGAGTGGCAATGGGGAACGGAATTGATGAATTAAAGAACGTAGCAGACGTCACGACGGCTACAAATGAGGAAAACGGCGTATCCGCCTTTTTAAATGACTATTTTTCTCTTAACAACAGGTCTGAATGACACTAGCATTAACTGCGGGTCTTCAAGCCTGGAACACAGGTCCAGAAAAAGCATAAGACCGGCTGCTGTAACAATGAACTAAGGGAGAGAAGAAATGTGAGAATATTTAAAGTAGAAAAACCCGCCAGTATTGAACAGATTAAACAAATCACTTCTTTAATGATGGAGCAGATGAACAGCTTAAGTATTAATATGACAGAAGAATCTCTCTTAAAAACAGTGGAAAAAGCTCTCAAGGCCGACTCGGGAGCAGAGTTTTTTGTGGCCGAAAAAGAAGGGAAAATAGTCGGAGGAGCTTTTCTTAATACCGGGATCGGGTTAGATAAAGGCGGCGCCTACGTCTGGCTGAATGATTTGTATGTAAGAAAAGACTACCGCCGCCAGGGAATTGCCCGAAAACTACTTTTAAAAGTACTTTATTGGGCTGAACTTGAGGAGTTCAAAGGAATTGAACTCGAAACCGGTATTAACAACGCTGCCACAAAGAGATTGTATAATTCTTTAGGCTTTTACGATATTGTCTCCAAACGTTACGGGAGGACTCTGACTTAACGGTTATTCAGCTATGTGGTGCGGGAAGGACTCGTTGCTTGCTTCTCAGTTTCTTTTTAAACCACTAGCTGGATAACTGCAAGAAATATAATGGATCCTCCTACCACTGCAATGAGCGGAGCTCCCAGATAAGCCAAGCATACGGCGGCAGCTCCGCCTGCTATTCCGAACCAGATTGAATCATGAATATACAGGATCCCTGGAAAAATTAATGCGCCCAGCACAGCATAAGGTACACGTGCCAGCATCCGTCTTGACCAGCCCGGCCAATTTTCAGTCTGTAGCGTCAGCAGTGGAAGTAAACGGGGAATATAAGTAACAATCCCCATTCCTATAATTATCCCCAGCATGGTCATATTCATGTTTTTCTCCTCCTTATTACTTTTTGATCTATTCCCTCATATACTATAACAGCCAAAATTGTAGCACTCATAAGTGACCAGCCTGTAGAGAGCCATAGCTGAAACACGGCATTAAACACAGCCCCTAAAAAAGCCAGCCTGATGACAACCTTCCCCTCTTTTTTTACTGAAGGAATCAGTAATGCAATAAACAGAGCGTAGAGGGCGATTGCCATGCTTTCCGTGAGCAGTTCAGGTAAAAATGAGCCGGCAAAGTAGCCAATTCCCGTAAAACCTACCCAGCTTCCATAAGCGATCATGCCTACTCCTGTTATGTAATGGGTCCTGATCGGAGCCTCACTTGTGGAAGATACAGCGAACACTTCATCAGTGAGCAAGAAACCGTATAAAGCTCTGTTCAGTTTAGACCCTGATTCTGCCCGCTCCCTAATGGAGGCGCTCATTAATAAATGTCTAAAGTTTAATATAAAGGTAGCTGTAATAATTTCAGCAGCTCCTGATCCTAATGCCATCATTGATAAAGCCATATATTGTGCTGCTCCAGCAAACACGAGCATACTCATAAGCACTGCTTCAATACCTGATAGACCGGTTGCGCCAGCGAGCAAACCAAATGTGACAGCTACCGGCATATATCCAAAAGCTATAGGGATTCCTGCCGCTATTCCTCGTCTGAACCAGTTTATCTCAGTTGAATCCAGCGTCTCTGCTGATTCCATTATTTTTCCCCATTTCTGTATGTAGTTGGCAAATGTCTTCTTTATTTTAAAATATTACTGTAAACTGTCAAGCTTATTTCAGACGGGCCTGGAAGGCCGGCCAGTCTGCCTGGTGTCTTTTAAGCCACAAAAAAACAGGGAGAATTTTCTCCCCGTTCCTTGTGCCTTCGGAAAGCCGTCAATCATAAACCTTTCCAAAAGCCTCTTCGATTTTCGGAAGCAATGAATCCCAATCAGCATCCATTTCTTTATTGACCGTTACAAAGTCCTGAAAACCAAAAATGTTATCTACACCTTCGAGTCCCAGTAGTTCTTTTGCTAACGGATGATCTGTATCTTCCCCTTTTTTAAAAGAAGCACTTCCTGACCCTTCAAAAAGAACCTTATTTGCAGTAAATTTCATTGCGTTTGGATTTGGAGTTGGTTCGCCTCTTACTTCTATAGACATAATAAAAACCTCCCTCTATGTAAGTTAATTAATTTTAACATGTTTTATTCCTAAATATAAAGTTATCCATACTGATTTAAGAGAGCATACATAAAAGAAAGAAAGAAGCTGGGACAAAACTAAATTAAACTTGGGATAACCTAAGAATGAATTCACAATAGACCATAAGATGAGATGAGGTTCATAAACGCACTCGCTTGCCGCAGGCATCTCTTCAGCTCCTCGCAAAAATCGCCTGCGGGATCTTCAAAAGATGCTTTTCCTGCAGGCGTCTCGTGATTTTTGAACATAATCAATTTTTAGCTTTTTTGATTAAAGGACAGAAGGCGGCGACGCCACAGGGGGTAAGTCAGAAGATCCAGTTTAACGGGCTGTAAAAACACCGCTAAATACATTATTTTTCCGGTGAACGAAGGCGAGGACACCCAGAGGATGAGCGAAGTCTGAAAATCCACTTTCCCGAAGCAGTTCTTCGGGTGAGTTGAAGACAAGCCCTTGGGTAAGCCTTCGCCGAGAGTGAACCCGCAGATTAAATAATTAGGGTACAAGCCCCTGGGCAAGTGTCCGCCTGGCGGACTGAAATCACTCCTTTTCTCAAAAAGAAAGCCGAACAAAATTCGAAAATTTTTTTCGGCTTTCTTTTTTGATTACTATTCTATTGTCCAACCCTAATGGCCACACTCTATTGTTACCTATATAAAGACTCGTGAACTACCCACCACTTATCACCCTTACGGGTTGATTGAAGCGGGGGCTTCTTGGGTAATCGCCACTTTTGGTAGCTGACGAAATTGACCAAGCTAACCCTCTTGTTCCAAGAGTTTTTATTTTTATTAGACTATCGCTAATAGGCGTAAGCCTTCCTGTTTGATATTGATTGCTGAGTTGTGGTCACGATCTCCTTCGTACCCGCATGAACAAGAATATGTTCTTATACCCATTCGCATTGGTTGAGTATCCCCACATGAAGAACATAGTTGAGTAGAAGGGAACCATTTATCTATTTTCACAAATAGTTTCCCTTGTTCCTCTAGCTTGTACTTTAGGAAGGATGTAAACTTCCCCCAACCATTGTCATGAACCGATTTACCGAAATGAAGGGCTTGTGACATTCCTTTCATATTCAAGTCCTCAATCACTACCACATCATAGGTAGTGGCTAATTCTTTGGACTTGTGATGTAAGAAATTCTTTCTTTGATTGGCTGTTTTGTCATGAAGTTTTGCCACTTTTAAGCGTTGTTTTTCCCAACGACCAGAACCTTTCTTTCTACGAGATAAAATACGTTCTTCTTTGGCTAACTTCTCTAATGACTGCCGATAGAAACGAGGGTAATTGGCTTTCTCACCCTGCTCACTTTCTACATACAGACCATTCATAGCGTAATCCAAACCAACAACGTTCTTGATAGACTGTGGAACAGCCTTACATTCATACTCTGTAAGAATTGAAACAAAGTATTTACCTGTATTTGTGCAAGTTAATGTACACGATTTGATGACATGATGTTCAGGAATTTGACGATGTTGTTTTAGCTTTACCCATTTTAATTTAGGTAACTTCAATAAGCCATTTTCAAGGACAATGTTCCCATTAACGACATTCGTTGTGTAACTTTGTTTTGATTTTCGAGATTTGAATTTCGGAAACTTAGAACGCCCTTCATAGAAGTTTTTATATGCCTTTTGAACATTAAGCTGTGCGTTTGCCAGTGCAAGGCTATCGACTTCTTTCAACCACTCAAATTCGCTTTTATATTTAGCGGGAGTAGGAAATTTAGTTGTTTTAAGAATCGCTTTGTCATCCTTGAACTTCTCATAGTTTTCCATACGTTCGGAAAGCATTTTGTTATATACGAACCTCACGCAACCAAATGTTTTAGCCAACAATTGTTCCTGAACCAAATTAGGGTAGAACCTAAACTTATAAGCCTTGTTCCTTTTCATCATGCCACCTCCTTATGTACGTCATTTTTACGTATATATTGATTATACCGTATAAATACCGTACAATCAAGAGGAAGGAGAGTGACAGTTATGACTGATAAAGAACGAGTGGAAATCCGTATGCCGAAGGCTATATTAGAAAAAGTGGACAAGTATCAAGAGGAAAATGGCATCCCTACAAGGACTGCTACAATTTTAGAGTTGTTGAGAAAAGGAATGGAAAAGTAGTTTTGGCTAACGCCAACCGAAATTCATCCCCCACTTTACACTACGTAGGAAGTGGGGGGACTTCTTTCTGAAGTTCGTTAAAAATTAACATTGGGATTTAACAGAGCTGAGCTGTTTTTTGTTTAAGGCCAGTCTTGAAAGTATTTTCTTTAAATGTGTAATACTGCTTAGGTCGTTTTTATCGAGCGCCTCTTTTAATTCCATTAAATAATAATCAATCTCTGCATTAACAACAAACTGTTTAATTGAAGAATGCTGATTTTTATTCTGAGTTGATATAGAGCTGACGGAATCAGCAGCTGTAATTTCTTCTCCGTCTTCCGTTTTAAGGACTGAGACTATTTTTCCCTGGTCGAAATAACTTACACAGTGGATCCCATCTACAAAAGTCCGTACGACCCCGCTCCCGCCGCAATCGGTAATCAAATCTTCTATCGAAAGAGCCAGTTCTTCTGTGATTACCTCAAGCTCTTTCACTTCCACAAGTGTTTTTCTTTCACTTTCCAATTTCATAGGAATTAAAAGACGATCTTCTCCAGTCTGAATAACTAACTCAATACCGTTCTTGTCATGTCTCCACGTTAACTTATAATTTGAGGATAACAATTTATGAATAAACGACTTTAACATTGGACGGGGCAATTCGATCCTGATATCTTTAAACTGAGCACGGAAGGCAGGTTCGCTCATACGTATACTCCTTTCAATTTTCCTGAGTAAAAAGTAAATTTATATTATCCATTTTATGAGAGGCAAGTAAAAAAAGACTTTAATTTTTATCAAATTGGACGATTTGTTCATTTTCCTGCTTCCGTATACAATTGGAACGCAGCCGAATAAAAAGCGGGAAGGGATGATTACTATGAAAAAAGATATTAACAGCTGTATAATACCCTCCCTTACTGAAACAGAACTCAACAGACTGAGGCAGGAAATACATTCTTTCTGTGATCAGTGGATTAGTGATGCCTCTCTTACTGAGAAATTGACTGACTGGATTAAAAATATAACCCCTGACCGCGAGGACATAAACGACCCATTGGTCTCAGAGAAAAAACACTTAGTGCTCCTTATATATATTTTTCTTGAAATGAAAAACTTTCTGCTCACACTTGGTTTTTATACGTTCCGAAAACATGAGGCAGAAAAGACCCTTCAAAAAATGGTTGAGCAGTTTTCCTGCCAGGCTGTTTTAGATGTGCAGCAGGATGACCTGCACCAGCCGCTTATTGAACAATTTAACAGGGCATTTCCTTCTGTTAAACTTCCCTGTTACAATCAAAAAAAAACCGTGGAAGAAAAACAGCAGCACATACAATGGCTGAGGCGATGGCTGGCAAGGCCTCATTTCTCACTCTATAAAGAGTACTACAATCGTATCGGCAGTCCGGAAAATAAAGAAGAAGCCAGAACTTACGCCATTAATAGTCTGACCGTTCAAATCAGCCATCCCCCTACCAGGCGCACACTGTTTCAAATACTTACTTACCACAAAGAGTTTGATTTAGGAGTTACACTTTTAAGACGGCACCGGCTTGACCCTCTGTTGCAGAGTATTGAAGAAAAGAACTTTGTACAGGAAATGTCTGCACAAAGGCCTGAGCTCACCCTTCCACTCTATATGCAATGGATTGAAAGCCTTGTGGAAAAGAAATCAGCTAAGCATTATAAACTGGCATTCGTATTTCTGTCAGGACTTAAAGAAAACATGTTGATATTAAATCAGGAAAAAAACTGGTCTTTATTTCTGTCTCTTTTACAATCTAAATATAACAGTTACAAAGCATTTAATGAGGAGTTGAAAAAATATGGCTGAAAGTCCTGCACTGACAGGGGAAATTATGTTAGCTGCGGAGACAACCGGTAAGGAGAAAGGTATATTCCTTTTTAACGGGAAGCTTTCCCAAACGGAAGAATACAAGTGGACACCCTCTAATCTGCTGACAATTAAACAACGGTTATTTTATACCCATTCTTTGTCTTTTTATGGAGTGGCTTTTAGTATCAGGACAATTAAGTTACAACTAAAAAACGAAAAGCAAACTGATATAGCGGGTGTATGGATCCCTGCGGGGCAGGTGCACCTTCTTGCAGGCCTTGACCAAACTGACCAGGAATACGCCTTTCATCATTCACTTTCCTCGTTTCTTTCTTTTATAAACGAATTGACAGACCGGTTAAATATTGAGGATATTTACCCTGGGAGGGACGGTCTCTGGCGGTTTTCCAGTCATATCAGCAATAAATTAAGCAATTTAAAAATTCCGTGTATGGATAAGGCGGCCACTGGAACAAAGCTATTCACAGAAGAATCCCTCTCCTCTTCTTTATTGCCTGTAATGGAAGAATGGCTCCAAGAGTATTTTTTAAGCTCTGAAAAATTAGCGGGGCTTTATTTGAATTACAAAAAAAGAGTAGCTGAGCATACTTCTGACAAGCATATAAAAAAATGGACAGATAGTCTTGAAGAAAAAGAGAGGGTGTATTCACTTCCAAAAAATATTTACCCTGTGGCTTTGAAATATTGGAACGGAGAAACACCCGAGCCTTTCCAGCTTCAGCTTGCCATCCATAAGCCCATTTCTTCAGATCAGGGCTGGAAAATGGAATGGTTTGTAAAAGAGTGGCAGTCGGGCTATATGATTGCCCTGGAGCATATTGCGGCGGGTTCACATCCATTCCGGACTAACCCTGTTCCATGGCTGAAAAGCCAGATTATCCAATCCAGCCATCCACAGGTGTTTTTTTCTTTTAAGGACCCATCTTGTTATCATTTGGAGGTCTCACAAAAAGTGTTTGCAGATTTCTTACTTAATGAGGTCTCCCAGTTAGAAAATCAAGGTATATCGGTTCTTATCCCTGAGACTTTAAAAAGAAAAGTTCTTCCCCGGGCAAAGGCTGTTATTTCTATGTTTGAAGATAAAGATGATCAGGAGCTTTATTCACCGTGGGTAAGAAGCCATATAACCTGGAAATTGACAATTGCTGATAAAGAAATTAGTGAAGAGGAATTCAGGAAATTAGTGAATCAGCAGCAGCGCATTCTTCAAGTAAATAACCAGTGGGTAATATGGGATGCAGAAATGGCAGAAAAACTTCTTGATGGGATCGATAAAACGATTCATGATAATTCCTTCTCTTTTTTTGATGCTTTGAGAAGAAGCCTTATACAGAAAAGTGACGTAAAATCACTAACGGACGTCTCTGTACCGGACGAACTTATTGAGTGGCAGTTAAACAGCCAGGCAGAGAAATTGCTTAATTTTTCTGAAAGAAAAAATAAAGATGCCGTTTTAGCCTCTTATTGGAAAGAACTTTTAAAACCATACCAGCAAACAGGGGCCCATTGGCTTCTGACTATGAAAAAACTCAAATTTGGCTGCTGCCTGGCTGATGACATGGGACTCGGAAAAACCTTGCAGACGATCGCTTATATTGATGAACTCGCCACGCACACTAAACTGGATGAGCCCTTTCTTATTGTTTGTCCTTCCAGTCTTGTCCACCACTGGATAAAAGAAATAAGAGAACATACTGATAATATTAATCTCTTAGTATATGAAGGCCTTCCTGATGAAAGAAGGCAGCTTTTAATTAATGACAGGCAACCGCACCCCCGCGTTGTCATAAGCTCTTATGCTGTGGCAGCTAAAGATATTTCACATCTGCAACATGTTAAATGGACGAGCTGTATTTTTGATGAAGCGCAGCATTTGAAAAATTCACGGACAAAACAGCGGCACGCTTTGAAAGCTCTGTCTGCCAGGCATAAAATAGCCTTAACAGGCACTCCTGTTGAAAATCATCCGTTTGAAATCTGGAGTCTGATGGATCTTTTAAATCCGGGCCTTTTAAAAGATAAGGTGTGGTTTTCTGAACACTTTTTACAAAGCAGGGACAAAGACAGGAAAGAAGAAAATATGACTAAACTTCGAGCCATCATTCGTCCTTTTATGCTAAGGCGAACTAAAAATGAATTTTTGAAGGAATGGAAGCTCCCTGAAAAAAAAATCACAGAGCATACTGTTAGTCTGACGAAAGAGCAAATGGTATTATATGAAGCTGTCACAAAAGATTGGACCGATTCTGTTGAAGACCAGTCTGAAGAATTCCAGCGAGCCCAGCTTTTTAAGACAATGACAAAATTAAAACAGATCTGCAACCATCCCGGCCAGCTGACAAAGGCTTTAGACGGACGTTCATTTTCGAAAGGACGGTCTGGCAAATGGGATTTAGCTGTGAAGCTGATTGAAGAATGGATGGCTCAAGGGAAACGTGGATTAGTCTTTACTCAATACCGTTATATAGGATACTTGTTTCAGTCTTATGCAAAAGCTGAGTGGGATCTCTCCATTCCTTTCTTTCATGGGGGACTCAGCTCAACAGAAAGAAAAGAAATGATAAATACCTTTCAGAACTCTCCGACTGTCCCTTTTATGGTCATTTCTTTAAGAGCCGGCGGTTTCGGGCTGAACCTTACCGAAGCTACGGAAGTCCTGCATTTTGACCGTTGGTGGAATCCTGCAGTTGAAGCCCAGGCCACCGATCGTGTTCACAGGATTGGCCAGACTAAGCCGGTAAATGTTCATACAATTATTACAAAAGGGACAATTGAAGAACGGATTGCCGACCTCATTAAAGAGAAAAACCACCTTCACAAAGCAGTGATAGATGGTCGGCCTTTACCGATATGGACGTTGTCAAAAGATGAACTGACTGAGTTATTTACCTTCCAATAAATGGGGGGGCTGACCCCCGCCGTCGACCACCACTTAATAGCACAATGAACAAAATCTCACCCCAAATTTTAGAAGCGATCTAAAATCCGGGGTGTTTTTTTATTCCTATGCCTGATCCAGCATTTACCGATTGTTTTCATAAGGGATAACTAACTGATATGGCTGTTCATCCACCGGCTGTCCATCTATTTGGTAAATATTTAATTTTGTGCCGATTTTCAAAGATTCAAAAGTTAAGTCACTGTAATTCCATTCATCTTCAAACGTTAGAGAGTCGCCAGGTGACAATTCTTCTGTAATAATTGCCTGGGTAAACATTTTTCCTTCTGCAAAATTATAAAGCTTTGTTCCTTCTTCATCACGGATCACAATATCAAACTGATGACCGGAAGAAAATTCGACCACTTTTGATTCGTCACTTGTGTTTTCCAGGGATAGCCGGATCAGTAACGAATCATTTTTTTCCTCTGTCTCTGCTGTAAAAGTCAATCCTTCTTTTTCCACCGTCTCTGTTCCTCCTCCTTCATTTCCTGTCGAACTGTTTTCGTTGGAAGCATTATTATTTGCCTGTCCGCAAGCAGTTAACATAAATGAGACTATTAAAAAAATGAAGATAATTGCTTTTTTAAAGCGCCCCATGTTTTTCCTCCTCCCAAATAAATGCTGTCAGTGATTTATTATGCTCGTTCCTTTCATTTAATTCTTGTCTTTTAGTCGTTACCTTTCCTTGAAAGTTTCAAGCATTAGTGATCTTTCCTGAACATACCGAAGACTCCAGTCGTTTGAACGATATTTGTAAAGGCTTGCGGATCCACTTCCTCAACAACCTGCTTTAGCAGATATAATTCATACCTTGTAATAACAATCATTAACATTTCTTTATCTTCTCTTGAATAGCCTCCTCTAGCGGGCAGTCTTGTAACACCTCTGGTTACCTTTTTATGAAAGGCTTCCTGAAGCTCATCCGCTTTGCTGGTCACAATCATCGCTGTCAATTTAACGTGGCGGGTATGTATCGTATCAATAATACGTGATGCAACATAAAGAGTCAGCAATGTGTATAAAGCTTTCTCCATGCCAAACATAAGACCGGAAGCCATTACAATAAAAGCATTCATCGCGAAGAAATAAACACCTAGCGGCCGGTCGCTTTTCTTTGCTGCAAGCAAAGCCAGTATATCGACCCCAGCAGATGACGCTCCCCATTTAAGGACTACTCCTGCACCTATTCCGCCTATAACTCCTCCGAATACAGAATTTAAAATAATATCGTTTGAAAAACTCTGGACAGGAATAATCTCCAGAAAAAGAGTCGTAAATGCAACATTAACAAAACTGTATAACGTGAATTTTTTCCCTACTTTATACCACCCTATGGCAGCCACAGGAATGTTTAATATAAACAGTAAAATCCCTGTCGATAAAGGGAAAAATACAGCTAAAATTTGCGCTAAACCTGTGAATCCGCTGGCAAAAACGTTTGCGGGTATTAAAAATAAATTAAGACTCATGGCTAAAACCAGGCCGCTTAAGGCTGCCACCGTGAAAATTTTACTTTCTTCTAATACATTTATTTTTTGAAACATCTCTCCTGCCTCCTTTACTGCTATTCTATTTTCCTTCATTATAACAGGCTTCCTTCTCTTTAAACTTCGAGGTTTAATAAAAATAGCAGTACAATTCGGTTCCCACATAAAGAGAAGCCCCGATAGACTCCCGGGGCTTCATACGCCTTAACTTTTCAGCTTTTCATTGTAGTAATTTACAGAATACATCGCTCCCTCATTAACCATCGAGTTATCTTCCACGTCATGAGGATCCGAATGGCCTACTTTTTCTTTTAAATAAGGATCATGCTCTTCTTTTGTTTCTTTTTTAAGCTTAGATTTGACGCGGTTTAAGTTATGGGTTAATTTTTCCCTGTTCTGGTCTTTTCCTAAATAATAACTTCCGGCAGCAATAGCCGTAGCAAGCAGGGTAGATGTAAGCCATCTGTTTGCCAATTTGCCCACCTTCCTTTCTCATTTTTTGATGATTAGTTTAAATTTCCGGTGGTCAGTTCTTTAGTTCATTCCGTCAGGCCTTGCGTCCGGTAATTAAATTTACAATCGCTACAATAAGCGCAATAACCAGCAGCAGGTGAATTAAACCGCCGCCTATTTCAAAACTGAATCCTAATAACCACATTAAAATAATAATACCTACGATTGTCCAAAGCATGTTGTTTCCTCCTTTAATTACTAGCGTGTTTAAAATGCGTAAAATTCTTCTGCCTTAGTTTGTGATATAACCAATAAAGGAAAAAACAAAACCTTCTGCGTGTTTTGCAGAAGGAAAATAGGTAATTTTATCTACTTTTTAAACTTTTTTAATTCCTCTGGACTTTTAATCTCAGCCTCCGGACCAGCCGATGTTTCTCCGTCCCAGTCAAGCATACCGCCATCAAAGTTTACGACATTTTCTATTCCCTGCTCTTTCAGGAACAATGAGACATTTTGAGACCGGTTCCCGCTTCTGCAGACAAAAATATATTCTTTATCGTTATCAAAGCCTTCGACTAAGTTGGGAATTGTATGCATAGGGGCAAGGGGAACTCCCGGAATGTGCCCGGCGTCATATTCGTCCGGTTCTCGTACGTCGATAACTATCTGCTTTGGATCTTTAACAGATAAAATGTTTTTTAATTCTTCTTTATCAACTTGCTTAATACCATCCCTCAAATTACTCATATCCATCACCTCTTAAAATTAATATAGTTTCACCCTCAGCTTTTATTCTCATTCAGTTCTACATCAATCTTCCTTCTAAGCTGCAGTAACCGGTACATATGAGAAAAAATCACTTTTGTTACTGCGTACAGCGGCACTGCCAGTATAAGCCCTAACAGGCCGGCAAACCTTCCGGCTACAAGTATGAGAACAATGATCGTCAAAGGGTGCACAGCCAGTTTTCTTCCCATAACCTGGGGTGAAATTAAATTACTCTCTATTTGCTGGACAATAACAATCGCCAGGACGACCCATAAAACCATTAGCGGGGAATCTATAATCGCCACAATTACAGCAGGCACTGTCCCAATCCACGGACCGACAAACGGTACGATATTTGTAAACATCGCCACTAGAGCAAGAATTAAAGAATAATCTATGCCAATGATTAAAAAAGCAATGTACATTAATACACCTACACAGAAACTGACAATGATCTGCCCCTGTATATAAGAACTTAATTTATCGTCCATATCTTTAAGAATCCGGCGTCCTTCAGCCTGCTGTTTTTCAGGCAAGAAGCGAAGCATCTGATCAGGTGCCTTTTCTCCATCTTTTAATAGATAAAACAGCACAAATGGAACGACGATAAAAATTAGTATAACATTAGTCACGACTCCAATAAAACCGGCAATATTCGTCGTTATGAAATCAAAAGCTTCATAAAGGTAATTAGTCAGGTTAGTTGTAAGTTCCTCTATAGAAAAATTCTCTGTCTGCTGGAACCTGGCAACCCATTCATTATCCTCCAGCTGAATCAAAAGCCTTCTCAGTTCTTCAAATAGCATCGGCGCATTTTCAACCAGGTTGGTTACCTGCCTCTGAAGAATGGGTCCCACTACTATCACAAGAAGACTAATAAGCCCTATCAGCACTAAATAAATGGCCACAATGGCCATTGGTCTCGGCACTTTGTAATTATGTAACAAATGGACAACCGGCCTTAGTAAATAAAAGAGCACCCCGGCTATCAAAAATGGAATAAACAGTGTTTGAAAAAATACAACTAGAGGCCGGAATATAAAAGATATATGGGTTCCGACTAATATAATCAGAAACAATAACAGGATAGCTGCTAATACATTAAAAAAACGCGACTGAAACAATGCTCTTCCCTCTTTTCTATCTATCAATAGAGTAAATTATAACACATGTTTGCGATGTTAAAGCAGGATGTCAGGTGTTCCTGTTAATTTATTTCACCAATTAAAAAGGCTGCCCTTAGAAAGGAAAATTTCCTTACCAGGCAGCAGGGTTTTTATGTCATCATTGTTTTGTAAGGCGCTTAACAATACGCTGGCATGTTTGCCTTTTAATCAATTTATGCGGAATGATAACATGTTTAGGTTTTGTCTCAGGATTTAAAATCTTTTCGATTAAACAATTGGCTGCTTCATATCCAAGGCTGAAAATGTTAATATCCACTGTTGTCATAGGAGGAGAGGACAGCTCTGAAATCATAACATTATTAAAGCTTATAATTGAAATATCATCCGGTACCCGGACTTCCATTTCACTCAGCATTCTCATCACACCAAATGTCATAATATCGTCAGCTACAATCAGAGCAGTCGGACGTTCACTGAGGCTCATTAAATCAATAACCGCTTCCTGTCCGCCTTCCTGCAGTTCTTCATGGAATACGACATATTCTTTCTTAGGTTCAATACCGGCATTAGTTAATGCTTTCTTATACCCTTCCATATGATCTAAAGTCACGACCGTTTCAAGATTCCCTCCGATAAAGGCAATTCTTTCATGACCTAACAATAGCAGATACTCTGTAACTGTTTTTGCGGCTTTAAAATTGTCATTATTGACATACGTTACTTCTTTCATTTCGAGATCGTACGGCCGGCCAATCACTGAGAACGGAAATTTTTCGTTATATAAGTAATTCATGACCTTATCGTTTACTTTAGAATATAACAATATAATTCCGTCCACCCGTTTCCCTTGCACCATATCCTGCACTTCTTCAAATATCTCATCATCTGATTGTCCTGTAGAAAGATACAGGCCATATTCCAGCTGGTGAGCTTTTGTACTTATCCCGCGAATAACTTCAGGGAAAAAAGGGTTCTGAAACGTTTTAGTTGCAGAATTAGGCATAATTAACCCGAGTGTTTTAGTACTTTTATTTGCCAGACTGCGCGCGTTAAAGTTTGGATGATATCCAAGCTCTTTCATCGCTTCACGTACTTTCTCTTTTGTCCGCTCACTGATTCTTGGGCTGTTTGCAATCACCCGGGATACGGTAGAAGGGGCGACATTTGCAATTTTAGCTACATCTTTAATTGTCACTGCCATCACTTTTACTTCCCTTCTGTTATGAAGTTCTGCTCTGACGTTTCAGAAAGCAGACTTCAGTATTATGAACCACACTTACTGCAGCTGTAGTATTATTTTATAGTTTGAACCCTTACTTGTTAAAAAATAATCTCTGAAAATAGTCTCAACTTAAATAAAGGTGTTTATAACTTGATTATATAATAACTTAAAATAAACTATCATGCTGTTTTTTATAAGTAAAAAAAGAACCTGATTTCTTTTTTTACTCATCAGTAATTAAGAAACGGGAAAGAGAGCTAGTCTCTATCCCCGTATTGAATTACCCTTTTGTTGCTCCGGAAGCAAGACCGGAAATTAAATATCTCTGCAGGAACAAATACACTAACGCAATTGGTACAGCAATTAAAATAGCACCGGCTGCAAAACGTGTAAACGTGTTCGCAAACTCGTCATTAACAAAATTAAACAAGCCAAGAGCAAGAGTGAAATTTTCCGGACTCCTTAACACGATCCTCGGCAAAATGAAGTCCATAAACGGAGCCATAAAGTTAAATAAGGCAACAACTGCTAAGATTGGTTTAGCTAACGGAAGCAGAATCTGGAAAAAGATTCTGAAGTGGCCCGCCCCGTCAATTTTAGCGGACTCATCCAGTTCACGCGGCAGAGTATCAAAGTAGCCTTTTACAAGGAAAGCGTTCATAGGAATCGCTCCACCGATATAAATTATGATAAGCCCTACTAAACTGTCAAGTAAACCAACAGTGTTTAACAGGATATACAATGCCACCATCGCCATGAGTACCGGAAACATCTGTAAAAGAAGGAAAGCATATAACCCGTTTTTTCTTCCTTTAAATCTGTATCTGGAAAAAGCGTAGGCGGTTAATCCAACCGTAAAGGTTGCCAAGACTGACACTGATAATGCTACTATTAATGTGTTTTTATACCAGGTCAGGTAGTTACTTCGCGGGTCAAAAAACAGCCATTCATAATGGACAAGGGACCAGTTTTCAGGAATCATTTGTGCACCGTAAAGTCCCCTGCCTGGATTAAATGAGACTCCTAATGTCCATAACAAAGGATACAGGATTATAACAAACATAATTCCAATGATTGTGTAAATCCCGATCATTTCCAGTAAATTTTTCCGCTTTTTGCTCATTGGTTTTCGATTTTTTGTACTCATTAGAAAGTCCCCTCCTCTTTAAAGGAACGTGAACGACGGAATTGGAAGAATGCAAATGTCGCTACGAGCAATCCTAGAATAATTGAAATGGCTGCTGCCATATTAAACTGCTGGTTTTCAAACGTTAGCCCGTAAATCCATGAAATAAGTATATCGGATCCGCCAGCCGTCTGTCCGCGGACAGCAGGTCCCCCCTGGTTAAACAGGTAGATAATATTAAAATTGTTAAAGTTAAACGAATACTGCATAATCAGTAAAGGTGCCGTGGCAAACATTAAGTGAGGGAACGTTATATTGCGGAATTTCTGCCAGCGGTTCGCTCCATCGATATCAGCCGCTTCATACCAGTCACTTGATATCCCCTGAAGGACTCCGGTAAATAAGGCGTAAACAAACGGAAACCCAAGCCAAACCTGAATCAGAATTAAGGCTACCCTCGTCCAGAAAGGATCTTGAAGCCATGGGATCCTGGTATTAAATAATGGCTCAATAATTTGCAGATTTATGGCTCCGAAGTTATCGTTAAAAATAGCTGAGAAAATAATAATAGTTACAAATGCCGGAACCGCCCACGGTAAAATAAATACTGTCCTGATAAGCTTTTTAAACTTAACCCGTGGATCGTTAACAAGTATTGCAAGGAACATAGCAAGAGCAATTTGCAGTGTGGTTGCTACAAATGTCCAGATCAGAGTCCAGGACAGAACGTTTATAAATGTGTTACGCCATTCGTTAATTGTAAACAGGTTAATAAAGTTCTGGAAACCTACCCACTCTAGCAGATGTCTTGGCGGCGCATTATATAAGTTATAGTTAGTAAATGCCAGGAAAACCATAAACAACAATGGGAAAACAACTACAAACATAAGCAGGAATAACCCTGGTCCTACTAAAAGATACGGGAAACCGGTATCCCATGCATTTTTAAATCCTTCCCTGATGTTAGGAACCTTCCAGCCTAATTGTATTCTCTTTGCGTCTTTAAAGGCGTCCTGGATGTTTAAAATGTAAAAAGTTAAAAAGAATGCGGTGAAAATAAGAGAGAGAATTCCGTTACTTAAGAAGACACGCGAGTCATCCTCACGAGGAACTTCTCCTAATGTCACCAGCCCCTGTAGCCCTGTAGAGATGAAATCAATCATCGCAATGACAAAAGCAGCAAAGAGAATGAATAAGGCGGCACCTTTTCCATAACGTTTGTTATAAGCCTGTCCCAGCCCCGGAATAATTGAAAGCAGCGCAGCTACAGTCGGATTATGCTTCGGGTTTACTATACTATTATCTCTGTCGTGACTGTTTTTTGTAGCCATAATAGCTTCCTCCTGATTGAAAGATTCGGGATTGGAGATACAAGCTCTCCAATCCCTCCTCACTTTTGGTTATTAATTCATAATCGCAATTTGTTCGCGAATTTGCTCAACTGCTTCGTCAAGCACTTCCTGCGGGTCGTCTCCTTGGGAAACAAATTCAAGCGCATCACCGATTGGCTCCCAAACCTGAGACATTTCAGGAATGTTAGGCATTGGCTCAGCGTGCTGAGTCTGTTCAAAAATTGGAGCCATCAAATCGTCTTCAATTTCTACAGCTGTGTGTGCCGGAAGCTCACCAGCTACTTCAAAATAAGTTTCAGAGTTTTCAGCGTTCGTAAGGAATAAAGCCAGCTCAGTAGCCCAGTACTGATCTTCAGTATAATAATTGACTAACCAGCCTTTGTTTCCAGAGAAAGAGCTTAATACTTCTCCGTCCTGTTCAGGAAGTGGAGAAATTTCAAGGCTGTCTCCTAAAGCATCTTCATACTCAGGAATCGCCCAAGGGCCTGTCACAACCATACCTGCCTGGCCGTCTGTAAACAGTCCGTTCATAATATCGCCGTCAATACCGCTAGGCATGAGGTCTTCTTCAAACCAGGACTGAATAACTTCAGCACCTTGTACAGCACCATCACTGTTTAAACCAATATCCTCAGGATCATAAACACCGTCTTCATCCTGGGCAAACACATAGCCGCCAGGAGCAGTTAAGAACGGATACGAGAAATAGAAGTTAGTCGCTTCCATTAAGAATCCGTAAGTGCTTCCGTCAGTCAGGTCACGTGCGACGTCCATTAATTCATCCATTGTTTCAGGAGCATCAGGAACTAAATCAGTGTTCCGGAAAAGAGCATAAGTTTCCACTACAGCAGGAATACCATATTGGATCCCTTCGTAGCTGAATGACTGAACCGCTTCTTCGTTATACTCAGAAAGGCGGTCAAGCTGGTCATCGGTCAATTCAAGTTCAGCAGCCAAACCTTGAAGGTGAATATCACCCATACGGTCATGCGGCTGGAAGAAAAGGTCAGGACCTTGTCCGGCTGGTCCGTCCAAAGACATACCTTCCGTCTGATCCAGCATAGAATATGGAGTAATGTTAACATCAATGCCATACTCGTCAGTGAAACGTTCTGAAATTTCTTCATAAGCGTCTAATTGGGCATCTTCATCATTCACCCACATAGTGAGCTCTTCAGGCTTTTCTGGCGCATCTTCGTCTGCAGCGCCTTCATTTCCTTCTGCATCATTGTTATCATTAGTGACGTCTGCATTATTGCCGTTGTTTGCATCGTTTGCCGGTCCGTCTGTTTCATTGTTGTTTCCACAAGCAACAAGAGCGATCGACAACACAATCAGAAGCATTAACGATAACAGTAACGATTTGCCTTTAAACATGTGATTTCCCCCTATAAAAAATTGTTTTTGTTTGTGCAACCTGTTTGCCTTAATGTTGCATAGCCTCTTCCGGAAAATGTCTGCTGAACTATTTCAGCCTGTTAAGTAATCGCTTGCAAAACCAGGCTTCAATATATCCCGCCTTACTGTCCTGCCCTCTATCGGCTTTAATTATGAGTCCTCTTTAAAAGAGATCTATCATAACTTTATTGAAAGTAAGTTTACC
This sequence comes from Salipaludibacillus sp. CUR1, assembly GCF_021028955.1. Lineage (GTDB taxonomy): Bacteria > Bacillota > Bacilli > Bacillales > Salisediminibacteriaceae > Salipaludibacillus. The sequence goes on from NZ_JAIWPE010000096.1 coordinate 506,403, forward strand.
GGAAAACAGAAATGCAAATCGAGACAACCGTTTGCACTAAGTGGTATAAAACAATTCCACGAGAGGCCCGTGAAATCGTTTGCACCATCTTATGATTTTATTATACTATCATCTTTACAAAAAACACAACCTTTTTTATTAAAAGTTTATATCAATTGTTACATAACTGTGTCTTATTAACTCTTCAGCTTCTGCGCCATCTCTTCCAGCTTCTCTGTTTCAGCAGCAAGTCTTTCCTGAAGCACGGTCTGATTAGAAATAATCGAGTTTACACTCCCGCTTTTTCCTTGCAGTACGTTCGCACTGTCTGCTAATTCTGATACAGAGTGAACAACCTCAGCAATTGCTTCATTTATTTGAGAAATTGATTCACTGATCTCATGGTGTTCGCCTGAAATTTTTGCGCTTTCTAAAGAAAATTCTTTAAATAGCCTGGCAGAGGCAGCTGTTCTCTCTCTGGCGCTTTCACTGTTTAATATGAAATCTTCAAAAGAGCCTGCTACATCTTCTGATTCTTTATGTAAGGTGCTTAAGACTTCTTTTGTACGCTTTGAAAAATTGTTTGTCCCTTGTGAGAGCTTACGAATTTCTTCAGCTACGACCGCAAAACTCCTTCCTTCTTTTCCTGCTTTAGCCGCTTCTATCGACGCATTAATTGCAAGGAGGTTAGTCTGCTCTGCAATATCGTCAATTCCATTTAAAAATGAAGAAATGTGGACGAGCTGTTCTTGCATTCCTGCAACCCTTCCCGACGTATTTCCGGTTTTTTCTTTAAGTTCCTCCATGGATTCTTCCAGTTCCTTCATTAATAATGTCCCCTGGATTGAAGCATCTTCTATCCTCTGAATCTGCTTATTCATATATTCAATTGAAGATTGAATTTCCTGGGAACTTGCTGAAACTTCTTCTGTGGTAGCAGAAATAGTCCCTGTAAAACCACTTTGCCGTTCCATGCCACCCGCAAACTCGTCCATTGTCTTTTCTATTTTCTTCATCCCTTCCAGTTGAACCACTGACATTTCGGAAGTCTCTTTTGCTACCGATAATACATTTCCGCTTATTTCATCATTTTTCTTTAATAGAGCTGATAACCTTCCGCCCATATCTTTAAGCCTTAAATCTATTTGACCGAACTCATCGTTCCTGTCAATTATATGATCATAGCTTAAGTTTCCATCAGAGTATTCATTAATTCGCTTTCTGACAATTTGCACCCCTCTGCTTAAATTTCTGCTGAACAGAAGCAAAGATATAAGAGGAACCATTATCAATACTGTAAGAGCTGTCATTGTGACTCTTTCAGTTACGGCTAAAGAAGACTCCAGGGCTAAAGAGGCTCCTTCTCTTTCAGCCTCCAAATAATTCTGCATGCGCTCATTAACATTATTCACTGACTGTTCGTTACGTGTAATGACCGGAGATACTCTGTTCCGGATCTCCTCTATTTCATTTCCTACATAAATGGTTGAAAAATAAGTATGGTAAGTGGCATCATAAGATTCCACGACATCTTTTAAAAACCCAAAATAATGTTCTAATTCTTCATCTCCGGCAATACTCTTTTCCAAGCTCGAGTAAAGAGTCCCTGTCTCAGTTAAAACCTGCTGAACAGATTCAATATGGGCTTCGTTGTAACCTGAAGTGGTAAGCTGGTATTTTAATAAACTCACCTGTTTCAGCCCGTTGACTAATTGAGTATAATCCTGCTGAAAAGCAGCTGTCTCTTCCAGGAGCCCACTCTGGTTTTGAACATCCTGGCTGTAATAATAAATTACTCCTCCAGAGAGAATGCAAACCAGTAATATAAAAACAGTCAGCCCATATAGCCTGTAAATCAATTTTCTTTCTTTTCCCATCTTTCTCTTTTTAGTTTGTTTCATATTGTCCCCCCGCCAATTATATGTTTAACATGCACCATCGCAGACCTTTAGAACCATGTATCGTCGTCGCGCAAGCGCTTGCATCTAGTTAAATTATACCATGGACCAGTCAGGAAAAATATAGTCCTATTCTACATTTACCTATTATTGTCAGTTAAATTAACCTGTCTTCTATATTGCCCGGGAGTCATTCCTTCCTTTTTTCTGAAGACTCTTGAAAAATAACTAACATCTGAAAAACCCGTTTCTTTTGATATAGTCTGAAGGTCTTTGTTATCTTCCTGTAAAAGTTTTTTGGCTTTTGAAAGCCTGTAATCATTTAAATACTGAACAGGTGTCATCCCGATGGTGCTCTTCAGTGTCCTTGACACATAATCCGGATGATAAAGAAGTTCCTGCGCAATTTCTTTTACGCGAAAGGCAGGATCGCTGTAATGTTCCTCTATAAACTGAATGGAGAGGCTGGCGATTTTCTGTGCACTTGTAGGTAATTCCAGCGCATTTTTTTGTATATGAATGATAATGTCAAAAAAATGTGTCTGCTGTTTCATTTTTTCTCCGGGGTCGTTTGTGTCATTAACCTGTATAAGTTTCCAAAACATCGCTTCGGCCTGTTCTTTTTGTGTAAATTTACCGAAACGAGGAAGATAAAGTTCATAAAGGTCTGATTCCGTATAAGTATTTTTCCTTTTAACAATATGAGACCAGTCAAGTTCGCCCTCTTCCACCAGTTCGTAAGAAGAAGGAAGAATGAAGTGGATCCAGAAAAATTCTGTATCTTCTTCGCAAGGTGCCTGTCCTGAATGCTCTTTGTAGGGTGCTAAAATGAGGTATTCACCTTCTTTTACTACTGCCGTTTTTTCTTCTTCCTTCATATATAAAGCTCCCTTAGTAACAAATAAAATATCAAAGATGTGAAACTTACGCCGAAAGTGTGTTTTTCCTTTTCTAAATATTCCTTTCGCTCCTTTAATAAATACGGGAAGCGGGGGGACGACTGTACGAAGAGTATCCATAACTCTGCCTCCTATTAAGTCGGTTTTGTCCAAGACATTTCGTTTTTTTGAATATAAAGTTACTATACACTCATTTATTATTAGAAGATAACCTTTTAGAAAATTTTAAAAGCAGAAGCAGGTGTTTGTATTGAAAGACCACCAGACTGATAAACGTCATAAATTAACCCTTTTTGCGCTGACTTGGCCGATCTTTATAGAAATTCTTCTACATATGCTGATGGGAAACGCAGACACGTTAATGCTTAGCCAGTACGACGATGATGCGGTAGCAGCGGTAGGTGTGTCAAACCAGATTATGAGCGTTATTATAGTGATGTTCGGGTTTGTCGCTACGGGAACTACTATACTGATTGCCCAAAACCTGGGGGCAAATAATAATAAAAAAGCTTCTCATATTGCAGTTGTTTCCATATGTACAAATGTCATTTTCGGTTTCGGATTGAGTCTCGTATTATTTTTATTTGGACGGCAAATTCTGCTCGCTATGAACCTTCCGGAAGAATTAATGAGCACAGCTTTAATCTACTTACAAATCGTCGGCGGTTTTGCATTTGTGCAAGCATTACTAATGACCTTATCGGCAATTGTTAAGAGCCATGGATTTACTAAAGATGCTATGTACGTCACTTTAGGAATGAATGTGGTCAATGTGATCGGGAATTACATATTAATTTTCGGGGCTTTTGGAGCCCCTTCAATGGGCGCTACCGGTGTTGCTTTAAGCACGGCTTTCAGCCGCGGTTTGGGTACAGTCATTCTCTTTATTGTATTATATAAAAGGGTAAAAGGAGATTTGCCATGGGCTTTTCTTGTTCGAAGATTTCCTAAAGAAGAGCTTCGTGATTTACTGAGAATAGGTATTCCGTCGGCAGGGGAGCACCTTTCATACAATACATCACAGATGGTCATCACCTATTTCGTGGCGACGATGGGCACTGCAGCATTAACAACACGTGTTTATGCTTTGAATATCATGATGTTTGCTTTTCTTTTCTCTATTGCTATCGGGCAGGGGACTCAGATCCTTGTAGGTCATTTAATAGGTGAAAAAAGATATGAAGAAGCCTACAAACGTTGTTTAAGGAGCCTCTGGATCGGTATGAGCGTCTCTACTTTTACTGCTTTTACTTTTGCTGTATTCCGAGAACAGATTTTAAACATTTTTACTGATAATACACAAATTATCCAACTCGGAAGTATTCTTTTAATCCTGACCGTTATATTGGAACCCGGCAGAGCTTTTAACCTTATTGTCATCAACTCCCTCAGAGCTGCAGGAGATGTTAAATTTCCTGTTTACATAGGGATATTGTCTATGTGGGGAGTGTCTGTAACCATTTCATACACCGCCGGTATCTGGCTTGGCTTAGGCCTTATCGGTGTTTGGATTGCCCTTATAATGGATGAATGGTTAAGGGGTCTTCTCATGCTTCGCCGCTGGAAAACTCGAAAATGGGAAAAGATGTCTTTCGTTTCTGAAGATAAGGACAAAGAACATAAAACACAGCAAGGCTGATATTATATACGTTTAAATGTATAAATATAAATATATGAAAATTATTCATTCGTTTTATCAT
>NZ_JAIWPE010000011.1 GCF_021028955.1 Salipaludibacillus sp. CUR1
AAACTATTTCGAAAGAAATCAAAAACCTCAAAAGGAAGACAAAAGGTGCCGATTGAGAAGAAAAAGGATCCTCAGTTTCAGGGTAGTGTGGCGAAAGTTAAGGTTCAAAAAAGAAAGTAATTAAAAGTTTGGGTGAAAGCTAAATAGGAAAAAAAAGGGAACAAGGTCGTTATATGCCTCGTCCGCCTTTTTTTAAAATTAACCCCAAATATTGTTTACATATATTAACATTAGTGTATTTATTTTACTTACGTGCAATCGTTATGGGTCTGACCCCCCAGCAATTACCACCTATTTAAGAATGGCAGATTGGCGCTTGGAACGGGTGGTGTTAGACGAAAGATTAAGAGTTCTTTATGAAAACGTAGGTACCGTTGCCCACAGTAAGTTTGCCGTGCAGTTTCTCGTTAGCCGTGCGGAAGCGGAGTTCAGTCAGGCGATTGCCCCTTCCTTTTGTAAAAATAAACGTTTTATCACCGACACTCAGGGCGGATTCCCCGGAACGTTCCAAGTTAAAAAGAGTGTGCCAGTGTGTCGCAGCTGCTTCAGGATTAGAGACTTCGAATACAGCCGACTCCAAAGTGATTGGCCCGGCAGGGTGTTCCGTGATTCCTTTGTTTTGAAAGTCTTTAAGGCGGTCAGCATCTGCTTCTTTCCACTCAATGAAAAACGGGTAGGGGAGGCCATTGTAATCTCCGTCAATTGTCATCATCCGCCATTCAATCAGCCGGCCGTTCTTATCTGTACGGCTGCCGTTTATAATCGGAGAGACATCCAGGCTGCTCCCTTGAAGAGAGGAGGCGACAGCATCGAGATCACTTGTCCGGATAGCGACGCGGCTCAGGGCTTCATTTTCAGGTAAATAGGCTAAAGCACTTTGCGCAATAAGATTCGGCTCAGGCGGATTTTTGGCGACCTCCCAATCTTCTACGCTGATAAACTCCAAGTAAGTCAGACCGAAATAACTAAGTGCATTGTGTGTTCCCCACAGTTTGTGTGAGCCCCCGTGAAAAACATTGATCCCGTGCGACTGAAATGTTTCTGTCACTCTGTCTAAGTCATTTACATAGTGCACGCTGTGATCAAACTCAAGCTTCAAATTATTATTCATCAAAGATTCCCTGCCTTTCGCGTAAATTAGACAGTCATCTGTCTGCTGCTTCCTATTTTACGTTTATATTGAGAGGAAAGAAATGAAGAGAGGCTTATTTGTTAAGGCGGCCGCTTTGGGGTGAGCTGCTCAGTTGGAGCGGAGGCAGGTGAGCGGAGGATAAACCGGAAATAAGGTCTGCTCGTATTCTCGCACCACTCTCGAGCGGATGATATCCCGAAAATATAGTCCACTCAAGCTCCAGCACCACAAGTGAGTAGCCATTATTTTAATCCATATGACAAAAATAACAGCTTCCCCTTTTTTCTGTAAATTGACACAAAGCATATCTTTCCCTATATTGTATAATTTGCTAATTTAACAGATAATTGAGGTAGAGATTGAGACTATTAGACTAGATTCTTAAATTGGTAAAGAGGAGCGGGCGTGCAGTCAGTCACACTGAAAACTAAATAAGAAAAGGGGATGGGGATGGTGGGACAGAGCTGGTTGAAGAGGTACACGTCAGTAGTGCTGGCCATTTTAATGCTGGTTACGTCAACTTTCACGGCAACAGCCGCAGGCAGCAGCGGAAACAACGGACACAACGAAAACAGTGTTAATAACTTACCGGACGAAAGCGAACTATTGGAGGAAGATCAAGCAGTCATAACGGTGGATCCTCAATTTTTCAACAACGAGACAGAAGACATTCTAATCTCAGTGCAACCTGAATGGCGTGCTGATGAGGTGTCTTTGTACATAATTGACAGTGAGACAGAAGACACAAAAGAGGTTATCACCTTTGACGGCGCTCAAAGAGACCTTAAGAAACCTATTGAATACAGTTGGGACCTCGCCCTTACAGCTAACGAAGAAACGGAAGACCTTTCCGACGGCGAGTATGTGTTAGCTGCGGTCTTTAAAGGCGCGGGCTTCGAAGAAATCGCGTACTCTGACATCGTAGTAATGCACAGCGAGAGCCCTCAAATGGTAGTCGATAACCCGGCATCAGAAGATGAGACTCTGATTACTGTTATAAATACGGTCAGGGGACAAGTCATTTCGCCATTTCTCCAGCTTATTGAGACAGACGAAACAGTGGAGCTGTTTGTTCAACAAAGAGCAGCCGAAGACGACACATATACCGTTCCAATCGAAACAGCCTACGATGAAGACGGCCTGTTTATTCTTGACGATATCCTGGAGCCGGGAGAAAACGTCCTGTTATTTACCGGGGAGGACCCGGCCGGCAATACGATTTTGGAAGAGTTTCATGTGGAATTTTTGCATGAGGAAGAAGAAGGCTCACAAGAAAACGAAGTTGAAGACGCTGAAAAAGCAGTTCCGGAAACCTCTTCTCCTTCCAAATTCGCTGAAAATGAGAGTGAAGACGCTGAAACTTCCTCCCCGGAAGCCTCTAATGAAGGCTCCGAGGAAGATGAAACAGGAGTTCCGGAAATTTCTCCAGCTCAGGAGAAAGAAGAAGAGTTGGAAACCTCCGCTCCTGAGACACCCGTCTTAACCGAATCAGAAGAGGAACAGGAAACTTCCGACGCTCATGAGGAACCCGAGAAAACGGAAACTTCTAAAAACGAGCCTCACCAACCTAAATCCAGTGACTCAGAAGAACCTGGTGTCATTCAAAAGGAACCTGCCAACGCCACCTCCTCACACTTAACCGATGAGGATATCATCCAGTTAAAACGCGACTTAAATGAACTCGGTTTCGGCCAGTTCCAGGAGCCGCCCGATCCGCTATTAGATGAGCAGGCAACTGAGACTTTAAAAGAATTTCAGCAGCTTTTCAGATTAGAGGAAACAGGGGAGCCTGACGAGGCAACGTTACAAACCATCGCCCAGCTTCTGGCTTCAGAGTACCGCGACGGTCAAGAAGGCGACCATATTGTCACGCTTAAACAGAATTTAACCTTACTCGGATTCGGGAATTTTCCATCGAGCCCGTCGAACCGGTACGGCCCTGTCACGGCGGGAGTGGTCGCCGAGTTCCAGGCACACTTCGATCTGCCGGTGAGCGGGATTGCTGATGAAGTGACCCTTGCTCAAATCGCAAGTCTGTTTGCATCGCCTCCCTTTGAAGACGGGGACCAGGCGCTGAAGGTGAGAGAATTAAAGCAGAATTTGACTGAACTGGGCTACGGCAATTTCCCTGAAGAACCATCATTTAATTATGGGCCGGTGACAATGGGCGTAGTCAAAGAATTCCAGGAAGATTTCGGCCTTCCCGTCACAGGCACGGCCGATCTTCAGACGATTGAAACAATCGCCGACATTCTTGCCTCCGGCTATCAGGACGGTGAAGAAGGCGATCATATTGTTACACTCAAACAGAACTTAACCTTACTCGGATTCGGGAATTTTCCATCAAACCCGTCAAACCGTTACGGTCCGGTAACAGAAGGCGTCGTTAAAGAGTTCCAGGCCTACTATAAGCTGCCGGTAACCGGCATAGCCGACCGCTCCACTTTAAATAAAATAGACGAGCTCATTTCCGGCTCAATCTATAAAGAAGGGGAACGTGGCACGCATGTCCGGGTGCTGAAACAAAAGCTCACAAAGCTTGGATTCGGGAACTTCCCTGAAAACCCGTCAACAGGGTACGGGCCTGTAACCTCGGGTGTCGTCAAAGACTTCCAGCGTTATTACGGTCTCACCGTCAGCGGAATGGCGAATGATATTACGTTAAAAAAGCTTGATGATGTGCTGAAAAATGCGTTTATGGATGGAGACAACAGCCGGGACATTTCGGACATGAAGAAAAAGTTAACAGCTCTCGGTTTCGGGAACTTCCCAGCGTCGCCATCCACCGCCTATGGACCTGTAACGGCTAGAGTGGTGGAAGACTTCCAATCTTATTACGGGTTAAAAGTAACCGGCGTTTTTGAAGAAAAAACGCAGGAAATGATGGAGAAAGTTCTCTCCTCGCCGTTAAGAAACGGGCAGAGCAGCTCCCGTGTCGTTTCACTTAAGAAAGACATGACAAAATTAGGGTTTACTTTTCCGTCCAGCCCGTCACCAAATTACGGAAACGTGACGGAACGGAAGGTCAGGGAACTGCAGCAGCACTTCGGTCTCCGGGTCAACGGAATCGCCGATCAGCCAACCCTTAATAAAATCAGGGAGATTCTGAATTCCCCATACCGTTCAGGGCAGAACCATGCCGGAGTCGTGGAACTGAAAAAGCAGCTGACCAGTCTCGGTTTTTACTTCCCGTCAAACCCGAGTTCAGCTTACGGAAGCGTGACTGAAGGAAGAGTGAAAGAGTTCCAGAGATCGCAGAAGCTCCCGGTAAGCGGAATTGCTGATGATATTACCAGAAAACAAATCCGGCAAGTCTTGAACAGCCAGCAGAAAATTATTAACGGGCGGGAAATTTACTCTTTTTCACAAATGGAACGGGACATCCGAAGGCTTGAAGTCATGTATCCAGGGCTGGTGGAAAGAAAAGTCATCGGCCGCTCTGTCGACGGGAGAGCGATTCATGCTGTCAAGCTCGGTCGCGGAAGCACGGAAGTGTTTATTAACGGCTCGCACCACGCATACGAGCATATGACGACAAATGTTAATATGAAAATGCTTGATGAGTATGCTTATGCCTATGCGAAAAATCAACGGATTGACGGCTGGAACGTGCGCACCGTCCTGAACCGGACCAGTATCTGGTTCGTCCCTATGGTTAACCCGGACGGTGTGGAACTTGTACAGAGAGGACCAAGCGCTTTAAGCAGTTCTCTGGCAAGCCAGGCCATTAGGATTAATGGCGGCAGGACGAATTTTACAAGCTGGAAAGCCAACGCCCGCGGGGTCGACTTGAACAGGCAGTATCCGGCGTTATGGCATACCATCGAAAATAACCCTGGAAGACCGAGCCGGAGGGATTATAAAGGCACAAGCCCGCTGACTGAGCCTGAAGCGAGAGCAGTCTACGATTTTGCCCGCAGCAGAGACTTTAAAACCGCGCTGTCGTATCATTCATCAGGAGAAGTCCTTTTCACAAGACGACCGGGGCACGTAGCCAGGATCGTTTCAGCGAAAACGGGCTACAGGATTGTGGATCTGACCCACAGCCCGAGCGGAGGCGGCTTTACCGACTGGTTTATTTTGAACCAGGGGAAGCCTGCTCTGACACCGGAAATTTCACCTTTTGTGGGCCCACGCCCGGTGCCTCTCAGCAACTGGAGCGGGATCTGGAGCAGGAACAATTCCGTCGGCCTGATCGTCGCTGACGAAGCTTACAGAAACAGAAACAGCAGATAACGCGTTTGATAATTTCCCCTGGTGGAATCCCTTTAGTAAGGGAACTGCCAGGTTTTTTGTCTAATAGAAGAAGCAGGGAATTTACAAATATTACTATCTTTAAATATGGTTGGCTAAACCTCGCTAAAAATATTATAATGAAGGTCGGGAAACGTTTTGTTGAGACGAATAGTTTAGCAGTTTCATTGTTTCATATAGATTAGAAAGAGGTTTTTAAAATGACAAACATGGGTGAATCCCGCAATCATAAATTCCTGCTTATTACAGGCGATCTGCTGTGTATACTGATTGCCTACATCAGTGCGTTTTATGTCAGGTATTTCGATTTTCCGGGCCGCAACTGGGACGCGTTTATCGCCCTTTTGCCTTGGATCCTGTTAATCGGCCTGTTTTTCATATCCGTCTACGAGCTCTATAACCTGGACCGGAAAAATACGATCAGTGACATTGTCAGAAAGATTCTTGTTGCCACTGCGTTAATGACCTTCCTGACGATGGCCGCATCCTACCTGTTCCGTGAGTTTGCGATGCCGCGTTCTGTCGTGCTGATCGCCGCTGTTTTTACAGTGATTCTCATGGTGCTGTTTAAAGTCCTGTACTTGAAACTGACGAGAGGCCATGTCATCGGGAAAGTCCTGCTGATCGGCGACGAATCCAACACGGCCAAACTGATTGATAAAATTAAGCACCCAATGCTTAAAGGATCGAAAGTGCAGCATATTCCTGAAGAGACATCGATCGAATATATCGATTATTATCTCGAAGAATCCGACTATGTCGTGTTATGTACAGACCTTTCAAAAGAGAAGAAATCTCAGGTCATCTACCATGCGATGGAACGGAACAAAGTCGTTTACGTCATTCCGACGTTATATGAACTGCTGCTTCAGCGGGCCTCAATTACACCGCTTGAAGACACGCTCGTCATGGGTGTGAAACCGTTCGGCCTGACATGGGATAAAGTGTTTGTGAAAAGAGTCTTTGACTTTGTCGCGTCAGCGATCCTGCTGCTTCTGATTTCGCCGGTGCTCCTGTTCGTTGCGATCATCGTTAAACTGGAGGACCCGAAAGGCAGCGTCATTTATTCCCAGGAACGCCTAGGCAAAAACGACAAACCATTTACTATTTATAAATTCCGTTCAATGATTACCGGGGCGGAAAAACTGACAGGCCCAGTCCTGGCATCATCGGACGATAACCGGATCACGAAAGTCGGCCGGTTCATCAGGTCCACCCGACTCGATGAGCTTCCGCAGCTCTTTAACGTGCTGAAAGGCGACATGTCCCTAGTAGGGCCGCGCCCTGAACGTGAATTTTTCATTAAAGAACTCGCGCAAAAATACTATCATTACGGCTACCGTAACCGTGTTCAGCCCGGCATTACCGGCTACGCCCAGGTTATGGGAAAATACAGCACCGAAGTGGAAGACAAACTGCGGTTCGACCTGTACTATATCCGTAATTACAGCCTCTGGCTGGATATCATTATTTTACTGAAAACGTTCCTCGTTATTTTTGACCGCTCAAAATCAGAGGGTGCCGAAGATTCATCGAAAAACAACACGCCATCCGACGAACAGAGCGAGAGCGATCAGCGGAACAGAAAAACGAAAGAAAAATCAACGATTAATGTGTAAATAAACGGACGACGACTGCAAAAAAACGGAGGCACCCGCCATGAATAAAGTACTCGTAACAGGAGGAGCAGGCTTTATCGGATCCCACGTGACCGACTTTCTGATCGATGAAGGAACCCACGTCGTGATCCTGGATAATCTCTCTTCCGGCGACTTGAAAAATATTAATAAAAGCATGCATGTCACCTTTATCGAAGGGGACGTGAGAGACACGAAGGCGGTTCAGGATACCTTTGAAAGGCATCCTGAAATTGGAGCTGTCGTGCATATGGCTGCCCAGAGCAAAGTCGGCCCGTCAATTGAAAATCCGCACGAAGATCTGGCTATCAACGTGAGCGGTACGTTAAATCTTCTTGAAGAAGCCCGGAAAAACAACGTAAAGACGTTCGTCTACGCCTCTTCCGCAGCCGTCTACGGCCACGTCGACAATCTCCCTGTCACAGAGGAGACGCCAACCCGGCCGTTATCGCCGTACGGAGTGTCGAAACTGTCCGCGGAAGAATACGTGAAAGCATACGCCAGACTGTATGACATGAACGTGGCAGCCCTCCGTTTCGCCAACGTCTACGGACCGAGACAGAGCGCCGCTACCGAGGCCGGTGTCATCACCATCTTCATCGAACGCCTTCTCGCCGGCGAACAGCCCGCCATCCAGGGCGACGGCCAGCAGACACGCGACTTTATTTATGTCGAAGACGTCGCCCGCGCCGTCATGAAAGTCCTTGAGGACCCGGCTAAAAATAAAGGAGCCGTTTTCAACGTCAGTTCCGAAACAAGCACGAGCGTCGAAGAGCTCCTCCGTAAAATATGCGAGGCTCTGGACGTGCCATTCGCTCCTGCCTATACAGAGGAGCGGACCGGCGACATCAAGCACAGCTACCTGAGCCGGGAAAAGCTCTCCGAAGCGCTGAACTGGACCCCGCTAACTCCGCTCGAAGACGGATTAGGTAAAACCGCAGACTACTACAAATCTAAATAATTTAGTTACTTTAACGCCCGGGGCAACTGAGCCCCCGGGCGTTTTTTGACGGGGCTGCCTCAAATAATGGGGGGAGTGCATCAAATATCGAGTGGAGAGCATCAAATAAAGGGAAGAGTGCATCAGATAACGGGGTAAGTGCATCAAATATCGAGCGGAGTGCATCAAATAAGGAGCGGAGTGCCTCAAATAATGGGGAGAGTGCATCAAATATCGAGCGGAGTGCATCAAATAATGGAGAGAGTGCATCAAATAACGGCGGAAGTGCCTCAAATAACAGAGAGAATGGAGCATTCCGAATCCCTAACGTAGCCCTCAAAACCTCGATTACTTGATTTTTGTCACAGAAACAACAAATTAATCTTTTATCCGGAAAAGGAGTAGCTGAGGTTTTGTCGAATTTGAAATAGGACAATTAAATAAAGGATGTGGTCGATATTATGATAATAAAACCTCCTTCAATCCCCCCTAAAGTCCTTCTTCTCGAAGCAGTCTTGCGAAGGATCGCGATATCCCACCCCAAACGACAGATGCTGGAAGAAACTCATGGGAAAAGATACTGGGGTTTTAGAGGAGAACAGTCTCTCCAATACTATTTGGACTTTCTTCTTCCTCGTCAGCCAAGGATTTTTTATGCGCTGCGCCTCCCCTGTAACAATCATCGTTTTCAAATAGACTTACTAATTGTTTTCCCCCAAGTTGCATTCCTGATTGAAGTAAAACACTGGGCAGGAATGCTTAAAATTGAACCAGGTTCACACGTGATACAGCTTATCGAGGACAAAAAGAACGTATACTCATGCCCATTAGATCAGGCGAATCATCAGGCCTTTCAGTTGAGGCAATGGCTAAAAACGAATGGCTTTAGTTTGCCAATTGACTCTCTCGTTGTTCTTTCCAACCAGAAAGCAAGTATTGAAAACCCCCGGGATTTACCCCCAAAGATTATACGTCCTCCGAAACTTTTAAACTACCTTCAGACTTCCCTTAAAAAATACGAGAACCTTTCCCAAATAAAATTAGAGCAGCATCAATTAAGTGACTTATCTATAAGGCTAATGGAAGATCACCAGGATGAAATTGCACCACCGCTGGAGTACTATGGGCTATCTAAATATGACATTGCAAATGGAGTAGTTTGCCCATCGTGTGGCTGCCTCCCAATGAGTCGTTTAAACAGACAGTGGCAGTGTAATAGCTGCCATATGACATGCAAAGAAGCCCACGTCCAAGCATTAAAAGATTACGTTTTACTATTCGGAAGATATGCCACCAATAAACAAATACGTAACTTCCTTCAAGTTGACAGATATCTTGCAAAACGCCTTATGCAGAAAATGAATTGCCAAAGTTCAGGAATAAAGAAAGGCGTAAAATATGATTTGATGTCTTTGTAACAAGACCTCATATGTCGGTAAAAAAGCTGTCTGAACGGTTTACGCTGTAGGCATTGAAATAGGAAGCTCTTCTTAAACAGATGACCACTGGAATAAAACCAATATTCACGGGATACAATGAAACGAAATATACTTTTTGTATCATGTGTGGTATTTTAAAGAAAAGGAGGTGTTTGAGATGGTAATGGATTTAGAAGTGGCTACTATGACCGAGGAATATAAAGAATTACTCAACGCTCCAAAAATAGCAATGCTTCTGTTTACGCAGCTGACCCAAAATAATTACAAGAAGTATGTCATTGGCATTACTATGTCCGACAACACCGTTTTTAAAAATGATTTTTCAAGCGAGGAACATGAGAATATTAATAAATACCGATTAGAACTTGTTAAGAATATTAAGGATAAAACACTCGAAGGTTTTGCTTATACGAAATATTACTTGGAAAAACTCTTTCTTGAAGTAACAGAGCGTGGCTTTCTGGAGTTTTATTACCAGGAAGACTATTTGCTGACTAGCATGGAAATGCAGAAGAAATTAAATGTTTCCCGTGCTACTCTTAGCCGATTTGTCGCTAATGGTATGGAAACCGTACAAAATAAAAAGCATGGGAAGTATCCGGCGCATAATGCGATCTACTGGAAAACAACTTTATGGGTAGCTCGTATACAGACTTTAAAAACACAGCTTGAAATTCATAATCTGAACGAAGAGGCTCTGAAAAAAGAGCTGACAGAAGAAGTAGCTGAGCTTGAAAAGAAATATGGCGGGAAATTTGAGGATGTTTTTGCTAAGGTGTTGAATGGGGATATGGATGAATATGAACTGGACGAACCAGAGGATTTTATAGACTGGCGCGATGCTTTAGAAGAGCTGGAGGAAATGAAGGAATAATAAAGATAGGGGATAGTTGCCCTATCTTTTTTTGTTATCCAATAAATGTCCAATATCCGTACGAGACCTCTGTTGTTCTAGTGCATCAAATAATGGTGGGAGTGCATCAAATATCGAGCATAGTGCATCAAATAATGGTGGGAGTGCCTCAAATATAGAGCGGAGTGCATCAAATAATGGAGCGAGTGCATCAAATATTGAGCCGAGTGCATCAAATAATGGTGGGAGTGCATCAAATATTGGGCCGAGTGCATCAAATAATGGAGCGAGTGCATCAAAAAACGACCAAACTGCATCAAATCGCCCCGGCCCCGCCCCAAGCACCACACCACCCTCCCACACAAAAAGACTGATCCTCCCGGGAGGATCAGTCTTTCCACCAATTCAGAATACCTCTATTACTGCCCGGCGCTTTCACCGTCGCCGCCGCTCTCAGCGGTGCCGCTGTTGCTTTGTGAGATCTCGAGGTGTTCTTTGAAAGTTTGTGAGATTTCGGCGCGGGATTCGTCACGAATCACATAATAGTATACGCCGCCCTCAGTCGTATCGTATCCGTCAAAGCTGTACTGCTCGATGTCATCGAGGTCGCCGGCGTAGCCGTGCATGCTGACCATGTTGCCGAAGGACAGGTTAGTGCTCATGTTACGGTCCAGGCTGTCCATGAGCGAGTTGAAGCGGGTGATTGTTCTGAAGTCGGCCGACTGCCTGATGACCGCTTCAATCACATCTTTTTGGCGGTCGCCCCGTCCAAGGTCGCCGCGCGGATCCTGTTTACGCATGCGCACGTAAGCCAGCGCTTCTTCGCCATTCAGCGTCTGTTCGCCTTCGTCAATTTCGATGGTGCCGTAAGTGGCGTTGTCGGTATCGCTGATCGGCATCGGCACGTCCACGGTGACTCCGCCGATGGTATCGACGATTTCCATAAATGCGATAAAGTTCAGCGAGACAACATAGTCAACCGGGATATCAAGCAAATTTTCAACCGTGTCGATCGTCATATCGACACCGCCAAACGCATGGGCGTGGTTGATTTTGTCCCTTGTGCCTCTCCCGACAATTTCCACTAAGGAGTCACGTGGAATATTTAACATTTTAATCGATTTGTCATCAGGATTGAATGTGGCGAGCAGCATCGCATCTGTCCGGCCGGACAAATCATCGTCTCGGCTGTCGAGGCCGAGGAAAAGAACTGAAATAGGATCTTCGACCGGGTCGACTGCTTCTTCCCGGAACTCCGACTTATCCCCGCGCTCCAGATCCTGCTGGGAACTGGCTGTCATAGAAGACATTTGATAAATCATATAACCGACCACTCCGCCGGTAATAACAAATAAGATGAGTAAAGTAATTAACGTGTATTTCAAAAACCTGCGAAACGGTGATCTCTTCTTGGATGTCTTTCTGGATCGTTGTAAGTCTGTCAAAACAAACACTCCTTGTCTTTACATAAATAAAACAAATAAATAATTGCCCAGTCTATTATACCATTTTTGTCGAATGAAAAAGGACACTATATTTGACGTCTAAATTAAAGTAAGGTTACACAAACAACTAGAATAGCAATAAATTCGCCAAAAATATACAAAAATGAAAAATTGACTATATACATAGGAAAATAACTATATTAATCTAAAAGTAATCTTTGCCAATGGAGGAACATATTATGAAAGATTTAGGTTGGGGGTCACCCGTAAGTATTGCCTGTCTGGGCGTTTTTTTATTTGGCGTCGGATACTTGCTGGACGTGATCTGGAAGTATTTTTTAAGTTTTGGATAAAAATTAATAGGAGGGACTTTGGTGAAAAAGACGGTACTAGTGTTTCTAGCATTCATTCTGGCATTCAGTTTTTTCACAGAATTGGATCTGCAACATCCACAGCACGTACACGCACAATCTGTAGAAAAAGGCGAGATTACCGCCACTTCACTGAATATCCGATCCCAGCCGACAACAAATTCCGGCATTATCGGCGGTTATTCAAGAGGAGCTTCAGTCGAGCTTCATGAAAAAACAGGCTCCTGGTATAAAGTCCGCTACAACAATCGATGGGGCTATATTCACAGTTCACACGTTAAAGTAACCAGCTCATCTGCAGCAGGGAACAGTTCCTCGCAAGCGATCGGTTCAGGCGAAGTGACAGCGAGCAGCCTGAATGTCCGAGCTTCTGCCTCAACAAACTCACGAGTCATGAGCAGGTTAAGCCGAGGAGCGAAAGTGGACCTCTTTGAACAATCAGGTGACTGGTATAAGATCAAAGCAGGCAACAGTTGGGGCTACATTCACAGTTCCCATGTCCGCACAGCTGGACTATCGTCCAACAGAGATTCATCAGGCAGCAGCCAAACCTCAAATTCACCCATTGGTACAGGAGAAGTAACAGCAAGCAACTTAAATGTCCGCGCCTCCGCGACGACAAGCTCAAGCATCATTAGCAGTCTGCGCCGGGGAGCAAAAGTGGATCTTCACGAAAAATCAGGCGACTGGTACAAAATTAAAGCCGGGAGCAGCTGGGGCTACATTCACAGCTCTTATGTAAAAGCTTCAGGCCAATCATCCGGAACTGGCTCAGCAGGCAGCAGCCAAAATTCCAGTTCAGCCACAGGTTCAGGTGAAATCACCGCGAGCAGCCTGAACGTCAGAGCATCTGCATCTACCAGCTCGCAAACAATCACACGTTTAAGTCGAGGCACGAAAATCGACCTTTTTGGAAAATCAGGAGAGTTTTATAAAATTAAAGTTGGAAGCGGTTGGGGGTACATACATAGTTCCTTCGTGAACACGAGCGGTACGTCGTCGTCATCAGATTCGTCGTCAGGCAGCAGCTCGAATTCCAACGCGAGTCTCGGCACAGGGCAAATTACAGCGACCAGCTTAAATGTCCGCGAGTCGGCATCAACAGGCTCCAGGATTATCAGCCGTTTGAGCCGGGGCACCGAAGTGCAACTTCATGAACAATCAGGCGACTTCTATAAAATTAAATCAGGCAACAGCTGGGGTTACATTCATGGATCGTATGTCCGTTTAGCTTCACAGAGTTCCGGAAGTTCAGGCGGAGGTTCAGGAAGCCTCAATGGAAAAACCATCTTTATTGATCCAGGCCACGGAGGCAGAGATCCGGGGGCAGTCGTGGGCAACGTTTATGAAAGCCATATCGCGCTGTCCATAAGTCAAAAGCTGAAGGCAGCGTTGGAACGTGAAGGTGCAAGGGTCGTTATGAGCCGGACGAATGACAGCTTTGTTACGATTGGAAACAGGGTGAGCCAGGCCAACCAGTCAGGGGCAGACCTGTTTATCAGCGTCCATGCCAATTCCTTCCCAAGCCCGGCAGTCAACGGCTCAGAAGTTCTCTATAGTGAAACGAGAGCGCCGGCCCAGAGCAGGCGTCTGGCCCAGGAAATTCAGGCGAGCATCGCCGGAGGCATGAACATGAGAGACCGGGGAGTGGTGAGAAGAAACCTTCAAGTCCTGACCGGTCCGACGATGCCTGCTGTTCTGATTGAACCAGGATTTATGACTAATACAGCAGACCTTGAAAAACTGCTGAACCAGCAGGACCAACTGGTAAATGAAATTGTGAAAGGCATAAATAATTACTACAGATAAGAAAATGGCTGTCTGACCCGGTTCCGTGCCGGCCAGGCAGCCATTTCTTTTTTGGGAAGGGGAGGGAAGTGTAGTTTTTGGGTGCTGCAGGCCACCAGACCGTCGTACACAAACTACCCAGCCCGCCAATCCCCAGTGCTGCCCCACTCCACCCACCGTCCCTCCCAAATCCCCACTAAAAAAACCAGCCCCGAAATAACGATCTCTCGTCATCTTCCGGAGCTGGCTTACATCAAACAATTTTACATCCCTACTTCAACTTTACCTTTAACCACCGGCGCGCGCCCGATGGAGTAATAGTCGAGGCCGGCTTCGGCTGCCTGATCGAGGCCAAAGCAGTTTCGACCGTCAAATACTATCGGCTGAGCCATTTTTTCCCTGAACACACTCAGATCAAGTGCTTTAAATTCATCCCAATCTGTAACAAGGAAAGCAGCATCTGCCCCAGTAAGGGCTTCTTCTGCAGATCCCACGTAGCTGACACCCTCCGGCATTACCCGCCGGGCATTGTCCATGGCGATCGGATCGTACCCAACGACTTCAGCGCCGGCAAGCAACAGTTCCTCGCTCATCGTAATCGCAGGCGATTCGCGCATGTCATCCGTGTTCGGCTTAAACGCCAGTCCAAGCAGGGCGACACGTTTTCCTTTCAGTGTATCCATCACTTTCTTCGCTTTTTCAGGCAGGACGTGGTGTTGGAAGTTGTTGACCCTGATGACTGAATTAAGCAGTTCAAAGTTGTGGTCCACATAAGAAGCGATCTGCGTCAGCGCCTTCGTATCTTTAGGGAAGCAGGAGCCCCCGTAGCCAATACCTGCGCGCAGGAACTGGTGGCCGATCCGGCCGTCCATGCCCATGCCGGCAGAGACATCTTCAATGTTAGCGCCCAGTTTTTCACAAATATTCGCGATTTCATTAATGAAACTGATTTTTGTCGCGAGAAACGCGTTTGACGCGTACTTGATCATTTCCGCGCTGCGTACGTCAGTACGGTAGACAGGGATATTAAATGGCTTATTAATCTCTTCGATCATATCGCCGGCCCACTTGTCATCTGCGCCGACAACAATGCGGTCGCCGTTAAATGCGTCGTAAACCGCATTTCCTTCACGCAAAAATTCAGGGTTTGAAACGATCGACACGGCTACACCGTTAGTTATATGTTCCTTAATCGTACGCAGGATATAATCATTCGTCCCAACAGGCACCGTGCTCTTTGTGACAACAACGACGTCCTGCTTCACGTGGGAAGCGATATCGACAGAGACCTGATCGACGTACTGCAGATCGGCTGTGCCGTCTTCACGCTCAGGCGTACCGACAGCGATATAAATCACCTCTTTACCGGTGAATCCCTCGTTATGGTTCGTCGTAAAATGGAGACGGCCGGCATCAATATTCCTTTTCATGACGTCATCAAGACCCGGCTCATAAATCGGGGATTCGCCGCGCTGCATGCGCGCCACTTTCGCTTCATCAATATCGATACATGTGACCTCGTGGCCAACTTCCGAAAGGGCCACCCCTGTGACTAAGCCAACATAACCAGTTCCAACCACAGCAATCTTTTTCATCTTGATCCTCCTAAAAATGCTTCTGCTTAACTAAAATAACTAAAAGCTTCTATATTAATACTTGTTTTGTAAATGAGTCTTTGCAATACCCTCTAAATAGTCGAGCATATCGTGTTTTAAATCGTCCCGCTGAAGGGCGAAATCAACAGTCGCTTTCACGAAGCCAAGTTTATCACCGACATCGTAGCGCTTCCCAGCAAATTCATACGCGAGCACGACCTGGCTTTCGTTCAGCTTCTTGATCGCGTCTGTCAGTTGAATTTCATTCCCTGCGCCGGGCGGGAGATTATCTAGAATATCAAAGATCTCCGGACGGAGCACGTAGCGCCCCATAATCGCATGATTCGAAGGCGCCTCTTCCTTAGCCGGCTTTTCCACTAAATCAGCGACGTGGATGACCCCCGGCTCGATTTCAGACGACTTCGGCGAGACAATCCCGTACTTGGACACATCGTCTTCCGGGACGGGCTGGACACCGACAACCGATGAATTATACCGGTCAAACACCTCAATGAGCTGTTTTAAACACGGTTTTCCGTCAGACTGGACAATATCATCGCCTAACAGGACGGCAAACGGCTCATCGCCGATAAAGTGCTTGGCGCAGCAGATTGCATGCCCCAGCCCTTTAGGCTCCTTCTGCCTGATGTAATGAATGTTCGCCATGTTGGAAATGCCCTGGACTTCTTCAAGAAGAGCCATCTTTTCTTTTCTCAGCAATGTTTCTTCCAGTTCATACGATTTATCGAAATGATCTTCAATCGCCCGCTTGCCGCGGCCGCTTATAATAATAATATCTTCAATTCCGGATTGAACTGCTTCTTCCACAATATACTGTATTGTGGGCTTATCAACGATCGGCAGCATTTCCTTCGGCTGGGCTTTCGTGGCCGGCAAAAATCTCGTCCCAAGCCCGGCAGCAGGAATAATAGCCTTTCTGACTGTCGGCATAATTCTCCACTCCTTTCACTCTACATTTAACAATACAACCAAATTTTTATGTAAGCAATATAAATCAGAGAGATTAATTCGACAAAATTAAGGAAATTTCTTTTAAATGTACTAAGTTTAAACATAAAAGTGGAAAAAATCTGAATATCTCCCTTTACCCGTCAAGAGTTGTACAGTAAAATAGGATATTGAGGTTTTATACTGGATGAATGTGTTAATAGTTAAATAGACTTACTTTTAATTTAAGACTTTGTTATAGAAGATAACGTTTTCCACCTGCTCCTCTAGTTTGACGGGACCGCAAGCCTTCATAAAGCTATGCCTTGCGAGGTCTCGCTTAAAGTCGATGGTTCTCAGCATGTCGCCCTCTTTCCTGAAAGTTAACAGCCATAATATAAAAAAAGGAGTGTCGCTCATGGCACTGTCACGTGTAGATTCAAAACAGAAAAAATCAAAAAAGCCCCGTTCCTTTCTTAAAATTGCCCTCTTTACGTTTCTCGGCGTCTTAATTGTCGCTGGTAGTGTTGTCGGTTACATGATTAACCAGATAATGGGTGTGACGTCAAGCGCCCAGCAGGATCTGGAAAGAGGCGACCGTTCGGAATACAGGGAAGAAGTCGTCAATCCGGACATCGACCCGGTATCCGTTCTGTTTTTAGGGCTTGATACGCGAGACGGTGATTTAAGCGGCAGGACAGACGCCATGGTTCTTGTCACGTTTAATCCAGATGAAGGTACGGTAAAAATGCTGAATATTCCTCGTGATACGCGGGTTGATATTGCAGGAAGATACGAGCAGGATAAAATTAACCACGCCCATGCTTTTGGGGGGATGGATATGACACTGGATACAGTCGAGCAGTTTCTCGATATCCCCGTCGACTATTTTGTATCGTTAAACTTCGACGCGTTTATGGAAATTGTAGATGAACTGAACGGTATTAAAATTGATTCACCAATGACATTTACCGAAACAGATAACGCCACCTACGGAACCATTACCATTCAGGAAGGCGAGCAAATCGTTAACGGAGAAAAAGCATTGGCCTATGTCCGTATGAGGAAACACGATCCGCAAGGCGATATCGGACGCGGCGAACGCCAGAAAGAAGTCATTGCCTCAATCATCAACGAAATGGCAACCTTCAGCTCCATTACAAATTTTAATTCACTGATGGACACAGTGGAGAGAAACCTGAACACAAATGCCACTTTCAACAATATCGTTTCAATGCATTCTTACGCGAGCGAACTCGATAACATTGAATCGTTAAGTTATGACGGAACAGCTATAACTGACAACGGCATCTACTATTATCAGCCTGATGAACAGTCGGTAGCTGAAACGTCCAAGCGACTCCAACAACATCTCGAAATCATTGAAGAAACAGAAAGCGACTACGCCTCAGCACCTGATTCCGAAGACAAAGAAGATGAGGAACAGGAAGAGGAAGAGGAGCAGTCAGAACCTGTTCATTAATAAGATAGAAGCTGTCATTATCCCCTGGGGTAATGGCAGTTTTTTTTGTTGTGGGTTGGGGCACCGGGGGCTCTTCTTAAATCGAGAGGGCCGAGTGCATCAAAAATCCGAGCGAGTGCCTCAAATAATGTGCGGAGTGCATCAAATACTCCGTGAACTTGAAGGTAGTATAAAAAGTGGACACGTCACATTGGCGCATGTTTCAATCAAAGACAAAGGATAAAAGGACGTGGACACTATGGGTAAAGAAGGAAAAAATCATGACCCTCAGTTTAGGGAGTATGTAGCTAAGCGGATTGTTTTAGATGGTCACAGACTGGTGGATGTCTCCAGGGATCTCGGCATTCCTTATTCCACTCTTCAGAAGTGGGTTAAAAGATATCGTGATGACCAGAAGAAAGAAGAAAAAGAAGCTCAAAACAGGCTTCTAACAGCTTCAGAGTATAAGGAGCTTTATGAAAAAGAAAGACAGGAGAAACTGGAGCTTCAGGAGGAAAATGAGATTATAAAAAAGGCCATGCACATCTTCACGCAGGAAAAACAGTAAGGTTTGCGTTCATTCAGGAACACCGCGACCGGCACCCGTTTGAGAAGATGTGCAGCGTACTGGGTGTCTCACGATCAGGCTACTACGCGTACATAAAGCGCCTGGGCAGAGAAGAAACGGAAAGAGAGGCATTTAACCGTAAGTTGGATGAGTTGATCATTCATTATTACCATAAGAATCACGGGTTTTACGGAAGCCCGAGAATCTGGCGGATAATACGCGGAACAGAAGGGTTTAATGTATCTGAAAGGAAGGTCACTCAGCGTATGGCCGAGTTGGAACTATATGCCGTGCCTCCGAAGAAATTTGTGACAACGACAGATTCAGATCATGCCTCCCGGATATATGAAAATCACCTGGATCGTGAGTTTTATCCAGACGCTCCGAATAAAGTATGGGCGACGGATATTACCTACATTCACACAGGTGAAGGTTTTGTGTATTTAAATCCGGTTATGGACCTGTTTTCCCGTCGCGTTATCAGCTATCGCATAGCCGACACGATGGCAGCCACTTTATCGTTCAATGCCTTAGAGGAGGCTCTCATCCGCCGTAGCCCTGAGAAGGGGTTTATCCATCATTAAGACCGGGGTGTCCAATACACCTCAAATGCCTATATAGAAGCTCTCAACAAGTCAGGGGCTGTCATCAGTATGAGCCGGAAAGGAAATCCGTACGATAATGCCTGTGTGGAGAGCTTTTTCGCTTCTCTCAAGAAAGAGTATATATACAAATGTGTCTTTGCCACAAAGGCAGAAGCCTACGCAGCTATCGCCTTTTACATCCGCTTTTATAACCAGAATCGGATGCACTCTTCTCTTGATTACGCCAGTCCTATAGAGGTAGAACTGGCGTATAAAAAGGCGCAACAGGATGACGCCAAAAAAGTGGCAAAGGCCCTCGCTTAAATTTAAAATCAAACTTGGATTATTAACGGAAATGAAGCTATTTTTAGAGATCCGGATAAGGAATCTCTAATTAAAAAGTGTGCCAAAACGCGGAGTAAATTTGTCCACTTTATTGACAGAAGACCAAACTGCATCAAATAACGTGCGGACCTTAACCGAAAAGAGCTAATTAGTTATTTCCGAAGTAAAGAAACCTCCTTCATCCTAGTGTAAGCAGCTCCAAATGGGGGGAGTTACAATCCTCAGGCGATGTGCCACAATCCTGGCCCAAACTGTAACAATCCTCAGCCAATGTGCACCAATCCCCACCAAAAGTGCAACAATCCAGAACCAAACTGCACCAATCCCCGCCCCACTGCCCAACCCACAAAAAAAGGCAGGAAGCCCGCAACCGCACGCTTCCAGCCTTTATCATTCTCAATTAATCTTCATCCGCATCACTCTCGTCACCATTCACCGCAACAGACCCGTCTTCAAGTCCGAGGTGCGCTCTAAGTTCACTGCTGATGCGCTCGCGCTCGTTATCAGGAACCTGCAAGTACCAGATGCCGTCGATGCGCTCGCCGGAACCTTCAATTTCCATTGTCTCCTGGTTGTGGCGGGCGCCACGGTAGTTCTGCTGAAGCTTGATCATTTTATCAAACGTTAAGTTTGTAATCATGTTATTTCCTAAAGCGTCCAGAATCGATTCCGCCCGTGTAACGGAACTTAACTGGGCGCCTTCTTTAATCATACCGTTGACGATCTGGCGCTGGCGGTCGTTCCGTCCAAGGTCGCCGCGTGAATCTTCCTGTCTCATCCGAGCGTAAGCAAGTGCCCTATCACCGTCAAGGAACAGTTCACCTTCATCAAACTCATAACCGCTCTGCTCGAATGAAAAATCATTATATACTGTTACTCCGCCGACTGAATCGACCATTTCCTTAAAACCATCCATATTGACAGTTAAAAAGTAATCAATCGGAATATCGAGGTAATTTTCAACCGTGGCAATTGCCATATCGGCGCCGCCGAAAGCATAAGCGTGGTTGACTTTATCCTGTGTACCCCGTCCGGCAATTTCCATTCTTGTGTCTCGCGGAATGCTCACCATCCGCATGGATTCGTCATCCGGATTGACTGTTACCACCATAATCGTATCTGTCCGTCCGGACACGGAATCTTCCGCGTCTACTCCTAAGAGGAGGAATGACAGCGGCTCCCGGTCATCCATATTAACTTCCATATCGCGTTTATCCGTTTTATCTCTGTCAAGAGCCGTATGCATCTGTGAATCGATCGTCGACTGAACAGACTGATACAAATAAAAAGCATAGCCACCCACTGCCAACAGAAACACCAGCATAATAGACCCTAAAATTATAAGTGCTTTTTTCATCTCGTTTCCCCTTTTATATCAAACTAGTATTTATAAAAATAGTATAATCCCATGCCACCCTCATAGCAATCACATTCTGAAAAAATTGATAAAATTTGCCACAAAACGATTTACTTTATGTCAATTTTCCTATAGCATATATAAGAGTTCAGTACGGGTTTTTTTGGACGATTTTACATATTTTCAGGAGGGTACCATGGAAGAAACGATTAGTTTAAAGGAAATTTTCGACACATTAAAAAAACGGCTCCGCTTAATTCTTGTGATCACAGCAGCGGCTGTAGCCTTAAGCGCCATTATTTCATATTTTTTGCTTACACCATCGTATGACGCATCCACTCAACTGCTGGTTAACCAGTCAGCGGAAGAAGGCCAGCAATATACGTCAAGTGAACTGAGGACGAACCTTGATTTAATCAACACATACAATGTTATTATTACTTCTCCTAGAATTATAGAACCAACACTTGAAGAATTGAATCTGGAACGCTCAAAAGGAGCCCTTCGCGATCAAATCAGTGTCAGTGCAGAAGGAGACTCTCAGGTCGTATCGATTACGGTAGAAGATGACAATCCGGCGATGGCGGTCGAAATTGCTAACACACTCGCTCTCGTTTTTCAGAGAGATATTGTTGACATTATGAATGTAGATAACGTGTCGATCCTGTCAACCGCGGAATTAGCAGATGACCCAAGTCCGGTAAGCCCTAACCCGACACTGAATATGGCGATCGCCTTTATAGTTGGACTAATGGCAGCCGTTGGACTTGCATTCCTGCTTGAATTCCTGGATAACACGATAAAAACAGAAGACGACGTGGAAGAAAAACTCGGCATTCCAGTACTCGCTTCGATCTCTACCATTAATACCGACAAAGTGTCTGTGGAAGATTTAACATCTGTCAGAAAAACCCGAGAAGGGCGTGAAACATATGGCGCGTAAGAAACAAAATAAAGAGTTATCAGATAAACAGCGGGCACTTATAGCCGAATTTGATAAGAAATCGCCAATTTCAGAGCAATTCCGGACTCTCAGAACGAACATCCAGTTCGCAAGCATTGACCGCCAGATTAAAACCATTATGGTTACTTCGTCCTCGCCGGCAGAAGGGAAGTCCACGACAATTGCCAACTTAGGTGTGGTTCTAGCTCAGCAGCATAACCGTGTGCTGTTTGTTGACTCGGACATGAGGAAGCCTACCGTTCACTTCACTTTTCAGGTGCCGAACCATACAGGCCTGACGACAGTCCTGACCCAACAGACAAAATTAGAGAATACTATTCTTGAGTCATCGATTCCAAGGCTCGATATTCTCCCGTCCGGGCCGGTGCCCCCGAACCCTAGTGAACTGCTTGGTTCACGGGCTATGCAAGCTTTCGTAACAGACGTTGCCCAAAAATATGACTATGTACTTTTTGATGCGCCGCCGGTTAATGCGGTGACGGATCCGCAGCTGCTTTCAAGGCTTGTGGATGGGACAATCCTGGTCCTTCGAAGCGGACAGACGGAAGAAGAAGATGCCAAAAAGGCTGTCGACCAGCTGAAGAAAGTCAATGCTCATATTATCGGTGCTGTCTTAAACGACCGTGAACTTGAGAACTCACAATACTATTACTACTACGGAGAGGGTTAATTCACCCTCTTTTTTCTTGAAAGGGTGTCATAAATGATTGACCTTCACTGCCACATTCTTCCCGGCTTGGATGACGGGGCACAAACAGAAGAGGATTTACTCGCTATGGCGCATGCCGCCATGGAAGATGGGATCACCACTATTGTAGCCACTCCCCACCATATGAACGGAAGCTATGAAAATACGAAAGGCATGATTGAAAAAGCAACTGAAACAGCGAACCGCCTCCTTAAACAAAAAGGCTTAGATCTGTCTATTCTGCCCGGTCAGGAATGCCGTCTTTACGGGGAACTTATTGAGGATATTGATAAGGGAGAGATATTGTCCCTCAACCATTCGACGTATGTCTTTGTGGAATTTCCGTCAGCCCAGCTGCCGAGGTTCAGCAGGAAACTGTTATATGATCTTCAGCTGGCAGGGAAAGTGCCGGTCATTGTCCACCCGGAACGGAACCAGGTGTTTATGAAGAAACCTGATATGCTCCATGACTTTGTTAAAAACGGGGCTTTAACCCAGGTAACTGCAGCGAGCGTGGCTGGGAAATTCGGGAAAAAAATCGCCTCACTTTCTTTAGATCTTGTAGAAGCCAATCTGACTCACTTCATTGCCAGTGATGCTCACAACACGACAAATCGGACGTTTCATATGACGGACGCCTACAACGTCATTGAAAAAGAATTTGGCAATGATCTTGTCTATTTATTTAAAGAAAATGCCCATCTTTTGATTGAAAATCAACATGTGATGATAGAACCGCCGGAGCGAGTAAAGAAAAAGAAATTCCTCGGACTGTTTTGAACCAAATCCCATATTGAATGAGAGACTAAAGGCTTAATGATCCTTAAGAAAACTAATTGCAGTTTTAACACTAAGGGAAATAACAGGTATTAGTGAGTCTTTTAGTCTGGTTATTTTGTAAATACGATCGGTTAAATCCGACATTTTGTTTAATTTAATTGTTTGCATTTATAAAAAAATGTAAAAATGGCCTACATTTCGTCTGATGAATATGGTAAACTGTAAAAAGCAAAAACAGGAAATACTTTCCTCTATAGGCTGTTGAATGCTATAGGAGAAAATGCCCCGTGAATTAAATATCAATAGAGTTTTCTTTCCCTTAATCGCCGTAAAAAATGCACTAATTATATTTCTGTCTCTTACAGTCACGTCAGCTTTACAGGTACGTGGTC
This sequence comes from Salipaludibacillus sp. CUR1, assembly GCF_021028955.1. Lineage (GTDB taxonomy): Bacteria > Bacillota > Bacilli > Bacillales > Salisediminibacteriaceae > Salipaludibacillus. The sequence continues at coordinate 23,543 of NZ_JAIWPE010000011.1, forward strand.
TGGAGGCATGGAAAAATACTTATGCTCTCTATTCAGAGAAAAGTATTTTTTTATTTTTTGTTTGTGATTGGAAAAATATAACGTGAGAGTATTGAAATACTATATATTGGGTCATTTCTCCAATACCCTTATCAACGGAGGAACTCGGCTTTGCTGTGGGTGTCGTTCAATAAATAGAACAACCTTAGGCGCGATACTGTCGCCAATGGTGAAGTGTGAGGTCAGGTTTAATGCCTGTTTTTTATTTAAACAAATAAATACATAGGTATCCGCATACATTGATACCCCTTACAAAAGAATGTTAAACAATCATTTTCAGATATATCCCTGGCACTGATCGTTTAGCAGTCTTTAAAAAACACTAATTACAACGCCGAAAGAGGTGGGAAAGTCATTGAGTTATAAACTGCGATTAAGTTTATTAATTTTAGTAGATTCATTGATTGTGCTTTTATCGATTTATTTTAGTTACTGGCTGTTAATCCCTACGTCACAAATTGTTCCGACTGCAATCCTGGTCAGTTCAATTGCATTGTTTTTCAGCCACCATATTTTTGCTCATATTTTTAAGCTTTATAAACGCGCCTGGTCGTATGCCAGCATTAAAGAACTCGCCGCAATCTTCACAGCTGTCACGCTGTCCATCGCGGTGCTGGCGGTTATTCAGCTTATCGGTTTCCAGACGCTGTATACTCGCACCCTTCTCGTGACTTGGATGCTGCATATTTTACTTATCGGTGCCTCCCGTTTTTCATGGCGGCTTTACCGGGATACTAAATTCAAAGTCGATAAAGACAAAAAGCGAACGCTGATTGTCGGAGCAGGCAACGGCGGGACACTGGTTGCCAGGCAGCTCATGAACAGTGAAAAGTCGGAATTGCACCCGGTGGCATTCATTGATGATGATTCGACAAAGCAAGGACTCGAAATTATGGATATTCCGGTTCTCGGCAGATTGGAATGGCTCCAGTCAGTCGTTGAGCAAAAGAATATTGAGCATATCATTATTGCCATTCCTTCTTTATCAAAGCATCAATTAAATGATATCTTCTCGCGCTGTGCGGAAACAAAAGTGAAGACGCAAATTATGCCGTCAGTGGAAGACATAATGTCAGGGAAAGTTTCCGTTAACGAAATCCGTGATGTGCAGGTGGAAGACCTGCTAGGACGTGAACCGGTAAAGTTAGACACCGAAAAGATCGGCAATAAACTCACCGGCGAAACGATTATGGTTACGGGAGCAGGCGGATCGATCGGCTCTGAAGTATGTCGGCAAATCATTAAATTCAACCCGAAGAAACTTGTATTGCTAGGCCATGGCGAAAACAGCATTTACGATATTGAAATGGAATTACGCCCTAAATATCCGCACATAGAATTAGAGACGGAAATTGCCGATGTTCAGGATCGGGAGCGAATTATGGGAGCAGTAGGAAAACACCAGCCGCATGTTATTTATCACGCTGCGGCTCATAAACATGTCCCTTTAATGGAAAGAAATCCACATGAAGCGATTAAAAATAATGTGATAGGGACTAAAAACGTCGCTGAAGCAGCTGACCAGTCCGGGGTGTATTCCTTTGTGATGATTTCCACAGACAAAGCAGTTAACCCGACGAGCGTCATGGGGGCGTCTAAACGGATCGCTGAAATGATTGTCCAGCACATGGATATGATCAGCAACACGAAGTTTGTTGCCGTCCGTTTTGGGAATGTGCTTGGAAGCCGAGGCAGCGTCATTCCGTTATTCAAAAAGCAGATTGAAGCCGGCGGGCCGGTGACAGTGACGCACCCTGATATGACACGATATTTCATGACGATTCCTGAAGCATCCAGGCTTGTCCTTCAGGCTGGAGCTATCGCTAAAGGCGGGGAAACATTCGTACTTGATATGGGGGAACCCGTTAAGATTGTAGATCTTGCTAAAAACTTAATCAGGCTGAGTGGATTTACAGAGGAAGAAATAGGAATAAAATTCGCAGGCATCCGTCCGGGAGAAAAACTGTTTGAAGAACTGCTCGGGGACAATGAAGTGCATAAAGAACAGATCTATCCAAAGATTTACAGAGGCAAGACCCCGCCTGTGAATGTGAATGTGATTTATGAATTGGTAGAGAAGTTCCACTACATGAGAGCGGATGATGTCAGGGAGAGAGTATTGGACATCGCTCATTTTAGAGTAGAGTCGTTGAATGAGTTGACGGCAGTCAAATAAACAGAAAATAAGGAGCTGCTGAGCTGGCTATGTTGACTGGCTCAGTAGCTTCTTAAATTAGTTAATTAGTAGTTAGTGTGATCTAAAAGGTCAGGTAAGTACTAAGTAACTAAAAAAGGACAACCGAGAGTTTTAATAAGAAAGGGAGTACATACATAATGGGAGATAGAATTTTTCTTTCTTCACCACATATGAGTGACGAAGGGTATGAAATGAAATATGTGCAAGAAGCGTTTGATACCAACTGGATTGCACCACTTGGGGAAAATGTTAATAAATTTGAAGAAGAGCTAGCAGAAAAAGTAGGGATAGGCCATGCAGCTGCATTAAGTTCAGGTACAGCAGCCATTCATTTGGCGTTAAAAGCTGCTGGAGTAGGAGAAGGAGATATTGTATTTTGTCCATCTTTAACGTTCTCTGCAACTGTTAATCCGGTTATCTATCAAAATGCTACTCCTGTATTTATTGACAGTGATGAAGAGACGTGGAATATGTCCTCACAAGCATTGGAAGAAGCTTTTGAAAAGTACCCTGAGGTAAAAGCTGTCATAGTTGTGCATCTATACGGACTCTCCGCTGATATGGATCCTATAATGGATTTATGCCGAAAGTATAAGGTATCTGTGATTGAAGATGCAGCTGAATCTCTAGGTACTTACTATAAAGGTAAGCATACTGGAACATTTGGTGATTATGGAATTTATTCATTTAACGGAAATAAGATCATTACGACTTCTGGTGGTGGAATGCTAGTTTCTAATAATGAAGAAAGAATTCAAAAAGCACGTTTCTGGGCGACTCAGTCGAGGGACCAGGCACGACATTATGAACATAGCGAGTTAGGTTTTAATTATCGAATGAGTAACGTTACCGCGGGGATTGGCAGAGGTCAGCTGAAAGTTCTAGATCAGCGAGTGGCTAAAAAGAGAGAGATTTTTGAGTTCTACAAAAAAGAGCTAAGTAACCTTGAAGGTGTTTCATTCATGCCAAATAATAATTGGAATGAACCAAACTTTTGGTTAACTTCTATGATATTGGATGGACCAGTAAAGCCAATTGAAGTAATGGAAGTTTTGGAAAGGGAAAATATTGAAGCGCGTCCGGTTTGGAAACCAATGCATATTCAGCCTTACTTTTTTAAGTGTGATTTTATTGGTAAAGGTGTTTGTGAAAAGCTTTTTGAACAAGGCATCTGCCTACCGAGCGATACTAAAATGACAAAATATGATTTAAATAAAATAGTGGAAATAATAAAAGGACTGTGATGCAATATGAAACTAAAGAGAAACTTATATAAAAAATTTTTAAAAAGACCTATTGATTTTGTTCTTTCACTAATTTCAATTATATTACTAAGTCCAATTTTAATAATGGTGGCCTTACTAGTAAGAATTAAATTGGGCAGCCCGATTCTGTTTAAACAAAAAAGACCAGGATTAGACGAAAAAATATTTACAATGTATAAATTTAGGACAATGACTGACGATAGAGACGAAAAGGGAGAGTTATTAGCAGATAAAGTAAGGTTAACAAAGTTAGGAAAAACTCTTAGGAAAACTAGCCTTGATGAATTGCCTGAGCTATTCAATATTTTAAAAGGAGACATGTCATTTGTAGGACCTAGACCTTTGTCTGTGAAATATTTACCTTATTATACTACTGTAGAAAAACAAAGACATTTAGTCAGTCCTGGCTTAACAGGTTTAGCACAAGTCAACGGTAGGAACAAAGCTACCTGGGAACAAAGGTTTGCTTTAGATCGTGAATACGTAAATAAACTTTCATTAGTATTAGATCTTAAAATAATATTAAATACAATATTAGTTGTCTTCAGAAGAAGTGATATTGTTACCAGGGGTACAGGTACGATAGAAGATTTTCACAAATATCGAATAAGCCAAAAAAATAAAAGTGAAAATTTATGATAGAAATAGGGAGTGAGTTTTGGCTAGAAGATAATAATAATTTGGATAAAAGTAAGGACTTCGATGATTTAATTAATTTCGGAGGAGATAGAAAACTTCTATTTTCGGGTCGTTCAGCAATTGATTATGTATTAGAAGACATAATCAAAACAATAAAAACAGTTTACATGCCCTCCTATTGCTGTAAATCTATGCTCCAACCATTTGTAGATAGAAATATAAGAATTGAATTCTACGAGGTATTTTATGATGGTGATGGTTTAAATTATTCTATTGATTATGAAAAAGAAGTGGATATATTTTTTGCAAATAGTTATTTTGGTTTCGACGTTTCTAATATGGATAGAATTATTAAAAAATTTAGAGGTAGGGATGTAATTGTAATTGAAGATATTACTCATAGGTTTCTATGTGAGCAGAACTGCTGCCGGTATGCTAACTATTTTATTGCTAGTTTAAGAAAATGGTTCTCTATACCAAGTGGAGGTGTAGCTATTAAAGGAGCTGGAGAGTTTACAAACAATAAGTTACTACCTCCACCAGATGAACTTGTTGAAAAAAAAGTATTAGCAATGAGTAAAAAAGCGAATTTTATTTACAATCAATATACTATCCATAAAACTAATAAAACCGCAAAATCTGATTTTTTAAAATTATATTCTGATTTTAATTTTGCTTTAAATAATAATTATAAAAATATTGAAATTGACTTAGTTTCTAAAGAGATTTTAAAAAAAATTAATATAGAGGATATTAAGAAAAAAAGAGTGAAGAACACGATATTTATTTATCAAAACTTTAAAAAAACAAATTATATTAAGCTTCTTTTTAGTAAATTTAATAGTGATACGGATTGTCCTCTTTTTGTCCCAATAATAGTAAAACCTGAACTCAGAGGAGCCTTGAAGAATTATTTTATTACTAATAATATATTTTGTCCTATTCATTGGCCAAACCCTGTGGATAATAATTATTTTAATAAAGAGACAAAAATACTTTATAACACAGAACTATCATTGGTTTGTGATCACAGGTATGGATTAAACGATATTAAAAGAATAATTACCACGTTAGGAGGTTTTACAGATAAATTATGAAGGATATATATTTTGATACAAAATATGGTTTTTTGTATGAAGAAATTGAAAAAGGTAGTTGTGAAGAATTCAAACTAAATTGTCAATATGGTTCTGTATATCATATGTTTATTAAACGAGAAATACCTTTTAATATTAACAACCAGACATTTTATGATTTAACTACCCCTTATGGTTATGGTGGTCCTATTATACAAGAGTACAAGAATGGCAACAAAAATAATTTGCTGAAAGAATTTAATATTAAGTTTAAAGAGTATTGTGCTAAAAATAATATAGTGAGTGAATTTATTCGTTTCCATCCATTATTTAATAATGCAAAGGAATTTAATTCAGTGTATACGTTAGAACATATAAGAAAAACTGTAGGCACAAGTATAAGCAATCAGGATTCTACTCTTTCAAGGGAATTTTCCAAAAGTGCTAGAAAGATAATACGTAAGGCTATAAATATTGGTGTGAGTTACAAAGTAACTAAAAAGCCAAATAATCTAGATAATTTTATGGATATATATTATTCCACTATGAAAAGAAATAACGCTAGCGAATATTATTATTTTAGTAAAGAATACTTTTATAATTGTTTAGATAATTTCAAGGAGAATATTATATTAGTTGAAGTTATTTATGACAATAAAGTTATAGCATCAGGGCTTTACTTTGTTTATGGTGAAATTATTCATGCTCATTTATCTGGTACATTGAATGAGTATTTGTATCTTTCGCCTGCTTACGTGATTAAATATGCAACAGTTCAATGGGCTGAAGCGAATGGTATAAAAATAATCCATTATGGAGGAGGCACAAGTAATAAACCAGATGACTCTTTATATCAGTTTAAAAAGAAATTCGGAAAAAAAACTGAGTTTGATTTTTATGTTGGGAAAAGAATATGGAACGATAAAGTTTATAACAAGCTGTGCGAGAGTAGAGGAATTAATCCCGATAAGGACTTTTTTCCATCATATAGAGCGTAAATAAACTTTATTATAAAATTTTTTTTAAAGTAAAGAATAGGGACGGAGATTATTATGACTGAAACTCAAAAGAGGTTATTGGTTCTTGGTGGTTCAAGAATATCATGTGAAATTGTAAGAAAGGCACAAGAGATGGGGGTTTATACAATGGTGACTGATTGGTACCCTAAAGAAAAATCTCCAGCAAAAAAAATTGCAGATAAGTCTTTTATGACAAGCACAGCAGATATTGCAGCTATGGTTGATCTTATAAAAAAAGAAAAAGTAGATGGTGTAATTACTGGATATACTGATTCTGTATTACCACACTATGCAAATATGTGCGAGCAAGCTGGATTGCCGTGCTATGGTACAAAAAAGCAATTTGAAATATTGACAAATAAAAAAGACTATAAAAAATTATGTGAAGAATTTGGTGTTCCTATTGTGAATGAATATCACATAGAGGGAGACATTGACTCCGCAATTTTAAATCATATTAAGTACCCTGTATTAGTTAAGCCTTCTGATAATAGTGGTGCAAGAGGAATATCGATCTGTAATAATGAAGCAGAGCTAATTGCTGGATACAAAAAAGCACTAGATTTTTCAGAGCGTAAGGAAATATTAATAGAACGATATATTAATGGAGAAGAAGTAACAATTTTCTATACATTACAAGATGGTGAAATTTATCTTTCTGGTATGGGAAATCGTCATATAAAACACAGTCAAGATAATGTTATTGCTCTACCTGTTGCCTATACTTTCCCTTCAATACATTTAAAAAAGTATATTAATACAACCGATTCAAAAGTGAAAGAAATGTTTAAATCATTAGGATTGAAGAATGGCATGGTGTTCATACAATGCTTGGTGGAAGATGGTGAATGTATTATTTATGACATTGGTTATAGATTAACAGGAACCCTTGAATATAAATTATTGGATGAAATTTGTCATTATAACCCACTTGAAATGATGATTAAATTTGCTCTAAGTGGAAAAAAAACCGAACCATTTTTACATAAAAAAGCTGATCCTTATTGGAATAAATATGCTTGTAATGTTTCTTTCCTCATTAAGCCTGGAAAAATAGACAAAATCCAAGGTTTAGAAGAAGTGAAAAGGATCCCTGAAGTTTTAGACGTAGTACTAGCCCATACAGAAGGAGAAGAGTTACTAGAATCTTCCAAAGGGACATTAAAACAAATTATGTTAAGAGTCTTTGCTACTGCTAATAATAAAAAAGAATTAGAGCATTTACTGAACTCCATTTATAACACCTTGAAGGTTACTTCAGTAGATGGAGAGAGTATGTTATTGGAAGGGTTCGACACACAGGAACTTGGGGAGGACGTATTGATTTGAGTAAAAAGACAGTATTAGTAAGCGGAGCAAACGGTTTTTTAGGGAAAGCGTTAGTTAAACAATTATTAGAAAGTAATAATTATAATACTATAGCTTTGACTTCTGAAGTAAAGAAGTTACAGAGTTATTTTACAGACCATTCTAATTTAACTGTGCTAAATGTAAGTGATTGGAAAAAAGAGATTAATCGAATGACTAATATAGATGTTCTGATTAATTGTGCATTTCCACGTGCTTCAAATCCTAGGAAATTAGCAGAGGGGTTAGATTTTACTGAAAAACTTATAAGAGATGCAATTGACATAAATATAGATAGTGTTATTAATATATCTTCTCAAAGTGTATACAGTCAAAAGGCGAAGTCATCACCAGATGAATTTGCTGAGGTTGCTCCTGAATCTTTATATGGAATGGCAAAGTATGCATCTGAAAAAATAGTAGCATCATTATGTGATTCTGAAATTAATTATTCCAATATAAGAATTGCAAGTTTAACTGGCCCTGATTTAGAAGCCCGCATGACTAATAAATTTGTAAAAAACGCATTAGATGGTGAAAAAATAACAGTTAATGGAAGAGGGCAGAAAGTTTCTTATCTAGATGTTAAGGATGCAGCTTCAGCATTAATGTCAATGGTAAAAAAAGATTCTTGTGAATGGAATACAGTGTATAATTTAGGGAATATTCATTATTATTCTGTTTTTGAAATAGCAGAAACAGTAAGGGAAACTGCTAAAAAATATTCTATAGCTGACGTGAATATCGAAGTATATGAGGGAAATGATAGCTTCAATAATTTAATTAATAGTGATTTATTTTATAACGATTTTGAATGGAAACCAAATTACTCTATACCGTTAGTGGTAGAGTATTTGTTTAACTATTATAAGAATAAAATGTAAGTTGGTGAACTACTAATGTATGCGTTAGTAATAGGAAGAGCTTTGCCTGATGAAAAAACAGGAATGATGGGGATATTTGAATTTGAGCAGGCAGCAGCATTAAATAAATATAATTTTAAATCTGTTTATGCTTTTTGTGATACTCGATCGGTTAAGTCTTTACGCATATTTAATTATGTAAACTTACATTCGAGTAAACCTTCTGTTTATGGTTACCATTTACCAATAGGTGGTATTCCAAAGCAACTATTTGATCACCTCAAAACGAAACATTTTCAAAAACTATTAAACAATATTTTAGAAAAAGAAGGTAAACCAGCAGTTATTCATGTGCACTTCCCATTGTTGAATTTAAACGAGCAAATTTGGAACTTACTTAAAAACCTTCAAATACCGATAGTTGTTACCGAACATTGGAGTAAAGTACAGTTGAAAAAATTGGAGCCTCATAGTGTAAGTTTACTAAAAAAAATTGAAAAGGAATCAGATAGTTTTAACTGTGTTGGGGAAAAACTGAAACAAAGCGTAGTAGAGTTAACTGGTACTAATAAAAATATAGAAGTAATTCCAAATATGGTGAAACCAATTTTTAAATATTCAGAACGAAAGATTAGGAAAAAAAAGTATGACTTTGTTACTGTTGGTCGATTAGTGGAAAGTAAAAGATTCGGATTATTAATAAATGCATTTTCAAAAGCATTTGCTGAGAATACAGATGTACATTTAAATATCATTGGTAATGGCCCGGTGTTTAGTAATTTAAAAAAACAAATTCACAGTCAAGGTATGGGTGATAAAATTACACTGCATGGGTTCCTTCCACGAGAAAAAACTGCGGATATGCTTAAAAAAAGTGATGCCTTTGTTTCGGCTAGTGTTTTGGAAACTTTTGGAGTGCCATTCATTGAAGCTATGGCTTGTGGGAGACCAGTAATAGGCGTTAAAGGAGGGCCAATAGATATTTATATTGATGAATTAACGGGGGTATTATTCGAAGCAGATAATGTTGAGGAGTTGGCTAAAGTATTAATTAATATGTACGAAAAAGGGAAAAATTACAATGAGAAACAAATAGCCAAAAGAGCTGAGGAATTGTTTAGTGAAAAGGCAGTATCTGAAAGATTAATAGATATTTTCAATAAATTAATTAATGAAAGAAACAAACTGAAATAAAACAATTGTCAAATTTAATACACACTTATAAAAAAGCATATTTTCTGAAGGTATAGATAGAGGAATATTACTATGGTTAATTTTTGAGAGGATTGTGTTTTATGAAAGTCCTATTTATTGCTTCGTATTCTGGAACGTCTGGTGCTAATCATTCTTTAATTAATTTAATCAAAATATTAAAAACAAAAGGTGTTGAGCCTTATGTAATTATTCCTACAAGTGGAAAACTCGAAAAAGAACTAATGGAAAATAAAATTCCATACAAAAAAATAAGGTTATATAATTGGATAGTTTCAATTGATCAAATCTCAAAAAAAGAAAATATTAAGTGGTTAATTAAAAGTTTAATAAATTACTGGCAGGAGTTACGAATTTATCTTTTAATTAAAAAAAAGAAAATTAAAGTAATGCACATAAATGCAGTTACTGCCGCTTGGGGACTTAATGCAGCCCAAAAAAATAATGTGCCTATTGTGTGGCATATAAGAGAATTTTTGGAAGAGGACTTGAACAAAAAATTTAGAAATAGAAATTCAGCAATTAAAAAATTAAATAAAGCGAATGTAATTATTGCTATATCAAAAAGTGTAGAAAAAAAATACTCTAAAATAATTAATAAGGCAAAATTAATTACTATATATAATGGCATAGATCATAATAAATTTTCTAATATTGAAAATGATATCTTTAATAAGGATACCATAACTGTAACAATAGCAGGTAGAATTGTAAAAGAAAAAGGTCACAAAGAAGTTATCTATGCAATTCAAAAAGTTATTGATATGGGAGTTACAAACATTAAATTACTAATAGTTGGTAATGAAGGGGATTTTAACTTTATTTCCCAAATTGAGGAGTTAGTCTTTGGACAGAATCTTGATAATCATGTCCACTTTTTAGGTTATAGGGGAGACATGGAAAATATCTGGTCTCAAACTGATATTGCAATTATAAGTTCTAAAGCCGAAGCTTTTGGAAGAGTAACAATTGAGGCTATGATGGGAGGCGCTCTAGTCTTAGGGGCAAATACTGGCGGAACTATAGAATTAATTAATGACAAATATGGTTTAATCTATGAACAAGGAAATTATAAATCTTTAGCTGATAATATAATTTACGCCATTAATAATAAAGCGGAGATGAAAGTAATTGCAAAACAAGCTAAAATAAATGCTAATAAAAATTTTACAGCTCTTATGAATGCTGAGAATATTTTTAATGTGTATAAGAGTTTGAAATAATAGTAACTTAATATTGTAATAAAGTAGTATTTCTTATTTGTTAATCAGAATTGAGGTATTAGAATTGTATAAGGATGCTGGAAAAGAATATAAAGTAAATGTTACAGGAATATTAATTTTGCTATTAATCCCATTAATACTTCCTGACTATTTTCAACATTTAGGGATTCTTACTGATATTTTTACTTTACTAACAGTGATCATATTTATTTATTTAATTTTTATTACTTTTTTTAAAAAGGAATA
>NZ_JAIWPE010000012.1 GCF_021028955.1 Salipaludibacillus sp. CUR1
GGAATCCACGATGCTTAACTGACCTATTTTCTTAGTGATTCCTTTTTCATTTTGAGTAAGTTCTTGAAGTTTACTAACCACTTTAAGAAAGAGATCCTGCGCCCACTCAGTTGGTAAGTCGTTAATTCTTCGGCTAATTTGACTGCCACTCATCGTTTCTAGATCTAACGATTTTTTCAGAGCGTGATTAGCGTCAAGCATCAATTCCATATGCTGATATGACTGCCAGTTATCAAGGTTCGCTGCGATAAATACTTTCATTAAAGCTTCTGCCGAAAGTTTGTAATTTCCGTAATTAACAAGCGGGCATCCATAAACTTTCGAAGGGAGTAAATCTAAGCATTGACTTATAAGTGCTTTATGACCTATACTTTTCATGCGTGTGGCTCCTTTGTAGAGGATTGGGAACAAGTATTGGTCTCTCCTCTACAATAGGAGCTTTTTTTGTGTTTGTAAACTTAAAATTACAATATATTCCATTCGTGCAAGGCTACTGGGTCTGACCCCTTTGTGCAGACTCTTATGTGCACTTTTGCGACTTTCATCAAAGAGATAACGTAAAAAAACCTCCCCGGAACCCGGGCAGGTCTAGTGGAATGAATATAATCAGATATTTAGAAGACGGTCCAGATGGGCCACCAGTTTTCCTATATCCGGTTTACTGACTTGTGCATCGGCGCCGACCTGTTCTCCTTTATGGTAAAGGTCTCCTGAGATAAGAGAGGAAAAGATCACCACAGGGATCTCCTTACCTGTGCCGTTTTCTTTAACTCTTTTAGTTAAATGGTGTCCGTCCATAACGGGCATTTCAATGTCAGTAAGCAGTAAATCTATTGTGTTTCCGAGCGGCCCCTCTAAATATTCCAAAGCCTCTTCCCCGTTTTCTGTAAAAACCAGGCTGTCGTACCCTGCTTCATTTAGGGTATCTTTCAGTAATTGACGCAAAATCTGGGAATCTTCAGCTACAAGCAGGTTTTTATGAGTTCGGTCTTTATCCTCTATTCCTTCCAGTTGACGCGAAGAAAAACCTGCTCCGGGCATGAGATCAAAAACGATTTTTTCATAATCAAGCAGCAAAATCATAGCTTCTTCCATCTTGATGACCCCTGTAATCATATCTTCAAGCCCCTGGGCTAATTTCCCGGGTTTTTCGATTTGTTCCCACGAGATCCGATGGATTCTTGACACCGAATGAACATGGAAAGCCACTTTAACCTGGTTCAGCTCAGCCACGATAAGTTTATCCCGGCCAGGAGTCTCAGGCTTTTTAAAACCGATAGCTTTTGCCAGATCTATAACAGGCATAATTTCTTCTCTTAATCTGATGATCCCTTCCACGTTTGGATGGGAATGAGGCATGAGCGTCATACTTAACGGCTGGATGATCTCACGGACTTTCATCACATTAATTCCAAATAGCCCAGTACCTGCCTCAAAAACTATTATTTCAAGTTCGTTTGTCCCGCTTTCCAAAAGAACCCCTTTATTTGATACGGTCATTATTATTTCCTCCTCTTGCATTATCAACCTATGTATTAAGAAAATATTCCTGTGAATATAATATCATTAATGCCACAATTATTGTATAGGATGATTTAATACACTTCATTATAATGGGCATAAAGTTACACTTAGACTCTTAGTCACTTTTCAATTGCTTCCTGTTTCCAATCCTTCTATAATAGAAAGTAAGACTGGTTTAACAGATTGGGGGTTATCTTTTTATGTTGAAGCAATTTTTCTCTATTGGGTTTTTAGCGCTTGTACTCTTCCTTACTCCTGTGACTCACGTATTCGCGGAGGAAAACGGCGATAATGGGGCGTCGTTATTGGAAGGACCTTTTGTCATCGTAGCTTTTGCAACAATCATACTTATGATTTATTATGCGATCAGAGATTAATAGTTACATAGCAAAAAGAAGAGGGCCGCCCTCTTCTTTTTCTTACTTTATAATTCAACTTTTCTGTCGAGGAGCCATGAAATGAGGAAAAACGCCCCGGTAAGAACCAATAATTCTGCAGCGATCTGGCCAAGGTACACATTAGTCATTATCCCTTCGCTCACTTCCATTAAATCCGCCCCTCCCGGATAAAGAGCATATATTTTTTTGTAGATCTCTTCTCCTTTAAGCAAAGGGAGCCACTCTGTACTCCTCTCGATTAACGGTATATTTTTTATCCATGTGTAAATATAGTTAGCCAATATAGTCAGAACGATAGCTGCGAGCCAGCCGAATGGACGAACGACTTTTGAAAAGATAAAAATAAACATAGCTGCAATCCCCAATTGAAGAGCGCCATTGGTGACGGCCAGCAGCACCCACGGAATTAACTCCCTGTATAAAGGCACAAGCATACTAATTATCCCGGTGAGCCCCTCAGCCGCTGAGTCTTCAAACATGCGCATCGCTCTCTGCAAAATGAGGTCAGCCGCCACAATGGCATAACTGATTGAGATGAGAAACTGGGTAAAAGCTGCAGCCAGTTTTGCAGACAATAAAACGTAACCCTTTACGGGAAGGTTCATCCATAAATGGCTCGTGTTCTCTTTCCACTCTTTTATTAAAGAAGCTAAAAGCATAATGAACAAATAAAAAATATGAAGAAAAACGACCGCCAGGGAAACGGCAAAAACAAGCGGCGTTTCTCTTTCCATAAATATATAGATGAAGACGTAGGCAGCAGTCAGAAGAGCGAGGCTTAAGGAAAAACGGAATAAGCTTTCCTGCCATTCTTTTTTATATAAAGACCACCACATCAGGCCAGCACCTCCCGCATGGTCGCCACAAGGGACTGGCCTTTTTGTTCTCTTAATACTTCTGCGTTCTCTTCCAGAATGCATTTTCCATCTTTCATAAAAATTACGTGGTCGAGAAACGCTTCCACTTCACTCACTTCATGTGTGGATAGTACGAGCAGCTGCTGCTCCACATCTGCATTCATCACAATAAGTTTTAAAATATCCTCTCTTACTAATGGGTCAAGCCCTGATAAAGGCTCGTCCATCACAAGCACAGGCACTTGCCGTGACAGCGCTATTACGAGTTTAAGCCTTGCCCTGTTTCCTTTTGAAAGGTTTTTTATTTTCATATTTACATCCAGATTAAGTTCTCTGACCATGCTAAAGGCTTTGTCTTTTGAAAAGTCAGGAGCCACCTTTTCCCAAAAGTGAATCAGCTGGTGAGCCGACTGGAAGGAATACAGAGAGTCCGCATCAGACAGATAGGCGATATCTTTTGAAGATAATCTTGAAACAGGACGGTGCATAACCTTGACCGTTCCGCTGGACGGCCTTAACAAGCCGGCAATCAGTTTGAGCAAGGTTGTTTTTCCGCTTCCATTTTCACCAAGCACGCCGTAAACTCCATTTCCTTTTAACTGAAATGATATATTTTCTACGGCTGGTTGTCTTAAGTACTTTTTGGTGACATTTTTTAAATAAATTTCAGGCTTGTTCATTCTTTTTCCTCCTTGCGGGACGCCATTTTCTGTTCCATTAATTGGAGGATCTCCTCATTTTTGAGTCCAATCTGATTCATCATAAGAATAAAATCACCAATTTTATCATCAGCAATTTTTTGTCTTAATTCCTGAATTACGGTTTTGTCTTCCGTGACAAATGTTCCCTGCCCTCTTTTGGAAACAACGATATCCTTTCGTTCCATTTCCATATAAGTTCTCGATACAGTATTAGGATTAACGCCCACCTTAACAGCTAATTCCCGGACAGAAGGAAGCTTCTCTCCGGGTTTAAGATCGGTCCGGCAAATTTGCCCGTACAAATACTCCATAAGCTGCAAATAGATGGGCCGGTTGTTATCAAACGTAAGGCCCAATGGCATTCCCCTCCTTAAGAGGTTACTTCTATACATCCTTTCTTATTCTACCAAAACTTTTAATCTGCCACATCTCTTTTAGTAAAGGCCACCATGGCGATGAGCATAAACAGGGAAAAATAAACCATCAGCACAATTGATGAAAATAGCGGCGTTAATCCTTCAATGATGGGCTGCCCTTCAAAGAACTGAATCATATACGTATTGGCAAACAAGTAAAACTTCATCCAATCATAATTGCTCAGTAGGTACGCGATCTGCCCGCCCGTAAACAACAGGACGAGCGATAAGCCGATTGCCAGCGACTGATTTCTGAATACTGTACCAATCATAAAGGCAAATGTGGTCATTATAATTAGTTCAATATATGCTAATCCATACATTACCGCGCCATATAAAACCGCATGCATATCACGAATAGAGCCGTCTGCTATTTCCACTACTCTTACAGGCTCCGGGCTGAACCCGAAAATCAGAAAACCAGCAGCCACTGAGGAAATGATTAAAGCCGCGAGCATAACCAGTGAGAAAACCATAGCAGCCAGCCATTTGGAAAGCAGGATTTTCCACCTTTTTACCGGTCTGATTAATAGAAGCTTAATCGTCCCGTTGGAATGCTCACCTGCAATAATTCCTGCAGCAATTATAACCGTAAACATTGTCAAAAAATTAACAAACTGAGGATTATTTACTATGAAATGCCAGCGGTGGGAAGAGTTTAACGGTTCAATTTCTTCTTCCAAATGATACGTATACAGTTCATGCTGGTCCTGGAGTCCCTCTGCAGCTTGCGGAGGAATTTCCCCGCTTTCAAGCTGCTGTTCAATCATTTGGACCTCTTGTTGCAGTACCGTTTCCCAGTCGGCTGCTTCATCGGCCGGTGCTCCTATAAAAAAACGAGTCACTAAACCAACCACCGCAATTAAGGCAATGAGAATAAGAAACATCACTTTAGTGCCGGTCTTTTTAAATATTTTCATCGATTCATTTTGGACAAGATTTACAAACAGGCTCATTTCTTTTCCCCTCCTGTTAATGTCAGGAATTGTTCTTCCAATGTATTTTTATCGGCTTCTCTTATTTGATACACCGCCACATTTTCTTTAATTAACCCTTTTAATAAATCAGGTACCTTTTCTTTTTTAACAGTGATATGAAACCCTTCCTTATACTCTTCAGGTTTGGCATTAAGAAGAGAGTGAAGCAGTTCAGCAGCTTCGGCCTTTGGTTCAGCCTCTATATACCATAAATCTTCTGATTGTCTTACAAAGTCAGAGACCTGGGCAACTTGAATAATCTTCCCTTCCTGTATGACGGCAATTCTGTCGCACATTTTTTCCATCTCGGAAAGCAGATGGCTTGAAACGACCACACATATGCCTTCTTCATGTGCCAACTTCCTTAAATAGGCACGGATTTCCCTGATTCCTGCAGGGTCCAGCCCATTTGTCGGCTCATCAAGGATAAGAAGCTGCGGCTTATGCAATAAAGCCTGGGCCAATCCGAGCCTCTGCCTCATTCCTAAAGAGTACGTGCCGGTTTTCTCATGTATTCGGCGGGACAGGCCTACGAGCTCCACCACCTCTTTAATTCTTTCTTTTGTCACTCCTTTTGACATCCGCTGATAATGGACAAGGTTTTCGTAGCCGGTTAAATAATCATACATCTCCGGATTTTCAACAACTGCCCCCACCCGCGATAGGGCGTCTTCAAAGTTTGTGTGTAAATCTTTACCGGAAATCGTGATCGATCCGTTTGTTGCCCTCATGAGACCAACCATCATTCTGATTGTCGTCGTCTTACCTGCCCCGTTAGGCCCCAACAAGCCGTAGACTTCCCCCGGGTACATTGCTAAAGATACATTATCAATAATTGTTTTCCTGCCTATTTCTTTACTGACATTTTTTAATTCAATCGCAGGCTTCATTATCTTCCCCTCCACAATTCTTCATGTTCTAGTGTACTAATCAAATAGTACACCGGTACATTATCATAGTCAATTATTATTTTCTGCCAAAAAAGTATTTATACTCTTTTAACGGCTGCTTAACGTCTTTTAACATAGCTTTTTCCCCTGGTTTGCGGTCCCTTTACTGCCAGGCCCTCCCGTGCAGCTCGAAGTTACGGTTAAAACTTACAAACAAACAAAGAGGCTGCCAACAGCAAGTTGGCAGCCTCTTTGTTACTATACAATTAATCAATAACTTCCACTGATTCAATGACTACTTCTTCAACTGGACGGTCACCGTGTTCTGTTTCTGTGATGGCGATATCGTCGACAACATCCATGCCATCAATTACATGCCCAAAAACGGTGTGTCCATCATCCAGATGGGGAGTGCCCCCCAGTTCCAGATAATTTTCTTTAAGGTCCTCTGAAAAATCCATTCCTTGCTGTTCCATTGCTTCAAAAGCTTCTTCGCTTAATTGGTCAGGACCAGCGTGGACAATGTAAAATTGGCTGCCGTTTGTATTCGGGCCACTGTTGGCCATCGCCAGGGCCCCTCTGAAATGAGCCACTGACTCATCAAATTCGTCTTCGAACGGCTCTCCAAACGCACTTTCACCGCCGCCGCCTGTACCTGTAGGATCACCGCCCTGAATCATAAAATCCTCAATGACACGATGGAAAATAACGCCCTCATAGTAGCCTTCTTCAGCTAATGTCATAAAGTTTTCTACAGCTTTAGGTGCTGCTTCAGGAAATAACTTCACGTGGATATCTCCGTAGTTTGTGCGGAGGACGGCCTCCTCTTCATTCTCAGCTACTTCTTCAGATAACTGTGGATATTCTGCAGCTTCGTCGCTGCCGTCTCCATTATTATTTCCCTCATTTACATTATTTTGATTATTTTCTTCCCCGCATCCTGCCAAAAGGAGCATAAGAGAGAGTCCTGAACCTGCTAATAGATTTGCTTTCTTCATTTTGCATTTCCCCTTATTTTTTAATGACGCTGCTAAAAATTATTTACACACGAGTCTCTTTTTTTGTAGAGCTGGTGACCCACGTCACCGACAAATTTCTTCTTCTCCTTTAAACTTAAATTATGATAATAAAAGGAGGAGTTACTAATGAATTATACTGTTAACCGTTACGCGAAAGTTAAAGATCTCGTAATTCAAATTCCCCGCTCAGATGAGCTTTTTAAACAGTACCGCATAGATTTCTGCTGCGGCGGCAACCGGCCGCTTCATGAAGCCCTCGCTGAAAAAAATCTGGAAGAACAAGTGATCCTTGAAGCTCTCCAAATTCTTTCGGACGACGCTGACGAACGGAAAGAAAAAAGCAGCTCAGACTGGAGCAGTGCTTCTTACATGTCTCTGCTTGACCATATTGTGAACCATCATCACGGCTTTTTAACAAAAGAACTTCCTGATCTGAGCTTTTATGTAACTAAAATTTTCCGCGTTCATGGCGGTGCACACCCTGAACTTGCCGAACTCCATAAGCTTTACCACAGCTTAAGAACTGAACTGGAACAGCATATGGTAAAAGAAGAACAAGTGGTTTTCCCGGCAATTTACCAGTATGGAACAACACGTTCTGCCGCCGATTGGGAGGCTGCTGTTAAGCGGGTCAGCGAACTTGAATCAGAACATGAAGCCGCTGGCGATCTTTTAAAGAAGATTCGAAGCATCACTAATGATTTTACTCCACCTCCCGGGGCCTGCACAACCTATAAAATGACATTCACCCGTCTGGAAGCTTTAGAAGAGGATATGTTTCAGCATATCCATCTGGAAAATAACATTTTATTTCCAAGGCTTATGGAAGAAAAGACTGCTCAAAACAACTAAAAACATGCTTGGGTCACACAATATTCTATTGTGTGATTTTTTTTTTGCCAGCGACTCCCTCTTGACTATTAAAAAAAACGGGTTAAAATAAAAATAAGAACACACGTTCGTATTCTGTTTGGAACCACGAAAACGAAAAAGGAGGCGACCCGTAATGGCCAAACTCACAGCACAAGAAGAACGTCTGACGGAATCCTACATCCTGCTTGAGATGGCTCGCAAAGTGCTTGAAAAAGACCTGGCCCGTCTGGATCAGGCACCTTTAAAATTAAAAGATCCTTATATCCGTTTATTGGAAGTGACCTTACATCGTCTTAGCCGTGAAATGTACGAGACAAGACGGTCGATGAAAAACCTGGGCTTAAAAATCCAATTAAATGATTATGATCAAACCTTTTCAGAATATACCATTTTTTTCAGAGGCTATGTACTCACTGCGAAGTATTTAAACGCGCATTTAAAAAACCAGGTCAGCCGCCGGATCGAAAGTCTGTTCACTTATGGAGATAAAAAGCTTCCGTAAATCAGGCCTTATCTTCCCCTCAGTTTTGGGTATACATGCATCGCTGTATTATAAAATACGTCATCCCAATAGGACGAAGGAATATGGGACTGGATAAATTCGATATAAGGCTTCATCCTTACAAGCGGCCAGTCTGTACCGAACATCAGCTTTTCATAATTATCACAAAAAGCCAAACCGTGTTTTAAATGATCAAAAAAATGCGGTGTCCCGGATAGACGGCGGACTTCTTTTTCATCTCCTATAATAAGACCGGACAAATCAGCAAAAACATTCGAATTTTTATACACCACTTCCGCTGCATCCAGCATCCACGGGTCGCCGAAATGAGCCAGTACAAACGTCACGTTGCGGTGCTGGACTGCTACTTCATCAATTGTTAAAGGATGGGCATATTTAAGAATCCCCCGCTCGGAATAAGTATCACCTGTATGAAATACGACAGGGACATTATAATGCGCGGCAAGAGAATAAACAGGGTCATAAACAGGATCGTGCGCATAAAAAGGATAGTATCCTAAATATATTTTTATACCGGTGACATGAGGTTTGAGAAGGTCCTTCTCAAGCCGGGCCAGTTCTTTTCGCCCCAGTTTGTAAGGATTGACGCCAGTGCAGCAGTAAACTGATTTGTGTCCCTCAGGAAGCAGATCAAGCCCCATAGGTGTAGGCGGGGCCTTATCAGGGAAACCGGTTCCCCCTTCTATTTCCCGCACTCCCATTCCAACTGCGAGGGTAACGCCGTTTTGTTCCATCTCTTTTTTCAGCCCGCGGAAAGAATAATCAACCCTGGACATTTTTTTAGCTGTCTGATAGAAGGATTGAATATGAGAAACATGAATATGGGCATCAATAATTTTCACTTTTTCCTCCTCCTTTCTCTAACAGCACTGGAGAAAACGCCATTTTCAAGAAAAGATGGCGCTTGTTTTTTCGTTATTTCTGAGTATCGCTCGTATAATACCCTTTTTCTTTAACTTGTTCATAAGCATTTGTTAAAATGCCCTGAATAGCCCTGCCTCTGTCTTTTTTCCGCTTTCTGTATTCATTATAAAGGGCCTTTCCTTCAAATCCTTCCTCAATAAGATTTTTAATAAGCATATCGGATAAATCTTCTTTCTTAACGACAAGGACACCTTCCAGATGAACGCTAATATGGTTTTCAAGCTGATTCACAGATTTAACGTCACATACAAGTGTCGCGGGATCATTTGTCCGTTTAGTAATCGTAACTTCTGTCATTAACGACTGTTCTTTGTCTTTATATTCCCGGAAAAACTCCTCCCACTCCGGGTCTAATACCGCTTCAAGCAGCCAGTTTTTTTCAGCTTCTTCTTTATTAATAATAAGTCCTTCCACTAAAGGTATTTCTTTTCCTTTTATTTCTTCATTGCTCTTTAAATCTTCGTCAAACAATATCATTAACGAACACAGGCGAAATGTTTTCATGTTATAAAGCACCTCCGGATAAATAATCTGGCATGAGCACACTAACTTCTTCAAATGACCGTGCGTCTCCTCTATTTATTATAACTTTTATTTCCTTCAGCCGTCACTTTTTGTCTCACAAAAAAATCCCGCCGGCCGCGGCAGGAAAAATTATTTTAAAGCTTCCAGTTCATTTAATAACATGGCTTCCGGTCTGCCCTTTTCCATTTGATTTTTTATGTGCGCAAGTTTTTCCTGCCCTTTATCGGAATAAATAAAATGGACAGTCTGTTTATCTGCTTGATTTTTAATTGATGTTTCCATTAACGTTAAATCCTTTTGGCCTTTACCGCTTCTCAGACCTATGAATAAATCTGTATCTGTCTCGACGATAACTATTCCTGCATAAGGGTCTGTTTCTTTTATAAGATGTGTGACCTTCGTTTGCAGCGATCCTTGCAGTTCTCTTCTGTCTTCAGGCTGTTTATAGCGTTCAGGCACATCCGTGAAAGATTTTCTCAAATAAGGG
Source organism: Salipaludibacillus sp. CUR1 (assembly GCF_021028955.1). Taxonomy (GTDB): domain Bacteria; phylum Bacillota; class Bacilli; order Bacillales; family Salisediminibacteriaceae; genus Salipaludibacillus. The sequence goes on from NZ_JAIWPE010000012.1 coordinate 10,115, forward strand.
TGCGTATGCTCCTGGGAACGCATCTCAAGTGGAGAACCATCAGCATAACCATTCATGCCCCGGCTGGGACGGTCGTCTCTCGTAACCATCCGGGCGATAGGGTTATTTCGGTATCGCTGCTGGTTTAAAAATCCGTACCCTTCTCCTTTTTGATGTTCATGCTCGTCAAAAGCATGGTAGGGTGAATCGTCAAGTGTCTCATTTCTTGCCTCACCCTGACAGGCTGAAACAGCTAACAGTGATAAACAAAGACAGAAAACAGCTGGTGTACATCTCATCACTTTCATCCTTTTTAATTTAGTGTTGTTTATTACGCAGCAAAACATGCACCTTTTACTCCGTTGGATGACTTTTCCGTGATATAGTTATTACTGAACCTAAAGGATGTGAAAGAATGGAGAAACTTATTATAGTCGGTTCAGGGCTATGGCAAGGATTTGAAGTTATACCAGGTGGGCAAGCTGATCTGCTTGCCTCCACTGACAGCGGAACTTATTCTGTTTCTTTAAATAACCTTACTGCCATAACAACGGCTTACGAGCATATTGTACTTGATTACCCCGTGATGACTGGAGATGAGCTGGTGCAGGGAAATATGGACACTTTTAACAGCATGCTCACCCGCTTATTGAAAATCATTTCGGCTCACCATTATAAAAATCTTTACATTTATAAATATAACCGTCTTCATTTACTGTACGAGGGAGAACCCCCGCCGCTAGAGGGGCTGAACTTGAAAAAATTTAAACAGCAACCTAAGCTGTCTGCCATGCCGGGCCGCCGGGTCACATCTGTCCAATGCTGGACATCCGGTTATAAGGGGGCGGCAGATGACTGGGCTGATACTTATTATGAGTGGCTCAATAAATTTACAAAAGGAATGGTCAGAGTCGAACGTAAAGAAGAAAAAGCGCTGTTTAAAGTCCCCGGCGTCCCGTCTCCTCTGCTGATACTTAAAAGAAAATACCCGTTACTTTCTAAAGAAATAAGTGAATGGGCCATCACTGGCGGCTTGTTAAATGGAGAAAAAAAAGAAACGGATCCACAAGGCAGGCTATGGTTTATTACTTGCAGTAATGGAAGCACTCAAACAGTCTGGACTGCCCTTACCCACTTTAAACCGGCGCTTCCCTGGTTTTTTTATAAAAAAACCCAAGGGCTGATCCACCCTTGGGTAATGAATACGTTCGGAAAACGCTCCAGCCGCTGATTATTCAGTTAAAGCCCCGCCCGAATCGTCCGTTTCGTCAGGACTGTAGGCAATAGGAGAAATAATCTGTTCCAGAGAAGATTCCAATTCGTCAATTAACTGGATGCCTTCGAGGGAAAGGGCTGTCGTACCGGGAGCAGCCGCAAAATATAACGGAAACTGGTCAGTCCGCAAAGACAGCTGCGATGCTTCTCTGACTGGAAATTTTTTCACATAGGTGTCTTTCAGGTCAAAAGCGATCGCATAGACGTAGCTTGCAGAGATTTTTCCGGATTCTTCAAACTTTTCAGCTGAACTTTTTCGGATATCATAAATAAATGGTTTCCACTTTTGGTATTCATACCGGCCGGCGTGTGTCATAGAAGAATAACAAAGCATAATTATAAAAGTTGCAAGGCCGGCGGCCAGGTATAAAATACTTAAAAAAGGCGAGGCAATAATAAATCCGCTGCCCAATAAAACCATGACGAGAGAAATGCCGGCCAGAACACGTTTAAATGGAGAGAATACAGCAAACAGCCCTTGTCCGACGAGCTCATTTTTCATTTTCTCCTCCCATTCATATAATTTATGAAGAAATATCTCCCGGTTCTCTCTTTCTTCTGTAAAATTATATAGATCATCTATATGAAAAACCCCATCCTTACCGATCTCATAAAGCATCCAGCCATATAAAAATTTTTCATCTTCTGCCTTTGGCGTTTCAGCAGCCCCTTTTACAGTAAAATAATAGTGGCCTTCTTTGTCCTGTTGAAGAACAAGTATTTTCTTCCTGACTAAATTCAGCAGTCCAGCAGTAATGTGCCGGGTATAGGCCCCTCGGCCAAAGATTAACTGCGCAACAAGAGGGGGTGAAAATTTTTCAAAATCCCTTTCAGTTAAAACATGATTTGCTGCCGTTTTTTCTACGACCTGTTTTCTCTTGTAGCGTTCGTAAAAAAGGATGCCTGCTGTAGTTAGTACAAGAAAAATAAATAACAGAAGGAAATTCATTTCAAACGTTGTCATGACCGGTAAATTAAATAGGCTGCCGTTTTCCATTATCACACCTCCTGATTAAAAAGTCGTATTTCTGCTCAATTATTTAATCTGTGGCGGTAAAATCGTATTCCGTAATAGCTGGTGACGGCAAGTGCAAAAATAATATACCCGGTTATATAGCCTGTATAAACGGGCTCACTCATCCAAAGCGGGGAAGATAATAAACTAAGGATCCACACCATGGAGATATTTCCAAATAAAGTGGACCAGATATACTGCCTGTCCGAAATCGGGCTCACCGAGGCGGCAATTGAAATAAGGTTGCTTGGCATAACAGGAATGCTTCTCAGTACCACAATCATAAACACTCCATAAGAGGAAATCAGATCCACAATATAAGACACCTTTTCTTCATTTTTACTCCAGTACTTATCCATCCATTTTTTGCTCGCGGTTCTGCCCAGCCAAAAACAAACAACAGCTCCAATAGTTGTACCTATAAGACTGTATAAAAAGCCGCCGGCCATACCGAAAAGAATAAAGTGGATGATAATAACAATCAGAATAGGGAAAATCGTAACAATGTTTTGAATTACCATTAGAGGGATCGTTATAAAAAGAATCCCGTACCCTATCTCGGAGAACAAGTCATCAGTAAAATAGCTCAAATTTTCGTTCCTTAATTGTGCGATCCATTCAGAATTCAGGCTGAAAAAAATGACTGCTGCAGCTATTGCTATAAGTATGAGCGTTTTCTTCACTTCTATCACCCCTGTTTTATAATGACAGGCGGTTCCTTTGTTTCATTATAACGAACCTGTAACTTAATTGAAAAGAAAAGGGGCTGGGAAACCATTGCTCCCCAGCCCTGTAGATACAGCAGACCTTTTATTCAACTATTAGAGGGCGGCTTCTACATTTCCTTCAGACGTTTAATTCTTTCCCGTGGATCAGGATGAGTGGAAAACAGCCCCTTCATCCCTTTCTTTAACGGGTCACTGAAATATAACGGTGCAGACGAGGTTGAAGCTTCTTTAACCGGAGTTCTCACACCTGTAATTTTTTCCAGGGCAGAAGCGAGTGCCCACGGATTACGTGTTAACTCTGCCCCGCTTGCATCAGCCAGATATTCTCTGTTTCTTGAAATAGCCATGTTAATCATCATCGCAATTAAAGGAGCGACAATGAGTAACACTAAAGCAATTATGAGAACGACAGGGCTTTGTTTCTGATTCCTGCCTCCTCTTGAGAAAAAAAGCATCCGCGAGCCGAAATCGCTTATAATTGCGATGACAGAGACGAGGGCCAGTGCAATGGTCGATAAGCGGACATCGTAGTTTTTAATATGAGCAATCTCATGAGCAATAACGCCTTCCAGTTCTTCACGGTTTAGTGTATCCATCAGCCCGGTCGTTACGGCCACTGCCCCGCTTTTTGGCGACATCCCTGTCGCAAAAGCATTTGGAGACGCATCTTTAATTATAAACACTCTGGGCATTGGAATACGTGCCACCATCGCCATATTTTCCACCGTGTGCCACAGGAACCTGTGCTGTTCGGCAGATTTAATTTCTCTTGCATGATTCATCCGCATCACAACATTGGTGCTGGAGGCCAGTATAATTGATACATACACCACCGAAAGCAGAGCCGCCAGTACAACTCCTGATATTAAATCACCATACATCACATAGCTGAAGGCGGCACCTACTACTAAAACGAATGCGACAAAAAAGGTAACAATAAAAATTGTTTTCGTTTTATTTTTACGTATTTGTTCATAAAGAATCATAGTAAGCCACCTTTATTTAAAACTTCACTTGAACGTTCTGACGTTCTTCATTGGTGGCTTCAAGCATATCCCGTTTGCCGAATCCGTGGATTCCCGCAAGAATATTGGTCGGCACAGACTGAATTTTTGTATTGTATTTCATAACCGTATTGTTGTATAGCTGGCGTGAATAAGCAATTTTATTTTCGGTCTGGGTTAATTCCTCCTGAAGCATTTTGAAGTTCTGGTTAGCTTTTAAATCAGGATAGGCTTCTCTTAAAGCAAACAGGTTTTTTAAAGCGCCGCTCAGCTGATCATTAACTTCCATCTGATCCTGGCGGTTCATGTTTGTTTTACCAAGCTGGTTCCTTAATTCTACCACCTGGGCTAACGTTTCTTTTTCATGTTTTGCATACCCTTTCACTGTTTCCACCAGGTTAGGGACAAGATCGTAACGCCGTTTTAATTGTACATCGATTTGCGCCCACGCTTCTTCCACCCAGTTTCTGTACCTGATCAGCCTGTTATACCCCATGATCCAAATTAATACGAGTACTGCCAATCCCCCAATAACAATCCATAGTGCCATAAATAATTCCTCCTTTTTTCGACTGGTGTGTACGTCCAAGGTTGTCTTCAGATCATACCCCTCTTAAAAAACTTTATGTTATGAACCGGAAGTGGCTTGCTCCTCCCTTTCCCTCTTCAGGTAGAAATGCCTGTAAACGAATGAGCTGACCAGCCCGATAAGAGCCATACCGAACATCAGAGTGTAAAGGGACCTTACATCGAACTGATCGATGACTGCGCCGCCAAGTACGGAACCAATTACACCGGAGATCCCGAAGAAAACAGAAATGAACAAAAGGTGCCCTGTTGACTGTAATTCTTCAGGGACAAGTTTTGAGGCAAACTGAAAGCCTGTTAAATAAAAGATCCCGAAAGCCAGTCCGTGCATGACCTGGAGAAACAGCAAGTAGGTCGCGTCTGGTACAAGCGACATTAAAAGCCACCTTGCTGTATATATAGACGCAGCAATAATAATATATGTTAAAGGATGATACCCTCTTAACCAGTAAACACTCAGTGCAAACACCAGCGCTTCTGTCGCCACCCCTATGAACCAGGCCAGGCCGATGACTGATTCATTCCCGCCAAGTTCAATAATATAAAGGCCGATAAACGAATCATTCATCCGGTGGGTCAAGCTGATTGACAAAATTAACAGAAGAAATATAAGAAGCTGTCTATCCTTTAACAGCTTCACCGCTTTTCTAAGCTGAACCGGTTTTTTTGAAGGTTCGCTGTCTGGCGCCATGTAAGTGAATACCAGAGCGATAAGCAGAAATGAGGCGAAAACATAGTAGATATTTGCGATACCGATGGAGCTTAAAATGTATCCTCCAGTCAGAGAAGCAGAAGCAAAGCCGAGTGATCCCCACATACGGATGCTTCCAAAAGACACTCCGCGCTGGATAGACACTTTTTGAGCCAGGCTGTCCCCCAGCCCCCCTGCGGGAGACATAAAGGAGAAAAAGATATAAACAATGGGAATAAGCAGTATGAATTCAGCAATTTGAAAGACGATAAAACCGATGGCAAGCGCACTGCTCAAACATAAAAGCAGCACGCGTTTCACTGTTTTCCAGCGGTCGCTCATAAATCCCCAGAAAGGCTGAGCAATAATGGCGGCGGCAGGGCCTACAGCAAGAAGAATGCCGATCTCATTGCCTGTAAGCCCTAAATACTGGAAGTAAACAGGCAGATAACTGATTAAAATCGTCATAGACGAATGAAAAAAGAACAACATGCCTTTAAGTTTCCAAACAGACTTCATTTTTATAATATCCTCTCTAATTACAGGGAAGAAAAGCTTCTATAAGAGCCAATCATTTTCAAATAAATAAACAGGGTCCAAGTCAATAAAAACGTATTGTTCTTTCCCTATTGGGTATGAATACGTACGAATCAGTTCATTGGTTTCAATATCCCGGTATTTATCAGATAACATCCCTGATTTTCGATGTTTCATTTGCATAATCTGTGAAAGAAAATAAGTACGCCAGCTCCAGTTTTTCCCCCGGGCACTTTCCTCAGAAACCCATTTGTTTTTCCCGGTTTTTACCCAGTTGGCACTTTTCTGGTACCCGTAACTATCACACACGTATGCCCGAAAAGAAGCTTCGTCAGCAGCTTTTCCAATAAACTCAACAAGCTGGTCAACCGAGCTGCTCTTCTCTTTTACCGTCTTGCCCATTAGAGAATCCATCCAGCTGACAAATGAAAGCTGACGCTCTAACTTTTTATGGGCTAAATCAATAAACGAATGAATCTGGCTTTCCAGTTTCTTTTTTAAAGCATTTTCATCGGGAAAAATTTCGCCAGGCTCATGTAAATAGAACCCTTGCAAGTATCTTCCGCCATGCTGCCAGGCGGTCCGGAGCTGATGGGTGTTCTGTATGCCTTTAAAATGCAGCGCAGCTCCAATTTTTCTCGCGAAGAGGGCCAAGGCGCTTAGCACGTCCCTGTATGTAAAATGATTTGTCGATTCTTTTAAATCTGACAAGTCTATTTTAATAATATTAGGCTCGAGTTTTGAAAAGTTCTCCAGATTTGTATCATTTGTTTTAATATCATCCAGTGTGACAGTAAAACCGCTGGCTTTCATATACAAAATCATGTGGCTAAGGTCATTGATCTCTTCCATAAAATCATTCACGCGAAACTCAAATACAACCTGGTTTTTCTCCAATCCATCTTTGTAAAACTGCTCAAAATTTTCCATCAGTTCTTCAAGACAATGGAGCTGGGCAAGCGTATTAGGATCAATATTAAAGAAGAGACGCGGCTTTCCGGGATGGCTTAAAGCGAATTTAACTGCTTGTTTATGAATCTCTTTATCTACTTCCCATTTATATTCCGCTGGAACTGACCGGTCAAGGAAAAAAGGGCCTAATGATAAACATTCCCCGTTAAGATGAATGCGGCCGAGGACTTCATATCCAATAATACGATATTCTTCAGAATTTAAAACTGGCTGGTAATGAGGCACAACAGAAGAAATATTCTCAATTACTTCTAGAGGATCCAATGACGCCTCCCCCTTTTGGTTAAATAGTCATTTTGTTTAATTATATCATGTACAGACAACTTCCGTCAGTCACGGCTTATTTTTCCGGAACCATTTTGCTGCAGGCGTCTTCTTCGGGCGCTCAGGGTGAGTCGGATCATACAGCCAGCCTTTTTTAACCGTCAGCCAGGATAAAACCACAATGATTAATACAATAAGCCATCCATCCATGTCCTCCCTCCTCACCCACTAGTGTGGCCCCTCCGTTTTAAAATAGTACTGGACAATAAAGGATAGTGTATTTCCAGTAAATGGGGGGTCTGACCCCAATGATGACCCCAATGAAGAAATGACCCCAGCTTAAATTAGCAAAAGAAAAGCGGCAAGATCAAAAAGATCTTAACGCTTTTCTTTGTTCTGGAGAAAGGTCAGAAGGTACTCCGCCTCTCCGTAAGGAAGCTTTGTGATTCCGAGTTTTTCCCCTTCTCTTCCGTAGGCTTCATGATGGAAATCAGAACCTCCTGTTTTAAACACCCGGTGCCCGAGCTTCGCTTCAGCTTTTTCAGCAAGGGCTGAAAAACGATTGACGGCTTGTTCATCATGGTCTCGATGGTACACTTCAATCCCGTCAAGACCCTCATTGATAAACCAGTCGAGAATATGATCATCAAGATCATAGTAAATCGGATGAGCGGCAACAGCGATGCCTCCAGCTTCATGAATCAGTTTCACAGCTTCAGGCGGCGTCATTTCTTTTTCTTTAACAACGTAACACGGTTTCCCATAACCAATATACTGGTCAAAGATGTCACTTACTTTTTCACCATACCCTTTTTTAATTAACGCTTTGGCCAGATGCGGTCTGGAATAAGTGTGGCCGGTCACTTCAGCTTTAACATCTTCTACAGTCACCTCAAGTCCATAATCCCGGCATTTTCGGACCATCCGTTCCATTCGTTCCTCTCTCATTTGCCTGTGAAAAGAGAGTGTTTTCTGAAGATGGGCACTTTCCACGTCAATACCGTAACCGAGAATATCTACACTTTGGCCTTCACTCCGTGTTGACAGTTCGATCCCGTTTATCAGCTGTATATTTAATGACTCTGCCGACTTTCTTGCTTTTTCTACTCCTGCGGTCGTGTCATGGTCCGTAAGGGAAATGAGGCTCAAGCCTGCTTCTGCACACATTTCCATCAGCGTTTCCGCCCCGTAGCCTCCGTCAGAAGCGGTTGAATGCATGTGAAGATCTGCTTTTCCAACCATTAAGACTGCCACCAGTAATCATGGATCGTCACAGGGAGCTGACGTTTATGCTCAGTTGTTTTATACCGGCGCTCCAAATTTTCTTTAACCTTATCGGACACTTCTTTCCCCTCAAGGTAATCATCAATTTCATCATACGTCAATCCTAACGCTTCTTCATCGGAAAGCAGCGGACGGTCATCTTCCAGATCTGCTGTTGGAACTTTCGAATATAATATCTCCGGTGCGCCCAATTCTTTAAGGATGGCTTTCCCCTGACGTTTATTTAACCCGAACAATGGGGCAACGTCACACGCCCCGTCTCCGAACTTTGTATAAAACCCGGTTACCGCTTCAGCCGCATGGTCCGTACCGGCTACCAGACATCTATAGTGGGCTGCAAGGTCATACTGCGCTTTCATCCGTTCCCTCGCTTTTGTATTGCCTTTAATAAAATCAGACATGTTTTCATTTGTGGCTTTAGTGAACTGGTCTATTGACCCGTCTACTCCAGGCTGAATGTCAACAGTGACTCGTTTATAAGGCTGAATAAAGTTCAGAGCTGTCTGGGCATCATCTTCATCCGCCTGAACGCCGTACGGAAGACGGACACCGATAAATGTATATTCTGATGTCTTTTCTTCTTTATTTAGCTCTTCCATCGCCAGCTGAATTAATTTACCAAGCAATGAAGAATCCTGGCCGCCTGAAATTCCGAGAACGTAGCCTTTCATGCCGGATTTTTTAAGATAAGCTTTTATGAAATCTATGCGTGTTCTAATCTCTTCCTGCACATCAATTTCGGGCTTTACTTTTAAAGTTGCGATCACATCCTGCTGAAAATGAAGCATATTACTCATCCCCTTTATGATAGTTTAGGCAAATTTAGTTTGTAGTACGCTGCTGATTGCCGGAGCAAAGCTTTTGTTCAAGTTGAACGAGTTTACTTTCCCGGCCTTCTTCTCTTAAAATTCTTTTCTCCCATTCTCCCATGAGATCAAAATGGGGAAACGTCTGGCGGTCGTGGATCCATTCCTCTTTCAAACCATACTTCCGGCCCCACTGTATTAATGTTTCCTTATGTGTGCAAGCCGCTTTCGTGACGGTTTTGTACTGAGGAAAACGAGGGTCGTACCAAAAATGGGTCAGAAAAGCAATCTGTCCATTTGCCGCCTTGGTTTTCCATTTCACAAGCTCCTGCCTTGTCACTCCAAATGCCATAGCTGAACTCCTTTCACAAGTCTATTAAATAATAGAATAAAGACGGATTCAAGAGACAGCGGCCGTTTTGTTAAGTAATATAACATTGTTTTCCCTTCTTCAAATCTTTTAACACGTATAATTCTGTAAAAAAACAGCCCAAAGGCACTCTGCCATGCCTTCAGGCTTTAAGTCACTTAAGTTATTCTATACGGCCTTGTTCACGGTCGCCTTTCTCTTCGGCGATTTCATTTTTGAATGCTTCAATACTCTGTCCCCGGCGGTTATTTTTGGCTTTGACTGCCTGTCTGTCTTCCCGGGTTAAAGAATCATTCTCCAGCGTTTCCTCTGCCTCTCTTATATTTTCTTCAGTGTGCTCCACCATCGACTGTAAACGTTCCACGTTATTAGACCGATCATCCCGCTTAGCCATTTTATACACCCTTCCTTGAATAATGATTCAAGGTTAGTGTGTGCGGCTACCGGTAAAACATTCACCAGCTCAGCCGGGTTTAACAGTTAATTTACTTTTTATTTTTCTCATAAGCCTCATGCCAGTCAGGAAATTTTTTCTTAATGGCAACAGGGCGGAATGTCCTGGCATCCACGCAAACATGCTCACTAGTCCCCTCGACGCAAAGCTCTCCCTCCCTGTTCTCAATTCTGTAACCGTATGTAACCCGCAAGCCGTTATACTGCTCAATCCACGTGCTCACAGTCACATCTTCTCCGTATTTTGCCGGGTACAGGTAGTTCAGGTTAATATTTGTCACAGGCGACACAACGCCCCGTTCTTCCATATCCGCGTATTTAAAGCCCAGATCTTCAATTAATTTTGTTCTTCCAATTTCACACCATACCACATAGTTGGCGTGATAAACCACGCCCATTTGATCCGTTTCTCCATAGCGTACAGTAACTTTTGTCGTATTTGTCAGCAATTGAAAGGTCCCCTCCTTCAGTTCATAAGCGGAAAATCCTTTAATATTAATTTTGAAAGGCCGCCTTCATTATCTTCTGTATACACAAGGCGGTATGCCTGACGCTGGATGGCTTCTTCTGCCTGGTCTTTCATCGCACGGGCGTTTCCTTCCGGCGGATTTTCCTTAATTTTATTTTCTAATGCCTGGCTCGTGTCTTCATCTATGTCATAGCCAAACTTATTGACATAGAAGTGCAGGATCTCGGTTAATTCAACGGGTGTATAGGAAGAAAATTCGATCGTTTTTTTGAATCTCGAAGACAGACCAGGGTTGCTTGATAAAAGCTGATCCATTTTTCCTGAATAACCAGCCAGGATAACAACCAGGTTTTCTCCGTGTTTCGTCATCTCCTCTACAAGCGTATCAACTGCTTCTCTTCCAAAATCCTGTCCGCTATGGGCCAAAAGCGAGTATGCTTCATCTATAAACAGTACGCCGCCCAATGCTTCGCGTATCTTTTTCTTTGTTTTCGCCGCCGTTTGCCCCACATACCCCGCGACAAGATCACTTCTTCCGGCAATTACCACATGGCCGCGTTTTAATAAACCCAATTCATGGAGGATCTGGCTGTAGATATGTGCAACAGTCGTTTTCCCAGTGCCCGGCGGCCCGCTAAATACGGCATGAAGCTGGACAGGCACTGAAGGCAGCCCTTTCTCTTCCCGTTCTTTTTGAATTTTCACAAATGATGATAACTGCTTCACTTGCTCTTTTACATTTTTCAGGCCAACGAGATCAGTCAGTCTATCCTCTCCTGACCGCTTTTCTGCCGTTGCCTCTTCATTTTTCCGTTTAAAGGCTTCTTCGTCCAGTATAGTAAAACTTTCTTTCGTGTAGTTCTTATCCCTTGCAACTGCCGCGCCCTTTTGAAAAATAGCATCCAGAACAATATTTTTGACTGCTCTGGCATTCCCGAAATTTTCATCTACTTTTTCTTTATCAATTCTTTTTTCAAGCTCTTTTAAGGCTGATTCAGTTAATGAAAAGTCGTTATCAAGAGCTACGTACTCAGCGATTTCCATAAGCTCGTCCATAGAAAAATCAGGCAGGTGGATATGATTCGTTTCAGGAAACCGGCTTCTCAGACCAGGGTTGCTCCATAAAAAATTTCTCATTTCTTCAGGATATCCTGCAAGGATCACGGCGAATTTGCCGGCGTAATCCCCGCTTGTCATGGCAGAGACAAGCGTATCCACTGCCGTCTGGCCGTAATCGGCTGCACTTGCGCCATCCCGCTTCAGACTGTAAGCTTCATCAATAAACAGTACACCTCCGGCAGCTTCCTGTATCACTCCCATAGTTTTTTCTTCTGTCTGGCCTACGTAAGCTCCGACAAGGTGTGACCGATCGACTTCCACAACGTTTTCACGCGGCAGGACTCCCAGCTGGTGATATATCTTAGCAAGCAAACGGGCAATTGACGTTTTTCCTGTCCCTGGATTGCCAGTAAGAATCATATTTAAATTTCTTTCATTTTCAAAATGATACCCTTCCCGCTGACGCTCTTTCTCGTATTCAAGATAATAATAATACGATTCTACTTTCCTTTTAACTTCTTCAATCCCAATCATTCTGTTCAATTCGTCCAGAGGGGTCGTTTCAGCTGCAGATGCCTCTTCTCTCCAGGACTCCCATTTTAAAAGCGCTTTTTGCAGCTTGTTTACAGCAGCATCCATCTTTTCCTTTTTCTCTTTTGAGGAATAAATGCCGCTGATCGTTTCCCTGTATGCTTTTGATGTCTCCAGCAGCTCGTCAAAAATGGCACCCAGCTCATTCAGCAATTGAAGGCCTTGCTGAAGTTCATCCTTCTTTTGAGTATTGACTGCATGGTTAAGAGAGGACTGGACCTTGCCCTGCCTGGCTGTTAACTCCTGGTACCAAGCTTTTGCCTGATGAACCATCATCAGCAGTTTGTCAATTTTGTTCTTTTTCCCTTGGCTGTGATCTGTTTCTCTAATTTTAGGAAGCTCTTCCTGAAACCACGGCTCATTCATTGAATCGAGAGCAACATCAATAATCACTTCTGCTGCATACAGAGAAGATGGCGCTTCTTCCAGCGCACTTGTCAGCCATTGGTCGATTCGGACGTCCCATTCTTTTTTACGTTCATAACGGACGGCAGCTACCATGGCTTTAAGTTCTCCGGTATATTCCCCGCACTCTTTATCAGAACACTGATCCAGCAAACGAACCAGGTTGCCTTCATTTAACTGATAATAAGGCTTCTTCTTCCATTTCTCTATTATTTCTGCTAATTCCTGCTGAGATTCGACAGATTCACTCATTTCGCTCACCTCCCAGCGGACACTTTCACGCTGTCCGTTGTTTCCGATTTTGCTGAATTTCCCTTTTTTCCCTGGCTATTTCTTCGCGTTCCGACTGTTACCCCTGTCAGAACTAACAAAGCCCCGGCCATATGTACATACAGGAATGGCTCTCCTAATAATAGCATAGCTAATATAACCGCAGACAAGGGCATTAAATTGATAAAAATCGATGCTTTAGCAGCACCTATCATTTTTATACCCTGATAATACATAATAAAGCTTGCCACTGACACGATGACACTCATGTGAAGAATCGAACCCCAGGTTAACAAGCTGGCGTTCTGAAGCTGTGCAGGAGAAGTGTCCATAAAAGCAAAAGGGAAAAGCATGAGGGTTCCTACACCTACAGCATAAGTGGTACTCGTAATCGCGCTGTATTTCTGGAGGGCTACTTTTCCTAACACACTGTACAACGCCCAGCACACGACGGCAAGGAGAAGAATCAGGTCAATTGGCGCCAGTCCGGCTTCTGCCAACTGGCGGACATTACCTTCAGTTATAATTATAAATGCACCTGATAAAGCAAGAATGAGGCCAATAACATTTTTCCCCGTGATTTTTTCTTTAAGAAAAAGACCTGAAAGTACAGCTATCAAAACAGGGTTTGAAGCTATAAACAAAGAACTCTTTACGATTGGGGCATCGCGGGCAGCGATAAAAAATGCAATATTGTATAAAGCAATGCCGGTGAGACCCAGAAGGCATACGAGGAACCATTCCTTTCCCTTAGGACGCCTCCCGCCTTTATCCATCCATAACATTAAAGGAATTAATAGCAGAGTTGCAAAGAAAAAACGAAAGAAGGCTACTGCGGACGGGCTCAGATCCTGAGTCGCAAAGTTTCCGGCAATAAACGCACTTCCCCAGCTGCTTGTCGCAAATGCAAGCATGATATACACGATCCATGGTTTACGCTCCAATAAATCAGTCTTCATACATAAGCTCCTTATAAAAACAATTGTTTAGTTACTCGAAATAATTATATCATACGCTAACCGGATGCATTTATTTCAACTTAATTAGCATTCATGTATAATAACTATGTTCCCATCAGTCTGCCAAAGGAGTCGTAACATGTACCGTAAACTTTTCATTATATTAATTAGTGCTGTCATTATAATTAGTCTTTTGTTATATCATGAATCACTTGTAAATTGGATTCGGAGCAACGAGCAGGACCACATCATTCTTACAACTGTTATTGCTACACTTATGTCGCTCTTCCCTGTCATCCCTTATCCGCTCGTAGGCGGAGTGATTGGTGCGGCTTACGGTCCTGTTACCGGCGCGCTCGTTATCTGGACAGGCTCAACGCTTGCCTCAATTATCTTTTTTTTAATGGTCCGGTACGGCGGTTTTCACCGTTTAGGAACAAAACTGCTTTTAAAATATACAGCTACGAAAAAGCTTACTTTACTGTTTGAACGGAACGCTTTTATGTCTATTACCATTCTTAGAATGATCCCGGTCATCCCGTCCATCATCATTAACGCCTATACGGCTTTAAGCAGAGTGAAGTTTCTGCTGTACGCTATTGCTTCGGGGCTTGGAAAAATTCCATCTATGGCACTGTTTGCTTTACTTGGCCATACAATTGTAACTAACCCTGTTGAACTCTTATACATGATTGCGATTTACGGAGTATTCCTCGGTATCGTCTATACACTGTATAAACTGTGGTTACGAAAAGTTGAACAGCAATCAGCTGTACATTAAGTCCAGCTTTGAGAATAACTTGATAAAAGCATTCCCTGCGTTAAGCAGAGAATGCTTTTTTATTATGAAATCAATTTTATAAGCCGGCTGAACCTGTATATGATATATCCTGCGAGTCCGCCGAGTGTATTTAAAATTACATCATCTATATTTGCCACACGGTACGTGAAAATAAACTGGAGAATCTCTATTGTGACTGACAGCAGCATCGCTGTTAAAACAGTCAGTAACCCGACTAATATGCTATGGGTGCCAAGAATTCTTTTAGCCAGATAAGGAAACAAAATACCGAACGGTACAAACAATAAAACATTCCCGGCTAAAATTCTTAAAGGACCTGTCATATCCGGACTGTAAACAGCTATCCGGTAAATGCTTAAAAAAGGTTCAAGATTATAGTTTCTCCCACCCGGGCCAACCGGTCCATAAGATGAGCCATAGTTCCAGGCGAACAGGGTGACATAAAAGACACCCGCCAGATAGATGATGAACACGGCGGCTATCAGCCAGGTGGCAGGTATGATTATCGCTTTCTTTTTACGGTTGCTTTTCAACGGCTGCCTCCTTATTCAAAATCTGTCCATTATATTATTATGGGATGTCCAGCCAAAATTGACAAGGAATTTAACTGATGAAAGCGCGAATTAAATTGAAGCAGGCAGGTATTTTAAACATAAACTGGAGCTCCCCCCTCTATTTAATAAATAAAAAAAGTTTCGAATATCGCATCACGATAATCGAAACCTTTTTCTTTATAATGGAGCATTCAGCCTCATTATTTCCCCTTATCCGGCACATAATCCGGCTGTTCGGATCCTTTAGTATTCATTTTTTTACCTTTGTTTGAATCACTTTCTCTTGGCTGAGTCCCTAAATGGTCCGGACGGAACTGTTCAGTTACATTTCCTTTTTTACTCACGGAGCCACCTCCTTATATCAGGATTAACTTCCTAGACGCTTTACATGGCGCTTGTCTATTCGTTCCTCGATAAGTTCAAGCTGCTTTGCATCTTCCATAATAGATTGCAGGTTCTTTTTATAGAGCTCTTCAAACCTCTCTTTGGATCTTTTGCCCATATTAATGGCCTCCTTTAACGTAATTACCATCAGTATAGGAATTATCTGACAATTTTATACTATGATGAAGAGCCTGTTCCTTTTTCACTAAGGTAAATGGCTCCTGTTTCATCCATTGTCATAAGAAACACCTCTTTTACATTTTTGAAACCGTAATTTTCAATTTGTCTGTTTACCCAGTCCATTGTAACAACTTTATCGATGTTCGCTTTAATATACCTGCCATCCTGGACAAGGACTGTCGGGTATCCTTTTTCAAGCGGTTTCTGTCCCATATCCTCAGGCGTTAACGAATCATAAGGCGTTTTTTTAATTACACTAATTTGTCCGTTTGATTCCAATACCGCATAATCTACTTCATTCAGATCACTCGCACTGTTCAACCTTAAATCCATTAAAAGTGATTCTACCGTAACCTTTGTTTTAGCCATCTGGTCGTGAAGAATCTTTCCTTTTTCGACTAAAATAATCGGTTCGTCTTCAATTACTCTTCGGAATCTCGGCATCTTTAAAGCAATATAAGACAAGAACAAATGGATTCCTCCAATTAAAGCGGCAGCCGATAACGGTCCTGATAATGCAAGTTCACCATCGGAAAGAGGTTCCCCGACGACATCCCCGATGATGACACCGAAAAGGAAGTCGATAGGATGCATTGTCGTCATTGAACGCTGTCCCAAAACTTTAATAAGCACAAAAACGTACACATAAACAATCGAGGCCCGGATTAAAAAACCGTAGATCGGTAAATCTTCTGCTCCTTGCCAAAAGTCAGCCATCTGTTTCACCTGCTTAATTTCATCATTTCCAAATTAGTATGGCTCTCTAAACGTTTTGTATTCAACCATACAAAATAAAAGCACTACGGCGGAAAACCGTAGTGCTTCGTATATTTCAGAGGCTATTATAATCTTTTAGCTCCCATATATGCGTTGCTCCAGTAGGAATTATTCATACTTGAGATCGTCACTCCTGTAGAAGAGCCTGCGTGGATGAACTGGTTGTTTCCAAGGTAGATACCTGCGTGGGAAGGGCCAGTTCTTGTTTCAAAAAACACGATATCGCCAGTCCGCGGGCTTGATACTGAAGTTCCAGCACTCCACATTTGTGAGACCGTACGCGGTATACTTTGACCGTTTTGGGCGAAAGTGTACTGTATGAATCCGCTGCAGTCAAAACCGCTTGGGCTCGTTCCTCCCCATACATAAGAGGTTCCTACTAAGCTTCTGGCTGTTGAAATAATACCGCTGGAACTGCTGTTACTTACTGTTGTTGCTGTTTGTGTTGCTGTTGATGACCCTGAAGAGCTGTTAGAAAGACCTAACGATCCAAGGGTAGCTGGTCCTGCTGTGCCATAAAAGTTTCCTGCCGGGCTGGAAATGCTGTTTGCCCGCTGGTGTGACTTGACTGCATTTAGTGTCTGTGGACCAAAGATTCCATCGACTGCTATATTTTTACCATTATCGTTCAATGCTGATTGAAGTTCTCTTACGTCGTTTCCTCTGTCACCCATATTTAATGAAGCTTCCGATATTGAAGGCACAGCTAAAAGTGCACCTGCTAAAGTTACGCTCATGATGAATTTTTTCATTTCTTTCTCTCCCACTTTCTCATTAAGATATTTTTTATATAAGTTCTATTAAGTTTTGAAAATAGTTTTATGCTGCATCGTGCTTGTCCCTTGCAACAAGATTAATACTACAACCAAAAATGTACAAATTAAACCCTTTTTTGCCAAATGTCAACGAACTTAAAAGAACCTGTAACTTAACTGAAATATTGTTTGGTATAAATGGATTATATTTCCTTTTAATAGTAACTAAAGTCCTTTTAAAAAATACAAAATTTGGCTATATTTCCATCCTCATTCTATTTCTAAGCCCACAGCAACAAAAAATGTGAGGAAATCGTGAAGTTAAGTGACTCTATCAGCTCACAATAAGACATATGGCTTAATTAATTGGTTTTAAAAGTGAAAAAATAAAATTAATTTAAATTTGTCCCGGGATATTTCACACTTAAACCAGTTTACTTTTAGCTTCCTTTAGATTTCTTTTGGAACTGAAAACTATGTTTTCAGCCAACTGTTACCACTGTCTTCACAGATCGGCATTTAAATTAAACAGACATGTCTGGTAAACAAAAAAAGGTGCCCTAAGAAAGGCACCTTTTGTAATCTTGTAATCTTTTATTTTGCAGCAAGTGTGTTACGAAGAACCATTGGCAGGATACCGCCATGACGGTAGTAGTCGATTTCCACTTCGCTGTCGAATCGGGCAAGAACTTCAAAAGTCGTTTCTTTACCTGATTCAGCATCCTTAGCGACCACTTGCACGTGATCACGCGGCTGGATTTCATTAGTCACTTGCACTTCAAAGTGTTCTTTCCCGGTAAGCCCGAGAGTATCTGCGTTTTCCCCTTCTTTAAACTGAAGCGGAAGCACACCCATCAACACAAGATTGCTTCGGTGGATACGTTCGAAGCTTTCAGCAATGACTGTTTTAATACCTAATAAATTAGTTCCTTTAGCTGCCCAGTCACGGGAACTTCCCATACCATAATCTTTACCGGCAAGGACAATAAGTCCCGTGTCTTCTTCTTTGTATTTCATACACGCATCATAAATCGCCATCACTTCGCCAGTCGGCCAGTAAGTCGTATAACCGCCTTCTGTCCCCGGAGCAAGCTGGTTTTTGATACGGATGTTGGCAAACGTTCCACGCATCATTACCTCGTGGTTACCGCGGCGGGAACCGTAAGAGTTAAATTCAGCTGGAGATAAGCCTTTTTCAATAAGGTATCTACCGGCCGGGCTGTCTTTCGCAATGGCACCAGCAGGTGAAATGTGGTCAGTTGTGACAGAGTCGCCAAACTTACCAACCGCTCTTAAGCCGTTAAGCTCTTTAACGTCTTCAGGTTCAGCTGACATATCTTCAAAGAACGGCGGGTTTTGTATATAAGTGGATTCAGGATCCCAGTTATACAAGTCACTTTCTGTCGTCTGAAGTTTGTTCCATTCTTCGTTGTCGTCAAACACCCGCTCATATTCTTTCTTGAACAGTTTAGGGTCCACCGCTTCTTCCATTGCTTTTTGGATTTCCGCGTTAGACGGCCAGATGTCGGAGAAAAAGACGTCATTTCCATCAGCATCTTTGCCGATTGGCTCGTTTTGAAGGTCGATATCCACAGTTCCTGCTAATGCATAAGCGACGACTAACGGCGGTGATGCCAGGTAGTTTGCTTTAACTAGTGGATGGATACGTCCTTCAAAGTTTCTGTTACCGCTCAATACAGAGGCAACGGTCAGATCACTTTCTGAAATGCCTTTCTCGATCTCTTCAGGAAGAGGGCCGCTGTTACCGATACAGGTCGTACAGCCGTAACCTACGAGGTTGAACCCTAATTTATCAAGGTATGTCATTAATCCGGCGTTTTCAAGGTAGCCTGTTACAACCTTAGAACCGGGAGCTAAACTTGTTTTCACATAATCAGGCACGTCTAAGCCTTTTTCAACTGCATTTTTAGCAAGAAGGCCTGCACCAAGCATAACGTGCGGGTTTGACGTATTCGTACAGCTTGTAATCGCAGCGATGGCAACAGCACCTGTTTTAAGAGTGGAAGAATTTCCGTTTGGATGCACAACAGTTGTTTCTTTGGAAATTTCCTCAGGAGACAAGCCAAAGCCCTGGTTTCCAACAGGAGCTGTTAACGCTTCTTCCCACTTCTCTTTCATTTTTGATAAAGGAATAAGATCCTGTGGACGCTTAGGACCTGACAAGTTCGGCTCAATGGATCCGAGGTCGATTTCCACTACGGTCGTAAATTCAGGATCATCCTGTCCTGGTGTATAGAACATGCCGTTTGCTTTCGTATATTTTTCTACTAATTCTACAAGTTCTTCACTTCTGCCGGTAAAACGGAGATAGTTCAGTGTTTCGTCATCGACAGGGAAAAATCCGCAAGTGGCGCCGTATTCAGGAGCCATATTGGAAATTGTCGCACGGTCAGCAAGCGTCATATCAGCGAGGCCGCTGCCGAAGAATTCAACAAACTTCCCTACCACTTTTTTCTCACGTAAAACCTGAGTCACTTTTAGTGCAAGGTCAGTCGCAGTCGCGCCCTCAGGCATAGCACCGTTAAGCTTACACCCGACAACTTCAGGCACAGGAAAATAAGACGGCTGCTGAAGCATACCAGCTTCGGCTTCAATACCGCCGACACCCCAGCCTAATACACCGAGGCCGTTTATCATTGTTGTATGGGAGTCAGTACCGACAAGAGAATCAGGAAAAGCAATTTTTTCCCCATTAGTCTCTGATTCCTGTACGACATTTGCTAAGTACTCAAGGTTTACCTGGTGTACTATCCCTGTTGCAGGCGGAACAGCCCGGTAATTATCAAGAGATTTCTGAGCCCAGTTTAAGAATTTATATCGTTCTTCGTTTCTTTTAAATTCAAGCTCCATATTTCGCATAAGCGAGTTGGCTTTACCAAAATCGTCAACCTGCACAGAGTGGTCAACAACCAGGTCTACAGGAATAGCCGGGTTGATTTCTTTAGGGTCTCCGCCCATGTCAGCCATGGCTTTACGAAGAGAGGCAAGATCCACAACAGCAGGAACGCCTGTAAAGTCCTGTAAGATTACCCGGGAAGGCTTAAATGGAACATCCACATGTTTTACTTGGTCCGTACCCCATTTAGCTAAATTCTCCACATGTTCTTCTTTAATGACACGCCCGTCATATTGTCTCAGGACGGACTCAAGAAGCACCTTAATGGAGTATGGAAGATTGGCAACGGTTCCAACTCCCGCATCTTCAATCGCTTTCAAGTCGTAATAATGATACGTTTCGCCATTTGCTTCAAAGGTTTTCTTTGAATTATACAATGCTTTATTTTCGTTTGACATATGTATTTCCCTCCTTCACGTACTATCATATAACACATTTTCATAATTGTCTAAAACCTTTTTTCGAAAATTTGTCATATTTTCATTTTCTCACTATAGCAATAAGTATGAAGCCCTTCCCATTAACCAGTCAAATCATATCCCTTAAAAAAAATTGACAGAGCTCTTTTCAGAGTTATTGTTATAGCTGGAAATTATTAAAAAATGAGCATGGCAGATGGGGTTCAAAGGATTCCATTTCTGCACCATAACAAAAGGCCTGACTCAAGATGGTCAGGCCAATTAAACATGAATGACGGTTATTGCATTAAATCCTGTTTCAGCCGCTCGAGTGTTTGTGAATAAAGGTCAAGCTGCTGTCTTTGATGTTCAGAAGCTGTGGTATAAGCTTTGCTGATAATCTGGGAAGCTTTATTCAGTTCCTCTTCGGCAAGCCTTGTCTGGTGCCCATAGTCAGGGGAACCGGGGTCGATTTGGCTGAAGGATTCTTCCATGTGGACATAAGCCTGCTGAGCCGCTTCAAAAGCCTGCCGTTTATTTTTTTCATAAGGCATACGGAACCAACTCCTTTTTTAAAATACCTTCAGCTATAGTATGTTTCAAGCGAGGGTGAGTATGCTAAAAACAGAAAGCAATCCTTATCATCTTTTCGGAGGAGGTCTATGACATGGAGAAAAATACATTTAAAAAACAGAGACGGTCAAACCCCAAAGCTGCCGAGAACCATACGACACAGCCTGCACCTTTAAAAGGCTCCCATAAGACTAAAAAGAAAAATCAGGTCTCACAAACAAATGGAGAAGGCTGAGTCAGCCTTCTCCATTGACGTTATCCAGTGCGAGTATTTTATTTTTAACAACTAAAAGATCCTCTTCATCCAGTGTCCGGAAATCAATAAACAGCCGGTCTTCAGTCACACGGCAAATGACAGGAATATCTCCTTTTCTGAAAAAGCGCTCACACGCATTTGCAGACATTCCTTCTTTAGTCAGGGCGATTCCGCATGTCGGCAGTTCTTCAAGAGGCATCGTTCCCCCGCCTACTTTAGACGTTTCTTCTTCAACCGACAGACTGACTGAACGCAGGCTGCCTTGCAATTCGTTGAAAGTATATTGGGCCGTTTCCCTAATTTGTTCCCGGGATTTTAAAATATCTCTCACTGTCGGATTGTCGTTTAATTCGTTTTCACGGTATACATAATCAAACAGTGTGGCTTCAAGTGCGGCCAGCGTCATTTTATCCACTCGGAGTACCCGGGCCAGCGGATGTTTTTTCAGTTTATCGATCAGTGTCTTCCTCCCTGCGATCACTCCGGCCTGGGGCCCGCCCAGCAGCTTGTCCCCGCTGAATGAAATAAGATCAGCCCCGTCTTTCAAGGCCTGTTTTACTAAAGGCTCATCGCCAATTCCTTTATTTTTAAACGGATACAGCGACCCGCTGCCGAGATCTTCATAAACGATAGGAGCCTCTTCTAATGATGAGGAAGAAACAATCTCTTTCAGCTCTTTCACAGGCACTTCTTCAGTAAACCCGACTGTTTTAAAATTGCTCGTATGTACTTTCATGACCATAGCTGTTTTATCTGAAAGGGCCTCTTCATAATCGGAAGGATGTGTTTTGTTGGTGGTCCCCACTTCGACAAGCTTTGCTCCGCTTTCTTCCATTATAGTAGACACTCTGAAAGAGCCGCCAATTTCGACTAATTCACCTCGCGAAACAATCACTTCAGCCCCCTCGGCAAAAGCCCTTAAAATAAAATATACAGCAGCAGCGTTGTTATTAACGACCATGGCTGCTTCAGCCCCCGAGGCTTTAGCCAGTAAATCCTGGATAATCGAATGCCGTGATCCTCTTCGTCCTGATTCCAAGTCATATTCCAGATTGGAATAATGGGTGGCGCTTTTCACAACCTGGGCTGCTGCACGCTCACTAAGGCGGGCCCGTCCTAAGTTCGTATGGAGGACTGTTCCAGTCGCATTCACGACATGCCTTAAGTTATACGGCGAAAAATCACGGCACCGCCGTGTAAGTCTTTCTAAAATTTGAGACGTAAGCTGGGGCCTTGTTAAGCTATCATTGGACGTCTTTTTTTCAGCAATGAGCTCCCTCTCGTAATCGACCTCCTCCTGTAGCCAGTCTTTAAACAGTTTTTCCGGAACTTTCCATATGTCTATCAGCTCTTGCGCTTCGGATGAGGCGAGCACCTCATGGACCGGCGGAAGCAGTTGGTATGGATTCATAATTAAAACTCCTCAGTTCATTATATTACCAGTTATAGCCCTTTCCTTCAGTGGTTAATCTAATTAGTGAAGAAGGTCACTGGCCTTTTTCAACGAAAGTGAATGAAAGCGGGATTCGTTTGATTGTCTTGAGGGGTGGTTCGCTTGTATAACTTATAAAAGCAACAGCATCGGCAAGGCTCGTATTAAACGTAAAAATGAGGTGTTTACAAAAGATAAACATCTACTTTGCCCCAGAACGTTCACTTTATAAAAAGGTGGTCTGAATAGACCACCTTTTCCATTTTCCACAGGGCCTGGAAGCCTTATGTAGAAACAGTTTTATTCACCTGTACCGAATCGATCTCTTTCACGTGCAATTTCCTGCTGCTCTTTGTAATCCTTTGCAAAACCGGCAGCGTAAATAGCTACTCCGATACCTATGCCGATTCCAAGCCATTTCATAAACAATTTCAACACAGTTCCCTCTCCCCTTTCAGTACAAACTTAACTTCGGTCCCTCGTCATTATTATACAAAAACAACGGATAGATTAAAACAAAAAATGAATAAATATGGC
This sequence comes from Salipaludibacillus sp. CUR1, assembly GCF_021028955.1. Classification (GTDB taxonomy): domain Bacteria; phylum Bacillota; class Bacilli; order Bacillales; family Salisediminibacteriaceae; genus Salipaludibacillus. The sequence goes on from NZ_JAIWPE010000012.1 coordinate 33,399, forward strand.
TGCGCTTACATAGGGGACGGCAGCTTCTTCATTGCAAACAGGAATATTTCAGGCTTCGGAGACAGGCTCGGAGCCAAAAAACACCGCTCATGGGCGGTGTCACAGAACTGAATCATCCGTAATTTATCATTGATTCAAGCTGGTTAATGACTTCTTTATGATCCGGGAACTGATCAGTGTCAAACTTAGAAAAAATCTTTTGGCCATTCGCATATATTTCAAATACACCGCCAGAGCTTGGAATAAGGGCCATCTCTTCCACATTGTGCCGCATATCTTCAAAAACATCTTCTGCGAAACTCGCAGCTTTAGGCGCATAGTTTCACTGCATGCAAAATTCAACTGTTACTTTTAGCTTCATTTCAAAAACCCCTTTTGTGAATATTATGTGAATTTTTTTTAACTACATTATATTGTAAAAGATCATTTGTCCAAGGTCAAAGAAAACAGTTATAATGGACGTTAGTAAAGGAGGTGCGATAACAGGATGTTTAAAAAACCGTTCCAATCAAATAAACGACTGACTCAAATGACTAAAAAAGCTGGTTGAGGATGCAAAATCGGTCCTAGTGACCTGGCGCAAGTTTTGTGCCATCTGCCCTCATCAGACGATAACGAACAGCTGCTCGTCGGGCTTGACACATCAGACGACGGCGGCGTCTATCAATTAACAGAAGATCTTGCTATCGTACAGACAGTGGATTACTTTACTCCGATCGTAGATGACCCTTATATGTTCGGGCAAATCGCTGCGGCCAACGCCCTAAGCGATGTATATGCCATGGGCGGCACGCCTAAAACCGCTCTTAATATTGCGGGCTTTCCAATTAAGAAACTGCCTGCCGAAGTTTTCGCGGCTATTTTAAAAGGCGGCGCCGATAAAGTGAAAGAAGCTGGTGCCGTCATTGCAGGGGGACACACCATAGACGACCAGGAGCCTAAGTACGGCTTAAGCTGCACAGGCACCGTCCACCCTGACAAAGTGTTCAAAAACGTGGGGGCCAAACCGGGGGATAAATTAGTCCTGACTAAACCGCTTGGTGTAGGAATTCTCACCACGGCTGTTAAATTCGGAAAAGCTTCCGAACAGGAAGAAGATGAAGCCACGAGCACAATGGCTGCACTGAATAAAACAGCTGCAGAAACACTGGCTGATTACCACCCGAACGCGGTGACTGATGTGACCGGCTTTGGGCTTCTCGGCCACGGGTATGAAATGGCTTGCGGAAGCGATGTGACATTGACTTTCCACTATTCAGCTATTCCCTTAATTGACGGGACAGTAAAACATGCCAAAGCGGGCGTCATCCCAGGCGGTGCCCGTGATAATCACAGCTGGTTATCTGAGAACGTTTCCTATGAGAAAAAAATTAAAAAGCATGACCAGCTGATTCTTTGCGATTCAATTACAAGCGGCGGACTGCTGGTCAGCCTGCCGGCAGAAGAAGCAGATGATTATGTTCAGAAGATGAAAAGTAAAGGCCACACAGCCACAGCGGTGATCGGGGAAGTAAACGATAAGCAGGAGAAAGCAATTCAAGTTAAAGCTTAACGATTGTGAGAAAGAGCTGGCTCAAAAGGGAAACTTTTGAAGCCAGCTCTTTATTATGGTTTTAGAGGATTCGTGATGGGTGATTGGGTTTTGCGGAGGTGGCAGTGGTTCCACCGGCGGCGTTTCATACGTGAACGGGAGCAGTGATGACGCTGATCTGGTGGGTGGAGCAGGCATTTTATAATCTGTTCGCCAGGAGATGCAGCCTTTGAAAAGTTATTTAAGTATTATGAGCCGCTCATTTAATTTTCGGCTCGATGAGCAGGCTATATAGTCGTTTTATCGTCCGCTCACTCGACTATCTGCATGTTGAGAGGACCATATATCTGTTATATCAGCCGCTCGCTTGACCATTCACGTCATGAGTGAACCCCAAACCCCTTTTTTGACCCATTCACTCGATCATCCGACACATTGAGTGGACCGTATATCCCAGCAGCTACACTGATCCGATCGGATCATATCAACCCTCTCTTTCCACTGAATCCCTAAAAGCATACTCGCTCCATTTTCTTACCGTTCTTTTAAGTAATCTTCTCTAATTAATCCGTAATAAGCTAAATCAAAATAACGGCCTGATCGGTGAACATGCTGTTTTAATGTCCCTTCATACTTTAAACCACTTTTCTCCATCACTTTCCATGAACCCTGGTTAGCTGTAAAGGCTGTCGCAAATAATTTGTTTAACTTCAATTCCTCAAAACTGAACGGAATAAGCGCTTTTACTGCTTCAGTGCAGTAACCCTGTCCCCAATAAGGTTTTCCGATCCAGTAACCCAGTTCTCCACGATGGTGTTTCACATCTTCTTTTATATTGATTATCCCTAGAAACGTTTCGTTTTCTTTTTGTGTAATTGCCAGGCATACAATTTCTCCATTTTTTTCTGCCTCGGTTACCCGTTGGATATATTCTTTAGCTCCCCCTGCAGGATAAGGGTGAGGAATATTCAATGTTGTTTTCGCCACATCATAATCCTTTGCCAGCTCTTCCACTCGCTCAGCATCTTTGAGCTGAAGGGGCCTCAAAACTAATCTTTCTGTTTTAAAATAAGCCATCGGGGTTCCTCCTCTAATTTTCTAATCGACAATCGTCTGCTTTTCAGGTTTTTTCAAAAAATCAAACAGCATACTGATTTGCCCTTCCGTATTTCTGGCCTGAGATAAGTCCGGCAGCTTGTCTTCCCTGAAGAATTTAACATTTTTAGTTTCCAGGCCTGCAGCCGCTTTGCCTCCCGCCAGCTCACAGAGGATAAATATTTTGTAATAATGGTAAGGCTGAGGGGGATGCGGATGCTTATTCATATCCAGTAATGCCAGCAACCTGGCTGCATTCACATCGAATCCTGCTTCTTCTTTTACTTCCTTTATAATATTTTCAGCTGGCGAAAGCCCTACCTCACAAAACCCTCCAGGCAAGGACCACTTATTATCCATTTTTTCATGCACTAAAAGAATCTTATTATTTCTAAAAACTGCACCGCGCACGTCTATTTTAGGCGTCTGGTAACCTGACTCCTTATTAAATAGCCCGATGATTTTTTCAGCCTCTAAATCAGTATATTCTGCCATAATTTCAGCACTGACAGTCTGCAGCTCTTTGTAGCGTTCAATGTCATATTTATCTTTAGAAAAAGCAAGTCCCGCTTGTGAAACAGATTGGATTCTTTTTGCCCAGTCAAGCCATTTATAACTCATAATGCCCTCCTGTCGATTTCAAAGTTTATGCTTAGGTTTTCTAAAAATCTACAAAAAAGGGATGTCGGTCTTCGTTTAAACATAAATTAATTCTTTCTTTGAAATTAGTCCAAGTGACCCGTTCCAAAGCTTCCGGCAGTGGATAAAAACCTGTCTCCAAACTTTCAGGTGTAACGGTTAGTTCCCCGCCGAGCGGCTTTCCGAGAAAGAGTAAATTACAAATTTTATCTCCTTTGTTCTGAAAAACACCGCAGAATTTAATAATTTCTATATCGATGCCGCTTTCTTCTTTCGTTTCTCTCACTGCTGCGTCCATGGCTGATTCTCCTTCTTCAACCTGGCCGCCGGGCATTTCCCAGCCTCTTTTAGGCCCTTTAATCAATAAGAGATGCCCTTCCTCATTTAATACAACGGCTGCTGCAGAGACGATATGCTTCGGACTTTCCATATATATGCTCCTTCCTTAATTTCAATATAAATCCATTTTTTTGAAATTGATGATATAAAAAGGAGGTTTCTAAATTATAAAGAAACCTCCAGTCAGGATTACATTTAATTTTCTTAATCATCGGGGATATTTTTGCGCTCTCCAAGCATTTTTTTGAGATCTTTTTTACTTGACCGGGATACAAGAATATAAAGGATATCCTTATCTTTAATCTCAGTCTCACCATACGGAGTAACTAATTCACCCTTACGGATGATAGCATTGATTAAGACATCGTCAGGAAATTCAATTTCAGCCAGTGTTTTTCCGACAATTCTTGTTTCTTCATTAACCGTATACTCGATAATCTCGGCGTTGGCCTGTCCGATTGATACGAGCTCTAACGAATGCAAAGGAACAACTTTTTTCGGACCTGTTAAGCCTAATTTTTGGGCAAAAGGAGAAATCGTTGCGCCTTGTATTAACGCGGAAGTCAGCACGACGAAAAACACGACGTTAAAAAACAACTGAGCATTCTCAAGCCCTGCAATCATTGGGAAAGTGGCTAAAACAATTGGTACAGCCCCCCGGAGACCAGCCCAGGAGAGCAACGTTTTTTCCTGCCAGGAATAGTTAAATCCCAGGGTGGAAATCAATACTGCTACAGGTCTTGCAATGAGCATTAAAATGAAAGATAAAAGCAGCCCGTGAAGAATAATTTCGCCAGCAAATAATTGTCCTGGAAACACAAGAAGCCCCAGAATAATAAACATTAATATTTGCATCATCCAGGCGAAGCCTTCATTAAACCTGAAAATAGTATGCCTGTATGTTAAATCTGAGTTACCGATAATCAAAGCAGCGACATACACAGCCAGCAGCCCGCTGCCGCCCAGGCTGGCGGTCACACTGTATGTAAGAAGCGCAAAACCCATGGCGATTATTGGATAAAGGCCGCCGGAATCGAGGTTAATACGGTTAATAATTTTAGAAGCGAGCCAGCCTAAGGCCATCCCGAATATTATACCGAATCCCATTTGAAGAAAAAATGACCCAATCGTGTTGCCAATACCGGTCTCATCGGATAGAATTAACTCTATAAAAGCGAGGGTTAAAAACATTGCCATAGGGTCATTTGTTCCAGATTCGGCTTCAAGCGTAGCTCCAAGACGGGCTTTAATATTTTTTTCCTTTAACGCTGCAAAAACAGCGGCCGCATCTGTAGACCCGACTATTGCCCCGAACAACAGTCCTTCTAACCAGGTGACTCCAAGGATAAACGTCGCACCGATAGCGACAATACTGGTGGTGACCAGTACCCCCACAGTAGCTAATAGAATAGCAGGAACAGCCACCGGTTTAATCGTCGTCCATTTAGTAGACAGTCCCCCTTCAAAAAGTATAACAACCAAAGCAAAAATTCCTATTAATTGAGCGTAAGAAGGGTTATCGAAATAAATAAGCCCCAGGCCGTCACTTCCGGCAATCATTCCAAGGATTATAAACAGAATGAGTGCAGGCACGCCCAGCCTTGTAGAGAACTTCGTAGTGAATACCCCTATTATAAGGAAAAGTGCAACTATAAGTACAAAATAATCTGTATATAATATGTCTCCGAACATCCTGCTTTCTACCACGCCTTTCAAAATGACTATAAATAACTTTCACTATGTGGAACAACCTTCCATTATCTGCAACTATTATAACACACCTTACATTATCGATAATAAATTAGTGCCTATACTTGTATTTGAAATTATTATGTAAAACAATGATTTGAAAAAGGTGCCTTCAAATTTGAAAGCACCCTCTTATTTATTATTCCATATGAGCAGGCAGTAAACCGCCTACATGCTCTAACGATAGTGAAAATACTATACCCTGCCCCGGCTCTTTTAACTTCCCGTAAGTCTCGATCGTCTCAATGACTTGCTTGGAAGATTCCTCTTTTACAAGAGTCATCACACATTCTCTTTCCGGTTCAACTTTTAAACCGAAAAATTCGCCGTCTTTATCACTTCTTCCCCTGGCCAAAATAACCGTACTTTTGGTTATTCCGTGCTCCTCTTCAATCTTTTCAAGTATAGTTTCAGTCAAGTTGTTATCAACAATAGAAATGATTGCTTTGTAATCTTTACTCATTCAACCGCCTCCTTAAGTCCTGTCTATCCTACTATTTCACGATTAACGATTATTTAACCTTTAGATTATCAAAGAGGCTTATTGAATTTAAGCTGACTAGTGCCTGATTGAATGAGAAACTGGCAAACTGGAAGAATAATATCTCAGAAAAATTAAAAGTCAGTCAAGTTAAGAAGTGACGTTTGCGGCTGGGAAAAATACGTCATTCAAAATAGCTTTGAACAATGAATGTAAGCAGGATGAACCCAGTAGAGACAAAAATAATACAAAATAGCAGTAAGTGAAAAGTGACCATATAAGAAATGACAGCCTGCAAGATGAAAAATACGGTTTTTATAGTTCATATAGCGATTTTGTGGCTCAGATTAACGTATTCGATAAAGAAAGATTTTTTCCTTTCAATATGGTAATATTTTCGTAATAAACGTTTGATATTCCAAGATAAGAAAACAGCTGAAACAATAATGATTATTCCAACCTCAATTACCAAGGTGCAAGCCCCCCGCCGTTAATTAAGTTTAAAATACAGGGAATTTTTGTTAACGTTATGTTATCATACGTAATCCAGCTGGTGGTGAAAAAATGGATAATCAAAAGAAACAGACATCAGATCATGAACGACTTGTGAGAGATTGGTTTCAAAGCGAAGATACGAAGGTGCAAATGATTGTGCCCGTAAAAATCGGCAAGATAAAAAGCGGGTCCTTTTACGCTGGTTTTTGTGAAGAGAATTTATTCATTCTGGAAGTCATTGAAGACAGGGATGTAAGCCTTATGGAGAAGTTCTTATGGGAAGATTGTGAGAACGTCATGGTTAATAAAGGCATCATGCGTGTTCGTGTCCTCCTTGATGAAAAAGCTGACCTGTCATTTCCAAAACATGGTGACAGAGTGATCGACTTTCTAAACAAAAAAAAGGACCTGAAACTATGGGAATATGAGCGAAATATTTGGAGCCGTATGTTCGGTAAGCAGTAAACAAACCCGCCAGTGTGACCTGGCGGGTTTGTTTGTTGTCTTTTAATCTGCCGTATGCGGCATTTTACTCGTTGTTTCTTCCTTATACATGTGTAGGTGCCACATGAGCAGCACCAACTTTTATGACTGTTTGTTAAACATCTCATACGCCTGCTGGACGTCTTTGTCGCCGCGGCCTGAGATATTAATAATGATATTTTCGTCTTTTGAAAATTCAGGAGCCAGTTTCTTAGCTAACGCTACAGCGTGGGCACTTTCCAAAGCTGGAATAATTCCTTCCTTTTTTGATAAAAGCTGGAAAGCTTCAAGAACTTCTTCCTTAGATACCGTATAGTACTCCGCCCTGCCGCTTGTTTTCAAGTGGCTGTGTTCGGGGCCGATCCCCGGATAATCCAGCCCGGCAGCGATAGAGTAAGTCGGTTCAGGATTTCCGTTTTCATCCTGCAGCACAAGGCACTTAAATCCATGGAGGACTGCCGGTGTCCCTTTTGACAACGTGGCCGCCTCTTCAGGCTCCACACCGACGAGCCTGACAGATGGTTCGTCAATGTAATGGGCAAACGCTCCAATCGCATTGCTGCCACCACCGGTCACAGCAATTACCGCGCCTGGCAGCTTGCCTTCCTTTTCAAGAATCTGGCGCTTTGATTCTTCACTGATAACTGACTGGAAGTGTTTAACCATCGATGGGAACGGGTGAGGTCCGACGGCTGAACCAAGCAGGTAAAACGTCGATTCATAATTTTCCACTAAATCCTGGAGTGCTGCATCCACGGCATCTTTCAGTCTTCCCTGGCCTTTATCAACAGCCACTACTTTAGCACCTAACAGCTCCATACGGAAAACATTTAATGCCTGCCTTTCGGTATCCAGTTTACCCATGTAGATCGTGCAGTCCATTCCAAACGTAGCGCATGCTGTAGCAGTCGCCACGCCATGCTGCCCGGCGCCTGTTTCAGCAATAATTCGGTGCGCCCCCATCCGTTTTGCCAGAAGAATCTGGCCAATCACGTTATTAATTTTGTGCGCGCCTGTATGGTTTAAATCTTCCCGTTTAAGGTAGATTTTTGCTCCGTTAAATTCTTCAGTTAAATTTTTAGCAAACGTCAACGGGTTTTCTCTTCCAACGAATTCCCGCAAATAATATTTGAAATCTTCATTAAACTCCGGATCATTCTTATATTTCTCAAACTGTTCTGCAAGCATATCCAGAACTTCCTGCAGTTCGGGCGGGACAAAACTTCCCCCAAATTCACCAAAATAACCCGCTTGTGCTTTTACTTCATTCATTATACTCACTCTCCTCAGCTAATCTCATTTTTTCTAATCTCACTCTGCTACTCTGCTAAACTAAAACTATAAAGAATTACATTGTATTTTATAGGGAACGGCATCATCTGTCAATCATTGTATTTCCAAAACACATGAGTTTTCATCATAAAAAAAGACCCTGCGAGATAAGCCGCACAGGGTCAGGTTTATACGCTTAAAAATTCAGCATAAATACTTTTTAATAGATTCGAAGACATCGTCCAGCATAGCAGGTGTTACACGCCGGGTATTAATATTATATAAAGAAGGATGATAAGAACCTGCAAGAATGGGAAAGCCCGGCCCCAGATTGTATGTGACGCCATGGCCGAATGCAGATCCTCCCACGTCCGCCCCCATATCTTTTAAAACCCGTCTTGTTTTATCAAAAGCCTGTCCACCGAGAGCAAGAATGACTTTAACCTGTTTCAACTGCCTCATTTCTTCTATCAGGAAAGGGCTGCAAGTATGAAATTCTGAAGCATCAGGCCTGTTTTTGGGCGGAGCGCACTTGACCACGTTTGTTATATAAACGTCTGTTAAGGTAAGACCATCATTCCTGTATAAAGAGTCTTTACGATTGGAAAATCCGTGCCGGTAAAGAGCTGAAAATAAATACTCACCAGACGTATCTCCTGTAAATACCCTGCCTGTCCTGTTTCCTCCGTGCGCTGCAGGAGCAAGACCTGTTATTAAGACCCTGGCGTCTCGATCGCCGAACCCCGGTAATGGAAGTTTCCAGTAAGTCTCATTCTCGAACTTTTTCTTTGATCCTTCCTGTTGGAAGCACCACTCTCTCAGTCTCGGACATTTGTTGCACTTTAAAATTGTGTCATTCAGCGTTTCCAATCCCAATATTATCCCTCCTGTCCGCTCTACCGTTTAGTTAAAATGGCAACGGTGCATGCATGTTCGATATCATGCTGAGTGTCGGTAAACTTTTTATTCAGATGATTATATAGTTGCTCCAGCAGTTTCCGGCGGTCAGCTTCCTGTATTTGGGACAGCCATGAAAGAGATCCGACTCTTCCTGTCCATTCCTCGTTGGAAAATGACACCATATAATTGAATTTATAGGTGTCATTTAAGTCCAGCCCGTAATCTTCCCACTCTTTAAACCATTCAACAGGAAAACCATTTATTCTTTGTGTTGAACTTGCCTTTGATCCGGCAGCTTTCAATTTGCCATCAGGCATATAAGCTTTAATCATATCCAGTGTATCGATTATTAGTGACACTTGAGAAATGAACCCTGAATCCATCACGATTAATTTTCCATTTCGTTTTAATATTTGATTTATCACTTCAAGCGCTTTTTCTCTGTCGAACCAGTGCCATGCTCTTAAAACAGTTACGTAATCATATGCATTGGAATCCAGGTTTGCATTTTCAGCACCCGTATTCACATACTTAATTGTCATCTCTTCATTTATATCAATTTCTTCAGCTTTTTGAATTAACTCTTTCGAGGGTTCGATGCCGGTTACCGTGGCCCCCTCTTTGAAAAGTGCCCGGCTTAAGATGCCTGTTCCTGACCCTAAATCAGCTACTTTTTTATCTTGAAAAGTTATGTCTCTGACTTTAAAACTGGCAAATAGTTCATCAGGTAAATCATTTCTGTACTTGGCATAATGATGGGCTACGTTCCCAAAATTCACTTCCACTCCAGAGTCCCTCCCCCGCACTTATCTAAAAAGTTTATTATTTTCAGTTTATCATCTTTATCTCTCTATGGCTTAGTCAGGAATGGTATTTACATTCGGATTAATATTGGCCGAGTACTATCGAGGCTGAGCTTCCTGTCTTATAGTACACGGGTAAAATCCCAGCAAAATAAAGTTCAAAATCTTTCGTTTAAAGTCCCCCAATAAAAAAATTTTAGAAACCCCACATAAATTTCCAAAATTTGTGCACACTACCCAGTAAAAGGGAGTGGGAGCAAATGGATATGTTAATCAGCAAAGTTTATATTTTTCTGGCAAGTTATGACCGTAATGGCTATCTGTTTGACAAATACCTGAAATGGTTTGTTTTTTCCCAGAAATACTCTTCCTTCACGTTTTCTTTTCACTATTTAAGTGCTGCCGTTTATCTTGTTTAGTAAGATTAGCCTAGTTAATCTGCTGTTTCCCCAAGTTAGAAAAGCCTCCCTCTGTTTTTCTCCTTCTTTATGTTTATCCCTGGAAAACTTATGATAGAGTTAATTAAAGAGAAGTAATTCATAACATTTTTGGAGGAAAACAGACCATTGGATTCAAAAAAGAAATGGAACAGTAAGCATGCCGATAGAATAGAGCAGCAAAAACAGAAAGAACCTAATCCGCGATTAATAAAACTGGCCCCTTATTTTACTGGAGGTACAGCAGTCGACCTTGCTTGCGGGCTAGGGGCAAACAGTGTATTCCTTGCCAAGTTAAATTATAAGGTTAGCGCAGTGGATATTTCTGATGTGGCAGTAAGTCATGTGAAAGAACTGGCTGATAAGGAAAATCTGGCAATTGACGCCTTTACAAGGGACCTGACTAACTTGAAACAATCTGACATGGAGGAAAATTCAGCTGACTTGGCAGTTATTACTTATTATCTTGACCGTCTGATTTTTCCTTATATAAAATCAATTATTAAAAAGAATGGCTTTATTTTTATAGAGACGTACTATGTCTCCCCTGCTGGCAACAGCAAAGTTTCTGATAACTATAAGCTACAGCCGGGAGAACTGCTGTCTGAATTTAAAAACTGGCACATTCTTTTTTATGAAGAAAATGAGCATGAAGGCCGCCAGACGATCCTTGCCAGAAAAGTATAGAAGGCAGCTGTACCTAGTTCATACTAAAAAGAGACTAAGCTTTGCCTAGTCTCTTTTTAGTTCTTGTATTTACTTAATGGCATCCTTTCCGTTAATAATCGGAAGGGTCAGGTTACTTTTTGTTGGTAATAGAGATACTTCTATTTCTGACAATGGCCGAAGCGTATGGTCGCGGTCACTCGCCATTACTACCACACCAATACGAGATCCTTCATTAAAGACATAATCGTGCGGCTGCATATCCCATTCAAAGGTGTAATCCCTGCCAGGAACTAAGCTGATGGAACGCTCTTCCCCGTGAATGTTCTGGGCATCCATCCATCCGCGTGTCACCACAGTGTGTGTCCCGTCCTTTTTATAATCTACCAGAAAAGCAGATAAGTTTGAGACTTCACTGTTTAAACTGGCCCTTACCTTTATTTCAGGGGCTCCGCTCATGTGGACCGGTTCTGCTAACTGGTCTGTTGTGTACGCCACCCTATTCTCCTGCACGTCGTCCGGCTCGGAAATCAGACTGATTGGGTTTGCCCGGGGCGCATCTGTAAAAGTCTGTTTTACTTTTGGAAGATGACGGACCGGTGATACTTCCAGAGAACCTGTTCCTTCATCTTCCGGCTGGAAATAAAAATTGGTCGATTTGACGTCTGCATGTGGCCAGTGTTCCTGTTTATGCCACGACCGATCTTCTCTTTCAACATCTACTTTTGGCTCTTCCATAATGTCGTTTTCTAATCCGTATAGCCAGTAATCATACCATTTATGCTGGGTTTCCTGCCAGTTGTTCGCTGAACCGGCCCCTCTGTGCCCACCTTGATGCAGCCACATTTTGCGCGGAATATCGTACTGCCCTATCGCTTCCCACAGCTGGGAAAATTGTTTTGTCCTTACATTTCTGTCGTTTAGCCCATGCACAAGGAACACACTTGCTTCTATGTTTTTAATATCGTTTAAGTAATTTCGTTCATCCCAAAAATCGTTATAATCCCCTGTTATACGGTCTTCATCTTCCACCATTTTTTCAAGTAAGGGATCACAAATTTCCCCATTGGCCCTGGTTGTCACTGCGTCAGCTAACACACTGGCATCCTCTCCTTGAAAACCGCCTGGTGCAACAACAGCTCCGTTAGCACGGAAGTAGTCATACCAGTTACTAATAGCCACAACCGGCACGATCGTTCTCAAACCTTCCACTCCAGTCGTAGCAGCCGCGGTAGCAAGGGTTCCATTATAAGAAGCTCCGGTCATTCCCACATTTCCAGTTGACCAGTCAGCGAAAACTTCTTCCCCGTCCGTATTGAATGCTCTTGCCTTTCCATTTAGCCATTCTATAACTGCCACCGTTCCTAATGTTTCATATTTGTCTCCTGAAGTTGCACAGCCTGTCGAGCGGCCGCTCCCAATTCCTTCTCCTAAAATGACTGCATATCCACGCGGGACATAATAATTTGCCAGTTGGCCGGTAACTTGTCCAGAGGTGAAAGGTTTGCCGCCGGTATTTCCACGGCCGTATCCATTCCCCGGATGAGGCACTGGTTGAAGATCCACATCTACGTCAAAAAAATGGAGCGGCCTTAAACCGGCTCGATAAGGACTCATCTCATAAATAACAGGTACTTTAACTCCTGGTTCTGTGTTCGGCCTCATCACTTTAATTGAAACCAGATCACGTTCACCTGTATTATCACTATCTATTGTCGTTTCTACTAACAGGTTCTCCACTATGGCATCAGAGGTAGAATAGACAGGAGACGTTTTCCCTTCCTCAAGCTCTATAAAAGTAGTTTCATCAGCTGTTTCAGGAATCAATCCGTTTAAAGGCAAGTCACCTGGCTCTGCAGAAGTAGTTGAAGGTGAAACTAATGACAAGAGAATTACCAGACTGCTAAGTCCGCTAAGTAACGATGTTTTTTTCAAATGGTTGGCCTCCTTTTTAGTTGAAAAAATATAAGTACCTGCCTACCCTCCTTTTATAACGGTTAAGAACTTAACAAAGCGTTCTCTATTAAAACTTACCATTTGTTTTCAGAATATTTTGTAGAATAATGGGCGCCCGTTAAACTGTAATAATTAGACCTATACAATAAAAAAACAACGACTGCCGAAGCACCCGCTGTTCCTTTTCATTAATTACCATTTCCTATAAAGTCCTTAGACTCAAGGGGAGTCACTGTTCCTTGATGAAAAGATAACTGCCACTCTCCATTAGTAAGTTTCCATATGGAACTGCGCATTGTATTTTTGTCCCTCGTTTTATCACGAATAAAATAAGTTGATAATACAATATTCGATGCGAGAGGATAAATTTCATAATTATACAGCGTCATTTCTGTTAAAACCACTCCTGTTTCGAGAAATTCTTTCTTCCCGTATTTATATCCTGAGCTGCTTATTTCCAAGAAATCATCCGCAAGCAGGGCAGCCAGTTTCTCCGAACTTCTGCGAACCTCAAGACTTATATGGCTTTCCTCTAACTCTTTCAGCTGACTTTTCAAATCGTGCGGCATTTTTACCTCCTAATTAATCCCCGTGTCCAGTAATTTATCGATTTACAGTTAAAATGGCATGTGATGATGTGAGTTTCTTCTCTCTGCATGCCGTTTTATATCATGGTTTGTGTCATGTAAGCTAAAGAACACGTTTGTATGCTCACATATGTGATTTATAAGGACTAATAATCTTTCTATTAGTTCGAACTTCACTTCTATCAGCGATATTTCACCTTCTATCAGCGAAAATAAGATTCAATCGGCGAAAATTCTTTTCAATCAGCGATTTTACCCATTCAATCAGCTTATTTGAATAATTATAATTAACAAGCTTATTGGGATTAGGTTTTACCACCCGGCTGTTTTACTCTTATAAAAAGTTGCCGAGCACTTTACATAATATTATTATAAATAATACGAAGACCTAACTCTTCAACCGGCATTTTGTACTTTTTTTAATATAGATACTAAAAGAAGTCCTGCCGTAAATGTTAGTAAGGAAACTATTAAAACTTGAGCTTCCATAAGCCCGCCAGCATTATGAAAAACAGCAATTATAGAACCGGCAACTAAGCCGATCATAGCGGAGTATGTTTCCATGGTATACTTCTCCAAAAGAAACCTGACTAGTCTGCTTGTAAATAAAACACCGAGGATCAACCCTGATAATATCGGCAAAATGACAGGAAGATGCAAGGTAAGAACAGAGGCAGTTGCCACTTCATAAACACCCAAAATAGTCATGATAAGAGCTCCGCTGATACCAGGCAGAACAAGAGCCGTGCTTGCCACCGTGCCTGCAAGCACTAAAAATAAGTAATTTCCGACCGATAAGTCAGTGGTATTCATCTCAATACCACCGCCGAAAAACTGCCCGCCGGCTACTAGTAGGAAAAAAAATATAATAATAAAATAATGTGTTTTTTGAAAATAAGTATGAGACTTGCTAACAGCTTCCTTACATAGAAAAGGCAGAAATCCTGTGATAATGCCTGCAAAAAACAATAATGTCGGCGTGCGGTAGGTGCTTAATAAATAATCAATGAGATAAAGAGAGACTGCAAATCCAAAAAGCATGCCTATTCCGAAGGTTAATAAAAACGGCAACTGCTCATTCCTCTTATCAGTTGTTAAACTGCTTAAGGAATATATTAATTGGCCGTATATTCCTAAGATCATAGCAACTGTGCTGCCGCTCACTCCAGGCACTGTTTCTGTAATTCCAATTGCAGCTCCTCTGAATATATTCTTGTACATCTTGGAAATTCCACCGTTCCTTTCTTCTGCTTCTTAACAAAAGAAGCATGTGTAGCGGTAATATTAAACCGGTACTCGAATCTTTTTAAAGCATCCCTTTGTTTTAAGTAAATTAGAGAAGTTTTGCACGACATACTACAGCACAGAAATCCGTGATCCAGCGAATGTTTTAATTTATACTCACCGGAAATAGAATGTTAGAGGACAGGCTGATTTTCTTCTCGTTCGCAAACTCTCTCTATCGCTATCCCCTTTATTTTATGCCTCTCACCGAGCATGTATCGATTTCCCTGTCTAAAAAATGAAAAACTGCTCTTTTTACTGCCCGTTGTACAACTTATTTAAATATTTATTATATAAAACTTAAACAAGTTTCATAATAATGGTTTATATAGTTTAAATAGGGGGAACTGCCAAAATATAACTTACTAGGAGGGATTTATTGTGGCAGATCCAAAACGACAAGCTGAAGAAAAACTGGAGAATATGTCTCCAGATAAGAAACAGGAAATTTTAGATAGTTTCGACGAGTTTCAAAATTATCTAAACGACAAGATCCAAAAAGGCGAAAAGCTTGGTTTAAGTGAAGAACAGCTGGCTAAAGGAGCAGAACGAGTCGCTGAGTACCTTAAAAACCATGAAGAGCCTAAAAATACTGAAGAAAAGCTTCTTCAGGAAATGTGGAAAGTCAGTGATGATGACGAAAAGCATAAAATGGCCCATACTCTCGTGAAACTTGCTAAAAAAGAAGGTAATTAATTCAGAGCTCAGCGTGTTTTAATAACACGCTGTTTTTTTATGCCACCAATTATAAGCTTTTTTTAAATACATAACTGGCTTTGTCATAACCCATTTTTTCTTCATAAAAGCTATGGGCTTCAAACCGTTGGAGCCCTGAAGATAAAGCGACATGGGCATAACCGTTTTCTTTTGCCCATTTATGCACATATGTAAGCAAACTTTCTCCAAAACCTTTAGACCGTTTATTTTGATCTGTGACCAGGTCACAAACCCAAATAAACCGGCCATAGTACAGCGTTATCATCGGCTGGAACCCAATAACACCTGCAAGCTCCTTTTCATCAAATATGGCATACATAGTATATCCTTCGTGTTTCTGCGCTTCTTCCACTAACTGCTGATATTCCTGTTCATCAAGATGGGAACGCAGCTGCCTCATAACTGGGTAAGCTTGCAAAATCTCTTCTTTAGATTTAAGTTCTTTAATTGTACTCTCATTCATTGAGATCTTCCCTCACTTTATTGGAAAATTGTGTAACCAAAGTGTAGCATATTTTAATGAGTTTATTATGAATGAGAAAAAACTGCATGGTAGCAGTTTTTTACTTCAACTATTTTACTGTCCGCGCTTTCTCCGTTCAGTGATCAGTTCCCCTCCTAAACCGTAATTATCGGTGTCTACTTCATCAATAATTACTACGGTGGAAGCCGGATTTTTACCGAGTGTTTCCTGCAGTAGAGATGTCGCACCTTTCACCAACGTTTCTTTTTCTTCTTTGGTCAGACCACCGTTTTCTTTTGTCACTTTAATATTAACGTAAGGCATTTACCTCTCCCTCTTTCCTGTAAAATTTTGACTGGCAGTTAAATTAAACCCAGCCGCCTAAAATAAAGGTTCTTCTTTACGAGTAAATCTAATTAATAAAGGACTTGCAGCAATAGCGCCAATTAAAATAACCAAGCCTGAAATAAAGTATAAAGACGGGCTGGCGTTAATAAAAAAAGCTCCAAGTGTGAATAAAACAACAAAAAAGAAACTGTATAATGCTCCTTTCAGTCTGCTGTCAGGAGATATATACTGGCTATTTTCACACCGTGGGCACTTCTTTGCTGATCTCATAAACAAAAGAAGTTCTTTATATCTGAACGAACGACCGCAAAATAAACAATCAGGCAATCGCATATGCAGGGCCTCCTTTTCAACTTTTCAAGTTCTTTCTAGAATTGCACACTGAACCCGTTAAACTGATGAATGCCTGTACCGAATTTTGCGAGGTCGTTTTCTCTTAAATATGTACAGGCTTTTTTTACTTCTTCCAAAATTTCCGGAGAAAGCCCTAACGTATGATGTGACCCAAACACCTGTCTCACTCCACGTAAACCAGCTATTTTTTCTAACGACGCGGTTAAGGCCTCAGGGTCAGTTGAGGGATAAAAAGCGTAAACTGGCGCCTGGTCATAAAGAAGATCTCCAGTAAATAAATAGCCGTTTGTCTTGTCAAACACACATATATGGCCGGGTGAATGGCCGGGTGTATGATAGACCATTAATTGTCTGTTCCCAAGATCGATTTCTTCTCTGTCTTCCAGCAATCCTGCTGGTTCTCCTTGAAAAGGCTTATAAGTGTCGGGATTGAACGTTTCAGGTACAAGCGAAGTAATATCTCTGCTTATGTCTTTTCTTATTTGGCTGATAGACAATCCTTTAATACCGTGCTTCAGCCAGTTTAAATCTCCTTCGTGCACATAAATGTCGGTAAATTGACCATGGCTGCCTATATGATCCCAGTGCACATGAGTCGTAAGCACCTTAATTGGCAGACTTGTCAGCTGATCAGTGACCCTTTTAATATTATCGATGCCCAGCCCAGTATCGATTAGAGCGGCCGAATGGGTGCCGAGCAGCAAAAAAGAATGGACTTTCTCCCAATGGCCGTATTCACTTATTGCAAAAGTTAGAGGATCGATCTTTTGAATAGTAAACCATGCGTCTTTTATTTTTATTCCCTCCCAAGATTTAGTTTATTATACTTCTTTCTGCATTATTTCATTGTATCCTTTAAAAATTCAAAAAAATAAAGACACGCCTGTCAGCATGTCCGTTTGATCAGTTATTTATTTCCTCAAGGCTTCTAACTGGTTCTCGTAAACGTACAGAACCAATTTCTTTTGATCCAGTCATTAAAGTCAGAAAGGTTCCTCTAGAATCTGTTCTTTTACCAGGACCAGCGCCTGTATATCTTCGTAAGCTTCTACTGGTTGTCGTTTCAAATTAGACCAAATCAAAGTCTAAATTTAAAATTCCATTAGAACAAAGAGAATCAATGGGTGAACGAAGTTGATGCTATTTAAAGTTATTTTTCATGTACCCGTTAAATTTTATGCTTGTTTAATTATTTAAAAAATGGACTGCGTGTGTAAATTCATGCACTTTCTTCCACGGATAGACGAACTCTGCTGCGGGAACGATATGGCTGTACCGCTTTTAAAATTTTATTTCTTAGGAGGGTTCTAAATGGGCTTTTTCGGCTTATTTAATGGTAATGAACAAAACCAGAAAGAAAGACGAAAAGGAATGCAGGAAGTACGCCAGGAGGACCGCGAACAGGAGACTGAATTCGCAAATGAGGTTCATATGGATCTTCGTGAAGAAGAGCTGGATGTCGACAAACAAAGAAAAGACACTGGCGATGTCGTTCTTCATAAAGAGATTACAGAAGAAGAACAGACAGTTAATGTCCCTGTCTCTCATGACCAGGTCGTGATTGAACAGAGAGAAGTTAACCACGAACCAACTGATGAGCCTATAACAGAAGAAGAATCAGTTCGTATTCCTGTGACCGCTGAAGAAGTTCATGCTGATAAGCATACAGTGGTAATCGGTGAAATTTCTGCCCAAAAGCGCCCTGTTGAAAGAAATGAACAGGTGCGGGACGTTCTTCATAAAGAAAAGGCTGATGTCGACGTACACGGCGAGGCAGATGTAGAAACTAAAGGCGATATGGATGTTGAAAGAGAATAGCATTTGCTAAACTTTTTCAGGGGTAACTTTAAAAGGCTTTGCCTTTAGTTACCCTCTTTTTAAAAATCACATAAACGGAGGAAGCCTAATGATAAGATATATAGTGGCTGGAGCGATTATTGGCAGTCTTATTACGTGGGTCTTAAATGTCCCTGTTGAAGGAGGCCTGATACTGGGCGCGGCTGTGGGCGGCATGAGCTATACGTTTGGTAATAGAAAAACCAATCAGGAAGAAGACGGCCAGGAGACTGAGATGCAGCTTCGAGAAGAGGAATTAGATATAAATAAGGAACGGGAGCAGACTGGTGAAGTCGACGTACGAACCGATGTCATAGAAGAAGAAAAAACCATCAGAATCCCTGTCAAACGCCAGGAAATGGTTGTGGAAGCAGGTGATGAAGAAGAATTACGAATTCCATTAAAAGAAGAACAAGTAGAAATTGAAAAGCAGCCGGTTAAACTCAATGAGGTTTCCGTATCGAAGCGCCAAGTCCAGGAAGTTGAGCAAATTGAAGAAACCTTAAAAAAGGAAGAACTCGACGTTGATGTGGAGGAAAATGAAGGAGAATTCAGAGATAAAGACCCTGGTACAGAAATTGAAGGAAATGCAGATCCTGACCAGGATAACAGATTTTTTTAAATCACTTATAGTTCTAAAACGGGCCGTCTCGTTTTTAGAACTTTTTTTCGTTTCAGAGGTGGTGTAAAAATATATTAATTTCATCTGGGAAATATATATAAGGAAATGCCAGCCCTCTTACGTTAATTCTGGTTCTCTGTCAATTGTTGTGGTGTAGAATTTTCCAATTCTACTCTCTTTAGAACCCATGCGGGTTAACCCGCATGGGTTCTAACCACTTGCCTCCACAGTATTTTCTTACGTAGTCTCG
>NZ_JAIWPE010000013.1 GCF_021028955.1 Salipaludibacillus sp. CUR1
TCCTTTGTAGAGGATTGGGAACAAGTATTGGTCTCTCCTCTACAATAGGAGCTTTTTTTGTGTTTGTAAACTCGAAATTACAATATATTCCATTCGTGCAAGGCTACTGGGTCTGACCCCTTTAAGTCACACTTTGAACATTTTTTAACAATGAAAGATAAAGCGCTAACATTTTCAGGATTTTTTAATCAAAAAAGAAGGATAATTCCAATTTGCATAGAAACCGTTAACAGATAACAATATCATGTGAAAAGGGTGGTGGCAGATATGGAAGTAACAGATGTGAGACTTCGCCGGGTTAATACGGAAGGTCGTATGCTAGCAATCGCATCTATTACCATCGATGATGAATTTGTCGTTCATGACATCCGGGTCATCGACGGCAATAATGGTATGTTTGTAGCAATGCCAAGTAAACGAACGCCGGACGGGGAGTTCAGGGACATTGCTCATCCAATTTCCTCTAAAACCAGGGAAAAAATTCAGACAGCAGTACTGGAAGAGTATGATCGTGCTGGAGAGAAGGAAGAGGAGTTTGAAGAAGCCGGGGCATCCTGATTTTAAGATATATAATGTGGTCATAACGGGACCAAAGTTACTTCTGCATACGCCTTGAGAAAAGGCGTATTTTTTATTCCCTGACAGACAGAGTCCCCTTTCCAGGAGCCTTCAAACAAAGGGACTGTGTTAAAAGTGCTTCAGTTCCACGTTTTTCTATCTCCCTAACCTTGAAAAGAACGGCAATATAAGATATATTCATAATGGAAAATCAGGCCTGGAGGTTATGCAATGAATAAGAGATTTGCAGTGGTACTAGCTGCAGGAAAAGGTACAAGAATGAAATCAGACCTTTATAAGGTGCTTCACCCTGTATGTGGAAAGCCGATGGTTGAGCATATAGTGGACCAGCTCACACAATGTGAGATAGATAAAACGGTGACTATTGTCGGCCATGGGGCCGAAAAAGTAAAAGAGCACTTGGGAGAACGTACCCAATATGCATTGCAGGAAGAGCAGCTGGGGACTGGCCATGCGGTTATGAAAGCCGAAGAGGCTTTGGCAAATGAACACGGAACAACAATTGTCGTTTGCGGAGACACTCCTTTACTTACTAAAGACACGATGCAAGCTTTATTTAAGCACCATGAGGAAAAACAGGCAAAAGCCACCATCCTGACTGCACATGCGGAAAACCCTTCCGGCTACGGCAGAGTCCTGAGAGACGGAAACCAGGCTGTAAACAAAATAGTTGAACATAAAGATGCAACAGCCGAAGAGAAACAAGTAAAAGAAATAAATACCGGCACTTATTGTTTTGATAATGAATCTCTTTTTAAAGCATTAAAACGTGTAGGGAACGATAATGTTCAAGGGGAGTATTACTTACCTGACGTCATTGAGATATTGCAAAAAGACGGGGAAACAGTAGCTGCTTACCAGACCGGGGACTTCAATGAAACGATGGGAGTCAACGATCGTGTTGCTTTAAGCCAGGCTGAAAAATGGATGAAAAAGCGGATTAATGAGAAATGGATGCGCGAAGGCGTATCGATTATGGATCCGGAAAATACCTATATATCTGCTGATGCAGAAATAGGTAAAGATACGACTGTTTTGCCGGGCACGGTTATCTCAGGAAACTCTGTAATCGGCGAAAGGTGTTATATCGGTCCGCACTCAGAAATTACAGAGAGCCGGATCGGGAATGGGACAACTGTTCAACAATCAGTAGTAAATTTAAGCGAAGTAGGCTCCGCTGTTTCAATCGGACCTTTCTCCCACCTTCGTCCGCAAACAGAATTAGCTGATAAAGTCCGCGTCGGCAACTTTGTGGAATTAAAGAAGATATCTATGGGAGAAGGAAGTAAAGCCTCTCACTTGAGTTATCTCGGAGATGCAGAGATCGGTGACGGAGTGAACGTCGGCTGTGGATCGATTACTGTAAACTACGACGGAAAAAATAAATACCTGACAAAAATCGAAGACGGGGCTTTTATCGGATGCAATTCAAACTTAATTGCACCTGTTACAGTAGGCGAAGGTTCGTATATTGCAGCAGGCTCCACCATCACGGATAATGTTCCGGAAGACTCTCTCGCAATTGCCCGTGAGCGGCAGGTTACTAAAGAAGGCTATTTCGACAAGAAGTAAGAAAGTAAACAATATGGAGGTTTAAACGATGGCTCAGTATAAAGATGATAATCTAAAGGTGTTCACGTTAAATTCCAACCCTGAGTTGGCTTATGAAATTACAAAAGAAATTGGAGTGGAAATGGGGAAGAGCTCCGTTACCCGTTTCAGTGATGGGGAAATTCAGATTAATATTGAAGAAAGTATTCGAGGATGCGATATTTTTATTATTCAGTCAACGTCATCACCGGCTAATGAGCACATTATGGAACTGCTCATTATGATTGATGCATTGAAGCGAGCGTCCGCCAACAATATTAATGTGGTGCTTCCATACTACGGATATGCCCGGCAGGACAGGAAAGCCCGTTCACGTGAACCTATTACAGCAAAACTTGTAGCAAACCTTCTTGAGACAGCAGGCGCTACAAGAGTAATTTCATTAGACCTCCATGCGACACAGATTCAAGGCTTCTTTGATATCCCTGTGGATCAGCTTGTGGGAGTGCCGATTTTAGCCAACTATTTCGAAGAGAAAGACTTAGGAGATATTGTTATCGTTTCTCCAGACCACGGCGGAGTGGTACGAGCCCGAAAAATGGCCGATCGTTTAAAAGCTCCTATTGCTATAATTGACAAACGCCGTCCGAAACCTAACATGGCGGAAGTCATGAATATAGTGGGTAACATTGATGGGAAAACAGCAATCATCATTGATGATATCATTGACACAGCCGGAACAATGACTTTAGCTGCAAATGCTATGATAGAGAACGGGGCAAAAGAAGTTTATGCCTGCAGCACTCACCCGGTGTTGTCAGGTCCGGCAATCGAGCGCATCCAAAATTCAAAAATTAAAGAGCTTGTGGTAACTAACACAATTCCACTGCCTGAAGAAAAGATGATTGATAATATTACACAGCTCTCGATAGCCCCGTTATTGGCTAAAGCCATTGTCCATGTACATGAACAACGTTCAGTCAGCCGCCTGTTTGATTAACTCAGGTAAGCCGCATGTAAGTCTGAAAAAGCTGTTTTAACCAGGTCGTTAGATGGTTTTAAAGGGGTCTTCATTAAATTCTGTGAAAATTATAGGTTTTAATTGAAAGAATGTGGGGAAAACCATAGAAAGAACCTAAAAAATGATGAGGTGATTCAATATGGCTACAGTTTTACAAGCAGCAGTACGAGAAGATCTGAGAGGTTCGAGATTAGCAAAAATCCGTAATGAAGGAAACATACCAGCCGTTGTATACGGTAAAGAGTTTGGTAATAAACCTGTTTCAGTGGAAGAAGTGGCTTTTATTAAAACACTTCGGGAACAAGGAAAAACAGGCGTTTTCCACCTGGATATAGATGGCCAGAAAACAGATGTTATGATTTACGATATCCAATATGACACAATGAAGAACCAATACATTCATATCGACTTTTATGCAGCTGATATGAAATCCGAAATGGACGCAGATGTGCCTGTCCAGGTTACAGGAGAATCTAAAGGCGTTCAAGACGGCGGTGTTCTCCAGCAGGCTGTTTATGAACTTTCTGTAAGGGCCCTTCCAAGAGAACTTCCGGACTCTATCGAAGTGGACGTAACAGACCTTGATGTAAATGACGCACTTCTTGTTAAAGATCTAAAAGCAGGTGCTAAGTTTGAATTTAATAATGACCCTGAAGAAGTTGTAGTCTCTGTGACTCCGCCTGATGAGGAGCCGGAAGAGCCAATGACAGAAGATGGGGAAGAACCTGAACTTGTAGACGGGGACCCTGATGCGGAACCTGAAAAGAGCGGTTCAGATGAAGAAAAAGCGTTAGAAAAAGAAGAATAAGGGTGTCGGGGTATAACCGCTCAGGTTATACCCTTTTAACGATTTAAATAACCGAAAAGGTCAGTTAACTTTCCCTTAACATTCCAGTATAATAAAAGCAGCCGGTATAAGGAGAGAACAATATGTTTTTTAAAAAGCTTTTCCAGAGAAGAGCTGAAGAACCAGAAGGAGAGAATGGACAGATGAAGCTCATCGCAGGACTGGGAAACCCGGGGAAGAAGTACGAAAGGACGCGCCATAATGTAGGTTTTGAAGTAATTGATAAGTGTCAGGAGAGGCTTAATGTAGAGCTTGATCAGGCTAAATTTAAAGGAGCCTACGGTTTTACAAGAGCCGGAGCAGAGAAAACCTTTCTTTTGAAACCTCTTACTTATATGAATTTATCCGGAGAATCAATTGTGCCGCTTATGAATTACTTCAAACTGAAACCGGAAGACTTACTTGTTATTTACGATGACCTCGACCTTCCTCCCGGAAAAATCCGATTGAGGCAAAAAGGCGGTCATGGCGGGCATAATGGGATGAAATCAATCATCCAGCATTTAGGCTCAGATAAATTCAACCGTATCCGTATAGGAATCGGACGGCCTGAACCTGGAGTAGCTGTGCCGGACTATGTGCTCGGGACATTTCCTCCAAAGGAAAGGCAGGAAGTAGATGAAGCGGTTGAAAAAGCAGCCCGGGCAGCAGAAGCCTGGACGGAGACTGATTTTGTAAAAGTGATGAATGAGTATAACCAGTAGGAGTGAAGGCGCCTATTGCAGTGACCTAACCTTATTGAATACCGTCTCTAAAGGTTGTTCATACTAGTGATTAATGAACGGTGTTTAATAAGGAGGATCATAATGGCATTTCATTACTATTGCAGGCATTGCCGGCAGAAAATTGGCGACCTGGATGTAGATATAGACAGGCGGCAATTAGGACTTGAGCAATTAACAGAACAGGACGAACAGGAAATGATAGAATATGATAAGCAAGGAAATGTTTACATTCGCATTATTTGCGAAGAATGCGAGCAGGCACTGGCGAAGTTTCCTGACTATCACGAGCAGGACACGTTTATTCAATAACTAAACAGATAAACAAGCTTTGGCTTTTAAGGCCAAAGCGTTTTTCTACTATTTCTGAATGATAGACATTTTTAAGTTTTTTTAAAATAAGATTAATTATATCCTTTCATGGGCATGACGAAAAGAAAGGATTTGAAAAGGTGGGGAAAACCTTGGAAGGGCTAATTAAATCAATTTATCATGGGGATGATGTCTCAAGCATAGTTGAGGGATTAGAAGCAAACCTGTCTGAGCAGATGATATCAGGTCTCACAGGCTCCGCGCGTTCGCTTATGCTTGCATCGATCTTTAAGCGGACTGGAAAATCACAGTTAATAGTGACTCATAATTTATTTCAGGCTCAGAAGCTTTATGATGATCTCGTCTCCATTGCAGGCGAAGAGCATGTTTTTTTGTATCCGGTTAATGAATTAATCTCTGCTGAGATTGCTGTGGCAAGCCCTGAAATGAGAGGGCAGCGAATGGAAGCATTAAACCAGTGGGCTTCCGGTAATGAAGCGATTGTGATTACCCCGGTGGCAGGAGCAAGACGGCTTCTTCCGCCTCAATCGATGTGGAGGGAAAGGCAGCTTTCTTTTAAAACAGGGGAAGAAATAGATTTAGAAAAGGTTTTAACTCAATGTATCTCAATGGGTTTTCAACGGGTGGACATGGTTTCAGGGCCTGGCCAGCTAAGCGTGCGCGGGGGAATTATTGATATATATCCGTTAACGGAGGAACATCCGGTGCGTATGGAATTATTCGATACGGAGGTTGATTCCATCCGCTTCTTTGACGTTGAGACCCAGCGGTCAAAATCCCAGGTAAAAGAAGTTACGATCAGTCCTGCCAGGGAGATCCTGCTTGATGACGAACATTTTAAGCGGGGTGCCTCAAAGCTGGAGGCGGCGCTAGCTTCCAGTTTAAAGAAAGTAAAAAATGCTTCTGTTAAAGAGAGCCTGGCAGAGAATATCGGTATGGAAATAGATTATTTGAAACAGCATACGATGTTTGATGCCATGTACAAATATATGTCGTTATACTATGAAAACGAGAACACTATCATAGATTATTTGCCGGCTGGCGGTACTGTTTTTGTCGATGAAGTGAGCCGGGTGCAGGAAATGGTTCAAAGCCTGGAACGGGAAGAAGCCGATTGGCAAACAACAATGCTGTCGCAAGGGTCCGTTATTTCAGATCTTCACATGTCAAAGTCTTGGGAAGATATTATTCAAAAGACGGCAGTGCCTAAAATTTATCTCAGTTTATTCCTGCGTCACGTTCCTTCAACAAATCCGCAAAACCTTATAAATATTCAAAGTAAATCTATGCAAAACTTTCATGGCCAGCTTCATTTGCTGAAAAATGAAGTCGACAGGTGGAAAGAAGCAGATTATTCAATTTCGTTTATTTGTGCTGGAAAAGAACGGGCGGAAAGAATGAAAAATGTGCTGGAAGATTACGAGATTGAAGCAGTGATTGTCACCGGGGATCAGGAGCCTGTAAAAGGCCAGGCTCAAATTATTCAGGGCCATGTCATGGCCGGTTTTGAACTTCCGATGCAGCGCATGATCGTCCTCACAGAAGAAGAGGTATTTACGAAAAAAACGAGAAAACCTAAGAGGAAGCAAAAGCTGTCAAACGCTGAAAGAATTAAGAGCTATTCAGAGCTTAATGTAGGCGACTGGGTAGTGCACGTCAACCACGGAATCGGGAAGTACTTAGGTATAGATACTCTGAAAGTCGGAGATATCCATAAGGATTATATGCATATTTCATATGCAGGGAATGATAAGCTCTATGTGCCGGTGGAACAGATCGACCAGGTGCAGAAATATGTGGGGTCAGAAGATAAAGACCCTAAACTTTATGCGCTTGGAGGAAGCGACTGGAAGAAAGTTAAAAAGAAAGTTAAATCTTCTGTCCAGGACATTGCTGATGATCTAATTAAGCTATATGCAGAGCGGGAACGGACGAAAGGCTATTCGTTTTCCCAGGATGGCCCTGAACAGCAGGAATTTGAAGCTTCATTTCCTTATCAGGAAACAGATGATCAAATACAGGCTATCGAAGAAATTAAGAAAGATATGGAGCTCGAACGTCCGATGGACCGCCTGTTGTGCGGCGACGTAGGTTACGGAAAAACAGAAGTAGCGCTTCGTGCAGCATTTAAGGCGATTATGGACGGCAAACAGGTTGCTATTCTCGTTCCGACCACGATCCTCGCCCAGCAGCATTATGAAACCATTCGGGAAAGGTTTCAGGATTTCGCTGTGAATATAGGGCTGTTAAGCCGCTTCCGGACCAGAAAAGAATTGAAACAAACGACAGAAGCTCTTAAGAAAGGCTCATGCGATATCGTTGTCGGGACTCACAGGCTCCTTTCTAAAGATATTTCCTTTAAAGAACTGGGATTATTAATCGTGGATGAGGAACAGCGTTTCGGTGTGACTCATAAAGAAAAAATTAAACAGCTGAAAGCGAATGTCGATGTTTTGACCTTAACAGCTACACCTATTCCAAGAACCCTTCATATGTCAATGCTTGGCGTAAGGGATCTGTCAGTAATAGAAACGCCGCCCGAGAACCGTTTCCCGGTTCAGACATATGTGGTGGACTACAACGAATCGCTAGTCAGGGAAGCGATTGAGAGGGAATTGGCACGGGGGGGCCAGGTATACTTTTTATATAACCGGGTAGAAGATATTGAATCAATGGCCGATAAAATATCTATGCTTGTGCCCGACGCGAATGTTCAATTCGCCCATGGCCGCATGACTGAAGGGGAACTTGAAACCGTCATGCTCGATTTCCTTGAAGGCACAACAGAAGTATTAGTCACGACCACTATTATTGAAACCGGGGTAGACATTCCAAATGTAAATACGCTTATTATCCATAATGCGGACCGCATGGGCCTTTCACAGCTTTATCAGCTGCGCGGCCGTGTCGGAAGGTCAAACCGCATCGCTTACGCGTATTTTACACATCAAAGGGATAAGGTCCTGACTGAAGTGGCTGAAAAAAGACTCCAATCGATTAAAGAATTCACTGAGCTGGGCTCCGGCTTTAAGATAGCTATGCGTGATTTATCTATAAGAGGGGCAGGCAATCTGCTTGGGGCCGAACAGCATGGCTTCATAGCTTCGGTTGGTTTTGATTTATATTCGCAAATGCTGAAAGAAGCGATTGACGAAAGAAAAGATTCAGGTGACGCTGAAGCTGACGGGCAGAAGCAAACAAAGGAACCTGAGATCGAACTGGATATAAAAGTCGATGCCTATATTCCGGAAACTTATATTGCGGATTCAAAACAAAAAATTGATATGTATAAACGTTTTAAAATGCTGGATTCACAAAAGGATTTATTAGATCTTCAAAATGAGATGATCGACAGGTTCGGCGATTATCCGCCTGAAGTAAGCTATCTTTTTTCAGTGTCTAAAGTAAAGCTCCTTGCAAGACAGGAAGGAATAGATTCCATCTCTGAAAAAAACCAGCTGTGTAAAGTCGTACTAAGTGAAGAAACAACAAACCGGATCGATGGGTCGAAACTATTCTCGTTAGTAAATAAGGTTTCGCCTAAATTACATCTTTCAATGGCAGGTAATCAGATTGTTATCCATCTAAAAACCAAGTCTCTGAAAGATGGAGAGTATATGCAAATTCTGGAGAAGGTACTGGATAAACTGGACGAAGTGCAGAAAGATGAAGTAGCAAACGCATAAGTGCCGGGCTGCCCCAAAGGTTTGACTTTGAGGGCAGCTCTTTTGTATATTCTTTAAAAACCTTGAAAGTAATCACTTTCCCTTCGTCAGCTTTGTTTTCAACCCCTTCTCTTATATAGCTTTTTAAGCAATTTTTCCAGCCGCTAAGGAAATTCGACAAATTTATTCTTTAATTGGTGAATAGTTCTTTTTTTTAATCAGATAATAAAGACAAGTTTTTAGGTTCATCTTAGCTAGCAAAAGGACATCTTGAGAATACAACAAAGAAAGCGAGGCTGTGATCATTATGAAAGCAACAGGAATTGTAAGGCGTATTGATGACTTAGGCCGGGTGGTGATTCCAAAAGAAATCAGAAGAACCCTCCGTATCCGTGAAGGAGATCCATTGGAAATCTTCGTGGACAGAGAAGGAGAAGTAATCCTGAAGAAATATTCACCAATCTCAGAACTTGGGGATTTTGCGAAAGAATATGCGGAAGCTCTATATGACAGTTTGAATCATACAGTTCTTATAGCAGACAGGGATTCCTTTATCGCCGTTGCAGGCGGCTCCAAAAAAGAATACCATAATAAAGCTATTGGTGAACTGGTTGAGTCCACAATGGATTCACGTAAATCCAATGTTCAAAGTTCCAAAGATCATTATGTCATTGCCGGAGAAACAAGTGAGCCTTTGGACGGCTACTGTATCTCTCCTATTATTGCCAATGGCGACCCAATCGGAGCGGTTGTTTTATTAAGTAAAGGGAGCGGCACGGTTGGAGAAGTGGAACAGAAGCTCGCTGAAACTGCAGCAGGCTTTCTGGCACGGCAAATGGAACAGTAAAAAAGGGTTCACTAATACACGGCCCTATTATAAAGAGGCAGTCCTGTGTTTTCATGCGGGCCTGCCTCTTTTTTCCAGATAAATGGCTGCCAGTTTTTACGGCACCGCCGGTTTATGCCCCGGAGCACAGGTCTTCTGCCTGATTCGTGTGCTATAATAGCATGGAAATTATTAATGAGAGAGGAATCAACTGGATCATGGGGCAATCGGGAAGTTTTAATCAGGCATCATGGATGAAAGGGGCAGTTTACCTGTCTTTAGCTGCGCTTATTGCTAAAGGCTTAAGCGCGTTGTATAAAGTACCTTATCAGAATATAACCGGTGATACCGGTTTTTATGTTTACCAGCAGGTTTACCCTTTGTATGGTGCAGCTTTTGTTTTAGGCACATACGGGTTTCCGCTTGTCATTGCAAGAATGATAGCTCAGCATACTTCATCAGAAGGAAAAGAAGGGCTCGTCCCGATTGAGCGTTTAACCTTTATTTTTCTATGCCTAGTCTGTTTCCATTCTTTGCTTGGCACGGTCATTATCGTACTGGCAGAGCCCATTGCCGCTTTAATGGGAGATCCCGGGCTTGCCGGAGCTATCGGCTGGATGGGGGCGCCTTTTTTCCTTATTCCATTTTTAGCCATGGGAAGAGGCTTGTACCAAGGGGTTGGCCATACTGCTCCTGCAGCGGTCTCCCAAGTTACAGAACAATTGGTTAGGGTTCTTGTTATCCTCGCAGTAGCCGTCTGGGCTATGGAGCAGGGAAATCCTTATTTGGCCGGAGTGTCAGCTGGTGCGGGGGCATTTACAGGCGGGCTGGCTGGCATTATTATATTTGCTGTGATGGGGTGGAAATACAGGCGCATTTTCATTTACGAAAACACCCGTCTGCAGCTTTTATCGGCCAATTGGCGAACAGACCTCAAAGAACTTCTTGTGTCGGGTATATTTGTATCTATCAGTGCAATGGCTTTAGTTATTTTCCAACTCGCTGATGCTTTTACTGTTTTCCGCCAGCTGGAAGCAGGAGGATGGAGCACTGCCGCCGCTGCTGCTGAGAAAGGAATTTATGACAGGGGGTGGCCGCTTATTCAATTTGGGGCGGTGATAACGACTGTTTTTTCCTACGCAGCCATTCCTCTGCTGTCCCGTGCCTATGAACAAAAACAGATGGATACAGTCAGGCAGGAAGTCGGCCGCTCTGTTAAATTATGCCTCGTATTCGGAGGAGCTGCTGCGGCAGGAATGGCAGTAATTATGCCCTCGCTTAACGAGATGATGTTCATGAATCAAAAAGGCTCGGGCGCTCTGCAGATTTTTTCTTTTACTGTACTTTTTGGCTCGCTCTTCATGACAGCAGCTGCCCTTTTACATGCCGCCGGAAAATCGCGGCTGGCTGTATTTATACTGATGGCAGGTTTGTCCGTCAAAACCCTTTTAAATTTATGGCTCGTACCTGTTTACGGTATTATGGGTGCAGCCATCAGTACTACAGTATCTTTTGCACTTATTGCTCTCTTGTCATTAGCCGCCCTCGTAAAATATTCTTTCTGGCTTCCCCTGCCGTCCCTTTTTTGGATTAAATGGCTGGTAAGTTTAGCCGGTATGGCAGTGGTGGTAAATGTATATTTATGGATGTTTACCGGCTTTTCTTCAGACGGCAGGGGAGCAGAAACCATGAAATCAGTGACTGCCTCAGCCGCAGGGGCATTCGTTTTTATATGGCTTATTTGGAAGCTTCGCCTTTTTTCAAAAGATGAATGGGAAGCACTTCCTAAAATAGGCCGTCTCATTCCTTACAGCGGCAAATATCATTCAGAAAAGAGGAGAAGACACTCATGACACCTGCGATACATATTATTGGCCTGGGGGCGGGAGACCTGGCCCAGCTGCCGCTAGGCATCTACCGCAAATTACAGGCCTCCAAAGAAGTGTTTGTCAGAACCGAAAAGCATCCCGTCATTAAAGAATTAATTGAGGAAGGCATGACGTTTCAAAGTTTTGATACTGTTTATGAGTCTCACGAACAGTTTGAGGATGTCTATAGAGAGATTGTGCAAAAGCTGCTAGATGAAGTTAAGGACAGGGGCACTGTCACTTATGCCGTTCCTGGTCATCCGATGGTGGCTGAAGCCACGGTTCAGCAGCTTCTTCGTGAAAAAGGGGAAATTGAGGTGAAAGTGGAAGGCGGACAGAGTTTCCTCGATGCTATGTTTAATGCCTTAAAAATAGATCCTGTGGAAGGGTTTCAGCTCGTTGACGGTCTGCAGATGAGACCGGAAGATCTCGTGCTTACCCAGCATATTATAGTTGGCCAAGTGTATGATTCGATGAGTGCCTCTGCGGTCAAACTTTCCCTTATGGAACGCCTGCCTGATGACTATCCAGTTAAAGTCGTTACAGCAGCAGGGACTGCAGATGAATCTGTCGTGCACGTCCCTTTGTACGAACTGGACAGGGTGGCAGAGTTAAGTAATTTAACAGCCGTATATGTACCGCCCGTCGAAAGCGAAACCTTGCTGTACCGGGATTTCTCTAAAATCAGATCGATCATTCGGCAGCTTCGGGGGCCTGAAGGCTGTCCGTGGGATAAGAAACAAACCCATGAGTCTTTAAAACGGTATTTAATTGAAGAGGCTTATGAGCTGCTTGAAGCCATTGATGAAAAAGATGACGACCATCTTACTGAAGAGCTGGGCGATGTTCTGCTTCAGGTTCTCCTCCATGCCCAGATAGGTGAAGATGAAGGCTTCTTCAATATGGAAGATGTGATAGAGCGTTTAACTGAAAAAATGGTCAGAAGACACCCGCATGTTTTTGGCACCGGCCAGGCAGATAACGCTGAAGAAGTGAAAGCCAATTGGGAAGATATAAAAAAGCAGGAGAAAAAGGAAAATGGGCGTGGAGAAGAGGACATGACTTCTTTACTGGACGGCATCCCAGCCTCTTTCCCAAGTTTGCTGAAAGCTTATAAACTCCAGAAGAAAGCAGCTAAAGCGGGTTTTGACTGGGGAGACGAAGCTCCTATGTGGATGAAACTGCAGGAAGAAATCGCTGAATGGCTCCATGCTTTAAAAGAAGGAAGCTATGAATCCTCTGTGGAAGAATTAGGTGATATTCTTTTTGCCTTTGTGAATTTAGCCCGTTATCACAAGATTGACCCGGAAGAGGCTTTAAGGCAGACAAATAACAAATTTGAGAGAAGGTTCCGTTATATTGAGCAGGCTCTCAATAAGCAGGGCAAAGCCCCTGAAAACCAGTCTCTTGAGGAACTTGATGCTCTGTGGGAAGAAGCGAAAGAGAAGGAATAAAAGGAGGACAATACGATGCGTATTGATAAGTATTTAAAAGTGTCCCGTTTAATTAAACGCAGGACGATGGCGAAAGAAGTAACAAGCCAGGGAAGAGTAAAAGTAAATGGACAGACGGCAAAAGCCGGAACGGATGTAAAGGTGGGGGATGAATTGGAGATCCAGTTTGGCCAGAAACACCTCGTCCTCCGAATTGACCGTATTGAAGAAGCAGCTAAAAAAGAAGACGCGGCTACTTTTTATACCGTTTTAAAAGAAGAGAGAGTCAATAACGAGTAGAGGGCTTGTTCTAATTCCTTCCATGCCGTCATACATTAGATTTAAAGAATGTATGAAGGAGGATGGCAATGGAACACTCATATAATTATATGCAGCAAGGAGCAGGAGGTCCTGCACGTGATCACAGGCTTATTCTGAATGCAAGAAAGACACTTGATATATCAGGGGTTAAGCAAGTTGAAAGCTTTGACAGCGAAGAGTTTCTGCTGGAAACAGATATGGGCTACTTATCCATTCGCGGCCACAATCTTCAGATGAAGAACCTGGATGTTGAGGAGGGTAATGTATCAATTCAAGGAAGGATCGATGACCTCGTTTACCTTGACCAGCATCATGGCGAGAAGTCAAAAGGCCTCTTCGGGAAGTTATTCAAGTGAGTTTAGATATTCAAATGGCCTCCATGCTGGCAAGTGCAGTCATGGGTCTGTGGCTGGGCTCTTCTCTCGATACTTATGAACGAGTGCTGGGAAAAAGAAAAGCGTTCCGTTGGACAAGGGCGTTAAACGATTTTTTGTTCTGGGTGGCTCAGGGACTTATTTATTTTGGAATTCTCCTTTATGTAAATAACGGGGAGATTCGGTTTTATCTGTTTCTGGCTGTTTTATTTGGTTATGCCGCCTACCGTGCTTTATTTGAACGGGCTTACAGAAGGTTTCTGGAGACTTTGTTACGGATTATTTCAGGGATATATCAATTTTTAGTTCGTTTGATCTATGTATTTTTAATAAATCCAACAAAAGGTCTGTTGAAACTGGTTGCCCGCTTAGGTATGATATTAGTAATTGCAATATGGGGAATATTATCCTTTTTTCTAAAATGGACCTTTTGGCCTATTTTTAAACTTATAAAATTTGCCGATGACAAAAGTGGACAACCATTCAAAAAACAGAGAATAAAAATTGCTGCGCTAGGCAGGAGTTTATGTCATTTTTTTAACAAGTTTTGGAAAAAACCATGAAGGGGTGAAAACATGCAGCAGGACAATCGGAGGAAAGTGCGTCAGTTGAGTTCAGAGTATATGGAAAAACAAGCTTTGTTAGAAGAACAGCGACTAAGACGAAAAAAAGGGCTGGTCAGACGATTGTCTGTGTTTGCAATTATTTTTTCCCTTATTATGGGTGTCGCGGGCGTCACTCTTTACCAGCAGCATACAGCTATTCAGGCGCAGAAAGAGGAAAGCCGCCAAATGGAAGAAGAGTTACAGTTAATGGAACGGGAAGAAGAGAGTCTCAAACAGGAAATAGAGTGGCTTCATGACCCGGAATATATTGCTGAACTGGCCAGAAGAGATTTCTTTCTGACGAAAGAAGGAGAAACGCTCTTCCAGCTGCCAAGATCTTCAACGTCTGATTGACACATATCCAAGACAATCTGTATAATATAAAAAAATAATATTTACTTAAGTTCCATGAAGGAGGAGCAATTTTTACATGTCCATTGAAGTAGGCAGTAAGTATCAAGGGAAAGTGACTGGTATTACTAATTTCGGTGCTTTTGTTGAATTGCCGGGTGGGTCCACAGGACTTGTCCATATCAGTGAAGTAGCGGACAGTTATGTGAAAGACATCAATGAATTTTTAACTGTCGGTGACGAAGTAACTGTGAAAGTCATGAATGTGGAAAAAGACGGGAAGATTGGTCTTTCCATTCGTAAAGCGAAGGCACAGCCGGCCAGCGCTCAAACATCCGAGCGACGTCCTCCAAGAAAGTCTTCCAAGCCAAGCCCGCGGAAACCGGCCATGTCTTTCGAAGATAAAATGAGCCGATTTCTGAAAGACAGCGAAGAAAGACTTACCTCTTTGAAGCGTAATACGGAATCCAAGCGCGGGGGGCGAAATTCCAAACGAGGATAATACACCTTACTGCTGAAACTTAAATATATAATATATTAGCCGTTTTGGTTAATCGCACAAGCGATTTTCCAAAACGGCTTTTTGTATGATCCTAATTCACAAAGGGGTCAGACCCCCCAGTAACTGTAAATCTATAATATGTGTCATTATTTTCCATAGTGTGGGTCTATACGGAAGGGTCTGCGAATCATTGTGTACCATCTTCCGATTAGCAGACGTATGCCGTAGATAATGGTCGAAGAGTTTTTGTAATTCACTGCTTTGCTTTGACAAAGTTTGTATCTGTCCCGTGATTTAATAAAAGAACGAACTTTTTAACAGGGGTGGTGGAGAAAATGTTTGAAAGAAGCGGGGTAAGCGGGGTTACTAAAATGAATGGACAAGCTGTTTCTCCAATCGGTGGACTGAGGGGGATGACCTGGAGAAAAAAGGAGGAAAGCCGGCCATCAGCAGTGAAGACTAAAGCGCGTATTGGAAACTGGAAAGCTCTTCTTCTGATTATGGGGATAGGCTTCTTGCTGGGAAGGGCTGTGATCCTCCTCCAGCTGCTTCCGTTCACGATTCCTTTTTTGGCGGTTATTTTCAAATGGCGGAGAAGTATGACATTGCCGGCTTCCTTTGCTCTTATAGCCGGCTCAACAAGTCTTTCTTTTGAATACGCCGGGCACACCACAATGGCTATTCTCCTGTATTTCCTCTTGCAGAGCATCATGCTGAAAGTGGATAAAAAAGATCTTTTCCTTCCTGTAACTGTGTTTACAGTGGTCGCTGCAACCAGGATGATCAGTTTATCACTTCAGCAGGAGGCTTCCTTGTACCACCTTTTTACCGCATCAGTTGAAGGTGCACTGGCTATGATCATCACACTTATTTTCCTTCAGAGTGTTCCATTGTTCTTCGAAAGAAGAAAGCATTTAAATTTAAGACATGAAGAGGTCATCTGCCTCGTTATATTAATTGGATCTTTGCTGACAGGCACAGTAGGGTGGCTTATCTACCAGCTGTCAATTGAACATATGGTAGCCAGGTATATTGTTCTGATCTTTGCATTTACAGGCGGTGCGACGATCGGGGCAACGGCCGGGGTAATTATGGGGTTAATTCTCTCGCTCGCAAATGTAGCTCATCTTTTTTCTATGAGTCTGCTCGCGTTTGCCGGTTTACTTGGGGGTTTATTAAAAGAAGGCAGAAAACTTGCCACAGCTTCAGGCCTTCTGGTTGCCAGCCTGTTAATGGCGATGTATGCAGACAATCAGGCTCCGCTGACTATTACTCTTTATGAAAGTCTGGTGGCGGTAGGTCTGTTCCTGGTCACGCCTAAAAAGTGGACAGACCGTCTGGCCGGCTTTATTCCGGGGACCGCTGAACACGCTCAGGAACAACAGAAGTATTTGAGGAAAATCAGGGATATGACTGCCGGGAAGGTTGAACAGTTTTCGGAACTGTTTTTAAGCCTCTCACGCAGCTTTTCCTTTCATGATAAAAACGAGGTTCAAGCCGAAAAAGACAGGGAGGTTGATTTATTTTTAAGCACGGTCACTGAAACTACATGCCAGACGTGCATGAAAAAACATCAGTGCTGGGCAAAAGATTTTGAGAAAACATACTCTCTTATGGAAAGGATCGCAGAAGACTGCGAAGAGCATGGGAAAATTAAAGACAGGGGGCTGGCTGCTTCCTGGCGAACTCATTGTCTGATAGACCAGAAAGTGGTAGAGACAGTTAATAGTAAGTTGAAAGAACGGGACGGCGAAAAACGGATCAGACATCAGCTGCTCGAAAGCAGGCGTCTTGTAGCAGACCAGCTTATCGGGGTCTCTCAAGTAATGGGAGATTTTGCTAAGGATATTCAGCGTGAAAAGAAAGTGCACGACCAGCAGGAAGCGGATATTAAAGAATCTTTGGAAGATATCGGAATAGATGTGGAAATGGTGGATGTTTACGGTCTTGAGCCGGGGAATGTGGATATAGAGATGGTGCTCCCACAAAATAATTATAATGAAGCTGAAAAAGTAGTGGCACCGCTCCTTACAAATATTCTCAATGAAGCTATTGTAGTTAAGTACACAGAGGCCGTATCTTCTTCAGGGCCGGAAACAAAAGTATTATTCGGTTCTACAAAAACGTTTGTAGTTGAGCAAGGAGTGGCTCATACAGCAAAAGGGGGGAAATGGGTATCGGGCGACAGCTTTTCAACGATGGAGATTGGTGAAGGGAAATATGCTCTTGCCATTAGCGACGGCATGGGGAACGGAAGGCGGGCTCACATTGAAAGCCAGGAAACGATTGACTTATTAAAGAGAATTCTGCTGTCTGGAATTAATGAGACGGTAGCGATCAAATCCATTAATTCAGTCCTCTCGCTAAGATCGAATGAGGAAGTGTTTTCCACATTGGATCTTGGAATGATTGATTTGCAGAGCGGAATTGTTAAATTTTTGAAAGTGGGGTCTACGCCGAGTTATATTAAACGCGGTGATCAGGTGATGTCTATTGAAGCGGGGAACTTACCGATAGGCATGATCAGAGAAGTGGATGTTGACGTTGTATCGGAGCAGTTAAAGGCAGGAGACTTGCTCATAATGATGAGTGACGGAATTTATGAAGCTTCTAAAATGGTGGAAAACAAAGACATATGGATGAAACGGATGATCCGTGAGATGGAAACGAATGATCCTCAGGAGGTGGCTGACTTACTAATGGAACGAATGATTCGTGAATCAGAAGGGGAGATTCATGATGATATGACGGTGCTTGCCGCAAGAATAGACCACTATGCACCTAAGTGGGCAACTATTGCTTCTCCTGCGCAGAATTGGGCGTAAACTCATGTATAAACTCTCTTAATCTTGTAAAGGCTTATAAAAACAAGATAGGAGCGTGTTTTCCATGAGTCAAGGAACGGTAAGGCAAATATTGCTAATTACAGACGGCTGCTCAAATGCAGGAGAAGACCCTGTAGCAATGGCTGCCATGGCCAGGGAAGAAGGGCTGTCAGTAAATGTTATAGGTATTACGAATGAAGGCGATGAAAGTGAAAGAGGGATGGAAGAAATTACACAGATCGCCCAATCCGGAGGCGGCATGAGCGAGGTGGTTTACGCAAGGCAGCTTTCACAGACAGTTCAAATGGTGACTAAAAAAGCAATGACTCAAACAATACACGGCGTGGTTAACAGGGAAATACGGCAAATATTAGGAACGAAACAGGAAATGGAAGATTTAGAACCTGAAAAAAGAGAGGAGTTAATGGAAGTAGTCGATGAGCTCGGCGAGACGTCGAACCTGGATATTCTCATTTTAGTAGATACAAGTGCAAGTATGAAAACTAAACTGCCGCGTGTTCAGGAAGCTTTGCTGGATTTATCGCTGAGCCTTCGTTCCCGGGAGGGCGAAAATCATTTTTGCCTTTATTCATTTCCCGGGAAAAGATCGCATGTTGATAAACTTGTTTCCTGGACTCCGCAGCTGGATTCTTTGAAAGGGGCTTTTAAAAAGTTATCTTCCTCAGGCATTACGCCTACCGGTCCGGCTATTACGGAAGCCATTAAAGTCCATATGAAAAGGATGAAGAAAGGACCGTCAGATGATGAAAGACTCTTTATCGAAGAAACAGGCATGTAATTTTACTCCCGGTCAGGTGATTACCGGCAAGTGGCACGGAAACAAATACAGGATTATCCGAATACTTGGGGAGGGGGCTATTGGCCGCGTTTATTTAGCTCAAACAGGGGGTCGTCTTGTGGCTGTTAAGGTCGCCCGTCAGGCCATGTCTGTTTCTTCTGAGGTTAATGTCCTCAGACGGGTGTCGAAGGTTCAGGGGCTTTCCCTCGGACCTTCTTTTTTGGATATGGACGATGTTGTTACGTCACACGGCACCACTTCTTTTTATGTGATGGAGTTTATTCAGGGCGAGCCGTTCATGCCCTTTGTTATAAATAAAGGAAGCGAATGGCTTGGCCTGTTTACCGCCCAGCTTCTTGGAGATTTACACAAAATGCATGCTGGAGGCTGGGTTTTCGGGGACTTAAAGCCAGAAAACCTTCTTATTACTAAGCAGCCTTATCAGTTAAGGTGGATTGATCCCGGGGGAATTACTAAAGCCGGACGTTCTATAAAAGAATATACCGAGTATTTTGACCGGGGTTACTGGGGAGAGGGAGACAGGAAAGCAGAACCCACTTACGACTTGTTCTCGGTCGCTATGCTGATGGTTAACAGGGCTTACCCCAGCCGTTTCCGCAAAACATCACAGAAAGGAACTGATTATATTATGGAAAAGGTGACAGGCGCACCGCTTCTGCACCCGTATTTTACGGTCATTCGAAAAGGAATTGAGCAAAAATATGAAGATGCAGGGCAAATGAAGGAAGACGTATTAATGGTTTTGCGGAATCAGAAACGTGCGGCCGTGCCGTCCAGGCTGAAAAGAAAATCTGTTCTTAAAAAAAGGAATGCACCTGTCAAAAAAGATGCAGGCCCTCCGGTCACTCGGGAAAGAAAAGGCTATCTGGAAACAGTGTTTTTTGCCTCTTTTCTTCTTACCATTTATATTCTATACTTGGTGGGATAATAGATTCCTGACCGTATAGTTTATAAGGTTTGCAGGGAGTGACGGGAGGAAGAGCGGATGAATGCGGCGGATGAAGTCATGGATATTTGCCTGTTGGCAGGAGAGATTATGCTTACTTATGGGGCAGAAACATACCGAGTGGAAGAAACCTTGGAAAGAATGGCTCGTGCGGCCGGGTTTACCAACGTGCACTGCTTTACGACAACTACAGGTATTTTTCTTTCTTTTGAAGAACGAAAGGGAAAAGAAGATCTGATGCAAATGGTGCGGGTTGATGACCGTATGCAGGATTTAAATAAAGTAACCGAAGTTAACCAGGTGTCCCGCGAGTTTACATCAGGGGAATTAACTGTTGAGGAAGCTCATGAAAGACTGGAATCCATCTACCATTCTCCTGTTAATTATCCAATATGGCTTATTCACCTGGCCGCCGGGGTAGCCGGGGGCGGTTTTTCATATTTGTTTGGCGGCGGTCTTGGTGACCTGTTGCCGGCATTTATTGCTGCTGTTGCGGCAAGTGTGGCACTCGTTGAATTTGAACGGTATTTAAAGGTTAGATTTGCAGCCGAGCTTGCAGCTGCATTTCTGGGCGGTTCTGCAGCGATTTTTCTCGTGTTTATCGGTTTAGGTTTTAACCTTGACCAGATTATTATCGGTTCCCTCATGCCCCTGGTGCCCGGGGTGCCTTTAACAAACGCTGTCCGGGATCTCTTGTCCGGGGACCTGCTCGCGGGTATGAGCCGCGGCGTGGAAGCGTTAATGACATCTTTATCCATTGCGAGTGGAATAGCATTATCCATTTCGCTGTTTATATAGATAGGAGATTATCTTATGAACCTTTTAATTGAATCAGTACTGACGTTTGCTGCTATTATAGGATTCGGAATTATATT
Organism: Salipaludibacillus sp. CUR1; assembly: GCF_021028955.1. Lineage (GTDB taxonomy): Bacteria > Bacillota > Bacilli > Bacillales > Salisediminibacteriaceae > Salipaludibacillus. Next base: position 20,465 of record NZ_JAIWPE010000013.1, read on the forward strand.
CAGTGTACCGAGGCGTGCGCTCCTGTTAGGCGGGGGCATCGGCGTAGTCACGTGGCTTGTTCTCCAGACAGGTACAGCAATAGGGGCTTCTTCTGTAATTGCCACAGTAATGGCCTCATTAACCGCTGCGACTATAGCCCACCTTTTAGCAAAAAAAATACGAATTCCGGTTACAACATTGTCTATTCCGGGCATATTACCCTTAGTGCCAGGAAGCAGGGCATATTTCACTATGCTTTCTTTTGTAGAAGGAGAATATATTCAAGGGCTTGAATACGGTGTAGAAACAATGCTTCAGGCAGGAGCGATCGCTGCGGGGCTGGTATTGGCATTATCAATCTTCTCGTTCGGGAAAGGAATAGGAAACCGTTATGAAACAGGCCATTAATTCATTCATTTCAAGACATGAGCTGATAAATGCGGGTGACCACCTTCTTCTTGCTGTTTCGGGAGGTCCGGACAGCATGGCTATGCTCCATTTTTTCCATAAGATGAAAGAAGACATCCCGCTTATCATCAGTGTGGCTCACGTAGATCACGGCTTAAGAGGTGAATACTCCAAAAAGGATGCCGAACTGGTTTCCTCCTACTGCGGCCGCCTTAATGTGCCTTATTATCTGTATGAAGCGGACGTAAAGGCATTGAAAGAAAAAGAAGGGTTATCAACGCAGGAGGCAGCCAGAACATGCAGGTATAAGTGGTTTGCCGGTTTAATGGAGAAACTTGGCGCAGATAAACTGGTCACTGCACACCATGGTGACGACCAGGTCGAAACGATGCTTATGAGACAGATCCGGGGAAGCCTGTCAGGGAGAAAAGGAATTCCGGTTAAGCGCCCATTTGCCGAAGGCTGGCTCGTGAGGCCTTTTTTAGCGGTGGAGAAAAGCGATTTGGAGGCTTACTGTGAACGTCATGGGATTCCTTATAATGAGGATGCCTCAAATCAGACGGATCTCTATTTGAGAAACCGTATTAGAAATCATGTGTTATCTTTTGTAAAAGAAGAGAACCCTAAAGTCCATGAGGCTTTTCAGTGGCAGTCAGAAGTGTGGGCAGAAGAAGAAATGTGGCTTCAAAGTGAAGCAGAAAGGTTTGCGTCAGGTATAATTACCAGACGCGAAGAGAACGAAACAGTTATTTCCCTTCCTGAGTTAAAAAAAATCCCCAATGCTTTACAAAGAAGGGTCATTCATCTAATATTAAACTATCTTTCGATAAAAAATCAGTTACAAATTGACCGGTCTCATATTGAATCTGTTATAGGTTTGTTGAAAAACAGCCACCCCTCGGCTTTGCTTCATCTGCCTAACCATACGGTCGTCGAAAAGTCCTACGATCATTTAATTTTTATGATTAATGATTCGGCCGATTTCCATAGGATCGATCACTTTGAGCCGCAGGAACTGGCTATCCCCGGAGAAACAGAACTGCCTCTAGGAAAGTTGCTTATCACGCCGGATTCTCCCCAAGCCGATAAAAATGCTTCAGAAGATTCAGTCTGGTTTGATATGGACAAATTAACTCTTCCGCTTATTGTGAGGGCCCGGCTTCCGGGAGACAGAATGTCTTTTTTCGGCAGCAGCGGCACGAAAAAGCTGAAAGATTTATTCATGGAGGAAAAGGTTCCTAAAAGAGACAGGGATCTTTGGCCCGTTGTGACGGACCGTCAAGGTAAAATAGTGTGGGTTCCATTGTTAAAGCGGTCCAATGAAGCAGTTGTAGACAGTGAATCGGGAAGAGTCATTAAACTGACTTATCAGATCTATACATAGGCACATGGCTTTGTAACTGGGTAGAGGACGATACATTATTTAGGAGGTTTTTGAAAAAATTATGCGAGAAGATATGCAGGAAATATTAATTACTGAAGAAGAAATTCAGCAGAAAGTTAGTGAATTAGGAGCGCAATTAACGGAAGAATATAAAGACAAGTTTCCATTAGTGGTAGGAATATTAAAAGGCTCTCTTCCTTTTATGGGAGATTTAATCCAGAAAATTGATGCGCACCTTGAATTTGATTTAATGGATGTTTCAAGCTACGGGAATGAACTTGTTTCTTCAGGAGAAGTTAAGATTGTTAAAGACTTAAATACATCGGTTGAAGGAAGAGACGTGCTAATACTTGAAGATATTATAGACAGCGGAAACACGTTGAGCTATATCGTCAAGCTCTTTCATTACCGGCAGGCGAAGTCAGTGAAAATTGTAACCCTTCTTGATAAACCGGAAGGAAGACAAAAAGAGATTTACCCTGATCTCGCCGGATTTACAGTTCCTGATAAATTTGTTGTGGGCTATGGGCTTGATTACATTGAGCGTTACCGTAACCTTCCGTATGTCGGGGTTTTAAAACCTGAAATTTATCAAAAGTAATTAATTGTGATTTATGACATTTGTATGATACTATTACCTAAGTGTATTTGACGTGGGAGGAGGTTCAGGATGAATCGGATTTTTAGAAATACGATCTTTTATTTATTGATTTTCTTAGTAATTGTCGGGATTGTCAGTGTGTTTCAGGCAGACCCGGATGAAACGACAGAAATATCATTTAACGAATTTCAGCAGGAGCTGGAAAATGATAATATTGAATCCTTATCGATTCAGCCCAGATTAGACGTATATGCAGCCCGTGGACAACTGAGAGGTGCAGAAGAGGACGAATATTTTACAGTTAATGTGCCGGACCTCCAGGTACTCCTGGAGCAAGTTGTTGCTGCGACGGGTGAAGGTGAAGAAGGAATTAATGAACTTGTGATTGAACAGGCAGAAGAACCAAGCGGCTGGGTGAACTTCTTTACAGCCATTATTCCGTTTGTGATCATATTTATCCTTTTCTTCTTCTTACTGAGCCAGGCTCAAGGCGGTGGAAGCCGTGTGATGAACTTCGGTAAAAGTAAAGCGAAGCTTGTCAGTGAGGACAAGAAAAAAGCCCGCTTTAAAGATGTTGCCGGAGCAGACGAAGAGAAGCAGGAACTTATTGAAGTCGTGGAATTCCTCAAGGAACCGCGAAAATTTGCTGATATAGGCGCCCGTATCCCTAAAGGGGTTCTGTTAGTAGGACCTCCAGGTACAGGTAAAACATTAATAGCAAGGGCAGTGGCCGGTGAAGCCGGTGTGCCATTCTTCTCGATCAGTGGTTCTGATTTCGTTGAAATGTTTGTCGGGGTCGGGGCATCCCGGGTTCGTGATTTATTTGAAAATGCGAAAAAGAATGCGCCATGTATTATCTTTATTGATGAAATTGATGCTGTGGGCCGCCGCCGTGGTGCCGGCTTAGGCGGAGGACACGATGAGCGTGAACAAACGTTAAACCAACTGTTAGTTGAAATGGACGGGTTTGGTGTCAATGAAGGTATTATCCTGATTGCTGCAACCAACCGTGCCGATATTCTTGATCCGGCGTTATTGCGTCCTGGACGTTTTGACCGTCAGATTATGGTTGGCCGCCCTGATGTTAAGGGCCGTGAAGCGGTGCTTGGCGTACACGCTAAAAACAAGCCGCTCGAAGATGACGTGAATTTAAAAACGATTGCCCAGCGTACTCCTGGATTCTCAGGGGCTGACCTGGAGAACTTATTAAACGAAGCTGCACTCGTAGCGGCCCGTTCCGATAAGAAGAAGATCGACATGGAATCTGTGGAAGAAGCGATCGACCGTACGATTGCAGGACCTTCCAAGAAGAGCCGTGTCATCTCTGAGAAAGAGAAAAACATTGTTGCCCATCATGAAGCGGGTCACACTGTCGTCGGGGTGAAGCTGGAAAGTGCGGATATGGTGCACAAAGTTACGATTGTACCGCGCGGACAGGCTGGCGGCTACGCTATGATGCTTCCTAAGGAAGACCGGTACTTCATGACAAAACCTGAACTGCTTGATAAAATTGTCGGGCTTCTGGGCGGCCGTGTTGCTGAAGAAGTAATGTTCAATGAAGTAAGTACAGGTGCTCATAATGACTTCCAGCGTGCTACTGGAATTGCGCGTAAAATGGTTATGGAGTATGGTATGAGTGATAAGCTTGGCCCAATTCAGTTTGGAAGCTCACAGGGAGAAGTGTTCCTTGGAAGAGACATTAATAATGAACAGAATTACAGTGAAGCCATTGCTCACGAAATTGACCTTGAAGTCCAGCGCATTCTGAAAGAATCTTACGAGCGTTGTAAGCAGATTCTACTCGACAATAAAGCAAGCCTGGAGCTTGTGGCCCAGTCACTGCTTGAGTTCGAGACTCTGGATGCAGAACAGATTCGTTCTCTTATTGAAGATGGCAAGCTGCCGGATGACCACCACGTAACTAAAAAGTTAAATGGGAACGGGTCAGAAGGAGACGATGATGTGAAGGTCAACATTCAAGGTAAAAATGAAGAAAAGGACGCCATGGAAGACTTCCTTGGATCCGATTCAGATGATAAAACAGATCCGGCTAATGATGACAACGACGATAACCGGAAAAAAGACGAGTAAATAATTAAGGGTGTGCCATTAACACTGTGTCGTCCATCACGATGTTTAACTCCGTTTTAAGTTATTTAAAACTTAAAATGTTAAACGCGAGGTGGATGGCACGTGAGGGCACCCTTTTTTTTGAGAAAATATAACCACGGGGGTTGTGTCATGAATCTTGTTATCGATGCAGGGAATACGAAAACCGCTTTAGGGGTATATAACAATGGAACGTTATTATTTCACTGGACGGTGGAAACGAACCCTGCAAAAACAGCAGATGAGTATGGCGTTATAATCCATCAGCTGTTTCAGTTTAAAGGGCTTAAATTAGAAGAAATTGATGGTATTATTATTTCTTCTGTTGTCCCTCAAATGGACCAGTGCCTGAAAAAGGTATGTGCTTCTTATTTTCAGCCAGAGCCGATGTTTATCGGGCCGGGAATTAAAACGGGGCTGAATATCCTGTATGATAACCCTAAAGAAGTAGGCTCCGACCGGATTGTCAATGCAGTAGCAGGCACAGCCTATTACGGGTCGCCTCTCATCATAGTTGACTTCGGCACTGCGACCACGTTCTGTTATATTAATGAAAAAAAACAATATGCTGGCGGAGTCATTGCACCAGGCATGTCTATTTCCATGGACGCTCTATCCTCTCACGCTTCTAAATTGCCTAAAGTGGAAACGATTAAAGCTAAGAGTGTCATAGGCAAAAATACGGTTCACGCGATGCAGTCGGGTTTTCTTTACGGTATGGCGGCACAAGTGGAAGGCATGGTCAGCAGGATAAAAAAAGAAGCCAGGACCCATCCTGCCGTAGTGGCTACGGGGAGTATGGCGACTATGATAAAAAAGGAAACAGATGCTATAGATTTTGCAGACGAATGGCTGACTCTTAAAGGACTTCAGCTGATTTACGAGAAAAATACGAATTAACATTTTTACAGATAAAAGGAGTACAGATATTATGAAGGATTATTTAGTTAAAGCACTAGCTTATGACGGAACAGTAAGAGTGTATGCCATCCAGTCTACAGAAATGGTCAGAGAGGCTGCGAGGCGGCAAGCAACATGGCGCACAGTGACAGCGGCACTTGGACGGTCTCTTACTGCAGGTACGATGATGGGTTCTATGCTTAAAGGAGACGAGAAGCTTACAATTAAAATTGAAGGGAACGGCCCCGCCTGCCCTATAATTATTGATGCGCATGCGGACGGCACTGCCCGCGGTTATGTCACCCATCCTCACCTCGACCCTGAACGGAGGGAAAATGGAAAACTGAATGTCGCTGCGGTTGTAGGCAGGGAAGGAACACTCTCTGTTGTTAAAGACTTAGGTATGAAAGATTATTTTACCGGAAGTGTCCCGATTGTTTCAGGGGAATTAGGAGAAGATTTTACGTATTATTTCGCTTCCTCTGAACAAACGCCGTCTTCAGTAGGCCTGGGGGTCGTCGTCGGCCAGGAAGATGATGTTGAAGCAGCAGGCGGATTTATTCTTCAAATGATGCCGGGAGCAAAAGATGAAACAATTGATGAGATCGAACAGCGGCTAAACAGCCTGCCTCCTGTCTCTTCAATGATTCAGGAAGGTAAAAAGCCTGAAGAGATTATAGAGGCGCTTACCGGGGAAGGGAATTATACAACGCTTGATAACATGGCTGTGTCCTTTGAATGCCAATGCTCAAAAGAAAGAATTGGCAACGCCATTATCGGCCTGGGGGAAGAGGATATTACAGCTATGATCGAAGAGGATGAAGGCGCCGAGACAACGTGTCATTTCTGTAATGAAAGGTACCTTTTCTCTAAGAAAGAGCTTCAGAACTTATTGGAAGAAAAACGGGCGGAGGAGTAACCATATATTTCTTGACCTCCGGAAGAAACTTTGGTACGATTTATCTAAATTAAACCAATCGATTTACTTGGTATTAAAAGAGGAGGAACAAAGATGGCGAAAGTTGTGAATTCCATTACTGAGTTAATAGGAGAAACCCCTTTAGTAAAATTGCAAAGGCTTGTAACAGATGAGCATGCAGATGTTTATCTGAAACTTGAATTTATGAATCCGGGGAGCAGCGTCAAAGATCGAATCGCTTTGTCTATGATTGAAGATGCCGAAGAGAAGGGCACCTTAAAAGAAGGAGATACAATTGTAGAACCGACGAGTGGAAATACAGGAATCGGTTTAGCGATGGTTGCTGCTGCTAAAGGGTATCGTACTATTCTGGTTATGCCTGAGACAATGAGTCTGGAAAGACGGAACCTGCTTCGCGCCTATGGGGCGGAACTTGTCCTTACACCCGGACCTGATGGAATGGGAGGCGCCATTCAAAAAGCGAGAGAATTACAAAAAGAGAATGGCTATTTTATGCCTCAGCAATTCGAGAATGAAGCCAATCCAAAAATCCACCGTGAAACAACAGGGAAAGAATTGCTCGAGCAGGTCGGGGACCAGCTTGATGCATTTGTTTCAGGTATTGGTACAGGCGGGACGATTACAGGCGCAGGAGAAATGCTGAAATCCAAATTTCCTGACGTAAAGCTCATCGCGCTTGAGCCATCCGATTCTCCTGTTTTATCCGGAGGAAACAAAGGACCTCATAAAATACAAGGTATTGGAGCCGGATTTGTTCCTGATATTTTAAATACAGATATTTATGATGAAGTCATAACAGTCTCAACCGAACAGTCTTTTGAATATGCGCGCCGTGCCGCACGTGAGGAAGGTATTTTAGGAGGCATTTCTTCAGGCGCAGCTATTTATGCTGCTCTGGACGTAGCAAAGCGCCTTGGAAAAGGAAAGAAAGTAGTTGCTGTCATTCCAAGTAACGGTGAGCGTTACTTAAGTACGCCGCTCTACCAGTTTGAAGAAGAACAATAAAAACTGTTATTTACTGCAGGCTCTGCACAACTGTGCGGGGCCTTTCTTTTATGGATTAAAGGACGAAGCTCCGCCTGGCATGCAAAAACTGAAAGATTGCGCCCCTCTCCATTGCACCGTATAATGGTTGAAAGACATTTTATAGGGGCAACTAGCGTGAGGTGGAATAATTAATGACTCGGGAAAAATACAAGGCCGTCGGCGAAGTAAGCCCATTAAAGGATATTACCCCCGACTGGTTTCAAACTTACAGTTATTTATCTGAAAATAAAGATTATCATATATTGCTTGAAAGCGGCCGGGGCGGCCGTTATTCGATCATAGGTTTAGATCCGTGGGCTGTGCTGCGCGGGAAAGATCATTTACTTACAGTTCAGACAGCAGATGGTGAGGAACAATTGGAAGGACCGCTGCTCTTGTCATTGAGAAAGTGGCTTGAACCCTTAAGCGTCAAACCTGATCCGTCTCTTCCCGAATTTCAGGGCGGGCTGATCGGGCAATTCAGTTACGATTTAATCCGTGAAATTGAAAGTCTCCCTGCCCAGGCGGCCGACGACTTGCAAACGGATGATGTCTGCTTGCTGGCTTTCCATGAAGTAACGGTTATAGATCATAAAAAGGATGAGATTTGGTTTATAGCTGTTGTGCCCAAGGAAGAAAATGATGCTGCGCATAGACCGGTCTTACTGAAAGAGAAGTGGATGAATGCCGGAAAAAATGCAGGGCACCACTACATTCCGGTAAAAAAAACAGAAGAGCAGCCTGACAGGGAAGTTCTGGAACGTTCCTTCCCTGAGGAGGAATTTAAAAAGGCAGTAGAGAAAACAAAATATTATATACGGGAAGGCGATGTGTTTCAGGTTAACCTTTCTGTCAGGGAGACACGGCCGCTTTATACAGAGCCGCTTCATATTTACAGCTGCCTGAGGCGGGTAAATCCATCTCCGTACATGGGATATATGGCCACCCCGGAATTGCAGTACGTCAGTGCTTCACCTGAGCTTTTGGTTAAAGTAAAAGGTGAAGAGATTTCCACACGGCCTATAGCAGGAACCCGTTCAAGAGGTAAAGACGATGAGGAAGACCAGGCGCTCGCTGATACGCTGCTTAATAACGAAAAAGAGCGTGCAGAGCACATCATGCTTGTGGATCTGGAGCGGAATGACCTCGGGCGTGTAAGTGAATATGGTTCGGTGGAAGTGGACGAGCTCATGGTTATTGAAAAATACTCCCACGTCATGCATATCGTTTCCAACGTCAAAGGAAAAAAAGCGGATAATTATGATGCACTTGATGTGATTTCGGCGACTTTTCCGGGAGGTACAATTACAGGGGCGCCTAAAATCAGGACAATGGAAATCATTGAAGAACTGGAGCCGGTAAGACGCGGGGCCTACACAGGGTCATTCGGCTGGATTGGCTTTCAGGGCGATATGGAATTAAACATCACGATAAGGACAATGGTGATTAAAGACGGCAAAGCGCATGTCCAGGCCGGGGCCGGCATAGTCATTGATTCGGATCCAAAGGCGGAATATAAAGAATCTTTGAAGAAAGCGAAAGCGTTATGGAAAGCAAAAGAGATGAGTGAAGAAGAGCTGAGGAGGAAAATATTATGATCTTAATGATTGATAACTATGATTCATTTACTTATAACCTTGTACAGTATTTAGGTGAGATGGGAGAAGAGCTCATCGTCAAAAGGAACGACCAGATCACTGTTGAAGAAATCGAAGAACTGTCACCTGATTATTTAATGATATCGCCTGGGCCGTGTACGCCTAATGAAGCGGGTATCAGTATGGAAGCAATCAGGCAGTTTGCCGGAAAAATTCCTGTTTTTGGCGTCTGTTTAGGGCACCAGTCGATGGCTCAAGTGTTCGGTGGAGATGTGATCAGGGCGGAACGTCTAATGCACGGGAAAACGTCTGAAGTAAAACATGACGGTAAAACCGTATTTGAAGGTCTTTCAAATCCATTTACGGCCACACGTTACCATTCGTTAATTGTAAAAAGGGAAACGCTCCCTGAGTGCTTTGAAATTTCTGCTGAAACGGAAGAAGGGGAAATTATGGGGATCCGCCATAAGTCATATCCTCTTGAAGGTGTACAATTTCATCCGGAATCAATTATGACAGGAACCGGAAAACAGCTTTTAAGAAACTTTCTTGACCGGTATAAGGAGTTTGACAAAACATGTACCTCTACGTAAATGGTTCTTTTATGAAAGAGGAAGACGTACGTCTCTCGCCGTTTGACCATGGATTCTTATATGGATTGGGGTTATTTGAAACTTTCCGTACGTATGAAGGTCATCCATTTTTACTGGATGACCATTTTCAGCGTCTCCATGAAAGCGCTGAAGAAATGAATATAAAGCTTCCCCCTTACAGCCGTTTACGTACCAGCGTAATTATTAAAGAACTTCTACGGCTGAACGGGTTAAATGACGGATATTTCAGGTGGAATATTTCTGCCGGCGAAAGGGGTATAGGATTAACAACAGAGACATATGAGGAACCGGTCACTATCGTCTACGTAAAACCACTGCCGAAGTCTATGCCTGATACAAAGAAAGCTTCCACTCTTACACTCAGGCGAAATAATCCGGAAGGAGCGTACCGTTTGAAGTCCCACCATTATTTAAATAATATATTAGGTAAAAGAGAACTGGGGAATGATCCAGGAGAAGAAGGTATTTTTTTAACGGAAAACAGCTGCCTTTCTGAAGGGATTGTGTCTAATCTTTTCTGGTTAAAAAACGGGGAAATGTATACACCCGATTTAACTTGCGGCTGTTTAAACGGTATTACAAGGCAGTTTGTACTTGCTTCAGCGGTGAAGGAACAAATTTCAGTGAACGAAGGGCGGTTCTCTCTGGATGAGGCTCTTCAAGCTGATGAAGTCTTCGTAACCAACGCGATTCAGGAGGCAGTTGCAGTAAATGAGTGGGACGGGCAGTTATTCCCCGGCCGCGATGGCGCCTTTTATAAGCAGATTAAAGAGAAATTCAATAAGTATACGCCTGGCCTGTGGACCCGTAACGAGCTTAACTAAGAGAGGAATAAGGTGATCGCAGATGAAGAAGGACAAGGTAATACGATGGGGCGGCTATGAACTTGATTTTTCCAAAAAAACGTATGTGATGGGGATTCTTAACCTGACTCCTGATTCGTTCTCGGATGGGGGCAAGTTTAATCAGGAACAGGAGGCAGCCTCAAGGGCTCAAAATATGGTCCTGCAAGGCGCCCATATTATCGACCTTGGAGGAGAATCGACGAGGCCGGGTGCCACAGCTGTAGAGGAAGAGGAAGAACTCCGGAGAGTACTTACTCCGCTCAAGGCAGTAAGAGAAGCGGTCAACGTTCCAATATCCATTGATACGTACAAAGCGAAAGTAGCTGATGAAGCAATTAAGTCAGGAGCAAATATTATAAATGACGTGTGGGGATGTAAGGCCGACCCCGGGATGGCTGAAATAGCCGCCCGCCACGATGTGCCAATTATCCTTATGCATAACCGGAAAGAAGCGGTTTATGATAACCTGATGGATGATATAAAAGCTGATTTGCTGGAAAGTATCCGTATCTGCAGGGAAGCAGGTGTAAAAGAAGACAAAATCATTCTTGATCCCGGGATAGGATTTGCAAAATCTTATGAAGAAAATGTTCTGGTCATGAGAAACCTGGAAAAGGTTACTTCTCTCGGTTATCCGGTTCTGTTAGGAACCTCGCGAAAATCCCTGATTTCTAAAACGCTTGACCTTCCTGTAGAAGAACGGGTGGAAGGGACCGGGGCGACTGTTTGCCTTGGAATTGATAAAGGCTGCGATATCGTAAGAGTCCATGATGTCCTTGAGATCAGCAGGATGACAAAAATGATGGACGTCATGATTGGTAAAGGAGATTCTCCTTTACCTCAAACAACCTAAAAAGAGGAGATGGGGCTGATGGACAAAATATTTGTTCAAGGAATGGAATTTTACGGATATCATGGGGCTTTTCCGGAAGAAAATAAATTAGGACAGCGTTTTTTGGCTGATGTCATCCTTGAAATGGACACAAGAGAGGCTGGCCAGAACGATGATCTGAATAAGACAGTTAATTATGCTGAAGTTTACGAAGCAGCCAAGGAAGTTCTTGAAGGAGAGCCTGTGAAGTTAGTAGAGACACTGACAGCCAGGCTGGCGGATATCCTGCTGGAAAGATTTCAAATAATCGATGCCTGCGTCGTTAAAGTGACTAAACCTGATCCTCCTATACCCGGCCATTATGATTCGGTGGCAGTCGAAATCCGAAGGGAGCAGAAAGGCGGATGAGTGCAGGGGATAAACACAATACCGTTTATATTGCACTCGGCTCTAATCAGGGAGAGAGGGATCATTATTTAGCTGAGGCTGTCCAGCAATTATCAGAGAATCCGGAAGTTGAAATGCTTAAAGTATCTTCCATTTATGAAACTGCCCCTGTAGGTGTTAAGGACCAGCCTTCTTTTTTAAATATGGCTGTAAAAATAGCTACTTCCATGGCGCCTTTACAATTACTGGATTTAACTCAGGAAATTGAGCAGGCAGGCGGACGGAAGCGTAAAGAAAAATGGGGACCACGGACGATTGACCTTGACATTTTACTGTATAACAATGAAAATATAGAGTTGGAAACATTACAAATTCCACATCCCCGTATGTTTGAACGGGGGTTTGTTTTAATACCTTTACAAGAAATTGAGCCTTACCTGCGTTTTGGAAATGGACGGACGATTGATGATTATACTGGTCAATTAACCGGAAAAGAGGGTGTGCGTAAATGGAAGAGCTCATATGGGGGAGAAGGATTCGGGCGTTCCGAAAGCTGAAGGGGTATACACAGGAAGAGTTTGCGAAAATGCTGGGTGTTTCTGTGTCGGTCCTGGGGGAAGTGGAGCGGGGAACCCGCGAACCTGGAGATGATCTCGTGAAACGTGTGACACAGGCTTTAAATGTCACGTATGACGAGCTGACATCCATTAATTGAATTAAGAGGTGAAGATGATGTTAAAAATCGGTGATATCACCATGAAAAACCCGGTCGTTCTTGCACCGATGGCAGGAGTCTGCAACCCGGCGTTCCGGCTGATCGCTAAAGAATTTGGAACAGGTCTCGTCTGTGCGGAAATGGTGAGCGACAAAGCCATCCTCCATAAAAATGAGAGATCCCTGCAGATGCTTTACGTGGACGAGCGGGAAAAACCGTTAAGTCTGCAAATTTTTGGAGGGACGAAAGAAACACTCGTTGAAGCTGTTAAAGTTGTTGATAAACAGACTAATGCAGATATTATTGATATAAATATGGGCTGTCCGGTTCCAAAGATCACCTCGTGTGACGCAGGAGCTAAATGGCTTTTAAACCCGGACAAAATATATGAAATGGTTTCCGTGGCGGTAAAAGCCGCAGATAAACCGGTGACAGTGAAAATGCGTACAGGATGGGATGACGACCATGTCTATGCAGTCGAAAATGCCAAAGCAGTTGAGGCTGCTGGAGGAAAAGCAGTTGCCGTCCATGGACGCACCCGCTACCAGATGTATGAAGGAAAAGCCGACTGGGATATTATCCGCCAGGTAAAAGAAGCGGTAAACATTCCTGTTATAGGAAACGGCGATATCGAAACACCGGAAGATGCCAAGCGAATGATGGATCAGGCAGGAGTTGACGGTGTGATGATTGGACGGGCGGCACTGGGTAATCCGTGGATGCTCTACCGTACGGTTCATTTTCTGGAAACAGGAGAGAATATACCGGAGCCTGCACCGCAGGAAAAAATGGAAGTCTGCATCCTTCATATGGACAGGCTGATAAAACTGAAAGGTGAAGAGGTCGCTGTGAGGGAAATGCGCAAGCATGCCTCCTGGTATATTAAAGGACTGCGCGGCGCTGCACGCATGCGCGATGAAATTAATAAGCTCACCACACGGGATGAAATGGCGGAGGTTTTAACAAACTTATCGTCCGTCCTTGAGGAAAAGCCTTCCCGAAAAAGAGCTCTGCAGGCGTAATAAGTTGACAATAAGGGAGAACTCTCCTATAATACCTCTGAGAATCAGACGAAACTGCCAGTAGCTTACTGGCAGTTTTCTTCTTAGAGATTAAGCTTTTACATGGTTGAGCAAGCTCATTAAAGGTATATTACAGCAAGATCCGGAGGAATACATACAGGGTTGATGTAAGGTGCCAATAGATAAAGCGTGCAAAAAATTCATATTACAGGAGATGGTAGATTTGACTCAAGAATTCGATGCCACTGACCAGCTGCAGGTTCGCCGGGAAAAATTAAAAAATATGCTCGATTTAGGGATAGACCCATTCGGCTCCCGATTTGAGCGTTCCCATGATGCCAAAGCTATTAAAGAGGCCTATGATCCATTTGAAAAAGATGATTTAGCTGAAAAAGAAGTATCTGTTACGGTTGCAGGCCGCATGATGACAAAGCGGGGAAAAGGTAAAGCCGGTTTTGCTCACATCCAGGATTTAACTGGCCAAATTCAGATATATGTACGGAAAGACCAGGTGGGCGAAGAACAATATGACTTGTTTACCAGAGCTGATATCGGTGATATCGTCGGTTTAACCGGTGTTGTATTCAAAACAAAAGTGGGAGAATTGTCTGTGAAAGCACAAGACTTTCAGATCCTTACCAAGTCGCTTCGTCCTCTGCCGGATAAATATCACGGACTTAAAGATGTGGAACAGCGATACCGTCAGCGTTATCTTGATTTAATCGTAAATCCTGAAGTGCGTGACACATTCGTTATGCGCAGTAAAATACTTCAATCAATGCGCCGTTATTTAGATGACCACGGTTATTTGGAAGTTGAAACACCGATGATGCATGCCATTCCTGGAGGTGCCTCCGCACGTCCATTCGTTACGCATCATAATGCACTGGATATGACACTCTATATGAGAATTGCGATAGAGCTTCATTTGAAGCGCCTTATTGTAGGCGGACTGGAGAAGGTCTATGAAATCGGACGGGTCTTCCGAAATGAAGGGGTTTCTACGAGGCATAATCCCGAGTTTACAATGATAGAGCTGTATGAAGCTTATGCTGATTACAAAGATGTTATGGCTCTAACTGAAAACCTTGTAGCCCACATTGCACAAGACGTTCTGGGCACAACTGAAATCGAGTACGGCGGGGTAACGCTTGACCTTGCTCCTGCCTGGAAGAGAGTCCATATGGTTGACGCTATTAAAGAGCATACCGGTGTGGACTTTTGGCAGGAGATGAGTGATGAGGATGCCAGGAAGTTAGCTGAAGAGCATAACGTTCCTGTTAAAGAAACAATGAAGTTTGGCCATGTCGTAAATGAATTCTTTGAAATGTTCGTAGAAGAAAAGCTTATTCAGCCTACCTTTGTTTACGGCCATCCGCTGGATATTTCTCCATTAGCGAAGAAAAATGATGAAGATCCGCGGTTTACGGACAGATTTGAATTATTTATTGTTGGACGTGAACATGCCAACGCCTTTACAGAGTTAAACGACCCGATCGATCAGCGGGAGCGGTTTGAAGCTCAGTTAGTTGAACGGGAGCAGGGGGATGATGAAGCTCATATGATGGATGAAGATTTCATTGAATCTCTCGAATACGGTCTTCCTCCAACCGGTGGATTAGGCATAGGGATCGACAGGCTTGTGATGCTGCTGACGAATGCCCAGTCAATCCGGGATGTTCTGTTATTCCCTCAAATGCGCAAGCGTGAAGATGGACACGAAGAGAATTAACTTTAATTTCCTGTGCCGGCTTTCACCGGTACAGGATTTTTTTCGGAGAAATGGAAGAAGGACTGCAACAAATTTTACTAGTTGAGGAGAAAAGTGATTATGGTATCTGGCAAGCTGCAAAGATAACCTTTTATAATTATCTTCATTCCATTAAGTTCCTCTCTGATTTAATTTTCAGTTCTGATATTATAAATGGAGGATATTATTACGTTGTCCGCTTCGGCCGAGCTAGGAGTTTTTGGGCACTGACCTGCAGGAGCTCCTCTGACTTTTCAATTGATTCTTGTGGGAAAACAGCTTTATGAGTTCTTAAAGTTGCCAGGGGTCCGCCCTGATATATAGAGATAAAAGTGTCAGAGGAAAAGGGGAATATGGAATAAAATCAAAAGTTTTTGAGAAAAAATAAATTTTTTTGTAAAAAGTATTGCATTATCTTTTTATATCATGGTATATTATTATCCGTCGCTGCGAAACGGAAACAGCATTGAAAAACATTTTAAAAAGTTTTTTAAAAAAGTTGTTGACGGCTTCGGCGAAAGATGTTATATTAATTGAGTCGCAAAAAACGACAACACATTAATCGGATGGCCGGCAGAGGCAACATTTAAGGTCGGCAGCTTCCGGATTTTGACCTTTGAAAACTAAACAAAAAGCCAAGCGAAGAGGGATATTTAATATATCCCGTCAATGAATTATTTTTATTTTGATGTCAGAGACATCGAACTCTTTTATGGAGAGTTTGAT
>NZ_JAIWPE010000014.1 GCF_021028955.1 Salipaludibacillus sp. CUR1
AAAAAAAGAGGGTGAGTCTAACTCCCCTCTATATCTATTTATTAATAGGGACATATTAAATAGCAAAAATGAGACAAAATACGTTGGTAGTTTCAGGTCAGAAATCATTAGCAGTAACAGCTCACACCTGCCTGAGCTAAAAGAGATGTTTGAGTGTGACGCAAGAAGTGTGGCGTGAGTTCAATATTTAACTTTGCTAATTTTAATAAACGCCTCATACGATTCTCTATCTTCTTAACATAAAGAGGGTAACCAGGTAGTTCCTCATCAATGCTTGCAAAAACTAAATCATCATTATGGTAAATATCTCGATGCTTCATCATTGTTTGTTTTAACTAATTTATGCTTGTTCATCTCATTAATCACAGTCTCATCAACATCAATGATCCTTACTGCTGTTGGAGTTTTTGGGGTTAAAAGCTAGTATTCTTTTCTGTTGTTAGTGGCTAGAATGGTAGAAAAGATGAAATATATTTATTTTGTGAAAGATTACATATATACATATATAATAGGAGAAAAATGGAGTACTCAACTTTGAAAAGTTGAGTACTCCATTTTTATTTTGTCGGAGTAATTCCTGTAACTTGCTATTGACTAGCCGATGAGATTATGGTTATGGTCAATTTATTAAAATGATAAAAAGGGAGAATCCGATCATGAGCATTCAACGAATTCCACTTGTACCTGGGAAGATTGAACTTGTATCTTCAAAAGATGAATTGAACTATCAGGATGTAATTAACGACTTTTCAGAAGCTGATTTTATTTTTGTTACAACATATAACATTTCTGAGAGAAGGGGAGACCTCTTACAAATGCTAAAGGATGCTACAGAGCATGCAGAGGTAAGAATAGTCACTAATATTCCAAGCCGGTTTGATAGGTATTATGGAAGTCGACCGCGTGAAAAGGCAGAAGCAAGTATTGAAAAATATACGGAAAGACTGAATCCTGAGATGGAAGATAGATTGGCTACTTTTTTCCATTTTGAAAACCATACGAAAATAATCCTAACTAACAATATTGCATATGTAGGATCGGCAAATTTCTCTGAAGAAAGTCAGAGAAGCAGAGAAACTGGTATTTTAATTAGAGATCCTAATATGGTCCAATTGGTTGTTGATAATCTGGTTCCAATTCTTGAGGGAGAGGGGAAACAATATTTTGGTGATATTCTAAATGAGAAACAACTTACTCTTTCATTGTTTTTATCCGAAATAAAAATGGCTGCTGACAGGATTAGGGAGGGCTTATATACATATGTAGGTCACCCTATTGAAAATACTGAAGTCTATAACTTCTGGGCCCCCACCTTGTCAGAGGAAGATGTATCTATGTTGCTTGATGTGATTATTGAATTGGAGGAGGAAGTTACGAATCTAAGTCAAATCCATGGTCTTAATCACACTTCTAAGTTACTGGATTTGAGTCTTTTACAGAAGGTTAAGGGTCTTTGTGAATATCGAACTTCTATACGTGAGCTTTCCCAATTCAATGAACAGGACTTGGCTAGCAATTTGCTTACTGATGAATTAGCCCTCTATGATGACCTCGATGAAGCTTGTCAGTTAGCATCCCAGCAAGCGTCTGATCAGCATAGGGACCTTGCAGAAGATGCGGAGGAAGATATTCGCCAACTTTTAAGTCTACTTGATTCTATTAAAGACCAGGTTGTTCAAATAAATACTGAACTGAATCGACTCGATGATAAACAAGGTTCAATTGATAACACCTAGCAAATAGCCCGCAAAGACAGGCTATTATAGGCAGTAATGATTTATAATGGGAGTAACAATAGAGTGACGTAACCCTGTTTTAAGCTGTTAGTTATCGTTAAAGATGTTACATTGTCGGGTGTGAAAAATCCTTTAATAACACGGATTAATTAACCAACTATAACTCACATTAAATATGCTACAAAACATTGGACTAATGGGGCGGCATGATGTAATAACGCCCCTCCGGCCTGAAACCGCAGGATAAATAAAACCCCCTCATCGATCTCTTCAAGTAGAGATTGGTGAGGGGGTTTTTGTGTATATTTGAAGTATCAGGCTGGTTGAAAGACGCGGTTTTGAAATCCTGGCATTTAGATTTTTTAGCGGAGGCCCCTCACGAGTTGACCAAACTTATGGAAAGCTTTTTTTATTATCATTAGCTGCCTGTTCCGCGTGAGAGGGTAGTGTCATGCGAAAACCAGGTTTACAAAAAAAACAGACTATGTTACATTTTAAATATTAAAAATGTTAAATATAAATTTAACGAAATTAACGAGGGCAGTTTTTCCTCTCCTAAAAGGTCTGAGGTAGTGATATGAAACTGTCAAATAAGTAAGGGTTATAACTTAAGGAGGATCTTTATGAATGCTGTAAATAGAGTTTGTAGACTTTATTCAATTCTTCATATCGAGGGAGGTTTGAAAAATGACTAATACAAATAATTATGACATTGTTATTATTGGCGGCGGCAGTGCGGGTTCTGTACTCGGGAATCGCCTGAGTGAAGACGGGACACGAAATGTGCTTGTTCTTGAAGCAGGCAGAAGTGATTTTTCGTGGGATCTGCTGATTCAGATGCCGGCCGCTTTACCGTTTCCTGCGGGGAAAAGTTTATATGACTGGAAATACGAAACCGCCCCTGAACCTTATATGAAAGGACGGCGGGTCAAGCATGCCCGCGGTAAGGTGCTCGGTGGTTCGAGCTCAATCAACGGTATGATTTATCAGCGCGGGAATCCTATGGATTATGAACGCTGGGGAGCGGATACGGGGATGGAAACGTGGGACTTTAAACATTGTCTCCCGTATTTTAAACGATTGGAAACGGCTTTAGGCTCGGAACCGGATGATGAGTACCGCGGTCACGATGGGCCTCTTAAACTGGAGCGCGGACCCGCAAAAAATCCATTGTTTGAAGCTTTCTTTAATGCAGCTGTTGAGGCAGGCTACTCAAGAACACCTGATGTGAACGGATTTCGCCAGGAAGGATTCGGGCCTTTTGACAAGCATGTCTACAAAGGGAGACGTTTGTCAGCTTCACGCGCCTATTTGCATCCGGCAATGAAGCGTAAGAATCTTACAGTCAAAACCCGTGCCTTTGTACAAAGTATTGATTTCGATGGTACAAGAGCCAACGGAGTGACATACCGTCGAAACGGTAAGACGCACAAAATCAATGCAGGGGAAGTTATACTTTCAGGCGGCGCTATCAATACGCCGCAGCTGCTTCAGCTGTCAGGTGTAGGTGATGCTGAACACTTGCGCTCACTTGGTATTGAACCGGTCGTTGATCTGCCGGGTGTAGGTGAAAACCTTCAGGATCATCTCGAAGCTTACATCCAATACGCGTGTCCAAAACCAGTTTCGGAGCAGCCTAACTTAAACAAAGCAAAAATGCCTTGGATTGGTTTACAATGGCTGCTCGGCCGCAAAGGGCCTGCAGCAACAAACCATTTTGAAGGCGGAGGGTTTGTCCGTTCCAACGAGGACGTCGACTATCCGAATCTGATGTTCCACTTCCTTCCGTTAGCTGTAAGGTACGACGGACAAAAAGCGGAGACTAAACACGGATTTCAGGTTCACGTGGGACCTATGTATTCTGATGCGCGCGGATCATTAAAGATTCGCTCAAAAGATCCTAAAGAGCATCCAGACATGGTCTATAACTACCTTTCCACTGATCAGGACAAACGTGAGTGGATAGAAGCGGTGAAGGTTACGCGGGAAATTATGTCCCAAGAGGCTATTGCACCTTATAATTCAGGAGAAATATCCCCTGGACCTTCTGTGAAAACGGATGAAGAGATTTTGGAATGGGTGGCAAAAGATGCGGAAACAGCACTGCATCCAAGCTGTACAGCTAAGATGGGCCCTGATTCAGACCCAATGGCTGTCGTGGATCCTGAGACGATGAAGGTTCACGGGCTTGAGAATGTACGGGTAGTGGACGCTTCAGCCATGCCATATGTTACTAACGGTAATATCCATGCACCGGTATTGATGCTGGCTGAAAAATCAGCGGATTTGATCCTTGGACGAAAGCCGCTGGATCCGATTGATGCCGATTTCTACCGTCATGGTGTACATCCTGCTGATGCAGGGACAGTAAAAGGTTAATTTAAAAAGGACCGGACTTGGGTTGAACGCTCAAGCCCGGTCTTTTTGTATATTAATAAAGGCGGATTTGAGAGTTCTTCTCAAATCCGCCTTTTAGGTAATTGCTGGGGGGACAGACCCCCCAGTAATTACCACTTTATTAATTTACCCACTCATCAATTAAATCCTGATTTTCTTCGATCCATTTTTCAGCCCCGTCAATTGGCTCTTCGGCACTTTCTACATACTCGATAAGCTCGCCGATTTCCTCATCATCCATCTTCCAATTTTTAAACCATTCGCTCACTTCAGGGTAATCTTCTTCAAAGCCCTGTCTCGTGGCGTGGTGTATTTTTTCTGTATCACCATAGATGTTTTGCGGATCGTCAAGGAATTTTAAATCGTGTGCTGAAAACACCCAGTGCGGTGTCCATAAAGGTACAACGATTGGTTCTTCGTTGTCTATTGCAGCTTCAAGTTCACCTAACATGGCCGGTTCAGAGCTTGCAAGCAAATTGAAGTCAAGACCGTAATCATTAATTAAATCTTCAGTAACTTCCATAGTTCCAGCGCCCGCATCAAGACCAATAATTTCACCGTTAAACAGTTCCCTATGTTCATTTAAATCTTCAATACTGTTAACCTCTTCGACATACTCTGGGACTACAAGCCCTACTTTTGCATTATCATACCAAGTTTCTTCTGAAAAATTGATGCTATCCTCATATTGTTCAAGATAATTCGCATCCTGAACCGGTAACCAGACTTCCAGATTGACATCCAGCCCGCCGCTTTCCAAAGCGGCCATTGACACTCCCATTTCCATTAAGCTTAACTCGACTTCATAACCTTTGTCTTCAAGAATAGATTTCCACATATTCGTCACTGCGATATTTTCAGCCCAGCTAATTTGCGAAATCATAATTTCCCCATTATTTACTTCTGACTCAGCATTTGACTCGGCCTCTGATTCTTCATTTGACTGTAGATTGTCTGTTTCCCCTTCAGACGTTCCACATGCTGCCAGGACAGCAACCGTGAGCAGCGATAAACTAAGACTAAGTTCCTTTTTCAATCTGTACATAACATTAAAAAACCCCTTTTGTTAAATATATTGCATATATTTAATACGTTAAAAATTTTTTTAACGTATATGCAAACGGAATTATCACACTAACCGGCGAGCGGTAGGTGAAGTCACCATTTTTGAGGAAGCCTGTATGTGATCCCTGCAGACTTCCTCACCCCTTTTCACTAATTAATCTTGCTCTCGTTTAGGCAGATACTCAAATATCTTGCCGCTTCGTATACTGGCAACTAAATCTTCGAGCCAGCGATAGTACGTTTTGGACTCTTCCAGCTGATCGTAGTATTTTTTTGCATCTGCAACCACATCTGGTGTGCTCGCTGAGTCCTTAATAACATTAATTAAATCTTCCTGTGCTTCTTCAATTGCTTCCAAGTTCGTATTTACTTCGCGCTCCCACATCTGGCAATAAAAAACCATAAATGAACGGAAGAAATTTTTCTCGGCTGCATACGTGTGTTTCCTGGAACCGCGGGTATATGTTTTTTTCACCATATCTATTTCCTGAAGCTTGCGGACACTGGTGCTCATACTCGGTTTGCTCATTTCAAGCTCTTCCCGCATCTCATCCAGTGTCATCTGATCTTTAAAGTACATGGTGGCATATAAATTGGCCGCAGCAGGAGTAACACCGTATAAATCCATTGTTTCCGCAATGGCGCCGATCACTTTATCTTTTGCTTCTTCTATTTTTTTTCTCGATTTATCTGCAGATTCGCTCATAAAGTGGCTCCTTCGATATAAAAAGTAAAGATTGTTAAATATTTATTTAATAATCTTTATGAACAATATGTTACAGAATTCAGTTGAAATGTCAATTGGAATCACGTAATTTTAAAGAGATAAATGAAGTCTGACTAACAATTGGCAACCATTCAACACGAACATTTTTTACCTGACACGCTTAATTTCTCTTCTTTGACAGCCTTCCTAAGAGATGATACCATGTTTAAAAAGTTAAATATATTTTTAATAAAATTAATTTAAAAATTAAAAGTGGAGCTGATATATTTGAGGACGAAACAACTGCAGTATATTAATGGTAAATGGGTGGAGTCAAACTCAGGCAACACACGGGATATCATTAACCCGTTTAATCAGGAAGTCATTGCTACTGTTCCTGAAGGAGACGAAACAGACGCAAAAGCAGCAATTGCTGCAGCAAGAGAAACATTTGATGAGGGAACCTGGCCTTCCACTCCAGCTATTGAACGTGGGGCGATCGTAAGAAAAATTGCTGAATTAATAGAAAGAGATAAAGAAGAACTTGCTGAACTGGAATCACTGGACACTGGGAAAACATTAGAAGAGAGCCGTGGAGATATGGATGATATTGCCGGAGTCTTCCGTTATTATTCAGAGCTTGCAGATAAAGACGGCGGGGAACTGATTGCCTCTCCAGTACCTGACTCAATCAGCAGGGTGGTTCACGAACCAGTTGGGGTCTGCGGGCAAATTACCCCGTGGAATTATCCATTATTGCAGGCGTCATGGAAACTGGCTCCCGCTCTTGTAACGGGAAATACGTTAATTATGAAACCGAGTGAAATTACTCCGCTTACGACTATTAAAGTATTCGAACTGATGGAAGAGGCAGGGGTCCCGGCAGGTGCAGCCAACCTGGTACTCGGCGCCGGTCACACAGTTGGTGCAGAGTTATCCGGAAACATTGATGTGGACCTTATTTCCTTTACAGGGGGCATCGTGACCGGGAAAAAGATTATGCAGACGGCAAGCGTGAATGTAAAGAAGCTGGCACTTGAACTTGGCGGAAAAAACCCTAACATCGTTTTTGAGGATGCTGATTTTGACATAGCCGTCGATCAGGCACTAAACGCGGTATTCTTCCATGCCGGTCAAATCTGTTCTGCAGGCACGAGGCTGATTGTGGAAGAAAGTATTCACGATGAGTTCGTTAACGCCCTTATTGAACGCGTGAATAAATTTAAGCTTGGAAACGGATTTGATGAAGATACACAGATGGGTCCGCTTATTTCAGCTGAGCATCTTGCGAAAGTGGAAAAGTATGTGGAAACAGGCCTCAAAGAAGGTGCTGTATTAGCAGCCGGCGGCAGCCGTCCGGAAGATCCGGAACTGCAAAATGGATTTTTCTACCTGCCTACAATTTTTACAAACTGTACCACAGAGATGAG
This sequence comes from Salipaludibacillus sp. CUR1, assembly GCF_021028955.1. Classification (GTDB taxonomy): domain Bacteria; phylum Bacillota; class Bacilli; order Bacillales; family Salisediminibacteriaceae; genus Salipaludibacillus. The sequence continues at coordinate 7,335 of NZ_JAIWPE010000014.1, forward strand.
CGTTGTTCAGGAAGAAGCCTTTGGCCCTGTCATTACGGTTGAGAAATTCCAGACCGAAGAGGAAGCGGTAAAGATTGCTAATGACTCCATTTACGGCCTGGCAGGCGGCGTCTGGACCAATGATATTGCAAAAGCTGAACGTTGTGCAGCAAAGATGCGCATGGGAACAGTGTGGATTAACGAATTCAATCTCTACTTCCCGCATGCACCATGGGGCGGATTTAAGCAGTCCGGTATTGGACGTGAACTCGGAAAACTGGGAATAGAAGAGTACACGGAAGCGAAGCACATTTTCCATAACCTGAAGCCTCAACCTCTCAAATGGTTCTAATAAGTGCCTGCGGCGCCCTGATGCTTTAAAATATCACGGGAGCAAATTAAATATGAAGAAAGTGGAACTTATTTATAGGCTGTTAATTAAAAAATATTCATATTTTCAGGCAATAATAGAGACCTTCGTTAGGTTAACGCTTAACGAGGGTCTCTTTTGTATGGATTAGACAATTACGTTATAGGCGCAATACCGTCCTTGTTTAAGACGCTTCCGGATGAGGAAATAGAGGACTGTGTCAGTATTTTTTCCTAAGAGGAGGATAAACGAATGAGTTTCCTTAATACTTTCTTAAAACAGCCAATCGGTTATGGGACTGCGCCTTTAGGTAATTTGTTCCGGGATGTGCCGGAAGAGCAAGCGCAGGAGACAATTGAATCTGTCTGGAACGAAGGGATACGTTATTTTGATACAGCTCCATTCTATGGGGCAGGTCTGGCGGAGCAGCGGCTCGGAGAATTCTTAAAAAATAAATCCCGTGATGACTATGTGCTAAGCACAAAGGTCGGCCGGATCATTTCCGATGAAACGGAAGAGAAGGAAGGGTTGTTTGAAGACGGCCGGCAGAACAAACTTATCGATGACTATACAGCAGATGGGACAAAGCGGTCTATTGAGCAGAGTCTTGAGCGTCTGCAGACGGACCGGCTCGATTTCGTCTATGTGCATGATATTTCCGCAGATTTTCACGGCGATGATTGGATCTCCCTCTTTGATGAAGCGCGTAAAGGCGCGTTTCGGGTGCTCAACGAAATGAGGGAAGAAGGTGTCATCCGTGAGTGGGGTCTTGGAGTCAACCTTCCGCTTCCAATCGAACTGGCCCTTGAACTGGAGGAGACCGTGCCTACGTTATCCTTGCAGGCGACACACTACACCTTGATGAATCATCAGAGCGCCCTTGATAAGCTAATGCCTCTTGCAGAAAAAAGAGGAAGCGGGATTGTAGTCGGTGCTCCTTACAACTCCGGAGCCCTGCTCGGTGGTGATCACTATGACTACGCACCCGTGAGCAGTGAGATTAAACAGCACGTTCAGCAGCTGCAAGACGTTGCCACTCAGCACGGAGTGAGTTTAAAAGCTGCTGCTCTTCAGTTTTCGACTGCACACCCGGCAGTCGATGCGGTGATCCCAGGCTCCACACGTCCTGACCGGATCAAAGAAGACGTGGCTGCATTCAAAGAAACAATTCCCGGAGCCTTCTGGCAGGAACTCAGGGACAAAGAGCTCATCTCTAAAGAGGCGCCCCTTCCAGACGGCAAGTAGCTGAAACTTACACCAGCTATCTTATATTGCTACGCTTTTGAGAGGCTGCAATTGAACAAGTAACAGAAAAAGGATCATCTGATGTGAAGCAAGGGGGGTCTTCCTCTTGCTTTTTCGACGTGGAGTGCAAATCCCGCCAGATGAACTCTTATTTTTGGATTTCTGTTTCAGCAGAAGGTATGATAAAGTTAAGTAGAATTTGGACTAATGGGGGGGATGGCCAGTGAATGTCATTCCATTTTTTATCGGAATCGTTTTTATTTTTCTGCATTTAATGGCGAATTACTTGTTGCCTGCGGAACGGATCAAACGGCTGATCTGGTTTTCATTTTCAGGCGGTCTGGCAGTTTCTTATGTCTTTGTTTATCTTTTGCCGACCCTTCACCAGGAGCAGGCAAATATTGAGGAGAAATACAGAGCGCTTGCCATGGAGTCGGAAATATATTTCGTCGGTTTATTGGGCGTGGTGGTTTTCCTTGGGATACAGCTAATTGTCAGACGGAAGGATGTCTCTCATACGTCTTCGTTCTGGGTAGCTGTTGCTTTCTATACATTTTATAATGCGTTAATTTCATTTACGGTGCTTTCTGTTGATGTGGTTGGTGTCCAGGCGCTTTTTTACAGTATTGCTATCGGCCTTCATATTATCGCTGTGGCCCACGACATGTACCGGGAATTCCCCAATGAATACAGTAAAAAGGGACGGTATATACTGGCCGGCGGGATTGTGATCGGCTGGATTTTTGCCCTGACGGTTGAACTTAATCCTTTAATAAAAGCCATAGTATTTGCCTTTATCTCTGGGGCAATGATCTTTAATGTCTTTAAAAACGAGTTGCCCAATGAAAAGGAAATACATTATTTCACGTTTACCATTGGCGTATTTTCATATACCGTGCTTACAATGTCATTAAAGTTTTTCTTTGAGTGGTAAGCGGGGTTTTTTATGATTATGAAGAAAGTGCTCATTTAATAATAAAGAATTTAACAACAAAATGAACAGGGACCTGACACTGCAGTAAACAGCTGCCCAGGTCCCGTAGTTTTATTAGGATTTAGCTTTCAAAAAGAACTGTGTATCAGGGTTTTGGCCTTCAATCATTTCTTTCACACGCTTTCCAATCACCAGGTTATATTGAGGGTGGGTAAGTATATAAAAGCGCTCTTCCTCAATAGCTATAAAGACGCTCTGACTAATAGAATCGATTGGAATACCAGTTGTAATGACGTGTTTTGCCCGTTCAAGACCCGCTCTGTATGTTGGACTTTGATAGTACGGTTCATCAGATGTAATTGCATATCGTTCGGGACGCTGCCGGTCGCAGTTATGCAGGTCGGTCTGCACAAATCCCGGGCAGAATACCGACATACCGATTTTTGAATTGGCCGCTTCGAGCTGCATGGCGACTGATTCAGTTAAAGCAACCGAAGCGTGTTTACTCGCATGATAAGCTACCATATTCGGTGTAGTTAACAAACCTGCTACAGAAGCTGTATTCACGATATGACAGGGCGTCCCCTGTTTCAGCATCACAGGAATAAAGGCTTTTAAACCGAATGCTATCCCGTTCACATTGACACCCATGATCCATTCCCAGTCTTTCACAGGGATTTCCCAGATAGGACCTGGAACTACAACACCGGCGTTGTTAAAGAGCAAATCCACTGATCCAAATATTTCCACTGTCTTTTCTGCTAAATGAGCGACCTCCTCATAGAGGGAAACGTCCGTAGGGACAGCGATTACTTCTACGCCCATCTCCTTTATCACCTGTTCCGTCCTTTTTAAATCTTCCTCATTGATATCAGCAAGAACCAGTTTCATTTCCCGTTTAGCACACTCTATAGCAAATTCCACACCGAAGCCGTTTCCTGCTCCGGTGATTACCGCTGTCTTCCCTTTAAATTCTTTCATAATTTAACCTCCTCTTAGGATAAAACGAATGCTTTTTCATAGCCCTGTCTGACTGCGTCTGAAATTCTTCCTGCTACCACAGCATCACCGATTATTCTGACTCTGGAATATCTTTCTTCCAGCTCTGCAAGCAGTCCTGTCCTCGGTTTTACTCCTAAGGATAGAACGACATAATCGGCATCAATGGACTGGGGTTTACCGGTAACAGTGTGAGTAACAGTTATAGAATGGTCATTAATTGCAGCAAGGCGCTGTTGAGTTATGACGTTGACCTTGTATTTTTGCAACTTCTGCTTAATATCGAATAAAATGGGAGCATAAATTCCGTTTCCAATGGTCTCTTTCATTTCAACTAATGTCACCTTATTTCCTTTTTCACCAAGAAATTCTGCTGTTTCACATCCGGTCATCCCTGATCCTGCAACGATTATGTTTTTACCGGTCATCTCAGGGACTTTTCCATCCAGAACAGCGTGCGCAGTTACGACATTCGGTCCCTCTGAACCCGGGACAGGTGGGACGACAGACTCTGCACCAGCTGCCCAAAACACTGCGTATGGTTCAAGTGCTTCCACCTCTTCAATAGCAGGGGCACTTCCCCGTCGAATGTCAACGTCCAACCGCTTCAGTTCTCTTTCCAGGAAATTTACAAACCATGTCATTTTATCCTTGCCATTAGGCTTACCGGCGAGACGGAGTGCGCCTCCGAGGTGTTCTTCTTTCTCAAAAAGAATTGGTTCAAATCCTTTCAGTTTTAAGGTGCGGGCTGCTTCCATACCGCCAGGTCCCCCGCCAATAACAACAACTTTTCGTCCCTCGCCATTCTGAATCAGGCCCGAGAACTCAATTTCCCTGCTCATTCTAGGATTTACAGCACATTTAACTGTGCCGCCTTGGCTGAGTTCTTCCATGCAATGCAGACAGGATATACAAGGGCGGATCTGCTCTTCTGCATCATTAGCAGCTTTATTGCACCATTCAGGATCTGCTAAATGACCTCGGGCGATTCCTGCGAAATCTGCATTCCCTTCCGAAAGGAACTGATCTGCATACGCAGGTTCCCGAAGGACACTTACAGCAATAACAGGAATATTTACTTCATTTTTAATCCCTTTTGCTAAATGCTTTTTCCAGCCTTGCGGATAAGAGACTGGTTCTACTATCGTCACGCCGGATTCATACGTGCCGCAGCTGACATTCAGAACATCCACACCGATGCTCTCGAGATACTTCGCCACTTTAATAGTGTCCTGAAGTTTCATGCCTCCTTCCACAAACTCATCAGCACTTAGTCGCACACTTACAGGAAAATCTTTCCCGCAAATATGTTTAATGCCGACAATAATTTCTGTAATAAACCGCATACGATTCACAAAATGCCCGCCATACTTATCTGTTCTTTTATTGGTATAAGAGCTTAGAAACTGGTTAATCAAATAACCGTGTGCTCCGTGAAGTTCAACGCCGTCAACACCTGCAATTTGTGCCATTTTGGCACCAGTAATAAATTTTTTCACGAGACCTTCGATTTCTTCTGTCGTTAATTCGCGGGGCATTTCCTTTGTACGGGAGCACATAATAGCACTTGGCGCTACAATCTGTTTGCCTCCAATCAGCCGGCTGTATGTCTCACGACCCGGGTGGTGAAGCTGGACAAAGATTTTCGCATCGTATTTCTGTACCGTCCGGGCAAGGCGTTCCAATTGGGGGATATGGCTTGGCTTTGTCAATGTGAGTTGATTAGCGGTCCCTGCACCGTAGTCATCATCAATCTTTGTAATTTCAGTAATAATTAATCCGCATCCCCCTTTCGCTCTTTCCTCGTAGAAACGGATGATATCCGCTGATGCTTCACCTGAAGAGCTGGCCAATGACGTTCCCATCGCCGGCATGACGACCCGGTTCTTAAGTTGTAATGAACCAATTTTCCCTTTTGAAAATAAATGCTTGTATGTCATTCCATTCAACCTCCTTGAAACTCATTTGTGAATAATTGAGCATGTACTCTGATTTAAAAATATCACAGCCTTAAGAGCACAGCTATGTTCGCATAAGACAAGAATATCCCAGTTGGTTGTGCATGATGAACTACTGCACACAGTCACTTTGTGACGATTGTATGGAAAGCACACAATTGAACAGTATGATTAAACAAATTGAATTATAATGAATTATAGTGAATTTTTTACAAAAATGAATTATTTCAGACGATAAATCCCTTTTTGTTCAATTGTCGGGAATGGAGGGGTAAGAGAATGAATGTAAAGGAAGTAGTACAGGAACTGGAACAAAGGTTTAGGGGAATTAAGCTGACTGGCAAGATACAAGGCCGGGTAATAGAAGACGTCTACTTTATGACACCAGGAGAAAAAACGTTTAGAAATATCCTTTATATACTGCAGAGCTCATCTATTCCTGCAGACATAATAGAGCCTGAGCTGATGTTGCTGGTTGTAGAAGATGAACCTTTAAAACCAGACTTCAAAGAAGCACTGTTGAAAAAACACTGTACCATCATATATATGCCCCCATTAGAGAGTATTTTTGTTATTTTTAATCAGGTTAAGGCATTGTTTGCGAGAAGACAGCTGAAAGTGCGTGTATTTAATGAACAGCTCAAGGCTCTACTGGCAGCCGACACCCTGGACCGGCTCCTTGAAGTCAGTGGTAGGCTGCTCCAGAATCCGTTAATAATGATTAATGATGACTTTAAAGTAGTAGCATACTCCACGGAAACGCCTCTTACGGACGAAATTTGGCAAAGAAATTTACAAAACGGATTCTGTTCCTATGAATTTATTACTGAAGTTAACCGGTTAATAGATGAAATAAAGCCTATCGATCTCCATGAACCTTTTTCTTTGACTTGCACCGCCAGCCCGGTAATGAAGTGGGTGACCCGGATCCAAAGTGAAAACAGGCATGGCGGGTATCTTGTTGTTCCAGTTTGTAGCGGGGACATGGATTCCCAAAAGCTCGAACTGCTCTCACAAGCCTCAAAGCTTGCCGGTTATCATCTCAAACAGAAAAAAGTAGCTTCTTTTCTTTCTTATTGCAGGATGGAAGAAAAGTTACTGGTTGATTTAGTGAAAAAGACTATTCATTCACGTGAAGAATTGGAACAGCGGCAAAAAGCGGCCAAATTCCCTCATACTCATTCAATGCGGCTTTTACTTATTTCACCTGAAGAAGTAAGACAATCACCTCTTCCAGAGAGAAAAATAAAGAAAACAACTTTGGAGCAGGACATTGTCTCACTCTTTCCTGACAGTTATCTGGGGGTGCATGATAATATTCTTATTAGTTTGATGATTGAGTACCAGGGGCATACATCGCGTTCTGAGGGCGCAAGGGGCTCTTCTGTTCAAGAAGAGCAGAAACGTTTTGAGCTGGATAAACTTTTGAAAGGTCATCGTTGTCAAGGGATTATAAGTGACTTTTTCTCTGATTTATTCACTCTGCCTGTTGTGTTTGAACGGCTGCTAAAAACGATGGCAATTGGAAAGAGAATAAGACCCCGGGTTAGTTTGATGAACTTGGATGAATTAAGATTCTATGAACTCATTGATAACTTTCCTGATAAAGAGAGACTGGAAAGTTATTGTCACCCTGCCGTTTTAAAACTCTTAACTCATGATCAGACCTATGGAACGGATTATTATGACACACTTCAGTTATATCTGCTTCACAACCAGAACCTTAATTTGACAGCGCAGAAGCTGTTTATCCACCGCAACACTATGAAAAACCGGATGAAAAAAATTAATGAAATTATCAATCTGGATTTAACTGAAGGAGAATTAATCTTTCAGCTGGGTTATACCTATAAAATCCACAAGTATATGGATCAGACAATAGAAAGCAAGCAGAGCCGGTAGTTAAAACGGTTTAATTTTGGGGAGGAAAGCGTAGCTGCCTACTATGGATCCCGCAGAATTTCAGCCGGTCTGCATTATTTTGCCTTTCTCTTAATCTTAAACCATAGAGTTTCTGTTTAAAGTCTTTATTAATGGGCTTTAAAGTTTTAGGTGTTGAAAGAGCTGGCGCTGCCTGAACTTCAATATTTAAAAAAGTTATATGTTATTCCTTATCCAAAAAAGGGCGGTTAATATAGTGATAGACGACGGCCATAAAGATTGCTCCGCCGATAATATTTCCGAGTGTGACAGGAATCAGGTTGCGGATCATGCCTTCGATAGAGACGGCATCCGGATTATCCAGAACGAGTGCGATCGCAAACGTGCACATATTAGCAATACTGTGCTCATAACCGGAGATGAAGAAACAGAAGACAAAGAATATCATAGCTGCCATTTTTGCAATATCCTCTTTCATGGAAAGAGGAACGAAAAAGGCAAGGCAGATGAGCCAGTTACAGAGAATGGCCCGAAAAAACAGTTCCATTACCGGATCTGTCATTTTCTGCTCAGACACGGTAAGCAGAAAGGAATTGACTTCCGGGCTATTAAAAAGTCCGGTTGTATAAATTAAAAAAGCAAACGTTCCCGCGCCTAGAATATTGCCGATATAGGTGTAGGTCCACAGTTTGCCGACGACGCTCCATTTCATCTTTTTCCGGATGGCTGCGTACGTGTGATAAAAGGTATCGCCAGTAAACAAATCCGCTCCGCCGTAGGCGATTAAAATGATGGCGACACTAAAGGATATGCCAGCCATTGGATAAGTCCAGGGGGATTGTTCCATATAGAAGTAGCTCCCTGTCCTAAAGGCGACGATGACGCCAAAACCGATAAACATACTGGCAAGCATCGCCCGGATCAGATAACGGACTTTTCCTGTATTGAAGATTTTTTCTTTTTTGAGCGCCAGTTTTTCAACCTGCTCAAGAGATTTCATTTCCATACGTTTACTTCCTTTCAGATGGCTGCTCATTTCACTATACGCCTCTCTTTCCCAAAAGAAAACAGCGTTTTTCGATGAAAACGGATCCAATTTGCAGGTTTATTTTTGGAGGCGCTTCCATCATAGAAAACACCACTAGCCCCTTTTTTTCAGCCCGAAATGGACAGGTTTGAAATGACAAATATTAGCTCTAAAGAGACGTTTACCACAGAAGTTGTGAGGGAAAGAAAGTCGGGGGAAGTAGTGCGGACAGCTGCAGATGCGACCTGAATAATTGCCTTCAAAATATATTCCAGTAAACATACTCTAAATAAAAATTTCTACATACATTAGCTAAAAATAGGCTAATAAGCCGGTGCACAGTCAGACAAGGATAAATTAGTATTTAACCCAGGGGCGAAAATGCTTTACAATAAGAATTGCGAATAGATTATGGAGGGTGAATATGAAGACGAAACTTGGACTTATATATGGCGGGAAATCTGCCGAACACAAAGTATCATTACAAACTGCAAAAGCTGTGATTAACGCGCTTGATTTATCAAAATACGAGGTTCATCCGATCTATATAACAGAAAACGGTGAGTGGACCAGGGGGGCACAGCTCCAGGGGCCGGTTGATCATGTAGAGGAACTTCTATTGAAAGAAGACGGGGAAGCGGTTTCTCCGGTTGCTTTAAATCCTGGAATTTTCGCGGTTTCAGACCAGGCTGAGAAAAGTGTTCATTCTGCAGGAAAGCTTGATGTCGTGTTCCCGCTGCTTCACGGACCGAACGGAGAAGACGGGACCGTACAAGGGCTCCTGGAACTCCTGAACCTGCCGTATGTCGGAAACGGCGTACTGGCATCAGCTGCCGGAATGGATAAAATTATGATGAAAAACATCTATGAGCAGGCAGGTATTAAGCAGCCGGAATATGTATGGTACCTTCGCCGGGACTGGGAGAAAGACCAGGAAACTGCCTACACTAAGGTAGAAGAGAAGCTTGGCTACCCTTGTTTTGTTAAGCCTGCAAACTTAGGATCCAGTGTAGGAATCAGTAAATGTAAGGACCGTGAAGGCTTAAAGGAAGCTTTTGAACTCGCTTTTGAATATGACCGTAAGATTATTATTGAAGAAGGAATCGACGGCCGGGAAATAGAAATCGCTGTATTGGGAAATGACGAGCCGGAATGCTCAGTGGTCGGAGAAATCGTTCCTGAAACGGATTTTTATGATTACAAAGCGAAATATGAGGACGGCAGCACAGGTCTCATTATTCCTGCCGATATTACCTCAGACGATTACGAAAACATAAAGCGTGTGGCGATCCAGTCATTTAAAGCCCTTGATTGCTCCGGGCTGGTCCGGGCCGACTTCTTTTTAACAGAAGAAGGCGATGTCCTAATGAACGAGATCAATACGATGCCAGGCTTTACGCCATTCAGTATGTTCCCAATGCTGTGGCAGGAATCAGGTTTATCGTATTCACAGTTGATTGAAAAACTGGTTGAGCTCGGAGTAGAGCGCCACAATGAAAAACAGAAGATTAAACATACTTTTTAATCCCGGAAAACACGAATGAGGTTGACTCCGTTGTGAGTCAGCCTTCTTTTGTATAAAATAAATGAGGACGGTGTCCCTTCCGGGGTGTAAGCCCGAATAGTAAGGGACGCCGTGTGATGCTTCTTTGAAAAATTATGAATTTATTTTTAAGGAATTTTATTGAAATAATTCCTATGGGTTGATATTAAGGAGAGATGAGGATGATTAAAAGAACATTAGAGGATATTGCTGCGTGGGTGAATGGAGAAGTTTCCGGACAGGGCGCCGCTTCATTGGAAATTGCGGGTGTATCCAAAGATACAAGAACGATACGAGAAGGAAATTTATATATCCCGATTGCCGGGGAAAATTTTAACGGCCATGCTTTTGTGAGAGACGCTGCCGGGAAGGGAGCAGCTGGCTCCCTTTGGCAAAAAGACCAGCCGAATCCACCTGCTGATCTGCCGCTTATATTAGTCGAAGACACGTTACAGGCATTACAGGATCTGGCGAGCAGCTACTTAGCAAGCCTGCCGGCAAAAGTGATCGGCATTACCGGCAGCAATGGAAAAACCACCACAAAAGATATGGTGGCTTCTGTGCTTGCCACGACTTATAAGGTTCAGAAAACGGAAGGGAATTATAATAATCATATCGGCCTTCCCTTGACAATTCTCAGCCTTGAAGAAGACACCGAAATGGCTGTATTGGAAATGGGGATGAGCGGGAGAGGTGAAATCGACCTTCTTTCCAGAATCGCTAAGCCTGAAGCGGCCATCATTACAAACATTGGTGAATCTCATTTACAGGATTTAGGTTCACGTGAAGGCATTTCGGAGGCAAAATTTGAAATTACGTCAGGACTCAGAGAAAACGGGACCCTTGTAATTGACGGAGATGAGCCGCTATTAACTGAAAAAGTGGTGAACAGCCCGTTTCATGTCATCACCTTTGGCGGAGCTGAAACGAATGACTATTTTCCGGTAAAAATTGAGCAGAAGAGCGATGGGACATTCTTTACGACAAACCGGGAAGATGGCGCTGAATTTTTTATCCCAGTTCTTGGTAAACATAATATTAATAATGCCCTCGCTGTTATTGCGGTTGCCCAAAAATTTGGGGTGGCAGTCTCTGATATTAAAAAAGGGCTCGAAAAGCTTAAAATCACAGGGATGCGCACTGAATTAATTGAAGGGAACGGCGGCGTGACACTGATTAATGACGCCTATAATGCCAGTCCGACATCCATGCGCGCTGCGGTTGAATTGCTGCAGGATTTAAAAGGCTACAAGAAAAAAATAGTGGTCCTGTCAGATATGCTTGAACTGGGCGCTGAGGAAGAAACCTTCCATTTTGAAACAGGAAAAGATATAGATCCTGATAAAATTGACTATGTTTTTACTTTTGGCGTGCTCGGTAAGAAAATCGCAGAGGGGGCAAAAGTGAAATTTCAGGATCACTGCGTTTTTGCCTATGAGGATAAACAGGCATTGATTGCAAAACTGAAGGAAGTTGTGGAGAAAGAGGACATTGTGTTAGTTAAAGGCTCCCGCGGCATGAAATTAGAAGAAGTGGTCAATGAATTTATATAATATAGGTGTAATTGAAAGAAGGACTTAATGTTTTAATGAGTCCTTCTTTTTTTATTGCGTTTTTTTATGTCAACGGTTTTATTCCCCCGAATTTACCCTTCTCCAGACCTCCCCTTTATTTCCGAACGACTAAGGATATAAATATAAAAGAATGTATGAAATTCTGCAAAGTAATTGCTTGTTTATTAAGAGGCTCGGTTTAAAAAACGCCGTGAATACAGAAACCTCCTGAAGTAACGCAGTCTTTCTTTTTTTTACATAAATCTTTTTTAAAAAAAGAAAGTGATTAGAGAAACTATTTAAATTTAAGCTGTTCGGGTAAAGAAGAGGTAGGAACATATAAAATTATGCATTTAAATATAAAGGAGTTGGAGCAGGTGAGCTTGGAAGACATATTTAATAAACAGAAAACAGTAACTGAAGGAAGCAACGAGCATACAGTTAGCGGTAATTATGGAATGGTATCAAGTCCTATACATGAAGTATCGGAAATAGGAGAGGAAGTGCTCAAAGACGGAGGGAATGCGATTGATGCCATCATTGCCATGCAGTTTGCTTTAGGGCCGGCTGAAGGAATGAATACAGGTATAGGAGCCGGCGGGTTTATTATGTATTATGACAGCGAAAAAAACGAGACTAAAGTTGTTAACGGCCATACGAGGGCTCCGGAAGCGGTAAAGCCCGACGTTTTTTATGAAAACGGAGAGCTAATGTCATTTGACGACCGTTCTATGAGCCCGAGGTCGGTGGGCGTGCCGGGCTCCACAAAGATGCTCGAACTCGCTCATGAACGCTACGGGTCTATGCCGCTTGAACGGCTTGTTGATCCGGCTATAAAGCTGGCAGAAGAGGAGTTCCGGGTAAACAGCCTTTGGGAACGAACGATAGATTTGTTTGAACACCGTCTCGGGGACGAAGCGAAAAAAATATATATGCCGAATGGCACTAAGCTTAAAGAGGGAGACACGATCAGGCAGACTGATTACGCCCGTGCATTAAAAGCGATTCGAAAAGAAGGATTCAAATCTGTTTACGAAGGCGAAATTGCTGATGCGATTATTGAAACGCTTCAGGAAGAAGGCGGGATCATGACGAAAAAAGATCTGGAAAGCTACGAAGCTGCCATTGATAATCCTCTGTGGGGGAGCTATAAAGAGTTTGACTTTGCATTTCCTTCTCCTCCGAACGGCGGCGGGTTTGCAGTATCCCAGCTCTTAAAAATACTTGAACCGCTTGAAATCAGCCAATATGATATTAAATCCTGGAAAAAATACCACCTGCTTGCTGAATCGATGCGGCTCGCTATTGCTGATCAGCAAACATATATGGGAGATCCTGCTTTTGTGGATATTCCGATGGAAGGCCTTTTTAATGATGAGTATCTGGAAGAGAGGCGAAAGCTCCTAAACTTCGATTTTCGAAGAGAAGAAATAAAAGGCGGAGACCCGTATAAATATCAGAAAGGGGAAGCCGGCCGGGAAATGAAACAGGATACGAGTGAAAAAGGAATGGAAACCACCCATTTCACTGCTGTGGACCGCTGGGGTAATATTGCCGCATGTACAACGTCACTGGAGCGGATGTTCGGTTCCGGAATTATGGTGCCTGGATACGGATTCGTACTCAATAACGATTTAACTGATTTTAGCCCGGAACCTGGGTCGGCCAACGAACCTAATGGGAAAAAGTATGCAGTCAGTTCAAAAGCCCCTACTATTGTTTATCATGACGATAAGCCGTTCTTTACTCTTGGGTCACCAGGGGCCTCAACTATTGTTGGTTCTGTCGTACAGGTCTTTTTGCACCTTATTGAATACAAAATGGATTTGAGAGAAGCAGTTGCTGAAACGAGAATATTTAACAACCCGGATTTGTCTATGGAATGGGAAGATGGAATAAATGAAGAAGCGATGAAGAAGTTGAAAGAACTCGGCTATGAGCTTGACAGAAGCTTTAAGACACAGACAGCAGATGTCAGAATTGGTGATGTGCAGGCTATCCTGATTGATCCTGAAACCGGAAAACTTTACGGTGCGGCAGATTCACCTCGTCCGGGAGCAGCGATAGGTCTGACAGAGCCGCCTGCTGAGAAATAAAATCACCCGGTCTTTTTCAGGTGAAAGAAAAAACAGTCAGGCTGTTTAAATAATTTCAAGCAGGCATGAGTCCGGATGGAACCGGACTTATGCCTTTTTCATTTTAGAAAAGGTTCTTCTGTTAATGTATCTTAAGCAGCAGATCCTTTTGAAAGATAAATGGATAAGAAAGCGGAGAATCATCCATACTACACCTTGACAGGAATATTATGGAGGTGTTGAAAATCATGAATCAGATGTCGATGAGAGAACTCTATACGGTCGAAGATGAAGTGCGGGCAGAAGAGATAACAGCTAAAACTCTGAACTGGTGTGCTTCTCAATGTAAAGACGCTGAAATTAGACGGTTACTGGAAGAGCTAGCCGAACAGCATCAATTGCAGGTAGCTGAGATCGCTAAATATTTTAATAACTCTGGGTTAACCCAATAGGAGGTGCTTCACATGCCGAATAATATAGAAGGCCGCGGATTGACTGATCGTGAAATGCTTCAGCTTTGTCTTGAACTGGAGAAGGGAAGATGCCGAAGTGCTGCCGACACATTACTCGAGACAAGCCATGAACAGCTCAGAGAAGTCTATCAAAGGTGTTTTAACAATGCGAGAGATAGCCAGTATGCTATGTACAATCTGATGAATTCAAAGGGATGGTATATCCAGTCTCAGGCTTCACGTGAGGAGGTCGGAAGGGTTCAGGAGGAAATGCAAAATAATCTGCACCCGGATGACCAGTTTTTACCATAGGATTCTCTCACCCTCTGTCTAAAAGACGGGGGGGATTTTTTTTGGAAAAATACTAAAAAATGTATTAACTTTTCTTAAAAACGGGTACTGGAATAAAATACGACGTTTTACAGGGGGAAAGCACGTGTTCAAAGAAGCAATCGAATTGTTTGAAGAAAGTATTATCATTACAGACAAAAACCTGTACATTCTTTATATTAACGAGTCCTATGAGCAGTTATTCGGTTTATCTTTTAAGGAAGTGGAAGGGAGACATCTTCATGAAGTGTTCCCGGAGACACCGGACGAGGCCCGCCTGGCAACTCAAACAGTTAATGCGAAGGAAGGCCTGAGCTTTAAAAATATTAATTTTCACTGGAAAGGCAGGGACTTGGTATTAAGAGTCCAGACAAAAATTCATTACGATCAAAATGGAGAGATTGAATTTGTAATGACTCAAATTGAAGATGTCACAGAAAATGTTGAACGTCAGCAGGAACGTGACGCCATGATTCAAGAGATGACAATTAATATTATCCCCGTTACAGAGGAAATTGGGATTCTGCCCCTCCATGCCATCAAGACGGAAAATCAGAAAGATATTATTGTAGAGAATACCCTCATTCAATGCCGCTCACTCGGAGTAAAATATCTGGCTCTCGATCTCTCATCTTTAAAAGTAATGGATGAAGAATTTGCTTTCATAATTTCAAGGTTATTAAGCACTCTTAAACTGCTTGGGGTTAAAGTTTTTATATCCGGTATTCAGCCTGAAGTGGTTCCTTATATTCAGACGAATTATGAGTATCTGTCGGAATATTCTACTTATCAGACGCTTCATCAGGCAATAGATGAACTATTATGCAAGTAGTAGGCCCATTTAAAATAGAAAAAGCTAAATTCAAAACAATCAGAACACACCTGATGGTTTGACAATTTAATGAAAAAATCAGCGTTAAAAGACCTTTAACCGGGTCTTTTTTTGTCTGTTAAACAAGCAAGAGTGCGGAATGGCGGGATTTGAACTTATATTATCTGTAAGTTTTTTCAATAGAGAGGCAATTTCGACTGTATTTCTAAATGTTTTAAAATAGTTCCAAATTGGAATATACCCTTAGGGAGCGTCTTTTTTAAACGTTATATCTTTTAAACAGGAGGTTATCAATGTGAGTAAAGAGAGTGAAGATTCAAGCAAGGGCAGATTAATAGATTATAAAATATTTTTGCCTTCTTTATTTATTATTATTGCTATAAGTATTCCTTTTTCAACTAATGAGGCAGCATCCTTAAATGTGTTAAATAATATATTCGATAGAATAGTTGAGGTTTTCAGCTGGGGGTATATTTGGTACGCCCTTATCCTTCTTGGGGCGGCTTTATATTTTTCATTTTCAAAATATGGGAATGTCGTTTTAGGGGATCCGAGGGAGAAACCCCGATTTACTTTATTCGAGTATGCTTCCATATTAATTGCTATGGGACTTGGTTCAACCATTATGAGGACCGGAATGGTTGAATGGGCCAATGTGGCCTCAGACCCGCCTTTTGGCATAGAAGCGCAGTCAGGTGAAGCCTTATTAATGGGGAACGCCTACAGTATGTTCCTATGGAGTTTTCAGACATTTGCCATCTTTGTTATGGCGGCTCCAGCTATGGCTTACATTCTGCACGTAAGGAAACGTCCACTAATGAGGATTTCCGAGGCGTGCCGTTGTATATTCGGTGATAAGTTTACCGATGGGCTGGGGGGTAAATTTCTGGACATGATCTTTCTGGTCAGTATCCTTGCCGGGGCAGCAGTCACATTAGGATTAGGAACACCAATTGTAACTTATAATTTATCACAGCTGTTTACAATAGAGGTGACGTTCGGATTAACTTTAGTAGTAACAATAATATGGGTTATCCTATTTTCTATCAGTGCTTACTTAGGTATCGACAGAGGAATTAAAAGGTTAAGTACATTTAATATGTATCTAGCCGGAGGGTTTGCTTTATTCGTAATGATTGCGGGGCCAGGGGTATTTATCCTTGATTATTTTACTGAAAGTATCAGTGTCCTTCTAACGAACTATATTGATATTTCTCTTTATACAGATTCTATTAATGCAGAAGGGGCAACCCATATGCAAAGCAATACAATATTCTGGTTTGCATATAACGCCACTTGGGCAATGCTTCACAGTATTTTTGCTGCGAAAATCTCCCAGGGAAGAACCGTTAAAGAGATGATTTTAACTTATTTAATGGCGCCGACAATGTTAGCCTGGGTAGCAACGGGTGTACTTGGCGGTTTAGGGGTACAGCGTTATTTAACAGGTGAAGTTCCTGTAATTGACATTGTCACAAACAATGATCAAATGGCTGCTATTCCTGAGATTTTAAGCTCACTGCCGTTTGCTACACTTGCTATTGCAGTGTTTACGATCGTAGCTATGATTTTCTTAACGACTACGCTGGACTCCACTACTTATACAATAGCAGCTTATACGAGTACAAAAGATATGAGTAAATACGAGCCTTCGAGAATGCTTCGTATTATGGTAGCCGGGATTGTAGCAGCCGTCGCTTTAGTGTTAATGAGAGTAGGCGGACTGGCACCTCTCGAAGTAGTATCGGGTCTTATGGGCTTGCCTATCATTGTCATTCAGTTTCTGACAATCTATGCGGCTGTAAAAATGATGGATCAGGACAAGGCCTGGGAGAGAAATACGAGAAAACAGGCTGAACGTGAAAAACGGACAGGATAAAGCAGAAAGTCCTTTATGTTGGGCGGGTCCCCACATGAAGGGCTTTTTTTATGAGCTTATCTCCGCCCTTTATGGACAACTCACTTATAGTACTGGCTTCTGAGTCCCCAATATAATCGGTTTATGACCCACTTACCAGCTTCTTTACACGCTGAGTGGGTTATATTAGTCCGCGAACTCAAAATACACTTAATGTTAGCTGGTTTTTAGTTCTGGCATATTTCTAAAATTTCTTTGAAGGAAATTTTGTGAAAATATCAACAAATAAATTGTTAATACATACCATTCCAAGTAAAATGACAATCAGGTAACAAAAGAGTTTGAGATTAATAGTGTGTCAAAGGCTGTAAACTAAAGTGCTGTTAAAGTGAAACGGTACGCAGCGAAGATTAAACGTGTATTCCTGGATACAGGAGTGTGGCTGGACATCACTACTTTTTAAACACCCCTAAAACTAAAGGAGGAGCAAATATGCCGCAGAGAAAATGGGAGATGCCCCATACGTTTATTATTATCTTTTTTGTCGTGATTCTTGCTGGGTTGCTGACATATACGGTACCTATGGGGATTTTTGAAACGGAAGAGGTGACATACGAGAGCCAGGGGACAGAGCATACGAGAACAGTTTTAATTCCTGACACATTTGAGTATGTGACAGATGAGCAGGGAGAAGCGGTAAGGGACGGCGTGAGCCTCTTTGAACCTTTCGGTGAAGCTGGTTTCTTAAACTATGCATTTGAAGGCATGGTTTCAGGTGATAAATGGGGTTCTGCTGTAGGCGTCGTTGCTTTTATTTTAATTATTGGCGGAGCTTTTGGCATTATTATGCGGACCAAATCAATCGATCAGGGAATTCTGACTGTAATAGATAAAACAAAAGGCAGAGAGTCACTTATTATCCCTGTGATGTTCTTTTTCTTTTCCCTCGGTGGTGCTGTTTTCGGAATGGGTGAAGAAGCGATTGCATTTGCGATCATTCTTATACCGCTGGTTATTGCCTTAGGCTATGATGCCATTACAGGAGTAATGATTACATATGTAGCCACTCAGATTGGTTTTGCCACTTCATGGATGAACCCATTCGGGGTAGCTATCGCACAAGGTGTGTCGGATGTGCCCGTGCTGTCAGGGGCCCCTTTTCGTATCGGCATGTGGGCTGTTTTTACGGCAGTCGGAATTATTTACACGATGTGGTACGCAAGGAAAGTGAAAAGAGACCCGAGGGCTTCTTACTCTATAAAAGCAAACGAGTATTTCAGAAAGCATAACCAGCAGCAGGATCTGAACAGGTCTTTTACTCTTGGGGACACCCTTGTGGTGCTGACCTTAGTGCTCGGAATTGTGTGGATCATCTGGGGAGTGATACAGGACGCTTATTTCATTCCGGAAATCGCCACCCAGTTCTTTACTATCGGGATAGTTGCCGGTGTTATTGGAGTTATCTTTAAGTTAAATAACATGAGAGTTAATGATATTGCAGAAAGTTTTTCTGAGGGTGCCCAGCAGCTGCTTCCTGCTGCACTGGTAGTAGGAATGGCTAAAGGGATTATCATCATATTAGGCGGGGATGCGGCTGATGAGCCTTCCGTTTTAAATACGATGCTTTACCATGCCGGTGGAATGATTGATAATCTGCCTGAAATTCTTTCAGCAAGCTTCATCCTTATATTTCAATCTGTCATTAACTTTTTCGTCGTATCAGGTTCCGGCCAGGCAGCGCTGACCATGCCGTTAATTGCTCCATTATCAGATATTGCAGGAGTTTCCCGGCAGATCGCTGTCCTTGGTTTTCAGCTCGGTGACGGGTTAACAAATATTATTGTTCCTACATCAGCTGCATTAATGGGAACTTTGGGTGCGGCGCGTATAGACTGGGGCACGTGGTTCCGTTTTATCATAAAATTTCAGCTTATTATGTTCGGCTTAGCATTTGTTTTTGTTATTATCGCTGTACTGATTAACTTTTCATAAGTAAGATGAGGGAGAAAACCGGCATTTATGTGCCGGTTTTTTTGGTGGGTGAACGTCCAGCACAAGAGTGAATTATTTAAAAGAAAATTCAGATAATTAATTGACAGACATCCCTGATGTGTTATAACATAGAATTTAAATAATGCATCTGTTATAAAACAAAAGGGAGATGTGAGTGATGAAAAAGAACAATTTTCATGAATTTCTGCAGTCAATGAAAGAGGCTGAAAGTGAACAGTTATTCTTAAATGAAGAGGATAGACACCAGGAAAATATAGAAAACAGAGATTTCCTATTTACTCACATGTTTTTTTAAAAGATGAGCTTTCTAATGCCCGAACGGGGAGCTGGGCGGCGTGAACGGTCAAAAGAAGGCCTCATATGCCCGAACGGGGGGCAGGCGGGTGTGAACGGTCAAAAGAGAAGGTCTCTTATGTCCGAATGAAGCGTGGCACCAGGCGAAAGGGTACCAGCTGAAATTTATTACTCCCGCGAGGAGTGGGCCGGTCCAAACAGGCATAAGACCTCGCCTCTCATGGTCAGTAGAAACCCCTCACGCCACTTAACATGAACCTCTGCCGTCCGCTAAGTTGCATACTGATTTTTTTTATTAAAGTCCGGAAAATTTTCTCCGGGCTTTTTTCCATTAAAGAAAAATAATTGAAATGTCCAAACACAAATTACCATATTTACATAAGCTGTAGTGTAATTACAAAAAAGGATTTAGAAAGGTGGGATTTGAATGTACCATCATCACGGATGTATTGACCCGTGCTCTTACGGTTATGGTGTTGCCGGGGCAGCTACCCCTTATCACGGGAAAGGTAACGCATTCGCCTTAATCGTTGTGCTGTTTATTCTTCTGGTTATCATTGGAGCATCTTTTACAAAGAAATACTAATTAAATCAGGTTATTCCACCCATTATAAAAAGGCTGGAAAAGCGGGAATTCCCGTTTTTCCAGCCTTTTTTCTTACTGGGTGCTTTTTATTTCTGCTTCAACAGTTTCTTCAACTTCATTTCTTGAGATTTTTTCACGTCCGTTTTTCAACGCTTTGAGTGTTTTCTTTGCTAATGCGAGAGGCACCTTGCAGAACAGGATAATACTGCGGCTGTCCAGGTCCTTCATATATTTATCTCCTAAGGCAAGGTTCCGTTCTGCATAGGCAAATAAATCGTCTCTTGTCCATCCGTCCGGGACAAATGAGACGCCCCGTTCCTGATCTTCGTCCTGGTTCCGTAAGATGTTGACGGTCTGCAAGCCCCGCCCGTAAGCCACTGCCATATCCCGGTCAGTTTTTGTTCCGTCCCGCCATTCCCAAATATCAGAGAGCATGACTCCAACGAGCCCTGCGACGTAATACGTGTAATCATCAAGATCTTCTTTTGTTCTGATATTCCAGTTTTTCTCTGTCCAGTCTGCCATTCCTAAAGCCATGGTCCGAGTAGATTCTTTTACTTTACCGGTTATGTCTTCTGGGCAAGTCTCCAGCCAGTCGCCCAGCCTCACGGTCACTTCAGGAAGCAGGTGTCTGTATGGCCGGACGAGCCGGAGGTATGCTTCATTATCAAATTTAGTCTCCAGGAGCGCCCCCGTTTCACGGAGCAAATATTGTTTCGTTGTAGAATCAAGCGTATGGTGATCCTCAATTTCATCGATGGCTCTCATGCATAAGTAGGCAGAAGCGACAGCTTTTTTTAACACTGGCTCCAGTAGTGTAATAGGTATATAAAAAGTTCTGCTTGTCAGCTTCAGCATATGCATGGCTTCTTTTTGGAGTTTTTTATCGTGATACATTAATGGCTTTCCCCTTTCAAATTCTGTAAACGGCATGTACGAACGGCGTTTTGTCTATTATAACTAATCTGCCTGGTGAAGTCATAAAAAAACAGGTAAACGTGTTAATTGTCATGGTTTCTTAAAAAAATGAATGTCAGATTTGACACGAAGGACAGAAGTATAACCGCCGGCTGGCAGCCTGTATTTTTTCCACAGGAGTCCCGCACATATAACACGATTGGTCTTCCCTGTTAAATACCCAGTGCCGGTACTGTTTTCGTGTTTTACCTTCGGATTTCAGTTTTCCGGCAAGTTCAAGATCGTTAGTAATTCCATTATGCGCATAAGACTGATACATCAGATTGATTGCTGCCTCAGATGCAAGCCTGAGCTGCGTTTCAGTGCAATCCACAGGGCGTGCCGACGGATGGATACGGGCAGAGAACAAAATCTCACTGCGTAAATAATTTCCGATTCCAGCTATAAAGGATTGGTCAAGCAGCAGAGAGGTCCATCTCCTGCGGTAAAAAGGTTTACTAAGAAAACGTTTATACAAATCATCAGCCGTGACACTCTCGCTTAAAAGATCTGGCCCTGCCCTCGAAATAAACGGGTGAGCAGCTATTTCTTCATCTCGCAAAACCTCTATATCGGAGGCGCTGTATAGAAGCGCGGATTTCTTTTCATTATGAATCGCAAGCCTGAGCTGCCGGTTTGTTTTAGGGTAGTTATAAGCATTCCTAATAAACCATTTTCCATACAGCTGGTTATGGGAGTAGACCGTGAAGCCGGCATCAAATCGAAGGAGCATAGCTTTCCCTTTCGTATCGACACGTTGAATGTGTGCACCAATGAGAAAATCTTCATATTCTTTTAACCGGTCAAATGTAAATGAGATATCGAGGACTGGCCTCTCTTGGAGAGCTTTTTCAATATCATCCGCAGCTCTTCTGATTTCAGGACCTTCCGGCACTGCTTCTCCCCCCTCTCTGAGTAAGCCTTTCTAATTGCAAATTATACCTTCCCTAAGACTCTCCTGACAAACAAGAATAATTGAAATTTACTGCTTTGGTGTTGAAAAGCGATAAAGTAAACGTTACAATGACACAATAGATTTAATTATCTGAAAATATTATTAAAGGAGTTTAAAAGATGAAGCAGTTGGAACAAATCAGCCATTTTTTCAGTAAGTACTTTGCCCTTATTGTTATTTTTGTGTCAATTATTGCGTTCGCATCCCCCGGAGCGTTCGGATGGATCGGCGCTTACATCACTGTTTTACTCGGGATTGTCATGTTCGGAATGGGAACGACAATGAGATTATCGGATTTTACATTGGTGGCTAAAAAGCCAGCTCCGGTGTTTATAGGTTTACTTGCCCAATTTTTAATCATGCCGTTAACAGCTTTTGGTATCGCTTATCTGTTTAATTTGCCCCCGGAGCTTGCGGCAGGGCTCGTCCTTGTGGGCGCGTGCCCTGGCGGCACAGCCTCAAATGTGATGGTCTATCTCTCCCGCGGAGATGTTCCTGTGTCCGTAGCGATGACCTCTGTATCAACTATGCTGGCCCCGGTTCTGACTCCGCTGATTGTTCTGTTATTAGCGGGTCAATGGCTCCCGGTAAGTGCAGGTGAGATGTTTATGTCCATAGTTCAAGTGATTATCATACCGGTTATTCTCGGAATCTCCGCCAGGAAACTTCTTCCTGGAGCTGTTGAGAAAGGGACCGCAGTGCTGCCGCTTGTCTCTGTTACAGCTATTATGCTGATCGTTACAGCAGTAGTGGCTTTAAACGCCGAAAATTTAATAACGTCGGGAGCGGCCGTTTTCTCTGCTGTTATTTTACACAACGGTTTTGGTTTAGCGCTCGGCTATTTAACAGCTAAATGGGTCGGTCTCGATGAAACAAAACGGCGGGCTATTTCAATGGAAGTCGGGATGCAGAATTCAGGTCTCGGAGCTGCTCTTGCGGCCGCTCATTTCAGCCCGCTCGCAGCTTTGCCAAGTGCGATATTCTCTGTCTGGCATAATATTTCAGGGCCGGCGCTTGTGTCATTTTGGAACAGGACCGGAAGAAAAGAAACTTCCAGGAATAATTCTGTCACTGGAGTAAGTTAAAAAGCAGCACAAACCTTTAGCAGAAACATAAAGATAGTCACATTAAAACGCCCGGATAAGCTTATATCCGGGCGTTTTAATGGTATAAAATAGCCTGGTTAATAAAAGATTTATTTACATTATTTTTCATAAAATGGTTGACTTTTTTTAAAATTATCAGTATATTTGACGAAAGCGCTTTCGAGAATGTGAGGATTAATCTAATGACAACAATCTATGATATTGCTAAAAAAACAGGTTTTTCCATCACTACAGTCTCAAGAGCCTTAAACAATTATTCAGATGTCAGTGAGAAAACCAAAAAATTAATACTTGATGCAGTTGAGGAAATGCACTATTATCCAAACTCGGTTGCGCGTACCCTGTCTACAAAGAAATCGTGGGCTCTCGGCATTATTTTTGTTGAAGATCTCGGAATAGGCATGAAGCATCCGTTTTTTAATTCAGTCATTGAAGGGTTTAAAAAAAGTGTTGAAAAGAAAGGTTATGATTTAATCTTTTTAAACCGTAATGTGGGCGGGGTAAAAATGAGTTACCTTGATCATGCGGTTCACAGGGGTGTAGATGGCATAGCAGTGGTGAGTTCAAACTATGATGACTCGGAAGTGGAAAAAATAATTGCTTCCACTTTACCTAATGTCATTATTGATCTACATAGTACAAAATCGAATGTTGTTTACAGTGATAACCTTCATGGCTGTGAATTAGCTATCGAACATTTGTATTCATTAGGCCATCGGAAAATAGCCCACATCGCAGGGCATCCGAAAACCTTTGTGGGACTTGAGAGATTAAAAGGCTTTAAGAGTGCTATGAAAAACCATGGCTTGGACATTCATAAGCCGTTTATCGTTGATGGCGGACTTTTCTCTGCTGAAGGCGGTTATAATGCAATGCTAAAGCTGCTGCAAATGAAAGACAGGCCGACTGCTGTATTTGCAGCTGGCGATAATATGGCATTTGGTGCCATGAAAGCGATTAGAGAAGCAGGATTAAAGGTGCCTGAAGATTTTAGTGTAATCGGCTTTGATGATATTGAATTGGCTGGTGAGTATACACCTTCTCTTACTACCATTAAACAGGACATGGATAGAATTGGCGAAAAAGCGGCTGAAGTATTATTGCAGGAAATCGATCATAAGTTTGAACCTTCAACATGTATTATTCCAGTTGAGTTGATTAAAAGGGAATCTACTAAGTCTATTTAAGTAGATTTTTACCTTTTAACTATTTCGAAAGCGGTTTCGTCAGTAGAATTATCGAAAATTTAGAAGAAAAGGTAGGCTTAGAGGTCTGCTTTAAATTATCTGACAAATCGAAAGCGTTTTCGGTCATTTTATTTTTAAAAGGAGGTGGACCTTCTGCCAAACAGTGAGGCGATTGTACAAGGTAATTACCAAAAATGAGAGGGGATTTGAGATGAAGATAAAAGTTTTTAGTTCGTTTTTAATCTTTTTGTTAATGATTCCTAATGTGAGCATGTTTGTCAGCGCAAATGAAAACAATGGCAATACCAGTGAAGAACCGGCAAATTCAGAACCTAACTGGCAAATGACTTGGAACGATGAATTCGATGGCGATGAACTAGATTTGGATAAATGGCGTATTGATATCGGAAATGGTTTCTATAACGAAGGCGAATGGATAGAGGGCTGGGGAAATAACGAATTACAATCGTACCAGGAAGATAACGTCCGGGTAGAAGACGGGCGCCTCATTCTTGAAGCACGTGAAGAATCGGTTAGTGATGAGCATGGTGAATATAATTATACGTCTGGAAAAGTCCTCACTGATGAGTCATTCAGCCAGGCTTACGGCCGGTTTGAAGCAAGCATGAAGCTTCCTGAAGGGCAAGGCTACTGGCCGGCATTCTGGATGATGCCGCAGGATGACGTTTACGGCGGTTGGGCAGCTTCAGGTGAGATTGATATTATGGAGAACAGAGGCTCTGAAACAGATAAAGTTGGAGCAGCGATTCACTACGGTGACTTGTGGCCGAATAATACGTACAGTGAACAATCGTACACGTTCCCTGAGGGTCAGTCTACGACTGATTTCAATGAATACGCGATTGAATGGGAGCCAGGTGAAATACGCTGGTATGTGAACGATGAATTGTATTCCACAAAAACGGAGTGGGGGACAAAGTATGGTGAATACCCTGCACCATTTGACCAGGAGTTCTTTATGATTCTGAACTTGGCAGTTGGCGGCTGGTACGGCGGCGAGCCTGACGAAACAACAGAGTTTCCTGGACGAGTGGAAGTGGAATATGTCCGCGTGTATGAAGACGCAGATGCAGAACACCCGCCGCCAGGTGAATGGATTGACCCGGGTAATGGTGACGAGCCGGGTGACGGCGAAACACCACCGGTAGATGAAACGAAGAACTGGGTAGAAGTTGGGGACAACTTAATTGAAGATGGCACATTCGAAACAACGACTGAGTTCGGTAACGAAAATAACCGTCTCGTATGGAATATTTTTAACATGGGTAACCATGATCCAAATGCAGGTATAGCAGATTTCTCAATTGAGAATGAAGTGTTAAAAGCGACAGTCCGCCAAGTAGGCTGGGCATGGTGGCATATACAGCTCATGCAGGATGTAACGGTGCCAAGCGGGACGTACAAAGTTGAATTTGACATGAAGTCCGAACGAGATCGCACGGTACGGTTTGAATTAGTTAGTTCAGAGTCTGGTATTCTGGATTTTGAAGTTGGCGACACTATGGAAACCTACACAGGTTACCTTAATGTGAAGGAAGATGGGGATTATCACATTATGTTCGGGTTGGGCAGAGGAGAAAATGACCCTCAGCTGGACGTCCCATATGATATCTTCATTGACAATGTAAGACTTGTGGAAGTGGTTGAAGAGGAAGAATCAGAAGAACCTCTTACGGCTGCTGAGATGTTAAATGAACTGGAAAATGCGCTGAACGAGTATGTGGATGCAGGGGACGTTCGCGGTCCATTAGTCAACCAGCTCGGGAACACTTTGCGCCAGGCGCAGCATCATGAGAGCGCCGGCAGATATGAGCAGGCAGCCAAGTTTATGGATAATTATCTTAAACACTTATACCGCGGGCCGAATAAGCGGCATGTGGAAGACGATGCAAAATCAGAATTAACAGTTCCTGCAGAAGAAATTATGGCTCAACTAAAAGAAACTGAATAATTTGAGGTTTGAACTTAAACGGTTGGAAACCTTGCACGCCCGGATTCTTACAGAATTCGGGTTTTTAAATTAACCCAAACAGATCCTGGAAATTTTACTAAGGGTTGAAAAATCTGAAAATTAAGAGTATATTAAACTTACATACTGACCGGTCAGTTTGTAGGCTGGTTATGTCTATACAAGCATTTATACTGGGAGGGGTGAAGGAATTTGAATTTTGATTACTCTGATAAGGTGAAGCGGCTCCAGGAGCAGCTGACTGAATTTATGGACAAAAATGTTTATCCAAATGAACAGGCTTATGAAGAATTTGTAGAAAATCAGTCAGATCCGTGGGCTCGGGTACCGCCGGTCATGGAAGAGATGAAAATAAAAGCAAAAGAAGAAGGGCTCTGGAATTTATTTTTGCCTGACAGCGACTATGGACAAGGGTTGTCCAATGTGGAATACGCGCCTCTTTGTGAAATTATGGGAAGGTCTGTTATTGGGCCTGAAGTGTTTAATTGCAATGCTCCTGATACAGGAAACATGGAAGTTCTTGTTCGTTACGGTTCAGAAGAACAAAAAAGAAAGTGGCTGCTTCCTCTTTTAAATGGGGAAATAAGGTCGTGTTTTTCAATGACGGAACCGGACACAGCTTCCTCTGATGCAACTAACATCGGGGCAAGTATTGAAAGAGACGGTGACGAGTATGTCATTAACGGCCGGAAATGGTGGTCGTCCGGTGGAGGAGACCCCCGCTGCAAGGTAGCCATTTTTATGGGGAAAACGAATCCCGATGCCAACCGCTATGAGCAGCAGTCGATGATTTTGGTCCCGCTGGATACACCGGGGGTGACAATCAAACGCAACCTTCCCGTGTTCGGCTACAATCATGCTCCCCACGGTCATGCAGAAATTGACTATAACAATGTGCGGGTGCCAGCCTCTAATATTTTGTGGGGGGAAGGAAAAGGATTTGCAATCGCACAGGGAAGGCTTGGGCCGGGACGGATCCACCATTGCATGCGTCTGATCGGTTCAGCGGAGCGGGCGTTAGAGGAAATGTGCAGAAGAGTAAAGGACAGAGTCACTTTTCGGAAGCCTCTCGCTGACCAGGGTGTCATCCGTGAATGGATCGCTGAATCACGCATTGATATTGAACAGGCGCGGCTTCTGACTTTAAAGGCTGCCTACATGATGGATACTGTCGGAAATAAAGTGGCTAAAAAGGAAATCGCCATGATAAAAGTTGTGGCCCCAAGTATGGCACTCAGGGTCATTGACCGGGCGATCCAGGCATTTGGAGGCGCGGGTGTGAGTAATGATTTTCCTTTAGCCCACCACTGGGCCAATGCCCGGACGTTAAGGATCGCAGACGGACCGGATGAAGTTCACCGCCGGTCGGTAGCCAAGCTGGAGCTGAGTCACTATTCTTAATTTGAATGTGGAGGAAGATAACGATGCATGTTAAAGAACTGTTTAATTTACAAGGAAAAACCGCCATTATCACCGGAGGAGGCAGAGGGCTGGGAGAACAGATTGCAAAGGCCTTTGCCGAGGCAGGAGCCAATATTGTCCTTTGCTCACGCAAGGTTGAAGCGTGCGAGGCTGTAAGCGCCCAATTGCAGGAAGAAGGAGTAAAAACATTAGCTTTAAAATGTGACATTACGAATTCAGAAGATGTGCAGCAAGTGATTGAGAGAACACTCGGCACATTTGGAAAAATTGATATTCTCGTTAATAACAGCGGAGCCACATGGGGGGCGCCTGCTGAAGAAATGCCGGCTGAGGCATGGAAAAAAGTGATAGATGTCAATGTCACCGGAACATTTTTAATGTCGCAGGCTGCGGGAAGGGAAATGATTAAACAAAAGTCAGGGAAAATTATTAATATCTCGTCTGTGGCAGGTTTGGGAGGCACCGACCCAAAGGTAATGG
Organism: Salipaludibacillus sp. CUR1; assembly: GCF_021028955.1. GTDB lineage: Bacteria > Bacillota > Bacilli > Bacillales > Salisediminibacteriaceae > Salipaludibacillus. The sequence continues at coordinate 35,361 of NZ_JAIWPE010000014.1, forward strand.
ATACGATCGGCTACAATACAAGTAAAGGGGCAGTCATGACATTCACTAAAGACCTGGCAGTCAAATGGGGCCAGTATAATATCAATGTTAATGCTATTGCGCCGGGCTTTTTCCCTACAAAAATGTCCAAGGTAGTGCTGGAACAAGGCGGAGATGCCATACTTGGACGCACGCCTTTAAACCGTTTTGGCAGTGAGGATGATTTAAAAGGTGCCGTTCTCTTCCTTGCATCCAAAGCTTCTGATTTTGTTACAGGCGACACGCTTATAGTTGACGGAGGTACCCACGCGTTTACGTAAGGAGTCACCCTATTTATGCTATAATGTGTGAAAAATAGCAGACATGAAAGGGATTATTAAAGTGAAAGAAAAAATTTTAGCAAAAAGCATTGGATTGTTTGAAAAGAAAGGTTTCAGCGAGACGTCAATACAGGATATTGTTGATGTCCTGGGAGTGACCAAAGGAACATTTTATTACTATTTTAAAAGTAAAGAAGAGCTTCTGATGGATATCCACCTCCGTTATATCAGCGATATTGTTGAGCATCAGAAGAAAATTATCGAGGATACCGGCAAAGACAGCCGGACAAAATTGTTTGATATCGTGTATATGCTTATAAAAAGTATAGAAACACAAGGCGCCAGTGCACGGGTTTTCTTCAGGGAAATGCGCCATTTAAGTGACAAGCATCTGGAGGAAATTATTCCGAAACGGGACCAATTTTTTGACCAGCTTAAAGCGATGATCGAAGAAGGGATGTCAAAGGGAGAGTTCAGAAACGATCTGCGCTCAGATATTGTCACGTTTGCTGTGTTAGGCGCGTGCAACTGGAGCTATCAGTGGTTTAATCCGAATGGACCGGTTCCCGATTACGAAATAGCTGAAATATATTTGGAGATTTTCTTAAACGGCATTCATACAAAGTAAATCACCTGATTGGAAACTTCTTTAAATTTAAAAGGTGAACAGGCAAAGAATACTTATAGCTTTAACATACTAACCGGTCAGTCAAAAAGGCTGGTAGAGGAAGTCCTTAACTAACTGAAAGGGAGAGATAGGAATGAGGATTGAAGCCATAAAGCAGGTTACGGTTGCTGGAGCAGGGTCTATGGGTCATCAGATCGGCATGCTGTTCGCGTTGGGAGGCTATCAGACGGTGATACAGGATGTGAACGAAGAAGCTTTAAATAAAGCTCAGGAAGCGTTAGCTTTCCAAATGGATAAATGGGTAAACAAAGGAAAGATTTCAGAATCCGAAAAAGATGCCTCGTTTTCAAGGCTGACTTTTACCACCAGCCTGAAAGAAGCCGTCCTTCATGCTGATTTTGTAGTTGAAGCAGTCGTCGAAAAACTGGATGTAAAAAGACAGGTGTTTGCCGAGGTTGACCAATTTGCCCCGCCGCACACTATTATTGCCACTAACAGCTCTACAATTGTCAGTTCATTAATTGCTGACGAAACAGAAAGGCCGGACAAGGTATGTAATATGCATTTCTTTTTCCCGCCTCTTGTCATGGACTGCGTAGAAGTTGTTAAAGGAGAGCATACATCTGACGAAACAGCCCAGATCACAATGGATCTCTGTGAAAAAATCAACCGGACAGCCGTTCTGATCAATAAAGAAATTTCCGGTTTTATCGCCAACCGTATTCTCGGAGCTTTAACGAAAGAAGCGGTAAACCTTTATGAAGAGGGTTACGCGGATTTTGAAGACATAGACTTGATTTGCACAAAAGCGTTAAAGCATCCGATCGGTCCTTTCGCTTTAATGGACCTTTCAGGAATTGATGTCGCTTATTTAGTTAATCAGCAGCGTTACGCAGAAACGGGTGATCCGGAAGATAAGCCCGCCAGATGTATAGAAGAAAAAGTTGAGGCTGGAACACTGGGCCGTAAAACAGGTAAAGGATGGTACGACTACGCCAAAGCGTAATGCTATTAATCTAAGAAGAGGTGAAAAGCTGTGAGCGAATTTATTCATGTGGAAAAAACAAACGGTGTGGCCGTCTTAACAATTGACCGTCCTCCGCTGAATGTCTTAAGTAAAAAGGTATTTAAGGAACTTGGGGAAGCATTCGATGCTCTTAAAGATGATCCTGAAGCTATTGCAGTTGTCTTGAAAAGTGCCGGTGAAAAAGCGTTTGTTGCCGGAGCAGATATTAAAGAATTTCCCGAGATGATCGGACGGGAAGACAGCAAGGATACTATTATGGAAGGGCACCGTGTTTTAGACGCGATTGACTCCTTTCCTAAACCAACCATCGTGGTCCTGGACGGTCTGACGCTGGGAGGCGGCTGTGAACTGGCTTTAACATTTGATATACGCATCGCTGAGGAACATGCCCAAATCGGGCTGCCAGAAGTCAAACTTGGGATATTCCCAGGGGGAGGGGGCACGCAAAGACTCCCGCGTCTCGTAGGAAAAGCGAAGGCTAAGGAAATGATGTATACAGGAGAGCCTGTTTCGGCACAAGAGGCAAAGGAAATCGGCCTGGTTAACCAGGTCACAGCAAAGGGAGAAGGCGTCTCTGAAGCAATAAAAATGGCTGGTAAAATGACCGGCTATTCGCTCCAGTCTTTATCCCGCATTAAGAAGGCGGTAAATGAAGGGATGGATGTGGGATTAAATGAAGGAATTGACCTGGAAGCAGGATTATTTGCAGACATTTTTCAAACAGAAGATGTAAAAGAAGGCGTGCGGGCTTTCATAGAAAAACGAAAGCCGTCTTTTAAGCATAAATAATCGTGAAAACAGAACGAGTATATAGATATATAGTCTTCTCAACATGCGGCTGATCAAACGAGTGGCTGATAAAAAGATTTGAAGGAGCTGGTATGACCATGGAAGATACAATTCCTGTGCGCCAGGGAGAAGAAATAAATACTGTCGCGCTTGAAAAATACCTTAGAGAAAAACTTGATGGCTTACCTGATAGCCGTTTGCTTATTGAACAGTTTTCTTCCGGGGCTTCAAACCTGACTTACCAGTTGACTGTTGGAGAATGGCAGGCGGTTCTCAGACGACCGCCTCTTGGCCCCGTAGCCCCGAAGGCACACGATATGCAAAGGGAATACACCGTGCTGAAAGAACTGCACCCTGTATTTCCTGCTGCCCCTCAGCCTTTTTTATACTGTGACGATGAATCGGTTATCGGCAGTCCCTTCTTCATTATGGAAAGACGCAACGGCGTTGTCCTGAATACGGAATTTCCTGAAGGGGCAGACGTTTCTGAAGAGCTTTGCAGGAAGATTTCAGATAAAATGGTCGATACTCTTGTCGAACTGCACACCATTGATTATAAAAAAACAGGTTTAGTTCATATGACAAAGCCTTATGGATTTATGGAAAGGCAGGTTGAAGGCTGGATCACCCGGTATGAACGGGCAAAAACCGGTGAGATCGCAGGCGTGGAACAGCTGAAAACCTGGCTGACGGCGAATATCCCTGTTTCCAGGGAGGCTACGGTCATTCATTATGATTTCAAGTTAAATAATACGATGTTTTCCGAAGATTTTTCTGAGGTAACTGGGCTTTTCGACTGGGAAATGACGACAGTAGGTGATCCGCTCGCCGATTTAGGTGCTGCCATGAGTTACTGGATTGTTAAAGATGACCCTGAACCCCTGCAGTATGCGATGGGTAAACCGCCGGTAACAGTCATGCCGGGCTTTATGTCGAGAGAAGAATTTGTAAAAACCTATGCTGAGAAAAGCGGCCGGGATGTCTCCGAATTCCACTTTTATTTAGCTTTTGCCTATTTTAAATTAGCTGTCATATGCCAGCAAATCTATTACCGCTGGAAAAAGGGCCAGACTCAGGATAAACGGTTTGCCAATCTGGACCGGTTTGTTGACCTGCTGATTCAACAGGCTCTGGCGACAGCGCTGGAAGAAGGTTAAACCAAATGACTTCTGGTAAAAGAAGAGGGGCCGTCTGATGACAAAAGTACACCTTCTTTTTAAAAAAGAAGAGATTAATGAAGAAAAGATAGATGGGAAAATAGCTGTCGTGTTCGATGTGCTGCTGGCTACTTCAACGATAACAGCTGCGCTGACGGACGGCGTTAAAGAAGTGGTTCCTGTACTCAACAGGGAAGAAGCGGAAAGCGAGTCGCTCGGAAGACAGGAAGGGACGTTCTTAATTGCAGGGGAACATGAAGGCAAAGCGATTGAAAACTTTCACGAGCCTAACCCGGTAAAACTGAAAAAACTGGTGGCAGGCAAGACAATGATCCTGTCAACAACGAACGGAACCGTCGCTGTCAGGAAGGCCTCTACAGCAAAGAAAGTCTATATCTCTTCCCTTCTAAATGGAAAAGCAGCCGCCGAGGAAATTGTAACTAACCATGCTGATGAAACAGTCGTTTTAATCTGTTCAGGTTCTTCCGGGGAGTTCTGTATAGAAGACTTTTATGGCGCAGGCTATTTCATTGATTGTCTGATGAAAAAAGAAGAGTCCTTTCCTGAACTGACGGACGCCGCTTATGCAGCTTATCTGTTTTACGAAAGGCAGAAAGATGAATCAGAAAAGGTGCTGTTACAGTCGAGAGTCGGGCAAATGCTGGCTGCGTCAGGTTACGGCGAGGAAGTGCGTTTTGTAGCTGACTGCGGGGCTTTAACTGTGGTCCCTTACTTACATGGTAAAAAAATAATTGTTTAATGAGTGGATGGAGGCTTCATACTTGCCATCCAATGAGACAGTCCAAATAGAGGAGCTGATTGAAATGGCTAAAGAAAGAACGGTCCGGGAACTAAGAGGAGGCAGTTACCTTCTGTCCCCTGTTTCAGAAAACGGAATATTTACTCCAGAAGATTCAACAGAAGAACATCGAATGATTGCCAGAACAGCGAAACAGTTTGTGGAGCGGGAAGTGGAGCCGAACAGGGAAGCGATCGAAGCCCAGGACTTTGATAAAGTGGTAACAGTGCTCCATAAGGCAGGGGAGGCAGGATTGCTTGGCCACAGTGTCCCGGAAGCTTACGGGGGCCTCGGGCTGGATAAAGTAAGTAAAGGGATTGTAGGCGAAGCCGTTGGGAGAACCGGTGGTTATGGAGTCGCCCATTCCAACCATACATGCATTGCGACGTTGCCTATTACGTATTTCGGAACGCCCGAGCAGAAAGAAAAGTACCTGCCTAAACTCGCTTCGGGTGAGTATATAGGTGCTTATTGTTTAACAGAACCGGCAGCGGGATCAGATGCCATGTCCGCCAAAACAACCGCTTACCTGAATGAAGAGGGCACCCATTATGCGCTGAACGGGACCAAGCTGTATATTACAAATGCTGAATTCTCGGACACCTTTATTATTTACGCGAAAGTGGACGGAGAAAAATTCACGGCATTCATTGCAGAGCGGAATTTCCCAGGTCTTTCTCTCGGCCCTGAAGAAAAAAAGATGGGTATTAAAGGATCTTCCACCCGCTCGGTTATCCTGGAAGACTGCCAGGTGCCGGTTGAAAATTTACTGGGGGAAGAAGGCCGCGGCCATGTCATAGCTTTTAATGTCCTTAATCTTGGCCGGTTTAATTTAGGCTCGGCGTGCGTAGGGGCTGCCAAGCATGCGCTGGAACTCGCCCTTTCTTATACAAATGAAAGAAAACAGTTTAAGAGACTGATAGCTGATTTTGGCGCAACAAAAGAGAAAGTCGCACACATGGCTGCGCGTATTTTTGCAGCAGAGTCTCTGCAATACCGGACGGCTGGCCTGCTGGAAGACGCCCTGGGCGATTTGTACGATTCTGAAGATGCTAAGCTGACAGGCAAACGGATGATGGAGTATGTGACCGAGTGCGCGGTTTGCAAAGTCTACTCTTCAGAAACTCTGGACGGAATAGTGGATGAGGCTCTGCAGCTTCACGGGGGCAGCGGGTACATAAGTGAGAACAGGATTGAACAAATGTACCGCGATTCAAGAATCAACCGGATTTTTGAAGGGACAAACGAAATTAACCGCCTGATTATACCTAATCTTCTTTTTAAGAAAGCTGCAGCAGGTGAGATACCGATTCAGGAGATGATCAGTGAGGCAAAAGGAGAGTTGAAAAGTGAGAAAGACAGACTTGAAGGCCCACTGGCCAAGGAAAAAGAAGCGGTGTTGTCAATCCGCAGAATTTTTCTCATATTGGCAGGAACGGTTAATGAAGAACTAGGCGACCGGCTTCAGGAAGAACAGGACACGATCATGAAATTATCAGATTTAGCCATCCTCCTGTATGCTGCAGAATCAGCGGTGGTGCGGGCAGCTAAAGCTATTGGTAAAAACGGGGCGGAAAACGAGCGGTTAAAAGAACAATTAGCGGTTCTTGTGACGAGTGAATCGGCATGGCAGGCGGAGATTGTTGCCAGAAAACTGGCTTCTGGAATACTTTCCGGCGACAAGCTGGATCAGACTGTCACTATGATTACAGAGGAGCTTGGACAGTATCGGGCGGAAGGGTTATCAGCCAAATACCGGGAAATCGCTGCTGTTTTAAATGACTCGCAAAAATACGTTTGCTGAAGCGGAAAATGTGGCAGAAAGGAATAATAGTTTGAATTAATCTGCCGGTTCACTGCCGGCGAAGGCTTACAAAAGATAGAGTTAAAGAGAGGGGAATTTAAGTGAAAGCAATACAGATGAAAGAATTTGGCGGACCGGAAGTTTTAAAAGAGGTAGAGTTATCTAAGCCTGCTCCTCAGGGCAGGGAAGTGCTAATAGAAATAAAAGCGATTGGCGTCAATTATGCCGATACAGCAAGAAGAGAGGGGCAATATGTTGTCTCCACGCCTTTACCGTACGTACCGGGATCGGAAGTAGCCGGTATTGTGGCTGAAGTAGGCGATGAGGTAACAAATGTACAGCCGGGTGCAAGAGTAGTGACGTTAATAGGGGCTGACAATGCGACTGGATATGCTGAGTATACACTTGCTGATGAACGGTCAATTATTCCGGTTCCGGAAGGGGTTGATTTTAACCACGCAGTGGCCCTCCCGTTGCAGGGGCTTAGTGCCTGGCACGTGTTGAAAACGATGGGACGGCTGGAAGAAGGGGAAACCGTGCTCGTGCATGCTGCAGCCGGAGGAGTCGGAACGATTGCCGTTCAGCTTGCTAAGCTGTTTGGGGCAGGAAAAGTGATTGCTACAGCCAGCACCGAAGAAAAACGTGACCTGGCAAAAGAACTGGGGGCAGATGAGACCGTTGACTACACAGAAGAAGGCTGGGAAAAGCAAGTGTTAGAGATGACAGATGGAAAAGGGATCGATGTGGCGCTTGAAATGGCCGGCGGGGATATCTTTCATAAGACGCTGTCGTGCCTTGCGCCTTTTGGAAGACTTGTCATATATGGAGTTGCAAGCGGTGAACAGCCCAAATTTTACCCTGCTTCCTTAATGGAGAAAAATCAGTCGGTCATCGGCTTTTTCCTTCCGCAAATTATGAAAAAGCCTGAGTTGTTAAAGTCAAGCCTTGGACAACTGCTGGCTTATACACAAAAAGGAGAGTTAAAACTGATTATCGGCGGGGTGTATCCTCTGGAAGAAGCGGCAAACGTTCACTCAATGCTTCAGGGGAGGAAAACATCAGGGAAGCTTATTCTGACTCCTTAAGTCATAAAAGCAAAAAAACTGTTGAAAAATTATGAAAATATCAAAAATTCTGTTTCTCATTTTTGAAAATTGTGGTATTTATAGGAGAGTGCAGCCTGTCCATTTCCAACTAAATCTTTGAAAGGTGGCGGTTCGTTATGATGAAAGGTAATTTGCTGATTTCTTCGATGATTGAGAGAGCTGAACGTTTTTATCCTAAGAAAGAAGTCGTTTCCAGAACGAGTGCAGGGGTCCAGCGGTTCACTTATAAAGAGATAGGAAAGAGAACAAGGAAGCTGGCAAGCAAGCTGAAAGAGTTCGGAGTTGAAAGAGGGGACCGGATTGGAACGTTAGCCTGGAACCACCACAGGCACCTGGAACTGTACTTTGCCATTCCTAGCATCGGTTCTGTGCTTCATACCATTAATATTCGTCTTTCACCTGAGCATATTATTTACATTATTAATCATGCAGAAGATGAACTGATTTTTGTAGACGAGGACGTTTTTCCATTAATTGAAGCCGTACACGACAAACTGAAAACAGTGAAAGCCTATATTGTTATGACTGATAACGAACTGCCGGAGACGAGTGTGGACAATGTTTATTCTTATGAAGAATGGATTTCGGCTGGAGATGAGAATTTCGAGTATCCAAAAGATATAGAAGAAACAGAACCAGCAGGTATGTGCTTTACGTCCGCGACGACAGGCAATCCAAAAGGAGTCGTCTATACCCACAGATCCACCGTGCTTCACAGTATGAGCCTTGCCTTCGCTGATTCACTCGGTACAACGGAATCCGATTCCATTATGCCGGTCGTTCCGATGTTCCATGTGAATGCGTGGGGAATGCCGTATGTTGCTACGTGGTTAGGCTCCACTCAAGTGATGCCTGGCCCGCGTTTTACACCTAAAGTGCTGGCTGAACTTATTCAGGACGAAAAAGTAACAGTAACGGCAGGCGTGCCGACAATCTGGCTCGGTTTGCTAAAGGAGCTTGAAGAGAATGAATACAATACTGAGAGCCTGCGGGCTGTTGTTTGCGGCGGGTCGGCAGCGCCGTTAGGAATGATTAAAACATTTGAGAAAAAATACAATGTTCCATTCCTGCATGCTTACGGTATGACTGAAACAAGCCCGTTAGCGACGGTTTCAAGACTGAAGAGCTATCAGGAAGACTTACCGGAAGAAGAGCGTTTCGAAATCCGCGCGAAGCAGGGGCTTCTGGTGCCGGGCTTGGAAATGAAGGTAGTCGGCAGCCAGGGCGAAGTGGCCTGGGACGGACAAGATATGGGTGAGCTACTTTTAAGAGGTCCGTGGATTGCCGATGATTATTTTAAAGACGACCGCGGAGAAGAGACATTCGTAGACGGCTGGCTTCACACTGGAGATGTCTGTACGGTTGACGAGGAAGGGGTCATCAAAATTGTTGACCGTACGAAAGATCTCATAAAGAGCGGCGGTGAATGGATTTCCTCGGTGGATTTGGAAAACGCTCTCATGGCTCATGAAGGGGTATTTGAAGCATCCGTGGTGGCAATTCCTGACCCTGAATGGCAGGAACGGCCGGTGGCATGCGTGGTCTTAAAAGAAGGGCATGAAACTGTCTCTAAAGATGACATCCTTGATTATTTAAGGCCGCAGTTTGCTAAATGGTGGCTGCCGGATGACGTCATTTTTATGGAAGAAATTCCGAAAACATCAGTCGGTAAGTTCCTGAAGCGGGCCCTGAGAGATAAGGTGAAGGAACATTATGAAACGGTTAATCAGGCAAGGTGATTGGAAGGTAACTCTTGAGGGACGCAGGTGTCGGACTGCGTCAGCTTGAGCCCCCATAGTAAATATGGGGGCTTTTTCCCGTGAAGAAGGTGGCTCAAGGAAATAAAAGAGAATGGAAAGGTTGGGAACGGAGGGGCTCTTTAGAGTGAGAATCTGAGTAAGAAGCTAATTAACACTTGAAAATTATATACCTACCCCTGTATATTGGACTTAACAACTCTTTCTAGGAGGTCTTACTTTGGAGAAACATATTGATACAGCTATTATAGGCGGAGGGATTTCCGGTCTTTCCGCAGCTATTTATACGTCTCAAGCCGGATTAACCACCACAGTCTTTGACACAGGAAAATCACAATTAAAGCCTATATCTAAGGTGTATAACTACCCGGGTTTTCCGGAAGGCATTTCAGGAAAAGAGTTAATCTCTAAAATGACGGACCAATCGAAGCAGTTCGGGACTGAAATCGTTACACATCAGGTGGAGAAACTCGAAAGATTGGCTCATTCAAGTGAGGAAAGCCGTTTTAAACTCACCTTTTCTTCTGAAGAGGGCGGCCAGCAGACGTTGTCAGCAAAATACGTCATTGTAGCTTCCAATATCTATCTTAAACCTTTGAAAGATCTTGGAATTGAAACGGAAGTAAGCCCTGCAGTGCCGAGCGGGAAAATCTCACGTGTCCGGGGCGGCTCCTGGAGCGGCGAAACACACATTCCGGGGCTTTATGTTGCCGGGCTGCTGTCGGGCGTTCCTACCCAAAGTATTATAGCGGCTGGGCAGGGGACTCAGGCAGCGATGGAAATTATTTCAGCTGAAAAAGGAAAAGCACACGTCTGGCATGATAAGTAGTCATGCGGCGGGTGTCCGTCCTGTGCAGAAGATGGTAAGAGCAGCACATTTTTAATGGTATGAGGGATGATGCATTATATAAAGCCAATTGAATAAGTAAGTTATTTCCTTTAGGCTCACCTGAATAAAATGATTCAGAGTGAGCTTTTTTAATAAAAATTGGACATTATCGGCATTTTTCGCATAATTGTTCGTAAAAAACATCTAATAATTTCCATAAAATGAGTTATATTAAGGAGGTATGAGTCAAATTTTGCAATATTGCAGACCTATGAAGGGCGGGGGATGACAGGTGTGCGGTTTTATTGGTGAATTAAGAAATAACGGGATTGAGGCAATAGAGTCGACTGTATGGTACAGCGCTCTTGAAGCTATTCATCACCGGGGGCCGGATGCGACTGGCCTTTATAAAGACGAAAATATCCAATTTGGATTTAAAAGGCTGAGTATCATTGACCTTGAGAATGGCCATCAGCCGTTTTCTCTTCAAAACAGGTACCACCTTATATTCAATGGTGAAATTTATAATTATATAGAGCTCCGGCAGGATTTAATCACTCAGGGATATACGTTTGAAACTGATTCAGATACCGAAGTGCTTCTTAATCTGTATATTTCAAAAGGAAAAGAGTGTGTGAAAGAACTTCGGGGGATGTTCTCTTTTGCTGTATGGGACAAAAAAGAGAAAACGCTCTTTGCAGCACGTGATCCTTTTGGTATAAAACCTTTTTATTATCATGAATCACCTGAACAATTATTTTTTGCTTCTGAACTAAAAAGTATTGATGCTTATAAATCACAGGGAAATCTATCAGCCGAAGCCCTGCAGCATTATTTGACTTACCAGTATGTGCCTGAACCTCTTTGTTTAGAAAAAGACGTAAAGAAGCTATTACCCGGGCATTTTTTAACTAAAAAACCGGATAAAGCACTGGAAATCGGCTGTTTTTATAAAAAAACATTTCATCCGGTGAAGAGCGCTCTGGGAGAGAATACAGTAAAAATCAGAAGAGCGCTGGAGGATTCTGTAGAGAAGCATATGAGGAGCGACGTGCCTGTTGGCGCTTTTCTGTCAAGCGGAATTGATTCAACAGCTATCGTAGCCCTGGCTAAAAAGTTTAATCCGGATTTAAAAACCTTTACTGTCGGATTTGAACGTCAAGAATTCAGTGAAATTGAAATTGCAAAGGATACAGCTGACAAGCTGAACGTCGAAAACATTAATAAAATAATTACGCCGTACGAATTTATTGAAGAATTGCCTAATGTTATAAGGCATATGGATGATCCTGTAGCTGACCCTGCCGCTGTTCCGTTGTATTTTGTGGCTAAAGAAGCGAGCAAGCATGTCAAAGTCGTGCTTTCAGGTGAAGGCGCCGATGAGCTTTTCGGAGGCTATAATATTTACCGGGAGCCGCTTGCGTTAAGCTGGTTTAATCTTATGCCTTACGGGTTTAAATCTTTTATCCATAATAAAGCTCTCCGCCTCCCTTCAGGACTGAAAGGAAAGAACTATTTTCTGAGAGGGACGACCCCGCTGTCTGAAAGGTATATCGGGAACGCGAATTTACTAAGTGAAGCGGAAAAGAAAGAGATGCTGAATGGTTATGAATTCTCAAATCCATTTACAAAAATAACAGCAAAGTTATATAAAGAGGCCGAGTCTCTGGATGACACGCTTAAGATGCAATATATTGACCTTCATACCTGGCTTCCAGGCGATATTCTGGTTAAAGCCGACAGAATGACAATGGCTCATTCGATTGAGCTTCGTGTCCCGTTTCTGGATAAAGAAGTTTTTCAGGTCGCCAGAGAGCTTCCGACAAATCATAAAATTTCACACGGCACGACAAAATACGTGTTAAGGGAGGCTGTAAAAGAATTTATCCCTGAATCTGTGCTGCGCAGAAAAAAGCTGGGTTTCCCTGTTCCTATTCGTCATTGGTTAAGAGAGGAACTTTATGACTGGGCCCGCTCGGTGATTCGTCACAGTCCGACGGATTATCTCTTTAAAAAAGAGTATGTCCTGACCCTGCTTGATGAACATGCCGCAGGAAAAGAAGATCATAGCAGAAAGATCTGGGTAGTCATTTGCTTTATGATCTGGCACTCTGTGTATATTGAAAAGGAGCCTTATGCTAACCACCTTTACAAAACGGCTGATTTATAAAAAAATAATGTTTTCCCGTTGAGTAAGGGCGGCCCCAATGCAGAAGGGGCTCCATAGCTTAACATTAACCTCCCCAACCATTTCGACGGTCTTGGGGGTTTTTTATTTATTAGTGATGTACAGCAGGCTGGAAGTTCGCTTAAAAGATGGAATAGTGAGGCTTTTTAAACAAGTTTGAAAGAAGGAAGATTGATTGACTTTTCGCTGGTATCCCATTAAAATAGCAAACGTTGTACTTTAATGCTTAAAAGCGTTTAAGCGAAAAGGCGTTTTTATTTTTTGAAAGCCAGTTCAGGAAAGCAGGTTTTACTTATGAAACAGTCTAATAATAAAATTGAAGATACAAAGTCAGAAATAGAAGGCCAGGGCGGGGAGGTTAATGGCTGGGAAGCTCTTATCGTGGTCGCGGTGATTGTAGGCATTATCGCAGTATCACTCCTCTCACTTGGGGCTGAGCCTCACGTCCCTCTATTTCTTGCTGTAGTCTTCTTAGCAATATATAACTTTACGAAAAGGCAGCCGTGGAGTCTGCTTGAAAAAGGAATCGTTAATGGAATTAAATCAGGTATTATTCCAATTATGATTTTTATGCTGATTGGTATACTGATTGCCGTGTGGATGAAGTCAGGGACGATTCCGACATTGATCAGCTACAGCTTTAACTTAATATCTGTCAATTACTTCCTTCCAAGCGCTTTTTTAGTAACTGCGGTTATTGGCATTTCTATCGGCAGTTCATTTACCACAGCCTCTACAATAGGAATTGCTTTTATGGGGCTTGGGAGCGGACTTGGATTTGATCCGGCTCTCACAGCCGGTGCAGTGGTCTCAGGCGCATTACTGGGCGACAAGATGAGCCCATTATCTGATACGACTAACCTGGCTTCTTCCGTAAGTAAAGTCGATCTGTTTGACCATATACGTTACATGATGTGGACGGCATTCCCGGCGTTCATTATCAGTTTGATTCTCTTTTTTATCATTGGAAGCCGTCAGGGAGATATGACAGGGACAGAGATGGCTGGCTGGATTGACTCTTTAAATGATGCCGCAAATGTTCATCCGGCAGCTTTAATACCTGCCCTTGTAATGGTTATTTTAGCCATGAGAAGAGTACCTGCAATCCCGGCGATGCTGACGGGGATTATTCTCGGCTTTATCACAGCGGTCACTCTTGAGGGGCAGATCATCCTGCAGGAATGGATGCCTCTTATTCAGAACGGATTTGAAACAGAAACCGGAAACAGCCAGCTTGATAACCTGTTAAACCGCGGAGGGCTGCAAAGTATGATGTGGGCGGTTTCGCTTCTGCTTTTGGCTCTCAGTATGGGCGGCATTCTTTCATCTTTAGGCATTATTAACGCGTTAATTGCTTCTATTCAAGGCTTTGTATCAACGAGAGGCCGGGCAGTCATGACTGCTGTGTTATCAGCTATGGGATTGAATGTCAGTTTAGGAGAACAGTATATGTCGGTCGTCCTGACAGGTGAAGCGTACATTGAGCGATTCAGAGAGATGGGACTGGAGGGGAAGCATTTGTCGCGGGCGCTCGAATCAGGGGGAACCGTCGTCAATGCCCTCATTCCATACGGCGTCAGCGGTGTCTTTATGGCAAGTGTCCTTGAAGTGCCAGTATTAGCCTATTTGCCGTTTGCCTTTTTCTGCCTGCTGTGCCCGGTCATTACGCTATTTTACGGATTTACGGGAATTAGTATGAAGACGAGGTAATGGCGAAGTTGCTTGCAATTGGGGAGTTGAGGGGGAACTGCCGGGGTGACGAGGAATGGCAGTCGTTGGGCGATTTTTGTCGAAAATTGTTATACGGTAGAGTTGGACGATTATACGGTAGAGTTGAGCATTTATACGGTAGAGTCGGACGATTATACGGTAGAGTTCCGGCTTTATACGGTAGAGTCACACGATTATACGGTAGAGTGTTACGATTAAAACGTAGAGTCTCCATAATAAAAACTCCCAGGGCGCCCGTCCTTGGGAGTTTTTTCATCAAACCAAACTTCTGCTGTTAACATTCCGTTCATATTTCTGTGTAAAAATAGTTAGGTGAAGTATGCTATAGATAAAAGAAGCTTGTAAAGGAGAGGGGCGGGATGAATCGTCCGGTTAAAATATTAACAGTCGAAGATGATCCGAATATTACCGAACTGATAGAGATGTATATGTTGAAAATGGGTTTTGAATCACTCATTGCTTTTGATGGAGAAGAAGGATTGGAAAAGTTTTTTGATGAGTCTCCTGATTGCATTATTTTGGATTTAATGCTGCCTAAGATAGACGGCTGGGAGGTCTGCAAAACGATTCGTCTGGAAGACCCGCTGATCCCCATACTTATGCTCACAGGAAAAGGGGAAAGCTATGATATTATCAAAGGACTGGAAATAGGCGCCGATGATTATATCGTTAAGCCTTTTGACCCAAATGAGTTGAGTGCCAGAGTGAAAGCTGCGTTAAGACGGACAAAAATCTCCGGCGAAATTAAAGAAAGTCTGGCTTTTTCCAATTTAAAAATTAATATGCAAGAGTTTAGGGTTTTTGCGGGAGATGAAGAACTTATCATGGCTCCTAAAGAAATGGCACTCCTTTATAACTTTGCGTCTAACCCAAATCAGGTTCTTTCAAGGCAGCAGTTATTAGACCGGGTATGGGGATATGATTTTGACGGAGACCCCCGTACCGTTGATGTCCATATCAAACGAGTAAGAGATAAACTGGCCAGCCACAGCTCAGAATGGTCAATCACGACGATCAGAGGAATAGGCTACAGATTTGAGGAAAAATCCCATGATTAAAACAGGAAACATTTTCAAAAAGCTGTTTTTAAGCTATTCCTTAATCATATTTCTTTCGTTCGTGTTATTTGGGCTAGTGTTTATTTACTTATTTCATATAAATCTTTATGAGGAGTATGAGGAAACATATACACACCATTATAATCAAGTGAAGAATCATCTGGAATTGCAAAGCCTTTACGGCTGGAACAATGAGGAAACGGCAGCTTCTTTAGAGTCAGCGTTGAATCAAAAAGGTTTTAGTATTATAGTGTACAACTCAGACGGGGCTCCCATTTATGTGCCGGACGATACCGTAACGGCAGTCAATGGAATAGACGCTGAACTCATTAGAGCAGCAGTGGCTGGAAACATGGTTTCTGAGGGAACCAGAATAGACGGCAGTTTAAGTTACCTGATTGCATCACCGCTCACTGTTTCTATGACTGACGAGTCTTTTACAATGGCTATGATCTTTTATGATCTGGATCATGAATACCGGCAAATGGTGTTTATGATACTTATCACTTTTACAATTACCATTGCTTTTGCAGGAGTTATTTTATGGTTTATCTCACGCAAAATCACCGCCCCTCTCCGTGATATGAATAATATTGCGATGAAGTACGCAAAAGGAGATTTCACCCACACTGTAAATGTGGCCTCTAATGATGAGATAGGCCAGCTGGGGCAAACATTTAATTATATGGCAGATGAATTGAACAGTCTTGAGCAAATGCGGAAAGATTTTATAGCTAATGTCTCCCATGATTTGAGATCCCCCTTAACATCGATAAAGGGTTTCCTGGTGGCTCTGCTTGACGGGACCATACCTGATAAGAAAAGAGACCACTATTATCTGTTAATGAAAGATGAAACAGAGCGTGTAATTAAATTAGTTAATGATACTCTTGATATGACCCAGCTGGAATCCGGTAAAATAAAATTAGAACAAGAAAACTACAATTTGCAAAGGCAGCTGCAAAGGATCGTTGTCAAACTTGAACCCCAGCTGACTAAGAAAAATATTGAGTTAGAAATTATCTCTGATGATAAAGATATTTATGTGTTCGCAGATCCGGCCCGTATTGAACAAGCATTGATAAATCTTTTGCAAAATGCGATCCAGTTTTCAGCTGGAAAAGCTAAAGTGACTATTTTTCTCGAAAAAAATAAGGATGAAGCGAGCATAAGGATTGAAGATACAGGAAAAGGAATTGCTCAGGAAGAATTGGCCCTTATTTGGGAGCGGTTTTACAAAGCTGACCGTTCACGGACTGATAAAGCGGGAACAGGGATTGGCTTATCAATTGTTAAATCGATTATGGATTTACACGGAGTTCCAATTCATGTCGAGAGTCAACTAGGCAAGGGCACGACCTTTTCATTTACACTTCCTTTAGGCAAAAATAAGGATGACTAGCAGCGGTCACCAGGGGCTCAGCAAGCGTACCATATGCCTTATCTGGTTGAGGCCGGCGGGAAATCTTAACAGCTTTAATCTCACTCTGATTTGTCAGGGTGAGATTTTTTTAGCTTGAGCCATTTCAGAGGTTAAGCCAAGTTTAATAGAGACTCTTCACAAGGGGAGCTCGCTTGAAAAAACAGGACTGACCCGAAACTTACGTTCATTTGTTAACGTTCTGTTCACATTCAGCTGATAATCTAATGTTTGTCAGTCCTTAACAGACTAATTAAATATAATAAATGAAATGGGGATTAATATGAAGTTTGTGGCAGCTTTAACATCAAAGCGGAAGTTAGTCTGGTTGACGCTTATTCTCTGGGTTATTGCAACAGGGGTTTTAAGTGCAGCACCTTCAGCTGATGATTATACGGTTAACACAGGGGAGAATGATTTGCCTGAAGACGCCCAGGCGGTAATAGCAGAAAAGAAAGTTCAAACGTATTTTCCCGACGATGACGGTCAGTTAGCCCTGCTTGTTTTTACCTCTTCAGAAGAATGGCATGAAGAAAACTGGCAGGACATTTCACAAATCAGTGAATGGCTTGCCGATGATGACACGCTGCCCTCCATCGATTCAGTCGTTCCATTTCACCGGTTCCCTGATGATGTCCGGGAAGCTTTCCGGTCAGATGACGGCTTGACTATGGTGCTGCCGATGACATTGACAACCGGACTGGCTATGGAAGAGATCAATGAGACTATTACAGCTGTAGATGAGTACGGAAATGAACAGTTGGAGAAAGGGAAGATGTATGTAACCGGACCCGCTGGAATTGCATCTGATACGATTTCGATTTTTGCCGGTGCGAACTTAACTTTATTGTTCTCAACCATCGGCCTGGTATTGCTTCTGCTTATAATTATATACAGATCTCCTTTACTGGCGGTGATTCCATTAGTCGCTGCAGGATTTGTTTACCAGGTGACAGACAGAGTTCTTGGCTTATTAGCTGCAAACGGCGTGTTTACGATTGAAACGCAATCTCTATCAATCGTGATGATCCTGCTCTTTGGAGCTACCACGGACTACAGTTTATTTATTTTCTCCCGTTTCCGTGAGGAGTTAAGGTCCGTAGATAATAAGTACGAAGCTATGAGCCGTGCGGTTAAAGGCGTAGCTGAACCGATTTTTTTCAGTGGAGGAACCGTATTTGCAGCCATGCTTGTCCTGTTACTGGCATATTACGGACCATACCAGAATTTCGCACCAACATTTGCTATAACAATTTTACTTGTGCTTCTGGCAGGTTTAACACTTATCCCGGCTTTGTTTACGATTGCAGGCCGGAGAGCTTTTTGGCCGTCGATCCCGAAAGTCGGAGAAGAAACCTTGAAGAAAAACCGCTTTTGGGGAGGAATTGGCGTATTAGTTACAAAAAAACCTCTTCTATCCGGAGGTTTAGTACTTCTTTTTCTAATAATTAATGCTATGAATGTTCCTTCTATTCAGTATTCCTTTAATTTAATCAAATCATTTCCTGAAGACATGGGCTCCAGAATCGGCTTTGAAAAACTGGAAGAAAGCTTCCCGCCAGGGGAATTAGCTCCGGTGACGATTTTAATGGAAAATGCAGAGGGCTTTAGTTTAGATGAAGAAGAATGGAACAGCCTGGAGCATATGCAAAGTTTATTAGTGGAAAGAGAAGATATCTATGACGTTGAACTTCCTCCTTTGGAAGATTTGCAAGAAGGGCGGAGTATGAGTGAAAACGGGGAAGCTCTTCAATTGGAGCTTATCCTTGAGGGAAATCCTTACGATCAATCATCTTTAGATACATTAGACCGTTTAAAAAACTCAAAAGAGTTCCTGCTTGAGGAAAGTGGTCTCTCACAGGAGGATATCACTCTTTATTTTGCAGGAGAAACGGCCAAACAGGCAGAGGTGAGATCATTAAATGAACGGGATACATGGGTAGTGGCCCTGGTGGTAACGGCCGTAATTGTAGCCATGCTTATCTGGCATACACGATCGGTAATCGCCCCTGTATACATGATGTCTACAATTCTGCTGTCATATTTATCAGCTTTAGGACTGAGTTGGTTTATTTTTCACAATATACTGGGCTTTGAAGCGATGAGCTACCGGATACCGCTTTATGCCTTCGTCTTTTTAGTGGCTTTAGGAGTGGACTACAACATTATGCTGATTTCAAGAATTCGTGAAGAGAACCGTCATCATTCTATCCGGCATGCCGTTCAGCGCGGGGTTGCTTTGACAGGAGGTGTCATCTCATCTGCTGGTCTAATTCTTGCCGCTACTTTCGGCGTCCTGATGACCCAGCCTCTTATGGAACTGTACATGTTCGGTTTTATTGTTGGTTTAGGAATTTTGCTTGATGCATTTTTAGTCAGAGGAATGCTCGTTCCAGCGATTGTCACAATCCTTGGACAATGGAACTGGTGGCCATCAGTCAGACAGAAGAACACCAATAATAATTAATAGAAAGGAAGCAGAAAATGTATTCAGCCTATTATATTTTTCATATTGCAGGAGTTGCTGTTTGGATAGGTTCGTTTGCAGCATTTGGCTTTTTGCTGCGTTCGCTTATTAAGAACAACGAGTCACTTGAAAAGTATACTTTTGTTATCAGTCGGATTCGGCTATGGATAAATGGAGGAGTAATTCCGAGTGCACTAATCGTTCTTATTACAGGGGTTCTGATGATCTTGCAATTCAATAGAGAGAATCTTCCCTTTTATCTGATTTTCATGGAGCAGGCAGGTTCTTTAGTAATATTATTTACTATTATTGTGGTGTCCGTATACAGCAGAAAATTAAGAACAAAGCTTCAGGGCCTCCCGCTAAAAAAAGAGAAAACGTTGGAATCAGTTGGATTAATGTATACAAACTATTTATTTACTTCCGCTGCATTAGCTCTGCTGATTATTATGGTAGTGGGGATGAGATTAACGTAAGAGTTGGTGCTGGCCCTGTGGCATGCTTACCCTCGGGCTGTGGACGATTTTTGTCGAAAATTGTTATACGGTAGAGTTGAACGATTATACGGTAGAGTTTGAAGTTTATAACGTAGAGTTGAGCATTTATACGGTAGAGTCTCGCGATTATAACGTAGAGTTGGACAATTATACGGTAGAGTCACACGATTATGACATCGATTTCCGACTTTATACGTAAAGTCACACGATTAAAACGTCGATTTCCCCGATTATACGGTAAAGTCACACGATTATAACGCCGATTTCCCCGATTATACGGTAGAGTCACCATAATAAAACCTCCCAGGGCGCCCGTCCTTGGGAGGTTTTCAGTTTAAAGCAGTGATTCTGCGCCGTCTATAAACATTTCAGTCCCGGTTATATGGCTTGATGCATCAGAAGCGAGAAAGCATACGAGATCAGCGACTTGTTCCGGCTTACCTGACCGCTCTTCCAGAGGCTGGTTGCCTTCCGGGTATTCGACAGGAATCTCAACTTTCTCCAGCTGGTCTTCCTTAGGGTGAGTGTTCTCGCCAATGTTAGTCTCGATAGCTCCCGGACAAATGACATTTACACGGATATTGTAGTTTGCCAGCTCGAGGGCAGCCATTTTTCCAAAAGCGACCTGAGCTGCTTTAGAACTGCTGTATGCTGACATACCGAAATTGGAATAAACCCGATTGCCGTTAATTGAACTCGTTAGTATAATGCTGCCGCCATTCTCTTTCATATGAGGAATCGCACATTTTACTGTTAAAAAGGTGCTTTTTAAGTTAGTTGAGAGAGTCTCGTCCCATTCCTCAGGTTTTAAATCTTCGATAGGGGCGACAGTTCCGTTAATCCCTGCGTTGGCATAGATAATATCGAGCTGATTAAATTCACTGGCTGCTTGATTAAATGCCTGCTCCAGCTCACTTGGATTGGAAACATCGGCTTCAGCAACGATTGCTTCGCTGCCTGATGACTCTATTTCTTCTTTTACTGCCAGTAAGTCGTCTTTTTTCAGATCAATCAGACAGACTTTCACACCCTGCTTTGCCAAATGCAGGGCTGCGGCTCTGCCCATTCCGGATCCGCCCCCTGTTACCACAGCAGCTTTTCCCCGTAAAGACGTGTACTGATCCATAATATCTTCCTCTTTTCTTTATTGTTTAGTGGATAAAAATTTAAAATTTCCAGTTCATTTTTTTATTCCTTAAGAGACTCAAATTGAAACCTTTTCCAGGGGGAGCGGAATAAAGGGAACAGAGAGTAGTGGAATGAGATGTCTCAATATATAAACGACTAAGTATCTAAAATAAATTTTTTAAAATAGTAATTAAGAACCACTCCCTTAAGAAAGATAATATTCCAATATATTTAAAATAAAATTTGAAATCCTCTTGCCTTATGTGAGGAAAGAAGCCGATGTTATTTTAGCGTAAAAAATGATTTTTAAATATAAATTAGATAACATGCAATAAAAATATTTTAAAAAGTTAGTTATTTTCAAAAATCTAAAATTTTCAGAAAACGAGTTTACTTAAATAAAAGATTATGGTAAATTGTCTAAAGATTAGAAAAATGATAGTGGCAGGGTGATATTTTTAAAAAGTAAAAAACAAACCTAACAGAGGATATAGAACGCTTACAGAACAGATACAGTTATGTAAGCGCATACATTAGTGCGGAAAAAAGGCGGTGTTAAGATTGTCGGTATTATTGGACGTGAAGAATCTGCAAACACATTTCATAAGTAAGAAACAGACAGTAAAAGCAGTGGACGGTATCGATATTTCTATTAAAAAAGGGGAAACGGTGGCACTCGTTGGGGAATCCGGTTCAGGGAAGAGTATGACGTCTCTTTCCATTATGCAGCTGGTTCCTTCTCCCGGCGGAGAAATAGTCGGGGGGGAAGTGAATTTTAACGGGAGGGACTTACTTAAACTGAAAGAAAAAGAGATGAGGAAAGTCCGGGGCAATGAAATTTCTATGATCTTTCAGGAACCTATGACTTCTTTAAATCCCGTACTGACTATCGGTGAGCAAATTACAGAAGTGCTCAGGTACCATAAAAAAATGAGCAAAGAGCAGGCTCGTCGAAGGGCAGTGGAACTGTTAAAACTCGTTGGATTCTCAAGAGCAGAGGAAATGCTTAAAGATTATCCGCACAGATTGTCCGGAGGGATGAGGCAGCGGGTAATGATAGCGATGGCTATGAGCTGCGATCCCAAGCTATTAATTGCAGATGAACCGACCACAGCTTTGGATGTAACCATCCAGGCACAGATTCTTGAATTTATGAAGAATTTAACACACCAGTTTGAAACAGCGATTCTGCTCATTACTCATGATCTCGGGGTTGTTTCAGAAGTGGCTGACCATGTGGTCGTGATGTATGCCGGCCAGGTTGTAGAGACCTCAGATGTTGAGCGCTTGTTCGACGAGCCAAAGCATCCTTATACTCAAGGACTGTTGAACTCTATTCCAGCCATCGAAGGGGAAATCGAGAGGCTTCAATCTATTAAAGGCAATGTCCCTCTTCCAGATGAAATGCCTGCAGGCTGCCGCTTTGCTCCCCGTTGTCCTAAAGTATTTGATAAATGCCTGACTTCAAACCCGGAACTCATTCCGCAGGAACAAGGGCGTAAGGTAAGATGCTACCTGTACGAAGAAGGAGAGGATGCGGTATGACACCAGAAATGAATACAGCAGTGAAATCAGGCAGGGCACAACAGGAAAAAACCTCTTCTGATGTGATTTTAGAGGTCAAAGATTTAAAGAAACATTTTCCCATAAAAACAGGGATCCTGCAGCGGACAACCGGTGTTATAAAAGCAGTAGACGGAGCGCATTTCTCTGTGAAACGCGGTGAAACCATCGGCATTGTAGGAGAGTCAGGGTGCGGTAAATCAACGACGGGCAGGACGATTATCCGGCTATATGAACCGACTGAAGGCAAAATTATCTATAAAGGCAATGATATCTCTCATCTTAAAGAAAAAGAGATGCGGAGTTCGATACGGCGTGACATACAAATGATCTTTCAGGATCCCTTCGCTTCACTTAATCCGAGGAAAACATTGGGCAGTATTTTGTATGAGCCTTTTAAAGTACATAACTTACATTCTGAAAAAGAACGCCAGGAGAAAATAGAATCTCTCTTGGAAATTGTCGGACTGGACGGCTCCTTTAAGAGCAGGTATCCGCACGAATTCTCCGGCGGACAGCGGCAGAGAATTGGCATTGCCCGTGCACTGACGACCCAGCCGGAATTAATTATTGCTGATGAACCTGTATCAGCCCTGGATGTGTCGATCCAGGCTCAAATTATTAATCTTATGGAAGACTTGCAGGAAGAGTTCGGACTTACTTACGTGTTCATATCCCATGATCTGAGTGTGGTCAGGCATATCGCCGATACGGTAGGTGTTATGTATTTGGGGAATATGATGGAGCTTGCCCCTAAAGAAGACCTTTACCGGGAGCCTCTTCATCCCTATACGCGGGCGCTTTTGTCTGCTGTACCGGTGCCCCGTCAAAAAGGAGTAAAAACAAGGGAGAAGGTCGTATTAAAAGGGGATTTACCAAGCCCTTCAAATCCCCCGTCAGGATGTGTCTTTCACACACGGTGCCCGGAGGCGATGGAAGAGTGCAAAAAAGTAGTGCCAGCTTTTGAGGAGAAGAAAAGCGGCCATTATGTTGCCTGCCACCTTTATAAATAATTTAAAATGAGCAATTTCCTTTTTTAAAAACTGCACCTGTTAAAGCCATAAATTTTTTCTTATTAGAATAAGCGTTCTGGTTCACCGGGCCTCCAGTGGGAAAGTTGAGGGGGACCCGGATGGGCGTTTACCCTGGGAGGTTCACAAACTGCCCTAATATAACTAAGGCATATACCGGCAGTTTAGGTAAATCAAATTCGTTCTAAATAGTGAAAGGAGGTGTCATGCACCTTTAATCGTAAGAAAATTCTTATAATTATTTTTAAAAAAAATAAGGAGGGGTTTAGTTGAAAGTGAAAAAGAAAGTACTTGGTTTATCAACAGTCGTATTAGCTACGTCAATATTTGCGGTGGCCTGTGGCGGGGATGATAATCTTGAAGAAGCCATGCAGGAAGAGAGAAATGATGCTGAAGAAAATAATAACAATGCTGATGCTGGCGAAGAGGCTGATAACGACACTAACGAGAATGAGGGGAATGAGGAAGCCTCCGGTGAAGCACAGGATGGCGGAGATCTCACAATCGGGATTGTAAGTGACCCTGTTCAGTTCCTCCCGACCCACTCCTCCGATACGGCCAGTGGCGATATTGAAGATATTGTCTTCAACCAGCTTGTGAGAATTGATGAAGAGATTGAAATCCAGCCGGAACTTGCGGTGGATTGGGAAGAGTCTGAGGATGGGCTTACTTATACGTTTGAAATTCATGAAGGTGTCACCTTCCACGATGGAGAACCTTTAACAGCCGATGATGTGGCATTTACTTTCAACATCTTTATCGATGAAGATTACACAGGTCCTCGAGGCGGGTATTTCCGCGCCCTTGAAGAAGTGGAAGCTTTGGATGAAACGACTGTGGAATTCCGTTTAAGCGAGCCGGATGCCCGTTTCCTTGGAAACCTGGGTTTCGGTATTATGCCTGAGCATATTTTAGGCGATGTGCCGGCAACAGAGCTTGAAGAACATGATTTCACGCGTGACCCGGTCGGTTCCGGTCCGTTTGAGTTTGATACTTGGGAAGACGGGCAGTATGTCCAGTTAACTGCTTATGAGGATTACTGGGAAGGAGCGCCTCATTTAGACCGCCTCACACTAAGCATCGTCGGTGACCAGAATGCGATGATGGCCCAGATTGAAGGCGGAGATATTGAAATGGGTGTGGTTCCTGCGACAGATTTCTCTACAGCTGAGAGATGGGACGAAGAAGGCCTGGTGACACTAAGCTCAACTTTAGGTTACCAGTACAACTATATGGGTTACAATACCCGTCTTGATATGTTCTCTGATAAGGAAACGCGTCAGGCACTGACTCACGCCATTGACCGCCAGACAATTATTGACCAGGTAGGCCAGGGACAGGGTGAAGTGGCTCACGGGCCGGTCAGTCCGTTAAGCTGGGCTTATCCGGATTCTATGCCTGAATTTGAATATGACCCTGACCTTGCCAGAGAGCTTCTTGAAGAAGCAGGCTGGGAAGAAGGCGGAGACGGTATCCTTGAGCGTGATGGCGAGCGGTTCTCCTTTACATTAAAAACGAACTCAGGTAACCAGATCCGGGAAGACATTGCTGTTATTATCCAGTCTATGCTGAATGAAGTAGGTGTGGAAGTGGATGTAGAGTATGTCGAGTGGGGGGCGTTCCTTGACCAGATCTACCCGCCGAACTGGGATTTCGATGCGATTATCCTTGGATGGGCTTTAGGAACTGATCCTGATCCACGTGCAATCTGGCATACCGAAGAAATTGAACAAGGCCAGAACTATACAGGCTTCTCACGTGATGACGTGGATGAGCTTATCGACGAGAACGTCTTAATTGTTGACCAGGATGAGCGTGCAGAAGCGCTTCACGAGATCTTTGAGATTATCGCTGAAGAGCAGCCGTACACATTCCTGTACTATCCTAATGATTTAGTGGCTATCCCTACTAATCTTGAAGGATTTATTCACCATCCGCGTCTATCATATTACAAGCCTCACGAGTGGTATTTCACCGCGGAATAGGTTGATAGCCAACGTTTTTGAGTGAGCAGACCAGGTCCAGAGGAAGCTGATCGCGCTTTCCTTTGGACCGCGGTCTGTTGATGTACATAAGAAAATGATTGACGGCGCTCTTCTCTTTTACAAGGGTATAAAAGAAGAGACTGATAAGGAGGCTCCACATGCTTTCATACATCCTGCGGCGTATAATTATGGCTGTGCCAATTTTAATTGGTATATCTATCCTGACTTTTTCAGTGATGCACCTTGCACCTGGAAGTCCTACTTCTATGCTTCTGGCTCCGGATATAGGGCCGGAAGTGAGGATTGCTTTTGAAGAAAGATACGGGCTTAATGATCCCATCCCCGTTCAGTATGTGAAATGGATGGGGGCAATGATTCAGGGAGATATGGGTTATTCTCTCGTAAGGGTAGGTATGCCTGTCAGTGAAATGATCATGAACAGACTGCCTAACACGCTCATATTAATGGGTGCATCGACCATTATTGCGATTGTTATTTCCATTCCATTAGGTATTATTTCTGCTAGAAGACAATACACGGTAACTGATTACAGTGTGACATTCGGTTCTTTTGTAGGGATTGCGACACCTAACTTCTGGATCGGCCTGCTGCTCATTATGTGGCTTTCCGTTAACCTGGGCTGGTTTCCATCCGGGGGTACACATACACTAAACGAGCCCTTCAGTATTCTTGACAGGCTTCATCATTTATTTCTTCCTGCTCTTGTTCTTGCTACAGCTGATATGGCCGGCTTAACGAGGTACAGCCGTTCGAGCATGCTTGAAGTCATCAGGCAGGATTATATGCGGACAGCCAGAGCGAAAGGATTTACAGAGAATACGGTAATTTACAAGCATGGCCTTCGCAATGGACTGATCCCCATTATTACAATTTTCGGGCTGATGCTTCCATCATTTTTCGCCGGTTCGGTCGTAGTAGAGCGGATTTTCGCCTGGCCGGGGATTGGGGACCTGTTAATTACCTCAGTGTTCCAGCGTGATTATCCGGTGATTATGGGTATTACAATGATTTCTGCAGTCTTAGTGGTGCTCGGAAACCTGTTGGCGGACATTGCGTATGCCATATTTGACCCGAGAATTGAGTATTAAGGAGGTGCGGTCAAATGCAACAAGAACCAGTAAATATGCCATCATCGACGCCGCCGGAACCGGGGCCCAATGATCCAAAATTAAAAAAGAAACCTGACACATTAACTAAAATAATTCTTACTAAATTTTTCAGAAATAAACTGGCAGTCGCCGGTGGGATCGTTCTTTTTATTATTGTAACGATGGCCATCTTTGCTCCTTTGATTGCCCCTCAAAATCCAGGGGATGTTGAAATGGACCTGCTAAACCGTCTGGCACCTCCAAGTACCGAATTTATTATGGGAACGGATGATTTCGGGCGGGATATATTCAGCCGGGTTCTCTACGGAGCGCAGGTATCATTATTAGTAGGTTTCCTCGCTATGCTGGGAGGAGCAATTATAGGAACGGTAATGGGATCGCTGGCCGGATATTTTGGCGGGCGGGTCGACGCTTTAATTATGCGTCTTGTAGACATTCTTATTTCTTTCCCGAACATTTTCCTGCTTATCCTGCTTATTGCCTTTTTCAGTCCGAGCGTAGGTTTGCTGATCGTTTTCCTGGCTTCTCTCGGGTGGATGAGTACAGCTCGTTTAGTACGGGGGGAGTTCTTGAGCTTAAGGCAAAGGGAGTATGTATTAGCAGCAAAAACGTTAGGAATGAAAACAAACAGAATTATCTTCCAGCATATTTTACCGAACGCCTTAGGGCCTATCATTGTAGCATCTACGTTAAGTGTCGGTAATTTGATCATTGTTGAATCAGTTCTCAGTTTCCTTGGTTTAGGGGTTCAGCCGCCTACGCCGAGCTGGGGAAATATGCTTCAGTCAGCCCAGAATTATACAATTATGAGAGATGCCTGGTGGTATCCGGTATTTCCGGGGCTGATGATATTCATAACTGTCTTGTCGATTAACTTTGTCGGTGACGGGCTGAGGGATGCGTTTGATCCAAAAATGAGATAAAGGGCTTTTTGGAACAAAGAATCCAGTAAAATTTCTAATTTAATTGGCAGCTGATGGATTCCCCTGGGCAAGTCTCCGCCTGGCGGCTAAAAAAGGCGTCCTGACAACCAGTCGTGTTGTTCGGATGCCTTTAACTATTCTGGGTTTTAGTCTCCTTTATTTGTCTGCTTTTTGTCCAAGCCTGGTTAAGACAATTTTAATGGGACAGCCGTTAGTTTTATAGAATCGTCTTATAGACTTTTCAGATAAAAATGATAAAATAATCATTAGAGGTCGTACATAAAGAAGGGATTCGAATGAAGCTTTGGTTTAAAAAAATATCAGCTGTTTTAATTACGCTGCTGACACTTGGAATGTACATACCGCCGACTTATCTTGATGCAAACGCTGAAGGGGAAAAAGACGATTCGTTTCCTGCAGATGAAGAACTGCAGGGCGTTGATTCTGCCTTTTCTGAAATAGAAGAAATTGAAAGCGATTTAGACGGAATAGAGGATGACGATAGTACTGACATTGACGTCAGTGATCATTATGTTCAGATGTTTACAGAGCAAGCCAGGGAGCAGACGTTTAACAAACTCGGCCCCCGTATTGCAAATAAAGTGGAAGATGACTTTATGATGGATGTTTTTCCAAGCATGGAGGAAGTCATCAGTACGATCCTGGATGAGCTCGATGAAGACGAGTTTACCTACTTGGAAATAGAGGAACAGAAGGCCTCAGTTAAAGGTGAAAAGATTTTTAATATATATGATCACCAGGCTAAAGAAGATGTCGCGCGATTCCATGTCCGCAGGGACCTGAAGCCGAAAGACGGTTACTGGTTTAACTTTCATTATCACCTGAGAGATGATAACTTCGAGGAACACCATGATCTCGGTAATATTTACTGGGATAAAAATACACCGCCGAAATGGATGTCTTCATGAAGAAGCAGATATAAGAATGTGCAGCTTGGTGCACATTCTTTCTTTATACCTTGGCTCTGTTAAGGTTTAACGTTGATCATGAAAAGCGGCGGGACGCCAGCCGCACAGAAAACCGGGCAGACTGAAGGAACGGGGGGCTCTTCCTTGAAAAACATCTCTATCATCGTACTTATTCTGACTGTATTAACAGGAGCAATTCATTTCTTTCCTTCTAATATAAGCGCTGAATCTGTCGTTCTAAATGGAAGCCGGGGTGAAATTGATTTAGCGCCTTACATAGAAGTACTCGAGGATAAGAACAATGAGTGGACGATAAACGATGTAGCAGAAGGAGAAATTTCAGAAAAGTTCGAACTCAACCAGGGCGGCGCGCCCAGCTTTGGTTACACCTCATCCGTTTACTGGGTGAGGTTTCAGTTACATAATCAGTTTTCAGAGGATGAGTGGTATTTGAAACTGGATAATCCTACAATGGATTACACCTCTCTTTATCTATCTGAAAATGGGGAATTTGAAGCATGGGAAACGGGGGATCTTTATCCGTTCGGCCAAAGAGAAGTGACTAACAGGAATTTTATTTTCCCGCTCGATTTTTCCGAAGAAAATGACTATGTTATTTACATGCGGTTCCAGTCTGAAGGGGCGATGCAGCTTCCGTTAACAATGATGGACAGGGACTCTTTTTTATCCATCACCCAGCAGGATTATATTATTTTAGGGCTGCTTGCAGGACTGGCTTTTGTCATGGCTCTTTACAACTTGTTTGTCTATTTTTCTTTACAGCATAAAAGTTATTTATTTTATGTTTTTTTTATAATAGTTAACTTATTAACCTTTTTATCGTTTTCCGGTCTCGCATATCAGTTTATCTGGCCGGAAGCTGTCTGGTGGAACAACAGGTCCATTGTCTTTTTTATGGCAGTTTCAAATATCCTTGCTATTCTGTTTACAAACAGCTTTCTCGAGCCTGAGAAACTGGTGCCCAGAAGTGTTAAATGGTCTTTTGCTTTAATATTAATGAATTTATCCGTGCTGGTGGTATTAGTTTTTTCATACCCTTTAGCCCTCGACTTTGTCGTGCTTGCCACCGGAGTATCTGTCGGATTTATACTGACTGTTTCTTTAATAACCTTGAAAAATGGCTTTCGCCCTGCGCGTTTTTTCTCATTAGCCTGGTATATATTTATAGCTGGAGTAGTCGTTTCCATACTGACGGATGTTGGCATTCTTCCTTTTACATTTATGACTAAATATGCCTGGCAGATTACTACGTCTCTTGAACTGATTCTTCTTTCTTTCGCGCTGGCGGATAAGATTACGATCATGAGAAAGGAGAAGGACCAGGCTAAAAGGGAAGCGATTGAGAGCCAGCAGGAGATGCTTGAGCATTTAAAGAGAACGGATAAATTGAAAGATGAATTTCTTGCCGTGACCTCTCACGAACTGAGGACTCCGTTAAACGGCATAATAGGCATAGCTGAATCAATGAAAGATGGAGCAGCAGGAGAAATAAATGATTCTGCGAGAAAAAATCTGATGATGATTATTACAAGCGGAAAAAGGCTGGCCCATTTAATTAATGATATTATTGATTTTTCAAAGCTTAAAAACAATGATATGGATTTGCATATTAAAGAAGTGGATGTAAAAGAAACCGGGGACCTGGTGGTGAATATGTGCCATTCGCTTGTAAAAAATAAGCCGGTTGTTATTGAGAATCATCTAGAAAAAGGGCTTCCGGCTATTGCGGCTGATGAGAACAGGTTTCAGCAAGTCTTATACAACCTTATTGGTAATGCCATTAAATATACAGCGGAGGGGAAAGTTTCCGTAAACGCTTATGAGAAAAACGGGTTTGTGGAAATTGAAGTGGCTGATACCGGCCCTGGAATTGATAAAGAAGAATTAGAATCCATTTTCTACCCTTTTGAGCGCGGGGGCGCAAAAAGCGATGAACATGATGAGGGCATGGGGATTGGGCTTAATATCAGTAAACGACTCGTAGAACTTCAAGGCGGAAGAATGAACGTCAGGTCCGGGAATGGAAGAGGTTCTGTCTTTACGTTCACTATCCCCCTCTATGGAGGACAGGAGAAAAGAACCGTTGTGGCGGGTACTGTCCACCCGCTCTCTTTTGAAAAGGAGGCCTTTTCATTTTTCAGCCAGCCGGAAACGCCAGGAAGTAAAAAAACAGGCAAGAAAATATTAGTAGCAGATGACGAGCCGGTGAACCTTCAAATACTTATTAACTATTTAAGCCTTGAGGGGTATGAAGTAAAAACAGCCTCCAGTGGCGAACAAGCCTTAAGGCTTCTGGAAGATGAGAAAGATTTTGACCTGGTTATTCTGGACATTATGATGCCGAAGATTTCAGGCTATAAAGTTTGCCAGGATATAAGAAAAACCTATTCACTTACAGAACTGCCTGTTCTTATGCTGACAGCCAAAAATCAGCTGGAAGACAGACTGGCAGCTTTTGAAGCCGGTGCGAATGATTATCTCGTAAAGCCTTGTGATAAAAGAGAACTTCTGGCCAGAACTGAAACGTTTCTGCATTTAAGCCGCGCTGTAAAGGAAATAAAGGACCGGGCTGAAGAATTAAATAACATGAACCTGAAGTTAAAGGAAATGAACGATATTTTAGAAGAAAAAGTAGAAGACAGAACAAAAGAGTTAGCTTTAAAAAATAAAGAGATGAACAGCAAAAATGAAAAACTTATCAAACTGGAAGAAGCAAGAATCCAGCTTCTGTCAAATATCTCCCATGAACTCGGGACACCAATTACATTTTTACAAAGTTACGTTCAGACAGTGAAAGAAGGAATAATTGATGCTAATAACCCTAAGTATCTGGAAATCGTCCAAAACAAAGTGAAGCTTCTTGACCGGCTGATAAACGATCTCTTTGATTTAGTAAAATTTGAATCAGGGAAAATGAGCCTTAACATTGAGACTATTAACCTTAAAGACTGGCTGCAGCATATTCATGAGACGTTTATGTTAGATGTAGAAACTCACCGGCTGTCCTTTCCGCGTCCGGTAATAAAGAATGACAGGCTGGACACAGAAGGAGTTTTGTCTGTTGACGGAGAAAGAATGGAGCAGGTCTTTTATAATCTTATTAACAATGCGGTCAAGCACAGTTTGCCTGGCGGTAAAATTGAAATATCAGCCAGCATCTGTCCATATGATAAAAACGAAACAGCGAGTGAGTTTGACGGGAATGTCGTCATTGAGGTAAAAGACAATGGAACAGGCATTGAGGAAGAAGCCCTTCCTTATATTTTCGAGAGGTTTTACAAGGGGGGCATTGCAGAAAACAGTGAAAGCGGCACTGGGCTTGGGCTCGCTATTACGAAGGAAATTATCGATTACCATAAAGGGGAAATATGGGTGACAAGTACAAAGAATGCTGGCACTTCTTTTTTCTTTTCACTTCCGCTGATTTTAAAGAGAGCAGATCAAAAGAATGTTCATCTGTAAAAGGAGTGGTGAAAGATGGCCGGGGATAAAATACTTATTGTTGAAGATGACGCAGATATCCGCGAATTGACCTCTTTATACCTGAAGAAGAAAGGCTTTGAAGTAATCACGGCGGAGAACGGGGCAGCAGCATTAAAGCTTGCGGAAACAGCCGATCCTCAGCTTATTTTATTAGACGTGCTGCTCCCTGGAATGGAAGGGTTTGATATTTGCCGGGAAATAAGGAATAAAACGGACACCCCCATTATCTTTTTGAGCTGCAAGCGTTCTTCTTCAGACAAAATCAAAGGGTTAAACGCCGGGGGCGATGATTATATAACAAAGCCTTTTGATTTGGCTGAATTAGAGGCGCGGATCAGGGCGAATTTGCGGCGAAATGGTCCACTTTCATCCGGTGAGGAGAAAAAGAGCCGGTATTTAATGTGGGGAGAAGTAAAAGTGGATTTAAACAGTTTCGACGTGTTTGTTAAAGAAGAACGTGTCTCTTTATATGCAAAAGAGCTGCAATTATTATTATTTCTTATGAAACACCCGAATCAGGTCTTCAGTTCAGAACAGCTTTATAACCACATTTGGGGATTCGACCAATACGGCGATCTGAAAACAGTGTCTGTCCATATACGTAATCTCAGGAAGAAAATTGAAGAGAATCCTGCCAAGCCTGAGTATATCCAGACAGTCCGGGGATTTGGTTATAAATTTAATAATAAAGCTTAAAAATGAGAGAAAAATTTACGGAAAAAAGAACATTTTTCCTTTTTTTAACTTGGATTTAACCTATAAGAAGTATATTAGATGACAGAAAGAGTCGGTAAAGAAGCGTTTAAGGGTAAAAGTTTAAACTGAAAAAGGAGGGATAGGGGGCAACTGTAAGGATAATTATCAGAATATTCTATTATGTTATTTATTTCAAAAAAGTGGTATGGCCGTTTAATTCACTTTTGAGAACAAGGGATTTAATCAGAAGGAAAGTTTAAGCAGCCGAAGCAGCCGGAAGTGATAATCTTAAACTTATTCTGTATGGGATGCAAACGGGCTTGCGTCCGACAGATAATGGACAGGAAGACAGGTCAGAAAGAACAACTTTTTACCTTCCTACTAGCTAAAGGCAAATCTGTTGAAAAGCAGGGACGCAAAGCTACGGGTCTAAGGGCAGGGAAACGCCTAAGATCGCCGGGCCGCCTATTAGGCATCTGTGGGAAAGGAGGTCTGGGGGAAATGGAAAATACCGTACATTCCACCTTGGACAAAGAATGGGAGCAGTTAATGGTTGAAGCAAAAGAAATAGGCATGACCACGGAAGAAGTACGCACGTTCTTCCAGGAATCTTTAAACAATTTACCAGCGTCTGACATAAATCATGAAAAAGGGAATGTTTTATAGACGGGCTGGGCTAAATTAACTGTTTCAAATAATTATTTGAAACAGTTTTTTTGTGGAAATAAATGGGGGGTCTGACCCCAGGTTGTTGAGACTGTCACAAAAGTGTCATAATATAAATAAGCACATTGTGTGTATCAGGGGGGTTATTCCTTTAAAATAGGAATGTAAACACTATACAGACAGTTAAAACAGTATGTTATGAGGAGGCTGTGAACAGTCATGACGCAGCTAAAACAAATGGCACAGGAACAAAAAAAGAGCAGGTCAGCTTTAATGGTATCTTCGTTTATGATCGGGGCATCCATTATCGCCCAGGCCTGGTTTATTGTGCTCATCGTTGATCATATATTTTTAAATAACGGCGCATTTGGGGAGATTTATTTCTGGCTTGGAGGTCTCTTGGCAGCGCTGTTAATAAGAGCATTGTTTACTTATGTGAACGGGCGAACAGGTATGAAGATGGCAAGCCATGTAAAAAGTGATGTGAGAAAGAAACTTTTAAATAAATTCAGCAGGAATCCTTTGCAGGCATCCTTGAAGGGACAATCCGGGGAAAAAGTGAGTGTGCTGATGGATTCAGTGGATGAGATTGATAATTATTTCCGTCATTACTACCCGCAAATGATCCAGTCTTCCATTGTACCTCTTATGCTTCTCATCGCAGTGTTCTGGGTGAATTGGGTGTCAGGGCTCATTTTAGTCATAACCGCTCCTTTTATTCCGATTATGATGATTGTGGTAGGAAAAAACACGCAGAAGAAATCAGAAGAACAGATGGAGAAGCTTACTGTCTTTTCGGGACGGTTCCTGGATATTTTGCAAGGACTCTCAACTTTGAAATTTTTTGGACGGGCAAAAGAAAAGAAAGAAGATATCAGGCTTAGCAGCCTGGATTACCGCGACGCAACGATGGAAGTATTAAAAATTGCTTTCTTATCTTCTCTTATGCTTGAGTTTATCTCAATGCTCAGTATATCTCTCGTTGCGCTTGAAGTCGGTTTCCGGCTCGTGATTTATGAGCAGCTCACGTTCTTTACTGCCTTTTTTGTTCTTATACTTGTCCCGGAATTTTTTACTTCACTAAAAGAATTAGGAAGTGCCTTTCATACGGGGAGAGGAAGTATGGGAGCGGCCAAACGTGTGGCTGCTGAGTTAGAGGCTGAGGAACATCCGGTTACGTGGGGAGATGTCTCATTGGATACACAGGAGACCCCTCCTGCTATTTCCTTCAGAGACCTCAGTTTTTCTTACGGCGGAGAGGCTTTTGCTTTAGATAAACTTAAGGCTGAATGCGAGCCATACAGCGAAATAGCTGTGGTTGGCAAGAGCGGGGCAGGAAAAACAACCTTACTGAATTTAATTGCCGGCCTTGTTGCTCCGACTGAAGGAGAGATCATAGTCAACGGCCGGCCGTTAAACACTTACAAAGAAACAGACTGGTATAACCAGCTCAGCTATATTTCTCAAAATCCTTACCTGTTCTCCGGCACGATTGAAGAAAACATTATTCTTGGAAAGCCCGGAAATGTCACACGGGCTGAAGTGGAACAGGCAGCTGAAAAAGCTGGAATTGCCGAGATGATTTCAGAGTTAAAAGACGGCTACGAAACGGTAATTGGCGAAGGCGGAAGAGGGCTGTCAGGCGGCGAAAAGCAGCGGGTAGCGTTAGCCCGTGCTTTCCTGAAGGAGCCGACCGTTATTTTATTTGATGAACCGACAGTCGGGCTGGATCTGAAAACGGAACAAATTCTCCAGCGTTCTATGAAGGAGCTTGGAAAATCGTCAACCATCATTACCGTTGCCCACCGTCTTCATACGATAAAAAATGCGGATCAGATTCTGTTTCTTGAAAACGGCGAACTGAGAGCTGCGGGGACTCATAAAGAGCTTCTGCAGGAGTCAGAGGCTTACAGCAGCATGATCCGTGTCCATCAAGGAGGGGAAGCAGGATGAGAGAAACAGGGATGATTATGACGCTGATGCTTAAGGAAAGAAAAGATGTTCTTTTATCCGTGTTATTCGGCTTTCTTGCAGGAATGGGTGCGGTGAGTGTGTTTGCCAACAGCGGGTACCTTATATCCAAAGCGGCGATTATGCCGCCGCTCTATGTCCTGACTGTAAGCATCGCGCTGCTGAAACTTTTCAGTTTTACACGGGCGCTTAGCAAGTATGCTGAAAGGTATTACTCGCACCGCGCGACATTTACGATTTTGAGTAATCTCCGAGTCCACTTTTTCGAAAAAATTGAGCCGTTAGCTCCGCGTATTTTTCAAAAATACCGGAGCGGGGATATCCTTTCGAGAATAGTAGGGGACGTAGAAAGTCTGCAAAACTTTTTCTTAAGGGTATTTTACCCTCCGATTGTTATGCTGATTGTCTTTTTAGCAACGATTGCTTTTACGATGTATTTTTCGGTGTATATCGGTTTAATTTTAGCAGCAGGACTCCTTCTGACTGGCTTTTTGATACCTGCTATGTTTGCGGGCAAACACTGGAAAATTGAAGGGCAAGTCAGAGAACGGCGGGGAAACTTATCAGTAGAGGCGACTGAGTTCCTCTACGGCTTCAGAGATTTGAAAATCCATCAGAAACTGGAACAGCAGGAAAGCAAGTTAATTGCAGCTTCAGACGACTATATCAGCGGGCAGGAGAAAGCCGGGACCCGGATGCTGTTCAGCCAGTCGATCAATCAAGGTGTTACTATGGCTGTTTCCTGGCTCGTACTTGGAGCCTCGGCATATTTAGTAACAGTCGGCGAACTGGAAGGCGTTTTTATTGCCATGCTCGTTATGATTTCATTGACTGTTTTTGAGAATGCTGTGCCTATGGCCGCCTTTCCTAATCATTACGAAGACAGCAGGCACGCCGCAGCGCGGCTATTTTCAGCAGTGGAAAGCGATGAGAAGTCTGAGGGAGAACAGGCAGAGCAGAAAGGGGTCATACTTGACCGTTCAGAACCTTGGGGTGTTTTCATAGATAATGTCACTTTCAGTTATCCCGGGGAAGACCGCGCAGCACTGAAAGACGTGCAATTAGCGATTCCTGCAGGCTCCAAAACAGCTATCGTAGGACCGAGCGGGTCAGGAAAATCGACATTGCTTCAGCTTCTTTTGAAAGTTTACCGTGCAGACACCGGGAATGTTCATATAAACGGCCGCCCTGTAACTGAAATAGATGAAGAAAGCCTGTGGATGGGCACGAAAGCCCTCCTCCAGGAGCAGCACTTCTTCTATGGAACAGTGAGGGAAAATTTACAGCTGGCCGGTGACGAATTGACAGATGATCAGATTAAAGAGGCGCTGGCTTATGTTCACTTGGAAGATTTTTCACTCGATGACCAGGTGCTCGAAAAAGGCGGCAATCTTTCAGGAGGAGAAAAGCAGAGGCTGGCAGTCGCCAGAGGGCTTTTGAAGGAAGGACGTCTCTGGCTTCTCGATGAACCAACTTCTTCTGTGGATGTACTGACCGAAAAAAAGATTTATGACCATCTATTTAAAGAAGCCGAAAACGACACGCTTATCCTGGTCAGTCACCGGTTAACAGGACTTGAACAAATGGACCGGATTATAGTAATGGAGCAGGGGAAAATCGTTGAAACAGGCACGTACGAGGAATTGATGGCAAAACAAGGCTATTTCTATGAAATGAAACAAATCGAGAAAAGTGTCTTTTCAGCCTGAAAAAGGGAATAACTGGGGGGTCTGTCCCCCCAGTTATTCCCTTTTATTTTCTAAGCTGTTTTCTAAACCTGTACCGGAACCTTCCCTTTAGCAATCCAGACACTGATTTTATCTTCTTCTGTCTGTTGTTTTAACAGCGTGTTGCCGGTGCTCTTGCACCATCCTTCAATATCTCTTGCAAAGCCTGGGTCTGTCACGCTTATTTGCAGCACCTGGCCGTCTTCCAGTTCTTTCATCCCTTTGTGGACTTTCATTATCGGTCCGGGGCAGGATAAGCCGCACGCGTTAATTTCAACCTCGGCTTGGAGGTCCCCCTCCTCAACGACCGGTTCGTTTTTCCGGCTGTCCATTTCTTCCTGGACGGAATCGGAACACTGGGCATTAACACACGAATAGGTTTTATATCCGCCGCTCAAGTTGACCGGCTGAAATCCGTTTTGTTCGAGAATACGGGTTGCCAGATATCCGCGAAGGCCAACTTGGCACGTAATATAAATTTTACGGTCTGAAGACAGCTCACTGAGCCGGTCGCGCAACGTGTCAAGCGGGATATTTATTGAGCCTGGAATAGAGCCCATCGCCACTTCTTCCGGGTTGCGGACGTCGACTAACGTCCCGCCGTCACCGACGATCCTGTCAATCTCATGATGGTGAACAATTTCCAGGGCACCGTCAGCAATGTTGGATGCCACGTATCCGAGCATATTTACAGGGTCTTTTGCAGACGAATACGGCGGTGCGTAAGCGAGTTCCAATTCAGGGAGATCATATACTGTTAAACCGCCTTTAATAGCCGTAGCTATAACATCAATCCGTTTATCGACCCCGTTAATTCCAACCCCCTGGACTCCGTAAATTCTGCCGTCTTCAGGATTGAACGTCAGTTTTAAAGAGACAGGAAATCCTCCAGGGTAATAACCCGCGTGAGACGCAGGGTGGACATGCACCGATTCATAGGGCACATTCAGCTCTTTCAGCGTCTTTTCATTATTCCCGGTTGCTGCTACTGTAAGGTCGAACACTTTTGCAATGGCAGTTCCGAGTGTCCCTTTGTACTTCACATTTTTACCGTAAATGTTGTCAGCCACGATACGCCCCTGACGGTTTGCAGGCCAGGCAAGCGGCACCATTGTGGCGTTCCCCTGATTAAAGTCCTTCACTTCAATCGCGTCACCGATCGCATAAATGTGAGGATCTTCAGTACGAAGGGTGTCATCAACAATGATTCCTCCCCGTTCGCCTACTGGTAATCCGGCATTAACCGCCAGTTCATTTTCAGGACGGACACCGATCGAAAGAATGGTCAAGTCGCTCTCAAGCTCTTTTCCGCTCGCTAAAACAACTTTTTTTCCATTTTCACGGAAAGCTTTGACTCCGTCTTCTAAAATAAGGGTTGCTTTGCTGCTCACATGCTCGTGGACGATTGAGGCCATTTCATAATCGAGAGGCGCCATTACCTGGTCAGCCATTTCCACAATTGTCACGTCAATTCCCCGTTCGTGCAGGTTTTCAGCCATTTCCAGGCCGATGAATCCTCCGCCGATCACGACTGCTTTCTTTGGATGCTCTTCATCAACCCAGCCTTTGATTTTATCTGTATCAGGAATATTGCGGAGTGTGAATATATTCTGTGCGTCATTTAACCCGTCAATAGGCGGAACAATTGGGCGCGCGCCAGGTGAGAGAACAAGTTCATCATAGGATTCAGTATATTCTTCACCTGTATCTGCTTTTTTGACTGTGACAGTCTGGTCGGCACGATTAATGGCGGTCACCTCAGTCAGGTTGCGTATATCAAGGTTAAACTTTTTCGACATACCCTCGACTGTTTGAACGAGCAGTTTATCACGGTCTTCAATTGTGCCGCCAATATAATACGGCAGTCCACAGTTGGCGAATGAAATATGCTCACCTTTCTCAAAAACTGTAATATGGGATGTTTCATCAATTCTTCTTAATCGGGCAGCTGCTGTAGCTCCGCCGGCCACACCGCCGACAATAACAATTTTTTTAGACATAGGAATAACCTCCTGTAATTTAAAGCATTCGTTTTTTGT
This sequence comes from Salipaludibacillus sp. CUR1, assembly GCF_021028955.1. Taxonomy (GTDB): domain Bacteria; phylum Bacillota; class Bacilli; order Bacillales; family Salisediminibacteriaceae; genus Salipaludibacillus. Next base: position 74,209 of record NZ_JAIWPE010000014.1, read on the forward strand.
TTAATACCTATAAGGGTATATTACAGCAGGTTTAACACTATGTAAATGTCTTTAAGTAAGAAGTTGTGACCGTTATGTGAAAGTTAACACATACAAAAAAGAGGCCCTCATTATGAGATACGCCTCTTCACGGTCAACTGTTTTTTTGCTTAAATTTTTTATATTTTTCAAGTGCGGCAGAATCGTGGTCCGGGTAGTAGGCGTTTAAATAATCTTCGTAATGCGGTCCATAAGCATCGATCGTTTTTTTAGTTCCAAACGGCTTCCAGAACAATTTATTTAAATAATACTCCCACTCTTCAAGGTCACCGCTCATACTCTCGCCTTTTTGGAAACGATGGGCCAACTCTTCAAGCTGAACCCGGATCAGGCCAATATTCATAAAATAAATCCCAAGGATACTTATAACCACTGCAAGAATAATAATGATATACCACATAACGCTTTCTCCTTTTGAAACCTTCGTAATCTCTTAACCTATTTTAACACTACAAAAAATGATTTGTCGCCCGTGACGGTCAGAAGGGCCTTTAAAGCAAAGCAAAACCGCCAGCCAATTTAAGCTGACGGTTCTTTTGGTCTTTATTTATTATCGTCTTCCCATGCGTTAACTTCTCTTTCAGCATCTTCTCTCGATTTTCCATATCTCTCCTGGATTTTCCCGATAAGCTTTTCTTTGTTGCCGTCTACATGCTGTAAATCATCATCGGTCAACTTCGACCACTTCTTTTTCGTTTCTCCAGTAAGCTGTTTCCATTTACCTTTTAATTGGTCTTGATTCATTAGTAATCTCTCCTTTGGAATTAGCTTTCGATTATGTTGTTGATATACCACTTGTTTTGGTGAGTGAAACTTATACGGGCAAGTTTGGTACAATAGTTAGTGTAATATATACATATTTTGGATGAGGTGAGAGTGTGGACTTACAAACTTATAGATCTTTAGATGCGACTGATCTCTCAGAACTTATACGAAAAAAGGAAATGTCGCCCTCGGAAATTTTTCAGCTTGCCTGGAAACAGCTTGAAAATATAAATCCTTCCTTGAACGCAGTGGTTCACCACCGGAGGGAACAGGCCTTGGAGGAAGCGAAAAACATAACGGGCGAAGAAGGTGTGTTTGCCGGGGTGCCTTTTCTCTTGAAAAATGCTTCGCAGGCAGTGAAAGGAGAAAAATTGACAGTGGGTTCCCGTTTGCTCGCTTCCCATTCGGCAAAACAGGATTCCCATTTAGTTAGAAAGCTTCGAGCTAACGGCATAGTTGCAGCCGGCCATACAAACATCCCGGAATTCGGGTTAAAAAATATAACAGAGCCTGAGCTTTACGGGCCAACAAGAAACCCTTGGAATACCGGTCATTCTCCGGGCGGTTCAAGCGGCGGTTCAGCAGCTGCTGTTGCAGGCGGAATTGTCCCGGCAGCCGGTGCGAGCGATGGCGGGGGATCGATCAGGATTCCTGCTTCATTTACTGGATTATTCGGGTTAAAGCCGACGCGCGGGCGCATGCCTGTAGGACCCGGTTCCGGCCGGCAGTGGCAGGGGGCAGCGATCGATTTTGTATTAAGCCGGTCGGTGCGTGACAGCGCTGCGTTGTTTGATTTACTTCAGACTGTCCAGCCTGAGGCAGCTTTTCAAGCGCCTCTTCTGGAAACACCCGTGCTCCAGGAAAAAGAGAGTGACTGGGCGAAGCCATTGACTGTCGCTTTTTCCACACAGTCACCGGTCCACACGCCAGTCTCTGATGAAGCCGTGGAAGCGGTGAAAAAGACAGCCGCCTGGCTTGAAAAAGAAGGCCACAGGGTTGAAGAAGCCTCTCCTGAGCTGGACGGAGTGAAACTGATGGAGAACTATTACTTAATGAACAGCGGAGAATTGGCAGGGGTCGTCAGCACGCTGGAAAAAATGTCAGGCAGGAAAATAACTTCGTACGATCTTGAACTGGAATCGTGGATGCTGAGTGAAGCTGGAAAAAGGGTGTCGGCGGCAGAATTTTCTTTAAGCCTTCAGGCATGGGATGCCGCAGCAGCGGTAACCGCCTCTTTTCATAAACGGTACGACCTTTATGTGACCCCGGCCACTGCTTACCCCGCGCCAAAGATCGGTGAGCTCACCCAGTCGCCAGCCAATGCCAAGGAATTCAGAAGAAAGCTGGCAGAAGCTTCTTCGAGCGGACAGCAAGCTCTTATTTACGAGATGTTTCTTCCGAGTCTCACTTATACGCCTTATACACAACTGGCAAACCTCACGGGGCAGCCGGCTGTGTCACTGCCCCTCCATCTAACGGGGGAAGGCCTTCCTCTCGGTGTCCAGGTGATGGCTCCAAAGGGACGGGAAGATCTCCTCTTCAGACTCGCCTTTCAATTGGAGCAAAGTGAATTATGGAAAGGAATGAAAGGAAACCCGTTATTTGAAGGCCGCGAACGTTGAGGCGCTGAGATATAAACCTTTTACAGGGGATACCGCCAATTCACTTTAAACGGGCAGATAGTAAGAGTACGGCTTTATCTTTGTATCTGTCACGTCGACATGTGTCTCTATAATTTTTCTTAAAAATGAAACTTTTTCCTGGTAAAGGTCGTACAAGGTATAAGAAAGTGCCAAAGAGGAGAGATCATATGCAATCTTCTAAAAGAAACCTGTTATCTCTGTCCGTAGCAGGGGTAATTGTGCTTGCAGCATGCGGAGAAAATAGTGAGTCTTCCAGCCAGGCTGAATGGGACTCCTTTTCTCCTGAAGAGTTCCCTGACGTTTTTCTGGCAGGGGAATTTGAACGCACTTATGAGCAGACAAGCAATGAATTCCAGGAAAATGTGTCATATGATGAGTTTCAAAGTCTAGGCGAAGATTTCAGCCGGGAAGCAGGCACCTTTAAACTTGTTTCTGATATGGAGCTGAACGGGCTAATGGAATATCAGTGGATGAACAGTGATGGTACAAAGGGAATTAGAAGTTACTTTTCGGAGGATTTTACGATCGAAGGGCTGCGGCTCATGCCACTGGACTCTCCCTTTGAAAGTGAGTCCGTATTCACTGAAAATACATATCGGATGCCGGTTAATAATAATTGGGTTGTGTTTTGGGGAGGGACGAACGAGCTTGTCAACTACCATTATCCTTATGAAAACCAGCGCTATGCCTATGACCTTGTTGTCAAAAAAGACGGAAGTACTTTCAGGGGTGATCCTGAAGACAATGAGAGTTACCATGCATTCGAAAAAGTGGTTCTCGCACCAGCGTCAGGAAAAGTGGTGAGTGTTGAAGACGGAATCCCTGATAACACGCCGCAAATTGAAACAAATGAAGAAGCTCCACTTGGCAATCACGTCATTATCGAACATGGACACGGAGAGTTCAGCGTAATCGGCCACTGCAGAAAAAACTCTCTGATCGTTTCAGAAGGAGATGAAGTCTTCCCAGGCGACATCATAGGGCTGGCCGGAAATTCAGGAAACTCCAGTGAACCGCATATTCATTTTCATGTCGCCGATGATGCTGACTGGCAAGAGGCAAAATCGCTGAGGATCCGTTTTAATGACGGCGAAGAGCCGGTCAGAGGTGATGAAGTAACCGGGTTTTAGTGATTCATCCTGAAAAAATAAGGGTGATAGGAAGAATTAGAGAGTAGGCGGGGGTTAACAGTGTGGTTTTGGGACGGTTAGCGGATAATCAGGAGCTGTCGTTGGGAAAATTGAGTGTCCGGGTAACAAAATCAGGAGTCAATCAGCGAAAAAGCGATTCAATCGGCGAAAATTGAGGGTCAATCAGCGAAAAGCGGCCTCCTATCAGCGAAAATAGAATTCAATCAGCGAAACCCACCCTTCAATCAGCGAAAATCACAAATCCCGGCACCTTCCATGTTAAAATGCGGGTAGGCATAAAGAAATGGCAGGTGAGACCAATCGAACCTATTTTGGAACTTAAACAGTTATCGAAAACGTTTGGTAAAGAACACGTCTTAAAAGAAATTGATTTAACGGTATATGAAGGGGAAATTATCGGTTACATCGGTCCTAACGGCGCAGGAAAAAGTACGACTGTGAAAATTATGCTCGGGCTGATTGAGGAATTTGACGGCAAGGTGAGCATTTTTGGAGAGGATATTTCCAGCGGGGACCATACATACAAGAAAAGAATCGGTTATGTCCCCGAAACAGCGGATCTGTATGAGAATTTAACAGCTTACGAGTATTTGACTTTTACAGGCGAACTTTACGGCATGGCGCATGAGGAAGCAGACGCCAAGGCGGCAGAGCTGGCAAAGCTGTTTGGCCTTGAAGAGGTGTACCATTCAAGAATTTCTTCCTTCTCAAAAGGGATGAAACAAAAGGTGCTGCTTATTTCAAGTCTGCTTCATAATCCTGACCTGTTATTTTTAGATGAACCATTGAGCGGGCTCGACGCCAACAGTGTCATGATTGTGAAAGAGATACTGGCTAAGCTGGCAGCCGGGGGGAAAACTATCTTTTATTCCTCGCACATTATGGAAGTTGTCGAGAAGATCAGCCACCGCATTGTCCTGCTTTCGGACGGCAGGCTTATAGCAGACGGGAGTTTTGAAGAGCTGAAAGGGCAGAATATGGACGGAACTCTGGAAGAAATTTTTAATGAGTTAACGGGCTTCGATGAACATGAAAACATTGCTGAAAAAGTCGTTGCCATTGTTCAGGAAGGGTAAAAAATGAAAAATTACCCGTCCTTAAAGATTGTCGATGTATTTAAAGGGGTGTTCCAAAGGTTTGGTGTGGATTATCCGGCGATGAGGAGAATCCTGCAAATCAAGCTGACGATGGACCGGCGCAGGATGCCGACTGTGTTTAATGAAGCCGGCAGGCAAAATAAAGATAATGAATCAAACCAGTTTTTGAAATCCCTGTGGATTTACGCTTTTTTAGGCCTTGTCCTTATTCCATTCATATTAATCAGAGACAGCTATATGCTGCCAATGACACTCGTTTACGGGGTGTTAATGTTTTTGCTCATGACGTCAATGATTTCGGACTTTTCCCAGGTGCTGCTCGATATCAGGGATAAGAACATTTTAAATACGAAGCCGGTAAACAGGAGGACGGTTAATGTGGCAAAAATGGTGCATGTGAGCATTTATATGTTTATTCTCACGGGCACAATTACCGGGATACCGTTACTGGTCAGTCTGCTCGTGCGCGGGTGGCCGTTTTTCATTGTTTTTCTGGGGCAGATTATTCTTATAGACTTGTTAATAGTCGTGGTGACGGCTCTCTTATATATCCTCGTTTTAAGATTTTTTGACGGGGAAAAATTGAAGGATATTATTAACTACGTTCAAATCGCTTTATCGTTATCAATAGTGATCGGTTATCAGCTCGTGATCCGCTCGTTTGAAATTTTCAATCTCGACTTTACGTTTGCACCTCAATGGTGGCAGGCGTTTCTGCCTCCCATCTGGTACGGGGCGCTGTTTGAAACCCTCCTTGGCGGAAGCCGCGATGTCTATTTAATTGTGTTTTCTATTTTGGCTGTGACCGTCCCGTTCCTGTCAATTTATATATACATTAAAGCGATTCCGTCTTTTGAAAGAAACCTGGAGAAACTGTCGCATCAGGAGCAGGGGAAGAAAAAGAAGAAAGGGCGTCTTGGCCGGCTTCTTTGTAAAACGAGAGAAGAAGAGATATTTTATTATTTTGCCCGGAAAATGATGAAAAACGAACGGCAGTTCAAACTGAAAGTCTATCCTGTATTAGGCCTGTCCTTTGTCATTCCTTTTATTCTTATTTTTAACGAGGTGCGCATGAGCTCATTTGAAGAAGTGGCGGCCAGCCGCTATTACTTATCGGTGTATTTTTCAGCTATGATGATCCCGACAGTAATTCTCATGCTCAGGTACTCTGAGAATTTCAAAGGATCGTGGGTCTACAAAGCACTTCCGGTGACAAACAGAAGCCCAATTTTTAAAGGCACGCTGAAAGCTTTTATAGTGGCATTATATGTGCCTGTATTTGCTGCCTTAAGCGGCATTTTCATGTTCATTTTTTCCGTAAATATTTTTCCTGATTTAATCGTGGTGTGGCTGGTGTCCAGCCTGTATGTCTTATTCTGTTTCAAAGTGCTGAACGGAGAGATCATGCCTTTCTCTGAATCGTTCGAAATGGCCCAGCAGGAAACGGGGAAAGTCCTGTTTTTGTTCGTACCCATCCTGGTGTTATACGGCATTCATTTCTGGGTAGGCGGGCTCACATTCGGCACGCCGGTTTATGGAGCTGTCCTCTTTGTGGCCAATATGGTGCTGTGGAGAAGACTATAGAAATAACAACGTGCCGGACGATGGTTTCCGGCACGTTTTTCTTAATTAACAGGGACGTAGCCTGATTTTTCAATTAGTTCCTGGCCTTCAGGGGAGAGGATCCAGTCAATTAAGTCATCAACGTGGGGATTGTCACTCCCGGCAGTGACGGCATAGAATTCTGAGGTGATTGGATAAGTACCATCCCGGATCGTCTCTTTTTCCGGGTAGACCCCTTCAATTTCCAAGTGCTTTATGTCTCCGTTTTGCACCATCTCTGTGGAGAAATAGCGGAATGAGTATCCTAAGGCATTGCGGTAATTGTGATAATTGGCCGTTTCAGAAATAATCCCGCCCATGCCGCCGACCACATCTTCCGTAGGAGGTTCCATAAGGGGGGTGTTACCCATTAAATTTTCAAGAGCCGTCTGGCTTCCGCTGTCGGCTGGGCGCTGAAAAGCGCGTATAGCTTCATCGTTGCCTCCGACTTCCTTCCAATTAGCTGTTTCACCGGAGTAAATAGACTGTATGTCTTCAACAGTGAGGCCGGCGACAGGGTTTCTTGAATTAACAAAAAATACGAAGGCTTCTTTTCCAATAGGTGTGAGTTCAAGTTCCACTCCATAACGTTCGGCCTGCAGCTCCTGATTTTCTGACGGCCCGGCGGCAAAAATGATATCAGCCTCCCCGCTGATCAAGCGGTTATAAGCTTCGTCTGTCTTAGTGGAAACAACTTCACTGTGCCGGCCGTATGGATCATAGTTTTTCTCCGGGTAAACCGCCTGGGCAAAAGAGGCGTACACCGGATAAAGAGCAGTTGCGCCGTCCATCACAGGCAGTTCATCCCCTATTTGAAAGCTTGATTGAGTTTCAAGAACGGCCACGTTGGTCCCTTCTTCAAATGGCTGGTAGTCATGCAAGTCAACTCCGCGGTCAGTTACCATCTTCAAATTGTCGATATAAGTGTTGTATCCCCAATAGCCGGCAGCCGAGAGTACTGCCAGGCTGAAAAAAACGGCAGCGGCAATTTTTAAAACTTTCGGGCGGACCGGGATAAAAAAATAAACGGCTAAATAAATGATCAGAAAGCCGGCAATGGCAACAACTAGCGGAGTATAAAAGGCCAACCCTCCAAAAATAGCGGTGAGGAAGGCTGCGATATATCCTCCGAAGATAATAAGTCCTGTGAAGAAAATAAAGTACACAATTCGAACGCCAATATTGTCCTTCATTTGTTTCAACCTTTCTGCGTCTATTAAATCAGTTGTTGGACCCCGAGGTGGCAGCTGCTGATCCCCCTGCAAAGGCGGCAATCATGGCTGCCTGCTGTGCCTGGATAATCGTTTCTATTGTTGTGAAAATTCCTGTCTCAACTATGTTATTCTGATCAATTTTTTCTCTGACAGCGAAATTAGCGGCCATAATCGTATTTAAATCCTTATGCCATTTAAACCACTTGGTCGTGTTCAATTCTTCAGTCAGCTCTTTAATATGGTGCAAGTCATTTTCGTCAGCATTTACGAGTGCCAGGAGTCCGATTTCAGGGTAGTGCATCGGCTTAATTTTTATTTTTTCCTGCAGGAGTTTATCGCGCATGTTAAGACACAGGCTTATTAGCTGCTGAGGAGAAAAAGTGTTATCAATTGATAAAATATGGCTTAAAAACTGCAGATCGTTTCCTTTCCGGAAGCCACTCTGGTTAAGCTCGCGATAGAAGTATTCGACATGGTCCATAAGAGGCTCGACCTCTTTATCGAGCTGGGCTAGCAAAACAGATAAGGGATAATCATTTTTTGAAGTGATAAAGGGATGGTGAGTCTTCATTCCTTTATGAACGGCAAGAGACCTCTTAATTGAATTTTCGTGAGTACTGTCGTCAGGGTCTCCGGAAAGCATGACAAGGGCTGAAATATAAGTGAAAGATCCGCGAGCAAAGCCTCCTTTGACGAGTTTATCATACAGTTCAGTCATTTCTGCGTATTTTTCCTGTGGGTGGTCGAATCGCTGGAGAAGCATGGCTGCCGTTGTAAATCTTTGGTGCGACCGCATTGTTGAAAAAAGAGAAGATTCTTTTTTGATAAAATCTGCAAGCTCAGTGAAAGCTTTTAAATCAAATGGGGTGTTTTTTATAACGTAAAAAGAGGCGGCCATCATCAGTATGCGCTGGTCGGGAACGTGCCAGCGGAATTGATTCCGCAGCTGTTTATAGATATCTTTGTATTGACTGACTTTGTTCATATCCGTTACTTCCATTTTTTTCAACTCCCTGAGTTAAGCTTTTTATTACTATGGTTTACGGGCGAAAGGGTCTAAAGTTTCCGTTTCATAAATGTATTTTTGAAACTGCTGGTTTTTTAAGTGAAAGGCAGATTTTCCAGTGGAGATGGAAAAGAATGTGTTTTAAGGAGTGCTGATGGAGTGAATGATATACTGAGAGACATTTACCATCAGCGTTTTTAATGTTAGGCCGGCAATAGAGGGATGATGAAGGAGGATAAACGGAATGCTTGTTACCATTAACTGGACGGTTATTATAAGTCTTTTTGTTATCGTGATAATTATGATAGCTGGAGTGTCCTATCTTATATGGAGAAGCCGGAGATAAGTATTGAAAAACGCCCTTTTGAAGGGCGTTTTTTGAAACTATCCTTCTAAAAGAAACTTCCGTACTTCTTCTGCGAAACGGTCTGGTTCTTCGTAATGAGGAGTATGGCCGCTGCCGGTGAAAGTGATGATCCGGCCTTTATCAGTGTTCTGTAAAAAGAAGTGGCGGTGAACATCACAGGCTACAGGATCATGAAGTCCGTTGATCATCAGCATAGGAACGGAAATACCTGACAGTTTATCAAACAGCGGTTCAAAAATCCTTCCTTCTCGGCGAAGGCGGTTGTAATGAATTTCGGAACGATCGTAAAAGTGTTCCCATTCATCCTCTGAATACTTGGATGTATCTGTATGGCTTTCATTATTATAGCGGTAAATCTCCATTCGGCTGTCTTCCAGGCCGTTGCTTAAGGCCATATAGCCTTCTGTTAATTCGATTGGTTCAGCCTTGGAATCGCGGAGTTTCAAGCACTGCTGGGCCAATTCGTCTTTTCCGTATTTTAAGGCGAGCGCGGCGGTTTTTGTAAGGAGAGCCCGGCTCGTGACGGTAAAGTCAAACGTAGGTCCTTCAAAGATCACCTTATTTACCGCATCCGGATAATGCCAGCTGTAGAGCAGAGCTAAGTAGCCTCCGAATGAGTGGCCGATGACTGACCATTTGGAAATGCGGAGGGTCTGTCTGATTTCTTCACAGTCCGCAACGATATCCATTAAACCAAATGGCTCGTTGTCTTGAATAACTTCTGAACGGCAGACGCCCCTCTGGTCAAGCATAACGACGTGAAAATTACGGCCCAGCCTCTGTCCCTGATGCTGGGCAAAATCAAAACAGCTTTCTCCAGGGCCCCCGTGGAGATAGAGAATAGCGTGATCGTTTTCTGTGCCAAATTGTTCTGTGTAAATTTCTTTTCCGTTGATTATCAAGTGTGATCCCTCCAGTTAATTAGGTTTTTCCAGTGGAAAAAGCAAAATGATCTGGAGGGCCGCGGCAGCAGCAAGGTTAAAAATTATGTTCGTTTTGAGTCAAATAAAAAACCTCCTCAAAGATCAATATACAAAATATGGTACCATTGATTTGAGAAGATTCAAATAATTTGTTGAACTAATAAAATAAACTTTGTATATAAAAACCTGGCGTTTTCCCAGGACTTGGCGTTGGGCAGAAACCTGGTGTTATTGACTGGTGTATGGAGATAAAAGGTCGTCTACCTCGTCCATTTGCTTAGCGCACCACTTATACATTTTTTTGGCTTCGGGGTTTTCTGTATCAAGGGCATACAATGCAAGGTCTGCCTGGACTTTTTTTATGCTTGCTCCAAGTAAAGGCAGTTCGACAGGCTGCGGCACCTGAACAAGATCATCGTACAAATCAATGGACAGCTGCCCGTATTCGTCAACTTGAGCAAGAAAAACATTATCCAGATTTGCATTCATTTTGGCTAGTTCTGTATGGAGCCAGTCCCGGCTGAGGCCTCTCGTGGCTAAAGGTTCATCAAGGATTTTACCATCCATTACGACTGTTTCGGGCTCTTTAATAGGGGCGACAGTTTTGTTTAACACTTTTGGTGTGATCGGCTGCTGTTCTTTTTTCGTGAGAATGTTTAATTCGCCATTGCCTTCAAGTACGGCAAATTCCACATCTGCATATTGAAAGACATCTTTTGAACGGAGTTTTTTCAGCAGCTCATCTGTCGTAAGGCGCTGTTTTTTCATATTATCTTCAAGAATTTTTCCATCTTTAATAATTGGTATCCCGTCGCCTGTCACAAAAGAACGGAAGGCGGCGCTTTTCACGTTCAGTAAAGAAGCTCCGACAATTAAGATTCCCCAGACCGCGAGTGCAGTCAGCGGAATTCTGACTGGGACAGCCAGCTGGAAAGATCCAAGGGCAATAATAATAGCGACAATCCCCACCAGGCTGAATTCAAAAGGAGAAGACTCTCCAATTGGTTTTCGTACAAAAACTCTCGAAATAACTAATAAAATAACGAACCCTGCAAGACTTCTCAGGGCCACTTCCACCCACTGTTCCATCATACTGCTCCCCCCTATTCTTGTTGGTATTGAGGTTCTTCATTTTCAATCTGCATTTTTCTCTTCTGAATTTCATTTAGTACAGCTTTCGTTCTTTCGGCGCTTTTAAGGAAAGTTTCCTTCGTCTCCTCGTCTGAACTTTTTGCAGCAAACGTCAATAACGTTGCTTCAATCGACTGCAATGAAACGAGTGTCCCTTGCACCTGGCTGCCAACTGACATACCGCCACCTCCTTGCTGGGTATTGCTGGGGGGTCAGACCCCCCAGTTTCTTCCACTTACTGTTTGCCTGCTTCGATTGATACGGCGTGGGCGATGCATGGGATGGTTTCTTTCTGCTGGTAGGACATTGGTGACAACAAAGCCCCTGTAGCTACGACCAGTATTTTCTTTAGTTCGCCTTTTTTCATTTGGTTAAGCAGATGTCCGTATGTGACTGCAGCTGAGCAGCCAGAACCGCTGGCACCTGCCTGAACCGGCTGGCCTTCCCGGTAAATCATGAGCCCGCAATCCTGGAGGGTTTCTTCAGGAATGTTTAAATCTCTTTCTTTCAGAAGGTCTTTTAAGATCGGCATACCGATTTTCCCTAAGTCTCCCGTTGCTATGAGGTCATAGTGGTCAGGCTCAAGTCTTCTGTCCCGGAAATGGGCCACAATGGTATCAAGGGCTGCAGGCGCCATGGCCGCACCCATATTAAACGGGTCGGATAACCCCATATCAATTACTTTTCCAATTGTAGCGGACGTCACAATCGGCCCGTCTCCGGAATCCGCTACGACCGCTGCTCCTGAAGCGGTCACTGTCCATTGGGCCGTCGGAGGTTTCTGGCTGCCGTATTCTGTCGGATATCTGAACTGTTTTTCTGTGGCCGCGTTATGGCTCGATGCGGCTGCAACAATATACTTGGCGTGTTTGGAATTAATGGTCATCCCAGCAAGTGCAAGTCCTTCCATGGACGTTGAACAGGCGCCGAATAATCCAAGGTAAGGGATCGCAAGTGTTCTGCCTGCAAAACTGGAAGGCGTAATTTGATTGATTAAGTCTCCTGTAAGCATGAAATGAATATCTTCGTTTTGTAATCCGGCTTTCTCGATCGCGCGTGTGATTGATTCTTCAAGCAGGACTTTCTGTGCTTTTTCATAAGAGTCCTGTTCCAGCCAAAGGTCTTCATGCAATAAGTCAAAGTCGTCTGCAAGAAGCCCATTTGCTTCAAAAGGTCCGCCGACTGTACCTGTAGACAAAATGACAGGCTGATTTTCAAACTCCCACGTCTGATGCCCTTTTAACATAAAACATCCCTCCTGACCCTAATAAATTTAGTATTTTTATAAATACAGGGAAAAATACGCATAAGTGCTAAACACTTTTATAGCTGGACGCTATGTAAAAACGGCACAGACCAGTGACAGGTCAGCTGATCCGTGCATTCTTCGTTACTGTCTGTATTGAGGTTCTTCTTGTTGTATTTCCTGCAGACGGGGCTCAAGGCCGTCCACAACACCTTGTGTCTGCTGGGCCAGTTGTTGGAAAAGCTGCTTTGCCTGCTGATTTTCAGTTTCAAGGGCAAATGTCTCCAAACTCGCCTGAGCACTCTTTAAACCGGCGACTGTTTGCTTCATTTTTGCTGCTACTGTCATATGTCATTCCTCCTGATCATTTTTAGTGAAACAGACCTTCGGTAAATAGAATGGTTTAAAAAGCAGTTATTTATTATTTGATATAGCTGTTAAAATACGGAATTTAAAAGAAGGGAGCGGTTCGGCCTCAAGCATATTTTTTGAGCCGGCTCCAGCCATACTGGTATAATTCTCTGTGGGAAAAATGGATAAGGAGTGGTTTATAGATGAGTACAACAACACACCCTCAGGATTTGGGGTTATTTCAAACGATTCAGGAACGACATTCGGTTAGAAAATATGAAACAGGAGTAAAAATTCCTGATCATGAATTAAATGAGATTCTTGAGGCGGCAGCTCAGGCGCCTTCTTCGTGGAACCTTCAGCACTGGAAGTTCCTAATCATTGATGATAAGGAAAAAAAGGAACAGCTTCTTCCGATTGCTTATAATCAGCAGCAAGTGGTGGAAAGTTCTGCAGTCATTGCGGTGCTCGGCGATCTGAAGGCAAATGAAAACGCTGAAGAGGTTTATCAAGGAGCAGTAGATAATGGATTCATGAGTGAAGACGTGAAAAACACATTAGTCGGGCAAATTAATGGCGCCTATAAAGGAGACACACCTTTCCCAAGGGATGAAGCTGTATTAAACGCTTCGCTTGCCTCTATGCAGCTAATGCTCGCTGCAAAAGCGAAAGGGTATGATACATGCCCGATGGGCGGGTTCCAGCGTGATCGGTTTGTTGAAGAATTTAACGTGCCGGAGCGTTACGTCCCGGTTATGCTGTTAACAATCGGTAAAGCAGCAAAACCTGCACACCAGTCAGACCGCTTTCCGCTCGAAAAAGTAACAGTCAGAAATTCATTTTAATTTTGATATGAACCCCGCAGGCACTCGTGCTTGCGGGGTTTTTGTAAATAACTGGGGGGTCAGACCCAGTAGCCTTGCATGAATGGAATATAATGTAATTTTGAGTTTACAAACACAAAAAAAGCTCCTATTGTAGAGGAGAGACCAATACTTGTTCCCAATCCTCTACAAAGGA
>NZ_JAIWPE010000015.1 GCF_021028955.1 Salipaludibacillus sp. CUR1
TAAATCTCTAAAAAGGTGTAAATCGAGCTATTTAGTTGAGTCGGATAAGCAAATACTTATATAATATTATTTAAATATTATATGGATATTTTATGGATATTAATATACGGAAGGATTGGCCCAACATGAAAAATTTTCTTAATCAGCACCGCTTTATGTTGTTTTGTTTGGGGATCCTTTGGTTTAAAACATTTTTAGTATCGACGCTTACTTTTAATTTAACAATAAATCAATTTTTAGAAGCTTTAATTTTCCTGTTAAATCCTTTAGCGTTCTTATTAGTTGTTTTCAGTCTGGGTTTACTGCTGAAACCAAAGATCCAAAGGCCCTATTATTTTATTATCAGTATCCTCCTGACCATTGTGCTTTATGCGAATGCGGTTTATTACCGTGAATTTACAGATATTATTACTTTACCGATGCTTGTAATGAGCGGCAATGCAGGGGACTTGAGTACGAGTGTGTTTGAGCTTGTTCAATGGTATGATATTTTCTTCTTTCTCGATCTCATTGTTATAGGATATATATTAGCTAAAAAGCCTGCCTTTTTCACAGTTAATAAGGTTCTGTTCCGGCAAAGCAGGTCAAAATACGCCGTAATGGCTGTAGTAGTTGGAACAATTGTGGTAGCCGGACAGATCGACACGACAGATCACAGAACCCACTCTTTTAACAGGGATAATGTGATTAAAAGTCTCGGTATATATAATTTTTATATTTATGACGCTTACCTTCATTTAACGACGAGTTCGCAGACAGTTTTTGCAGACAAAGACGACTGGGAGACTATTAATGATCATCTGGATATGTACTCAGTTGAACCTGACCGCGAACTGCATGGCGCAGCAGAGGGTATGAATGTTGTAGTCGTCTCGCTGGAATCGGTGGAGAGTTTCGTCATTAACGAAACAGTTAACGGAGAGGAAATAACGCCATTTTTAAACGAGCTTATTGAAGACAGTTTTTATTTCAGTGATGTTTATGATCAGACAGGACAGGGTAAAACATCTGATGCGGAATTTATGGTGAACAATTCCCTTTATCCTCTCGGAAGAGGAGCGGTCTTTCATACTCATGATGAAAACATTCTGACGCCTCTGCCGGGTGCGCTGCAGGATAGAGGGTACTCTACAGCGTCTTTCCATGCCAACGATAAGACGTTTTATAACAGGAATATCACTTACGACATTCTAGGTTATGACCATTTTTACCATATCGACTACTTTGACGTAACAGAGGATAATTCAGTCGGCTGGGGCTTGAAAGACATAGATTTTGTCGAACAGTCCATGCCTTATCTGAAAGAAATGGATCAGCCTTTTTACAGTACCTTTCTGACATTAACGAATCATTTTCCTTATGAGCTTGATCCTGAGGACCATTATATCGAGCCTTATGATTCTGAAAGTGATATAGTCAGCCGGTATTTCCCGACTGTCCGTTATACAGATGAAGCGATGCGGGTTCTTTTTGAAGAAATGAAAGAAGCCGGCCTTTACGAAAATACGATGTTTGTCATGTACGGAGACCATTACGGAATCGCTGACAGCCATTATGATGATTTGTCTGAGTATCTCGGTTATGAAGTGACCGACGACGAAGCGGTTAAACTTGACAGGGTACCGGTAATAATCCACGTGCCCGGAATGGAAGAAGAAGCTTTTACATCTGATACTGTGGGGGGCCACATCGATATTATGCCGACTGTATTAAATTTATTAGGCTTGCCTGAAGACGATCATGTCATGTTTGGAAGCGATCTTCTTTCAGAAGAGCGGGATGACTTTGCAGTTCAAAGAGACGGCAGCGTGATTACAGATGAGTTTATTTATACTAGTGAAACATGTTTTGATGCAGACAATGGAGATATTCTCTCTCTCGAAAAATGTATGGAAGCAGTGAATCGTGGAGAGTGGGAATTATATTATTCCGACAAAATTATTTACAGTGACCTTTTACGTTTTCACGAGTAATGGCATTTTAATATGAAGTGGATTTCTGCAGGCGCTAGTGAATAATATCGTTCATTAGCGCTTTTTTTTCCAGACGTGTACATTTTTTATTCATTTGTGTCATAAAGTATGATAGTATTATATAATTAACTTGTTAAAATCATCCGAATATTTAATTAATTTACAAAAAAGCAGGAGGTGAACGATCATGGTCAGACATTCAAGTCCATTTTCAGGAAGATATTTACGTTATGTGCTTTCAATTTTATTTTTTGCTATTCTAGCCCCGCTCATTTTATGGCAATGGAGTCCATTGTACAGTGTGTTGAGCTTATTGGCAGCTGCAGTGTTGACTGTCGGTTATGATTCTGTAACCCGCCAGATTGCTTTAAACAAAGCTGAAGGGATGGTTAATGAAAAAAGCAGCCTCATCGTCCATGCTGTTAAAATTTCCAGCGACAGGAAAGGTTATTTAGTCATAACTGATAACTTTGTTCTCTTTGTTCCTTTGTGGAAAAAGAAAATCAAAACGGTTCTGGAAACTTCTCAAATCGTCAGGTATGAATTTGAAAGGCAGACCATTGAGATAACCGCTAAATTCCCAAATAAACACCGGACCTTTCAGTTTTGCATAGGCTCTCCCGAGAGAGTAAAGCAGGAACTTGAAGAAAAAAGCGGAAAATCTTTGCCTTACAAATACGATAAAATGAGTAAAAGTGAAGGGGTTTAAAGGAAAGCACCGCCCGCTTACCAGGCTAGTAAGCGGGCGGTGCTTTATATTATTTATGCGGCCTGCCGGACAAGCATGAGAAACTGCATGCTTTATCCGCGGCTCTCAATGCAGGCAGCTACAGAGGGAAGGTCCAAAAGCGTTCAACAATCATACGGTCACGCACGGTTTCATCTTCTTCGAGAAATTGTTTTTTCATCGTGTCGATAACGCCTGATGTCTGGGAGGCATGTGCCTCAATAACTTTCATTTTCTGGTCGGCAAAGTCCGAGACGTCATGTACGATATCCGGCTCGCCTAAGACATCTTCACATCCTTGGGCAAAAGCGATCGCGTGTATTTTAGGGCGTTCTCCTTCAGGGAGCCTTTTAACCGCCTGAACTACTGCTGCCCCTGTGGCATCATGGTCCGGGTGAACGGCGTATCCGGGGTAAAACGTAATGACAAGAGAGGGATTCACTTCTTCAATCACATCAAATAACCTGCTTTGAAGTGCTTCCTGGTCAGCAAACTCCACCGTTTTGTCCCTCATCCCAAAACGTCGTAAATCTTCCACCCCGAGCAGGCGGCAAGCTTCGGTAAGTTCAAGTTTGCGGATTTCAGGGAGCGTTTCCCGATTAGCAATTATAGGCCTCCCCATATTTCTTCCCATTTCTCCTAAAGTCAGGCAGACATATGTCACTGGTGTGCCGGCTCGGGTATGAGAAAGGATTGTACCGGCAACTCCAAAGGCTTCATCGTCTGGGTGGGGAAAAATAACGAGTACGTGGTTTTCCATCCGATCACATCCTTTTAAATTTGATTCTGTTTATTTTGGGAAAGGCTTTTCACTCAGTTCTAAAGCTATAGCCAGTTTTCCGTCGGCGTCATGGCCGGCGAGTAATACCCTGTTCATTTCATCTGTTTCCCATTCGGTCAGTCCTTCTGCATACAGCCAGCCCAGTTCCGTTTCAAGACCTATTCTGTATGGGCCCTTGCCGGTAATCTTTCCTTGTAAGAAGTTGAGCTGAACATTTCTGATAAAAGCTCCTGCGGAGAAGAAAGACTGATTTTTATGTGAGGCATACGCCCCGTTTGTTGTTTCCAGATGAATGTATAAAGACGTGCCAGCCAGTTCTGTTAATTTCTCCTGAACGAGCTGCGGGTCAATTGGTTTCATCTTTCCTTCCTCCTCATTATCCTGATTAAGTTTCTCTATTCTATCATACTAGAAGAGTTTCTAATTTTCCTTTTAAGAACCTTGCCACTTCATTCATTCCGTATACTCCTGCTTTTTCCTGGGCTTGAGGGTTATAATTTGTATTTGTATTCACATCATATGTGAAGGTTTGGCCTTTTGAGTCGGTAATTTGCTCAATGCCAGCAAAAGTAATGCCATTTGCCTTTAAAAAAGCTTCATACTTTTTAATTAGCGGACTTGAAAAACCCTCAATAATTTCAAATTTTGGCCTCGTTGTCTCAGCGGCAGGTTCCGGGCTGTCAGCCGGGCAGAACTGTTCCTGAATATCGCACGCTTCGGCCGGGCACAGTTCGAACCCTTCTGACGTGTCGACCTTTACCGCATATAGAAATTTCCCTCCTACAAACTCACAGCGGATAATAGAGTTGTCGGGAGCATTAATGTATTGCTGGAGCAGCATAATTCCGTCAACAGGCTGTTCAATAGTTCCGCCCTCAACAGCATTCTTTAATGCTTCCGGAGAATCAAACTTATGGACACCAAGGCCTTTCCCGGCACGGTTATGCTTAGTAATAAAAGGAGTGCCGAAATTTTCAGCGGCCTTGATCAGCTGGCTGTTTCCCAGAACAGCAGTCGTTTTTGGAACAGGGATGTCAAATGCTTTTAAAGCTTCATACTGCGCTGTTTTACTTAACTCAAGGTTGAGGGCCTGAGAATTGTTATAAACAGGGCGATTGTGGCTTTCAAGCCAGATTAGAACGGAATGGGCCAGTTCCGGGGCATAACGGTGTCCGCGCGAGTGGGAAGAAGCGCTCATCCGGTTGTAATAAATGCCTTCCGGCGGAGCTTCATCCAAAGGAACCGTCCCTTCGCTTAAATGCCAGTCCTCGAAAGGCACTCCTTCTTCTTCTAATGCTTCGAGAAGCGGTCTCGTCCATTCATCATTTTCATGCAGAATATATATTTTCACATGGGTCATCCTTTCTTTACAGGGAGGTTATCGAACGATTGAGTCTTATTCTTTATTTTAGCAGGTCACTGAAAGTGTGCAAATAAATCCAATCGGATTACTACAAAATGTAATTGCTAAGGCAGCAGAAATTTAAAGTTGGACAAAAAAGGACAATTGCTGTTTTTCCTGTGTGTGCCATTGTCCATAAAGGGAAGGAGACGTATAATAGACAGCATAAATATGTAGATTAGTGAACAATACGAACAGGCAGGAGGAAAAGACAATGACTAAAGGAATTATCAGCTTAGGGGAAGCCTTAATAGATTTTATCCCTCTCGATGACAATAATGAAACGTTTCAGAAAAGCCCGGGCGGAGCACCCGCCAATGTGGCAGTAGGCCTTGCCAGGCTGGATGCTAAAACCTCTTTTTTAGGTAAAGTGGGAGATGACGTATTGGGCCGCTTTTTAAAAGACACACTGGACAGTTACGGGGTAGATACCTCCAACATGCGGTTTACAAAGGATACGCGCACAGGCGTCGTTTTTGTCACTCTTGGTGAAGGAGGAGAACGAAGCTTTGAATTTTATATTGACCCGAGCGCCGACAGGTTTTTAGAAGAAGCCGAGGTGGACGAGTCTTTATTTGACAGTCACAATCTTCTTCATTTCGGTTCTATAAGCCTTATTAGTGAACCGGCAAAGTCAGCTACAAAAAAAGCCGTCAGAACAGCAAGGGAGAAGGGATTGATTGTTTCCTATGATCCTAACCTACGTTTAGGGTTATGGACGAGTGAAGACCAGGCCAGAGAAGAAATCCGCAGCATGCTCGGGGAAGCGGATGTTCTTAAAATTTCTGAGGAAGAACTTGAATTTATCACAGGCGAATCACACATTGAAAAAGGAGTAGCCAAACTTGATGAATTTCACATTCCGTTAATCTTTATTACTTTAGGGGCGGAAGGAAGCTATATCTTTTTAAACGGACAGGCCCCTGTTAAAGTAGAAGCAATGAAAGTGAAAGCTGTCGACACGACAGGTGCGGGCGACGCCTTTGTATCAGGCATTCTTTATCAGCTTCATCTTCTGGAAAAACCTCTGAAAGAGCTGACTGCTGATGAGATAAAAGAGATGGCCCGGTTTGCTTCTGTGTCAGGAGGACTGGCGGCATCCACTAAAGGAGCGATGACCGCTCTGCCGACACTGGATGAAGTAAAAACAAAAATGAGTGAGTACTAATTACAAAAATTAATGTTCTGTTAAAGTCTGTTACTGGTAAAAATGATATTCCCGAAATCTCCGAGACTCCTTCGGGAAAAGCGAGGGGATGCAGGGAATATTAACAATAAAGTTTAACAGAGCCATAATTAAAGGAGTTTAATATTTCATGACTGAGAAAGAAAAGGAACTGCATCAGCGTGCATATACAGAAGTTAAAAAACATCAGGAGCGGGTAAATGCGGACCCTTACAGACAGTCTTTCCATCTGATGCCTCCAGCAGGTCTGCTGAACGACCCGAACGGCTGGATCCAATGGAAAGGGGTCTATCATCTTTTTTATCAATGGAATCCCTTTGCCTGCGCACATGGGGCTAAATTCTGGGGCCACTTTTCATCTGAAGACCTTGTGAAGTGGAAAGAAGAACCGTTGGCGCTCGCCCCAAGTGAATGGTTTGAAAAGAATGGATGCTATTCAGGGAGTGCTGTAGACCATGATGGTAGACTGGCGCTTATTTACACAGGGAATGTTAAAGATGAAGAAGGCAACAGGGAATCTTACCAATGTATGGCCACTTCTTCAGACGGAGTGACCTTTGAAAAGAAAGGTCCTGTCATAGATGAGCTGCCTGACGGATATACGGCGCATTTCCGTGACCCTAAAGTATGGAAACATAACGGCATTTGGTATCTTGTAATCGGTGCACAAACGACAGACAAGCAGGGACAGGCCTTATTGTATAAATCCGCGAACCTTAAAAACTGGATGTTTGAAGGGCCGGTAGCGGGTTCACATATCGGCGGCCTTGAAGATTTTGGCTTTATGTGGGAATGCCCGGACCTGTTTCACCTGGATGGTAAAGATGTGCTTGTCGTTTCTCCGCAAGGCTTGGAGCAGGAAAGCATTTATTATCAGAACACCTATCAGGCGGGTTACTTTATTGGAGAAATGGACTATGAGACGCCTGCCTTTCACCATGGAGATTTTTTCGAACTGGATAAAGGGTTTGAATTTTACGCGCCTCAGACAGCGGTTGATGATAAAGGGCGCAGAATTCTTACAGCCTGGATGGGCGTTCCCGAGCAGGATGAAGAGTATCACCCAACTATTGAACACGGATGGGTTCACTGTCTGACAGTCCCGCGGCAATTATCTGTAATTGGAAGCACACTCATTCAACAGCCGGTTGAAGAACTTAAAGAACTGCGGGAAAATCACGTAGAGCACAAAAATGCAGAAATTGGACAGGAGCCTGTCCAGCTGGAAAACGTAAGCGGGAAATCAGTGGAGCTTTCTATTAACGGCCTGGAAGGCATTGAAGGTATTTTTGAAACGATTTTCCGTGGAGAAGCAAGGCTTGTTTACAATAAAGAAGAGCACCTTCTTACACTTGAGAGAAAGAATATGAAAACCCGGTTGACTGAACAGCGCCATGCGAGGGTAGAAAACTTAAGAGATCTGCAGATTTATATGGACGCGTCTTCTCTTGAGGTGTTTATCAACGGAGGAGAAACCGTCATGACCTCCCGATTTTTCCCTGAAGAAGATGACGAGTCCATCCTATTAAAAAGCTCAGAAAAAACCTCTGTTGCAGTTGAAAAATGGAATCTGCAGGCAATTAACAAATAAAAGCAAATAGCGGTTTTGAGCGAAACTTAGCTTATCGTCCAATATGTAACACCTCACTATTCTTCTCGGGAACGAAGGCGGTGACACCCGGAGGATAAGCGACGTCTGAAAATCCACTTTCCCGAAGCCGCCTTCGGGAAAGTCGGTGAAGACAGCCACTTCCTGTTAACGGGATAAAGCTTTTCCAATGGCTTCTTTAATACGAAGGCTGTCAAACGGCTTAACTATAAAGTCGATGGCCCCTTTCTGAATAGCATCTACAACCATCGACTGCTGCCCCATCGCTGAGCACATAATGACTTTAGCCTCGGGGTCAAAATGTTTAATTTTTTCAAGCGCTTCAATACCATTCATTTCAGGCATCGTAATATCCATAGTGACAAGATCAGGCCGATGCTCTTTGTACAGGTCGACTGCCTGCTGGCCATTCCCGGCTTCACATGCGACTTCGTACCCTGCATCGGTCACCATCTTCTTAAGCGTCATTCTCATAAAAGCTGCGTCATCAGTAATTAATAGTTTTGCCATCCATTTTACCTCCTTTGAATCTATAAAACGGTAATAGTTATTATGATTTAATAAATAGGCTGCTCTTGTGTTATTGAGACAATTGTCTCGTTACCAAAGTCCTTTATATTATGCCATAAATTGGTGCGATAAATAAAGAGGTGTTTACGGTGTACTTAAAAAAACTCGTCTATCTTTTTGAAAAAAACAGGAACACCGGACAGGCAAAACCTATGGCTGAATATATGAAACTTCACTTTCCGTTTCTCGGAATTAAAACTCCAGAGAGAAAGGTGCTTCTTCGTCAGTTTTTTAATGAGACAGGAATATTAAAAGAAAAAGAACTGCCCATTACTTTTTTAAAAGACATATGGGTGCTGCCGGAAAGGGAATACCATTACGCAGTTTTAACTGTGCTTGCAGCAAAGCCGGAATGGCTGGAAGAAAAGCATCTGCCTTTTTTGGAAGAATTAATAACCACTCAATCCTGGTGGGACACTGTAGATACACTGGCCTCAAATATAGTGGGCCCTTTTTTTATCAGGCACCCCGGCCTCGAAGAAGAAGCTGCAGAGAAATGGAAGAGCCACGAAAATATGTGGCTGAGAAGAACGGCGATCTTATATCAGTTAAAATATAAAGAACGGACCAATCAAGAGAGGCTCTTTCATATCATCCGGTTAAACAGCCGGGATAAAGAGTTTTTTATTAAAAAAGCGATCGGCTGGGCGCTTCGAGAATATTCAAAAACAAACCCCCGGCCAGTTGCCTCTTTCATAGATAATGAGAAGCTTGAACCGCTCAGTAAAAGGGAAGGGATGAAGCATATATACCGTCAAAAGAAACAGGAGAGGTGACTGCATGAACCCTTTAAAAAATGACTGGAAAGAAGTCCTGGATGAAGAGTTTAATAAAAACTATTACCTTGAACTGCGCGAATTTTTAAAAACAGAATATACTTATGAAACTGTTTATCCGCCAATGGATGATATTTATAATGCCCTTCACAGCATACCTTATGAAGATGTGAAAGCGGTAATCATTGGACAGGACCCCTACCACGGAGCCGGCCAGGCTCATGGCCTCAGTTTCTCTGTTCAGCCTGGCGTGAAAGTCCCGCCTTCACTAAAAAATATATATAAGGAGCTTCATGAGGATTTGGGCCACCCTGTCCCAGAGCACGGATTTCTGCAGAAATGGGCGGAAGAAGGCGTGTTACTGCTGAACAATGTACTGACTGTAAGAGCGGGGAAGCCCCAGTCGCACAAGGGACAAGGCTGGGAAAAGCTGACTGATAAGGTTATTAAGAAGCTTAATGACAGAGAGCAGCCTGTTGTGTTCATACTTTGGGGGAAGCATGCTCAAGTGAAAGGGGAACTCGTTACCAACAGTCACCACTGTATTATCCAGTCGCCCCACCCCAGTCCTTTTTCAGCGCGAAGAGGTTTTTTTGGCAGCAGGCCTTTTTCACGGACGAATGAATTTCTAAGAAAGACTGGCCAGACCGAAGTGGATTGGCAATTGCCGGTTACAGTGGAATAATAGTGGTCAAATTAGGAGGCAAATCTGATGGAAAACTTACAATCAACCATAACGTTAAACAATGGTATCCGTATGCCCTTGGTCGGGCTGGGAGTTTATAAGGCGGAAGACGGTGAAGAGGTGGTTAATGCCGTCAAAACTGCCCTTGAATCCGGATACAGAAGCATTGATACAGCAGCTTTCTATTTCAATGAAGAAGGTGTCGGGCGGGCTATAGCAGAGTCAGGGATTTCCCGCGATGAGATCTTTATAACTACGAAAGTATGGAATGACGATCACGGATACGATGAAACACTAGCTGCTTTTGAAGAGAGCAGGCGGAAACTGGGAGTGGAAATAATAGATTTATATTTAATCCACTGGCCGGTCACCGGTAAGTTCAAAGAGACGTGGCGGGCGCTTGAAAAACTATATCACGAAGGCAAAGTCCGTGCGATTGGTGTAAGCAACTTTTTAATCCACCATCTGGAGGACCTGCTCGAGGAGGCAGAGGTCGTGCCTGCTGTGAATCAGATAGAGTACCATCCATGGCTTACCCAGTCTGAACTGCATGAGTACTGTAAAGATAAAGGGATACAGCTTGAAGCCTGGAGCCCGTTAACCAGAGGGAGAAAATTTGATGATCCCCGGCTTATGAAGCTCGCTGAAAAGTACGGCAAAACACCTGCTCAGATTTTATTGCGCTGGGATTTGCAAAACGGAGTAGTTACTATTCCAAAGTCTGTTACACCTTCACGAATTAAACAAAATACCGAGCTGTTCGATTTTGAGCTGACAGGAGAAGAGATGGCCGTTTTAAATAACTGCAATGAGGGTTTGAGGTTCGGGCCTCATCCTGATACGTTTGTTTAAATCTGTTAAGGGAGTGAGAGGATACGATGGCTAAAAAATCAATCGGTTTTATTGGCACAGGCGTTATGGGAACCAGCATGGTCCGTCATCTGATGAAAGGGGGCCATCAAGTAGCTGTTTATAACCGTACAAAACGGAAGGCAGATGAACTGATCAAAGAAGGCGCCCAATGGTGTGCATCGCCAGCACAGCTTGCAAGAGAATCTGAAGTCATACTGACAATTGTGGGCTATCCGCATGACGTGGAGGAATTGTATTTTGGCAAAGACGGCATACTGGCTAACGCCGGCGAGGGTACATATGTGGTGGATATGACGACTTCAAAACCTGCACTCGCCCAACAGCTCTATAACGAAGCAAAGAAATATGGCATTTACGCCCTGGATGCCCCTGTTTCAGGAGGCGATACAGGGGCCAGGGAAGGAAAACTTGCAATCATGGCAGGGGGAGACGAATCAGTTTTCAAAGAACTTCTTCCCGTGTTAGAGCTTATGGGAGAAAATATCCGCCTTCAAGGAGATGCTGGAGCAGGCCAGTATACTAAAATGGCTAACCAAATTGCTATAGCCAGTACGATGATGGGTGTTAGCGAAGCGCTTGCTTACGCAAAGAAAGCTGGTCTTGATCAGGAAAATGTCCTGCAGACAATTGAAACCGGGGCGGCAGGAAGCTTTTCATTGTCCAAGCTGGGGCCGAGAATGATTGCAGGCGACTTTGCTCCGGGCTTTTATATTAAACATTTTATAAAAGATATGGCCATTGCGATCGAGTCAGCTGATGAACTGGGGCTTAAAACTCCCGGTCTTGTAGTAGCAAAAAAACTTTACCAGGAGCTGGCTGAAAAAGGAGAAGAAAATTCAGGTACTCAGGCACTATATAAATACTATATGGAAAACTCTTGAAAACAGAGGCCCATTAAGGAAAAGAGTTCCTTTTATGGGTCTTTTTTAATGTTTCACAATTATTAAATTACTATTAATTCCCCTTTACAAACATGTTAAACCCTTATATGATGGTCAAATGAAATTATAAATATATATATGTCGAATTTTTGCGAAAAATGTCGCATTTTAGCACATGTTACAAACGCTATGCATTATAATGATAGATAGAGAAAGTTAATAAGGAGATTTAATTATGTTTCGTACACTGCGGTCCAAACTGCTGTTATTTTTCATACTGATTGCTTTTGTGCCAATGGCAGCAGTCGGTGTGATCAGTTATACAAGCCAGAAACAGGAGATGACACAAAGTGTGGAGCGCTCTTTGGCAATTCAAAGCTACAGTGTCAATCTTGAAATAAAGCGTTTTATGGAAGAGAGGCTTGCTGACGCAGCCTTCCTGGCACAAAACCCTGTCTTAATGGATCCTGAGAGTTCCACTTTGGATATCAGAGACCAATTATATTCTTTTATGGGTGTACATGACCTTTACGTGGATATAATCTTACTGGATGAAAACGGAATTGTCGTTTCAGACACGGAAACGGAAGTGCTTGACCAGGATTTGAGTGAAAGAGAATGGTACCAGGAAGCGCTTAATGGGCATACAGTCGTTTCTGATCTTTATGTGTCACCGCTTCTCGACAAACCGGTGATGGTAGTTGCCTCCCCGATATATAATATGAACCAGGAAATTATCGGAGTTGTTTCACCGACTTTTGATGTAGAAACACTTTACAGCCAGCTCGGTGATTATACAGAAGAGCAGCAGGAGGCTGGATGGGGAGGCTACACCTTCCTTTTAAACAGTGAAGGAGAGGTTGCTTTTCATCCGGACCCTGAAAAAGTATTAAATGTAAACTACTTTCAGGAAAAACAAATTTCCGAAAACCATATTGAAACGAAAATTGAAGACGGGGAACTGGCCAGTGTGGTGGACGGGGAAGTCCACTATTTTAACAGGATCGATCCGTTTCCAGGGTTTATGCATGACTGGTACGTAGGCGTATCTGTTCAGGAAGACGAGTTATACTCGCCATTAAACACCCTTCTCATCAGGTACCTCATATTCTTCAGTCTTGTTTTTCCTGTCCTCACATATGCCGTGTACCGTCTGTCTGATTTTCTGGTACGGCCGGTCAGCCAGCTTGTTGAGTCGACGAAACGGGTGGCAGCCGGGAATCGGGATAACCAGGAATATGTTTATGCTTACGAGGAAGTAAACGATTTAAACACTACATTTGATGAAATGACCCGCCAGCTTGAAGAACGGGAAAGCTCCCATAAAAAGGCCGCTCTTGTTCTTGAGACCACGGACAACGGGGTCTTTGCTTTCGACCGAAAGACAAAGCGGATCACCGTATTTAACCGGATGTGTGAAGAGATGTTCAGCCAGGATAAAAATGATGTAATCGGTATGGAGCTTGATGAATTGATCGGCCAGTCTCCGGCTTTTAAGTCTGTAGTGGAGAGCAGCGGGCTGCTTGAATTAAAAGATGAAGAGCAGGTGCGTTCCGAATATGAAATAGAATGCAAGTGCGGCGGACAGGAGCGGACTTTGTTTCTGAGTCTTTCGACACTTCCGACTCCTGAAGATGAAACGGTAGAGGATGAAATGCTTGTCGTCTTTTATGATTTAACAGAAAAAAGAAAGATGGAAAGAGAGCTGATCCGTTCAGAGAAGCTTAAAGTAGTTGGAGAAATGTCGGCCGGCTTCGCCCACGAAATTAAAAACCCGTTAACGACAATTAAAGGATTTATCCAGCTTTTTTACGAGCAGAACGGCCACGTGAAGGAAAATTACTATCAGTTAGTTATAGAAGAAATTGAGCGTGTAAACAAAATTATGAATGAACTTTTAAACATAGCAAATCCGAATCCGGAAGAGAAAAAGGCTGAAATTAATATCGATCAAATGCTCGAAGATATATTGGCGCTTTATTCGTCTCAGATTTATAAAAACCATGTTGACCTTGAAACGTTCTTCCACGGATCGCTTCCAGCAGTGGAAATGGATGCGAATAAGTTAAAGCAAGTATTCATTAATCTGATCCAAAACGGCATAGAAGCTATGCCCGACGGAGGGAGGATGAATATCCGCACCACGGTGGAAGACGAAACTGAAAATGATTCACATGTGATCATTCAGGTAGAAGACACAGGTGTCGGAATGGATAAAGAAACGATAGAAAAGCTCGGGACGCCATTTTTCACCACTAAAAAAACCGGAACAGGCTTAGGGCTCACAACAAGTTACAGGGTGATCGAAGAAGTAAATGGCGCTCTGAATGTGTCATCTGAACAAGGGAAAGGGACAGCCTTTACTATTTACCTGCCTGCAAAGCCAGCGGTAAAAGGAAGCAGAACATCGGCGGATAAGGCAGAAAAATAAGCACGCTGCAGAACCGGACGCTCATATGATATGAGGCCGGTTTTTTTGTGTCCGGAAGTTAACTCTGGTAAAGGATCAGGCATGAAGAAATTTAAAACTATTTATTTTTTCAACCATTTTATTCTCCAGAGGGCCTGCAGAATCGTTTCTATTTCGAGCCTTTTCATGGTACATTGACAGTACAGAAAATTATGGGAAGAGGTGATCAGATTGAAAAAAGCTGCAGTAGCCGGAGCGACAGGGTTAGTGGGAAGACATATAGTCAAAGAGCTCATTAACAGCCGTAAGTATGATGAAATTCACATTCTGACCCGAAGGAGAACTCCTTTTTTCAAACACCCGCTTGTCCGGGAACATATTGTATCTTTTGAGGAACTGGAAGGAATTGGACCTGTTTTTGAAGAAATAAATGATATCTTTGTGGCTCTTGGCACCACTATGAAACAGGCTAAATCTCATGAAGAATTTATAAAGGTGGATTACACCTATTCACTCAAAATAGCGGAACTGGCTAAAGAATACGGTGCGGATACTTTTACAGTCGTCAGTGCTACAGGGGCAAACCGGGAATCACGTTTTTTCTATAACCGTGTTAAAGGAACTCTTGAGGAGGCGCTTATATCTCTGAATCTGCCGTCTTTACATATTTTCCGCCCATCTCTTCTTATCGGAGAAAGATATGAGTTTCGTGCAGGAGAGAAATCCGCAGAGTGGCTCAGTAAACCGCTGTCGATCTTTATGAAAGGCCCGCTGGATAAGTATAAGCCTGTAAAAGGTTCATACGTGGCGGCTTCCATGTACGCTGTTGCGCAAAAAGAAAGCCGTGGGCTTCACATTTATGAATCACCTTTAATCCAACGTTTAGGAAAAGTGCTTAAAAATTAAGCGCTGTTAGGGAAAACTGTGGGTGTTAAAAACCTGCTCCCGTCCTGCGGGGTCTCTAATCTGCCCCGTTCTTCCGCGGGAGTCTCGCGGGATTTAAAAAATCTGCACTTATCAAAGCCAAAGATGGCAAATACTTTTAAAAAAGGGGTTATTTTATGAGTAACAGATATAGTGAGGTATGGAATTTGGATACAATTTTTCCCGGGGGAAGCCGCTCAAAAGAATTCAAGGCGCATTTAGAAGCGCTGGAAACTGAATTGACTGCTTTTCAGGCAGAAATGGACCGTACGCAGGAAGAGGAGAATGAGGACGTGGACCTCTGGGCAGATTATGTGAACCGGGCACAGGAGGTCGGCAAGAAAGCTAGAGAAGCAAGTGCATTTATCAGCTGTCTGACAGCACAGGATGTGACCGACGACCTGGCCAGACTGTTAGGAGGAAAAACGAAACAGCTCGCCTCGAAATACGCCTCGGTCATGACGACGATTGATGAACAGCTTCTTTCCTTTAACAGCGAGCAATGGGGAGCATTTACGGCAAGGGATGATATGAATCAAATCCTTTTTAATTTAAATGAACGCCGCGAAAACGCGAAAGACAAACTGTCTGGAGATAAGGAAAAGCTTATTCAAAGTCTGTCGGTGGATGGCTACCATGCGTGGGGTGAGATGTATAATACCATTGTCGGACGTATGAAAGTCGAAATAGAAGAAAACGGAGAAACAAAGGCTCTTTCAGTGGGCCAGGCGTCCAATAAACTTTCGGATAAAAGCAGAGAGAAGCGCAAGCATGTCTTTGACCGGTATGAAAAGGCCTGGGCACAAGAGTCTGATTTGTTTGCAAGCACGTTGAATCACCTGGCAGGGTTCAGGCTGGAAACTTACGGCGCCCGCGGATGGGACGAGGTCTTAAAGGAGCCGCTGCAGATTAACCGTATGAAAAAAGAAACGCTGGAAGTCATGTGGCAGACAATTACAGAAAACAAAGAAGCGTTTGTTAAATATATGAACCGTAAAGCTGAACTTCTTGGAATAGAACGTCTGGCAATGTATGATATCAGTGCCCCCATTTCTGAAAACGTATCAGAAGTGAGTTACGATGATGCAGCTGATATGATTGTCAGCCAGTTTAATAAGTTCAGCCCTAAAATGGCTGAGTTTGCACAAAAAGCATTCGATGAGGAATGGATTGAAGCGGAAAGCAGAGAAGGGAAGCGCCCTGGCGGTTTCTGCACCAGTTTTCCGTTGAGTGAACAGTCGCGGATTTTTATGACATATGACGGCTCGGCTTCTAATGTCGCGACACTGGCTCATGAACTTGGCCACGCCTATCACCAGTATGTCATGAACGATCTTCCGCAAATTTCCCAGCGATATGCGATGAACGTGGCAGAAACAGCTTCTACCTTTGCAGAAATGATTGTGGCTGACGCGACAGTTAAAGCAGCCAAAACAGATGAAGAAAAAATCCAGCTGCTCGATGACAAGTTAAACCGTAGTGTCGCTTTTTTTATGAATATCCATTCCCGTTTTCTGTTTGAAACGCGTTTTTACGATGAGCGTAAAAACGGCCCGGTCAGCAAAGAGCGTCTAAATGAACTGATGGTTGAAGCTCAGAAGGAAGCTTACTGTGAATCTTTGAGTGACTATTCACCAAGTTTCTGGGCTTCAAAACTCCATTTTCATATTACCGGGGTCCCGTTTTATAATTTTCCTTATACTTTCGGGTATCTGTTCAGCATGGGAATCTATGCGAAAGCATCAGAAGAGGGAGCGGCGTTTGAAGAGAAATACATTGACCTTTTGCGCGACACCGGCCGTCTCGAAGTGGAAGAACTGGCAATCAAACATTTGAATGTGGATCTGACAAAACCAGGATTCTGGCAGAAAGCGATCGATTTCCTGAAGCAGGACCTCGATACATTTATGGAATTAACCAGGAAATAAGTAATTAGTGGAGGGAAGACTATGGAGATTCCTGCAAAGCTTGTTCTTCGAAAGATGGAAGAGGAACTGGCTAAATTAAAGCACGCAGTGAATGAATCCGGTAAAACAGATGACTACCGCCAATACGCCCAGGCGCTGAAAACTTACTGCGATCTGATACTTGATTCGGAAGATCGGACAGCAGAACAACCATCAGGTGATGTCCGCCAGCCTTCAGCAGCAGACATTAAAATGATGATGGGCGATATGGAAGAAGACCGTCCGGCTGCTAAAACCGGCAATAAAAAGAAACAGACGATTTATGACAAGAGCGATGAACCGGAAAGCGACAGCCTGTTTGATTTTTAAAATGCTTTGATTAAAGTAAATGTTGATTTTAAAATAAGGGTTGATAGTAGCGCAAGGTGCGAGACTCCTGCGGGAAAAGCGGGTTCAAGGGAGACCCCTCAGGCGCTTTTGCGCCGAGGAGGCTCCCGAACCGCCCGCGGAAAGCGAGCGTCCTGAAGCGAATATCAACATCAAAGTTTAATTTGTGGTACCATAACAAAATCAAAATAAAAAAGTGCGTTCCTTATGGAGCGCACTTTTTAAACGGCTGAAAAATCCGGCAGCACGGGTCACACCTGTTTTTTAGAAGGATTCTGCCATTCGACTATCACAGCGTAGTTGAGAGATTCGTGATCTTCCACATACCCCGGTATCACCTGTAAAGGGCTGAGGCCTTGAGTGAGCATGAATGACAGCACGAGATCAGTTAACTCTCCCGACGTGACTTTATTGACATATTCCACCGGCGACATCTGGTCGGCGTATGTGTGAAAGCCCGGGATTCGGCAGCCGGCAATATACCGTGAAAGCTCTAACTCCTGTACAAGGTGTTTTCTCGCTTCGTAAAGAGCCTTGGCGACGCCTTTCCCCCTGAAGGCAGGACGTACACAAACATCAATACCGTAAAGTGTATCCCCCCCTGGATCATGAGTGTTTTTGATAAACCCATTATCAGCTGCTTCCTCCCATGTATGAAGCGACCCGTCATAGCGGGTGATTAATGACGTAGCCGATCCTGCCGGCTGGCCATCGAACCTGGCGAGCATCGCCCCCTGGGGGAACGTTTCTGCGTGCGCAGCAATATGCTCTTTGCTCCACCATAATTCTTCCGGAAAAGGGGGAGGGAAGGCTTCTTTTTGTATAGTTAAAAGCTCGTTAAAATCATCTATAGTGTATGGATGAACCGTTATTTTTTCAGACATGTTTCATCGGTCCTTTCATATGGTATAGCCTGATTATAGAAGATAGAACCGCTGTACGGCAAAGGATTAAGTACATAATTTTTAAATAAAAAATGCAAGCTAAACGTATCTGGAAAAGGGAGGAATGACAACATGATAAACGGTATACCAGGTCTGCCGATCTTCTTTGGCTATATCGGCGAAAATGAGGACGCTTATGCGAAGCTTTATGAAGCTCAATATGAAATGTTTGTAAATGGAGACTATGTAGGAGACCATACGCTTTATGCGGAAAAAGAAGAGGCGACAGATATAGCAGACTTTTTAGAAACTCAGGGCTTCAGTCATATTGAAATAGATGTGGAAGGAGATCATATTCTGATCAACTGCCAAACTGAAAAGGATGCTGAACGGGTTGAAGAAGCTGTAAAAGTTTTTCTGCACAACCGGTAAAAATAGGGCGAATTAAAGGGGGCTGGCTCAGTTTAAGAAGCAAGTCCCTTTTCTGGCTGTTGGGCATATGGTATGTTATGGGAGTGAAATATGGTCATTGAACTGAAAGGAGAAAACCATGAAATTATTTTTGCTGCTTGGAAGTTTAAATGCCTTCTTGTTTGTTGCCATTGGAGCATTTGGCGCTCATGCTCTTAAGGAGCGTCTCGAAACAGGGGGGTACCTGGAAACGTTCCAGACTGGTGTGCAGTACCATATGATTCATGCACTCGCCCTGATTGCTGTAGCCATTCTATCCAGATATCTGTCAGCGACCGGGCTTGTCCACGGGGCAGGCTGGGCATTTGTTGCGGGTATTATTTTATTCTCAGGAAGCTTATATGCCTTAAGCTTAACCGGAATTCGTGTACTTGGAGCTATCACCCCAATCGGAGGCTTGGCCTTTCTGGCAGGCTGGGCTCTGCTGTTTGCTGCTGCGTGGATGGAATAATAACAACTGAACGTATTACCAGACAGGCTTTCATAGTAAATGAAAGCCTGTCTTTTTATTCTGGAATTAGTTGTAAAGCAAGGCCTTGCGCGTTTTGTTTAAGCCAGCGGGTTTTTATATAAGTTAACTATTGATTTTTAGTAAACGAAATTATAAAATGTTTATATAAATAATAAACACAAAGGGGTTTTGTTTATGTTAGCGGATGAGAGGTTTTGGCAATCGTCAGTTGAAGAGCTGACAAAGGGCTACACATATGACAGCCACGAAGAAGCATATATCTGTCTTATTTGCAATGAACGCTTTCAGGACGGGGTAGTTTATGAGAGGGAAGAGAGGCTGTATGAAGCCAGAAAAGCCATTCAGCTTCACATTTCCGTTGACCACCAGTCTGTAGTAGATTCACTCTTATCCATGGATAAGAAATATACCGGCCTCTCCGATCATCAAAAGGAACTTCTTCATTTCTTCAAACAAGGCATGACAGACAGAGAAATAGTCAGTGCTCAAAAGGGAGGAAGCACTTCCACCATCCGTAACCACCGTTTTAAACTGAAAGAGAAAGAAAAGCAGGCAAAAGTGTTTCTGGCCATTATGAATGGATTAAGACAGGAGCAGAAGGAAAGTAAAGATGATTTAATTGAAATTCATAAGGGGGCGAAAATGGTGGATGAACGCTACGCAGTGACTGTAGAAGAAAGGGATAAAGTACTGAAGACTTACTTTAAAGAAGGGCTAAACGGACCGCTTGCCTCTTTCCCAAGCAAGGAAAAGCGAAAGATCATTGTCCTCCAGCATTTGGTTCAACGATTTAACCCAGCAAAAATCTATTCAGAGAAAAACGTTAACGAGATCCTTAAATCCATCTATTCCGATTTTGCAACTTTAAGACGCTACTTTATCGAATACGGATTTATGGAACGCAGCTTAGACTGCTCGGAATACTGGGTGAAAAAATAAAAATTACACCTGCTGCAGACCGCAGCAGGTTTTTTAAAGCATGTAAATGGTGTTATGTGAAAGAAAGGCCTCTGCTTACCTCGGCGCATAAGCAGCCATCTGCTGCTGTGCCAATCCGTCAAACGGGTAATCGTATTCGATTTCTTCATCAAACGTCACATAATCAAGGTTCACCATCAGGAGGAGGTAGCGTTTGTCCGTCTGAGGATCACTGATTATAATATGGTCCCTTCCTGCTGCTTCAATAACTCCTTTGAATATTTTAGCATTCCACCTCTCATTGTTTTCATAGGTCATGTAAAATGTTGCGACTTTCCCGCGGTTAAGACGAAGAATATTTTCAATATACGACATTTCAATTGGGAGCATCCCTGGAATCTGTAAAAAGGGTGAAAAAGGCTGCTGACCAGGCTGAACAAACTGTGGCGGGGGCGGCATAGGTGTGCCGGGCATAAATGGTGAAAACTGCTGCTGGCCCGCCTGGAAACCTCCAAACTGCTGTCCAGTATGCATAGACGGGGAGCCTCCAAATTGCTGACCCATCTGGCCCATCTGGCCCATTTGGCCCATTTGGTGCGTTGATGGATAGCCCCCGTGCTGATGGCCCATTTGATGCATCGACGGATAGCTTCCATGCTGCTGGCCGCTTCTCATAGAGAAAGCCCCGGCCTGCTGAGGCCCTCCTGCAGGACCGTATGCCTTTTGCTGCTGATCGCCTTCAGAGCTGTCGTAATTCTGGTCTTCGTATCCTGAATACGGAAAATCTTGTTGTGAATACATTCCACCACTCCTTTAATAAACTGTATAAACTGAAGGACATTCACTAGGCAGAGGAGAGTAAAAACAATGCAATTTAAACCTGCCCGAGTTCCATTGCCCCCACCATTGCTCAGGACACGGACCATCCGGCCGGAAAAACCATAAATCAAATTCCCCCGGAACAAAGCGTTCGCCCGCAACCAGCCTTCTTGCAAGACGCCTGTCACGTTCCCTTGCCCGCTGATAAAAATAGCCTTTCTGGGTCGCCTCAAACCCGCCAGGTGACTGAAAAACCATTCTGGGAACAGTATTAATATCAACGAAGTCAAGGCATCTGGCTCTCACACGGTTAACCATTACATTTCCTGCGCTTAACATACCCTGCTCGCCTTCTCCTTCAGCTTCTGCGCGCATTAGCCTCGCCAGTAAGTCAATATCAGAATCTCTCGCTTTAATTACAGCCAACCCCACACCTCCTTTAGCCGGGTCACGAATGAAGTTGTGTCCAGAATCTCAGGGCAGCCCCCGCTCATCCTAATCCCATTGTATGAACCCGCCTAACCCCCTATGACAAAAACCAAAATTAGATTGAAGGAGTATTAGTAAGGATAGCGGCGCAGGATATTTGGCAAGGTAGGTGCAACGGGTGTAGCACTCTTCACCTGCGACGAGCAAGCCGAAGCGGCGCAGGAGCACTCATTACCTGCGACGAGCAAGCCGAAGCGGCGCAGGAGCACTCATTACCTGCGACGAGCAAGCGACAGCGGCGCAGGAGCACCAACACATGGATCAGGACGAAACCAGGAGGAAAAGAGAGCTGGAAAGAGATAAAAGAGGGTTTGAAGAAGTAGGTGCAACGGGTGTAGCACTCATTACCTGCGACGAGCAAGCGACAGCGGCGCAGGAGCACCAACACATGGATCAGGAGGGAAACAGGAGAAAAAGAGAGCTGTAAGGAGGTAAAAGAGGGTTTGAAAAGGTAGGTGCAACGGGTGTAGCACCAACACATGGATCAGGAAGAAAACAGGAGGAAAAGAGAGCTGGAAAGAGATAAAAGAGGGTTTGGAAGAGTTGGTGCAACCGGGGTAGCACCAACAAAGGTATCAGGAAGAAACCGGGAGAAAAAGGGAGCTGTAAGGAGGTAAAAGAGGGTTTGGCAAGGTAGGTGCAAGCATAGCGCCGCCAACGCCCTGCACAAAAAAACCGTGAGGCAGCTAACAAGCGCCTCACGGAATCCTTATCTCTAAACATGTAAAAATTGTTTTACTTTTTCATCTTCAAGGTAGGTGCCTACATAGAAGGTGCCGAATTCGCCGTAGCGGGCGCTCACTTCATCGAAGCGCATTTCGTAAACAAGCTTTTTAAACTGGAGTACATCGTGGGCGAACAGAGTCACGCCCCATTCCCAGTCGTCGAAGCCGACTGATCCGGAGATAATCTGGCGGACTTTGCCAGCATAGCTGCGTCCGATCATCCCGTGGCTGCGCATCATTGTCTGGCGTTCTTCCATCGGAAGCATGTACCAGTTGTCGTTGCCTTGGCGGCGTTTATCCATTGGATAGAAGCAGACATACTGCCACTTCGGCAGGATCGGTTTGAGACGGGCCTGAATTTCCGGATCCTGGTCAGGGTCTTTGTCAGCAGGGAGGTAATTACTTAACTCCACTACGGAGACATAAGAATAAGTTGGGACTGTAAATTCAGCAAGGCGGGTCTTATTAAACGCGCTCTCAATCTCAATGAGCTCGTCCATTGTCGGACGCAAAAGCATAATCATTAAATCAGCTTTTTGCCCTAAGATTGAATAAAGGCCGTGGCTGCCTTCAAATTTCGATTGGGTTTTGTCCCATTTTTCAAGCAAATTCATAAATTCAGCAATAATTGATTCTCTCTCATCAGAAGAAATCTTTTTCCATTCAACCCAGTTCATTTTACGGAAATCATGGAGCACATACCATCCG
Organism: Salipaludibacillus sp. CUR1; assembly: GCF_021028955.1. Lineage (GTDB taxonomy): Bacteria > Bacillota > Bacilli > Bacillales > Salisediminibacteriaceae > Salipaludibacillus. The sequence goes on from NZ_JAIWPE010000015.1 coordinate 22,578, forward strand.
TCCAGTGTTTTAGCCGGTTCTGCCATTTAAATCAACTCCTGTTCATGTTCAATAATTAAAGGTTTTCACAATTATTATAGTGTATGTAACGTTATTGCACATCTCCCATTATACAAGCCGCTGGAGAAAAAACCAAACAGCATGCCCGATGTGTGGCATGCTGCTGGGATTAATGTCAGAATGCGATTTTCAAAATGTGGTTTCAGACTTTGGCCTCTCTGCCTTTAGAGTGGAGAACCAACGAAAGGTGCATCATGGCTGAAGTGCAGCTTTTAACCTTTAGCCCGGTTCAGGAAGGCCATGACTGCCTGAAGGTGGGCTTCAGATTTTCCTGCAGCCCGCTGGCCTTCTACTTCAGCATATAAGACATCACGCAGTGAGCTGTCCATTCCTGCTTTCATATTTTTCTTCATCCAGCCATAGGCTGGGTGGGGGGCCTGCTTGAGTGCCTGTATAAACTGTGCAGGGTCGCCGATCTGATTAATGAGCCCAATCTTCAAAGCTTCTTCAGGGCTTATCGAGCCGCCCAGCCCCAATTCGATTGCTTTTCCCATACCTACAAGACGCGGCAAAAAGTAGGAAGCTCCTGCGTCTGGTGTGAGGCCGATATGCAGAAAGCTGAGCGCGATTTTTGCATCGGAAGAAGCGAAACGGAAATCACAGGCGAGTGCGAGACTGAGGCCGGCTCCGACAGCTGTTCCGTTCATGTAGGCGAGGGTTGGTTTATCGATTTCGTCGATCAGCAGCAAAAGCTGGTTGTATGTGCGTTCCAGGTACTCACCGTGGTCAAACGCTTCCATTTCCTTCACGGGGATGCTCTTTAAATCGGCTCCGCTTGAGAAGGCTCCTTCTGTACCCGTAAGTACGATGACTTGAACGTCATTGTCTCTCCGTGCTTCCTGAAACGCCTCATATAAGTCTTTATGCATCTCTTCATTAATTGCATTTTTCACTTCCGGGCGGTTCATCATAATCGTTGCTATGCCGTCTTTCACGTCGTACTTTACAGTTTTCATGGCGATACCTCCGTTAATTTATAGTGCACGTGCAAGTACTGCTCCGTCATAAATGGCTTTTTTAGCGTCAAGGCCCAGCGCATCTTTCGCTCCGCCGATGATATGCACATTCTTGCCTTCATCCCTTAAAGCGGCAGCCAGCTCATCGTTAATCAGCTGTCCTGCTGCAAGAACCACCGTATCCGCTTCAGCTGTTTTCTGCTCGCCTTCGTGGATAAATGTGACCGATTGCCCGTCAATTCGTTTATAGGCCTCAATTCCTCCGATCATTTTGATGCCCATCTGCATCAATTCCATAAGAGTGGCCCATCGTGTAGTTTTACCGATTCCGCGGGCAAATTTCGTGCTGCGCTGCAGAAGGGTGATTGACTCAACCCCTTTTCCTTTCAAAAATAAGGCCAGGTCACAGGCTATTCCGCCGCCGCCAATGATGGTGACACGGCTGCCGGTTGTGGCTGTCCCCTCAAAAACGTCACGGTAAGACAGGATATTCTTGTCATTAACCCCTTCAATTTCAGGCATCCGGGGAACGATTCCGGTAGCAATGACGATCTCGTCGGCTTCTTTTATAAGCGGATCTTCTGCTGATAAACGTTCTCCGAGTTTAAGGTCGACACCCAGTTTGTCCATTTGGACCCGGTAGTAGCGGAGCGTTTCATAAAACTCCTGTTTACCTGGTATCTGTTTTGAATAGTTAAGCTGGCCGCCAATTTCAGTTTTCTCGTCGACAAGCGTGACATGGTGGCCGCGTTCAGCTGCCACACGGGCCGTTTCCAGACCGGCGGGTCCGGCTCCTATGATAAGAAGATTTTTAGTTTTTTCAGCTGGTTCGAGTGTTAATTCGGTTTCTCTGCCGGCTTCCGGATTGACAAGGCATGTGGCTGCCTTTCCTTCAAACACATGGTCCAGGCAGGCCTGGTTACAGGCGATGCACGTATTTACCTCATCATAACGGTCTTCTTTTCCTTTTGTCAGGATAGCTGGATCTGCCAGGAAAGGTCGTGCCATAGACACGAGCTGAACAGTTCCTTCTTCAAGAACTTTATTGGCGTCACGCGGATCATTAATTCTGTTGCTGGCGACTACCGGGATGGACACTTCTTTGGCAATGTTTTCAGCGACTGGCACGAATTGCATTCTCGGCACTTTCATAGAGATAGTCGGCACTTTGGATTCATGCCAGCCGATTCCGATATTCAGTACATCAGCACCTGCTTTTTCAATCTCCCGCGCCCATTGAAGCGTTTCCAATTCTGTCGTGCTTTCATCAATCAGGTCGAGGCCTGACATTCTGAACAGGACAGGGTAATCCGGCCCGACAGCTTCTCGGACGGCCTTCATGATTTCTACAGGGAATTTGAGGCGGTTGCTGAAGTTGCCGCCCCATTCGTCTGTTCTCTTGTTGGTAGCAGGGGAGACGAACTGGTTAATTAAATACCCTTCGGACCCCATAATTTCTACCGCATCAAAACCGGCTTCTTTTGCCCGGCGGGCTCCCTGCGCGAAATCGTCAATCGTTTTTAAAATCTGGTCATGGGTCATTTCTGCCGGCTTATCAGGATTAATAGGCGACTGAAGAGGGGAAGGAGCTACTGGGTCCATTCCCGTCATGATTTTGTAGGCATACCTTCCTGCGTGGAACAGCTGGAGAGCAATGGCTCCGCCTTCGTCATGGACGCCTTGAGTTAACGGCTTCCACCGTTCAATATCTTCGTCTTCGTAAATTGTCATGAAATCGAGTCCGCCACTGCCTTCCGGGTTAACGGCTGCACCTCCAGTGACGATCAGCCCGACGTCGAAGGCCGCCCTCCGTTTGTAAAACTCTGTCAGTTTATGAATCCCGTTTTCCAGTCCTTCCAATCCTACATGCATGGAGCCCATAATCACACGGCTCCTTAACGTCAAATTGTTAATCGTGAGCGGTTGAAATAAAGCATCGCAACCCATAAGATCCCCCTTTAAAAAATAGATTTCAGTCAGTTTCTCGGTGAATTTTCCCAACATTTAAAAATGAGTGATTATTCATTCATTATACTTAATAAAGGAGAAGGATTGCAATTGGAAATTCACATTCAGGAGGGGCAGCCGCTTAAAATACCTTCTGTCAGTGCGCATATAGTCATAGTAATTAGTTATGGCAGTGAGGGCGAGGCACTAAAAAAGCGGGAGGCCAGGCTGTAACCCATTAATTATTTGGATGACATTAAAAGGGCGATGGCCGAGTAAAAGGAAGGGATTGAAAGACTCGTCTGGCAGTTCTGAATAATTTTCAGTTACTCAGGAGCAGATTCAGGGTAATGAAGGGCAGAAGGAACCTAGAAACAGAACAGTTTTATTGGAGGAAAAGCCGATGAATTTTATTGGAACAGGACTTGTTTTATTAGCAGCAATTTTATGGGGGTTGTCGGGGGGGATAGGGTCCATTCTGATGGATAAAGGCTGGGATCCCCTTCTTGTTTCTTTTTATAGAGGGGCTGTAGGTCTTTTGTGCATCCTTTTTTGGCTTTCCCTCAATTTTAAAAAAAATTTCCAGGTGACTCGTCCTCTCGTACTCTGGTCGATCCTGGCAGGGATAGGAGTGGCTGGGAATTTTGCTTTTTATTTTTTCAGTATTTCCCTTTCTGGCGTAGCTGTGGCTTCTACTCTTATGTACACCGCCCCGCTGTTTGTTCTTCTTATCTCTTTTTTATTGCGTACTGAACAAATTACCTTGTTTAAAGGGGTTTCTATAGCCGTTGTTATGGCAGGAATCAGTTTATTAACAAATGTTTATGAGGTCGGTGTAGGAAATTTAAACAGTATAGGAATTATCACCGGTTTATTAGCAGGCATATCTTACGCAATTTTTATTTTCGGTTTCAAATATGCTTCCGCACATGGTCGTCCCCAAACGATCTTAACCATTGCTTTTTTCGTGTTTAGCGTTTTGCTCGTGTTTTTAATAGATGGAGAACAACTGGTATCTGTGTTTTATTCCGATGACCTGTTTTTGTTTGTGGTTCTGGGAGTAGTGGGAGCAGGACTCTCTTTTTTCCTTTATATAAAAGGAGTGAAAATAGTTTCCCCGTCAGTTGCTTCTGTCGTGGCTATGATCGAACCCGTTACAGCTTCGTTGTTTGGAGTTCTAATTCTGGGAGAATTCCTCAGCTTTACTCAAACAATAGGGATGGCAATCATTCTAATCACTATTACACTTTTAAGTACAAGAAAAAGCTGATTTAAAAATAGGAGTGATGGAAGCCTGGGAAGATATCCGGTTAGTTTGCCAATTCACTCGCGGCGAAGGCTTATACCACAGGCATAAGTGCAACATCGTCGCAGGGATCTTCGGCTAACCCCTTCACGTCCTGTGAAACGCCGAAGTCACCACATCCATGTGGAAGTTCGCTGTGTTTTCTTTACCCGAGGGCTTGTCTTCAACTAACTTTCCCGAAGAACTACTTCAGGAAAATGGATTTTCAGACTTCGCTCATCCTCCGGGTGTCCTCGCCTTCGTTCATCGGATTAATAATATACTTCTAAGCTTGCAGAAAATGAAGCAGTTTTTACATCAGCTGGTAAAGGTTAGTCGCTCTTAATAATAGATTAAAGCGGTTATTCAGGGCATGTTAACATAAAAATTGGAAGTGATTATATAAAATTGTCAAATTCCCGTTCTGAAAATTTAAACTTTGAAAGTAAGCGCTTTCAATAATTTATTTTTTCCTTGAGAAGGAGTATCCTAGTATATAGCGAGAATAAAGGAGGAATTCCTGTGAGCGACATGTTTACAGCTATAGCTGAAGAAGTCAAAATAAATAATCCGTCCATTGTTTTTCCGGAAGGTACGGATGAACGCATTCTGTCAGCGACAGTGCGTCTTAAAGAAGAAGGGCTGCTGAACCCTGTATTGATCGGAACTGAAGAGGAGATTTCAGCCAAAGCAGAAGAATTGGATCTGGATGTATCCGGTCTTACGATTTACAATCCGGAAACGTATCCTGAATTTGATGAGCTTTGTGATGCCTTCGTTGAACGCCGCAAAGGCAAAAATACGAAGGAAGAAGCACAAAAAATCTTAAAAACTCCTAACTATTTTGGTACGATGCTTGTTTATACAGGCAAAGCGGCAGGGCTTGTGAGCGGTGCGGCCCATTCGACTGGTGATACTGTCAGACCGGCCCTTCAGATTATCAAAACAAAAGAAGGCGTTAAGAAGACATCAGGTGTCTTCGTTATGGTTAAAGATGACCAGCGTTATATCTTTGGTGACTGTGCGATTAATATTGCTCCAGACAGCAATGATCTAGCCGAAACAGCTGTAGAAGCGGCTAAAACAGCAAAAGTATTCGGTATCGATCCGAAAGTGGCAATGCTCAGCTTTTCAACAAAAGGCTCCGCAGTAAGCCCTGAAACAGAAAAAGTAGTTGAAGCGACGAAAATCGCACAGGAAAAAGCTCCTGAGTTAACACTTGATGGTGAGTTCCAGTTTGATGCTGCATTTGTTCCAGGTGTAGCTGCTAAAAAAGCGCCGGATTCTCCATTAAAAGGAGAAGCGAACACGTTCATTTTCCCAAGTCTTGAAGCAGGAAATATCGGATACAAACTGGCTCAGCGGCTCGGCGATTTTGAAGCGATCGGCCCAATCCTTCAAGGATTAAATCAACCGGTAAACGATTTATCCCGCGGCTGTAACGCAGAAGATGTGTACAAGCTAGCACTGATTACCGCCATGCAAGGCGTCACAGATTAATTTATTTGATACCACCCCCCGGCTGTGTGAACAGTCGGGGGTTTTTGGGAATAAATGGGGGGTCTGACCCCCCCGAATTGGCTAAGGGCAACTTTGTTGCCTCAGGTGCTTAAATCCCGTGCCGGCTCGTTTATCCAGTCGTCAGCCTTGCTAAGACGGCTTCCAGCATGGCACCGTTTTCGGCTGCTGATTCCCGGTAAAACCTGAATGGGTCCCCTTCATAGGTCAGCCGGTCCAGGACGGCATACAAATTGAACCGGCGGGGATCAAGCGTTTCTGAAACTTCCTCCCAATACAGGGGAGTGGCAACAAGGCCGCCCTCTGTCCCTCGAGGCGAATAGGGGGCGATAATTGTTTTCCCTTCTTCATGCTGCAGATAGTCCAGGTAAAGCCGGTTCCCCCGGTTTTTTTTAAGCCTTTCTGTTGTAAACCGGTCAGGCGCCTGTTCACAAAGGAACTGGCAGACAAAGGAGGTAAATTGCCTCGTCTCTGTATAAGTAAACCGCTCAGCAGGCAAGGGTAAATAAACTTGCAGCCCCTTCCGTCCGGACGTTTTTACAAATGGTTTGAAATTCAGTTCGTCGAAGACTGCTTTGAGCCTTAACGCTGCATCTACAGCAAGATTAAACTCCGACGCTGAAGGCGGGTCAAGATCCAGGACGATTTCAGATGGATACTCGCAGCCGGCGGGCTGAAAAGGTGTGTGAAATTCCAGCGCCAGCTGATTGCCGAGCCAGAGAAGAGTCTCCCTGGAGTTGCAGATAATATACTCTGTGTCCCCTTCCATACGCGTCTGTACAAATTCAGGCGCATAATCGGGAACGTGTTTCTGATAAAAATGCTCGCCGTCCGTGCCGTGCGGGTAACGGATTACAGTTAACAGCCTGTCTTTTAAATGAGGCAGGAGGTAAGGGGCTGCCCTTTGCAAAAAAACGAGATAATCTGCTTTCGTTAATGAAGCATCCGCCCAAACAGGCTTATCTGGCTTTGTTACTTTAACGCGCTGGGGGACAGACCCCAACTGGTGGTTCATAGTTTTCCAGGTGCATTCTTCAGGTGATTTGTCGAGCTGAAAGCTGTGAAAGCGCGGTTCTCTCAGGTGTTTGCCGTCAAAGTCAATACATGCCACCCCGATACAAATTGACGGAGGTAAAAGCCATTTTCCTGCAGGTTCCTTCACACCGTTTTGGCGGAACATCTTTACGAGCGTCGTTTCTTCTTCTTCTTTGAATCCATGGCGGACGTGGACGACAGGGACCCAGTCGCCATTTAACAGAACACTTCCCTGGAAATAATTATTAGTCTCGTCGTATTCGGTTAAAACCACTGTAACAACCCGCCAGTTTTTCTTTTTAAGCCAGCTTTTTGAGCGGGTGCCAGCCTCATATACTCCTGTTTTTTTCTTGGCTATCAGCCCTTCTCCGTGTTCAGCGTCCACGTGCTCCCACAGTAAAGCCGGGTCGTTTGCCGATTCTATTCCCTGAATAAGAGAAGGCGATTCATAATTGGGTGTTTCAGGAAGGGCCACTTTTTCCAAAAAGCGGTTCAGGCGCTGCTTTCTCATTTCAAGCGACTGGCCGGTAAGCTGCTCGCCGCTTAGCTGCAGTAAGTCAAACACAACTAAATGGCATGATAAACGCCGGGCGTGGTCAGTAACCACATCGCTGCTCTTCATCCGGCTCCGTCGCTGAACGATGGAAAATTCACTTTTATACGTACTTGCCAGATAGACGAGCTCACCGTCCAAAGTGAGCGGCAGAAAGGGAGACACGTCAGTTTCAAGGCTCCGGCAAAAATCAATAATTTCTGGAAACTGTGCCGTCAGGCTTTTTCCCATCCTCGTTAAAAGCTGAACGTTATTTTTTTCCCAAACAAGTAAACACCTGAACCCGTCGTATTTTACTTCATACAGCCAGCCCGGCTCTGACGGCAACTCTTCTGCAGACGTAAGGCGCATCGGTTTCATCGCAACTGCTCCTATTCTTTAAAGCTTTTGTCTTCTTATTTTGAACAGAAGCGGGGATGTATAAACAACAATTAAAAACCGCACATTAAGAAAAAAAAGCGGGTGAGAATCATGCATACGGTATGGAAAGGAAGTATCAGCTTTGGCCTCGTCAATATCCCTGTGAAACTGCATGCGGCCACTGAAAATAAAGACATTAAGCTTCGGCAAATTCATAAAGAGTGCCACACGCCGATTTCATATGAAAAAACGTGCCCGGGTTGCGACAAAGAAGTAAAAAATGAAGAGATCGTCAAAGCTTACGAATATGAAAAAAATAAATTTGTCGTACTCGATCAGGATGATTTGGAAAAGCTGAAAAAGGAAACTGAAGAAAAAGCTGTTGAGATTATTGATTTTGTGGATCTTGAGGAAATAGATCCTATTTATTTTGAAAAAAGTTATTTCCTCGCTCCGGATGCCGGTGGAGGAAAAGCTTATCTGCTTTTGAGGCAAGCCCTGGAGAAGTCGGGGAAAATAGGGGTGGCTAAAATTGTTATCCGGTCGAAAGAACAGCTGGCAGTCGTGAGAGTTTATGAAAATACGCTGCTTATGGAGACCATTCATTTTCCGGACGAAGTGCGAAACGCGGGAGATGTCTCTATACCTGATACTCAAAACATCACAAAAAAAGAGCTTGATACAGCCCTGATGCTGATTAAACAGCTCACCACCCCGTTTGAACCGGAGAAATACAGCGATGATTACCGTACCGCTTTAATGGAACTCATTGAAGAGAAGAGGACCGGCAAACAGATTGTGGAAGCAGATGAAGGGAAGCAGCCGGCAGCCGCTGCCAATGTCACTGACCTTATGTCTGCCCTTCAAGCATCAATCGATAAAACAAAGAAACAGCCTAAAGCAGCAGGAGGCGGCGGGAGGAAAAAAGCCGCTGCCAAACCTAAAGTTAAACAGGAAGCCTGACTGGAATATACCCAGTCAGGCTTTTTAAGCGGATCAGGAAGATGGGGACTTGCTTCATCTTAACAAGAGGCCGGTCCTGCCGTAATAAACAGGCGGTCCGTTATCAGCCGTTGACAGCTGAGACTTTCTCATTCCTTTTTTCGATGCGTTGAATGTTGTTTTCATACCGCTCCCAGTCGGTGCTGTCGAGTTCGTATATACCGAGTTTGCCGCTTAATTTTTGAAGCTGCATAAGAAGGCGCTCGTTCAACTTTTCAGATGTGAACGTATGCCCGGAAATTTCTTCTAGTGATGCCATTTTTTCAGGCATAATCCGTGGATACTCAAACTTCGTCGCAGCCCCATTGACAGCCCGGCTGTAAAATTCCCGAATCAGTGACGCCCTTTCAGAGCCGCTTCCGCTCATAGCCAGATAGATCTGGACTGCCACGCCTCCGCGAAGCCGCCTTTGGGAGATGCCGGCGAATTTTTGTCCGTTGACGCTTAAATCGTATCTTCCAGGGCAATAAGATTCTTTTATTTCTCCATCCTCAATAACTCCTACATCGTGGAGGAGAAGCCTCGTAAATGCCACCATAAGGTCGTATCCCCGGTCAATTGTTAAGTTCTTCTCGTCCCGGAAAATGAGGGACAAGTTGTAAACAGCAGGATCAAGAACAACTGCCAGGCCTCCTGAATTCCTGACAATCACTTCGTACCCCTCGTTTCTCAAAAATTGAACGCCATTATCAATAAAAGGCAGACGGCTGTCCTGAATGCCAAGAACCACGGTACTGTCATGTACCCAGGGCCTCGCAATTCCTGTATTCTCAAATTCTGATGCCCGCCTGCACAACGTATCATCCATCGCAAACGAATGCATCGGATTCATTGCCAGGCCGGAAACAGACTGGTCTAAAAACAGCCAGTTTTGTCTATAAAGTAAATGTTGGAGATTTATCATTGGTCATGCTCCTCTTTATGTCGCTATTATGCCGAGAAAATTATATCATATTTCCAGCCCTGTTTTTTGGGCAAGGTTATTGCATTTTACTACGGGTAAGTTGTAAAATACTTCAGTAGCACCTTCAGCCTGAAATAGGTGCGGCCGGGAAGCATTAGCGAGCCGGCTCTGGCAGTCTGAAAAATAAGGATGTGGTGAAAAATGGCAAACAAGTTTTATATTTGTGACGATTGCCAGGCCACAAACATTAAAACATTACTTCCTAAGTTAAAGAAGCTCGATCCTGATGCTGAGATTGAGATCGGGTGCCAGTCATACTGCGGGCCGGGCCGGAAAAAAGTATTCACGTTTGTGAATGACCGTCCTGTCGCAGCGCTCGACGAGGATCAATTAATGGAAAAAGTCAAAAAACGAATGAAATAATGTGGCCGGCCAGATAGATAAAAAGAACTGCAGGGACCGTTAGAATACGGCTTATCTGCAGTTTTTTTGCGGCGCAGACCAGACGATAAAGCAAGAGAGCGCGAGCCAAGTCCGGTTCTTATTATGACTGCCGCAGCAAAAATATTATACGCCGTCATAAATCACCTATTTTTTTCAAGGAACAATCTAGTATAATAAAACAAGATAAACTAAGACACGATATGACAATAAATTCAACAGACCAGAAAACAGAGGAAGGGGTCACGCCTGCAATGGAGAGGCAAGACGGAAAGCTGGAAGAAGAAAAGGTGTTTAAAGATCCGGTTCACCGGTACATTCATGTTAGAGACGAGCTGATCTGGGAGCTGATAGGGACGAAAGAATTCCAGCGGCTTAGACGGATTCGCCAGCTTGGAACAACATTTCTGACGTTTCACGGAGCGGAACATACAAGGTTTAACCACTCTCTCGGTGTGTATGAAGTGATGCGCCGGATGGTGGAGAACTTGGAGAAAAAAGGGGCATGGGACGAAGAAGAACGCCTCGTATGCCTCGCTTCAGCGTTACTCCATGACGTGGGCCACGGACCGTTTTCCCATTCATTTGAAAAAGTATTTCATATGGATCATGAAAAGTGGACAAGGGAGATTATCCTTGGCGACACAGAAATTAATAAGGTTCTCCGGCAGATGAGTCCGGATGTGCCGGTGAAAGTGGCGGATGTCATAGCGAAAACATATGACAACAAACTTCTCGTAAGCCTCATTTCGAGCCAGATTGATGCCGACCGGATGGATTACCTCCTTCGCGACGCTTTCTATACAGGTGTGAGCTATGGCCAGTTTGATATGGAGCGGATCTTAAGAGTCATGCGGCCGGAAGAAGATCAGGCCGTCTTTAAGCATAGCGGGATGCATGCAGTAGAAGATTACATCATGAGCCGGTATCAAATGTACTGGCAGGTTTATTTTCACCCTGTCACGAGAAGTGCGGAAGTCATCCTCAGCAAGATTCTGCACCGGGCGAGAGAATTGCTTGCTGAAAATTATCCTTTTAAAATTACGCCAATCCATTTTAAATCTATGTTTAATGGGGAAGTAACATTAAAGGATTACCTAAAACTGGATGAGTCGATTATCCTTTATTATTTTCAGGCGTGGGAGGAAGAAGATGATCCGATTTTAAGTGATCTCTGCCAGCGGTTTATGAACCGCCGTCTGTTCAAATATGTGGAATGCAATCCGAGTAAGCAAATGCTGATATGGCCTGAACTTCAGCAGCTTTTCAAAAAAATAGGGCTAAACCCGGATTATTATCTTGTGATCGATTCGTCATCAGACCTGCCGTATGATTTTTACAGGCCCGGCGAGAAAGATGAGCGGCTGCCGATTCACTTGTTAATGCCAGACGGAAGGCTGAGAGAACTGTCCAGGGAATCAGATGTCGTGGAAGCCATTTCCGGAAAGAAACGGACGGATCACAAACTTTATTTTCCCGAGGATTTTCTGTCCGACCAAACGGTTTTTGCGGAAGAAAAACAGAAGATCCTATCTTTACTCACTAACCAGGAGGGATAAAAGGTGCTTAATGAACATGCGAAGCTTCTCGCTTTTTTTAAACAGACAGGTGAAATTGTCGGGCGTAAAAAATTGCAGAAGATGATTTACATAGCTAAAAAAATAAACCTGCCTTTTCACGAAAAATATCAGTTTCATATGTTTGGGCCTTATTCGGAAGAACTGACTTTGCGTATGGAAGAAATGAGCCAGCTGGAATTTATTTCTGAGGTGAAAGAAAAAAAGGCTGGTTATCAGCAGTACCGCTATGAACTGGCTGGTAAAGGAGAAGAATTTCTGGGCATGACAGGTTACGAATTTCCTGAAGTGACTGGTGTCTTGCAGGAAATGAACGGGCAGAGCGCTAAATTTCTTGAACTCGTGTCAACCGTGCTGTATTTTGAGGAACTTTCAAAGGAAGACGTGACGAGTAAGGTATTTAAGCTTAAAGCAAAGCAAAATTATACTGAAGAAGATATTGACGAAGCATATGCCTATATCGCCAGGCTGCGTGAATCGATGAATGAAGGAGAGGTTTGAGGCTTATGAGTCTTCCATTCAGTGAAGAGGCAGTAGCCGAAGCTTTAACAGAGAAGTTCTATGAACAGGACGGGGCGGAGCTGGAGAGATTCGGTGACCGGGGAAGGAAGCATACAAAAGAAGATCTGCTTCACCACTTTAATTATTTGAATACAGCTTATGAGTTAGAGAATGAACAGATTTTTGTAGATTACGCGTTATGGCTTCACCAGGTGCTTGTAACGAGAGGTGTGCCTGAAGAAATGCTGATGAAGAGTTTTACGTGGATAGATGAGGAACTGGACAGGTATGAGAAAGATAAGAAAATGGCCTTTTACCAGAAATGCCTGCGGCTTGCCAATGACGCGTTGAGATAAGAATAAAAGGTGCTTTCAAAGGGTTTACCCCTCTTTGAAAGCACCTTTTTAATCTAATTTAAATCTGAGGCTTCCGCCAGACTTAGCGGCAAGCTTTTTTTACATATTTATCCTTTGTCGCTTGCCCGGACACCGGCGACTCCGAAATTATCTGATGTCATTTCTTCAATGACCACGGAAACGCGTTCTTTCGGTGCATTAGTTGTTTCTGTAACTGCTTCTGTCACCTTTTCAACGAGGGCCCGTTTTTGTTCATCTGTACGTCCTTCAAGCATTTTTACTGTCACAATCGGCATATGTGTTTCTCCTTTCATTAGTGAGCATCTAATCTTCCGCGCTGAATGCAGCGGGGAGGTTCACCTTTACCTTTTCAACATTCTTCGCCTTTTTTCCTTTTAAAAACAGAAGTTTTCCCGTTTTAGATTTGTGCATCTGAAAAACGTTGTATGATAAACTAGACGTAATCACTATTTGGTGAAGGCGAGGGATAAGAATGAACGAATCAGATAAAGCAAAAAATGAAAAGATTAAAAAAATGAGTAAAAGTTTTAATATTTTAAGTGGAGATTCCACTGACGGCCATGGCGGTTTTGGAGTGGGAACATTAAATTTAAATAATATCACTCCGGTGTTTGTCGATGTTGAAGGCGGAGAAGCCTTTGTGGATATGGGCGCTCTGCATGCGCGAAGCGCTGTTGAAAAAGGGATTAAATTTCTAAAAGAAAAAGAAGCCGTGCCGAATGGAAAGCCGTACTGGCTTGTGTGGGTCACTGTCGAGCCCCTGAACGGCGGCCCGACTTATGTAGGCGTCACAGCCTGCGAAATGACCGTGGACCGGGAAATCCGCCGCGGTTATAAAAGTCTCCCTGAACATGTGAACAACATGGATAAATCCTTAAAACGCCGGATCGTCGTTTCCCAGATGGACGACCGGTCGAAAACAATTTTAAAAGAATTTCTTTTTGATTTCGACGAAGGTATGTGGGAACGCGCGGACGACCAGCTGAAAGAAGACCTGACTGTTTAGGAGTCAGGCGGGACGGGTGGAATGGCGAAAACTTTTAAAAAGGTTCCGGGAAAAATCGTGAATAGAGGATTGTGTCGAAAATGTGAACAAAATGTGAACTTCCAATATTCCCCTTGTCATAAATCCGATCCTTTTGTAAACTTAAAGCCACACACGCACAAGAAATACTAAGACAAGAAAAGCAGACGAAGGACATGTCCCAGTTCCCTTCGTCTGTTTTTTTTTGCGGATTTTTACCAAATGCATCGCATATTTACCAATAAATGGGGGGTCTGACCCCATCAAGTTAACGAATTACACTTAAATAAAAGCTGGATTTCCTCTCTGGGCAGCCGCTTTCCGCGGACAATGCTTCGACTTCCTCAGGAGCCAAAAGGACTCCTGAGGGGATCTCCAGCTAGTGTTGTGCCCGCAGGAGTCGGCTGCCCGGCGTTACAATCTAGTACAAATTTAGGGTCCTGTTAAATATCAATGTCATAATGTGCACTGACAGTGAAGGACAGAAGGCGGCGACGCCCGAGGGATTAAGCGCAGTCTGAAGATCCAATTCAACGAAGCTAGGCTGAGTTGAATTTAGCTGAAGACAAGCCCCTGGGCAAGCGTCCGCCTGGCGGAGTGAAAATCACTCCTTTTAAATCATGTGAACAACATTCGCTGCTCTTAATATGCCCAAGATTAACTTGATAGATATGAGGGGAGGCCCCATCTTAAGGTATCCAGTCGGTGAAGCGGTCAAGCCATTTTTCTTTCTTTTTATCTTCACGGCCGGAGGAGCTGTCCTCTGGATCGCCTTCTGTTTCAGAAGTTTTTTCTTCCAATTCTCCAATATGTTCATTACAGTATTCGGTTGGTTCGGTCCCTTTATAAAAAAGGGTAGGACGGCTGACGGGACAGTGTTCTGTCGCCAAAAGCCCGTTTGCTGGATTTATGTTCACTTCAGTCACGTTTTTAGGGACCGGAAAACTGAGCTTTAATTCTCCATCCAGCGACTTTTTCATAAACTTTGCCCAAATTTGTTTCGAGTGGGCGGCGTCCCCGCTTTCAAGGAAACGGGCATCATCGTAACCTGTCCACACACCTGTTAACAGCTGCGGGGTGTAGCCGATCATCCAGCTGTCAGATTGAGTTGACCCGCTTTTTCCGGCCACTGGGCGGTCAAGGATGTCCGAAATACTGCCTCCCGTCACAGCTCCAAAGCTTGCACTCAATTCAGGTTCAAACATGCCTTTCATTAAATCGGTCATAATGGCGGTGTGAGCAGAGTTAAATTCCTGTTTTCTCTCCATATTTGCTTCGAACAGAAGGTTTCCGTGGCGGTCCTCGATTTTTTCCACAAGCCGGGGAGCGACACGGTAGCCGCCGTTGGCAAACGGACTGTAACTTTTAGTCATTTCCAGCACCCCGACATCACTTGTCCCGAGCGCGAGGGAAGGGTTTGCCTCTAACGGGCTCTCAATGCCAAACCGGCCTGCCGTATGAAGAAGGTCTTCAAAGCCGAGCAAAAAATGCGTTTTAATTGCAAAAATATTATCAGAAACAGCCAGTGCCTGAAGCATCGTAATATAATCATCGGCATAGCGGTGGTTAAAGTTACTAGGTTTGTATTCACCTCTGCCTTCGTCATAAACAAAAGTGGTCTCTTCACTTTTAAGCATTGAATTAGGCTTTAAACCATGCTCAAGAGCCGCATAATACAAGAAAGGCTTCATTGTAGAACCGGGATGCCGTTTTGCCTGAGTAGCCCGGTTAAAAGGGCTTTCCGTATAATTTTTCCCGCCGACCAGGGCTCTTACATCACCAGTGCGAGGGTCCATTGCCACTAATGCCGTATCCAGTTCATGGTCAGGGTCAAGCTCTCTTGAGATAATGTCTTCGGCATGCTTTTGCAAGCCTGAATGAAGAGTCGTGTGAATTTCCAGGCCGCCTCCATCGAGCATAGCCGGATCAAACCCGTGTTCTTCAGCGAGCCACTGACGGACGGCATCCTGAAAATACGGAGCGACCCGTTTCCCTTCTGTTTCCTGGCTGGAGGCAAAGGTTAAAGGTGCAGACTCATAACCGGCTCTTTCTTCAGGAGAGAGTGTGCCGGCTTCTTCCATTGATCTGAGCACGGTTTGCTGGCGGGTAAAGGCCCGTTCCTCATCAACAAAAGGCGAATAGATATTCGGCCCTTTAGGTATTCCTGCAAGCAGCGCAGCTTCTGAATATGTTAATTCATCAGCGTTTTTTTGAAAATAAAGATTGGCGGCTGCTTCAATTCCGTAAGCTCCGTGCCCGTAATAAATTGTATTAAGATAGCCTTCAAGAATTTCTTTCTTTGAATAATGAAGCTCAAGGCGTAAAGCATATAAAGCTTCATGCCATTTTCTTGCCCATGTTTTATCATGTGTTAAAAATAAATTCCGTGCGTACTGCTGAGTTATTGTACTGGCTCCCTGCGCTTTTGAGCCTGATAAGACGTTAGTCAGAGCAGCCCTGGTGATCCGGATCGGGTCAAAGCCGTAATGGTCGTAAAACCGGCGGTCTTCAATAGCCAGAGTAGCATCAACTATGGTATTTCCCATTTGGTCCAGCGGAATCCAGTAGCGGTGTTCGCCTTGATGAAACTCTCCGATTCTTTCGCCGTCAGCAGAATAAACAACGGTAGTATCGGGAACCGATAATGAAGGCCGTTCCATTTGATAAGCGTACAACACGAGAGCGCTCAACGTGAGGAAACTGAAGAAAATAACAAGTACGCCGAACCAGAGTATTTTAGTCCAAAGTCGACGGCGCTTATGATAGGCCGTCCGTGTCAGCACTTCCATCCCGTGCCCCTTTCCGGGGTCTGACCCCCCATTAATTTCCAGAGTGTAATTACTGGGAACAGCTGGGGGGTCAGACCCCCCAGAAGTTTCCATTCCCACAGTTTTCCACCTTTTGGGGGGCTTTATACGTTCCTTTAGTTATGAAATTAAGAAAACAGTTTCTATTTATTTGGGATTGCTATATACTTTTTCTGTACTTTTCGTTTATTTGGGGAAATAGATAGTTTGAATGGAAGAAGTGATGGAAAAGGGACAGTAAGTTTACAAATAGCCGTAACAGCCTGGGGGGCGAAAAGCCAGGAGTCTTACTCCATACAAGGGATGAGGCGATTTGGTCCCGGGGTGCTAACAATAAAGATTAACGATCTATAAATAAAAAAGAGGTGACGCCAAATGAGTATTTGGTTTACAGAGAAACAGACAGAGAATTTCGGTATTACAGCAAAAATCAAGAAAACGTATGTAAGTGAAAAAACAGATTTCCAGCAGCTTGATATGGTCGAGACTGAGGAGTTTGGCAATATGCTCCTTCTCGATGACATGGTTATGACCACAGAAAAAGATGAGTTCGTCTATCACGAAATGGTGGCTCACGTACCGCTTCATACCCATCCTCATCCTAAAAATGTCCTGGTTGTCGGAGGCGGTGACGGAGGCGTTATCCGTGAAATCCTTAAACACCCTGAAGTTGAGAAAGCCACCCTCGTGGAAATAGACGGAAAAGTCATTGAATACTCCAAAAAATATTTGCCGACGATTGCCGGCAAACTAGATGACCCTCGTGTAGACGTTCAGGTCGATGATGGCTTCATGCATATCGCCAAAAGTGAGAATGAGTACGATGTCATTATGGTAGATTCCACCGAACCGGTAGGACCTGCCGTCAATCTTTTTACTAAAGGATTCTATGAAGGCATTTCCAAAGCGTTAAAAGAAGATGGCGTATTTGTCGCACAGACAGATAACCCGTGGTTTCAGCAGGAACTCATCCGAAACGTCTTCCGTGATGTGAAGGAGACGTTCCCGATTACCCGTCTTTATACGGCCAATATTCCTACGTATCCGAGCGGTCTCTGGTCGTTTACGATCGGTTCAAAAAAATACGACCCCCTTGATGTAAAAGAGGACCGTATTCACGATCTTGATACGAAATATTATACGAAAGACATCCACAAAGCAGCGTTTGCCCTGCCGAAGTTCGTAGAAGACTTAACAAAGTAACGGGAAGAGGGATCTTATGTTTTTTGACGAAAGATATTCAGGAAGAAAATTTATTATGGCAGATAAATCATATGACGAAGCGGATGTTGTAATGTTCGGCATGCCGATGGATTACACTGTCAGCTTCCGGCCGGGTTCCCGTTTCGGCCCTAACCGTATCCGTGAAGCTTCCATCGGCCTCGAAGAATACAGCGTGTATCTTGACCGCCATTTAGAAGAGGTGAGTGTGCACGATGCCGGGGACATGCTTCTGCCATTTGGGAATGCTGCTAAAAGTATCGATATGATAGAAACGTATGCCAACCGTCTTCTCGATGATGGCAAACTTCCGGCAGGAATTGGCGGCGAACACCTCGTGTCCTGGCCTGTCATCCGGGCTATGTTTAACAAGTTCGAGGATTTGGCTGTTATTCATATAGATGCCCATGCAGACTTAAGGGAAGAATACGAAGGAGAAGTGCTTTCCCATTCCACGCCTATCCGGAAAACTTGTGAATTAATCGGACCGGAAAACGTCTTTTCCTTCGGCATCCGGTCAGGTATGCGTGAGGAATTCCAGTACGCCCGGGAGTCCGGCATGCATATGAGTAAATTTGAAGTAGCTGAACCGTTAAAAAAAATCCTTCCGCAATTAGCGGGGCGGCCGGTTTACGTCACAATTGATATTGATGTGCTTGACCCGGCTTACGCTCCTGGAACTGGCACGGCTGAAGCAGGAGGCATCACTTCCAAAGAACTGCTCGAAGCGATTCACGCCATCGCTGCGTCGGATGTTCAAATAACCGGTTTCGACTTAGTCGAAGTGTCACCCGCCTACGACAACTCAGAACAAACAGCGATCGCCGCCAGTAAATTCCTCCGTGAAATGCTGCTCGGCTTTAAAAAGTAACCGCATTACCCGTGCCGGCCCTAAAATCCCGGAACGGGTGTTTTCCATATAATGGGGGGTCTGACCCATAACGATTGCACGTAAGTAAAATAAATACACTAATGTTAATATATGTAAACAATATTTTGGGTTAATTTTAAAAAAAGGCGGACGAGGCATATAACGACCTTGT
>NZ_JAIWPE010000016.1 GCF_021028955.1 Salipaludibacillus sp. CUR1
CTCATTATTAGAAGTTGGTTTGGCGGCCATCTTCTATTATAACGAGAGGAGTTTTTTCTGTTACCACCCTTAAAGGTTAATTTTCACACAGGCAGAGCCTGTGGTTTAAAAAGACGTAATCAAAGAAAGCCCAAACCTTGGATTTACCAATGGTTTGGGCTTTTTTTAAATGAATTGTTTTCCTGTTCTCCTTCACAGGAGCCAGGCCTGGGACAGGTGCTAATTAGGTTTGTATTGTATATACGACAGTTTTAAACGTGAGACGTTATTTATCGTCGACTACTATATACGTGGCCTGAACCGGTCCGTGCACGCCTACTACGAGACGCAATTCAATGTCTGCGGAATTACTTGGCCCTGAAATGAAATTTATACAGGAAGGCATTCTCCCCTGCTCTTTAGCAGTTTCATGTATTTTTTCCGCCGCCTGTGTCATTCTCGGTACGAGAGTGCTTTTAGGTATAATAGCTACATAGCGCTGAGGAAGAAGACTGACTGAACGGCCTTTCCCTTTGTCACTAAACAGGACAACGGTGGCTGATTCCGTAAGTGTCATATCTGAAAAAGTAATCCCTATGTTCGCTTGCTCGGCCTTATTTATATTTGCCTCGCCTAATTGGTAATTCCAGCAGTGAACGTCAGTCCCCTGTTCTTGTTGCTTTTTAAGCGCACTGTCAAGTCCGAAAGATTCAAAACGCGGATCATCCCAGTGAACGATGGATCCTCCTCCCATATCCTGAATGACCCTGTCAAAATCGTCATTCAGCTTGTCAGCTTCAGTTACAATCACATTTGTGTGGATAGCATCGCACTGGAGAACAAACTGATCAAGCAATTCGTCTTGTGATAAACCGTTAAACACCTCATATTGCGGCTGTTTACTCCAGGTTGGAAGCTGGACTTCTTCAGTGATCCGCTTTCTGTTTAAACGGTCTGCCACCTTATTCAAAAAACGGTCTTTATTGTGGATTGTGCCTTGTTTCATTATTGATCGCCCCCTTTATTCCTGTTTTCAAACCACTTACGGAAGGAGCTACCGCCTGATTCCGGAAGATCGCGAATATTGGTCCACAGTTTTACAGGTCCTACACCTTTTCCTTTTCCATCCTCTTCACTTTTTGCAATTGATTTAATGTAGGAAGGCGCCATATTGGTTCCCATTTTATAAAGATTAGGATTACTGGCAGCTTTAGCGTACCCTTTCATAGCCATCTTTTCAGCAAAACCTATTTTCCCTGTTTTTTCAACGATGTCCTTCCGGTGTTCAACGAGCAGTTCATGGAGCGGGATCTTAACCGGACAGGCTTCCGTACATGCGGCGCACAGTGAAGAAGCATAGGGCAGTTCTTTATGATCCTCATATCCATCAAGAAGCGGCGTAAGGACAGCTCCAATCGGCCCTGGATAAATAGATCCGTAAGAGTGGCCGCCAACATGCCGGTAGACCGGGCATACGTTTATACAGGCTGCACAGCGGATACACTGAAGGGCTGACTGATATTTTGTACCAAGTATTTTTGAACGGCCGTTATCTACAATTACAACGTGAAATTCTTCAGGACCATCCACATCCCCTTCTTCTTTTACAGCTGTCAAGCCTGTAATATAACTCGTTAGTTTTTGTCCCACGGCACTTCTGCAAAGCATGCTGACAAGGATGTCCAGCTCTTTCCACGTTGGGACAATCCGTTCCATTCCCATTACTGTAATTTGTGTTTCAGGAAGAGTAGTTGCCAGCCTGGCATTCCCTTCATTGGTGACAAGAGACACAGAACCCGATTCAGCGACTGCAAAGTTACAGCCGGTTATGCCCACTTCTGCAGAAAGGAAATCCTTTCTTAACTGTTCTCTTGCAAACAGAGCAAGTTCATTAGGATCCGACGAGTTGCTGTACTGCCTTTTTTCATGAAATGTTTCGCGGATTTGTTCTTTGTTCTTATGAAGGGCTGGTACGACGATATGAGAAGGCGGATCGTGGTCATCAAGCTGCAGAATCCACTCGCCAAGGTCTGATTCCACTACGTTGCATCCTGTTCCTTCCAATGCTTCATTCATTCCGATCTCTTCTGTTACCATGGATTTAGATTTAATAATATTTTTTGCATTCTTCTTTTTTACCACGTTGGTTATATAGTCATTCGCTTCCTCAGCCGACTCGGCAAAATAGACATGGCCGCCCTGCTTTGCTACGTTTTCTGCAAACTGCTCTAAATAATAATCAAGGTTGTCCAGGGTATGCTGGCGGATTTCCTCAGAGAGGTCTCTCCAGTCCTCCCAGTTGCCCATTTCCTCCTGGGTTTTAGTCTTCCTTCCCTCCAGACGGGTTTGAGCTTCCACGACTGCTTTTCTCATAAACTCATTATTGATTCCTTTATCCACCCGGTCAAAAAACTTCTCGCTGCCTATTCTGACTCCCATGTTTTCACTCCTATCGTCTTGTCATTCTTATGATCCCTGGCTGTTCAGCACTTCCGCAATATGCATGACTTTTACCGGTTTCCCCTGCCTTTCAATCCGTCCGCCGATATTCATTAAGCATCCAAGATCAGCACCTATTAGGACGTCCGCATTCGTTTCTTCTATATGTTCTACCTTCTCATTAACCATCTGTTCTGAAATCGGAACCATTTTAACGCTGAAGGTTCCGCCAAAGCCACAGCATTGCTGTTTATTAGGCAATTCAGTAAATTTCAGCCCTTTAACATTTGCTAATAATTTCATTGGGGCTTCCCTCACTCCAAGCAGTCGGGTCATATGGCAGGAGGTATGATAAGTAACATTTGCTTCAAGCTCAGCTCCTACATCTTCCACTTTAAGGACTTCAACAATAAATTGAGTGAGTTCATACGATTTATCTGCCAGCTGACTCGCTCTGTCTGCCCATTCAGGATCATCAGCAAACAAGTGGGGATATTCTTTCAGCATTGATACGCAGGAACCTGAGGGGGAAACCACGTATTCCGCATGCTCAAATGTTCTGATCATATGCTGAGCCACTTCTTTTGATTCACGATGAAAGCCGCTGTTAAAAGCAGGCTGGCCACAGCATGTCTGCTTTTTAGGGAAATCCACCTCACATCCAAGTCTTTCAAGCACTTCCACTGTACTCTGTCCGACTGAAGCAGGGTAAACCACATCTGCGAGACACGTTAAAAATAATGACACCTTCATAATAAGTCCTCTCCTTTTACACAAGTCATATGGTCATCTGATGACTGTCTGTACACTTCTATATCCAAACCTTACTTTGGAAATAATAACCTTTTAAAATTGATAGATTAAAGAAGGGAGCGTCACACAGACGCCCTCCTTCCCTTTATTTTACATAAATAATACTAAAATGGAACCCGCAATTCCGAGGAACAAGGCATAAATCAGAGCAGGAAGAAGCGTTTTCCTTATAATATCTCCTTCTTTACCGACCAATCCTACCACGGCTGACGCAGCTACGACGTTATGGACACATATCATATTCCCTGCGGCTGACCCCGCTACTTGCTGAGCGAGTATGACATTTGTGCTTAAACCCGTCTCTATAGCCACATTATACTGGATTGGAGAGAAAGTCAGAGTAGAAACAGTCGCGCTTCCGGTAATAAAAGAGCCTAACAGACCGAGGTACGGCGCTACGAATAACCAGACTCCACCAAGCGCACCAGCCATAGTGACCGCTATATACTCCGGCATAGCTATAAAATCATTTGTATTAATACCGGAGTTGGTGAAAACCTGAACCAGCGCTAGCGTCGGGAAGAGAGCCAAAGCTGCTCCTTTAATCGCGTTAAGAGACTCCTTAGAAGCTTTTGTAAAACTTGAAATCTTCGTACGCTGTGTAAAAACTGAGATAAACGCAGCGAGTACAAGAACGGCTCCCGGAGAATAAAGGAATTCCCAGGCTGAGGTTACTCCATCGATACCAAGAATATCGTTCCAAGTGAAATCAACAGCTGTCTGAGTGAAATTTTGTACAGCCGGAATGATCCGGGTTAATAAAAGAAGGGCCACAACAATAAAATAGGGACTCCAAGCCGAAACAAGACTCATTTCAGATTTTTTCTCTTCTGCTTTAAAGCCTTTAATCAAGGCACCTTGCCATGGTTCCTTTGGAAGCAAAATGTTTTTCTTTGCTGTCAGTGTGGCCACTGCAAGCGCGGTTAACGATGCTAAAATTGCAACAAATTCCGGTCCGAATAATGCTGCGTAAACTGCCGCAGAAACAGTATAAGAGGCTCCTACAAGGAGCGTCCATGGCAGCATAGGTAAAGCATGTTTTAAAGATTTCTCTTTACCGAAAGAAAGAGTCAGTACGATTACGAGTATAAATGGCACTAATGTTCCAATCAGCAAATCCATTAATGTAATATGAATCCCAATACTCTGAAAGAAGCCGATCCCGGCTCCGTCGATATTACTTAATCCAACAATAACGGGCGTACCTACCGCTCCGAAAGAAACTGAGGTACTGTCTGCAATTAATGCCGTTGTTGCCGCTGCAAGAGGTGTAAAACCTAAAGCAACCATCAATGGGCCTGTTACTGCTGCAGGTGTTCCAAACCCTGCAGCCCCCTCTATTAGTCCGCCAAAAAGGAAAGCTACAATAATAACCTGTACTCTCATATCTGGAGAAATATTACGGAACCCTTCGTTAATTCTGTCAACCGCCCCTGTATGCCGTAAAGTGTTTAATAACACAATCGCGCCAAACAGAATAAACAGGATGGTCAAAGCTCTGTGAGCCCCTTGTAAAATTGAGGCTGATAAAACATGCCAGTCCATTCCCCAAACAGCAAATGCAAGTAAAATGACAATAAGTGCACTGTAAAGCATACCTTTTTTGGCAGGCATTCTTAGCAGAACTAAAAAAATGAATGGGGCAATAATTGCACTAAACGCAGTTAAAAGTAACATCTAATTCCTCCTACAGTGTAAATTTGGCCTGAGGGGTAAACTGCAGTCCTCCAAGACCCACAAGTAAGTTCATCCGGTCATCTGATGACCTTATGTAAGTGCTTTCATTATAAGTAACCTTTAATTATTATTCAATATGTTTGTTTAAAATAGTTTTTAAGTTTCCACTTGTATATACAAGTAAGATAGAAAGAAGGTGATAAATCCAATGTTTTTAATTTAACTTATGGAGCCAATGTTAATTGATTCACATATATGATTATCAGCAAAAATTTACAATTAATTACATATAAAAGGATCCCGGGCCTTCCACACCCGGGATCCTCTCTTCTTAATATTTAATTAGATAAAACTTCTTCTTCCCTCTGCGAATAATAGTGAATTGACCGCCGATCTTATCTTCTTCATCCATCGATTTAGTCATTTCCTGGCAGCGGTCTCCATTAATATAAATGGCTCCGTTCTTTATATCCTCTCTCGCCTGCCGCTTTGATGGAGATATTCCCGCTTCTACAAGCAGATCGATCAATCCTTTTTCTTCCTCCTGGACAGAGTAGGACGGAACATCTTTAAAACCTTGTAAAACTTCCTCTCCGCTCAGCTGCTTTAAATCACCGCCGCCGAACAGAGCTTCACTGATGCGTTTAGCCTGATTTAATGCTTCTTCACTGTGCACAAACCGGGTAAGCTCTTCAGCAAGACGCCGGTGAGGCAGCCTTTCATGCGGCCGCTCCCTAAGTTCAGCTTCAAGCTCATCTATCTCTTCTTTAGAGAGAAAAGTAAAGTATTTAAGAAACTTTATGACATCCTGGTCATCTGTATTTAAAAGAAACTGGTAAAATTCATAAGGGGACGTTTTTTCAGCATCGAGCCATATTGCTCCGCCTTCTGTTTTACCAAACTTTGATCCGTCAGCTTTCGTCACCAAAGGAATAGTGAAACCGAATGCTTCTGGCCTGTCGCCTTCTTCTGCACCTGTCATCCGGCGGATAAGCTCAAGGCCTGCTGTAATGTTTCCCCACTGGTCACTTCCCCCTATCTGCACTTTTACTCCTTCTTCTTTATTTAATCTGTAAAAATCATATGACTGGAGAATCTGGTAACTGAATTCAGTAAATGAAATACCCGATGAAATACGCGACTCAACTGATTCTTTTGCCAGCATATAATTTAACCCGAAATATTTTCCTACATCTCTCAGGAAATCAATCACTGTCATCGAACCGATCCAGTCATAATTATTAACAAGTGTAGCTCCGTTTTCTCCGTCAAAATCAAGAAACCTCATCAACTGACTCTTAATTTTGTTACTGTACCCCTCTACGACACTTTGTTCGTTTAACGTTCTTTCAGCTTTTTTTCCGCTCGGGTCACCAATAAGCCCTGTCGCTCCTCCAACCAGCGGAAATGGTTTATGGCCGGCCAGCTGAAACCTGCGTAACGTTAAAATAGTTAATAAGTGTCCGATATGAAGGCTGTCTCCTGTCGGGTCAAACCCGCAATATAACTTCACAGACTCCTTACTAAGGAGCTGTTCTAACCCTTCTTCATCTGTGACCTGATTGACAAGCCCCCGAAATTGTAAATCTTCCAATAATGTCATGTCTTTCACCTCATATCATTAATTTAACCCTCCGCTTTGTTTTTAAAAATCAACTAAACGGCATGGTTTGAATGCTTATCTCAGAACCGGGCTGCTTTTCTCTAATAGACTTCGTTCCACAATGACCTTAAGTCCTCAATTTTTTTAATCCACTAAAAAAACGCCCCTTAAATAATAAGGGACGAATAAATCGCGGTACCACCCTGATTGGAATAATAATTCCCGGCTCAAAAATGAGTTAACGCCTCATACTACGCTTCGTGTTTCCACGAGACAACTCCAAGGAGGTAATTCATTTGACGCCTTTATGCCGGTTCTCAGCTCCACCGGCTCTCTGGGACAGGGAGACGCAAACTACTTTATCCTTTTCACAGTCAATTATATTTTTAATTATGATTAATATTAATATCATACTTGCTGTTTGATTGTCAATGTGAATAAAGTGTTGCATGCTTGAGGCTATATTCCATATTCCGGTTATGCTATAATATGAGTGAATTTTTAGGAGGTATGATGAATGAGCGATCGACGATCCATAACAGAGTTCTTTAATCGTAAAGAACCTCAATATGTCTTTAAAGGAGTACGGGTGACCTCTCAGGTTCTCTGGAACTTATTTTTAATATTTTCTGCTCTTGCCCTTATTTCCTTATTTTTTGTAGGGGGGGCAGCAGCAGGTTACTTTGCCTCATTAGTACAGGATGAACCGGTACCAAGCTACGAAGAAATGCAAAATGAAATTTATGATTATGAGTCTGCTACAGAAATTTATTTCGCAGACGAAATTTATTTAGGTGATATGCCGAGCCCTCTTGAACGGAGAGAGATTCCTCTGGAAGATATCTCACAAAACTTAATTGAAGCTGTGATTGCTACAGAAGATGAATACTTCTTTGAACATGAAGGAATTGTTCCTAAAGCACTCTTCCGTGCCGTTTATCAGGATTTTTCTGGTGCCAGCACCCAGACAGGCGGTAGTACACTGACTCAGCAGCTCATTAAAAACCAGCTGTTGACCAGTGAAGTAACCCATGACCGGAAAGCTGCTGAAATCCTGCTGGCTATGCGTGCGGAGAACTTTTTTGATAAAGATGAGATTTTAGAAGCTTATATGAATGTGGTGCCATTTGGTAGAAACGCTAATGGCCGGCAAGTAGCAGGGGCTCAGGCAGCCGCACAGGGAATTTTCGGTGTTGATGCGTCCGAATTGAATATTGCCCAGTCTGCTTTTATTGCCGGACTCCCTCAAAGTCCTTTTGCTTACACTCCTTTTACTGGCAGCGGGGAGGTTAAAGACAATTTTGATGCAGGCCTGAACAGGATGGATACTGTGCTAAGCAGGATGCATTCAAGAGGCTATATTAATGATGAAGAGCTTGAAGAAGCCCGGAATTATGATATAAGAGAAAACTTAGCGGACAGGCAGCCGACAAGTCTTGATGAATACCCGTTTATTATAGATGAAGTAAGAAGAAGGGCTCAGGAGAAGCTGACTTTCGCACTCATGGAAAAAGATGACGTGGATTTAGATGAGATAGAAGACGACGACCGCCGGAACCTGATGATCAGCCGGTACAAAGAAGAAGCAGAACTCGCTCTTGAGCGTCACGGATATAAAATTCATACGACGATAAATAAAGATATTTACGATGCCCAGCAGGAAGTTATAGAGAACTTTGAATATTTTGCTTCAGACAGGCCGGAAACTTTGATAGATGAAGACGGTGAAGAAGTAGAAGTGATGAGAAAAGAAGAACCGGGGTCTATGCTTTTAGAAAATTCTACAGGTGCTATTCTCAGTTTTGTCGGCGGCCGCGACTTTGAACATCAGAATTTCAACCATGCAACTAGAGCTGAACGGTCTACAGGTTCAACGATGAAGCCGCTTCTCACATATGCGATCGGGTTTGAAACCGGAGAGCTCCAGCCAGGTTTTATTACACCTGATACAACATTTTATTATGATGAAGACGATGAAGACAGCGAATTGACAAATTTTGATAATGACCACAGAGGTTTAATTACCGCCCGAGAAGCTAATGCTGCATCAAGAAACGTGCCTGCCGTAAGAGAATTTAAAAAACTTGATCATGAAGTTGCGCGGGAAGCTTTAATAAATTACGGTTTCGGCAGCTATATGGATGAAAGCGAGCCTTATTTAAGTACCCCGCTTGGAACAATTGATCTCACAGTGGAAGCTAACACATCTGCATTTTCCACTTTTGGGAATGAAGGAAAGAGAAAAGACCCTTTTATGATTGCTAAAATAGAAACGCAAGACGGAGAAGTGCTGTTTGAACACGAGGAAAAAGAAACCGAAGTCATCTCCCCGCAGACAAATTACCTTATGATTGATATTATGAGAGACGTGCTTGTCTCAGGCGGTACGGCTTTCCGAATGCATGATTTGCTTAATTTCGAGGCGGACTGGGCCGGGAAAACAGGAACTTCCAATGAAATTATAGATGCCTGGTTTGTCGGCTTTAACCCGACTGTCACTCAGGGACTGTGGATTGGTTACGACGACCGGGACCCTATTTCAGAGGATGCCCATAATATGGGCTACAGCCATCGGACCCAGCTTCTATGGGCGGAGCTTGCCAACGCGGCTTATGAGGTGGATTCCGACCTGATAGGACCTTCAGAAGATTTTGAATCTCCGGGAGGCATTGTTGAAGAAACAATCTGCGGCATTTCAGGTAAACTGCCATCTGATTTATGCCGTGAAGCAGGTCTCGTCACTACTGACCTGTTCAATGCGGATTTTGTTCCTGACGAGGAAGATGACAGTTTGACAAGAGTGCAGTATGTGAGGGTAAAAGATGGCGCGTATAAAGCGCTGGATTCTACTCCAAGTGAATTTACCAGATCTGGCGTAGCTATTAAAGAAGAATACTTCGACTTTGCAGAAGACGAAGATTTATCACAATATATTCCAGATGGCTGGGATGATCTGGTCCCTGACCGGGAAGCTCCTGATAACGGCAAGACACCGGACACCTTAAGATCGGTCTCATCTTCAGGAGGAAGTGTAACCTGGGAAAGCCATCATGAAGATGATATTATCGGCTACCGCGTATACAGTTCGTCAGGTAATGAAGTTGCCTCGGTAAGATGGGATGAAGATTACAACTATTCAGGATCTGGCACCTATTATGTAACTGCCGTGGATACAGCAGGCAGAGAATCATCGTCAAGCAATGAAGTGACAGTCGGCGGGTCTTCCTCCGACGATGATGGCGAAAGTTCTTCTGATGATGGTAATGACGGCGAGAACGGCTCTGATACTGACGAGCTTTTTGATGACTCTTCTGAAAATGATTCTAATAATGATAACAACAATTCAGCCGGTAACGACGAGAATGCCAATGATTCAGAAGAAAATAATAATGATTCCGGCAGCGGCGATAATGGCAATAATAACGATAGTAACGATAACAACAATGGAAGTAATAATGGAAACAACAACGACAACAGCAACAATAATAACGATAACAACAGTGGAAGTAATAATGGCAATAACAACAGCAATAACAACAGCAATAACAACAGCAACAACAACTCCGGTAACAACAACAATAACGGAGGCAGCGAGAATAACACCGATGATGCTAATGAAAATAATAGCGGGAACAACTCGGATAATAACACTAACGCTGATAATGGAAACAACTATAATAGTGCATCAGAGAATAATGACAATAATGATACTGAAGACTATGAAGGCAACAACGGCAATGAAGAGACCTAAAATAATAACGGAGCAAACAGCAATAACAATGAATAGCTGACTCTTAAGAGAGAGGGAAACCACTGGTCTGGTGGGTTTCTCTCTTTTTTTATGCAGAATTTCCTTTGTTTTCCTCTCGAATAATTAACGATTATGGTATAGTAAAAGAAAGGTCTTGTCAGATTATTAAGACTACATTCTCTTCAAGGTGGGATGCCTGTGAAGCACCGTAAAACATATCATTCTATGGAAATTAAAGCACAAGATGACAGACTGTTTCTTATTGAAGGCCCTGTTAAAAAACATGTAATTGAAGAATGTATTTTTGATGAAGGACTTCTCGCTTTCCGTCCTCCTCCTCAACAAAAAAAAGCCCTTCTTAAAGTAGCAGATCTGGATGAAAGCCGAATTATCGTTGCAAGGGAAGATAACAAGATAGTCGGCTATGCTATTTATCTTTATCCCGAC
The DNA here is from genome assembly GCF_021028955.1 of Salipaludibacillus sp. CUR1. Taxonomy (GTDB): domain Bacteria; phylum Bacillota; class Bacilli; order Bacillales; family Salisediminibacteriaceae; genus Salipaludibacillus. The sequence goes on from NZ_JAIWPE010000016.1 coordinate 10,710, forward strand.
CCTCTCGAAAGATGGTCGGAAGTAGAACTGGATAATCTCCTCGAACTGGGCGCTATAGAAGTCTCTGCTAATTACAGAGGGTATCAAATAGCCAAAAACCTTCTGAAAGTCTCGATGATGGATGATGCAATGGAGGATTATATTATTATTACTACGGAGTATTATTGGCATTGGGATTTGCGGGGGACAGGCCTGTCAATTTGGGAGTACAGAGATGTGATGGAAAAAGTTATGAAAACAGGCGGGCTGGAATGGTATGCGACAGATGACCCGGAAATCTGTTCGCACCCGGCCAACTGCCTGATGGCGCGAATTGGTAAGCGTGTTTCTCCCGACGCTGTACACGAATTTAACCGTGTGAGATTTAAACATAAATATATGTTCTGAGAACAGGAAGGGGTATGTCAGTGAATGTAAGAGATATTATGAAGAAAGATGTTATAGTGGCGCAACGGGATATGCCTGTGTCGGAAGCTCTCGATTTAATGAAAACACATAAAATAAGGCATTTGCCAATCGTTAATAAACAAAATGAAATATTAGGAATTGTGTCAGACAGGGATTTAAGGGACGCTGCTCCCTCAATTTTTGATGAGAAGCATAAAGAGTTTATTAACCTTCCTGTTTCCAAGGTTATGATAGAAGATGTCATAACTGCTCTTCCGCTTGATTTTGTCGAAGAATCAGCCAATACGATGACTGAGAATCAGATCAGCTGCCTCCCAGTTGAAGAAGACGGCGTCCTTGCAGGAATAATTACAGAAACTGATTTGCTCCTTACTCTTGTAAGGTTGACCGGGGCCGCTATGCCAACTTCACGTCTTGAAATTGAGGTGCCAAATGAAAGCGGACAGCTATCTGAGGTGTCCAACATTATAAAGGATCACCAAATTAATATTCAAAGCGTTCTGGTTTACCAGTCTTTTAGTGATAACACTAAAAAAATTCTTGTATTCCGCGTCCAGTGTATGGATATGCGCTCCTTATTGAAATCATTGAAAGAAGCAAATTATAAGATTATCTGGCCTACAGAGTTGGAGATGAAACCATGAGTCAGGAAGCAGCATATATTTTTTCACCCGAGCAACTTCAATATAAATTTCATAATGAGCACCCTTTCAACCAGCATCGTTTATCAATAACAAACGACTTACTGATGAAACTTGGCGCGCTATCCCCTGAAACTATATTGCCTGCCAGAAAAGCGACCATTGACGAGCTATTGCTGATTCATGATGAAGACTATGTTCAAGCAGTTATAGGTGCAGCAGAGGGACAAAGCCGTTCGTCTTACCGGACGACCTTCGGCATAGGAACCGAAGATACCCCGGTCTTTCCTCATATGCATGACGCGGCCGCATGGCTTGTAGGAGGAACGCTGGCAGCAGTGGATTATGTTTTTGACAGCGGTTACAAACATGCTTTAAACCTGGGCGGCGGACTCCACCACGGGTTCAGAGGGAAAGCTTCAGGTTTCTGTATATATAATGACAGTTCCATTGCTATTGAATATATACGTAAAAAATATGATGCCCGCGTACTGTATGTAGATACAGACGCTCATCACGGGGATGGGGTCCAATGGGCTTTCTACAATGACCCGGATGTTTGTACGCTCTCTTTTCATGAAAGCGGACGTTTTCTCTTTCCAGGTACAGGCCATGTCAACGAGAGAGGACATGGAGACGGGTATGGATATTCTTTTAATATTCCGCTTGAAGCATTTACTGAAGACGAGTCATGGCTGGTGGCTTACAAAGCAGCTATGCGGGAGGTGACAGAATACTTTAAGCCGGATATTATCTTAACCCAGAATGGAGCTGATGCCCATTACTATGATCCACTTACCCACCTTTGCGGGACGATCAATATTTTTCATGAGATTCCTAAATTAGCACATGAACTGGCTCACGAATTCTGCGGCGGGAAATGGATAGCAGTCGGTGGAGGCGGCTACGACATCTGGAGAGTTGTCCCAAGAGCATGGTCTTTAATTTGGCTTGAAATGTCAGAACAGAAGGAAACTCTTAAACAATCTATTCCTAAAGTATGGCTGGATAACTGGCAAGAGGAAGCTCCTGTGCAGCTTCCGCCTGAATGGCATGATCCAAAAGGGCTGTATCCGATGATTCCACGCAAAAAAGAAATTGAAAAAAAGAATGAACGAACGTTATTAAAAGCATTAAAACCTATTTACGACCAGCAAAAAAAAGTTAAATCTTAGTCTCGCATTAACTTCTGCCTGCTTTTTTAACAAATCAACAGCAGTAAAAAACGAGGATTATTTTTCCTCGTTTTTTATGCTTTTCATCATTTCGGCAACAATTTTTGCCGAATTATCCGCGGCTATTTTCATGAAGTCCTGAAAATTTCTGCTGGCTTCCCCATTGGCTTTGTCTGAAATAGAGCGGATAACGACATAAGGAATGTTGTTAAAGCAGGCTGCCTGAGCAACTGCGGCACCTTCCATTTCCACACAGTCAGCATTGAACAACTCGCGAAGTTCTCTTATTTTCTCTTTATCGGCTATAAACTGGTCACCGCTTACTACTTTTCCTTTTAATACTTTCTGCTGTCCGGCTGTTTTCTGTGCTGAGTTGAAAGCTGTATCAACAAGAGCCGGATCTGCCTTAAAATCAGAAGGGCCATTAAACATAGGTATAGTCCCTTTCTTAAAGCCTAGAGGAGACGCGTCAATATCATGCTGCTGGCAAGAAACAGAAATGAGTATATCCCCCGCTTCAAGGCTGGGATTCGCAGCTCCCGCTACCCCGGTAAAAATAATTTTTGTAACATGAAATAAATCGATCATTTTTTGAGCAGCCATAGCTGCATTAACTTTACCTACACCGCTTTTTACAAGGACAGTCTCTTCCCCGTTCCAGTTTCCTTTATAGAACGTCTGATGACCCTTTTCAACTTTAACGGATTTTTCAATATACTCCTGAAAGTAATCTATTTCTTCGTCGATGGCTCCTATAATTCCTATCGCCATTACTAACCACTCCTTTTTAAAATGGCTTTATTAAAATTCATTGCGAGTTTTCATAAATTTACGAAATACCATGCTTAAAAACACAGCTTGCATCAAGCTGATGAAAACATACACACACCTCCGGTGAACGAAGGCGAGGACACCCGGAGGAGCGGCGCAGTTTGAAATCCACTTTCCCAAAGCAGTCCATGGGAAAATTAGTTGAAGACAAGCCCTCGGGTAAAGAAAACACAGCGAACTTCCACACGGATGTGGTGACTTCGGCGTTTTCACAGGACGTGAAGGAGTTAGCCGAAGATCCCTGCGACGATGTTGCACTTATGCCTGTGGTATAAGCCTTCGCCGCGAGTGAACCCACTGATTAAGTAAGCTCTTTTTGAATTGACTGCTCCCGCACTTGATCCAGAGTAAGAGAATTAAAAAGTCAGCACTTACCTTTAACTAAGCCAAAATATAAAAAATCCGGTGTTAATCCCCGGATTAATTAATATAAATCACTCTTGTCGTATGCCGGATCCGAAATAACTATAACTACCCGCCGGTTTTTCTGAAGATTATCAGCGGTCGTGTTAGGAACAACCGGCCGTGTGTCCCCATACCCTACTGCAAGAAACCTGCCAGGCTCCAGCTCTTTATCCGATATTAGAAACCTTATCACACTGCTCGCTCTTGCTCCTGATAATTCCCAATTTGAAGGGTATTGGGCAGTGTTAATAGGACGGCTGTCAGTATGGCCTTCAACTTTTACCATATTGGGGATTCCATTCAGCAAAGTTCCTACTTTCCCCAGAAAAGGCTCTGCATCCTTAATGATATCAGCTCTTGCCGTCTTAAACAGGGCTTGCTCCTGTAACACAAGCACGACTCCCCTGTCATCCCTGGAAACCGTTATCTCATCTTGCAAATCATTTGTCTCCAAGTAATCTTCAACCTCTTCAAGCAAAAGATCCAGCTGTTCATTCATTTCCTCTCCGTCTAATTCAGTTGAGAGATCAGAGGATTCACCTTCTTCTTCATAAGGATCAACTTTTACATCCCGGTCTTCAGCAGGATTTTCAAAAGGGATGAGTGAGGGATAAAAATCGAAAACAGCTCTGTCCTGAAAAGAATCAGCGATGGCACGGAATTTATTTGCGTCAACTACCGACATGGAAAATAAAAGGATGAAGAAAACGAGAATAAGTGTCATCATATCGGAGAATGTGACCATCCATTTAGGAGCCCCTTTGTCCTGTTGAGTGTTCCTCCGTCTATCCATTCACAACCTTCTCCTCCAGCACTTCCTCCTCCTCTGTCTTTATATGATTAGGAAGGAAAGCACTTAACTTTTCTTCTAATATCTTAGGGTTCTGCCCGGATTGTACCCCTATGACACCTTCTACTACAATTTGTTTAACAAAAACTTCTTCCTCCGTGCTTAAAGCCAATTTATTTGCCATAGGATTAAATACAAGGTTAGCTAAAAGCGTTCCGTATAAGGTCGTTAATAAAGCTATAGCCATATTAGGACCTAAGGTGGCAGGGTCATTTAAATTTTGCAGCATCAGCACGAGTCCCACCAGCGTTCCGATCATCCCCCAGGCCGGAGCATACTCTCCTGCTTTCTCTAGAATATACCGGCCTTTCCGGTGTCTTTCTTCCATAGCTACCACTTCTGCCATCATAATATCTTTTATAATATCCGGTTCTATGCCGTCTACTGCCAGCAGAACTCCTTTTTTAATAAAAGGATCCTCTACATCTTCCAACCCGGCTTCCAGCGCAAGAAGACCTTCCCGTCTCGCTCTGGAAGAAAGATTTACAAACGTATCAATTAATTCTTGCAAATTAAGTTCTTTAGTTTGAAACGTTTCCTTGATGACTTTAGGGAGGACTCGTAAATCTGATATAGAGAAGTTAATGAGCATCGCCGCAGTCAGGCCTCCTAAAACAATGAACATGGAAGCAACCTGAATAAAATCCGTCAGTTCACCTGACCCTGCTGCATTTGTATAAATAGCTGCCAAAAGAGCCGTTAACCCTATAAATATTCCTATTGGTGTTAATAAGTCGATTTTTTTCATAACCCTCTCCCTAACCCTGCACATTTCTCATACATTTTATTTCTATATAGAGAACGCTCCAATTAAGGAAAGGCCTCCGCCATTAAAAAGGGGCGGAAAGCCCTGAAAAGGATAAAACAGCTCAGTCTTCTTCACCAAAAGATGTGGATTGACGATATTCCACCCTGTGCGGAAGCAGGACTACTTTATCTGTCACCTCTTCTTCGTTCATATATTTTGTTAATAAACGCATAGAGACAGCACCGATATCATACATAGGCTGCACAACTGTCGTTAAAGTCGGCCGTACCATTGTTGCAAGTCTGGTGTTGTCAAATCCGATAATTTCAAAATCATCCGGAACCTTGAACCCTGCATCCTGAGCTCCGTGAATGACCCCAAGGGCCATTTCGTCGGTGGATGCGAAAATAGCTGTCGGTTTTTCATCCAGCTTAAGAAGTGATTCCATAGCTTCCAAGCCTGAGTCATAAGTATAATCTCCAATGATTACAAGATCTTCATTCAAATCGAGACCAGCATCCTGGAGGGCTTTTTTATATCCGGCAAATTTCATATACCCGTTAATAGGATCTTCCAAGGTTCCTGAGAGCATGGCTATTTTTTTATGGCCCTGCCCTGTTAATGCGGCTACCGCATCATAAGCTGCCTGCTTATAGTCAATATTAACTGAAGGGAACTCTTTCTGGTCATCAATAGTTGCCGACAGAACAATAGGCACCGGTGAATTCTTGAAAGTTTCTTCGTGTTCCTTAGTAATTTCTCCACCCATAAACACAATACCATCTACCTGTTTTTCCAGAAGCGTGTTAATTAAATGAATTTCTTTCTCTTTATTCTGGTCAGAATTACATAAGATAATATTGTATTTATACATTGTTGCAATATCTTCTATTCCTCTGGCGAGCTCCGAAAAGAACGTGCTCGAAATATCAGGAATAATTACACCTACTGTAGTTGTACGTTTACTTGCCAGACCTCTTGCCACAGCATTTGGCCTGTATCCGAGCCGTTCAATTGCCTCAAGGACTTTCTTTCTTGTCGTCGGTTTGACATTAGGATTGCCGTTCACCACACGGGAAACTGTTGCCATAGACACTCCTGCTTCTCTTGCTACATCATAAATAGTTATATTCATCTGTTGCTCCTCCTTATATATCATACATGATATGGTTTTCATACTTTCATAATGTACTGCTATAATACGACACTTTCAGGAGGCGCGCAAATTCTTATATTATATCGTCACGTCCCCGCCAAAAGTTAAGAATTCTTCATAAATTTCTTACTGCTTTGCATTTAAACATCCCGCTTTTTTTCCATTAAAAGTTAATATTCGACATATGTTTTCTGAACTATTTTCTTATGTTCCCCAAAACGATTTTTCATAATAGTATATTGCAGCCTATATGGTATTTTTCCTTCCATAACTTCCATTTCCACTACAGAATGGACAGTAGTGTGCTGGATAAGAGAGATTGTATTTTCTGTTGCATCCTCGATTGTTGGATACTTTGCGTCAATGACGGCAGCTAAATATTCTCCATCTTTACTTAAGCTTAAATCAGACAATTTGCGAGCCATCGTATCAGCGAGTTCAATTGATAGAACGGCCTGGAAGTATTCAAACAAATCATTTTTTGATTTGAACTCGTCCGGAAACACTGGAACCCCATCTTCATTCAGCACGGCCTCTTTGACCGGCTTTTGTATATGTGCTTCTGCTTCATAAATAAATGCTACGAGATCTTCCTTTTCTTCAGCGGTATAATGAGGCTTTGAAAACTTTGTAAATTCTATTGGCGTATTAACATTATAATTGCTTAACGTGCATCCATTTAACAAATATAACAAACACACACATAAAATAGCTGAACTTTTTTTAAAACGCATTTGTATCCCACCCTTATTTATAGAGTGTCACAAAAGCGTTTCATCTATTCTTGCTTAATCTCAAAACAGGAAAAAGCTCCTTGATATGAAAGGAGCTTTTCCGTTGCATCTTTATTTTACTTCAGCTGTCTTTTTCTTATAAAGACCTGATTCTTCAAGGCGTGCCATAAATTCGTGGAATTGAGGAATGTCCATTTGCTGAGCTGAATCAGACAATGCTACTGCCGGATCAGGGTGAACCTCTGTCATTACCCCGTCAGCCCCGACTGCCAATGCCGCTTTGGCGGTTGGAAGAAGAAGATCCCGCCGTCCTGTCGAGTGAGTAACGTCTACAAAGACAGGCAAGTGAGTTTCCTGTTTCAGGATTGGTACAGCCGAAATGTCAAGCGTATTTCTGGTTGCTTTTTCGTAAGTTCGAATTCCTCTTTCACAAAGCATAATATTTCCGTTGCCTTTTGAATGTATATATTCAGCAGCATTAATAAACTCAGATATTGTGGCAGAAAGCCCGCGCTTTAATAAGATTGGTTTATCTACACTTCCTGCAGCTTTCAGCAGTTCAAAGTTTTGCATGTTTCTGGCACCAATCTGGATGACATCGAGGTAATCCACCGCTTTTTCAATATCGTGAGGGGTGACAATTTCACTAATAACAGCCAGGTCATGTTTATCTGCTACTTCTTTAAGAATTTTCAGTCCTTCTTCTCCAAGGCCCTGGAAGTCATAAGGAGATGTTCTTGGTTTGAATGCACCGCCTCTTAAAAACTTAATCCCTTCTTTTTTCAAAGCTTTCGCTACTTCGTCTACCTGCTCAAAGCTTTCAACAGAACAAGGGCCTGCTATTAATTTTTGCTCACCATTTCCGACTTTTTCGCCACGAATGGTTACGATGGTATCTTCAGGATGTTTTTTACGGGAAACCAGCAATGCTTTCCTGTGATCGTCTTCCTGTAGCTCCAGACTCGCCTTAAAGATTTCTTTAAAAATATGCTGAAGGGTGGATGTTTCAAAAGGTCCCTCATTATTTGCCTCAATTGAATCAAGCATTTTTCGTTCTCGTACCGGGTCAAACCTGTTAAGACCCTGCGCACTCTTCACTCGACCAATTTCCTGAGCAATTTTTGCCCGTTCATTAATTAACTCTACCAGCTGATCATTTACTTTATCCAACTGGCCTCTCAGCTCTTCTAATTGTTCATTACCCATTAAGAAAACTCCTCTCTTTGCAGCAAAGTCTTATATGACTTTTTTTGATTTAGCCACTATTATATACGATACGTTTAAGAATGTCACCACCTTTTCTTTAATTCTTAAACGCTTTTAAGTGGTAAAGTGGAAGTGGGCACCTTAATATGCCTTCATATCAGTATGCACGACTCTTCAAAAAAACATATAAATTTTTTCAATCCAAAAAATTTTGGCTAAATTTAGTAAACCCATTATGTAATTTATTTGACTTGGCGGTAAGGTGTGAATAAACCAAATTAGAATACAATCAGTATAGTAACCAAAAGCAGGACTTTGACGGGGGTGATCGTGGAAAATATCGAGGGTATTTAAAAACTGTACCGGTGATTAGTAGTACCGGCACAGTCTGTTTCTTAATGAGCTTCTGCAGCCCTTTCAGCGTTTTTCTTTGTTACTTTCCAATGGGAAGCATCCCATACAGCGTCATTTTTCTGTATTAATAAAACTTGAGGGGATTCGTGCTTTATCCCATACTCATCTGCTATTCCGTTTGACACTTCTCTTAATTCCTGAACATTTAAATAATAAACAGGAAGAGCTGAGTCAGAATTTGAGTACTTTTCCATCTCTTCCAACGCTTCCCTGCTAACCGGGCAAGTAATACTGTTTTTTAAAAGAAAAAACCGTTCCGTTTCTCCTTGTACTTGCTGCAGTTCTTCTTTGCTTTCAATTTTCTTGATGCTCACTAAATATCCTCCTTCTCCTCCTCTGGAATGCCCTCGTTTTTTTGTTTTTGTCTTTCTTTTTCTTCCACTTCTTTAACGAGCTGCTCCACTGAACGCTGTAAGTCTTCTACTTCCTGTTTTACTGAAGCTGCTATATCTTCACTGATTCCTTCAAGATCATCTGCTAAATAATCTGCAGACTCAGTTAATTGTTCCACATCTTTTCTGACTGATGAAGAAAGCTGCCTCATTTTGTCTATAAGGTGAGTGGACTGATCAGATACACTTCTGGCAGCAGTTGAGGCCATAGAACTGCCTTTCTCTACAGCCTGATTCGTCCAGTCTGACGTTTTATCCTTAGCTGCTCTGGCCTGATCATTAATGTCCTGCCTTAACTCTTTTCCTGATTTTGGCGCCAGTAAAAATGCCGTGGAAGCACCAACAATTACTCCGATAACTCCACCAATGAATAAATCTTTTGTATCAATCCCTTTTCCGCTCATTTCAATACCTCCCTCGCAAAATCCCTTCGTTAATTATTACTATTTACAGATGCTTTTGATGTTTCGGCTTTTTTAGTCTTCCACTTTGACCAGAAGTCTAGTACGACATTTCCCCATTTTACAGCCTTTGCAACTTGTTCAGACTCCTCGTCAGCTTTTCTGGAAACAGCATCCGAGACTCTCCTTACTGAATGGTTCATGTTCTGGAAGGACTCTCCAAGATCTTTAGCTGCAGCAAAAACAGAGTTTAAAGAATCTGATTTCTGCTGAAGATCGTCAGCCAGACTGTTTGTTTTATGTATTAATTCTGTTGATTCTTTAGTAATGCCATCCACCTGACTCTGCAGCTCTTCTACCGTGGTAGCGACGTTATCCATTGTTTTTTTCAGTGACTGCAACGTCTGGATAATATAAAAGACGAGAAGAGCAAAAGAAACTGCAATTATTGCAACGCTTACATAGATTAACCATTCCATGACAAATACCTCCTGAATTTTTCTTGTAGTTTCATTTTAATCTTATAAGAACAAGATTCAACATCTTTTGTCAAATTCCTGCCGGCAAGTAATGATTTTTTGTCCTTACCTGCTGTTTTCATGACGTCATCTGGCTTCCAAATTAAGATGCGTGTAAAATAGTAGATGGTCATTCCATTATTCCAGAAGGAGGCAGTTATATTATGAGAGATCCGCGTATTTCCATACTTGCTCAAAATTTAATCCGTTATTCAACAAACCTGCAAAAGGGAGAAAAGATTTTGATAGAGAACTTCGGTGTTCAGACAGAATTAGTTAAAGCTCTGGTTGAAGAAGCTTATAAAGCTGAAGCTATTCCTTTCGTTTCCCTTAAAGAACACGAAGTAAACCGATATCTGCTTAAAGACGCAACTGAAGAACAGCAGGAGATGACTGCTGATTTTGAGGCCTATGTAATGAAACAAATGGACGCTTACATCGGCTTAAGGGCAGGGGACAATATTAACGAATTATCAGACGTCCCGGCAGCTAAAATGAGCTTGCACCAGCAGACAGTAGGAACTAAAGTACACCGCGAAATCAGAGTTCCTAAAACTAAGTGGGTAGTCCTCCGATACCCAAGCCATTCTATGGCCCAGCTCGCTCAAATGAGCACCGAAGGGTTTGAGGATTTTTATTTTAACGTGTGTAACCTGGATTACGCAAAAATGGATAAGGCTATGGATGCCTTAGTCAGTAAAATGAATAATACTGATAAAGTGCGCATTACGGGTGAAGGCACTGATTTGCAGTTCTCCATTAAAGATATACCGGCAATTAAGTGTGCCGGAAAGCTGAACATACCTGACGGTGAGGTTTATACAGCTCCTGTAAAAAATTCTGTTAACGGGACAATTACTTATAATACTGCTTCTCCCTACCAGGGCACTACTTTTGAGAACATTTCCTTAACTTTTAAAGATGGAAAAATTATTCACGCCGAGGCCAACCATACGGAGAAAATAAATGAGATCTTTAATACCGATGAAGGCGCAAGATACATCGGTGAATTTGCCATCGGCGTTAACCCTTACATTTTACACCCTATGCAGGATATCTTATTTGACGAGAAAATAGACGGAAGTTTCCACTTCACGCCCGGGCAGGCTTACGAAAATGCTTATAACGGCAACGATTCAGCAATCCACTGGGATATTGTGAATATTCAGCGTCCTGAATATGGCGGTGGAAACATTTATTTCGATGAAGAACTAATCAGGGAAAACGGACGCTTTGTAACTGATGACCTTCAAGGCTTAAACCCTGAAAATCTTAAATAACGCCTGGCACCATCCAGTTCATTATTACTTCCAGCCGCAGCCTCTTCTGCCGGCTGGCTTTTTTAATAACCAGCTCCAGTCCTGGTAAAGCCTCAATGTTTAAACGGATAGAAGAAGCTCGGACAAAACTAAATTAAATCCAGAATAACCGAAGAATGAATTCACAATAGACCATAAGATGAGATGAGGTTCATAAATGCACTCGCTTGCCGCAGGCATCTCTTCAGCTCCTCGGCAAAGATCGCCTGGCGGACTGAAATCACTCCTTTTCTCAAAAAGAAAGCCGAACAAAAATTCGAAAATTTTGTTCGGCTTTCTTTTTGATTACTATTTTTTTGTCCAGCCTCGCGCCATACTCTTAACCTGTTAAAATGTTTTTTCATAAGCAGCCTGAAACTTCTGCACATCTCCTGCTCCCATAAAAATAAGTACAGCTTCTTCATGTTTATGCAGAATATCCATCTTTTCTTCCTGGATGAGAGAGGCTCCCGGAATTCTTTCAAGTAAATCTTCAATAGAAAGCTCTCCGTCTTTTTCTCTGGCTGAAGAAAAAATATCACATAAATAAACATGGTCAGCAGCTCTTAAGCTCTCTGCGAATTCATCCAGAAAAGCTTTTGTCCGGGTAAAGGTATGAGGCTGGAATACGGCCACAACTTCTTTTTCCGGATATTTTTTTTGAGCCGCTTCAATAGTGGCAGATATCTCTGTTGGATGATGGGCATAATCGTCGATCAAAATCTGGCTTCCCTGCGTTTTTTCAGTAAAACGCCGTTTCACCCCTTCAAATGTCTTTAACTGGGCCTGCACTTTATGCAGATCAATTTCTTCATAATCGCATAAAGTGATAACAGCTAAAGCATTCAGGACGTTATGAGACCCATACCCATTAATAGTAAAAGAACCATAAAATGAGCTTCTGATATAAACATCAAAATGTGTACCTTCTTTATCGGCTCGGATATCTTTAGCGTAAAAGTCATTTTCCTCACTCAGGCCGTAATAAAGAACAGGCACCTGGACATTCAGCTGCTGCAGATATTCATCGTCTCCACAGGCAATAATCGCCTTTTTCACCTGTCTGCCCATTTCCTGAAAAGCGCTGAATACATCCTCTACGTCCTTGAAATAATCTGGATGATCAAAGTCCACATTAGTCATAATCGCATAATCCGGGTGGTAATTAAGGAAATGTCTGCGGTATTCACATGCCTCAAACACAAAATACTCACTGTTCTCCTCGCCTTTACCTGTCCCATCCCCAATTAGATAAGACGTCGGTTTAGCCTCTCCAATAACATGAGAAAGCAATCCGGTAGTCGAAGTTTTACCGTGAGACCCTGTAACGGCCACACTCGTAAAATTTTGAATGAAATCGCCTAAAAAATGAGGATAGGAATGAACTTTGACGTTCAGCTCAGACGCAGCCTGTATTTCTGCATTGTCACTATTATAAGCAGGTGATGCAATGACTGTCTGACCTTCCTGGATATTTTCTTTCTCAAAAGGAAAAATTGGAATACCCTTTTTCTCCAAAGGTTTTTGCGTAAAAAATACTTTTTCTACATCGGATCCCTGAACTTTGTATTTCATATCACTCAGAATTTGCGCGAGGGCGCTCATCCCGGAGCCTTTAATACCAATAAAATGATAAACTGTCATCATTAAACCTCCACGATTATATTGAGATCTTACAACCAGCGAATATAACTTGCTTTTTAAAGTTATGATACATTATTTTTTGTATTTTATTCCAAATTGACCACTTTAAAGTTTTACGTTAGACCATTATATCAAAAATGAATAGGCAGAACCATTAAACTCCGTGTCTTCTTTGTCTCTTTTATATTTTACTTCGTTTGACACCGGACGTTCATCTTACTTTTTGATACTTGAGCATATCAATCCCATACTCTTTTAAATACCTGCGGTACTCTTCATGCCCTTCCTTATACTTTTCTTCAAGCCGGGCAGCTGCCTCTTTTTCAAAACGCTGGTCTATAACTATACACGGGCCTATAATTCTCTTCTCAAACCCTATCGTGGCAGTTCTTGCTAAAATCAGGTCTCCCTCTTTTATATCAGGTCTGAATAAATAAGGTTCAGCTTTTATCTGGCTGTTTTTCTCTTTGAAAAATGGGGACAGTAAAATGTGGTTTTCTTCTATCTTATTCACCCGAACGGGTTCGAGGTGCATCACCATTAATATTCCACAAATTTCCAGCATTGTTTTAGACATTTTATCCTGTTTTGTTCGCACAAACAAATCAAGCAGTCTCGAACCCACAACTGTTACGTAATCGAACAGGAGCCAGTGTTCAAAATGCAGATGAAGCCCGGCATCCAATTCGTCTGTGTCATTCAGGTCCAGTTTATGGCGGAAGAGATGTTTCGCGCGGACTTTCTCCCTTAGATTTGCTTCCTTTTGCACATAAGTAAACATCCAGTCATATAAATCTGCAAAGTTCTCATCCATCCGCTTTTGTTTTTGTTTTTTTAATTTTTTAAAATCTATCAGAAACTCTGCTCTTTTTCCTTTCATTATCACTTACTCCTTTTATTAAGTACCATCCAAAAGACATAGGAATCCAATTCAGTGGATTCGCCTCTATTCTCTTTTACACTAACATGTCACCCATCTTTTTATAAAAAAAGCTGCCATAAATATGACGAAATTTTGGAAACCTGATGCCTTTAACTTTCCAAAATTACAAGAGAAAAAAGCTGTTCATTGGTAAACAATTGAACAGCTTTTTGATTATTGCCCGAATGTTATTTTTTGTAAACGCGGATTTTCCCGGAGTTTTCGTCCTGCTTTCGCTTCGTGATTCCCGTTCAGCTTAACATTATCACCTGTAAAACCAATATTCACCTTAAGAAGGCTGCTGCCGACCCCGTACATATCCACCGGTGCGCCAATCCGCTCGTATCTTTCTATACGTTTAGCATCAAAGCCCCCGGAAGCCACTATCTTAACATGAGTAAACCCTTCCTCATCAAGTGCTTCCCTAAGAGCAAAAAGGAGTTGTGGATTGACTCCTCTTGGATCAAAGGTGCCGAGTACTTCCGGATGCCGGGTGAAATATTTATCAATTAAATGATTCGACGTATCGACCCGGACGCCTTCCAGGTTGTCTCCAAAGGCACGGGCCACCTTTAAAGAGTCAGTGATAACATCATTATTATAATCAACGAGAGCTAATAAATCATCATCCGGATAAGTTTCTTTATAGGCTTTTGTGGCCTCAACCACGTCTCCTTCAAACAGTTGAATCAAAGCATGAGGCATTGTTCCAATCCCTCTTTTTCCCCACCACTCATTCATTGCATGGGTTGCCTGGGCTTTTGATCCTCCAATGTATGCAGCGTAGCCATCACCGGCCTGCATCATAAAATGATCGTCCCGGTCACCCATAAATATAACCGGTTTTTCATTGCCGGAAGATTTAGCAGCTTTTACCACTTCATATACGTTAGTCGCCACAGAAGTACGCCTTGCAAAAATACCGTCAATTACTCCTTCAAGAAAACCGTAATTCTGATAAGGCCCCCTGATGGTCAGAACGGTTTCAAACGGTTCCACTTTATCGCCGTCCTCAAGCGAATGAACTTCAAGCTCATCAGGGTTTACGGCAAAGGTTTCCAATAGGGCGATCACTTCATCGGTGCCGCATAATACAGCTTGTTTTTTCTGAAAGAATTGCATAGTTACGATATTATCCGACTTGTACTTTTCTGCAATTTCTTTTGTTTTTAAAAAGTAAACAGCGGAGAACCAGCCGTCTCCCACTCTTTCATCAAATTTAAATGTTTTATTCGTCAGACGTTTAATTTTCCCTTGAAGTTTCAGATGAATTTCTTTCATTTCTAATCTCCTTGAAAATCCCTGCTTCGAATTAATGATAGAGGGTTTCTTTAGCGTATTCCTGAATCACAGCTTCCATAATTTCTGCGACATCTTCTTCATTTAATTTCTGTAGCCCGTTACGCAATACAATAGACCGGGACCTTTCTTCCATTTTCAAAAGGTGAAGCCACTGCGGAGATACGTATTGAACCAAATTTTCCAAAGATATCTGTTGCATGAGAACATCCCTCCCTGGTTTAGTTCGATCTCGCGTGAATCGTGCTAGCCGACGAAATCGAGGAATTGAATCGTGCTGTAGTGCATTCTTCGTGGTTCTTCGTTCCCTTAAAAGCTCTCACGGATCTCTTACCTTATGAAATTGTGTGGAATATTATAAACAATACATACACATTGTATAAAAAAAGAAGCTGCATGTGTAGTATTAATTATCTTTTTATATATTCTCCTCTTTATAGTCATGGTTTGTCAAATAAACTTCACGGGGTTTACTGCCTCTTTGAGGAGAGACCAATCCTCTCGCCTCCATATCGTCAATTAACCTTGCTGCACGGTTATACCCCATCCTGAAGCGACGTTGTATAAGTGAAGCTGAAGCAGCCTGCTGTTCCGCAACAAACTCACATACTTCATCAAATAGCGGATCTTCTGTTTCCATAGGCGTCTGTTCCTTTAATTCGTCTTTTTCAAACAGCATACCAGGAGCCGGAGACTTGCTGACATAATCAACTATCCGCTCTATTTCATCATCAGAAACAAAGGTGCCCTGAACTCTCAACGGCTTTGAAGAACCATTCTCCAGCATCAGCATATCTCCTCTGCCCAGAAGCTTTTCAGCACCACTTCCATCAAGGATCGTACGGGAATCTACCTGGGAAGAAACAGAGAACGCTACCCTTGTTGGTATATTTGCTTTTATCAAACCTGTTATAACGTCAACGGAAGGCCGCTGTGTAGCAACCAGTAAATGAATGCCGCACGCCCTGGCCTTCTGTGCAATCCTGCAAATTGAGTCTTCTACTTCCTGCGGTGACACCATCATTAAATCTGCAAGCTCATCCACAACAATCAGGAGGTAAGGTAAAACAGATTTCTCATTACCGGATTTTTTCATTTTTTCATTATACCGGGAGATATCACGGGCTCCTGCTTTCGCAAATTTTTCATATCTGTTTTCCATTTCACTCACAGCCCATTTGAGGCTTTTAGTTGCCTCTTTAGGGTCTGTAATTACCGGAGCCGCCAAGTGCGGCACCTCATTATAAGGAGCCAGTTCAACCATTTTCGGGTCAATTAACAATAAGCGCACCTCATCAGGGGTTGCTTTATATAATATACTTGTAAGAATGGAATTGACACACACACTTTTACCGGAACCTGTGGCCCCTGCAATCAGCCCATGCGGCATCTTTTGTAAATCAGTCACGATGGCTTCTCCTGATATTCCCATCCCCATGGCTGCACTCAATGGAGAAGTTTGCTTCTGAAAAGCGGCATCACGGAGAATTTCACTTAGATGCACAGGTTCAGCTACTTCGTTCGGCACCTCAATTCCAATAGCATTCTTTCCAGGAATAGGCGCTTCAATCCTGATTTCTCTCGCAGCAAGGCTCAGCTTTATATCATCTGAGAGATTTACTATTTTACTTACTTTAACACCTGGGTCAGGCTGAACTTCAAACCTTGTCACACTTGGTCCTTTAGTGACTTCCACTACTTTTGCTCGGATACGGAAATACTCAAACGTCTCATTCAGCTGCTGCGTTTTTTCCTCTAGCCACCGGTCATCCTCTAAAGATTTTTCTGCCGGGAGGTCAAGTAAGCTGAGAGGCGGGAATGCGTAGCTGTTCCCTTGATTAAAATGATGTGAACCTTCGCTGATTGCAGCATTTTCTGCTGTGGCGGATGTTTCAGATAAACCGGCCTCTTGACTGGTCTCGTTCAGCCCGTCTCCACGTGAACTTCTCTTTTTGTGCATCAGCCCGGCCAGCTCTTGTTCAGGATCAGAAGAATTGGCTGATGTTTCTTCCTCTTCGTGAGCCCCGCCTTCTGATCTTTCACTTCCTTGATGTTCCTGGATCTTTGGTAATCCTTTCTCATTAGGTGTGTAGTCTTTTTCTGAAGTAAAAGTCATATCACTTAACCCGTAAGAGAGGTTTTCGCTATTTGTGGATTTCGTTTCTCTCTGAACCGCCACCTCTTTTTCCTGGACGAAAGGTTTAGCCGGTTCGCTTGTCTTTTCAGTCTCCTGTATAAGTGTTTCCTCAGTATCAGCAAATCCTGCAATATCTTCATTTTTGTCTTCTTCCCGTTTTTCTTTTTTAGAATTACGCTTCTCTTCGCGTGGGTGAAACCCGTAAACAGGCGAAGGAATGGTTTGGGGTTTAAAATGTTCTCCCTGAAACTTCTTTTTAGGTTGTCTTTCGTCCTTTGCCCCTTTTTGTTCTTTTTGTTCTTTTTTCCTTGTAAATTCAGAAACATCAGGTTCTGGACCAGAGTCTTTATTTTGTTTCAATGCAGGGGGTTCGGGAGATTCGTCCTCTATGAGAGGGAAACGAAACGTTCCCTTTTTAGGATACTGGTGTATCATTTTTACATCATATTCTTCTTTATTAATAACCTGTTTATGAGGAATGTGAATCATCCTCTTTTTATTTTCAGTTACCGATTCATACTTCTCTTCATCCGGAAACATCCATTGTTTTAATTTAGAAAAATACTCGTTCCAGCTTTTTTTCATATTGATCACCTATTTTCCAATTAGAAATGCAAAATTATTATTTCAGGATAAAGAAAAAGAACCACCTGAAGGGCGATTCTTTATTATCTTACTTAATAATAACTTTTGTGAACAGATAATTCATCAATCTTTTTTCGTCTCTTTCGGCTTTTTCTGTGCAAGTATAAAGATAGGCTCTAGTTCTCCGTCCTCATACATAAACGGCAGCGCCGTAATAGGTACTCTTCCTTCCGAGAAAAACTGAAAAACCATCTGGGCAAGTACATCGTACCCGGTTTCATTTTGAATATCCCCGAAAATAAGGACATCGTGGTGAGGTACAGCTACGGTTAACTGTCCGTGAACTTTTTCGTCCATTTCTTTAAGCAGAGATTCATTCAGGATTCTGCTCGCATCGTAGCCATCATCCATACTCAGAAAATAAAAAGTATTCCCTGCCACTTTGTCCTCTTTCATCGTGTGCTTCAATGACCGTAGATTAAACTGGGCAGCTTCCTGAATTTCATTTAAGGTTTTATTATCCTTTTCAAGCATGTTTTCGTCAATCAAGGAATATGACGTTCCCTGATCCACGGCGTAAAATACTCTTGTTTCAGCGGTGTGGTCTGCAAACACTAATTTTCTTCCATCTTTTGTTTCAGTAGGAAAAGAAGTGGCCCTGATCACAGGAAAAATATGGCGCTCATTCCCTGCGAGGTTGACTTCGGCAGTTAAAAGTCTTAACCCTTCTTTAATCGTTTTCAATGTCTCCTGTAATACCTGGTCTTTATTTTCTTTCATTCTAGGGGCAAGGTTTCCTAAGTTAATTGTAACACCTTTATCTACCCGCTTATCTATAATTCTTAAAGTTTCCTGCTCTCTGTCGAAAGAAGTAACCCAGTTTTCATTATCCAGTTGTTTTTCAATTTCACGCTTTAATTGAATCGGTTTCATTAGTTCTTCCCTCCAGTACATCTGTATTTTATCATGGGAAACGATCAACTCCAATTTCTCTGCTTGTTTCAAGGCAAAGGCAGTGACCGGGCTCTCAGTAATAAAGCAGCTCGTTACGGAGCTGCTCTGCAGGATTACTTCTGTTTAGCTTCCTGTATAAAAGAATCGATTTCCTCTTTCGTTTTACGATCCTTGCTCACAAAACGGCCGGCCTCTTCACCATTTTTAAAAACAATAAAACTTGGAATACCAAAGATGTCTAACTCCTGGCACAGTTCTATAAAATCATCGCGGTTAACTTTGTAAAAACCCAATTCGGAATGCTTTTCTTCCAGTTCAGGCATCACCGGGTCTATAACTACACAGTCCGGGCACCAGCCTGCCGAAAACATCAGCACACTCCCCTTCTCCCTTATAACTTTACTGTAATGATCAAGAGATGTAATTTGTTCCATCTTAATTCCTCCTAAGATTTTTCGATTGTCATATCTCCATACTTAATTAGATTTTTTCTTCTCAGCCACTCTGAGAATAACAGACTAAGTAAAGCCGGGCCAATAAAATGAAGCAAGAGAATACTCAAAAGAACCGGAGTTCCGCTCCCCATCGTATGAACCGTCATTATTTGCCCTACAAAGCCGCTCGTCCCCATGCCTGCTCCGGCTGCGTTATTTTCCATTACAAAAACCATTGTCGCAGCGGGGCCGAGTATGGCCGCGGATAAGGTGGGCGGAATAAGAATTAATGGGTTTTTAATTACATTTGCAATTTGCAGCATGGATGTACCTATTCCTAATACCAACAGACCGGCCCATCGATTTTCCCTGAAACTGCTTACTGCAAATCCGACCATCTGGGCGGCGCATCCTACAGTCGCTGCGCCTGCTGCTACCCCTTCCAGCTCAAGCATAAAAGCGATGGCAGCGCTTGAAATAGGCGCGGTCAACGCGAGTCCCATCAGGGCTGCAACCAGTATTCCCATTACAAATGGCTGCTGCTCTGTCGCCCACATTATAAAGGAACCAAATTGCCGGATACCTCCTGCAATCGGCGGACCAATTGTTAAAGCCGTGCCGACACCAGCAGCTATTGTAACGAAAGGAGTAACGATAATATCCACTTTAGTTTCCTGGGAAACCATTTTTCCAATTTCAGTTGAAATGAGGGCTGCCAGAAAACTCCCGGCAGGTCCAGCCATTTCCCCTCCTGAAGCCCCGCTTACGAGAGCTGCAAACAGCACAAGGCGAGGCGCCCCAAGCCCGTAGGCAACAGCCGCTCCAATAGCCGGTCCGGAAAGACTCATGGCAGTCTCCCCCATCTGGACTAAAAGCTGGCCGCCCGGACGGCCCCCAAGCTGGGTGCCTGCCGTTTCCATTATCAGCCCGATAATTAACGAGGAGAACAACCCTAAAGCCATATAACTTAATGCATTAATGACGTAGTTTTGGAAAGATGGTTCAATTCCTTTTCGTTTCAGAAATTCTTTCATCAGGAACTCCTTTCACCGCTGCACACCTGCTGTCCTGCGTCTGTTCTATATCGTTTCTAATAATAACACACTCAATCAAGGGTATGCTTGCCGTGAAAAATGTTTGTTTTTATTTTTTTATTAACGGGAAAATTGTAGAATGTAAGTAATGCTGCTAAGGAGGGATAAGATGGAATTAACTGTTTATTTAGCTGGCCAAATCCATGATAACTGGCGGGAGGAAGTGAAAGAAAAAGCGAAATCTAAAAACCTCCCTGTCTCTTTTACCGGTCCTATGGAGAACCATGACCGCTCTGATAACATAGGAGAAGAGATTCTTGGGGAGCAGCCCGACAACATATACAAAGATGAAGCTGCTTCTAAAATTAACAATTTACGAACGCGAGTTTTATTGGAAAAATCTGATGTTGTTATTGCTCTTTTCGGAGAAAAGTATAAGCAGTGGAACAGTGCCGCAGATGCTGCCGCCGCTGTCGCATTAAATAAACCGCTCATACTTGTCAGACCTAAAGAGCTTCACCACCCGCTAAAAGAACTCTCGGAAAGAGCTCAGGTTACAGTAGAAAATACTGATCAGGCCCTGCAGGCTCTCTCATATATTTTTGAGTAGTGAAAGAACAACCAGCTTTCCGTTTGAAAGCTGGTTTTTTTGAATGCTTATCAGTATGTAAGAGATTTTTCATACTGCCCTTTAAGCATAAAATTTATATGAACAAACATTTGCGAACGGGTAATGTGTCCATTAGTCAGTACCCCGATTGCACCTTCTTTATTACGGGTGTCTTGCTGCTTCGTATAAATATCCATTACCTCTCCAAGTTCAAGTCCGTCCTGAAGGAGCTTTACGACAGATTCAGGCAAAGGTACTCTTGCTCCTCCGGCCAAATACAACCCGCCTTGTTCAGTGGCCAGAGCCCCCCAGTTACATAAATACAAGCCTTTATTAAGAGTCATTATTCCTCCTTCAAGACCGAGAGCTAATTTCCCATTGGTTTTGGCGATTAAATATGTTGCTCTGTTCACAGCTCCCTGCATTGTTTCTTCGTCTGAAGCAGGTTGACTCGATACGCCCGAAGGAGCCGAAACACCTCGTATTTCAAAGTCTTTACCGAATACTTCTTTGACCGATGCTATTTTAGCCGGATTTTCAGAACCGACATACAACCCTTTTTTCATCACTCCATGCCCCCTTTCTTTTTTCCAGCATCTGGGGGGTCTGACCCCTAATGTCTGAACCAAAAAATTCGCCCATAACATGCCACACCTGCTGATTACAGTCAAAAGAAAATCCCGATCAGCAGTCGGGATTTTCAGGATAAGAGAATCGTTATTTATACGTTGTCCCGGATCGTTTTTAAAGTCGTTTCGTCTGTCTGTCTTACAAGGGTGGTAATCAGTTCTTTGGCAGCGGCATAATCATCCACATGAATCATTGAAGCAGCGGTATGAATATACCTTGAGCAGATGCCTATTACTGCTGAAGGGACACCGCTGTTGGAAATATGCACCCTGCCGGCATCTGTGCCGCCCTGGGAAATAAAGAACTGGTATGGAATCTTATTCGTTTCGGCTGTATCAAGAATGAACTCTCTCATCCCCCGGTGAGTGATCATTGTGCGATCAAATATTCTTAATAATGCCCCTTTGCCAAGGTGGCCAAAAGCATCTTTCTCACCTGATGCGTCATTTGCAGGACTGGCATCGAGAGCATAAAAGATATCGGGCTTAATCATATTAGCTGCAGCCTGAGCCCCGCGCAGTCCAACCTCTTCCTGAACCGTCGCTCCTGAATATAATATATTTGGGGTCTTCTCATCTTTCAGTTCTTTTAACAGTTCAATCGACAGACCGACACCATATCTGTTATCCCAGGCTTTGGCCAGAATTTTTTTATCATTAGCAAGCGTCTCCATAGGACAAACAGGCACAATTTGCTGGCCCGGCTTAATACCGATCCTCTCCGCATCTTCTTTATTATCCGCACCGATATCAATATACATGTTCTTTATTTCCATTGGCTTATTTCTCTTTGCCTCATCTAACAGATGTGGAGGAATAGAGCCTACGACCCCCGTGACAGGGCCATTATCAGTTATAATTTGAAGCCGCTGTGCAAGAAGGACCTGGCTCCACCAGCCGCCTAAAGTCTGGAACCGGATCAGCCCTTTTTCATTTACAGACGTCACCATAAACCCTACTTCATCCATATGGCCGGCAACCATTACTTTAGGGCCTGATTCATTTCCTTTTTTAACTCCGAAAACCCCTCCAAGGCGGTCTTGGATCACTTCATCACTGTATTGTTCCAATTCTTTTTTTACATACGCCCGGACTTGATGTTCAAAACCGGGTGCCCCCGGAAGCTGTGTTAATGTTTCAAACATTTTGTATGTTTCATTGTTCATATCTTTTCAATCTCCTTCCCTGAAAATTGTTATGTAAGCTATTTTTATTTTAACGAATTGTCTGAATGGTTTCCACTTTTTTCGGCAAACGAAATAATTATCTTTCTCATGAAAATTATCTTTTATGGAAAAATTAACTGGAAGATTGGCTTTTATTATTAGTTTCGATATACTAATATTGGGAACTAGAACTACAGAAGTATATTTTAAGAAAGAGGTGTGCTTTATGGGTTGGAAACGTTTCGCAGCTGGTGTTGGCGCAGGGGTCGCAGTAACTATACTGGCTAAAAATCAATTGGAAAAGACAGATGGAAAATTATCACCGGAAAAAGCACTGAAATCAGTAAAACGAAAAACGACACATCTTGGAACCATTGAAGGGTCATGGGTACATATGATTACCGAGGAGTTTGAACAGGACCAGCTCGTCTATGATGTTTACCGGGGCGGGATTACATGTTCAGAGGAGAACGGTAAAATGGCAGCCTATGAATTCTTTGTAGATGCTTCAACTGGTGCAGTCCTCGCTTTAAATAAACAGGAAGATTAACTCTCTTTTCTCCTGCCGGAGTTTTCCGGCAGGCTTTTTTATTCAAAAGACCCGCATTTAATTAAACCCTTCGGCCTATTTCTTTTTTTCACTATTTAATATCCTCCCTTAATATTTAATTTTCTTCGTTCTCTTCAAAACTTTTTTTCATTTCTCCCTTAAATATTTCATTTTTTTATTTATTTTTCAGAACTTTCATACTATACTAACCTTTCATTCCAGTCATAAAAAAATAGCCCTAAAGACCCTTAAAGTTGTCATATCAGTATTTCTATAAATTTGTTATAGTTTGTAAAATTCAGAATAATAATCCAATTGTTTCAAGAAAAAAATCTCGTTTTACGAAATAATTTATAGAGAGGGTTTTCCAGCTCTCGTATACATAACCAATTTCTGGAGGTGACTTTTTTATTCAGTTTCCGTCAAAAAATATTTAGGAGGGGTCTTTTTGAAAAGTTTTTTACAGAAAAAAGCAGCTTT
Organism: Salipaludibacillus sp. CUR1; assembly: GCF_021028955.1. Lineage (GTDB taxonomy): Bacteria > Bacillota > Bacilli > Bacillales > Salisediminibacteriaceae > Salipaludibacillus. Next base: position 34,331 of record NZ_JAIWPE010000016.1, read on the forward strand.
AATGATCATGGTTCTGGTGTTGCTGGCATCCGGCTTTACTCAGACTGGACAAGCGTCGGGACAAAAATCAGAGAGTCTTGGAGAACTAAAAGGAAGCTATGATTTTAATTCTTCTGAAGAGATTACAGTAATGGTTCAGCTAGATGAACCTTCTATAACTGAAGCGAAACATAAAGGGGTCGCACAATCTGAAGCTAACCTGAAAAAAAGCCGCGAGCAGTTAAAGAGCGACATTGCAGCTCTTATTCCAGACAGTGAAGTCGAAAGAGAATACGACCATTTATTTTCAGGTATCGCGTTAACTTTATCTGAAAAAGAAGTGCTGCAGCTAACTGAATTGGACGGAGTTCAGGCGGTTTATCCGTCTGTGACTTACCAGGCTACCGAATTTTCTCCTGAAGAAATTTCTAATGAGGAGTTTTCTCCTGAAATGATGGACAGTGCTCCTTTTATTGGAGCTGATGAAGCTTGGGAAAGCTTAGGAATTACAGGTGAAGGTGTCACAGTAGCCATCATTGATACAGGGGTTGATTATACACACCCTGACTTGGCTCATGCTTTTGGAGACTACAAAGGTTATGACTTTGTCGATAACAATGACGATCCGCAGGAAGGGGAAGGTCAGTACCACGGTACGCATGTAGCAGGGACCGTTGCTGCTAATGGAAACATTAAAGGGGTTGCACCTGACGCCAGCCTGCTTGGCTACCGTGTTCTTGGACCGCAGGGCGGTACGACAGCTGATGTCGTAGCAGGAATTGAATTAGCTGTTAAAGACGGAGCTGATGTCATGAACCTGTCTTTAGGAAATACAGTAAACGACCCTGACTGGGCTACTTCTATCGCTCTTGACTGGGCAATGGCTGAAGGCGTAGTAGCTGTAACTTCAAACGGAAACAGCGGGCCAGACAACTGGACTGTCGGTTCTCCTGGTACGAGCCGTGAAGCCATCTCAGTTGGCGCCACACAGCTTCCTTATAATCTTTACGAAGCTGACCTTTTTACAAGTGACGGTGTTGAGTATCCGACAGCAAAAGTCATGGGCTTCGATGAAGATGAGGAGCTTCTGGCATTGGATGGAGAAACGTATGAATTTGTCGATGCCGGCCTTGGCAGAGTTGGAGACTTTGACGGCGTAAATGTAGAAGGCAAGATCGCTTTAATTAAGCGTGGGGAGATTGCTTTCGTTGATAAGGCTGAGAACGCCGCTGCTGCAGGAGCTGTGGGGGCAGTTATCTACAATAACACTGAAGGCGAAATGCCGTTCGTTATTCCTGGTATGGCTGTGCCAACACTAAAGCTGGACGATGTGGATGGCCAGAAAATGGTTGAAGAATTAGAAACCGGAAACAATGAAGTCACTTTTGATATTCAATTTGACCGGGAAGTTGGAGAAACGGTCGCTGATTTCTCTTCCCGCGGTCCAGCTTATGCCACGTGGATGATTAAGCCTGATGTGTCTGCACCAGGTGTCGATATTGTAAGCACATTCCCTGGAGAAAGTTATGCCTCTTTACAAGGTACAAGCATGTCAGCGCCTCACGTAGCAGGAGCTGCAGCACTTTTATTAGAGAAAAACCCTAACTGGGGAACTGATAAAGTCAAAGCTGCGTTAATGAACACAGCTGAATCCATTTATGACGAGAATGGGAATGTTTACCCATTTAATACTCAGGGAGCCGGCAGTATCCGAGTGGTTGAAGCTCTGACTGCTGAAACGCTTGTAAGCCCTGGATCATATTCTTTCGGCGTCTTCGATAAAGAAAAAGGCCGCCAGACAGAAAGACAGCATTTTGAAGTCATGAATTTGTCTGATGAAAGAAAAAGATACTCAATTGACGTAGACATCTATGATGGAGATAACCATATTAGAGTCAATACGAGTAATAACCTGAATGTTAAAGCAGGGGGAAGCCAGAAAGTTAACATGAACGTTCAAGTGAACGCAGGCGCCCTTGAACCTGGCTATTATGAAGGAATGATCACTCTTTCCCGAGGTAATGAAGTGATTGAAGTGCCTACCATTCTGTTTGTGATGGATCCTGATTACCCTCATTTAAGCTACGGCGGAATCACTTCTGTCACTGAAGATGGAAACATAGAGTTTTATATGAACCTTAACCGTGATGTGGATTATGCAGAAATGTATATCTTCACTGCCGGATTTGCTCCTGTAGCATATGTTGATACATTCGGCCCTCTCTCTCAGGGAGACCACGATTTAACATTGGATGCTTCGGGCGTTTATAATAACCTTGATGCTGGCGACTATGCACTTGTGGCCTTCATAGGCAAGGGAGATGCTGAAGAAGGATTCGTGATTGGTAACTTCACAAAAGAGTAAGCTAATCAAAAAACTGCTCCTGGGCTTTAAGGCCCTGGAGCAGTTTTTCTATTCGTTGCTTCGGTTTCTTTCAACACTTCCCAGTAATTCTTTCCCTGACTTGTCCCATCTGACCGCTCTGTATTTATAGTCATGATAGAAAATAAACCAGGATTCTTTTTCAATTGCAGGCAGAACGTATTCCTGTTTTTTTGCTATCGAATCCATAGGGTAATCATCATAGGCGAGTACCCACAGGACATTCTGATGAGCATGAGTGGGCATAATATCCGCCATATGCCAAAGCTCTTTGCCGCCTCGTGAAATATGAAGAATACAATGGCCGGCACTGTGGCCCCCGGTATGAATAAGTTTTATGCCCGGAACGGCTTCATAATCAGTTTTAAACGTTTCGACCTGACCGGCAATGCCTTCCCGGTTTTCTTTAAAATACGTATTTTTAGATCTAATACTAGGATGCCTCATTTCTTCCCACTCTGTCTCCTGCACACGTATGACAGCGTTTTGGAAAGCAGAGACCAGCTCGTCATCTTTCCATACAGTCAACCCGCCGGCATGGTCAAAGTGCATATGTGTCATGAGGACTTCATCTATGTCATTTCTTGTTAATTCTAATTGGCCCAGGCATTCATCCAGCTTAGCTTCCTGTGTAATGCCAAAGTTTTTCTTTGCTTTCTCCGACAGTTTGCCGTTGCCTATTCCTGACTCTAATAAAATATTCTTTCCATCAGCTTGAATGAGGAGAGGATCGCTCCTTAATTCAATTTGATTGTTCTCATTTGCAGGATATTTTCTGGACCAGAGAGGCTTTGGCACCACACCGAACATAGCTCCTCCATCCATATGTGTTACACCTCCGTTTAACCATGTCAGTGTCACACCATCTCCCACTTTGAACTGTTCCATTGCCATATCCATCCCGCCTTCCGAAGATTATTATCTTAAGCTTGCTTCCAGCCGGTAAATCCTCATTCCTTTTTTTGAAAATTTTTCTTCGTATTCTGTCATGATATTGCCCTCTATGTCACTGTTATGTAAGTCTAGACTTACATTGTTAAGCTGGAACCCGAATTGAGTCATACTCTCAAGAGAGTATTCAAACAGCCCTTGGTTATCTGTTTTGAAGTGAATTTCTCCATCCTCTTTTAAAACATCTCTATATTTAACTAAAAAATTATCATGCGTTAACCTTCTTTTGGCGTGCTTATTTTTAGGCCATGGGTCAGTAAAGTTAATATAAAGCCGGTCCACTTCTCCCTCTTCAAAAAAATCAGTCAATTCTTGGACATCTTCCTGAAGTAAAAGGACATTCGAAACCGGATTTTCTAAAACCCGCTCCACCCCTGTCACAATCACACTCTCATATTTTTCTATACCTATAAAATTAACTTCTGGATGAGCCCTTGCCATTTCTGTCACAAAACGCCCTTTCCCGCTGCCTGCCTCTACATGCAAAGGGCTGTCATTACCAAACTTTTCTTTCCATCTTCCATGCCACCCGGCCGGTGAACTTTCTACTATTTCCGGATGTGATTCTAAAAAATCCTCGGCCCAGGGCTTATTTCGTAAACGCATATCAATTTTCACACTCCATTATTATCCATCATCTAAAACTACAAAATAAGAATATCATAAAAAATCAATTACGTCAGACGGCTTTTAATAAATAAAAATTTAAAATGTATAGAATTATGTGTAAATTTTCCAGCAAAGGGAACATAATAACAAGATATTTGCTGAAACTCACTTTTTAAAGGAGGAATTAAATATGGTCAGTTATCAGATTCTGGAGCAATTACAATCACTTGTAAAACAACTGAAAGAAAAGGAAGAGGGTACTAAAGATGAAATTAATAAAATAGAAGGAATAATAAAAAGTTTAAAAGAAGAACCACTAAACGACAATTTTTCAGGGACGATCCAGGAGATTGACGCTTTTATAGAAACTGCAAAAGAAAGCAAGGAAACGAATGAACTAATTAAATATCACAAACTGAACCTCTCCCGTTGGACAGAAGAGTTATCATTATTAATTGACGGAGGCGGAAAGGTTACTTTTGATTATGAACAGCGTAAAGGAAGAGAAATTTAATTTGTTTGTATAAAATTTCTGTTTTTCCACATCCTTTGTCCATAGGAGACTCTTTCTAATGGAAAGGATGATTAATGAATGTCTATCAGTTATCACCATCAACTTGAGCTTTTAAAAGACATACTTGAAAACCAGCAAAGCGAGCATTACGGATCCCATGATGAATTTCACCAGCTGCAGAGTCTGGTCAATTCCCTAATGCAAAACGGGGCTATATCGGCAGAACTCAAAGAATTACTGCTGTCCGTTGAGCAATATGCTTATCAGCACGATAAAGAAGGCCAGCATTCAACTGTCTCTTCTGCTGAGTTAAATTCATGGATTCAACAGGTCGACAGTATAAACCGTACTGAGTAGTCATTACAGATAAATATGCCTCTAAAAAAATATACGACAAAAAAGAACCTGGGCATAAATCACACCGTGATTGCCAGGTTCTTTTTAACTCGTATGATGGCCTGCTTCATGAAGAATAGTGTTTAATAGTTCCGACCACTTAGCAATATCATTAAATTCATTTCGCTGCCAGTACCAAAGAATATTTTCAATACACTGGCCTACCATATACCATTGCATACGTTTAACGAGAGCTTCTGTGATATCGACACCATAAGTGCCAAGCCAGGATCCCCAGTCTTTCTTCGGAATATAAACGTATAATAATGGGGCTAAATCCAAAGCAGGATCAGCAACCTGGGCACAATCCCAGTCAATTAAATAAAGATGGTTTTCACTGTTGCTGATCCAGTTATTATGGTTAACATCTGCATGACAAACCACATAATTATCCTCACTATATTCAGGCAGATTATCCTCCAGCCATTTTAAGGCATCCTTTACGAAAGGGTCTTGTATATTAATTTCAGCGCTTTTTCTGCTGACTTTATAATGAATGTGCTCAGGTGTCAGCGGATGGTTTCCCATTCTCTTGAACATATCAAGTAAATCCCTGGACTGATGGATCTTGGATAATAAAGAGGCTACACGATCATTGTTCATCTCGTAAGATTTTAATTCTCGCCCGTCCACCCACCGCTGAGCAGTGATCACATCTCCGTTTTCAAGGCGTTTTGTCCATAATAGTTTAGGAACAATCCCTTCCGCGGAAAGAACGGCCAAAAACGGTGAAGAATTACGTTTTATAAATATTTTCTGATTCCCTTGTTCAGCAATATAAGCCTCACCGGTAGCACCACCGGCAGGCCGAAGCTGCCACCCTTCACCCATGAAATGTTCCAATCGTTTCACCCTCATTTTCATTCATAGCTTTAATCCTATGTCTAATCTCTGCTTCTCTACAGGATTAAAAGTCTTTTACTATTGTAAATAAGATTTGCTGTTTCTTCAACTAAAGTCGTGATTTTTTTGTGACGATCAGCTCATAAGGTTCCACTTCTGTAAATTCCCCTTTAATAATAGTGTGTGACCGGAAATCCTTTCCTTTACTGGACAAAAGTATTTCCCAGCTTCCTGGAGATGGGAGTTTCAGCTGATAACGTTTTTTTGTTGGATTTACAAACACACAAAAGTCGTATTCCTTCCCAAGCAGCGTATATCCAAATACAGGTGCTGGTGTCGCAAGCACATGAAGCCGCCTGGTTATTTCAGGGGCCGATCTTATTCTAAAAACAGGATATTTGTTCCGGATAGTTAATAAGTCCCTGACATATTGAATATGTTCATTATTTAATTCTCTCTCCATCCAATCCAGATGATTTACCAAATCGCCGGAAATATAGCTGTTTCCATCTCCATTTTTCGAACGGAACCATTCCTGCCCCGCATGGAGAAACGGGATGCCCTGGCTCAGTACCGTCAACCCTGTCGCCAGTTTGTGCATTTCCATCCTGTCTAACTCATTCTCATGGGAATTAGTGATTAGCAGCCGGTCCCATAGTGTATGGTTATCATGGCATTCCACATAATTAACCGTTTGCGTTACGTCTTGAACGAAAGGAGGGTGGCCTTCTCCGCTCATGCATGACCCTTTAACAAGGTGGGACAGCCTTTCAATAAACCTCCCCTTTCCATTAATGTAACCATAGTCATCAAAATCAAACAGGCTGCCCTTTAACGAATCGCGAAATAAGTCGTTAAAGAAACGAACATCCGGGATAAGCCCAGACTGGAAATTTGTTGCCTTTCTTGTTCTTTCAAGCGCAGTTGGCAATTCCCATCCTTCTCCTAAAAGCATGATAGGCCTGTTTTCTTCCTTGCACCGTCTTGAAATCTCTTTCATCGTGTCAATATCCATAGCTCCCATTAAATCAAATCTGAACCCGTCTATCCGGTACTCTGACAACCAGAAATCGACTGTATCCAATATTAACTTTTTTACCATGTTTCTTTCAGTTGCTAAATCGTTGCCGACACCCGTCCCATTGCTTAACGAGCCATCAAGGTGATAGCGGAAATAATAGCCGGGTACAAGCTTCTCCAACGGTGATTCTTCCATAATAAACACGTGGTTGTAGACCACATCGATGATGACTGAAAGTCCTTTAAGGTTAAAGGACTTAATTAATTCCTTCAGCTCGGTTATCCTATTATACGGATTTGCCGGGGCCGTACAGTAACTCCCTTCAGGAACCTGATAAAATAAAGGATCATATCCCCAGTTATACCCGCTTTCAGGTTTGTAATCATCCACTCTTGCGAAATCATTGACGGGAAGCAGCTGAACGTGAGTGACTCCCAACTCTGAAATGTAATCAAGACCCGTCGTATACCCATTACCTGTTTTTGTCCCTGGTTCAGCCAGCCCTGTATACTTTCCTTTAGCAGCCGCCCCGCTCTCCTTATGGATCGTAGCGTCCCTTATATGGATTTCATAAATTGAACTGTCCTGTAAATGTTCTAATTCAGGTTTAGGGTACGTGCGAAAGTGCTCCGGGTCTGTTTTCCCAAGGTCAGCCACAACTGCTGAGGTGCTGTTAGCTGTTAAAGCCTTAGCATAAGGATCAGATGCTTCTATCACTTTCCCATTGACTTTTGCAGAAAATGAGTACAACACACCTTCACAATTCCCAGCCACTGTATGTTCCCAAACGCCATTACCTTTCTTGTTCATAGAATAGGAGATTCCGTTAAGATTAAGGCTCATTTCGACAGCCACCGGACTCCATACTCTGAAAGTCGAATATTCCGGCTGGTAAGTTGCTCCAAGAATTTCCTCCGAAGCATTAAATAAATCGTCAAACCATTTTGTCCGGACTACTTTACCCGCATATACGGGAGCAATAACCTCTTTACATTCCAATTCCATTTCTGTTCCGAGAGGCAGATCCTCTGTAGAATGCAAGATTACCCGATTCACATCCACGTGATGGGCATATAAAGGAATGAGTATATTCTTTCCCTTAATAACCGCCGCATCGCCTGAATGGATTGACCGTCCGGCCCCCTCTCCTTTCAGCTCGACACATTTCCGATCTTCTATCCATGCTGTCATACGATCCATGGTGCATCCCTCATTTCTAATCCTAACCTTTATTCAAACGAACTTTGAAAAGCAGTATTTTCTATTATACCTTATCCGTAATTAAGTACAATCTTCATGAAAGCCCTTACTTTATAATTGTTCGAAAATAAGTTGAAAAACTCACACAATTTTTACAATTTTTAAGTTATATTAAAGGAACCTGGCATAATAAAAGAGAACTAGTATAACACGGTGCTACTCATATTTATTCTCTTGCACATTGATGTGCGTCAATTTTTCAGGTCATTTTTTTAAGAAAGGAACATGTTGATGGATTATAACCTGTCACCCCAAGATATTTACTTATTTCATCAGGGAACCCATTACCACAGCTACAAGCTCCTGGGCTGCCATGAAATCAAATGGAAAAATAGAAAAGGCTATCGCTTCGTTGTATGGGCTCCAAACGCATCCGCTGTTTCTGTAGTCGGAGATTTTAATGACTGGGACGGTTCGGACTCTCCATTAAAACGTGTAAATAAAGAAGGCCTCTGGGCAGTTTTTTTAACTGACATTCCACCAGACAGCCCATATAAATACGAAATCATCCATGCCAGCGGGAAACGAAGGTTAAAATCTGATCCCTACGCAGCCCAATCGGAACTGCGCCCTGCCACTGCCTCATTAACTCCGGGCAATGCCCCCCCTTATAAATGGAAGGATAAAAAATGGCAGGAAACCAAAAAACTCTATAACCCATACAAATCTCCTGTAAATATTTACGAAGTCCACTTAGGCACATGGAAGAAAAAGCCTGACGGCAACCTGTACACATACAGGGAACTCGCAGATGAACTCATCCCGTATGTGAAAGATTTAGGATATACGCATATCGAAATCATGCCCATCAGCGAACACCCCTATGATCTTTCCTGGGGTTACCAGATCACAGGGTATTATTCGGTAACGAGCCGTTACGGCAAACCTGATGACTTTAAATATTTTGTAGACCAATGTCATCAGGAGGGACTCGGCGTTATTTTAGACTGGGTGCCCGGACATTTCTGTAAAGACGATCACGGCTTGAGACAGTTTGATGGAGAGCCGCTTTTTGAATATGCCGATCCCAGAAAGTCTGAAAAGACATCATGGGGAACTCTCACATTTGATTTCGGCCGTCAGGAAGTCCAAAGTTTTCTGATCTCTAATGCAGTCTACTGGCTAAAAGAATTTCACATAGACGGAATCCGCGTCGACGCAGTAGCAAGCATGCTGTCTTTAAATTTTGATAAAAACGAAGATGAAGAAAAAGTCTACAATTCGTATGGAGGAGACGATCACCTTGAAGCGTTTGCTTTTATAAAGAAACTGAACCAGATCGTGTTCGAATACTTTCCTTCTGTCTTAATGATGGCTGAAGACAGTTCTGATCTCCCCTTAGTAACTGCCCCCACACACAGCGGTGGACTTGGTTTCAATTTCAAATGGAATATGGGCTGGATGAATGACATGCTTGAGTATATGGAGCATGATCCTCTTTACCGGAAATGGCACCATAATTTATTAACTTTTTCATTTATGTATATTCACACTGAAAACTTTGTGCTGCCTCTGTCACACGATGAAGTGGTGCATGGTAAACGCTCGCTGTTAAATAAGATGCCCGGAGACCAGTGGCAGCAATTTGCAAACCTGCGCCTGTTATACGGCTATATGATGGCTCATCCCGGGAAAAAACTCTTATTTATGGGAGGTGAGCTGGGCCAGTATGCAGAGTGGAAAGATAAAGAACAATTAGACTGGCATTTAACTGATTATCCATTTCATCACAGTATGTTTACCTATGTAAGAGAACTGAATAAATTTTATCAATCTCAACCTGCTCTTTTTGAACTGGACCACGACCCTGAAGGCTTCAAGTGGATTGACCCTCATAACATTGATCAAAGTACAGTCGCTTTTATAAGACAGGGCAAGCAGGACAGCGATCAGTTAATTATTATTTGTAATTTCACTCCTAATGTTTATTACGATTATAAAGTAGGCGTCCCCTCTCCGGGAACATATGAAGAAATATTCAACTCCGATTCTGAAAAATTTGGCGGTTCCAATCAGATTAGTGCAGACAAGCATTTTAGTTTTTCTGATAAGTGGCACAGTTTTGACAACCATATTAAAATCAGCATCCCCCCATTAGCTGTAGCCATTTATAAAAAAATAGATAAAGAAAAAATTGAGGAGGAATCTTAAATGTCAAAAGAATGCGTTGGAATGCTCCTTGCAGGCGGGGAAGGCAAACGGCTCGGTTTGCTTACTAAAAATCTGGCTAAGCCTGCAGTCCCGTTTGGCGGCAAATACAGGATTATAGACTTTACATTAAGCAATTGTACAAATTCAAAAATTCATACCGTCGGTGTTTTAACCCAATATTCACCCATGGTATTAAATAAGCATATAGGAATCGGGAAACCTTGGGATTTGGACCGTCAACACGATGGTGTATCCATTTTGTCGCCCTTTACTGCCCAAAAAGGAGGCAGCTGGTATAAAGGGACGGCCGATGCTATCTCCCAAAATATGCAATTTATTGATCAGTTTGACCCTGAATATGTCCTTGTCATATCAGGCGACCATATTTACCAGATGAATTATCAGAGGCTTATTGACCATCATAAAGAAAAACAGTCAGAAGCAACCATCTCAGTCATAGAGGTGCCGTGGGATGAAGCTTCACGTTTCGGTATATTAAATACTAAAGAAAACCTTGAAATATATGAATTTGATGAAAAGCCCCAAAACCCTAAAAGTAACTTGGCGTCAATGGGAATTTATATATTTAACTGGAAAACGCTGCGCAAGTACTTAATAGACGATGAAGCATCAGACAGTTCAAGTCATGATTTCGGGAAAGATATTATCCCCGCTATGCTTAATGACGGCTTACGCTTGTTCGCTTACCGTTTCCAGGGGTACTGGAAAGATGTCGGAACAATTAAAAGTTATTGGGAAGCGAACATGGACTTATTGGAAGAAGATTTATCCCTGTCTTTAAACTCCAAGGAATGGCGGACTTACTCTCACGATTCCAACTATCCGCCGCAATTTATTGAGCCTAATGCAGAGATAGATAATTCTCTCGTTAATTCAGGGTGCTGGATCAGCGGAATCGTCAAAAATTCCATTTTATTCGAAGGCATAGATGTGGGTGAAAATACCTTAGTTAAAGAATCTATCTTGCATCCCAGCGTGAAAGTCGGCAACAACTGCACCATAAACAGGGCAATAGTTATGGAAAAAGTAACTATACCTGACGGGACCGTTATTAATGGCGAAGAGTATGATGAACCTGTCGTCGTAAATTCAGAGAACATTGAAAAATTTGTAACGGAATAATAAAGGAGGCTGCCATATGGATTCGTTAATGGGATTAATTAATATTGAACATGAATATGACTTTTTGGAAGAACTGACTTATTTCAGGTGTGGTTCTGCTGTTCCTTTTGCCGGACGCTACCGTTTAATCGACTTTACTCTTTCAAATATGGTGAATTCAGGCGTAGGAGAAGTAGCTATTTTCAGTAATAGAAAGTACCGTTCACTTATGGACCACTTAGGAACAGGCTCAGACTGGGAACTGGCCAAACGGCACGGAGGCTTGTTCATCCTTCCTCCGGACTGGAATGATCCAACCGATATTTCACGGGGAGATTTACGTCATTTCCATAATAACCGGGATTACTTCCACCGTTCAAAAGCTAATCACGTGATAATCAGCGGAAGCCAGTTCATTTCAAACGCCCGGTATGAGAAAGCTTTCAATCATCACCTTGAAAACGATGCGGATGTTACGTGCATCACTACCAGGGTAAATCAATTTAAGCCTGAACATGTTTCCCAACTCCGGGTAGAGCATGATGAGGACGGAAAAATCCATAATTTAACTAACGACCAGCAAAACCCCCACGTGTTTACAGGGGTGTATATTATCAAAAAAGATGTGTTAATGAAACTGGTTGACGAATGTATCGCCTATCATAAAGACCATTTCTTCTTTAACGGAATAAAGGAAAACCTTCACAGGCTGAATGTCCAGTTTTACCGTTACGAAGGCTACAGCGCTTTTGTAAATTCCATAGAAAGCTTTTTCAGACAGAATATGAATTTACTTCGTCCTGAAAATTATAAAGCTCTCTTTTTTAAAAACCAGTTTGTGCGAACAAAAATCAGCAACGAACCGCCGGTTAAGTATAGAAAAGGAGCGAAGGTATCCGACTCCATGCTTGCAAATGGTTCAGTTATAGACGGTGAAGTCACGGGAAGTATATTATTCAGAGGCGTTAAAGTAAGAAAAGGAGCGCAAGTAAAGAATTCAATAATTATGCAGCGCTGCACAATAGAAGAAGGCGTTCGTCTGGAAAATGTCATTCTTGATAAAGACGTCCATATATCCGCCGGCCAAACCTTTATAGGATCAAGAGAAAAACCATTTGTTGTAGCTAAACGTAAAAACATTTAAATAAAAGGAGAAGAGATTCAGGATGAAAAAAATATTATTTGCTGCTTCAGAATGTACCCCTTTTGTAAAGACAGGAGGGCTGGCCGATGTTATTGGATCTCTTCCCCAGGCCCTCCAGAGTGAAGACCTTTGCGAAGTCAGGGTCGTTCTGCCCTTATATGATGAAATATCATCGGAATGGACAGAACAAATGGAAAAAACAGCTGATTTCCAAGTACAGGTCGGCTGGCGCTCTCAGGAAGCCTCCCTTTATGAACTAAATCATGAGGGAGTCACCTATTACTTTATCGGAAATGATTATTACTATACAAGAAAAGGGATATATGGCTATTACGATGATGGTGAAAGGTTTGTTTTCTTCAGCAGAGCTGTGATTGAAGCCCTTCAGCATATTGATTATGAACCAGACGTTTTACACGGACATGACTGGCAGACCGGTTTAGCCGTAGCCTTTGCAAAAATATTTCATCCCGGCAATTTAAAAACAGTTTTTACCATCCATAATATCAAATACCAGGGGCTCATGCCTCACCATGCTTTTAATGATCTTATTCAGCTTCCTTTAGAACACTTCGGAGGGTTTGAATGGAATGGGATGATTAATTGCATGAAAAGCGGAATCTTTCACGCTGACAAGATAACGACAGTAAGTCCCAGCTATGCCGAAGAAATTAAGGATCCTTTCTATGGAGAAAGCCTCCATCCCCTTCTCAGAGAAAGAGATGCTGATTTATCAGGTGTAATTAACGGGATTAATGCTGAAGATTATAATCCGATGAAAGACCCTAACATTCCAGTTAATTACAGTCATTCGCGGGTAAAAAAGAAAGAAAACAAAGAAGCGCTTCAGGAGGAACTGGGACTGCATGTCAATCGTGACATTCCTGTATATATCGCCATATCAAGGCTGGTCGAACAAAAAGGGTTCCACCTGCTTGAAAGAATATTGGACGAGTTTTTACAACAGGAGGTCCAGGTCATAATCCTTGGTACGGGAGAGTATGAATTTGAAGAGTCTTTTAAACACCTGGCATGGAAGCATCAGGGTAAAATGGCGACTCTGCTTAAATTCGACGAAGGGACTGCCCGTAAGCTTTATGCAAGTGCCGATTTCTTTCTTATGCCATCTAAATTTGAGCCGTGCGGCCTGTCCCAGCTTATTGCTCTCCGGTATAAGACGGTTCCGATCGTGCGTGAAACAGGCGGCTTAAAAGATACGGTCCAGCCTTTTAATGAAATAACAGGCGAGGGCAACGGATTCAGTTTTACTAATTACAATGCTCATGATTTATTATCAGTTATGAATTATTCTTTAAGTATTTATCACCAGCCCGACCTTTGGAATAAACTTATTAAAAATGTAAATAAAAGCCAGTTCAGCTGGAAAGAATCTGCAAAGGCTTATGCCGGCATCTACAGCGGTCTGACTGAAACAGAAACTGCACCCGAGGAGTGAACGTAATGAACCAATACAGCAAAGAGGCTTTTATTAATCTTCTGGAAAATAAGCTGACTCGTCAACGCCGAAAATATCTGGAAGATGCTACCGACAAAGACCTATATTATGTTATCTCCTCTATTGTTAAAGATGAATTGATCCCTAAATGGCTGGATACTCAGGAAAGATATCAGCAAAACGAAACAAAGCAGGTTTTTTATCTTTCTATGGAATTTTTGATCGGCCGGCTCCTTGAAACCAACCTGTTAAACTGCGGTCTTCTTGATACGTGCAAGGAAGCTTTGCTTGAACTTGGAAGGAATCCTGAAGAGGTCTTTAAACATGAACATGATGCTGGCTTAGGGAACGGCGGCCTGGGCAGGCTGGCCGCCTGTTTCCTCGATTCCATCGCTTCCTTGAGTTACGCCGGCCACGGCAGCGGTATCCGTTACAGATACGGCCTTTTCGAACAGAGGATCATACACGGGAACCAGATTGAGCTGCCTGATTACTGGCTCAAAGAAGAGTATCCATGGGAAACAAGAAAAGCTGATGAAGCAGTAGAAGTTCAGTTTGGAGGCAAAGTACACCTCCATCAAAAACAAGATGGGAAATTTGAAGCAAGCTATGAGCAGACTGACAAAGTAATGGCTGTTCCTTATGATGTGCCGGTTTCCGGCTATCAGAATAACGTGGTCAACACTTTAAGGCTCTGGAGTGCTGAAATTTCTCCTGAAACATCCGATTTCCTGTCCGGTCCTAATTCCCAGTATTACCACCATCTCGATCATACCCATTCGGTAGAACAAATTTCGGGATTTTTGTACCCGGATGATTCAAGCTTTGAAGGAAAAGAATTGAGGTTAAAACAGCAATATTTCCTTGTATCGTCTACTATTCAGGGAATTATAAAGAAATTTAAGACAGAATATGATCTTCCGCTGTTCTCGATGGCTGAAAAAATTGTTATTCAAATTAATGATACACATCCCAGTCTCGCGGTTCCTGAACTGATGCGCCTCTTAATGGACGAAGAAGAGTTTGAGTGGGATGAGGCATGGAAAGTAACGACAAACGTCATAGCGTATACGAATCATACAACTTTAAGTGAAGCTTTGGAGAAATGGCCTGTCTCAATGATTCAAAACCTCCTTCCGAGAATTTATATGATCATTGATGAAATAAATGAGCGCTTTTGCCAGGGTATCTGGTTTGACCACGAGGAACTGCGTGAGAAAATTCCGGAACTTGCGATTATCGCCGATGACCAGGTACATATGGCCAGGCTGGCTATCGTCGGAAGCTTCAGCGTCAATGGGGTAGCGAGAATCCACACTGAAATTCTTAAAAAGAAAGAAATGAAGGATTTCTACACCCTTTTTCCTTCCCGTTTTAATAATAAAACTAACGGAATCACTCACCGGCGCTGGCTCCTGCAGGTCAATCCGTGTCTGTCCCGGGCCATAACTGATGTCATAGGCCCTCAATGGATAAAACAACCGAATAAATTGATCAGTTTGCTGCGTTATTCGAATGATAAACCATTCCTGGAGAAAATTGACCGCGTGAAACAAAAAAATAAGCAAACCCTTGCTAATTTAATTCATGAAAAAACAGGGTTCACTGTCGACGAAGAATCTATTTTCGATGTCCAGATAAAACGGCTGCATGAGTATAAACGGCAGTTACTGAATATCTTTCATGTTATTTACCTTTATAATGAGTTAAAGGATAACCCTTCACTTGATCTGACACCAAGAACATTTATCTTCGCAGCGAAGGCAGCTCCGAGCTACCATCTGGCAAAAGAAGTGATTAAGCTGATCCATCACGTCGCCTCCATTGTGAATCATGATAAGTCTATCAATGATAAACTGAAGGTCATTTTCCTTGAAAATTATAACGTGAGCCTCGCCGAAAAAATAATACCAGCAGCAGATATAAGTGAACAGATCTCTACAGCGAGTAAAGAGGCCTCGGGCACAGGAAACATGAAAATGATGATGAATGGTGCAATCACTCTGGGGACACTTGATGGAGCAAACATTGAAATTAAAGACCTTGTGGGAGAAGACAACATATTTATCTTTGGGCTGAATGCCGAAGAAGTTTTAGATTATTACCAGAATGGAAATTACGTAGCTAAGGATATCTATCATACTGACGACCGTGTAAAAAGGATCCTGGATCAGTTAAATCATGGAGAGTTCGGTGCTGAAGAAATTGAATTCAAAGATATTTTTTATAATATACTTTATCATAATGACCCATACTTCGTCTTAAAAGACTTTGATCCTTATATTGAGTCACATGAATTAGTCGAACGGGCCTACAGGGATAAACAGACGTGGCAGAAAATGAGCGTCACTAATATTGCTTACTCGGGAAAATTTTCCAGCGACAGGACGATCAGAGAATACGCCTCCGAGATATGGAAATTAAACTGAAATCAGAGGCTGAACTAATAAAGTGGCAAGCTCTTCCCTTCTGAAGGACGGGCCGCAGGAGCCCGGGGCTTGCACTCTGGAAAATGTCCGAATGTTACCGGCAGATATATTACAATTTTGAACACAGCCATAAAAAAAACACTGGGGCAGAGTATAAATTGCTCCAGTGTTTTTTATAATTTGGAAGCCCAATTAACAAGAGAGTCATCCACTTCCTGTTTTTCTTCACAAGTCATGGCAGGCTGGATAATAAATAATTTATCATTCCAGGAACCGCTTTGATTTTCCCCTTTTATATACGAAGCTTCAAGATCTTTTAAAGCTGTATGAACTGAATAAGCAAATAAAGGATCTCCTTCTTCTGTCAGAGCCACTTCAATCCCTTTATTTCCTTTCCAGTCAAACGCATGGCGTATATAAACTTGACAGCCTGACTGGCAGGATAACGCTGCTTGATTATTTTTATCTGTCACACGTTTCACCTTCATTATCTTTTTCTGTATTAGCACACTTTTCCTATAATACAGAATAACCAGGGGATATTCAACAGATAAATATTTATATTCTGACCTTTATTGCTCCCCATCGGAGAGCCTGTGTTCAGACGTTGTCAGGCTTTGGGACAAAAGGATATCGGCAGCTTTTAACTGTACATGTTTAATAGGTGACTTGTTCTTTAAAATAGTCTGTTTAAATGTGTCAAAATTGCGTTTATCGATTATTTTTATATTTTTGCCTGCTGCTGGCATATCAATGAAGCTGTCTTTCGCTACTACTGCTGTCCGAATAGGCAATGATAACCCTTTCTCTGACAATATCCCCTCAACTACTGTTTTCATCCTCCTTAAAGAAATAAACGGATGCAATATACGTTCATTCCTTCCATCTTGCTTCCTTACCCAGAAACGTTCTGAGTCAGGCTGGAAAATTGTATGGTTATTTCCCCGGAGTGGATGAATCAGCCAGACTTCAGAGGGAGTCAATACAAGCACTTCCAGATCGACCGGTGCATTTTTTAATATAAAGGACGGCTCGTAAAAAACAAAATACGTATCAGGCAGCTCATTAAGCAAAAAGCTCAATAAAGTATCAAAATAGTAACTTTTCTTTACGTAAGATACTTTTGAGACGGTGGAACTTGCCCAGTTTACCTGAAACTCAAACAGCTCTTTTCTGAAGGCTTCTTTCAGCTCTTCCATTGTATGGTGTCTGAGCTGCTGTTCTGAAGGTAAGTCCACTTCCTCTTTAATATCCTTCTTTTTACTGCGAAAAAGTCTCAGGGACTTTTTTATAATTGAACTATCCTTTTTTTCATAATCATTCCAAAAAGGAAGATCATTGTAACCCTTTTTTCTGTTCTCCCAATCCTGTTTCAGCCTCTGCCACCTTTCCTTTTTCAGGCGGACATAGCGGGCTGGGTAACGGTAAATATCTATTTCATAACGTGAAACGTAATCAGACAATTTTAGGAGCTGTCCCAAAGTTCTTCCTCCTCTCCTTATACCCCGTCTGCTAACTCGATGATCTCAATCACTTCATACATATGATCTCTTGAGGGGTGAATCTGAAATAAACATACTTTGTTTATCTGTTGTTTACTCTTATCAATTTCTGACGGTAAATCCCAGCTGCCTGGACGTTCGGCCTTTGGATTCTTCCATTTTTTAGCCAGAGTAGCATGCGGGCGGTAAGCGCGGTTCTCTGCGGGAAAGCCGAAAGAGGCGGCTTCCTCTTCAATCACCTTCTGCAGATAAAACAGGTCCCGCTTAAACTCAGGTTCCATGTAAAAGACCCCTGGCTGACGTTTGTTTCCAAAAAAATTTAATTGAGAAAAGGTGATAGTAAAGCTGGTAATCCCGCTAAGTTTTTCTTCCAGTCTTCTCCATAACTTTACCCTGTTTACCTCTTCCCATCCACCTAAAAACAATAAGGTAATATGAAAATCCTGTTTATTAACCAGCTTTTTGTAATATTTATCCAATTTATAATTTTCCTGCCATTGCTCACACTTTTGTCTGACTTCCCCGCTTAAGGGTATTCCTATAAACGTATGCACGCCGCTCATATTCCTCACTCCTCTTTATACTTATTGAAAAGCTGTGATACAATATAGATTAAACATATCTATTTAATACGACTTTAAACTTAGCTAACAGTGCTCTTTAAGATAGCCTCTCCAACTAAAAAAATATACCTTCCGGGGAAAGAAGGGACGAACACCCACAGGAGTGAAGCCTGTGCCGGGGTTAACTTCCAGATTAAGTAAAACTATTTATAATACATTTTAAATTATTATAACCAGGAAAGGATGAACAGCCGCATGAAAGTAGTAAATAATATGTCCGAACTGATAGGTGATACACCACTTGTTAAACTGCAGAAACTGCCTGAAGAAGGAGGAGCCCAGGTTTATTTTAAGCTTGAATTTATGAATCCAAGCGGAAGTGTAAAAGACCGCGCAGCTTTTAATATGATTGACCAGGCAGAAAAAGAAGGGCTTATTAACGAAAAATCAGTAATTATTGAGCCTACGTCCGGTAATACAGGCATCGGTTTGGCTATGACTGCAGCAGCCAAAGGGCTTGAAGCAATATTAGTCATGCCTGACACGATGTCAAAGGAACGAATTAATCTGTTAAAAGCTTACGGAGCAAAAGTGGAATTAACTCCCGGAGATAAAAAAATGCCTGGAGCTATCGATAGAGCTCATGAGCTTGTTAAAGAAATTCCCAACAGTTTTATGCCTATGCAATTTGAGAACGCTGCTAATCCTGATGCCCACCGGCACACGACAGCTTCTGAAATTATTGACGGTATGAATCAAATTGGAAAAAAGCTGTCTGCATTTGTTGCAGCTTCCGGGACGGGCGGAACCATTACCGGAACAGGAGAAGAATTAAAAAAGGAATATCCGGACCTTTCCGTGCATGTCGTCGAACCTAAAGGTTCGCCTGTCCTATCAGGAGGAAAACCAGGCCCCCATAAACTTGTCGGGACCAGTCCTGGTTTCGTACCTCCTATTTTAAATGAAAAAGTGTATGGAGAAATCTTCAGAATAGCAGATGAAGATGCATATGAAACGACCCGTCGTTTATCAATGGAAGAAGGAATATTAGTCGGTCCTTCCTCCGGAGCTGCCTGTTATGCTGCTTTACAAGTTGCTAAAAGACTCTCTCCTGATGATGTGGTGGTCGCTATTGCATGTGATACAGGTGAACGTTACCTTTCAACCGATTTATTTGATTTTGAATAAATATTCTACAGGCAGCTTCTTCAGGAAGCTGCCTGTATGTTGTCAGATCTGTTTTGTTTAATCATCCAAAGGGTTAATAAAGCCCCTGCAAGCGACAAAATGCCGTAAAATAAATACACTGACAAAATGTTGTACCAATCCATGATCAAGCCTGCACTTATGCTGAAAAACCACGCGCCTAAGCCATTACCGACAGCTGAGTATATGGCTACAGCCGTTGCTTTAACTTCTTTAGGGGCGAGCTCCGTTACATACTGAAGAGCAGCCGGGACAAATAAACCTATACTGAACCCCTGAATGATTGTAGTCACATATATAAAACCCGGTTCAGGGCCTGTGGCATAGAACAGCCATCTGATTCCGGAAGCAAAGGCCGCAGCAAATAAAATAACAAGTATGCCCCGTTTCCTGATCCAGTTCCCTGCCCACCTCATGAAAGGAACTTCACTGCCGGCGGCTAACAGGAATGCAAAACCTACCCCTGCAAGTGAACCGCCGGTAAATTGAATCAATAAACCAAAATAAAAATTATTCGCCATAATCGGGCCGAAAACGAGAAAGGTAACCAGGAGGAACAGCATAAAGCCGGGAACTTTTACAAGCCGTTTCATTCCGCCTTTTAAGTCCACTTTTGTAGTCACCTGCTCCTTAGGCATACCCCATGAAAAGAAGGCGCTTATAAATAAAACGACCGCAAAACCGTAGAAGATGACAGACTGTCCAAACCAGTCTGATAAATTACCCATTAACCAGACGGAGACAGCAAAACCTACTGCTCCCCACATACGAATATTCCCGTAGTCTCCGCCATGTCTGTACACATAATTCATAGCCATACTGTCTGACAATGGGATTACAGCACTTTGGAAGACAGCCAGACCGGCAGCAATTGTTACAAATACGATATACTCTTCAGCGAACAAATACGTAAATCCGACCGCTCCTGCACCTATACAAGCTGCTGTAAGAAGCATTCTCGGCCTCTTTGTATAATCGCTTAACATCCCCCAGACCGGCTGTGTAAGCAGCATAACAATAGGGCCAATGGACGTTATCACCCCTATTTGAGAACCGCTCAGCCCTGCCTCACTCTGTAAATAAACGCTTAATAGAGGAAATAAACCTCCAAAAGCGAAATATGCAAAAAAATAAAAAGCTTTCATATTAAAAAAAGTCTGTTGTTGGCTGTCCATTTAAACATCCCTGGCTTTCCATAATTATTGTTGGTTACATAGCTCGTAAATTGCTTCTGCGTACATAGCCGTGATCTTAACAAGATTATCAATATCAATATACTCATCAGCCTGGTGTACGACGTCTTTCTGGCCAGGAAACAGCGGCCCGAAAGCCACACCTGCTTTTAAAGATCTCGCATAGGTCCCTCCGCCAATCGCAATCAAATCAGCTTTACTGCCTGTCTGGTTCTCATAAACCTTGGAAAGAGTCCTGATCAGCTGGTGGTCTTTACTTACCGCATGAGGCGGAGCATGTGAAATAATACTTCCAGTAAACCCTGCACTTGCGAAAATGCGGTCCAGCCTTTGCTTTACACTGTTAAAAATCACCCCATCAGGATAACGCAAATTAATGCCAATGCTGCTGTTATTTCCTCCTTCATACTTGACTGTTCCAATATTTAGAGTGAGATCCCCAAGCTCTTTATGCCTATGGTCAATTCCTGCCTTTTTACCGCGTGATTCATTAAAAAAGTAGTGAGTTAATGTGTGGAAGAAGTTTTTTTCTTTTTCATTAAGAGGCAGAGTGCACAAAAAGTCAGCCAAATACAGCGCCGCATTCAGGCCGTCTTCCGGTTCCATACCGTGGGCCGAGCGCCCCCGGAAAGTCAGCAGCACGGTGTCTGAATTATCCTCCACGCCTCCTTCAGCCTGAATGTGCGCTAAATAGTTTTTAAATTTTTCTTTTAACTGGTAGGCCGCACCCAGCTCTTTTTTATTCATAACCACTGAAGCAAAATCAGGGACCATGTTTAGCCTGCTGCCTGAGTTGAAAGAACGGATAAGACCTTGTTTTTCCCCCACATCCAATTTATAAGTCAAGTCGGCTATTCCTTTCTCGGCATAAATTATAGGAAAATCTGCATCAGGCGCAAATCCGATCGTGGGCATTTCCTCACGGTCAAAATAATGACTGACGCACCGCCATTGACTCTCTTCATCTGTTCCTATTATCAACCTGACTCTTTTTCCTAATTTCACTCCCTTGTCCTTCAGTAATTTTAAGGCATGGTAAGCAGCCATTGTCGGTCCCTTATCGTCCAAAGCACCCCGGGCATAAATTTTTCCGTTTCTAACATCTGCATCAAAGGCAGGCGTAGTCCACCCTTCACCTTCAGGTACGACATCAATATGACATAAGACCCCGACCAGATCTTCTCCTTCTCCCCACTCAATGTGAGCTGCCTTTCCATCCAGACCTTTCACAGTAAATCCATCTTTTTCAGCTTTATGCAACAGCCAGTTATACGCTTTGCGGATCCCTTCACCGAAAGGGGCATATGAAGAGGCAGTTGCTTCGTCTAAGACACTTTTTATTTGTAAAAATTCCTGTGTATTATTTACAATAATTTCTTTTCTTTCTTCAACTAATTTGTTCCAATTCATATTTTCTTCCTCCATTTTAAATTCAAATATGAGTATACGCTTTTACAGTGTAATGGAAAAGGGAGCCTGTGAATAGATATCTTTACAAAGGCTTAATAAATGTTAACAATCCGATAACTTTACTAAAAGCACTTTCGTACGTTAAAATATAGAAAAGGAGGGAGACACATTTAACTTTACCTCTTAGACAGGAGGTCTGAGTTCTGACTTGGCACATATTATTTTAAGCTAATCACATTGATATTGGCCTCAGACTTAGATAAACACTTTAAATGACGTGGAGTATTTTTACAGACACTGAGACGCTTTTCTTTATCCGGTAAGGATAATGACCGGACACTTCAGTAGGCTGTCTTTTAAACATTCACCCTGTCTCCATTAAATTCAGTCTTACAATCTCTGAACACGGGTGACAAAAATAAGGAGTGGTTTTTTGAAACCTTCAACTGAACGGATGTTAACTCGGATTAAATCCATTTACCTTTTTATCAGTAAAAGAGGAAGCGTCTCTACAAAAGAATTGGTTGAGGAGTTCGGGATCACTGAACGAACTGTCCAGCGGGATTTGAATGTACTGGAATATAATAACCTTGTAGTCAGTCCTGAAAGAGGGTTATGGACTACAACCAATAAAAAAGTTAAAGTCTCCTAAAAAAGACAGAAAACCTGTTGTGATTTTTTCACGACAGGTTTTCTCTGTATTACGTACTGTTTATTAAGTTTTGAAGTTCGTCCTCTGTCAATTCTCTATAAGTTCCTAAATCAAGCGTCTCATCAAGATAAAGCGGCCCAATACGTTCTCTTTTAAGCCTAATGACTTTTTTTCCTCTTGTTTGAAACATACGCTTGACCTGATGAAACTTTCCTTCATGAATAGTTATTCGAACGGTATCAGCTTCTTTGCCTTCTATACGTTCCACTTTAGCAGGCCTTGTCACATACCCGTCATCCAGTGTGACCCCTTTTTCCAAAGAATCAATATCTTCCTCACTGACAGGGCTGTCAAGATGAACGAGATACGTCTTGTCAACTTTCTTTTTTGGGGAAGTGAGCTTATGGGCCAGCTTTCCATCATTAGAAAGGAGCAGAAGTCCAGTTGTATCTTTATCAAGCCTTCCGACCGGGAAAGGGTTATATAAAGCATCTTCCGCTTCCAGAATTTCTGTGACAGCCGATTCCTTCAAGTCCTCCGTTGCCGACACATAACCTTGAGGCTTATTCATCATTAAATAAATGAATTGTTTATATTCAAGTCTTTCTCCGAATACTTCAAGCATATCTTTATCAGGATCTACATGAACTTTCCCGTCTTTAACTGTTTCTCCATTTACAGAAAAACCGCCTTTTTTTAAAAGTTTCTTTACTTCTTTCCGCGAACCGTAGCCCATGTTGGCTAATATCTTGTCAGCACGCACCGAGAATCCCTCATTTCTTCTACTCTTCTTCTCCAAACATATAGTGCCTCGTTCTGATATTTACATTCAGAACAATCCCCACGGCCAGCATATTTGTTATTAACGCGCTCCCTCCATAACTGACAAACGGAAGAGCTAATCCTGTAATTGGCACAAGACCAATTGTCATCCCTATATTTTGAAAGATTTGAAAAACGAGTAACCCGATAACTCCGGCAACTAAATAGGTGCCAAAGCTGTTATTGCAAGTAAAGGCAATGATAACCATACGATACAATAACAGAAAGTAGACAACAATTAACACAGTCGCCCCAACAAAACCGAACTCTTCTGCAATCACTGTGAATATAAAGTCGGTATGCAATTCCGGAATTGCCCCGCTTTGTGATTTTACCCCGGCTCCAAATCCGCTTCCGTAAAGCTGTCCTGCCCCGATACCCTGTAAAGCATGATAAAGCTGGTACCCTTCCGCTCCTATATTTGCATTAGGGTCCAGCCAGGCATAAATTCTGCTTAACTGGTGAGGAGCTATAAGATAGTTGGAAAAAAACGCGAAATAGTTGTTATGAAGCCAAACGAGCAATGTTATAAAGCCAAGAGCAAGCGACATAATTAAACCAATCATCCTGAATGTAACCCCTGCCATCAGAATAGCAATAAAAATGATTGCTCCGATGACGAGCGCTGTGCCCAAGTCAGGCTGTATAAGAATAAGGCCAAAAGGCGGAAGTCCTACAGCAAGTATTTTTCCTACAACAATACAGTCAGTTGTAAATGACTTTTCTCTGGGGGTTCTCGTAATCTGATATATTAAATGCGCCAGAGAAATAATGACGAATATTTTTACAAACTCAGAAGGCTGAAAGCGAAATAATCCATCGATTCCGATCCAGCGCTGTGCTCCATTTATCTCTATCCCGAAAAAGTGAACCAGAAGCAAAAGAATCATTCCGAGGATATAAAAAGGAATAGATAAATTTTTAAAAAAATCATAATCAATAACCATGGCCCCCATCATAAGAACAGTACCGATGGCAAACCACAGAAGCTGACGCTGAATAAAATGGCCGGGGCCGACATTATACTGGTCAGCAGTTGCAGCACTGTATATAGCTAACAAACTGATACACATCAGTACGAATAAAAAGAACAGAAGTGTATAATCTAGCTGTTGAAAGGGACTTTTACGTTCTTGCATGTTTCCACCTACTAACACTCTCCTAATTTATCTTACATAAGAGGCAGATGTTTTACCCACATATCCTCTATTTTTTTCTGTTGTTCCCTCACCGTTTTCATAAAGCCGTTCCTGGCGTTCTTTTTCTGTTCTTCTGGATATATTAGCCAGGATGCCCATGGAGATAAAGGTGACCATTAAAGAAGATCCTCCGTAGCTTAGGAACGGAAATGGAATACCAGTAATAGGAAGGAACCCGTTTACTGCTCCGGCATTAAAGACCATCTGTATCCCCAGCTGAAAAACAATGCCAAACGCCAGCAAACTGCCAAAAGCATCCTTGCACCTGGCCCCAATAACTACTCCTCTTCCAATGATGACGAGCATTAACAGAAAGACAAAAGTAATACCTATTAAACCCAGTTCCTCACTGATAATGGCCAGTATAAAATCTGTATGGGCTTCAGGCAGATAAAATAATTTTTGAACGCTCTGGCCTAAGCCTGCCCCGGAAACGCCTCCGTGAGCAATCGCAATGTAAGACTGAACAAGCTGGAATCCTTCCGTCTGTTCCAGTTCAAACGGGTTCCTGTGCCCAAGAAGGCGGTTTAATCTGTAAGGGGCAGATTGGGCGTAATGGTACAGGGCCCATCCTGCCAGCGAGCCGAGCGAAATAATATGAAGAAGCCTTGCACCGGAACAAAAAGCAATCAGACCTGCAACTAAAACAATAGACGTGGCTGTTCCAAGGTCAGGCTGAAGCATAATCAGCACAAAGAAGATCAGTACAACAATCAAAGGCGGCATAACTCCGGTAAAGAATTTATTAATGTACGCCTGTTTCCTTGAATACACATAGGCTAAATAAATAATTGAACCCACTTTTACAAATTCTGACGGCTGAATTCTTAAACCGCCTATATTGATCCAGCGAGTGGCCCCGTTTACCTCGTGGCCGACTCCAGGAACTAAAATTAACAGAAGCAGAAATATAGAACCTAAAACGATCCATTTTGCCAGTTTACGAAAATGGCGGTATGGAAAGAACATAAAAAAAGTGAATAAAACAGCAGAAATCACCAGCCACTGAAGCTGACGATCGAAGAAGTAAGTTATATTATCGTGATGCTGATAACCTTGAACAAAACTCGCACTGTAAACCATCACAAGGCCAAAAAATGCAAGAAGGAGTAAACTTACTATAAGATACCAATCTATGTAAAGCTTTTTACCATTTTTCTCTTCCAAGGAGTTCACCTCCATAGGCCACCCGCAGGCAACCATGCACATATTAATTCTTACATTATAGCAGAAGGGATAGAGCTCTAAAAGAGACTTGTGAACTGACAGAGGAAATTATTTTCAATACATAATAAAAATCTGCTGTAACAATGGTCACAGCAGATTTTTCAGGCTTGTTCTATTTACTTTAATGAATTTTTACCCTCTTAATGCTTTAGCCACGGTGGCCACCCGTTTCCCTAAACGTTTAGCCATTATTAAATCTCTCTCATCAGGCTCGTTGCTTCCATCAGGGCCAGCTACTGTGGAAGCTGAATAAGGGGAACCGCCAACCCCCTCATCTGTCATCATTTCCGGATTTTCTCCATAAGGAAGGCCTACATAGATAAGTCCAAAGTGAAGCAATGGGACTATAGATGTAATCGCTGTTGTTTCCTGTCCGCCATGAATGGTATTAGTACTTGAGAAAATCCCTGTTGCTTTCCCTTCCAAGTCGCCGTTCATCCACAAGGCGCCTGCCGAATCAATAAATTGTTTCATTTGTGCAGGCATAGAGCCGTAACGGGTAGGAATTCCCCATACAATTCCATCGGCCCACTTTAAATCATCGTGGGTGGCAACAGGAATATCTTCCTGCGCTTTTTGTGCTTCTACATAGGCATCCTGTCCGGACATCGCTGCTTTAACTGCTTCAAATTCTTCTACCCGGACAATTTTAACTTCCGCACCTTCTATATCTAAGACACCTTCTGCGACTGTTTTCGCCATTTTATAAATATGGCCGTATGAACTGTAATATGGCACAAGAATTTTTGTCACTTTAACCCACTCCTATAATAATAGATTTAAATTGCTTGAAAAACCGCTTACCCGTAGATAGCATTCCTTGTACAGATAAATAATAAACCTCTTATTTTTTTAAACTTACAATATTTTATTACGTTACTCACTATTTGTAAGTATAATATCGCAGCTGCTTACTAAAGTCAAGTGATTATGGTACAATAATTCAAAGGGGTAACGTCTCCCAGGGAGTGATCATATGGTTAAAATGAACTTGTGCCCTAAATTTGAAACTGCTTTTCAGCTGCTTGGAAAACGGTGGAACGGGCTGATTATCCGTGTTTTGCTGAAGGGCCCTGTAAGGTTTCGTGATATTTCTGCAAATATTCCGGGTATGAGCGATAAAATGCTTGTAGACCGGCTTAAACAGCTTGAAGCGGCCGGGGTGGTCAGACGAAATGTATATCCGGAAACTCCCGTCCGCATCGAATATCAGCTGACTGATAAAGGAAAAGCGCTCGAACCCGCCTTAGATGAAATACAGGCATGGGCCGAACAGTGGATGGATTAAAAAGGTGCTTCGCAATTATAGCGAAGCACCTTTTGTTTGTTTTCATGAGTCATTATTTTTTATTAAGGAAATCAAACCTGTGGCCCAGAATTTGACCGGCCAGCCCGGAACGTACACTGATATTTAAGTAAACTGCTATTCCCGCGACCACGGAGACAGTTAATATGAGTAAAGCGTCCCAACGGCTATTTACGGGGATAATCTGCTGGAAACCGTAATTCAGGAAAGCGACAACAGCCGCCATCCCTGCAGTAAATATGCAAATAAGTAAAAACCGCTTTAACACAAAGGTAAAGTTATATTCAGCAAACTTATGAACAGCCCATAGGTTAACGGCAATTGCAATAAGATAGCCGGTTCCAGTTGCAATAATGGCGCCATGTGCCGCGAACCAGGATATAAGCAGGCTGTTTCCTGATACTTTAAAAGCCAGGCCTGCTAATAAAGCAATAACGGCATATTTTTGTTTATTGATGCCCTGAAGCAGAGCAGATGTCACCGCAAAGATCGAAAAAGCTATAGCGACGGGTGCATAGAACCTTAGAACATCACTTCCTATAGCCACTTCTTCTAAACCAAACAGTGCTCCGTAAGCAGGTTCTGCCAGAACCATTAAACCGGTTGCTGCCGGGACAGTTAAAAACAATATAATTTGAAAAGTCTGTGTAATCGTCCGCTGAAGTCTGTCTTTTTCATCATTAATAAAGGCATTCGTTACAGTAGGAATGATTGTTAGTGACATCGCTGTTGCTAAGGCTACAGGTATAAGAATGAGCTTGTGGGAAGCCTGCGTAAAAGACGCATAATATGTTTCCGTGACAGCTTGACTGATGCCTGTGGCCATCATAGCCGGGTTAAAAGTTATTAAATCTACTGTTTGATATAGAGGAATTGATAACCCTACAAAAGAAATAGGCAGGGCATACGCAAACAGTTCTTTGTACATTTTCGGAAGCGGAATCTGATGATCCACAGTGCTTTCATCAATCTGCTTCTGCAACCCGTCCCATCTTCTTCTCCAGTAGAAGAGCAACACTGCCAAACCGGCAACCGCACCGACAAATGCTCCAAATGTCGCAAAACCTACTGCAATGCCTAATTCTCCGCCAAAGACATTGATAATTAAATACGTTAATAAAAGTATAAAAATAATTCTGATTAACTGTTCCACTACTTGTGAGACAGCCGTGGGGCCCATTGACTGGTGTCCTTGAAAATACCCCCGGATAAGCGCCATGACCGGTACCACGAGCAGTGCCACGCTCACCATACGAATGGTGAAAATGGTGTCAGCCACTGTGTTCCCTTCCATGTTTTCCGGATCAAGCACCTGATGGGCAATCGGACCGGCTAGAAAAAATAAAACTAAAAAAGCAATAAATCCTGTAATCGACATAACAACTAAGCCTGATTTTAAAAGCCGCTGTCCTGTCCTGTAATCGCCCAATGCATTATATTTTGAGACAAACTTTGAAACAGCCAGAGGGACACCAAGCGTAGCAAGGCTCAGCAGGACTGTGTACGGTGTGTATCCGTATGTGTAAAGCGCGAGCCCTTTATGGCCGACAATTGCTGTAAATGGAAAAACATAAATCAAACCGAGCATTTTAGAGAGAAAAATGCTGGCGGTTAATATCATTGTTCCCCGGATTAATTGTTGTTCAGACATTTAGCTTACTCCTACATCATTTTTTTCGCATACTGATAGCATTTTATCACATTTTGTTTCGAGGAGGCTGATTTTAACAGAGAAAAGTAAATGACACAGGAAAAAAGGCTCAGCTTGCCGCTGAACCTGTTTTATCCAATGTCAGAACTGTCAGCCTTCTATTACTTTAATATATACATTCCTTTGTCTTGGACCATCAAACTCACAGAAGTAAATCCCTTGCCATGTTCCAAGGATAAGTTTTCCGTTATCAATAATGACTGCCTGTGAAGCACCGACGGTACTTGCTTTTAAATGAGAGGCAGTGTTTCCTTCTGCATGGCGGTACTGCTCATGATGCCATGGATATACTTCGTCCCAGCGCATAATCATATCCCGCTTAACATCCGGATCGGCATTCTCATTAATTGTGATGCCTCCAGTGGTGTGTGCACAATAAACATACACTACTCCGCTGTTTACACCGCTCTCATCTAAAACTCGCTGCACCTCGTTCGTGATATCCTGCATTTCGTCACGTGAACCGGTCGATAAGGACAATTTTTTCAGCATGCAAATACCTCCAGTTATTTAATCTTTTCCGCCACGGGCATGGTCATTAGTTGCCTTTACAGCCTTTTTAACAAGAGAACCGAAATTTTCTTTTTCAAGAACTTTCAGCCCTTCTGCTGTAGAGCCCCCCGGAGAGGCTACTTGCTGCATTAACGTTTGCGGTGACTCACCTCTTTCAAGCATGGATGCTGATCCTTTAAGCATATGAGTCACCAGCTTCCTTGCCTGGTCAGGGCTGACGTCATAAGATACGGCCGCTTCTTCCAGTGCTTCTGCGAAAGCATACAAAAATGCGGGCGCACTCCCTGTAATTGCTGTTAAATCATGAACTTGTTCTTCGGGCAATTCTTCTGCTTCGCCAATGGCTGATAAAATCTTGTAAAGTATTTTCCTATGATTCTCTTCCACGTAATTACCGCACGCAAACGTAGACATTGACTGGCCGAGCTGAGCGCCGGTATTAGGCATAATCCACGCTGCAGGTGTTCTGTCCGGAAGGCGTACTTCCATATATGAAGGGTCTATTCCGGCCGCCACAGTGATAATAAACTGACCCTCTATCATGCCGGAAAGCTGCCTGAGCAGCTCATTATGCGTATGCGGAGGTGAAGCAAGCAGAATAACATCATGTTTGTTTACTTCTGTTTTCCAATCGCTGCTCACTTCCACGCCGTATGTGTGTTTTAATCTCTCGAGTTTTTCTTTATCAGCCTTATTTGAAACTGTCACTCTGGTAAATCCGTTATTTTCATCCTCTGTCAGGCCGGAAATAATAGCTTCAGCCATCCGTCCAGCACCAATAAAAAGCAATTTAGTCACCATTATTCATCCCCTTTAATCATGTTATTTAACATATCATGTTTAAAGGGGAAAGACAAAGAAAGGGAGGGAGCGGGAGTATGGTTGGTGCTACCCGTGTTGCACTCTTTACCTGCGACGAGCAAGCCTCTGGCGGCGCAGGGCACCCGGCTTTCCGCCCCTCTTCTTTAAGAGGCGTTCCCTAACAATTTAATAAATATAAAAACCGGCTGAAAGTTTACCTTTCAGCCGGCCGGTGATTCTAATATAGGATTAACTGATATCTCTTAATTTGCGCTCAAGTTTTTTCAACTTGAACTCATGTTTGTTAGCTTTTTCGTATTGCTTCAATTTACGCTTAAGACGGCCTTTAGTCCAGATGTAATCAGCTATACCTTTATAGTTTAGATATGAAGCAAAAAAGTCTACATTACCGCTTTCATATTTAAAATCATCTTCTACTACATCAAAGTAACGGTCAAAAGCTTCAAACAGCGAGGCGTTATCCGGTACAAAGTCCCCGTAGACATCGAGGCATAGCCGGTAGTTGTTTTCACGGAGTTTTGCAAGGAATGAAGTCAAGAATAACTCTTCCTTCCCTTCCATCTTAAATCCTTTTCGTTCCAGTAAATCGATAAACACTTTTAATTCATTATGATAAAACGAATAGGCTTTCCGCATTTCTTTGGTCATGCTCAGATTTATGCTAACCGTTCCTTCAGAGCGAGCATGCAGCATGTTTAAAAGTGCCTGGTTGACTTCAGGTTTTAAAAGAAACGTCGGATGAACCGTCCTCAGGTATTTCTCAACCTCCGTATTTAATAATGTTTGCAGTTTTTCTTTTCTTTTCATTTCCATTAATGAAGACTTTCTTTCAAGCTCGGCATATTCGTTAATACGCTGTTGAGTTTGCTCTGCCCAGACGGCACGTTTTGCTTCAAACTTTTCTTTTAAGTTATGAAACATGTGCATCTCCTCCTTTCACGATTTTCTAATAGAATATTTTTTTCCCACATGAAGTGTACCACATTAGATTAGGAAATAAAATAGAGTTTTATTAAAAATATTGAACTATTTGTTACCTTATTAGCTCTCAGTTAGCCTGAAGCTTATAAATGGTTGAAAATGAGTCTATATCGTGATATTTTCTGAAAATTCAACCCGAATTGCCTCCCCTGTTTGGACAAGCAGGCAAAATCCAAGTAAAATTAATAAGAAGTCTTTTCTATAATGAAATGAGGTTATTCCATGACAGACGTAATTGTAATCGGCGGCGGACCAGCAGGGCTTATGGCCTCGGTTGCAGCAGCTGAACACGGCGCAAAAGTGACGCTTATAGATAAAGGTAATAAACTGGGACGTAAACTGGCAATTTCCGGAGGCGGCAGGTGCAATGTAACTAACCGGGCTGACACAGAAACACTGATTAAACATATCCCAGGCAATGGGCGTTTTATGTACAGCCCTTTTGCAGTTTTTAACAATGAAGATATTATCACTTTCTTTGAAGGGCTGGGAATCCAGTTGAAAGAAGAAGATAATGGCAGAATGTTTCCTGTGAATGATAAAGCTGTAGAAGTTGTCCGGGCGCTCTTAAATAGGATCAGAGCTTTAAGAGTTGATATACGGACCAAAACAGAAGTTAAAGATCTTATATTTAATGATAAAGATAAAGAAGTAAAGGGAGTGGAGCTGGCCTCAGGTGAAGTTTTACATGCTGGAAAAGTGATTGTAGCTGCCGGCGGGATGTCCGTCCCTCATACCGGTTCAACTGGCGACGGCTATACATGGGCTGAAAAAGCAGGACACACAATCACGGAGCTTTACCCGACTGAAGTCCCAATCACATGCAGCGACAGTTTTATAAAAAAGAAAGATCTTCAGGGGCTCTCCTTAAGAAACGTCCGGCTGTCTGTAATCGATCCAAAAAAGAGAAAAGTAATAAAAGAGCATGAGGGAGATATGATTTTTACTCATTTTGGCATTTCAGGCCCGATTGGATTGAGGTGCAGCCAATATGTGATTAAAGCAAAAAAGAAACACAGAGTAAACAGTATCCCTCTTAAAATTGACCTCTTCCCTGAAGAAAATGAAGAGCAGCTGTTTCAACGACTGACTAAAATGCTTAAAGAGCAGCAAAAAAAAGCAGTCAAAAATGCCGTGTCCGGCTTTTTGCCTGACAGGCTTATTCCTCTCATGCTCAAATCAGCAGATATAGATCCGCTAACTGTTTACAGTCAAATTTCCGCTGAAAAACTTCGGGCTCTGACTGCTCTTATGAAAGCTTTTCCTGTCACGGCTACAGGCACGTTATCTATAGAAAAAGCGTTTGTAACAGGCGGCGGGGTGAGTGTGAAAGAAATACAGCCAAAACGGATGGAATCAAAACTGATAAAAGGATTGTTTTTTTGCGGAGAAGTGCTGGATCTTCACGGATACACTGGAGGCTATAATATTACTGTTGCCTTTTCAACAGGCTACACAGCGGGCAGGGCTGCCGTCGTTGAAGAAGAATAGATTCTTTTATAACCGGCAGACTGCTCGTAAACCCAAAAAAACGGCTGAAAGAGTATGAACTCTTCAGCCGTTTTTAGCGTCAGGTAGCTACAATATTAACTAATTTTCCAGGAACGGCAATCACTTTTCGCACAGTCTTTCCTTCTATTTCTTCTTTAATTTTATCATTGGCCAATGCTTGCTCTTCCATATCTTCACGGCTTGCATCTTTAGCCGTCATCAGCTTAGTACGCACTTTACCGTTTACCTGTACTGCAATTTCAACTTCGTTCTCTACTAACCATGCCTCGTCATAAACAGGCCACGTGCTGTAAGCAAGAGTATCTCCATGGCCCAGGCGGCTCCATAGCTCTTCACTGAGATGAGGCGCCACCGGTGAAAGCAGCTTCACAAAACCTTCCAGGTGGCTTCGTGACAATTTATTCTGTTTATAAGCTTCATTGACGAAGACCATCATTTGTGAAATACCTGTATTAAATCGCAAATCAGTAAAATCATCGGTTACTTTTTTAACTGTCTGGTGATAGACGCGTGTCATCTCGTCGCTTCCCTGAGCGTCCTCAATTACAGGACTTAATTTCCCTTCATCTGTTATAATTAACCGCCAGACCCGATCAAGGAACCTGCGGGCACCGTCAAGTCCGTTCTCGCTCCAGGCTACGGAAGCATCAAGCGGCCCCATAAACATTTCATATAATCTTAAAGTGTCCGCTCCATGAGAATCAATAATGTCATCCGGGTTGACGACATTGCCTTTTGATTTACTCATTTTTTCATTGTTTTCCCCTAGGATCATCCCCTGGTTATACAGCTTCTGGAAAGGTTCTTTAGTTGGAACTACTCCGATATCATAGAGCACTTTATGCCAGAATCGCGCATATAACAAGTGGAGAACCGCATGCTCAGCCCCTCCGATATAAATATCTACAGGTAGCCATTGGTCTAACTTCTGCGGGTCTGCCAGCTGGTCATTATTTTCAGGATCTATATACCGTAAATAATACCAGCAGCTTCCTGCCCACTGCGGCATGGTATTCGTCTCACGGCGGCCTTTCCTGCCAGTCTCGGGATCTGTGACATAAAGCCAGTCAGTATTATTTGCTAACGGAGACTCTCCAGTTCCTGATGGTTTAAACTCGTCCATTTCAGGAAGAGTCAGGGGCAACTCTTCTTCCGGGACAGGTTCCATCGTTCCGTCTTCCCAATGAATCATTGGAATCGGCTCTCCCCAGTAACGCTGGCGGCTGAACAACCAGTCACGCAGCCTGTAAGTGATTTGACGCTTCCCTTTTTCATTAGCCTCAAGCCACTCACACATTTTTGAAATCGCTTCGTCATTTTCCAGCCCGTTTAAAAAGTCAGAATTAACATGCGCCCCGTCTCCGGTATACGCTTCTTTCGACAGGTCACCGCCTGACACCACTTCCACAATTGGCAGGTCAAACGCTTTTGCGAATTCATAGTCCCGCTCATCGTGCCCCGGCACCGCCATAATGGCTCCCGTTCCATAATTTACAAGGACATAGTCTGCAATCCAGACTGGAACTTTTTCATCAGTGACGGGGTGGACGGCATAGCCTCCAGTAAACACACCTGTTTTTTCTTTTGCAAGTTCAGTTCTTTCCAAATCGCTCTTCGTTCCGACTTTTTCCTGATAGGCTTTGACCTCGTCTGATTTTTCGCTGGACGTCACCACCTCAACAAGAGGGTGCTCAGGAGCCAGTACGAGATAAGTAGATCCAAAAAGAGTGTCCGGCCGCGTTGTAAAAACGGTGATCTGTTCATCTGAGTCCGCAAGTTTAAAATGGACATCAGCCCCTTCTGACCGTCCAATCCAGTTACGCTGCATGTCTTTAATGCTCTCAGGCCAGTCCAGTTCTTCCAGATCTTCAAGAAGGCGGTCAGCATAAGCTGTAATTTTCAGCATCCACTGCTTCATCGGACGGCGTTCCACAGGGTGCCCTCCGCGTTCACTTTTTCCGTCAATCACTTCTTCATTTGCAAGGACGGTGCCGAGTGCCGGACACCAGTTGACCGCTACTTCGTCGACGTAAGCAAGACCTTCTTTATAAAGCTGGAGGAAAATCCATTGCGTCCATTTATAATAGTCTTCATCAGTCGTGTTCACTTCCCTGTCCCAGTCATAAGAAAAACCGAGCGCTTTAATCTGGCGGCGGAAATTATTAATATTCTGTTCAGTAAATTCCCTCGGATGTTTTCCCGTATCTAGTGCATACTGCTCTGCAGGCAGACCGAATGCATCCCACCCCATAGGATGGAGCACATTATACCCCTGCATCCGTTTCATACGCGATACGATATCCGTGGCAGTATAGCCTTCAGGATGCCCGACATGAAGCCCTGCTCCAGATGGATAAGGAAACATATCCAGTGCATAAAATTTCTTTTTTGAAGGATCTTCAGTTGTTTTAAATGTTTTATTATCCTCCCAGAACTGCTGCCATTTCTTTTCGATTTGTTGATGGTTAAAAGCCAATTCAACAACCTCCCTCATAGTTTCTCTATCTGATATTTTTACCACAGTAACGCCTGAAAGCAGAAAAGCCCCTCATCACTAGTTTTATCACTAGGGACGAGAGGCTGATAAACATCCTTCCCGCGGTACCACCCACGTTTAGTGCGCTGAAAAGCTGCACTCACTCAAGGCCGTTAACGCCGGCAATACGGCAAAAGGTACGATCACACTCCCAATTGCAACTCCAAGGCGAGTTCATAAGGCACCGCTGTTAACTCCCACCAGACGTTAACTCTCTGAAAAACGGACTCCTTACTACTAGTCCTTTTCTGCATTTTTAAGAAAATACAATTTTATTAGGCATTATTAGCTATTGTATGCATGCTGATCCGTACTGTCAAGAACGGTTGTCTTCATCATCTCCAAAATAAATGAGTTATATACCGCTCTATACGGGAAAGCCTTTCGATTTGCCGCCGGTTATATTAAGAGACTGACTTTTCTTTAGCCGTCCGCGTGAATTGCAAATGAGGCACCCCCCGGTCGAAAATTTTTGTCATTATAAATGAGATGGAGAACATGGCGGCCAGCACATAAAACAGGACAGCCATACCGAACACATCGGCCATTAGTCCGCCAAAGAACGGGCCTATAAGTCTCCCTCCGGTACCGATGCTGTTTACAATCCCCTGGTAAAAGCCTGCTTTTCCCTGTGGCGCGAGCTGATGGGCTATTGTAGGGACCGCCGGCCACACAAACATTTCCCCGATAGTGAGGATAATCATAGCAGCTACAAATGCAGTGAACACTTCAGCTTGAGCGAGTATAAGATAAGAGACCATAAATATACTTAATCCCACGTAAATCTGGGATTTAAGCGAGTGAACCCAGCGTTGGATAAAAAATTTGATAACCGGCTGAAAAAAGATAATCATACTGCCGTTAATGGTCCACAGCAGACTGTAATAACTTAATGGGATACCGAGATTTTGTGTATGAACCGAGATAGTAGATGCCCACTG
Source organism: Salipaludibacillus sp. CUR1 (assembly GCF_021028955.1). Lineage (GTDB taxonomy): Bacteria > Bacillota > Bacilli > Bacillales > Salisediminibacteriaceae > Salipaludibacillus. Next base: position 70,685 of record NZ_JAIWPE010000016.1, read on the forward strand.
AGTATAGGCAATCCAGCAGACTAAGAAACCTGCGCATAAAAGAAGAAGGGCCTGAAAGCGTTTTTGATTTTCAATTTTCTGAGTCTGTTCAAATATATTGGAAGTTGACGCACGGTTACCCTCAGCCTGCAAGTTTTTAAAGAAAAAGAACGCGAGAATGAAAAAGCTTAAATACATCAAGCCATTTCCTAAAAAAACAAGATCAAAGCGGACACTCGCCAAAAGGCCGCCTATGGCTGCCCCGGCGGCTACACCGACATTCTGGGCCACGTACATGGCATTAAATGGCCTTCTGCCGCCTTCCGGCCAGACGGCTCCTGCGAAAGCGTACATACAGGGAACCATCATACCTGCACCAAATCCGAGGCCGATTAAAAGCACTACGTAAGCTGTAAATGAATGGTGAAGAGCGGCTAATGAAAAGGCGCTGGCCATCGTAATAGACACACCTGTTATGATCGTTTTGTACCCTCCGATCCGGTCGAATAATTTACCGCCGATCAAATTGCCGGTTATACCTGCAGCCGCATTTACCATAAGCACACTGCCCGCCACAGTCAGAGACTGTCCCAGTTCCTGGCTTATATATATCGTATTTAACGGCCACAGAAAGGAAGCTCCGGTGACATTTATAGTCATTCCAATGACTAAGATCCATATTGCTTTTGGCATTCCGATCCCCCTCAGTATTTCGTTACTCTAAGTAAATAGTAGTAGATTACTTCAAAATTAGCAATTAACTTTCAATAATTATTCTATGGACTGATTTTTCACGTTTTCCACATGTGATAGGATATAGAAAGCAGAACAACGAGGGGGATTAATAAATGATCGATTTGCGGAGCGATACCGTCACTAAGCCGAGCCAGTTAATGAGAGATATGATGGCAAAAGCTGAAGTTGGCGATGATGTATATAGAGAAGACCCGACAGTCAATGAGCTGGAAAAATATGCGGCTGACCTTACAGGCAAGGAATCAGCCCTGTTTGTCACAAGCGGAACTCAAGGAAACCAGGCGGCTCTTCTTACCCACACCAGGCCGGGGCAGGAAGTCATTATGGACGAAGATGCCCATGTGTTTGTTTATGAAGGTGCTGCTATCTCGGCCTTTGCCGGGCTCCAGTCAAGAATTCTGCCCCATGAGCTTGGCCGGATTTCATTAGAAGTGATGGAAGAAGCCATCAGGCCTGATGATGTGCATTATCCGGAAACAGGACTCATCTGGCTTGAAAATACCCATAACCGAAGCGGTGGAGCTGTGCTGCCATTATCTTATTTAAAATCTGTCAAAGAATTGGCAAATAAACACAAAATCCCTGTCCATATGGATGGTGCCCGTCTTTTCAATGCTTCAGAAGCAAGCGGAGTTTCTGTCAAAGAGATCTCCCAATATACTGATTCTATTCAGTTTTGTTTATCTAAAGGCCTCGGTGCACCTGTGGGTTCCATTCTCGCAGGCAGTCAGGCATTCATTGACATTGCCCGCAAAAAACGTAAAATGCTTGGTGGCGGACTCCGTCAGGCGGGCGTACTTGCTGCGCCGGGACTCTTCGCGCTTAAATCGAATAAACAGCGGCTGAGCGAGGATCATAAGCATGCAAAACGTCTGGCTGATGCAATTAACCGCTTCACGGACTTATCAGTAAACCACAAAGTGGAAACAAATATTATTATCGCGGAAACTTCTATGTCTTCAAGAAGCGCCAGTGAATGGGTACACCTTCTGCATGAAAAAGGGGTGGCGGTCATCCAGTATAAACCGCAGGCTCTGCGCTTTACAACTAATCTTGATGTGTCTTCTGATAATATAGAGAAAGTTATAGACATTTTAAAAGAATGCCAGTGAAAGGTTGATGAACTCATCATGACGAAAGAAAACCCTCTTCTTTTTGGAGAGAAAAGGTATCATACGTGGAATTACCATTTAAAAAACCATTTCGGTGAAAAAATATTTAAAGTTCCGCTGGATGGCGGTTTTGACTGTCCGAACAGGGACGGAAAAGCGGCAAGCGGCGGCTGCACATTTTGCAGCGAACGCGGGTCAGGTGACTTTGCGGGCGACAGACGGGAAGACCTCGTCACCCAGTTTCACACCATTAAAGAAAAGCTGCACCGGAAATGGAAAACCGGCAAGTACATTGGCTATTTCCAGGCATATACTAACACTTATGCGCCAGTAGAGGAATTAAGAGATATGTTTGAATGCATCCTGGAACAGGAGGATGTGGTCGGGCTGGCTATTGCTACACGCCCTGATTGTCTTCCGGAAGATGTGGTAGAGTATCTGGCCGAATTAAACGAGCGGACTTACTTATGGGTGGAACTCGGCTTGCAAAGCGCCCATGACCGGACAGGAGATCTTATAAACAGAGCACACGATTTCCAATGTTATGTCGATGGCGTTAATCGTCTGAGAAAGCACAACATCCGGATCTGCAGCCATATTATAAACGGATTACCGCTGGAAACACCGGAAATGATGCTTGAAACAGCTAAAGAAGTCGCCAAACTGGATGTACAGGGCATAAAAATACATCTTCTCCATCTTCTTAAACGGACACCGATGGTGAAGCAGTACGAAAAAGGACTGGTTGACCTGATGGAAAAAGACACCTATATTAAACTTGTCTGCGATCAGCTCGAAGTCATACCGCCATCCATGATTGTCCACCGGCTCACAGGAGACGGTCCAGCTGAATTAATGATTGGTCCGATGTGGAGCCTGAATAAATGGGAAGTATTAAATGGCATTGATAAAGAAATGAAAGAACGAAACAGCTGGCAGGGAAAATACTATCAGCCGTCAGGGAAACATGAGGAGGTTTCAGCTCCATGAACTTAACAGGCATCCTCCCTTTCGCAAGAGAACTTTTAAAAAAGTCAGTCCCCCTTAACGGGGTGGCAGTGGATGCGACAGCTGGAAACGGCCACGACACCGTTTTCCTTGCAAAGCTTGTAGGAGAAAAAGGAACGGTTTACAGCTTTGATGTTCAAAAAAATGCTGTAGCCGCTACAGAGAACCGGGTAAAAGCCGAACAGGCAGACTGCCAGGTTCAGCTCATCCACAATGGACACGAAAAACTGGAAACGTATTTATCTGACATTCACAGAGGGAACATCGACGGAGCGGTATTTAACCTCGGTTACCTCCCGGGAAGCGACAAAACCGTTGTCACAGCCCCTGATACAACCATCAGTGCTGTCGAGCAGCTTACTAAGCACCTGAAGCCTGGCGGTATAATTGTTTTAGTCGTTTATTACGGACACGAAGAAGGCAAGGTTGAAAAAGACAAACTGCTTCCTTTTGTGCGATCCTTACCCCAGGAGGACTTCCATGTGCTTGAGTACCGCTTTACCAACCAGAGAAATTCTCCGCCTTTTGTTATTGCGGTTGAGAAAAGGTAATTACTTCTGAAAGCCTGGAGCGGCTTTCAGAAGTTTTTTCATGTCCCGCTTCTTCGCCGGTATATCCAGCCGTTCAAATAGAAAAACAGTGTCGGTGCACCACCGCTTCTTATAAGCCGTTTGCCTTTATTCTTCAACTCCCTGTCATTTTTAACCTTGTCGTCGGCCAAATAAATGGCTATAAGACCATTGTTAATAAGCCTGTGAAAACGGTGGTCCGGCAGCTTCCGTAAGCTGCTTTCCGCTTGTTTAAAAAAATGCTCCATCCGTTTAAGCATTTCTTCTTCATTTTTATAATAAAAACAGAAATTCAGATCCCCGCCTTCCCGGTCTTCTTCCTGATCGATAAAATAGTCCATTAAGATATGAAGTCCCTGAACCCACGGAAAATACCCGTTTTTAATCAAGGCAGCCTTTTCAGGTTTCAGGGCTGAATGTGAAGCAGAATAGGCAGTCAGGCAGAATATACCGAGAGTTGAACCTGCACTTGCTGAAAACTCGTACCATGCCATTGGCGGGAGGTCCCGTTTATGTTTTTCAAACCAGCTCGTCAGCCTGGGCATCCGGTCTTCTTTTTTCACATGTTTATGTACCTGGAGGTCACAGTAAAGCCCGGCTAATAAAAGGTTCTCCTCCTGAACAGCTGAATAAGACCGAAAACTCTTAACGCAGTCCTGGCATGTCTGCACAAGTGCCGCCAGATACCCGCCATCGTCCTGGTCGTTTCTAAGTTCGTAGTAATTTTTCCACGAAGCCCCCGGCGTTAAAGCATCCAGCATAGACTGATGAAGCGTTCTGAAATCCTCAGGGTCAAGAGATGTACTGCGGTCGCATAAATTATCCAAATAATCACTGATTGTCTGGTAAGCCACTATAAACCTGACAGCTGTGCGGAAATGACTGCCGGCCAGTAGAGCATATATCGCGCCGCCTTCACAATGGAACGCCTTCGATTCGATACTCATAATCGCCTGTGTCCTTAATTCACTGTTAGGAATCGTTTCTGCTCTTTTTCTCCATTCATCTAAAAATTCATGAACAGCTGGGATAACTTGTTTATAAACGTTGTACATTAATGTCCAGGATGTTTTCGGGATTTTCACAGTAAATTCCTCCGGTTGATTCATTGAGTTCAAGTATGTCAGTTTCTATATCCAAGTGAAAACCTGCCGGGAGACTGCTCCATGGGCAGGCGTTTTTTTTAATTATCAAGATGCATAAATACAAACCCGAGCATGTGCGCTAATACGCGGTTTTTCTCAGGCTCGTTAAGAACTTCATGGTAAAGTCCTTCCCATTCTTTATAATATTTATCACTTAATTTAACTTTGTCAAACCATTCTTTCACGTGATATTTATCTACAATTCTGTCATCGCCTCCCTGCATAAGCAGAAGAGGAACGTCGGGGAACTCTTCTGAACGCTCGCGGGCAATAGCCATCGCCTTTTCCAGTTCGCGGTACCAGCGGATACTGACGTGTTTGACAAGTAAATTGTCGGATTCATCCCGTTTACGCATATAAGGATCCCGGGTCCCTGAGCCCGGTTCAAGGCCGGAAGGAAATTTCAGCCCGGGAGTGACCTTATTCAGCAAATAAGACACCGCTTTTTTGGCTAAAGGCGGAGTAGTAAATAAACCAAAACAAGGTGAAGACAGGATAACCATATCCGGGAGAGATTGTTCTTTCATTTCCATCAGTGCTCTCGTCGTAATCAGTCCTCCCATACTGTGTCCGAGAAGAATGACCGGCAGATTGTAAGACTCCGCTTCCTTAATCCAAGCTGATATTTCAGTTATGTAATTTTCAAATTTAGTAATGTGGCCTCTTGGTCCTTCACTCGTTCCTTGTCCCGGTAAATCTCCGAGAATGACGTGAAAGTTAAAGCTGTTCAGCTTTTCTGCCACCCACTTGTAACGCACATGGTATTCACCTGCGCCATGGATGATTACAAACACTCCTCTTGCCGTATTCTTATCTGCTTCCCGCTTCCACACAGCCAGCACCTCCATTTTTAACTGTATTTTCCTTAATCTTCTCTTTCGTACTCTTTTTCGTCAAGTAATTATAAGTATAAGACTTCCCACGGGAACTGCAAGATTTGGTACACTGAAATTATCATCTGCCAGAATAGGAGTGTCTGCATTGAAAATATATCCGTACAAAGGCCAATGGCCGTCTATTGACTCATCTGCCTACATAGCTGACGGTGCTATAGTCACCGGGGATGTATCTATTCACGAAAAAGCAAGTATCTGGTTTAATACGGTTATTCGCGGAGACGTGGCTCCCACAATTATAGAAAAAGGAGTAAATGTTCAAGATAACAGCACGCTTCACCAAAGCCCTGACCTGCCTTTGCATTTAAAAGAAGGAGTGACGATTGGCCACCAATGTATTCTGCACAGCTGCATCATCCATCAGAATGCCCTGGTCGGAATGGGATCAACCATTCTGGATGGGGCTGAAGTGGGGGAAGAAGCATTTATAGGAGCTGGAAGTCTTGTCCCGCCGGGCAAGAAGATCCCTCCGCGTTCCCTTGCAATGGGCAGACCTGCAAAAGTAGTCAGAGAACTGACAGAAAAAGATATAGCTGAAATGGACCGAATTCGTAAAAGCTATATGGAAAAAGGGCAATACTATAAAAAGATGGCAGAAGAGAATTAGTCTGCAGGCTATCCGTTCAGACACTCAGGCATACAACGAGTGCAGCGGAAACCTAAGTTAATCTGTATAAGAAAAAGCGGGGGAACCTGATGGCTCCCCCTCTTTTTTATTAAATTATTGCCCTGCCAGTTCCAGTGCTTCTCCTTTAAGCGAACCAGCCTTATCTGTCGCTTCCCAAGGAAGATCAATATCTGTGCGTCCGAAATGCCCGTAAGCAGCAGTCTGCTTATAAATCGGACGGCGCAGGTCAAGCATTTTAATGATGCCTGCAGGACGAAGATCAAAGTTTTTACGTACCACCTGGACGAGTACGTCTTCTGAAACTTTTCCTGTGCCGAACGTATCAATAGCTATAGATACAGGCTGGGCTACGCCAATGGCATAAGCCAGCTGCACTTCACACCTCTCAGCCAGTCCTGCCGCTACGATGTTTTTAGCTACATACCTTGCCGCATAAGCTGCTGACCGGTCTACTTTTGTCGCATCCTTACCTGAGAATGCCCCGCCGCCGTGGCGCGCATATCCGCCGTAAGTATCTACAATTATTTTACGTCCGGTTAACCCGGCATCTCCCTGAGGGCCTCCTATTACAAAACGGCCAGTAGGATTGATAAAATATTTAGTATTATCATCTAACAAGTCTGCAGAAACCACCGGCTTAATGACTTTCTCTAAAAGATCCTCTTTAATTTGTTTCGTATCCACATCAGGGTGATGCTGGGTAGAAATAACAATGGTATCAATTCTTACAGGTTGCTGATTCTCATCATATTCTACAGTGACCTGCACTTTACCATCAGGGCGTAAATAGTCAATCGTTTGATCTTTACGCACTTCAGTCAGACGGCGTGCCAATTTGTGTGATAATGAGATCGGCAAAGGCATCAGCTCAGGTGTCTGGTTATCCGCATAACCGAACATCAGCCCCTGATCGCCAGCCCCAATGGCTTCAATTTCTTCCTCCGTCATTTGCCCTTCTCTCGCTTCAAGGGCCTTGTCCACTCCCTGGGCAATATCGGCAGACTGTTCATCAATAGATGTCAGTACTGCACACGTTTCATAGTCAAAACCGTACTTAGCTCTGACATATCCAATGTCTTTTAACGTTTCACGAACCACTTTCGGAATATCTACGTAGGTAGAAGTCGTAATCTCTCCCGCCACGAGCACTAAACCTGTATTTACAGATGTCTCGCAAGCCACACGGGCATTCGGGTCATTTTTAATAATCTCATCCAAAATTGAATCTGATATCTGGTCACAAATTTTATCCGGATGACCTTCTGTGACTGATTCTGAAGTAAATAATCGTGTTCTTCCTGCCACTTTACGTACCTCCTCGGAATTTTACACTTTAAGATGTAAGTGCTGCTAGATTAGACGGTACTCGTTCTCCCGGCAGAATGGTCAAATCTTAATTTTGAACAAACAGGTCAAGAAAATAGCCAGCCTCTGCGCGCTTCTGTTTGAGCTGCCAATTCTCCTGCACTTATTTTTAAGTTCCAGCAGGGAAACCCTTACTGAAATAATAAAAACCTTTTCCTGCTAGAGGAAAAGGTTAAGTTCCATTCGCCTTTCACCTCTTATCGGCCAAGACATAATCATTCGTACGCCTTGCAGGTTAGCACCGTTCACCTTGTAAGGTATGGTGATGGTTGCTGGGCTTCGTCGGGCCTGTCCCTCCGCCTACTCGGGATAAGAGTATCCGTTCTCAGAAAGGATAACTGATTTTCAATTCCTTGTCAACCAGAGATGCTTTTGCTGTTTAGATTGCTCACTATTTCACACATATGACAATCTGATGACGGTTTATGAAAACGCTACCTTAAAAAGGATTAATCTATTAAAATATAAGTAAGAAATATTCATTTTTCCTGTATACATCTTCTAATTGCTGCAACTTTACCCTTCTCTTTACTTACATCAGCTTCAGCTTGCCTTTTTATACGATTTGTTAATCGCCTCCCTCAGATTCTGCTTCAAATCAGCTTAGATCCCACTGTCATTCATACTTGTAAAAACAGTCACATAAAATCCTAATAAGTATAGACTATTTAAATAAATATGTTATACTAATTATCATTAAATCCCATTTAATGCTTCTTTGATTTTATTAATTAATTTCAGGGATAATTTTATAAAACCGCTATTTTCCCGTGGCAGAACGAGCCAGATGAGGCCCCACAGGGCGTGTTTCCCAAGGAGGCCCGCGGCTCTTGCGCAGGACAGGGCGGCTATTATTAAATTAATCAGCCTGTAATTGCAGAACTATAAAGTAAGCGGAACATCACCATTACCAGTTTCTCTCCTTATAAAGGAGTTTGCCGCTGAAGTTCATTTAAGGTATAACCTTATATTTTACATTTTTATTTAAGAAAAGAAAGGGTGGTTGATCATGAGCATGATTCATTTCGAAGCTGAACTGAGCCGTGTGTTACAAGGTGAGAATGTTAATAAGGATTTATCAGTCCCCCATCTGGTTGAAAAAGCCCTTGAACGCGGAGAAGGAATCCTTACATCCACAGGAGCATTCAGGGCAACAACCGGAAATTACACAGGCCGCTCTCCTAAAGACAAATTTATAGTTGAAGAACCGTCGACAGTGGATAAAATTGCCTGGGGTCCGGTTAATAAACCTATCTCTTCGGATATTTTCGAGCGTTTATACGAAAAAGTGTTACACTATTTATCGAATAAAGATGAATTATTTGTCCGTCACGGCCTTGCAGGCGCGGATAAAAATTACCAGCTGCCTATCCGCATCGTAAATGAGTTTGCATGGCATAACCTGTTTGTCCGACAGCTGTTTATTCGTCCTACTGAACAGGAATTACAAGGTCTTTTACCTGAGTTTACGATTGTCTCAGCACCAGGTTTTAAAGCAGATCCTGCCATTGACGGCACGAATTCCGAAGCCTTTGTGATTGTGTCATTTGAGAAACGTACGGTCTTAATCGGAGGCACAGAGTATGCCGGAGAAATGAAAAAATCCATTTTTTCAATTATGAATTATCTGCTTCCCGAGCAGCATATACTGCCTATGCACTGTTCGGCTAATGTAGGCCATGAAGGGGATGTAGCTTTATTTTTCGGCCTGTCGGGCACCGGAAAAACGACACTTTCAGCCGATCCTCACCGGGCTCTCATCGGCGACGACGAACATGCCTGGTCTCCTAATGGCATCTTTAACATTGAAGGCGGGTGCTACGCCAAGTGCATTAACTTAACTGAAGAAAAGGAACCTGAAATTTTCCGTGCCATCCGTTTTGGCTCTGTGCTGGAAAACGTGGTAGTCAATGAGCTGACAAGAGATGCTGATTATGATGCCAACGATTATACTGAAAATACACGGGCTGCTTATCCGCTAAATGCTATCCCTTCAAGTATGGAGCCGAGCATTGCAGGCCACCCGGACACGATTATTTTTCTGACAGCAGATGCTTTCGGTGTGCTGCCGCCAATCAGTAAATTAACTCCTGAACAAGCGATGTACCACTTCTTATCAGGATACACAAGTAAGCTGGCTGGAACTGAAAGAGGAGTCACTTCTCCTCAGGAAGCATTCTCAACCTGCTTCGGTGAGCCGTTCCTTCCGCTGCCTGCTACCGCTTATGCAGAAATGCTTGGTGACAAAATGCTGGAGCATAACACAAATGTGTATTTAGTGAATACCGGCTGGTCCGGAGGCCCTTACGGAGTTGGCAAACGAATGAGCCTGCCATATACCCGTGCCATGGTCAGGGCAGCATTACAAGGAGACTTAAACGCAGCTGAAACCACTGTCGATCCAATTTTCGGTTTGCACATTCCTCTTCACTGCCCAGGTGTTCCTGATGAAATTCTGCAGCCTAAGCATACATGGGCAGACCCTGAAGCATACGACCGGAAATCTAAAGAACTTGCTTATAAATTCAAAGAAAACTTTAAGAAATTCAAAGATATGCCGCGCCATATAAGAGAAGGTGGCCCTACAGTTTAACTGGTAATTGTGCTGATAGTGCTGGTGAGGCTTGATCAAACCCTGAGTGAAGTTCACTCAGGGTTTTTGTGTGGAAAAAAGTCCCCAGTCCTCCCTATTATTTTAAGTTTTTCATCCCTGGCACACATTACCTCTTTTTTTCATAAGTTATCAGAGACATACATCAACTGATACCTAAATGAAAAAGGAGGGACCGCCATGAGACTTAAAGGGCTCTTGCTAATCATGCTTTCCATTCCCCTATTACTGGTTACGGCCTGTAACCAGGGAGATGAGATGACTGAAGTCAAGCTTGCTGAAGTCACCCGGTCAATTTTTTATGCGCCTCAGTATGTGGCTCTGGCAGAAGGTTTTTTTGAAGAAGAAGGACTGGAGGTCGAATTAACGACCACGTGGGGCGGAGATACAACGATGACCGCTCTCCTTTCCGGCGGCGCTGACATCGCCCTTGTCGGAGCTGAGACATCTATTTATGTCTATGCCCAGGGGGCGAATGACCCGGCGATCAACTTTGCTCAACTGACACAGACAGACGGGACATTTCTTGTCTCCCGTGAACCGGTTGAAAACTTTGACTGGGAGGACCTGAAAGGCACCACTTTCCTGGGCCAGCGTAAGGGCGGTATGCCGCAGATGGTGGGAGAGTTTGTGTTAAAACAGCAAGGCATCGAGCCACATGAAGACTTAGAGTTAATTCAAAATATTGATTTTGGAAATATTGCTTCTGCCTTCGCGTCAGGAACTGGCGATTTTGTTCAGTTGTTTGAACCTCAAGCGACACTTTTTGAGCAGGAGGGGATCGGCTATATTATTGATTCCTTTGGCACCCAATCAGGAGAGGTTCCGTATACTGTGTATATGACAAAACAAAGTTTCCTTGAAAATGATGAAGAAACTGTCGAAAAGTTCACAAGGGCTCTGTACCGTGCGCAGCAATGGGTGTTGAACGAAGAACCTGCCGCAGTAGCCGAATCTATCGCCCCATTTTTTGACGATACGCCTGAAGATGTTATTGAGCAGGTCTTTATCCGCTACCGTGACCAGGGGTCATATGCGGAAACACCGCTATTAAAAGAAGAGGCGTGGTACCACCTTCAGGCCATAATGGATGAAGCGGGAGAACTGCCGGCTGAAACTGATTACGAGGACCTCGTTAACAGAACGATAGCCGATCGTATTATAGATGAATAACCTTATTTAGAGTATTCGAAAGGTAGGAACATGACATGGCCTTTCTTCAGCTGAAAGAAGTTGAAAAGACATTCTTCACTTATGATTCTGTTACAACCGCTGTAGAAAAAATTAATTTAACTATAAACAAGGGAGAGTTCATTTCTATTATTGGACCGAGCGGCTGCGGAAAAACAACTCTCCTTTCCCTTATTTCCGGTTTGCTGCATCCGACAGAAGGGCAGATTTTATTAGATGGAAAACAAATTGAGAAACCAACTCCGGAAACAGGTTATATGCTCCAGCAGGATTATTTATTTCCCTGGCTTACTATCGAACAGAATATCACTTTAGGGCTGAAAACGATGGGTAAAACAAAAAGTGAGGAAAAAGAGCTTGCATATGAACTCCTGGATACATTAGGGCTGTCTGATAAGACAAAACACTATCCATCCCAGTTATCAGGAGGTATGAGGCAGCGGGTCGCTTTAGTAAGAATGCTCTCTACCGATCCTAAACTTCTTCTTCTCGATGAACCCTTTTCAGCTCTCGATTACCAGACGAAATTAAAACTGGAAAACCTTGTTTTTTCTACCATTCGGACACATGGAAAAACAGCGATACTCGTGACTCATGATATCGGAGAAGCACTTGCTATGAGTGACCGCGTCATTTTACTCACCCACAGACCGGGGAGCATTCAGCAAGAATTTTCGGTGGCACATCATCTTGCAGAGGAGCTTCCTTTTAATGTGCGTCTCGATTCCCAATTTACTCCCTTGTTCCAGGAAGTATGGAAGGAGATGGAGTCCCTTGAAAAGCAAACATGAGGAGATGCATCGTCAATTTAAAAAACAGACTAAAACCCGGACTCTGCAAATTCGTGCCGTACAGATTTTAATTTTATTAAGTTTTTTTATTGGATGGGAAACCGCTGCTTCTGCAAGGTGGATTGACCCGCTGCTATTCAGCTCTCCTTCAAGAGTGTGGGACCTGTTTCTTGTACGGGTGCAGGATGGAAGTCTGATTATGCATACCTCTGTCACTTTATTTGAAACAATCTTAGGGTTTTTACTTGGCACATTTCTTGGAACTTTTCTGGCAGCGATATTATGGTGGTCGCCTTTTCTTTCCAGAGTATTAGATCCTTATATCGTTATACTGAATTCCATGCCTAAAGTGGCCCTCGGGCCCATTCTGATTGTCGGGCTTGGCCCTGGCTTTACTTCTATTATCGCTATGGGAGCTTTGATCTCTTTAGTCATCACGACAATGGTGGTCTATAATGCTTTCAGGGAAGTAGACGACAATTACGTAAAGGTTATGAAAAGTTTTGGCGCAACAAAAAGGCAGTCATTCTTTGGAGCTATTTTTCCAGCCTCCTACCCAACGATGATTTCCACTCTTAAAGTGAACGTGGGACTTGCGTGGGTAGGGGTCATTGTAGGAGAATTTCTAGTTTCTAAACAGGGATTAGGCTACATGATTATCTACGGTTTTCAGGTTTTCAATTTTACGTTAGTGATGCTTTCACTCGTCATTATTGCCATCCTTGCCACCTGCATGTACCAGACTGTGGAATTAGTTGAAAAAAAGCTCATACGTCATAGGACATGACGCATGAGCTTTTTCCGGTTGATCCTTTACATGAATGTCTGGCCTGATTGGTAGACATGGTTCCAGTCAAAACCGCCCCGCCCTCAAGTTAACCCTCACATTTTTTTATCTCCTGTTCCAAAAAACGTCTCTGAACCTCTTCTAAGCTTAGTGTCAGAACCTCGTCCTTCATGATAAAACTGTACTCATGGTTTGACGGTATATTGTCAGGGAGAGTTTTAAGCAGTTTCGGCCCCTTCGTTTCAAAATAATTTTTCTTTGAGACCAGCTCTTGAATGACCGCATAATAAACATTTTTTATTACTGTTTCACTTTTGCCAAACACCCGGTATTGGCCGATATAGTTAAGCTGATCTGTTACTCCTCCGGTTTCCTCAAAAACTTCCCGTCTGGCTGCCTCTTCGGCACTCTCTCCTTTTTCCACTTTTCCGCCTGGGAATTCTATCCCTCTTGACGGATGCACGGTTAACAGCCAGTTTCCTTTATACCTTGCTATTACCCATACATGTCTGGGGTTATTTGAATAAGGGTGGTCATCTGTCGAAAAATTTACTTCATTTTGGTAATAATCCTTAAAAGATTGTTGGTCTGTCATATGTAAATAACCTCCAAAAGTATCGAGGATGAAATAAGAGTGAATGCCGTGATCTAAAAAAATAAAAAAGCTATCGTCACCTAACTGTTCGTTATCGTACCAGCTTTTATGGTCGTTGCAAAGCTGGCTCTCTGCTAATCCGGAACTTCGTTAGTCTCAGCCTTCCCTTCTTTTCCTCCAATAAAACCCCGGGGGAAAAGGTTTTAGGAGACGAAACGATGTACGCAGTACCTGAAAGGCCCCAATTAACTCGTCACTGATAATAGAAACGGTCAACCGGCTGTCACACCTGTTGACCGTTTAAAAGAATTACTTAATATCATCTGTAAATTTTTTCGTTTCTTTTTTTACATCTTCAATCGGATCTGTCACGTCACTTGTCAGTTCTTTTGTGGATTTCTTGAATTCACGTAACGTTTGGCCGGCTGCCCGACCGATCTCAGGAAGTTTTTTAGGTCCGAAAATAATTAACGCCAAGACAAGAATAAGCACCAATCCCGGAATTCCGATATTAGCTAACATACCAGTGGCCCCCTTTTCTAGGTTTTAATATACCTTGCTTCTAAATTATCGTTCACTGTGTATCCGCCCAGCTGCTCGACACTCTCTTTAAATTGCCTGCTTTTAAGAGTGTGAAATAAAAGCCTGCCCTGCTTGCTTTCAAAAAACTCCTGTGTCATTAGTAAATCATACGATTCTTCTTCTACAGGAATAAAATCCAGCTCCATCGCTTGTGCTGCAGAATAGATTCCCATTCCTGCAGCCCGTTCTTCCATTTTCACCTCGGCCGCTACACTTAAATGAGTAAACATTTCCCTGTTGTAGCCCGTAATATCTTCAGGCTTTAATCCATTTTCCTTTAATATATGATCAAATAACATTCTTGTCCCGGCCCCTTTTTGCCTGTTTACATACCGGGCTTCTTTCTCCGCAATATGTGATACATTTTGAATCGAATAAGGGTTTCCTTTTGGCACCATCAGCCCTTGCTGCCTTTGTAAAAATGGAAGAAGGATAAGTTTCATATTTCTTAAAAATTTCTTAATGTAAGGAAGGTTATAAGTACCGGTGGCAGGGTCAAAGAGATGGAGCCCTGCCAAATGGGCTTCTCCCCGTTTAATTGCCATGAGACCGGCCATACTTCCCGTGTGGCTGGCAATGATCCTTGTCAGGCCGTCTTCCTTTTTCAAATGTGATGACAGTATATCGACTGATAAATCATGGCTTCCTGAAAATAAAACCGACGATTGTATTTCGGTACGGGGTTTGGTTAAAACAGCTGTCATCTTTTCTCCTTGCTCTACTCCCAGCTGGTCAGCCGGAAGTGTCACAATTCCATCCGCTTTGACAAGAGACATAGTCACGCTGGCAGAACGGGTCAGCGGGTTGGCGACAAACCTGCCGTTTACATAACCAATATTCACCCTTATAAAATCTTCGGATCCCATACTCGAAACAATCCTTCTGCCGGCATGGACTGTCAGTTTATCTTTTTCAGGGACTCGGACATTCAAAAAGCGGCAGATAAGAGGTTCTACAAACCACTCCATCACGAAGTAAGCAGAAACAGGGTAACCAGGGATACCTATCACAATTGTGCCGTTAACTTTTCCTATGACAACAGGTTTACCCGGTCTGGTTGCAATACCGTGGGTAATTACTTCTCCCATTTCCTCAATAACACCGGCGGTATAATCTTTTGAGCCTGCAGAGGAACCAGCGTTAATGAGCACAATATCCGCAGCTTCCACACCTTCAGAAAGCGCAGCCCGGATTGCCTCCGGGTCGTCTTTCACGATAGGCATCAGCTCAGGTTCGCCTCCCCACTCTTTAACCATCTCTGAAAAAATGGTCCCATTAAACTCGATTAGCTTACCAGGTTTTAAAGGTTCATGCGGAGAAACTAATTCACTTCCCGAGGGATAAATGCGGACTGCAGGCTTTCTTATCACCTTTACTTCTTTCACACTGGCAGCAAGAAGCGCTCCGGCATCTACGGGTCTTATTTTATGCCCCTGTGACAGGAGCATTTCTCCATAGGTGATATCTTCCCCAATTGGGCGAATACGCTGCCAGGGAACTGCAGGAGCAATGATTTCAAGCTCTCCGTCAGTCACTTCGTTCACATCTTCTATCATGATGACAGCATCAAACCCGTGAGGAATTGGATTTCCCGTATCTACATACTCAAAATCCGCCTCTTCTTTGAGCCTTAATGGGTTGCTTTCATGGGCTGTTTCTGTATCTTTTGCTCTGACTGCGATGCCATCCATTGCAGAGGCATGGAAATGAGGATTTGATGAACAGGCATATACTGGTTCAGCCGTGATCCTCCCTACAGCGTTCTGCACCTCAACATCTTCTGTTATATCCGTTAATTCCATTAAGTTTAAACAACGCTCGAGTGCATCCTGTCTCGGAGTGTCTTCTAAATATATGGTCCGTTCCTGCTTTGTCTTCATAGGTCCTCCCTCCAAATGCTGCTGTTCGGCTGCTTACAGTAAGTGCTTTCCCTGACAGAATGACAGGGTTACATAAAGTAATGCACGGTTACCGTTTCCCCTTGTTTTACTCCTTCTTTTGGTGCTTCAATTTCCAGAAGGGCGTCACTGTTTACCAGGGTTTTTATCAACCCGGATTTTCCAAGGACAGGGGTCGCTTTTGGGAAGGGATTCCCTTCTTCAAGAGTAACACGAATAAAGTCTGTACGCCCGGGTGAGGAGGGAATATTTTGTGACACTGAAGCTTTCCCGGTTAGAGGAAAAACTTCTCCTTGGCCAGTTAAGTGCGATATAATTCGTTTTCCAAATAACTGGAATATAATCATCGCAGAGGCAGGGTGGCCCGGAAGGCCTACCACTGGTTTTTGTGAAGAAACAGAAAGAATAGTTGGTTTCCCAGGTTTGACAGACACCCCATGTACAAGAATTCCCGGATCTCCATTTCCTAAAGATTCGATCACTTCAGTTGTATAATCTTTTGCTCCGACCGAACTTCCCCCTGATATAAACAGAGCGTCGCATTCGTGAAATAAGCGCTCGGCTTTATCTCTGAAGTCAGAATAATCATCATTGGCTATGTCACTGATGTGAACCTCTGCTCCCCATTGTTCTGCCAGTGCTGGAATAGAAACACCATTAACATCTCTGATTTTTCCAGGCGGGAGATCTTTCGTACTAAATGGAACAATTTCATCACCTGAAGATAAGTAGCCTATAATAACTTTTTTGACAACAGGGACGGTATCGATGCCAAGGGATGCAAGAGCCCCCAGTTCCTGCGGCCGCAGCTTTGTCCCTTTTTTAATCAGAACTTCATCCGCCTTAACATCTTCCCCTTTTAAAATGACGTTTTCATTCATGGCTACTGAGCGGGAGACATTGACGATGTCTTCCACCTGCTCGCAATCTTCAATCATCACAACAGCATTGGAGCCTTTCGGAAGCATTCCGCCGGTCGGAACATACACAGCTTGTCCCTGTTGCACCTCATGCTCAGAAAGCCGGCCCATTTCCACTTCTCCAATTACGGTGAGAAAGCCCGGCATCATTTCACTAACCCCATATGTATCGTTTGATTTAACTGCGAACCCATCAACAGTTGAACGGGAAAAAGATGGCACATCTTTCCTGGCGTAAATATTTTCAGCCACTATTCGCCCCGACGCTTCCGCCAGCGAGACAACTTCTGTTTTGCTGACAGGCTGTACATACTCTTCAATCAGCTCAATCACTTTATTTACTGGCTGAACTCTGAAAAAATCCATTGGTTCCCCCTCACACGACTATATTAGAATTGGGCATTCTGTTTCCTGGCCCAACGATAATCTTCTGGTCTATTCATGTTAAAAAAAGCCGTTTTAATTTCCTCATTAGTCATACCGTTTTTTCTTAATTCACTTTCCTCAACTCTCGCCACATTCAGGCCTGCCAGTAAATCCCGGATGCGCCTTTTATTGTTTTCCAGGCAGTACCTGACATACGGCAGAGAGGACTGATGATATAAGGCATACAACGGGTGTTCCCTGTTTTCTGACACCGGCACGACTGCCTGAACCCCAGGCGAACTTTTGGCTGTCTTCACTAATACTTCAACAACCTTAGTGGTAAAAAACGGCAAGTCACACGCAACGAAAAGGTTCCAGTGTGAATTTGAATGAGTTAAACCCGCTTCAATTCCGGCAAGAGGTCCTTGTCCTTTTTCTTTATCCTGTACGACTGGTACCTTGAGAAAGTGATAGTTATCCGGGTCATTCGTTACTAAAAGAAGTTCTTTTGCCACCGGCTCCAGCTTTTCTTTCAGTCTGATAATGTTTTCCTTTCCGTCTATCTGCAAAAGTGCTTTATTAGTTCCCATCCGGCTTGATTTGCCGCCAGCAAGCAGAATTCCTGTCAGTTCCATACCCGTTGTCTCCTTTACTGTCCCTCTCCATACCCTTCTTCCTGAGCAACAAAATCCAGATGGATTGTCTCTAAATCAAGCAGGGCAGCTGTTTTTTTCTCAAGGAGCTTTTTCGTTTCCACTAACTTTAAATAGTTATTGCACGTTTCACAAACTTCAAGCTTTGCTGTTTCATCTTCTTTAATAGTAATATAAAACAAATGTTCATGGCGGTCATCCCCACAGTGTACACATTGGAGCCGCCTCTGTTTCCATTCTGTCTCACACCTTGGACAATAAAGGAATTTACGGCCTTTGTTTTCTATTTTTGCCAGCCGGTGAGGTTCCCCGCAGCACGGGCAGGTACCCATCACTTCAAACTCATTTATAAACGGCCGGCACGCCTGTGCAAGTAAATGCATAAATGGCCTTAATGCCTGTTCAGCGAGAAAATGAGGAAGCCAGGCCGAAAGCTCATTTTTCTCAGCAAAAGTTTGAAAATAGGCCGTGTTATAGGTGACAGATTCTTTTATCCATTTTAAAATATCTTCATCTGTTAAGTTCGCTGTTAACCTTGATAACTCCTCCCCAAGCTCTGGCTGATGCTCCGAAAGAACGCTTTCAATTTCTTTAATGCTTTTCCTGTATAACTCTCCCGGGACCGGACTTCCTTTTAATTGAGGCAACACTGGAATTTCCTCGTTTAACTCATCTTTAGATAAGTGCAAATTGAGCTCAGCCTGAAAACGCTCACGTAAAACGTCGTGTTTATTAATAATTGCTTTTTGCAAATTCAAATACTCTTCAGACACCACATTCGGATTCATAAAAATCCCCCTTATTTGATGTGCTTTCCCTTATTATATAGGCGTTAAGGAAAGGCTGTCCACAAGGGACAGCCTGAGGCTGTTGAGAAAGTATTCTCATCAGCCTTTTTTAAAAGAAAAGTAAGATATCTCACGATTTCATCACTACCGGCGGACGCTTTCCGTGGGGCTTGTCTTCAACTAATTCTGACTCAGCGAAGCATCGTCAGAATGGATTTTCAGACTGTGCTGATCCCATCGGAGTCGCCGCCTTTCGTTCTTCAATCAACCGAGGCTGTCCACAAGGGACAGCCTTAAGTTTAAGCTCCTTCTGATTTATCTTCCTTTATTTCTCCTTTTTCTACAAGTTCGTCATACCACTGGCCGTGGTGGTCTTTGGCATAAGTGATATTTACATCCCCTTTTATCATCCCCCGCATTGACGCTTTAGAATTAGGATGGCCCAGACTTAAAAAGATATGGCCGGCCACTACAGCCACAGACAGACCAAACGCAATGTTATGGACTGGATAGGCCCAGAGTATAATTCCTGAGGTAAAGTATTGCGGGAACCACATGACGATGCCAGAGAGAACAAGCAATCCTGCACAAACGATCGTTAATACTGAATTAAGTTTCTCTCCAGCGTTGAAAAACCCTTGTTTAGAAATATTGGCTTTCCCTCCAAAAAATTCTTTTGGAAAAGCTATAAAAAATTTCAGGTCTTCTTTTTTCCACGTAAATGAAGATTTTACCCAATGAAACAGGCTGGCTCTGTCAAAGATCAACACGAGAACCGGCGGAAGAATGAACATTACTGCGAAAAACCTGTGAAGAAGCCTGGCCATTTCCGGTCCGCCAAGTAAGGGATAAAGCCAGTTGAAAAAGTCAGAGTAAAGAGGCAGAGCAGTCAAATAAAGAGCAAAAAATGCGAAAGCGTTCATCCAATGAGCATAAATAACCCATTTAGAAAATCGTTTGACTGTCCTGGTATTATTCTTTGTCTGTTTCATCGGTCTGCCCCCCTTCTTCCGCATGCCCTTCTTTATTAAAAAGCTTATTAGTAATGTAACCCGTCATCACAGCCATCGTCGTGACACCAAGCAAGGCTTTCCCCATCGGCTGGGCATAATCCTTCCATACTACAGCCGATACAGGAACCTTTGGATTTTCCGGCAAGTCGTATACGGCGGGATCTTCAGCCAGCAAATAGAAAGTATGGGTCCCATCCACCCCTGCCGGGTCATAAATTTGAGCATTTGGATAGCGGTCTTTTACTTCATTTAACCTCGCTTCCGCCAGTTTCTTCATTTCTTCTTTTTTGCCGAAAACAATAGCATCCATTCCGCAAATGTCTGCGCACGCAGGCTGCAGGCCTGCTTGAATCCGCCCATCACACATAGTACATTTCTGGGCCCGCTCCACTGTTTCTCCGTCCTCTGTCACATACTCAGCCAGTTCAACTACGTCAAACGGACAGTTTTGTGTACAGTAACTGCATCCAACGCACTTCTCCTGGTCAATGACAACATTTCCTAAAGATGTCGTTGAGATCGCACTCTCCGGACACACTTTCTCACAGGCTGCTTCTTCGCAATGCATGCAAGCTTGATGGCGGAATAGCCATTCAAATCCGCCGCTGCTCGTTTCATACTCTTTCATTTGCAAAACATTCCACGTCTTACCATCGCATTTTGTATGCGATTGGTATGTTCCCCCATACGCCTGGCTATCAGAAGGCAGGTCGTTCCAGTTTTTACAGGCGACCATACACGCCCGGCACGCTGTACATTTTGTTACATCCACCAGTTTGGCATAACTCATGTTTCCACCCTCCTTACATCACAAAGAAAGGCTTTATACTCCGGAATCATTGTGTTGGCGTCTCCAATATGCGGAGTCAGATAATTAGCTATGGAACCTGTCGCAATTCCTTCGTATCCGTAATGCCAGGGCATGCCGATATGATGAATTTTTTTCCCTCTGATTTTGTAAGGTTTAAAACGCTTGGTAATCATCGCCAGTGCCTCAATTTCTCCTCTGGCAGACGTTATTTTAACTTTATCTTTAGAGTTAATTCCTTTTTCTTTCGCCAAGTCTTCACTTATCTCAATAAACATGTGAGGCATTAATTCTGACGGCCATTCAAGGTTTCTCGTCATGGAACCAGACTGCCAATGCTCTGTGAGCCTGTAGGTAGTGGCCACAATTGGAAAATCAGCAAATTTGCCCCTTCTGTTGTGAGCTCCTTTCCATATATGAACCGCCGGATTTAATTCCATACTGGAAAACACATTAGGAATAGGGCTTTCATAAGGTTCGTAATGTTCAGGGAATGGGCCGTCAGCAGGCCCTGTTGCAAACAATCCTCCTGTTCCATCCGGGAGCATTATAAACGGATTTTTTCCCCCTTCTCCAGCAGGGTCCGTAGTTACTCCGAAGTCCGGCACATCGTGGCCTGTCCAAGCCTCTCCGTTCCACCAGATGCCTTCTTTAGCCTCACTCCACGGCTTCCCGGCAGGATCAGCCGAACAGCGGTTATATAAATTGCGGCGGTTAACAGGCCACGAAAAAGACCAGTTTAAGTAGTTTTCCATCCCTGTATCCCTGTCATCTCTCCTTTTAGACAGGTTGTTGTCTTCTCCAGGCTCAGCATCCGGATAAAAACCGCTGTAAATCCAATTGCCGCACGAAGTCGTCCCATCATCCTTTAAATGGGTAAAGTTAGTAATTGTTTTCCCTGTTATAAGGTCATAACCATTTATTTCCCTGCAGATAAGGTCCACATCCGGGTACTCGCCTTCTCCGAATTCCCAGGCTAAAGCATTAAATGGTTTAGCTGCTTCACTAGTTTCCTGACTGTACAGTTCCTTCAATTTTCTGTATAAATTGTGAGCAAACCATGCATCTGATTTGGAATCGTGTTTAGGTTCGAGAGCTTTCCAGCGGTATTGCATCCAGCGGCCGCTATTTGACACTGATCCCTCTTTTTCGTAAGGGCCGCAGGCGGGGAGCATAAATACTTCTGTGTTAATAGAAGCTGGCTGCTGGCCGGCTTTTTCTTTCCAGAAGGAAGCGGTTTCTGTCTCCCACAAGTCAAGGCAGACAAGCCAGTCAAGTTTCTTCATAGCTTCTTTTTCCATCGTTGCATTCGGCCCCCCTACCATTGGATTCTGCCCCCAGGTAATCAGGCCTTTAATGTCCCCTTCATACATGGATTCAAAAAGGGAAATGTGCGAATAATTTTTTCTTCCTTTTGGGAAATAGTCATATAAATAGTTATTTTCTTTTGTGGCATTATCACCATAATAAGCCTTCAAAAGGCTTGCAAGAAATTTAGGTTTATTACTCCAAAACCCTGAAGCAGGAGTCTCATTTTCATTATAAGCTGATAGAGTTTTATGCTTCTCGCTTACTGTCGGCGCCCCGATGTACCCTGGCATTAGATGAAACAGCAGGGCGAAATCAGTGGAGCCCTGTACATTACACTCTCCGCGCATCGCATTAACGCCTCCGCCCGGGCGGCCGACATTCCCAAGAAGAAGCTGGATGATCGCATAGCTCCTTACATTTTGAGATCCGACAGTATGCTGAGTGGTTCCCATAGCGTACATGATCGTACCGGTTTTATCCGGCGTTCCTGTACTGCAGAAGGCTTCTGCTACTTGTGTAAAGTCTTCTTCAGAAGCGCCTGTCATCGCACTGACAGTTTTTATATCATACCTGTCATAATGTGATTTCATTAATTGGAAAACTGAGCGTGGATGCTCCATCTCATCATCTTTTAAAATATTGCCGTCATCGTCACGCTGGAAGGTCCAAGTATTTTTATCATAACTTCGCGACTCCTCATCATAGCCGCTGAAAATCCCGTCGTTAAACTCGTAATCTTCACTTACAAGATAAGTCGCATTTGTATAATGTTTAACATACTCTTTATGATACTTATTGTTATTTATCGCATAATGGATTAAACCACCCATAAAGGCAATATCTGTACCGGAGCGAAGCGGCGAATAATAATCAGCCATCTGTGACGTCCGTGTAAACCTCGGGTCCACTGAAATCAGTTTTGCACCCTTTGCTTTTGCTTTTTGAACATATTTCATACTGATCGGATGATTCTCCGCAGGGTTAGCTCCTATGACCATCATACAATCACTGTGTTGAATATCGTTCCAGTGGTTTGTCATCGCGCCACGCCCGAAACTTGGTGCCAGACCGGCAACCGTAGAGGAATGTCATATTCTGGCCTGATGTTCTATAAACGTTACCCCGAGGCCGCGCATTAGTTTTTGAATTAAATAACATTCTTCATTTTCAAGAGCTGCACCGCCCAGACTGGCGATTGCCTCTGTTCGGTTGACCGGCATTCCGTCCTCTGCCGCTTTAAAACTAAGATCCCTTGTATATTTTACTTTTTCAGCTATTTTTTCAAGTGTCCAGGTCCAGGCTTTTTCTTCCCACTGGTCACTCCCTGGTGCTCTGTACAACGGTTTCTTGACCCTGCGATCGGAAGTGAAAAGCTGCCGGATAGAACTCCCCTTGCTGCACAGCGATCCCCTGTTAATTGGATGATCCGGATCCCCCTCTGTATAAATAACATCATTATTTTTTACATGAACCAATATTCCACAGCCAACCGAGCAGTATGGACAGATGGTCGGTGTGATCTCTGATTTTTCAATTTTTAATTTCTGAGACTGGGCTTTTGCACGGTGTGGGTCGAACCCCAGTTCTGTCACAGCCAATGTGGCAGCTGTGGCCCCGGACAACATTAAAAATTGTCTGCGTGATACTTCTAACATAATTAACTCCCCCTCAAAGTAGCTGTAATCATGCGGCCCCTTTCGGTAAACCCTTACTGGTAAGAAACAGCCTCCAAATCATTAAAAACTTTACCGTGACTGGTATAGACGAAAGACATTTTTCCTCTGATGTAACCAACCACTTCCACCCCCAGGAAATTGGCCAGTTGAACAGCCTGTTTAGTAGCTGCTGTTCTGCTTCCGACCACTCCGAAACCGAACCTTGCCGATTTAGAAAGCATTTCATACGAAATTCTTCCAGTCGTCAAAAGAATAAGTTCCTTAGCATCAAGCCGATTCAACAAAGCGTGGCCGATCATTTTATCTACGGCATTATGACGGCCAATATCTTCTCTGACAATTATTCGCCCATCAGGAAACACGATACAAGCCCCGTGCATTCCCCCTGTTTCGTTATACATAGGGGAAGCTTTGGCGAACTCGTGGCGTTTTTTCAGAAGATATGTTAAAGACAACCGGTGTGTGGTTTCTACTTTTGGAAAGCTTTTCACATCAGCCATGGAGAAAAATGTCACACCATTACCGCAGCCGGCTGTCATTCTTTTTTTTCGGAGCTTCATTTTTTCGTAGTCTACCGATGGTGTGAGAGTAATCGCAACTTTTCCTTCTGAAAGGCGGACTTCCTTTACGTCCTCTGCCTTTTCGATAATTCCCTCGGTAAAAAGATGGCCATAAGCCCATTCCATTATATTTTCCTTAGTCAGCTGGTAAACAGCCAGTTCTTCTCCATTAACAAACATCGCCACCGGATATTCCTCTGGACAAAACTTTCTCATAAAGTGGCCCCCCCTCTAAATTCCCCGCACTTGCCAAGCTAATTAAAATTGGTACAATTTACATTGTAAGTGGATTATATTAGTAAATCTGTGACTGGTATCACATTTTATGTCAAAAGATGCAGGAGCTTCCTATGAAACTATCAAAAGTGGTTATTATACTAGTAATGCTGTCAGCAACAGGAGTGATGTACGTTACTATCAATAGTACCGATCATCAAAAAACAGCCCGGCCATCCCCAGTTTATAAGCATTTTCAAAAAGATCTCTCCGTTTCACAAAAATTCCCGGAGAACGGCGTTAATACAGAAAAGCAAGTCAGGCAGAAATGGGAAGGACACGCTGAAGAAGCTGACGAATGGGGGGAAAGGGTGTCAGGAGTTAAAAACAGAATAGAAACTGATGAAAAAGTGGTTGCTCTTACCTTTGATGCCTGTGGAGGGCCTTTCGGAGATGAATATGATGAAGAACTTATCGACTTTTTAAGAGAAGAAAGTATTCCCGCTACACTATTCTTTAACGCCAGGTGGATTAGTTCTAATGAACAGGTATTTAAAGATTTAGCTGATGATCCGCTCTTTTCGGTACAAAACCACGGCACAGAACATCTCCCCTTATCAGTTGCCGGAAAAACTGCCTGGGGAATTGAAGGTACGGGATCAGTTGAAGAAGTCATCGATGAAATCATGATTAACCAGTCTCTTATTGAAGAAATGACAGGGGAAAGGCCGGAATTTTTCAGATCCGGAACGGCTTATTACGACAATATCGCTGTAGAAGTTATAGAGGATCTTGGTCTGACAGCGGTCAATTATGATGTTCTCGGAGATGCAGGAGCCACTTATTCAGCTGAACAAGTAAAAGAATCTCTTCTGTCCGTTTCACCCGGCTCTATTCCTTTACTGCACATGAATCAGCCTTCAAGCGGAACAGCTGAAGGTGTAAAAAAAGCTATTCCTGAACTGAGGGCAGCAGGTTATTCATTTGTTCTGCTGGATGGACAGAAATTAACAGAATAAAGAATGAGACTAAACAAAAAAGAATGGCTCGTCTAATGCCATTCCTTTTTTGTATGGATTGTCTAAGCCTCTCATTTAAATGACCCTGCTAAATACGTTAAGGGAGGATTTAACGAGAATTTGAGATTAGCTCTGCGCCGGTCGTCCATCCCCTTCCTCCCTTATTGAAATGATTGTATTTATTTTATAACAAGGACATCTACAGAAGAATATCTGACAATGTTTTCAGAAGTGCTTCCCATTATCATCTGATCATATGAATCGATTCCGTTAGAACCGCAAATAACTATATCGGCTCCCACTTCATCTATCAGATCATACGTAATCACCGTTTTTGGATTGCCTTTTTCCACTCTGAGATGGTAATTTTCAAACCCGTATTCCTCTATTTTTTCCTTCATTTTCAGTTTCATCTCTTCAGCATGGTCATCTGCCAGCTCGTCAATTTTGCCCGGCTTGTTGGCAAAAATGTGGGGAGAGCGGACATCGACAACATAGGCGACAGTCAGTTTTGCTTTATTCCGTCTGGCAAGATTGACAGCCTTGAATAAAGCTTTTTCTGCGTCCACGGAGCCATCATACGCTAATAGTACGTGTTTATAATCCTCATCCAGCATCTATCATTTCCTCCTTAATTTTAAATTAGACCTGGTCTTCTTCATTATAACCTGACCAGGAGCAGAATTAAGGGGGTAAATGTGAGAAAACATCCAACTTTTCAGATATCAGGCTAAATAAGGATTACTATTCTTTTATCCCAGCCACGACATCATATTAAGTAGGCATAATCCAGATAATTTGCTGGATTCGAATAAAAAATGTGGAATCGTCCTGCTGAATCACTACGTGATCTGGTTTTACATCCGTAACTTTCCCTCTGACACTGCCTTGACACGTCTGAATTACCACATTTGCACCTGTAACCGATTGAAGGGTCTGGACAACAAATGGATCATATAAAACTGAATATTTAACGGTCTCCTCCTGCTGTTGATTACGCTCCTCTTCATAGTACATATGAGACATTCCTCCTTTATTTTCTTTAACCGTTCTCATCTTATGCCCAATAATTAAGAGGGTGTCTGTCTTCCTTAAGAAGCTTTAGGAATATTTAACAGCAAAAAGTCCTAAGTGGCAGCAGATAACTTTTTGCCTGTGTCTTATTAACCTGTTACTTAGAAGGAAAGTTACGTGGTATAATAAAAACACTTTTAAAAGCAACCTAAATTTTACATATCTATCGAGGTGACTCATGCAAAAAAATAAAGTTATTATACTTATTGCCGGTTTTGTTATTCTTCTGATTTTAAGTACCATTATGTTTATACTTGAACGTGACAACCAGGCGGGAAATACGACAGATCCCGAGGTTGGTGTAACGAATGAAAATCAATTAGGGGAGGAAGCCGAACCTGGAGATGAAGCTGTTACTCCGCAGAATGACGGCAGTCAGAGTAATGACGATGCAGCAGGTTTAAATGAAGAAGAGGATGAAGATTTGCGTGAAAATGCACAGGAAGCGATTAGTAAAAGCTCAGTAAACGAAAATGAGACTGATATGTCCAAGCAAACTTTATTTAACCATTCCGTGCTGTACAGGACTTATCAGATGTTTGATGAAGACAGTCTGATTGAAGAGGAAGATATTGAAGAGGACGCTGAATGGATTTCAGTGGAACTTATGGGCTGGCATGATCATGCATCCCAGGAGTACGGATTTGAATACTCCGATGATGACTTTGTTAACTATGTAGAAGAAGAGAATTTTCTTGAAGAAGATACTCATACCAGCATTCTTTTAGAAGAATTAGCTGAAACAAACAAAAACCTTTATAAAAGGCAACTGGAAATTCATTTTATTAAACAGTTTATCTGGGAAACTATTAAAGAAGATGTAGCTGAGGAAGCCGGAGAAGAAACAGACCTTTCCGATGAAAACTACCAGCAATTATTTTATAGTTTTGAACAAGAAGTAATAGAAAAGTTAATTGAGAATAACCCTTCCTTATTCGATGAAAATTAAAAACAGCCTTCAGAGCTTTTGCAGCTTCTGAAGGCTGTTTTTTTACAGCTTTATTGGCGACCTGATTTATTCCCCTCCTGCTTCTCTTACGGCTGATAGTCATAAAAATCTATTTTGAAAATCTGGTACGCCTCCTCGTTTACTCTGTCCATAACATAAACATAAGCAGGCTCGGTCATATCCAAGTCCATAATATTTAAATAAATTGTTTCCACAGCTCCTGAGCCGTTTGTTTCTGTCTTAAAAGGTATCACCTCTTCATCCTGTTGTATAATTTTGACGTCGTGGACAAATCCTTTATTCTGATAAAACCTGATATGGACAGGGAGAAAAGAATCCGTCAGCTTTTCTCTAATTTCTCCTCCGGGTGGCTGCCGGCCTTCCAGATCAAAAGATTTTCTTGCTTCATTGATCACTGTTAAGTAGGGAGTTTCAATATAAGCAAACGCCACTTGACCGCCGTCTGTTGTATCCTCAATCGTTTCCAGAAGAAAGTTCTCTAATGAATCTGTGGAAGAAACAGCTTTCTTAATCGCATCGTTTATTTGGTCATCAGTTAAATAATACAGGTAATTTTCATTTTCAAATGTATTTGGTATACTTCCCGGCGATTCTTCAGGTAAAGCAAACGTCAATCCGGTTACCTGGCTGAGGTAAACAAGAATGCCTGCCATAATGATAACCGTCATTGAGACCATACTGTACAGCATTTTTTTCAACATATACATCCCGTCCTCTTTGACGTTTATTATACAAAAGAACACGGGATGGTGAAATGAGAAAAATCACTATATTGAAATAACCGTTTCCTCTTTGAGTATCTCCTTAACAGCCTCTTCTGTCTGTTTATCAACTGTTAATACGGCAGATGGCTTATTTTTTTCTGCGAGGGTTTTCAATTTGGTGCTGTCCACTTCAGCTGAAGTGACAAACAGATAGTCTATATTTATATCCGGCTCAGTTTCTAAATCAGAGGAAACAATACGGTAACCTAACCGTGACCATGGTTTTAAGCACTCATCGTCATCCCCTGCCACCATTATCACTTTTCTGCGCGGCCCTTCTTCAGCATGTTCAATAGCTGATGCTCTGGCTTCTGACAGAATCTCTTCTCTATTGTAGCTATTCGCTGTTTCCTGCTTGCCGGTTGCCTTTTCAAGAGCCT
Source organism: Salipaludibacillus sp. CUR1 (assembly GCF_021028955.1). Lineage (GTDB taxonomy): Bacteria > Bacillota > Bacilli > Bacillales > Salisediminibacteriaceae > Salipaludibacillus. The sequence continues at coordinate 99,116 of NZ_JAIWPE010000016.1, forward strand.
GCTCTAAGTCGGCATAAATGTCTTCAAGATTTTCCAGCCCGACAGAGAGTCTTACAAGATCATCTGTCACCCCGCTTGTTAGCTGGTCTTCCTTGGAAAGCTGTAAATGGGTTGTACTGGCAGGATGAATAATTAAACTTTTAGCATCCCCCACATTTGCCACATGCGACCAGAGTTTAACGTTGCGGATAAGCTCTCTTCCAGCTTCAATTCCGCCATTAATACCGAAGTTGACTACAGCTCCAAACCCATTCTTTAAGTATTTTTTTCCTAGCTGATGAGCAGGGTGCTCTTCAAGGCCCGGGTAACTTACCCAGTCAACTGCCGGGTGAGCCTTCAGCTTTTCAGCTAACGCCATAGCATTTTCCTGATGTTTCTGCATTCTTAAAGAAAGAGTTTCCAGTCCTTGAAGCAGCTGAAAGGCGTTATATGGACTTAAGCAGGAACCAAGGTCTCTCATTAATTGGACGCGGAGTTTCATAATAAATGCCAGATCTCCGAGGTCTCTTGCGTACACGAGACCGTGATAACTGTCATCTGGTTTATGGAATTCAGGAAATTTCTCTTCCTGCCAGTCGAATCTTCCTCCGTCTATTACCACGCCTCCAATGGTTGTCCCGTGCCCTCCGATCCACTTAGTTGCAGAGTGTATAACAATATCAGCTCCATGCTGAAGCGGTTTGCAGTTTGCAGGGGAACCGAAAGTGTTATCAATAATAAGCGGAATGTGAGCTTCATGCGCTATGTCCGATATCGCTTCGAAATCCAGCACATTTAAGCTGGGATTACCTATAGTCTCGGCAAATACTGCTTTTGTACGGTCATTAATTGCCTTTCGTATCTCCTCTGGTTTAGAGGCATCGGCAAATGTTACTTTAATCCCGTATTTTGGCAAAGTAACAGCAAAGAGGTTATAGGTACCCCCATATAAGTTTGAGGCCGCCACAATTTCATCACCAGGGTGAGCTATATTAAGAATGGTCATTGTAATAGCTGCCATCCCTGAAGAAGTAGCTAAAGCGCCTACCCCGTCTTCCAGTACAGCCATTCTTTTTTCAAAAGCGTCAACGGTCGGATTCATAATCCGGCTGTAAATATTGCCCGGCTCCTGTAATGAAAACAGTCTTTCAGCATGTTCAGCATCGTCAAAGACATATGAAGTCGTTTGATAGATCGGAACCGCTCTGGCTCCTGTAGCAGGATCAGGTATTTGGCCCGCGTGGAGTAATTGTGTGTCTGTTCCTAACTGGTTTGCTTTTTTTGTCATAATTACTGCCTCCTTCAGTTGTTCAACCAATACTGTGTGAATAAAAAAACTCTCTGCAATAGACAGAGAGCTGGTTTTTTATATAAATAAAAAACATCTCTCTCATCTCCCAAAGCACTAACGCTTTGCAGGAATTGGCACCTTACTGCTGGAAACAGCTGGTTGCCGGGCTTCACAGGGCCAGTCCCTCCGCCACTCTGGATAAGAGGTATAAGAAATCAAGGGTGAGGTTGTCAGTACCATCAACTAGTGAAAATACTAGATTGATAATTATTTGAATATTAACACTTTTTATAGATAACGTCAATGCTTTTATTATTCAGTCAACAAAAGTATATTTTCCAGTTTGAAAACGGTTCCGATATTCTGAATATATAAACTTTATTATTGCGGTCATTTCCCTGTTGGGTAGGCGATAATGCTGTGTTATACTTCGTCTGACTTAAACATCATTAAAGGAGGTTGAGGGATTTGACTCGACTATTTCAAGGCATTCGTTTACAGCCAATATTAGTTATCTTAATTGGAACGTTGATTTTTGGATTCGGCATTATTCATTTTAATTTACAAAACGGTTTAGCTCACGGCGGGTTTACAGGTATTACATTGCTGTTTTATTACTTGTTTACGATCGAGCCCTCCCTTTCCAACCTTTTATTAAATATTCCTTTGTTTTTAATCGGGTATAAATTATTCGGCAGGTTAATGCTCATATACAGTTTAATAGGCACGGTCTCTCTGTCCGCCTCTTTAAGAATTTTTGAACTGTACCCTGTCACAGAACTGCCGCTGCAGGATGATATGATTTTAGTCTCTATTTTTGCAGGGGTATTTGTAGGGGCCGGGCTTGGCATGATTTTCCGTGCAGGGGGCACAACCGGCGGAGCTGATATTCTGGCAAGACTGGCAAACAAATATTTCGGGATAAGCATTGGCAAGTTTATGTTTGCTTTCGATGCCGTAGTTATTACTATTTCTCTTGTTCATTTATCACTGACCCATGCCATGTATACACTGGTAACTGTGTTTGTTGCCGGACGGGTTATTGATTTTATTATTGAAGGAGCAAGCGCTGCTAAATCTGCTATGATTATTTCCTCAAGAACAGATGAACTCTCTAAAGCTATTATAGAACGAATGAGCCGCGGCTCTACCGTTCTGACAGGTAAAGGGAGTTTTACCGCCGACGAACGGCGTGTGCTTTATTGTGTTGTGAACCGCAATGAACTGATCCAGCTCAAAAACCTGATTGAAGAAGTAGACCCTTACGCCTTTTTCTCAGTCAACGATGTGAAAGAAGTGTCAGGCGAAGGATTTACATTTGATAATCAGCGGCGCCCGCTGAAACCTTCCGCATAACCAGATACTGGGGGGGCTGTCCCCCCATATTTTTCCTGAGCCCTTCCGGCTCAGGTTTTTTGTTTTTCAAAGATTCCCTGTTTACAGTTTCACATTTTTTCTATAGGCTAGTCATTAATACATAGAGCTTTTAATAAAAGGCCTGCCATTAAATTAAATATTTTATACAGGAGGAAACAGTAATGAAGGCTATCTTTTTTGATTTGGATGATACGTTGTTATGGGATGAGAAAAGTGTCAAAAAAGCTTTTGAGGAAACATGCAAATATGCTGCCTCATTTTATGATTTTCACCATGATGATTTAGAGGAAGCAGTAAGGGAAGAAGCGAGAAACTTGTACAGCGGGTATAAAACCTATGATTTCACAAAAATGATCGGCATTAACCCGTTTGAAGGGCTTTGGGGAAACTTTGGCGATCCCGGCAAGGAATTTGAGGAGATGAAAAAAATTGTCCCTCAATACAGACAGGACGCCTGGACAAATGGTTTAAAAAAGTTGGGAATTGATGACCCGGAATTAGGCAAAGAATTAGCCGAACGGTTTCCTGAGGAACGCAAAAATTATCCATTTCTGTTTGAAGACGCTCTTCCCGTCCTGGACCGCTTAAAAGGCAGTTATTCACTTGTCCTGCTGACTAACGGTTCTCCGGAATTGCAGAACATTAAGTTAACTCTAACGCCTGAGCTTTCCCCTTATTTTGACGAAATAATTATTTCAGGTGACCATGGAAGAGGCAAACCAGATGTAAGCATATTTGAACATGCACTTGAAAGAATAAATGCCGCGCGGAGCGAGGTCCTTATGGTCGGGGATAATCTTATGACTGATATCCTGGGAGCTAAAGAAGCAGGCATTAAATCAGTCTGGCTGAACCGGTTTGACAAAAAACCCGTGTACGTAACTCCTGATTATCAAATCTCCAGTTTACACGAGCTGTTTGACCTTTTGGAGAAATAACAAAAACTGGGGGGACAGCCCCCCAGTTTTTGTCAGTTATGCCACTTTCTTTTTCCATATTCCCAGCAGTGTTGCCGTTACTGCGGCACCTGCCAGAATAGCGACAATATACATCGGCCAGTTGTTCACAAGAAGAATGACGAAAGCTCCTCCGTGAGGCGCTTCAGTAGCGGCTCCAAACAACATGGAGAGACCGCCTGCCACTGCCGAACCAGCGATAATGGATGGAATCACCCTGCCGGGATCCGAAGCAGCGAACGGGATCGCTCCTTCTGTAATAAAGGAAGCTCCCAGGACATAATTGGTTTTCCCTGCGTCTTTTTCCTGCTTTGTAAACTTGTTTTTAAAGAATGTTGTTGCTAACGCAATTCCAAGAGGAGGAACCATTCCGCCAGCCATAATGGCTGCATGGGGTTCCAGCGTACCAGCATCAATCATAGCAATACCAAATGTAAAAGCCGCCTTATTAATAGGACCGCCCATATCTACTGCCATCATTGCTCCAAGCAGAATACCGAGCAGTACGATATTACCGGTTCCGAGCCCGGAGAGCCAGTTAACCAGGCCGGACTGTACAGCAGCCAGTGGTGTAACAAGAAAGTACATAATGAACCCGGTTGTAAAAATACCAAACAACGGCAGAACTAAAATGGTTTTAATACCATCAAGAGACTGTGGGATAAAAGAAAATAAGTGCCTTAATCCAATAACAAGATAACCTGCCATAAAACCTGCGATAATACCACCAAGGAAACCAGCGTCTCCTGTATGGGCCATTAAACCGCCAACCATACCCGCTGCAAAACCGGGGCGATCAGCAATACTTCTGGCAATAAAGGCTGCCAGCACAGGGACCATCAAGAAGAAAGCATTAGCTCCGCCAATTGTTGACAGAATTTCCCCAAATGGTGAAATCTCTCCTCCAACCGGGTCTTCAAAGAAGAATGAGAGGGCAATGAGAATTCCTCCACCGACAACAAACGGAAGCATATTTGAAACCCCGTTCATAAGATGGCGGTAAAAAGCTGATTTACCTTTCTCTTCTTTAGCCTCTCCTCCGGACGTATTGCCGCCTTCATACACAGGGATATCTCCTGCGGCCGCCTGCTCAAGAAGCTCCTTTGGTTTGCGAATCCCTGCAGTAACTGGTGCATTAATTAATTTCTTTCCTGAAAAACGATCTTTCTCTACTGCTGTATCTGCCGCAATAATGACCGCATCAGCTCGTTTAATATCTTCTGCTGTAAGCCTGTTTCTGACTCCGTCTGAGCCGTTTGTTTCAACTTTTATATCATATCCGAGTTCTTTAGCCTTATCTTTCAGCCCGTCAGCTGCCATATAGGTGTGCGCAATGCCTGTCGGACAGCCGGTCACAGCAACAAAATAAGGACGGCGTCCCTCTTCTGCCTCAGAACTGCTTTCGCTTTGATCAGCTTCCATTTTTTCTTTTTCCTTTTTATCGACAGCATTTAAAATATCCTGTTCTGAACGCGCTTCCAATAAAGTCTGGCGAAAAGACTCGTCCATCAGAAGCGTCGATAATCTGGAAAGAGCCTGCAGATGCATTTCATTTGCCCCGTCACTTGCTGCAATCATAAAAAACAAGTGACTTTTCTCTCCATCTAACGCTTCGTAATCAATGCCATCTTTTGAGCGGCCAAAAACAATGGCAGGATCTTTAACTGCTGCACTCTTGGCATGGGGGATAGCGACCCCTTCTCCAATCCCTGTAGAGCTCTGTTCTTCCCGCTCATGGATTTCTTTAATGAACCTTTTTTTATCACTCAGTTTTCCGGCTGCATCAAGCTTCTCTGCTAATTCTTCAATTACTTCGTTTTTTGAAGAAGACGTTAAATCCAGCAAAATGGTCTCTTTTCTTAATAATTCAGTAATGTTCATTCTTCCCACCCTTTCTTAAATTTTTTCAATTAAGACTTCCGGGAGTAATTTTTCAACATTTTCTGCTGTACAAAATCCATTTGAAAATGCCGTAGCACTTCCTGCTGCCACACTGTATTTGAAAGCTTCTTCCAGGCTTCCCGACTGTGTCAGAATGTGGATGAATCCGGCCACCATTGAATCACCTGCCCCGACTGAATTTATTAATGTTCCTTTTGGGACAGTTGCCTTATAAGACTCATTTTTTGAAACTAACGCTGCCCCTTCGCCTCCCATAGAAACAAGCACATGACGGGCTCCATCTGCCACCGCTTTTCGTGCAAGTTTCACAGCATCATCCAGATTCTTAACGTTTTCTTTATATAACTGTTCCAACTCTGCCTGATTTGGTTTAATCATATATGGAGAGGCTTTCATAGCTTCTTTTAACGGTTCCCCGCTGGTATCAACACAGACATAAATGTTCTTTTCACTGAGCCTGTTAATTATCGTGTTATAAAGGTCAGCTGGCAAAGTTGACGGTAAGCTTCCGGACAATATAAGAAGATCTCCGCTTTTAAGCTCATCCAGCTGTATGAGTAATTTTTGAATATGCTCGTTTGTTATTTCCTGGGCTTTTCCATTAATTTCCGTTTCTGTATCTGTTTTCATTTTTACATTAATCCGGGTGTTCCCTTCTGTTTCTATAAAACTGGAAAATACTGATTCTTTCTCTAATTCGTCTTTTATAAATGCTCCTGTAAAACCGCCGATAAATCCCAGAGCTTCTGACCGGGTCCCAAGATTTTTTAATACACGCGAGACGTTAATGCCTTTTCCTCCAGGAACCATTTTTTGAGTGGAGGCCCGATTCGTCTTTCCTAAATAAAAATTTTCTACCTTCATCAGGCAATCAACTGAAGGATTAATTGTCACTGTGTAAATCATGTGTTTTCACCACCTCTACCTTTGCTGCCTGTTTAAGCTTTTTAACAAAGTCATCGTCATCCCCTTCTGTCGTTATAAGCCCGGCTTCTTCCAACTCAGCAAACTTGGCAAACGTCACGTCACCGAATTTTGAAGAATCTGCGAGTACATAAGCCAAATTTGATTGTTTAATTGCTAAATTCTTAATTTGGGCTTCTTCAGGATCCGGGGTAGAATAACCAAAATCCAAGTCAATACCGTTCGTACCAATAAAAGCTTTATCAAATCGGTATTCACTTATTGCCTGTACGGCGCCTTTTCCTATAAATGCTCGTGTTCCCGACTTAATATATCCACCAACCACATAAGTCCTGAAATTTTGTTTAAGGGATTCTTCAATAATATTAAGGCCGTTTGTGACAATCACCACATCTTTTGCCCCTATATAAGGAATCATCGCTTGAGTTGACGTGCCAGCATCGATATAGACACAGTCACCGTCTTGAATTAAACCGGCTGCTCTTTTTCCCATTTGCTTCTTCTCATTTGTAAATTGAGTCTGTTTTTCCGCCATTGACGGCTCTTCCACTTTTCTTTTAAGTAAAGAAGCCCCGCCGTGTATCCGCTTTAATTTTTGGTCGTTTTCAAGAAGGGTCAAATCTCTTCGAATGGTTGACTCGGAAGCACCTGTCTCTTCGACCAGTTCTGCGAGTTTAGCAACTTTTTGTTTTTCAAGTAAATTTAATATTTTCTCATGCCTTTCAAAAGTAAGCATGTGACTCACACCTTTTCTTTTGTTAATTTGATTATACAATCAACTTCAATCAAAATCAATCATAAATAATCATTTTAAAGCAATTTCAATCATTTACCAGTCAAATTCAATCATGAATAACCAAAATAAAAAGAAAACCAATTCATCTGATTGGTTTTCTTCCACTGTTCTTCATAACGTTTATCTGCTTTTAACGAGCATCTTAATTGCTTCTTCAATAACTTCTTCACGTTCTTCATCATTTTCTGCTTCCTTACGAAGACACGTTTCAAGGTTTCTGGCTACTACATAAGCTGTGGCACGGTCCATAGCTGTCCGAATCGCACTCATTTGAGTAATGATCTCCCTGCAATCTTTGCCTTCTTCCATCATTCTCAGAACCCCGCGGACTTGGCCTTCTACCCGCTTAAGCCTGTTTTTCATATCTTTAGAATATTCCATTGAATACACCGCCTTTACATTAATCATGCTTTATACTCTAACTATTTAAGGAGTTTAGCTTCTACAATCTTCTTATTGTGGTATTAATTTTACTATATATTTAATCATCTATCTATCATTAGCCACTGTTAAGCCCCAGTTTTTTTCACAAAGATTTCATTTTTATAAAAATGCCCGGACCTTTATCAGTCCGGACACTTGTATACATGTCTATTTTTAGATAAATAAGTTGACGTTCGCATCTTCTGCTTCTGCAAGATATGAAGCTACCCCGGCAAATTCTATGCCATCTATGAGTTCCTCTTGTTTAAGGCCCATAACATCCATTGTCATTGTACAGGCTACCATGTTTACTTCAAGCTCCTGGGCTAGCTCAACTAATTCAGGCAAAGTAGATACATTATGCTCTTTCATCATCTTTTTCATAAGATGTGAGCCGACTCCGCCATAATTCATTTTTGAAAGTTTAAGGTTCTTAGGCCCTCTAGGCATAAGTTTTGCAAACATTTTTTCAAGGAAATTCTTATCTTTAATATCTATATGTTCCTCTTTCCTTAACACATTTAACCCCCAGAAGGTGAAAAACATGGTTACCTTTTTACCCATTGCAGCAGCCCCGGTTGCTATAATGAAACTGGCAATGGCTTTGTCAAGATCTCCGTCAAATACAATCATTGTAGCCTGGTCTTTTTTTTCTTCACTCATTTATAATTCCTCCTCATTTATATACCCAATATGGTATTATTACTATATCCATAGTGTATACCCTGTCCGGTATAATGTCAAGAGAATGATTAAATTTTAATGAGAGAAGCCGATAAAGAATCATGTGAGTGCCGATGCCAGTACTTAAAATAAGGCATAAACAGTCAACAATCATACCCTCCTTGCTTCCCCTGATTGTCCTGCACTTAGCCATCGCAGGAATTAATCAGCAGAAGCCTGCCATGAAGAATTATCTTTCTGTTTGCCATTTTTATATTTTTTCCTTCTGTAAAACCGGAAACTGATATATGCAGCCAGGCCGATACCCAACACTGTATATATGGCCCATTGCACCTGCTGCAGACGGTCTACCATCACTTCAAGATTCCCCAGGTTGCCTAAATAAAACATAATGACTGAAAGCGGATAGAAACCAGCGAACGTGAGACCGGCAAATTTCCATATGTTCATCCGGCTCAATCCGGCTATATACGTTATATACCCCATGCCTATAAACCGGCCGACCGCTATCATCCATTCACCGTAACGGTCTATCCATTTCTGAGCAAAACGGACTTTATGTTTAGGAAGTTTTTTCCTTACCACGGACTCGTAACGAATGCTTACATAGTAGGGAACAAAACTTACCACCACATAAATCAACGACGTAATGATGGAAAATAAAAATATTTGCGTCCAGCTTGGATTTAATATATATCCGTAGGCCAATACAAATACTGCTGCCGGGAAAGGAATAGATAAAGCTTCTACGGCTACTCCTATCGCTAACCCGATCCATCCCAGCTCTTTGAGTATATTGAATATAAATTCAACCATTTTGGCGTTTCCTCCTTGACTATATAAAAGCTTAATTGCTTATTCCCTTATACGCGGTTTCCTAACCTGTTCACCTCTATAATTCGCAGACAAATAAAAAAACGACAATTATTTAAATAGCCCAGCTTTTTTTAATTGAAGGTCAGAAGGCGGTGACGCCACAGGGGTTAAGCGCAGTCAGAAGATCCAGTTTAACGGTCTGTAAAAAAATGCACCGCTAAATACATTGTTTTGAACGAAGACAAGCTCTCGGGTAAGAAAACGAAGCCACTGAAAAAGTTCATTCACCGACTTTTCAATGCTCCATAATTCAATTTATATTAAGAAAGTAGTTAATGAGACTGGAGCAAGCGAGACTGTCTCTTCCTCTGAAAGCTACGCTCTGGAGCAGCATCCGTCGAGACAAATCGGTGAATAGTCACTGAAGCAATGCTCTTTCCTGTGGTAAAGGAAGTCAGGCAAGACCCTGCAGAGCAAAGCTCGAAGCGGCTTGCCGACTTCTCCACGGAAAGCGAGTTTGCGCAGGACTCATTAACTCCTTTATACAGATAACTAATAAATATAAATCCGTTCTCCAAATATAAGCTCTTTTTCAGTGGATTCAAGAAAATATAGCGAACTTCCACACGGATGTGGTGACTTCGGCGTTTTCACAGGACGTGAAGGGGTTAGCCGAAGATCCCTGCGAAGATGTTGCACTTATGCCTGTGGTGTAAGCCTTCGCCGAGAGTGAACCCGCAGATTAAATAATTAGGGTACAAGCCCCTGGGCAAGCGTCCGCCTGGCGGACTGAAATCAATCCTTTTCTCAAAAAAGAAAAACCGAACAAAATTCGAAAATTTTTGTTCGGCTTCCTTTATGATTACTACTCTTTTGTCCCAGCCTCGTCCAGCGGGCTGTTAAGAATTTAATTCCACAGGCGCATCCTTGGATACTGTTACTTTTTCTCCTTTATGACTAATCACAAGTTCTTTTCCTTCGTTTAAAGTATAGACCGTCTTACCTTTATGAAGGCTGACTTGCAGAGTCCTTTCCATAAATTGAATAGTAAACTTCAACTTATCCCATTGTAATGGAAGACGAGGGTTAAACAAGAGGGAATCTTCTTTCACTCTGAGACCTGCAAACCCGTAAACAAGCGCTAGCCATGTCCCTCCCATATTTGCCATGTGCAGGCCGTCCTTCGTATTTTTATGAGTATTATCCAGATCCAGCCTGGCTGTTTCAATAAAGTAATTGTATGCTTTATCGTCATAGCCCAGCTTTGCTGCCATAATACTGAATACACAATAGGAAAGTGACGAATCGTGAGTGGTCACCTTTTCATAATAATTATAGGAACGCCGAATAGTTTCCAGATCAGCTTCGTCTTCCAACAGGAAATGCGCCAGGACCGTGTCTGCCTGCTTACACACTTGATAACGGTAAAGAGTTAATGGATGGTAATGGAGAAGAAGCGGAAATTTCTCCGCTGGCGTTTGTTCCAAGTTCCAGACTTGCTTATTTAAAAAAGTATCATCCTGCGCATGGATTCCTAAATTTTCATCATAAGGAAGATACATCTTTTCAGCAGCCTGCTCCCATTCACGAATTTCTGCTTCTGAAACATTTAGTTTACCGGCAAGTTTTTCGAACGCCTGTTGATCAGCTTCTTTAATAAGTTCCAGCGATTTAACAGCCCACTTCAGATTATTTTTTGCCATGACGTTTGTATAAAAGTTATTGTTCACAATACACGTGTATTCATCAGGCCCTGTGACATCATCTATAAGGAATTTGCCGTCTTTTTCATGTCCTGTATCGATCCATAACCTTGCCGTTTCAGCCAGAACCTCTGCTCCATAATCACGAAGAAACGACACGTCTTTTGTAACAAGATAATATTGGACAAAACTATAGGCAATGTCAGCACTTATATGGTATTGAGCAGTCCCTGCCGGAAAGAAACCTGAGCACTCCGACCCTGTAATCGTCCGCCATGGAAATAAGGCTCCTTGCCTGTGTCCAACTTCCATGGCTCGCGATTTAGCGTCGTCCAGGAGAGAAAATCGGTGCAAAAGCAGCTGTTTAGCTATTTCAGGCTGAGTCATCAGAAAGACTGGAAACATATAAATTTCTGTATCCCAGAAATAATGGCCTTCATACCCCTCTCCGGAGAGTCCTTTTGCTGAGATGTTACTGACGGAATCTTTGCCGGCTGACTGCAGGAGCTGGTACAAATTAAAACGGATCCCCTGCTGCAGGCTGTCATCCCCCTCAATCTCAATATCCGCTTTTGACCAGAAAGCGTTTAAATAGTCCGTTTGCTCGGTTATTAAATCCTCAAAGGTGGATGACTTTAATTCATTTTGGACATGCCATGCGGCCTGCTTCAGGTCTTCTCCATGCCGGTAAGTATCCGTAAAAACATTAAACCTCGTAAAACTCACAGAGGATGCCGGTGTGAAACGGAAAATTTCTTCTATGGAAGATCCGTTTTCAACCACATTGTAATTATAATCTCCGGAATTTATAACCGAGTTGGAGGCACAGCAGACTCTAAGTTTCGTTTCGTAAGTTTCGTTTAATACGGTTGGCCCTGTTTCTCCTGCCTCTGCTTCTATTACGCGCAGTCTTTTCGCATGCCCTGATGCTACGCGGGGATCTGAAGGATCAACAAAATTTGAAATATCTCCGTTAACAACCGAAGTAATAACTATTTCATTTATTTGGGAAACAGGCTCTATAGTAACTTTCTGTGTAAATAATTCTTTTCGGGAAAAGGAAACGAGCCTTTGAAAACGGAATTTCACTTCTTTTCCAGAAGGCGATTTCCAATGTATTTCCCGTTCAGAATAGCCTTTATTCAGATGGAGGGTGCGGGTATAAGAAAGAATATCCCCTTCAAACATGGTGAACCTTTCGCCGTCAACATCTATGTATATGGTTTGACTGTCAATGATATTGACCAGTTTTTGCTGCGTGTCCGGAAAGCCATGCAATTTTTCCCCGTATTCCATTGCTGTTTCATCATGATAAGCATTAATATAAGTCCCTCTTATAGAAGTCATGTCTTCAGTGTAACCTTCTTCAAAGTTTCCCCGAACGCCTAAAAAGCCGTTTCCCAGAGCAAACAGACTTTCATTAACTAGAAGCTGTTCCTGATCCACATGGTTATCTTGAATTTTCCAGCTCATGATCCCACTCCCTTTAATAAATCTATCTAATAACTGCCTAAAGCATAAAAGCCGCTTATGAAAACCTTTTCATATTTAGAGTTTATCAAAAGTCCAATTATTTATCTACGATATTCTATTTTTTGCTTTAATACTTATATTCCCTGATTTTTTTTAAAATTCAACTCTATTTCCTGACATAACACATGTGTATAAAAAGGGTTGTTTATGATATCGTTTTCATATAATTTTTAAAAAAGATAGAGCGGCAATAGGCCGCGCCTTCCCTTTTCCGCTCCTCTATATAACTTTTTGTAAGTATGGCCAGCTCTCACACATCTTTCTGCCCTGTTCTTTCAATCTGCATTCAGAGTCAGTTTCAGTAAACGGTCATCATTTTCCTCTGGTGAACCTCTTCCGTCCGTATTGTTTGTAATTAAGTAAATAGCTCCATCTTTATATTTCACGTCCCGAAGACGTCCTTCTCCTTCAAATACTTTAGTCATTTCCTGATTATCTTCATCAAAATAATAAAGGCTTTCTCCTCTCAAACCTGTCACAAGCAGGTCATCTTCCCGGAAAGTGACGCCTGACGGGGCCCATGTATCTTCACCAGAGTGAATCAGCGGCTCTTCCATTCCTTCATTTGATTCATCCCCCTCTATGACTGGCCATCCGTAATTATTGCCCGGCTCAATTAAGTTAATTTCATCATGTCCTACCGGCCCATGCTCAGAGCTGTAAAATGCTTCATTTTCATCCCAGGCCAGCCCCTGAGGATTTCGGTGGCCATAGCTGAAAACGTATGAATCTTCAAAAGGATTATCTTCCGGAATATCACCCTCTGCAGTCATTCTTAATATACTCCCTGCCAAGTTGTCTTCATCCTGCGATAAATCAGGATCATCTGCATCACCGGTTGTCGCGTAGAGCATGTCGTCCGGTCCAATGGCAAGACGGCCGCCATTATGGATTTGAGCCCCCGGAATATCGTCTATAAAAATATCTGTTTCTGCCCACCCATCATTATTTTCCTTTTTAACTTTAACTACCCGGTTCATAAGGGAGCCATTTTCTCCTTCAAATGTATAATAAACATAGGCTTCTCCGGAGTCGGCGAAATCGTCAGCAAGCTTAAAACCTAATAATCCGCCTTCCCCTTCATGCGCTACAGGAGTAGAGGTCTGTAATTCTGTTTGTTCAGTTTCCCCATTTTCTATTTCCAGAATCCTACCGTGCCTGTCAGTCATGTATACAGTTTCTTCATGGATATTTAAAGACCAGGGAATCTCAAGATTTTCAGCCAGGACTTTAACATCCCAGTCCTCAGTTGTTACATTATTCATATGTATACCCTCTTCTGCTGTTCCAGACTCGTTTTCCTCCATAGGATCTTCCGGACTGTTATCAGCTCCCTCCTGTTCATTATGCTCCTGGGTGTCAGGTTCGTTTTCCTGCATTGTATTATCCGTTTGGCATCCCGCCAAAAAACCTGCCCCCATTATAACTGAAGTCAAACAGCCTCTCCGGCGTGCAGCTGCTGTGTTAAAAACCATAAAAAAACCTCCTTTAAAAGGGACTATACCCAAATAAAGGAGGGATTAATATAGCATTTACATAAAGTAAATTTCTGTTCTAAAGTAAGCAGCTCGAGCTAATGATTCAGTCAGTTTCCGGATAGTTATTCTCCAGCAGCACAATCGAGTCATCCGGGGCCATTTTATTCATGTGCTGCATTGCATCCTGGAGGTTTTCAGCCACGTACAGTTTTTGATCCGGATAACCGGCCTCTTTCAAACCATCCTGTAAGGGCTCTGTCTGTTTTTTACCGACTAAAATAATATAATCACATTTGTCCGCTGAATAGCGCGCCCATTCTTTATTAATCTCATAGTCGTTTCCTCCCGTTTCAATGATTCCAGGAGTAATAAGCATACGGTAACCGTCCATATGTCCAAGTACATCAATGGCTGCCTTGGAACCGAGCGGATTTGAATTATAACTGTCATCAATTATAGTGATGTTGCCTGAGGAACGTTTTAACTCCAGGTTGTGCGGAACAGCAGCCATTTTCTTTACAGCTCCCGCCATCTGTTTAAGAGACAATCCCATTTCAAGCCCGACTGCTGCCGCAGCAAGTATGTTATAAATATTATGTCTGCCCAGAAGTTTTGTAATGAAAGTTTCTTTTTTCCCATCAGCTGTTGTGACCGTAAAAGACATGCCTTTACCACTAAATTTAATATTAGACGCTCTGAGGTCTGCATCCTTTCTGTCTATCCCGTAATATATTTTCCTGCAGGAATTTTTCGGCTCCCAGGACATTATATTTTCATCATCCATATTTAAAAAAGCCGCTCCCTCCTGCTCAGGAAGTGTTTCCACTATTTGATACTTTGTTTTTTTCATGTTTTCAAGTGTGTCAGGATCCTGTGCATAAATATCTGACAATATACCGTACTTCTGAGTCACCAGGTCACAAATCTCCCTGATATCTCCTTCTTGCTCCGCACTCATCTCAGCAATAAAAATGTCGTGGTAAGATTTTAACTGTTCATTAATTGTGCGGGCAATTCCAAATTTTGAAGTATGGTGTTCCGGGGTCATCAAAACGTTATATTTTGAAGATAATATTGTTTGAACAAAGTGTTTAACATTTGCTCCGGCAAAGCTTCCTGTTATTCCGATCACTGTCAGGCCGGGTGAGGCTTTAAGAAGCCTTTCGGCATCATTAATAAACCTCCGACTGATCCTTGACTCAATCGGGCGGTTAATCGTATTGGCAATAAGGACAATATAATAAGGGAAAACAGCCGCTAAAATGAGAATAAACAGGGCCGCAAAAATACTGAAAAACGCTGCAACACTAATAGAGACAGAAGCCGTCAGCCCGTAAATAATATAAGTCGCCCCCAGTAGACGCTGAACCCGCGGGGTATAGACCAAACTCTTCTTTTCTTCTGGTTTGTTGCTTAAATTATTAAAAAATAAGAGAACGAATACCGCAATAGCCGCTCCCAGACTAACTGTTACTGAATCAGTGACAACATGTAAAACAAGGGGCAGCGCATAAAGGACTTCCAGCCTCAAAAACACTTTTGAGCGATGACTGCCCATCCACTTTGTATACTGCTCGTTCCTGTAGGAATTCACCTGAAGCATATGTACACTTCCCTTTGTTTTAACCGTAACCGGTAAAATCCAGGCGATAAGTGTAAATATGAATAATACCATTGTAACTATCATAGCTGTGAACTCCTTCCTTATTTTAAAAATACTGCCTTTTTCTACTAAGCATACCCTTTTGGTTAGTTCTTTAACACCTTTTTCCCCTAACTTCAGTCTGCTGTTTCATATTATTCTGAAACACTAAAAAAGGTGCCGGCAACATGCTAAGGGCTGCCTGACACCTCCTGATAAATCAGCTGATTCATGACTTTTTTCAAAGGGCCTAACCGTGTCGTTGACGCGATCGATGCTTTTAATATCGTTTTTTCATCTGCTCTTGCCCAGTCAAGCACAAATCCTCCGTCCAGAGCCAAAGTCCGGATAAATTCCCTGCAGGAACGGCCGTTTCCGTCTCGAAAGGGGTGCAGTACATTAATCTCCGCCAGATAAAAAGCAAGAAGAGCCGCCATATCTTCATGATTACGATTCTGCCATACGTCGTTTTGAATTCTTGTAAAAAGATTTTTTGCACTTTCTTCCAGATGAAGGGCAGGAGCAAATGTAAACCCTCCCTTAGAGATATTTTCCACTCTCAGTTTTCCTGCAAAAGGATAAATGTCCTGAAATATGTAATAATGAATAGCTTTTAAATGCTCCAGGTTAAAACCCCCGGTTACAGGCTGAAGCTCTAATTCGGTCAGTCTTTTTGAAGTTATCACCGCATCCATTTGCCTCAGCTGTCTTTCTTCCCTAATATTAAAATGGTTAATCAGCACTTCTGTCCCAGGATAACAGTACGCTGATTCCCCCGTTCCATATTTACTCATTGCGGGTCAGTTCCAGTGCTTTTTTCATAAAGGCATCATGACTGATCCTGCCGAGCAGCTGATCTTTCACAAGTTGTTCCTGCCTTTCGCTCAACGTTAACCCTTCAACAGCAAGCGATGCTTTCGCTGATTTAAGTGCAGTTTCCACTTGACTTAATTTTCTCACCTGCATCTCCACACCTTTCGCATACACACTATCCTTAATTATACTACATTTATCAGCAAGTTAAAATGCAGCCTCCTTCTTTTTCGCGTAGATATGGTGGATAACCGCATTAGCGATATATAAAATTGCCAGGACAGCAAAAAATACATTCCAGCCGACAACATAATAAAAACTGTAATCCCTGAGATTAGGAAAATCGAGATGGGCAGGGTCCGTAAAACGGGATAGAAAAAAGTGGTAAATGGCCAGCGCGAGTATAAAAGTAAACACAGTCTGGAAAGTGATATAAAAAGTGGTTTTGATTTTTGACATTTGGATTTTATCTATCAGTACGAAAAATAAATAGCCTACACTGAAAAAATTCATCATCATCAACACAACAAGCAGAATAATGAGAGTGGCTTCATTTATCATCTTAGACCTCCTCTTAAATTATTAACCACTTCCATTATATAGCAGGTCATCCAGTCTATACGAGTATTTAGTGCTATTTTTAAGCAAAAAGGTTAATGTCAGTTATTAGTACTTGGTATAAATTTTAAATAATTGTATAATAAAACTAACTTCGATGAAATTGGAAAGTGAGCTGAAATTTTTATGACTAAAAAAATTGCTTGGGTGACAGACAGCACGGCTTATATAACTAAAGAACTTTCAGAACATCCTGATGTTTATGTCCTTCCGCTCTCGATTATATTTGACGGAGAGGCATTTGAAGATGGTGTAGAGTTAACTACAGAAGAACTGTACGAAAGAATCCGTTCAAATAAAGAGGTGCCGAAAACATCTCAGCCTTCAGCCGGAAGGTTTGCCGAACTTTATGAAAAGCTTAAAGAAAACTATGATGCTGCGGTTGCAGTCCATATTTCCAAAAAATTAAGCGGAACATATAACAGTTCAGCTTCAGGGAGAGATATAGCAGATTTCAATGTTCAGCTTGTAGATTCCTGCTCGATGTCTTATGCCATTACAACGCTGATTGAAAAAGGAATGACATTAGCTGAACAGGGGGTGCCGCCTGAGGAGATTCAAGAGGTGCTTCAGCAGGCTGCCGCGCGTTCAGAGAACTACATTCTGCTTGGAAGCCTGGAACAGTTTTATAAAGGCGGAAGAATGTCAGGCACACAATACCTTCTTGGAAACCTTTTGCAAATTAAACCGATTATACGGATTACACCGGAAGGAGAATTTGAGTTGTTCCAGAAAGTCCGTTCAGAGAAAAAAGCGGTTAAACGGATGCTGGAACTTCTGGGTGAATCCTACAATAAATACCGTATAAATCAGGTGCAGATTATGCACGGCAATATAGAAAGTAAAGCACAGGAACTGAAATCAAAGGTAAAAGATCTCTTCCCTGAACTTGATATTTTTATCGGGGAGATCAGCTCCTCTATTGCCGTTCACGCCGGAGAAGGCACCTTAGCAATGATTTGGCACAACGAAGATAAATGATGGTATGATAAAAGAGTCTTTCCATAAAGCTGGGAAAGACTCTTCTTCTTTTTATGAAAATCCGAAAGACAGCTCAACAGCCTGCAGTATAAGAACATTATAAAAAACAGGATGATACCATCTCGTAAAAAGGAGGGCTTCTGTTGAAAGTGAGAACAGCTTACTTAATGGTTATTATCGGTGCTGCCCTCTGGGGAATAACAGGCCTTTTTGTCCAGTATTTATATGTGTATGGGTTCACCCCCTGGGAAGTAGTCGGTATCCGTTTAACCTTTTCCACGGTTTTAATTTTTACATATTTAATATTAAAAAAACGCGCGCTCTTAAAAGTCAGACTAAAAGATCTGCCTTTTTTTGCGGGAACAGGAATTGTCAGTATTGCTTTCTTTAATTACTTCTTCTTTACGGTAATGAATGAGGCTTCCCTTTCACTGTCCGTTGTTCTTCTCTATACGGGGCCTGTTTTCGTAGCTGTTATATCACGCTTTACGTTTGGGGAACCATTTACAAGCAATAAAGTAACCGCATTAATTTTAATGCTTGCCGGATGCAGCCTCACTGTCGGCCTTCTTCCTGCCGGCCAGTTGAACGTAAGCGCGACGATTATCTTATTCGGCTTAGCCTCAGGCTTTTTCTACGCCCTTTACAGCATATTCGGAAAATATGTCAGCAGCCGGTATCACACGTTAACCATTACAGCCTATTCCATGCTCTTCGGTTCGTTCTTTTTAGTGCCTACAAGCCAATTATGGACTAAAGCGGAATTATTTGCAGAACCAGGTGTGATTATGAACGGGCTGGGACTTGCATTGTTTGCAACCGTTCTCGCTTACGCCTTTTATACTTATGGTCTGACCTACGTAGAATCGAGCCGAGCTGCTATTTTGTCCACTGTGGAACCTGTAGTCGCCATCATTGTTGGTACTGCTCTTTTTAATGATAAGCTGACCATTTGGCAGGCTGCAGGAATGCTGCTCGTGATACTCTCTGTCCTTCTGACCGTCCAAAAGAAAAGACAGCCTATCAAGAAGAAGGCTGCCTCTTAGAAAAAAATGAAAAAAATTAGTTTGATTGAAGGACAGAAGGTGGTGACGCCCAAGGGATTATGCGAAGTCTGAAGATCCAATTCAACGAAGCTGCAGGCTGAGTTGAATTTAGCTGAAGACAAGCCCCTGGGCAAGCATCCACCTGGCGGACTGAAATGAATACTTGTAACAGAAAAATTCATAAGATATCGTCGGATTTACTCAAGGTGGCTATTCTTTTGTCTCAGTCTCCTGACTTCCGCCGTTCCATCAGCTAAGTTTAAAGCAAACAACCTTAGGCTCCGTCATTTCATTAATGGCATGGCGGACCCCTTCTCTTCCAAGCCCTGACCCTTTTACTCCTCCGAAAGGCATTTCATCAATGCGGTAATCACTGCTGTCATTAACCATAACCCCGCCTGCATGAAGATGGTGTACAGCGTAAAACGCGTTATCTATATTTATAGTGAAAATACCAGCCTGAAGCCCATAGTTTACTTCATTGGATCGTTTGACTGCTTCTTGTAAATCTTTAACTGCTTCAATTAGCACGACAGGACCAAAAACCTCTTCTTTATAGATTTTAGAGTCGCTGGAAACATTGGTTAGAACAGTAGGTTCATAGAAGGCGCCATTCCTTATTCCTCCTGTTTCAATAACAGCCCCTTCATAGACCGCTTCCTGAACCCAGTCTTCCACCCTTCTCGCCTCTTTTTCATTAATCATAGGCCCTATATCGGTCCACTCAGACATTTTATCCCCGGTTTGCAATTCTTTCGTCCGTTCCGTAAATGAAGATACAAACTCATGATAAACCGGTGTTTCTACTAAAATCCTCTGGACTCCTATACAATTCTGTCCGGCTGCTGAAAAGGCGCCTGAGACAGAATTGGCCACCGCCTCAGCCATGCAGGCATCTTTTAATACAATAACAGGGGAATTGGAACCTAATTCCATTCCCACCTTCTTCAGCCCTGCCTGGTGGGCGATCTTTTTGCCTGCGTCAAGTCCCCCGGTAAACGAAATCATCTTAACAGCAGGGTGAGTCACCAAAGGTTCGCCAATATCTTTACCCGCTCCGGGAACTACTGATAAGAACCCTTTTGGAACACCTGCGAAATCAAATGCCTGAGCTAACAGAAGAGCACTTAACGGAGTAGCGGAAGCAGGCTTCACGACGACCGGATTACCCGCAGCAAGGGCCGGACCGACTTTATGGGCAACCAGGTTCAGAGGATCATTAAACGGTGTAATTGCTCCAATTACTCCAATCGGAAATCGGTAGTGGTAGCCCGTTCTGTTTTCACTGCCTTCCCTCTGATCAAAATTAATTGTTTCGCCACGGATTCTTCTTACTTCCTCTGCGCTGATCCGGATAGTCTGCACAGCTCTTTTTACTTCTCCTCTGGCTTCATTGATCGTTTTACTTCCTTCCAAAGCAATGGTTTTCGCATAAGTTTCATGATTCCCCTCAATATAATCGGCTGCTCCATTCAAAACCTTTATCCGTTCATGGGCTGGCCATGAAGAGAGATGCTGGAAAACATCCTGTGCTGTTTCGATTGCTGTCAGCATATCTTTACTGCTGGCTAATGGAACTTTAGCAATCACCTGGCTATTCTGCGGATTTTTCACATTAAAGGTGTCTTTTCCGCTCACCCATTCTCCGGCAATGAACATTTTTTCAGTACGAACTTTCGTCTGCATTCCCGACGCACCACCTTTCTTCCGTTTAATTTAATGACTGCCTTTCTGGGAATGAACCAGGTCAATCAGCAGAGAATAGCCGGTTTCAACCCGGCCCGCTCCTGCCCCGGTCAGCATAATCGGACCAGCCAGATCGCAGTCATACGTAATAGCATTTGTCGCTCCCCCTACGGTAGCCAGCGGATCATCATGGTTGAGGAGTTCAGGCTTTACGGAGGCCTCTATGCCATCTTCTGTCCGTTTGATTTTAGCGACAAGCCTCCAATGCCGGTTGTTATCCAACGCTTCCTGCAGCCTATCTCTCGTCAACTTTGTAATTCCTTCGCACGGGACATCATCTGCTGTCAGCGATGCCCCCATTACGACATTTGCCAGAATGACTGCTTTATATCTGGCATCAAATCCTTCCACGTCACTAGTAGGATCTGCTTCTGCATACCCTTTTTCCTGAGCGGCTTTTAAAGCTTCCTCATAACTTAATCCTTTCTCCATTTCAGTCAGCATAAAATTTGTCGTCCCATTTAATATACCTTTTATTTCTTTAATTTCGTTCCCAGCCAAGGTAGTAAACGGCAGCCTGAGCGCGGGGGTCCCGCTCATTACTGTTCCTTCAAATCCCCAGAAGACGCCGTTCTTTTCAGCCAGTTTACTTAATTCTTTGTAGGCAATTGCCACTGGTCCTTTATTTGTTGTCACGACACTTTTTTTACTTTCAAAAGCGGCTCTGCAATGATCAATTGCTGGCTGGCCCGTCTTCACATCTGTATAGGTGACTTCTATA
The DNA here is from genome assembly GCF_021028955.1 of Salipaludibacillus sp. CUR1. Taxonomy (GTDB): domain Bacteria; phylum Bacillota; class Bacilli; order Bacillales; family Salisediminibacteriaceae; genus Salipaludibacillus. Next base: position 120,545 of record NZ_JAIWPE010000016.1, read on the forward strand.
ATGACATCGGCGTTCGATTCTCTTATTGTTTGAAAATTATCCCATCCTTTTATTGTGGATGAACGCCCCGGATAATTCTCTAAATGGTTATGGGAGGACACGGTTTCCAGCAGTGTTTCTTCATCCAGTCCGTCAGGATCATAGACCGAACCCTTCATCATATCTGCCACAGCTACAATGACAGGAGACAGACCAAGTTCTTTACTCAGCTTTTCTTTTCTTTCTTTTATAATTTTCACGAGCGCCTGGCCCACCCCGCCAAACCCTATAAACGCGATTTTCATAGCAGGTTTCACCTCCTGATTGGATCTCTGGTAAGAAACAGCATTTATCCTTTAACAGATACGCTTTTGGGAAGCGATGCAAATGCCTGTTTTAAATCTTCTTTTAAGTCTTCAACATCTTCAATTCCTGCTGAATAACGGATCAATCCTTCAGCAATGCCTACAGCTGCCCGTTCTTCCGGAGTGCATTCCACATGGCTGGTCGTACGTGCCGGACCAACAATTGTTTCTACCGCTCCTAAATTTGCTGCACGATTAGCATATTTAAGTTTTGGCAGAAGATGCCGGACTGTCTCAATACCACCTTTAACAGAAAAGCTGAGCATGCCCCCAAATCCTCTCATCTGCTTCTGAGCAATCTCATGGCCCGGGTGTTCTGCCAAGCCTGGATAAAAGACAGAGTCGACCATTTCCAGTGATTTTAAGAAGGAGGCTATTTCCATTGCATTCTCATTTTGTTTATCAATCCTCAGCTTCAGCGTTTTCATCCCTCTTAACAACAGATACGCGGCCATTGGATCGAGGGTAGCCCCGTTTATTTCCCTGTAGTGGAAGACTTTCTCCACCAGTTCTGCAGGGCCGCACAAAGCTCCTCCCAAGGCGTCTGCGTGTCCTCCTAAAAATTTGGTCGCACTGTGAATAACCAGATCGACCCCAAGTTCAAGCGGGTTCTGATTAACCGGGGTAGCAAAAGTATTATCAATTATTACCAGAGCCCCCGCCGCTTTCCCTGCTTTCGCCATACGCTCAATGTCTGTAATCTTAACTGTCGGATTTGTAGGTGTTTCCAAATAAAGCACCTGGCACCCTTTGGCGACCTCTTTTTCGATTTCTTCATGATTTCCTGTTTCACATAAAACCACTTCAATCTGCTGTTTTGGGAGAAATTCCGTAAATATTTTATTTGTTCCTCCGTACGTATCTTTTATTGTCACAATTCTGTCGCCAGGGAAGAGAAATGTGCCTAACGTATTGCTGATTGCAGCCATCCCGGTAGAGAAACTTGTTGCCGCCTCTGCTCCTTCAAGAATTCTTATTTTATCTTCAAAGGCCTGGACAGTCGGATTCGTATTTCTGCCGTAAATATGCCCTTCTTTCTTTCCCGTTGCTACGTCATACCATTCGTCCATGTCCTTATAGCCGAATGATACACTGTGGACAACCGGTACTTGAGTTGCTCCGAATGCGAGATAGTCGCTTTCTCCTGCCCAAATGGATTTTGTAGAGATTCTAGGTTCTTTCATGTCCATTCCTCCTCTGAATAAATATTTAAAGGCAGCTGTAAACTGCCTTATTCCTTTCTTCAATCCTGGCTGCCAGGCTTTACTAATCACTTGTATTTACGAAATTTCGCCTTCATGCTGATTAAATATAAAGGGGTGCTTAATAATCAGGTCTCTTGGATAGTTTGTCAGCGTTTCTGATCCTTTCTCAGTTACCCTGAATGTTTCGCTGATTTCAATACCGTATTTATCAAACCATAAAGCCGGAATAAGATGAAAAGTCATATTCGGCTGAAGCACTGTGTTATCACCGCGCCTCAAACTTGCCGTATGCTCGCCCCAGTCAGGCGGATACCCTAGACCTACGGAATATCCCAGTCGTGCTTCTTTTTCGAGGCCGTAGCGCCCGATACTCTTACGCCAGACTTCCTCTATTTCGCCGCAGGTCACTCCTGGTTTAGCCTTCTCAAGCACGTGGTTAATTCCTTCTGCGACGACTGGGGCGAGTTTTTCAAGGTGAGGCGACGGAGCCCCAATGTTGACTGTTCTTGCCAGCGGCACGTGATAGCGCTGGTAACAGCCGGCCAGTTCTACAATAACTGAATCACCGTCTTCAAATTTTCTGTCACTCCACGTTAAATGAGGAATGCCTGTATTTTTTCCGGAAGGAAGCAGCGGGACGATAGAAGCGTACTCACCGCCAAATTCTTCTGTTCCTGAAATCATATAATAAGAAATTTTAGCCGCTGTCTCACTTTCTCTGACTCCGGCACGTATACTTTCAATTCCGTGGTGCATCGCCCTTTCTGCCAGTATTGCTGCCTTTTTCATGTACCCGATTTCCTGGTCTGATTTAATCAGCCTTACTTCATTGACAAGCAAGTCTCCATCTTTAAATACAGCATTAGGCAGACCTTTCTTTAGCCGTTCAAACGCCTTGGCTGAAAAATAATAATGGTCCATTTCCACGCCGATATTTCTGTTCCCCTGGCCGATTTGCGTAAGAATTTCCGCCATGTAATCCATTGGATGAAATTTATCTGAATGGACGTAGTAGTCCGGGTAGGCAATAACATTTTCATCGTATATCCACGTTTTCACTTTTGCCCCATTCGCGTCCTGATAACGTCCTAACCATATAGGCTGCGGTTCATCAATGACAATGGCCACCATCTGATGGACATAAAATGACCAGGCATCATAACCTGTTAAGTAATTCATATTAGCCGGATCAGTAACGAGAAGCACTTCAATGCCTCTTTCTTCCATTTTCTTTTTTGTTTTTTTCAGGCGATCTTGATATTCCAGAAAATCAAACGGCAGCATCTTTAACACCTCTCTTTTATTAACAGAATTTTTAGATATTTCTTATTGTTAATGTATTAAAAAAAGGTGAGAGATGTAATGTGCAAAGTGTATGAAATATTTTTGACTTTTTTTATACACATTCGCATAGTGAAAAGCCCGATCATTCCAGGAATGAACGGGCACAGGGGGGACATTATTCTATTTTTCTTAGAGTCCACAGCCTGATACTTAGCTCAAGTAAGAAAATGTCATCTGAATTAACGAGCGAGAGCTGTGTTAATGATTCGATATTTCTCAGGCGATAGAGAAGAGACTGCCGGTGCAGATTTAAGGCTCTGGCTGTCTGGCTGACATTTCCTTTATATTTGTTATATGTCATAAAGGTGTGGATGAGATCGGTCTGCCGTTTCCGGTCATAATCAATTAACGGCTGAATCGTATCTTTCACAATTTTTCTAATGGCCTCTTCACCAGAGATAGCCATAAGCATTCTGTTTATTCGTGTATCTTTAAAAAACGTCCTTTCTCCAATTCCAGCCTGCTGTTTGCCTATTTCTAAAGCTGTTTTAGCTTCCTGATAACTTTCATAAAACCCGCCATTTGCATTCTTATGAGCAGCTATTCCCCACGTTAACTCGACTTCTGTCAACAGTTCGTTCAGCCTCCGTTCGATCGTATCCAGGAACTGGTTAGCCGTCTCGGTGTGTAAATGATGATCCGTTTCTAAATAAACTATAACTTCCCCTTCATCAAAAGTGGCCATTGTTTTTCGCCCGATTAATTTACCTGCATTTGTAATCTCTTTCTGGATATAGTAATTGAGGCTTTGTAAAGATGAGGTCGGGGGATTATCCCTTTTAAGCTTCGGCACTAAAGATGTTTCCTCTTTAAGTCTGATTTCACCGGCAATACAAATATACGTTAAACTTAAATCGTAGCCGAGCAGTTCAGCTTTAGAATTTAAATGCTGCTGGTCAGCATGCTGCTGTTTTGCAAGCTGTAATATAAAATTATCCTTCAGCCGGATTTCTGTCATTTCAATGGCATTCTCTTTTAAAAAATAGAGAGCGCATGCGGTAAGCGCGTGTTCCAGCACATTCATAACAAACCATGTCAGACTTTCTTCTTTTTCAAGCTTAAACCAAAGAAAACCTTGCTTCCTGTGGTTAGTCGCTATTAAAATCTGATACCACTTTTCCCCTCCTACCTCGTACTCTTCTATATGAGGGTACAATGGGTGTTCCATATAGGTAACATTTGAAGACTCTGCAGGCGCAGCCGTCTTTTTTTCATTGTTTTTGAATTTAAGGAGTGTGTTATTCTCCACATTTTTGGAAGCCCGGATGAGCCTCGTATAATCGGTAATAACGACAGGTATGCGAATATGTCTGTAAAGTGCTTCTGCTATCTCCTGAAGGCCCTTGTTCTGAAGGACATCATTAATCAGTTCCTGCCTGATTTCCTCTGTTCTTTGGCGTTCTGATTTTTTATCCTCGTTTATCTCTTCCAGAACCATTTGCATAATATCACCAAAACGGACTTCCCATGGGATATCTATAATAATAAAATCATGCTCCCCTGCTATTTTCAGAATTTCATCAGGGATGTCAAACACATATCTTCCGGTAGCAAACCCTAAAGCGGAGGCTCCTGATTGAATGACATCTTTCACAAATTGTTCAAGTAACTGAGGATCTCCGTGGCAACCAAGTCCTGTTGTTAATACAAATTCGTTTTCTCTTACGAAATTTTCAACAGGCATTTCAATAACTGAAATCCACTCAATCTGCTTCTTATCCAGCAAGTCACCGCCTGCTTTAACTTGTGCCGATTTTAAAATTGGCAACGCTACAATATCAGCTGCAGTCAGTCCCATTCACACACCCCCGTTTCCTTACACGATACCTTCTTAAAACATACACTTCCCCTTTATAATTTGAATTTTCTGTTTATTGAATTTTCTCATGAAAGTCCATCTGTGACAATATTTAACTTTACTATTTCGAGATGGTAATAATTCACTTCTTACATTTCACCGAAAAATCAAAATTAACTGACACATATTATTAGTTTTATGATATAGTATGAAATGCAATTATTTTTACACTTCAACGTTTTAAAGGAGGAAATTGTTGTGAGTGACTTTAACAATGGTCGGGAGCAATGGGGATCCAGGCTCGGATTTATTTTGGCAGCCATGGGATCAGCCGTTGGTCTGGGCAACATTTGGCGCTTCGCTTATGTGACGGGTGAAAGCGGAGGAGCTGCATTTTTACTTATTTATATTTTATGTATTTTAGCTATTGGAATTCCTATTTTAATGGCAGAATTTACAATTGGACGAAGAGCCCAAAGTGATGTGGTCGGCTCTTTCCAGGAAATTACCCCTGGTAAGCCTTGGGTTGTTGCAGGTTTTCTTGGCGTTGCCTCAGCATTTATTATTCTGTCTTTTTATGGGGTTATAGCAGGGTGGTCCTTGCATTACTTCGTCCAGTATTTGAGCGGGGGACCTGCCATAGGTGCAGAAGGAGGATTCGCCGACTATTTTGTCGCTTTTCATACAGGTACCTTTGAACCTCTGCTCTGGCAGTTTATTTTCATGGGGATGACTGTAGGAATCGTCTATGTAGGGGTGAAAAAAGGCATTGAAAAAGCAAATAAAATTTTAATGCCTCTTCTGGCCATTTTAGTGATTCTGCTTGCCGGTTACAGTTTAACATTAGGAGGCGCCCAGGAGGCTCTGGATTTTCTTTTCACTCCTGACTGGAGCCAGCTCGCTAACCCTGAAGTTTATTTAGCGGCTTTAGGCCAGGCTTTCTTTTCATTAAGCCTTGGAATGGGGGCTTTAATTACGTATGGCAGTTATTTATCGAAAAAAGATAAACTGCCCGGAGCGGCTGTCAGTGTGGCAGGTCTGGATACGTTATTTGCCATCCTTGCCGGTTTGATGATCTTCCCTGCCGTATTTGCTTTTGGGATTGAACCCGATTCAGGTCCAGGTCTTGTCTTTATAACGCTTCCTGGAATTTTTGACAGCCTTGGAGCCGGCGTGGTTTTCGGGCTTCTGTTCTTTTTCCTTCTCAGTGCGGCTGCCGTTTCTTCCGGTGTTTCTTTGTTAGAAGTGGCTGTGGCATATTTTATGAGGAGGTTCAGCTGGTCCCGCCAGAAAGCAGCCTTAATTATCGGATTTATTATTTTCTTAATTGGAATTCCTTCCTCACTTGGAATGGGGGCACTCTCGGGGGTAACCTTCTTTGGCAGAGATATATTAGATACTATGGATTTTATCGCCTCAAATGTCTTTCTGCCTTTAGGCGGTTTGCTTATCGCCTTGTTTGTCGGGTGGGGCTGGAAAAAAGCCGATGCCCTGGAAGCTTCCGACTTCGGAGACACCGCTTTAGGAAATGGATGGGTGATCATTTTAAGGTACTTTGCGCCTGTAGCGATTTTCATTATATTCTTAAGTTCTATTGGAGTATTTTAATAAAGGAAAGCAGATGGGACAAAAGAATAGCGAGCATATAGAAAGAGGCTGGGACAAAACCCAGTGAATAAGAATGGCCCTCACTAATGTGAGAGCCATTTTTTTATATCTCATATTATTATGGGTTGCTTGTTCAAAAATACACTCGCTTGCCGCG
>NZ_JAIWPE010000017.1 GCF_021028955.1 Salipaludibacillus sp. CUR1
AAAATATATTCCAGTTTCAATATATATCCATATTTATGCGTGAGAATCTTATCTGGTGTTTGTGAAATTGTAAGTATCCGTTAGTATTTAGAAGAAAATTAAACTTTATAGAGGGAGTGTATCTAGGAAATGGATGAGTAAGCTGAGGTAACGATGATAAATACATAATAACAATAAGAGAAGAATAAACGAGGTGAAATCAATCTAATGGTTGCTTTCGATAAGCTTTGTAATGATGTGATCGTCACTCATCTTTTACTAAAGACTAGTACAGAGACATTCTTGGGCGGTTCTTTCAAGATAGTTCACAGAGTGAACTGCTGGACGAAGAAACACCTAAAAGTGTTTATAAGAAAGACTGTGGAACAATTTGCTTTATTAAATCCGAGGGACATAAGGGTTTTTCTGTTTCTGCTAGCTTTAAATGACTGATTGCTGACAACGTTGCCTGTCCAAAATTTGTCGAGTATACTGTCATAAAAGGCCGCAGAAAGGAAAAAAAGAGACCCAAAGGATGTCGACCGTCACCACAACGATTATCCTTTGGATCTCTCCCAAAACTATGATCATTATAACACAGTACTCACTTATTCAACAGCAGGATCCAACTCTTTTTTGTTAGAAGTACGGAAATTGTCCCTTGCCCAGTGTGTAGAGAGAAACTTAATGTGATTGGAAGCCGGAATAGAATTTGGAAGCAAATGAATGGGAACCGTTCTAATTTACGCATTAGACGCCTCAAATGTGATGATTGTCTTACTATTCATCATGAGTTACCAGATATTTTGATTCCTCATAAACATTATGATGCCGCCTCTATCGAGGCAGTTGTTCATCCACAAAATAAGATCAAAGATCGCTTACCAGTCGGAGCGGAATCTTCTACGTTAAGTCGTTGGATCCGCTGGTTTTCTTTATGGTTAGCCAACGCCATTCGCTGTCTTCAAGCCATTATGCTTCGCTACTTTATGCAGGTACCGAATCCATCATCCCCAAGGGATTCGTCCGTACTTCAATTAATTGGGGAATTTGTAGGTATTGAAGATGGTTGGCTGACTCGTCTTGTCAGACCCATCGTCAATACCCATTCTTGGTTACAGACCCGTTTTGCGTACCTGTCCTCCCTAAAAAGATCATAAAGTAAGAAAGAAATCATTTTTCTTACAAGGGAGGACAATGTGATGACTCAACGTGAATCACAAGAAGCCGTTGCCGCAACACGAATGGAGATAATCGCACCTTTAGTCGCCAAAGGAATAGACTCAGGGCAAGCTAAGCATCTCCGGGACAAAATTTGTGAACAAACTGGATTGTCTGAACGAACGATTCGGCGGTATGTCAAAGCTTACAATGAAGCAGGATTTGAAGGATTAAAGCCCAAATCAAAAGGTAGAAGTGGGACTAGCATTATTCCAGATGACATTCTGGAGGAGGCCATTTATTTAAGACGAGAGGTGCCATCCAGAAGCATCTCGCAGATCATTAAATTATTGGAAATGGAAAAGCGCATACAGCCTGGGGATATAAAACGAAGTACACTTCAGGAACAATTAAGCAGGCGAGGCTACAGTTCCCGTCATATTCGATTGTACAATGATCCTGGAATAGCATCACGTCGTTACCAGCATGCCCATCGAAATCAACTATGGCATTCCGATATTAAATACGGCCCTTATTTACCAATCGGGCCAAACGGAAAAAAAAGAACAAGTCTATCTTGTGGTTTTTCTGGATGATGCGAGCCGTTATATGATTCACGGCATGTTTTACCGAACACTGGATCAAACCATTGTTCAAGAGGGCTTCCGTCGCTCTGTCAGTGAATATGGTGTGCCAGAACGTGTCTATTTTGACAATGGTAAACAGTATAAAACGAAGTGGATGAGCAGAGCCTGTGCTAAGCTGGGTACTCGTTTGTTATATGCAAAACCGTATTCACCAGAATCGAAAGGGAAAGTAGAGAGGTTTAATCGTAACGTCGATGTGTTTCTTCAAGAAATTCAATTGAACCCACCCGTGAGCCTAGAACAGTTAAACAGACAATTCTATTTTTGGTCAAAGCAATGGTATCAAGAGCATTCACATAGTGCCTTGCCGGACGGGGAAACGCCTCAAACTGTTTTCCAGAAAGATTCTGAGCCCATTCGCTATATTGACCCTGAAGAGCTCAGCCGGGCTTTTCTACATACGGAAAGCAGAAAAGTAGATAAATCAGGTTGTATCAATTTTAGAGGCGAAAAATATGAAGTGGGACTACCGTTTATCGGAGAACAGGTGGATGTGGTCTTCGACCCATGTGATATCTCAGAATTAACGATTGAATATAAAGATCACACACCGTGGCAAGCAACGAAACTGATTATTGGTAAATCAACAGGAAAGCGACCTGAAATGCCGAAAGGTATTGGGAAAGTATCCAGTGAGCATTCGCGAATAATTGATGCCGCAGAAAAAGTTGAGTTAGAGAAAGATCGTATTCAAACACCTGTGATTTCCTACAAAGCAGTTGAAAGGAGATTACGATAATGTTTGAGACCTTCTATGGATTTAATAATACGCCATTTAGTCGGACAGTTCCTTCGGAATCATTGTATGAAGCCCCTCGTTTCGAGGAAGTGCTTGGCCGGTTGCATTATGCGGCTAGTCACCAGTTGTTCATGGTCGTAACGGGAGACGCAGGTACTGGTAAAACAACGCTTCTTCGACGGTTTACTGATGAACTGGATGTGCAAAATTATCTAGCCCTTTATCTATCTGATTCTAAATTAACGCCTCGACACTTTTATAAAGGCCTATTAGAACAGCTTGGCTGTGAAGCAAAGTTTTATAGAGGAGACGCCAAAAGGCAGCTCCATCAGCAAATTGAAATCATGAGAGGCATTCATGGCCAACACCCAGTGGTTATTGTAGATGAAGCTCATTTGCTTGATCGTGAAATGTTAGAGGAAGTTCGTTTCTTACTTAACGTTAACATGGATGCGATGAGTCCGATGGCTTTACTTCTTGTCGGCCAAAGTGAGCTTTGGGATCGCTTGAAGCTTCAAGCCTTTTCAGCGATCCGGCAACGGATCGATTTACAATATAAATTCCCGCACTATGACCGTTCAGAAGTAGAAGCCTATATTCAAGCATCTCTTAATTACGCGGAAGCAGGATCAGAGATCTTTTCAAGCGCAGCTATTGAGGAAATTTATCACTTCTCTAGCGGAACACCAAGAATTATCAATAAATTGTGCACGCATTGCCTGATATATGGTGCGCAGACTGGTAAACGTATCATCGATGATCATATGGTTAAAGACATCATAAATGGTGAATTTCATTAAAATAGCAAAAAGAGGGTGAGTCTAACTCCCCTCTATATCTATTTCTTAAATGGGACAGCTTGGATAGCAAAAATTAGACACGATTCGTTGGCAGTTTTAGGTCAAAAATCGATAGCAGTAACATTTTTCTAAAGACTGAGAGCCAATCGACAAGCCTCTACAGAATGAGGGGTCTACAGTTTCATGCCCATAACTGAGTTATTTTTTAAAATTTACTAGAATGAATAATAGTATAGATGGAAAACAATAATATCAATAAATAACTATTTCACAGCCCGGGCGGAGTGATCTTTTGGCCGTTAAATGAGAGCTAATGCCACAACGACAGCCGAAAAAATTAAATAAACTAACTATATCTCTTTTTAATTGTTATAAGTCATAAGTAAACACATTTTGTCGCGGACATACGGTACCCCACATACAAAACATTATGGGCAATATGGTTTGACAAAGTTACGTTCTTTCCTACCGAAAAAACTTTATTAAAAGAACTCCGCAGCAAAAAAATCACACCAAGATACTAAGTGTGGCTCCAAATCCGTTCCCATTATGCCATTCTCTTCTTATACTTTCTCCTTTAGTACCTCTTGCTCTTATGCTTCCAAGTGGCAATAACAATGCCGAGCATGATCAGCAGGCCGCCGGCGAGAAAGTCCAGGCCGATGGTTTCATTCAGCCAGAGCCACCCGAGCAGGCCTCCGACAAGCGGCTGGAAAAACAGAAACAGCGAGCCGACGCTGGCATCCATTAATTCCATTCCTTTATTCCACAAATAAAATGTCCCTGCCGTTGCTGCAATACCTAAATATAACACGGACAGTATGATGAGCGCTCCTGTTGAAGCGTTAGACAGCTCTACACCTGTATACTGGCCAACGATCGTGACACAATAACCGATAAACCCAAGCCTGATAAGAACCAGCCAGTCGTTCTTGGTATAGGATTTTCTTTGTCCATACTTTTTCTGGTGCCATTTCAGAAGAAAGTATAATACTAAAAAGCCGATCATATAGCGCAGCCAGATTAACGTGAAAAGAGGAATATAATCTAATACGTATTTTGTGAAGACAAACAATCCTCCCCACAGACTTCCCGCTAAAGATAAACAGAGTACTCCTAATAGTGTTCTGTTCATAATCGTGCCCCCTGTCCATCTCTTCATTACTCTTTTAATGAGGAATTTTTCTGTACGGGGGCTTTTCACTTTTTTTTATACGAGTAAAACTAAGTATTGGAAATAGATTTATATATTTTTATGGAGAAATGCGTGTTAATTAGGAAGCCGGTGAATGGGGGATGGTAGAAAAGTAAGCCTATATAGAAATTATTAGAGGATTTGACACATTTCTGTCGTAATGTGTTAATAAATAACAATTAGGAGGATGGACTATGGACTCAGTTACTTTAAGCAATATAAATCGGCGATTATTTTTAAACTTGAGGAAAGTATTATTAGAAGTAGAATCTGAGAATATTAAAAATCATAAAGAGGAAGCACATGAAGCAATTGAACATTTGAAAAAGATACATAACGTCTTAGTTTTTATGATGGAGAGTTTTAATAGAGAATTTATTTCTATCACAGGTCTACAGGGAAGCGGTAAAACAACTTTCTTGAATGAGTTGTATGATTTAGGGGATGAGTATCTTCCAGAGAATCCAAGTAGAGGAGAGGTAAAGCCAGTGCTGCTTACCGAAAAAAAGGAGATTAAAGAACCGATAGCTTATGATGTTTTCTTTGATTTTATAACAAATAAGATGGTTCGCCAAAAAATTCCACGATCGGAACTTCGAAATGCCACGCTTTCTCCGCAGGAAAGCACGCTTTGGTTTGAACTGGAAGTTCCCTTTCAGCATATTTGGGATGATAGCAAATCGATAGCCCTTTTGCCTGGTTTTGAAACAGAGGCATCTCATGCTTCTCAGAATATGCTGGAGCATATTCTGAATTTATCTGAAGCAGCCGTTTTGGTAACGAGGAAAGACATCTTTGCCAGAAATACAAATGCTGAAATGATAACTAAAATAAAAGAGAAGTATGGGGAAATCAACCCGATTGTTTTACTATCCTTTGCTGATATAAATCCTGAGCAAAACCAAACAATTAAATCACAGCTTTTAGAGGAATTTGATGTTGAGAGTGAACAAGTGGTTTTAAAAACTGCAATTAAAAATGAATGGCTTGAACACTTTTATTCAGCTATTAACAATTTTCAGTACAGTCAGTCCGGGCTTGAAAAAAGGAGATATGAACTGCTTACTGAGTTATCCAAGGATCTTTCATATAATTTAAGGAAAATAGAAAAGCTGATTGAAACTGAATTACAGAATAAAGAGATAAATAAGGCAATAGGAAGGATAGGAGCGGAGCCTAATCTTAATAAATTATCAAGGTTAAAAACAAAGGTTCTTAAACAAGTGAAAAAGGACACGGATGAAGTGCTGGCGGGGGTTAGAAGGTCAGCAAAGGAGTCATTTAATAATTTTGTGGATAAGAATGAAAATTGGAAAACAGGTACAAAAGCGTTTTTCTCTGCAGACGCTTTGAAAACATCTATGGAATATGAAAAGAAAATTGCAGAAATATGGGAGAAGTCCTTGAATGACAAACAAATTGATCAAGCAATGTACCAAAAATCTACAGATATTATTATTGGTATGGAAAACGACTATAAACGATTAGATAAAAAGTGTACCCCACCACCGGCTACTGCCGACAGTGAATTTTTTGATTTTACTTCAATTAAAAAGGTGGAGGACAAAGAAGTGTTTGCCTTAAAGGAAGACCAAATAATTTACAATAAAAGCTTGCAAAAAATAAATAAATACTTTGACCTTAAAGAAATTGATCCGGATGACTTACAAAGGCAGGAAATTATTACCCTCGGTATCATTGCTAATACTTTGGCGAGGCAGGTTTTCCCTGCGGCTGGTATTCTTGATGCAGCTAAAGAACAAATTAAAGACCCGACTAATGTGATGGATAAACGTCCGGATATAAAAAAAGCGGAGAAGGAAGCTAAAGACAAAATCAAAAGCTTTGAAAAGAATGCGGTTGTAAACATCTTTATGACGCGGACAATTCTGAAGAGCATCCCAATAGTTTTAGGAGTAGATGCGGCTATCGATGGTGAACTGAATATTCTCCAAAACGCTTCTGCCGCGTTGGCCAGTGTAGGAATTACCGTTTCAGCCGGGGCACTGCTAGGTATTGTAGGTGGTTCACTACTGTTGCTGAAATCTCTTGAAACTATTCATGTACAAACTGTGAAGCGTAACGAAAGAAAGATAGGGTTGTCCCAGCAAGGGGCATCTATATTTGATAATTTAGCAGAAGACTATAGCCAAAGTGTAGTTGGAATATATGAAGATATTTATAATCGGGTTGAAGAGATGTATGCAGAAATCGTGAATGAAAGGTTGACTGATTCAACTGATTATTTATCCCATAAAAAAGTACTTTACCTTACGAATGAACTCAAAAAAGATACAAAAGCCTTTTCCAAAGAGGTGAAAAATGCAAAATTATTATTTGAACCAGCTTATTAATAATGATAACTGGTTAAAAAAGGCAATCATTAATTTTAATAATGGATTTAAACGTTTTGATAATCTTAATGTAGTAAAAGACCAGGTGAAAATTGGTGTTTACGGACCGACACAGGTTGGTAAAACCACATTTATACTTTCTCTTCTTGGTCTTGGAGCTGAGGAATTGACAGAAGTATCTGATGCGTTGCGGGGTGGTAGGCCAAAAGGAAAATCAGCAACTATTACTACTTTCAGCTACGGGCGTTCTAAAGACGAGAACTTTAAAATTACAGATCTGGTAAATGATAAGGAGATCATCTTTCATGAAGTCTCTGAACTGGAGGATTATTTAAAGAAGCTGCGGGAGGAAATTGAGCAAAGTTATGCAGACGGTGAGGATCAGGTTAAATTTTATGAGCTGTATATAGCAAAGCGTTATATTACTAATCCGGTGCTTATAGAATCAAGCAGAAACCTTCAGCTTTTGGATTTACCGGGGTTTGACACAAGAGAAAAGAAAGAATCCAACTATGTATCAAAATTATTGAAGCATCAGTTTAACACTTGCGATGTTATCGTCTTAATGGAACTAGCTAATCAAGTTGTTAACCTGCAAAATATCCATCTGCCTGAATTTAAACGCTGGTTCGAAAACCCAAATCGTTTTAGGGTAGTGCTAACAAAGAGTGTTACAGATCTCTCGGTCTACAAAAAAATAAAAAATAGGAGAATTACTAATAAAAAAGATTTTCTGGCTCATAACAAAAGTGAATTAACCAGAGTTATAAACAAGGATTTTGAAGGTGTATACCCGCTGGAATTCGGAGATTCCTGGAACCACTTAAAAAGAGAAGATCATGTAATAGCTTCAACTGTCGCTCCTTGGCTGACTGATATTTACCAAAGCTTATCTGCCGACCTCTCTCAAAATAAAACTATTGAAGGACAAGTAGCAAATTATCGTAAACTGGAAGTAACTTTAGTTAATCAGGAAAAAGAAGAACTTAGTAAACTAGAGCTTGAAAAAAGCGAATTAAAAAATGAAATAAAAAAACTTTGTGAGAGAATTGATTACGAGAAAAAAGGTATTAAAACATTGCAACGTAAAGTGGACAGGCTAAACGAAACAATCGATGAGCTTGAGCAAGTTTATATTTACGATTTGCCCACTTTGCCTGAAAAGCAAATAGAAGATGAATCTTTGTTTTCCTTGTTAAAACAAATAATTGATTGGTCACTGCACGCTGGGTTATCCTGTAAAACAGAAAACGACTGGTCTGAGGAACTCATGGGGAAGTATGAGATAGATCAAGTAAGGAATGCTCTGCTTGGAGCAGCCCATTATATTTTTAAGGGGAAGATTGATGAACTGTCTTATATCGTCTCCGACACACAACATTTTAATCCAGATAAGTATGAAATATCTTTTGAATACAGCAACAAAGAAGTACGAACAGAGAATCGTACTCTTAAGAATATATTCACCTCAAAGAAAAAACTTGAAAAGACAGCTGACAGAGAAAAGCTTAGTACAATTATCCATGATTTTTGCAGATTTATTTATATATACAAAAATGAATGCAATCAGGCAAAAGAGGAAGCAGTAAAACAATTAAAGAAAAAGCTTAAAGAAATAGAAGCAATAGGTTATTCTTTACAAAATAGAATAAAAAAACGTGAAAAAGATAAGGCTGTGCTATTAGAAAATTATCATCATCTAAGAAAGCGGAAGAAGCTAGTAAAGGAAGAATGGCTAAAAGACAAGGGAAGGCTGGATCTTTTTGATAATCTTTTAATGGAAGAGTGGCTCGCAGAATTTAATAAGCTAAATGAAGGATTGGCAAGGGGAAGCACAGGAGAATTGTGGCTTATGCACCAAAAGCTGAATACCTTACTAATTCAGGGAGAAAGGGTAATAAAGAATGGTTGAAAATAAAACCCGTTCCACGCAGGACAAATATGAGGATGCCATAAATATAATTAAAAAAATTAACGATGATGTATATTACAGCGGACTGCATGAAGTTTTTAATCATCATACAAAAGAACTCTATAAGAAAATGGAAGCTGTAAAAAATATCTCATTATCTTTGGAAAAAGAGATGGCTACTATACCTGATACACTTGTTCAGGAAATTGAGAGTGAAGTTTTTGATGAATTAACAGATCAGTTAGATACTGAGTTTGAAGCTTTAAAAGAATTATCAGGAGAAATTATAAATTTTTCAAATTCTATTATAAAGAATATAGATGGTCAAAGTGAAATTATAAAGGATTTTAGCAGCAACCATGGGGAACGGCTGGAGGCACTGGAAAGTAAGATAGCCAGTATTGGGCATAGATCAGAAACAAAGATAACTGAAGTGGAACAAAGACTCAGGACTTTGATAAAATCCTCGGAAGAAATCCTTGCTAACCGTATGAATAATGAAAGTATAAAATTAGGCGATACTTATAACAAAGAGTTGGGTGCATTGAACGGAAAATTAGATAATTTCATAATTGTACATGAAGATTTACAGGCTAAGAATGAGGAGAAAATTAAAAGGCTTGAAATCCAGTTAGAGGTAATAAACAGGCAGAACTCCTTAAATCGGTATATTATCTTGGTCTTTGGAGCCACGAACGTAATGGCGTTAACAGCTATAATTTACTTGCTCCTATAGGTAGTGAAAGAGCTTTAATAGTATGTTGTGGAAACTGACCCAGCTAGCTCATAGGGAATTAGTTTAAGATGCCTGTCACTTCCCGATAAAATCTTGTTGCACGGTGAATATTTCACATGGCGTTGAATTTGGGATGTTACTTTTAACGAAAGGCAGATGATCACAGGGGTGAAGTCATCTGCTTTATTTTTCTTTATAGGGGTTATAAAGAGTATAAAGTTGTAAAAAGTGAGATCACTTAGGGGAAATTATTTCGAGTTAGTTAGGTCAAGAAATATAAAATAGAAGAGATCACTATATTCTATAATATAAAAATTTCATTTTAAATTAGGGATTATGACTAATTTAAAAGAGGACCACTGTTCTTTTTCTGGCAGTTGATAAGATGAGTCTAGGGGTTTAATGTTATAAGGTTAATTGTTTAAAAGTATATTATATGTATCTGAATTTATAGTCAATGAGCCTCCAGTCATCAGCTATATCTCTTGGATGCCGAGGGGATTTGTTCTGTGAATCAATAAAACATTTTAATTTATGGGAGTGGTTTCGCAATAACTGTTCAACTTCCTTCTTTCTGCCTTTACGTTTATTATGATCACTTCCCCAACCGATGAGAATAAAGTCTGTCCCTTCGCAGGCTCTTTGAATAAAGCTGTCATTTACCTTTTCCAGTAGTTCATTTTTATACTTTAAGTCTTTCGGTTCTGTACACATAAAGCTGTACATATTGGCAATTTTAAACTGCCCAAATTCAGAACTCACAAAATAATTAGTTAAACTTAGAACAGTTTTATCTAATTTCACCATATCTGCTTTACTGGGATTAAGCATTATCACCGTTGCCCCCGGTTTATTCTCATCCCAAACTTTTGTATAGAGATACCTGTATCTTCTGCAATCCGACATAACCACTTTCATCTTAATTTGCTGCTCTATTTCCATTGCCATATAAACGATTCCTCCTTTTATAAGTCTATGATAAGTATTCAATGAAAATATATTAATTCCTTTAAGGAAAAGTGACTCCCCTCTCCGCAAATTGTGGCTTTTTTATTTCGACTAAATTGGGATTTAAAATGACAAAACAAGTATTTGCAAGAGGCGTGAGTAAGGCTGTTCCAATCATTGGTGCGGTTACTTCTGGTAGAGTCACCTATGCAACGTTCAGGCCGCTATCTAGCAGGCTTCAAAAATATTTGAAGAAACTACCGATTGCGGACCGGGAATTCTATAAAGACATGGATAATTATAAATTTGATGAATTAGAGATTATCGATGTTGAATTTGTAGAACAAGATTAAATGAAGTAAGTATCTCCCTTTCGGAGGTGGTTTTTTCATGTCAAAAATCAGGAGGCCCAAGGTTATCTCGAGAGACGATAGCTGAATAAAGGTTACCGGTTTGTCGGTATTGAACAGAAGAAACTTACTGAGCAAACAAAGTCTGACTGAGGAAAAACACCTAAGGGTTTAGAATCTAACCTTAAGAATTGGTGCACTTAAAGTAACGAAGCTGTTATTTTGAAGAAGCTATGAAAGAATATATAATTAAAACTGGACTAATTTAAACAAAAGAGGTGGCAACCGTTATGAAAGCAGTAAAAGTCACAGGATACGGTGATGTAGATAAGTTAGAAGTGGTTACACAAGCTATTCCAGAACCTGAAGAACATGAAGTGTTAATTAAAGTAAAAGCTTGTGCAATAAATAATACAGAAATTTGGATGAGAGAAGGCGCTTATGGAACTGGTTCAAAGTCAGGATGGAGACCTGAGGGAGTACAATTTCCTCGTACGCCCGGTTCTGATATAACAGGAAGCATCGTCAAGGCAGGGGATTCTGTTGATAAATCCATGATTGGAAAAAATGTTGTCCTTTTCCCATTTACATCTACTGGAGATAATGGTGTCGAACATATTTCAGAAGATATGTCCTTTATAGGGTCAGAATATGATGGCGGATATGCGGAATATGTCGTGTGGCCGGCTAACCTTTGTTTTGATATGCCTCTTACCGATTTCACAGAAAGTGCTGTTTTTACTGTTAGTGGTTTGACAGCATGGCATATGGCAGAACAAATTCAAGTCCAGCCTGGAGAGTCTATTATGGTAACTGGAGCAAATGGCGGGGTTGGATCATTAAATGTACAAATTGCCTCTAAAGTATTTGGTGCTAAGGTGATTGCCATTGTTGGTGACTTAAGTTTGGAAGAAAAAATGAAGGAACTGGGCGCAACTCATGTACTGTCTTATCATTCAAAGAACCTTGCTGAAGACATAATAGAAGTCAATGAGGGGCCGATTGACTCAGTATTAGATGTGGTAGGCGATGCGCTGTTTTCAACGTCCCTTCACGTACTGAAGAAAGGAGGGAAATTCTGTACATCTGGCTCTGCGGGCGGTCAGAAGACAGAACTTGATTTTAGAACGTTGTACTTAAAGCATATTACTCTTTATGGTTCTGTGTTGGGAACAAGGGAAGAGTTCAAACGTATGCTTCACGCTATTTCTGAAGGAAAAATTAAACCAGTAATCGATTGCACTTTTCCTTTAGAAAAAGCGGGAGAAGCTCAACTTTATTTTAAAAAAGCAGGAAAATTAGGCAAGGTTGTCTTGCTTCCTGACGAATAAACAGTGACTTAAATTATCAGGGCCTTATGAAGGCAGACTGCAAGTACATGGCTGGCTTAGGGTTTCAAAATAAAAATCTTTTAAAAAACCTGTTCGAGTCAGCTGAAATGGGCTAACTTGAACAGGTTTTTTTCTACCACTTCGGATGCTATTAAGACAATGCCTGCACCCGGTTAGTCAGAGTTCTCAATCTCGCTTTCAATCCTGCTCATGAATTCTTCTGCGGCGCTGTATCCTTGTTTTTTCAGAATCCAGTTATGTACAGCTGCTTCAATTAATCCTGCCACATCACGTCCAGGCTGAACTTGAATTTCAACGGAAGGAATTTTAACACCCATATATTCCGTATAGTGAAATTCCTGGTCCAACTCGTTATTCAAGTCGTCCTTTTCCCATTTCGTCAATTTAATATCAAGAGCAATCCGGGTTTCTTCCTGGAAAGCCTTACTTCCGTATAAACGGACTACATTCAGCAAGCCGATACTGCGAAGAGCCAGAAATTCCTTCGTTTTTTTATCGTGGGTTCCGAGAAGAGCCTGAAGGCCGATCTTCTTAAGCACCACAATATCATCAGCGACGAGACGGTGGCCACGACCAATTAACGTGTGGGCTGTCTCACTTTTTCCCACCCCTGAATTTCCCCGGAGCAATATGCCAATGCCGGACACATTCATACATACGCCATGTATGGATAGTTGCGGAGCCAGTTCTTTTGACAAGTATAATCTCAGTTTTTCAATAAAATCTGTTGATGATTCCTTATGGTTTGTAATTAATAACGGGATTTCTTCTTCTGTACAATGATGTGTTAAATATGTAAGTCCTTCCTCTTCGGAGTTGACGATAAAACAAGGAGGATGGTAATGAACAATATTTCCAATCCGGGTTTTCCGTTCTTCTTTACTTAACATGTGCAAATAGGTAATTTCTTTTGTCCCTAATATTTGAATTCTTTCAGTCGGAAAAAAATCAAAATAACCGACGAATTCAAGTCCTGGCCGATGGACATTTGATTGTGTAATTGTTTTATTTAAATGTTTTTCCCCGGCTAATACTTTCAATGAAAATGTTTCAACTATATTTTGAACTGTGACTTTTTTCAGCATTCTCACCATCCTCAAGGCATTCTAACGGGTATTATACCCCTGATAAATTATTTGTATAAAACAGTCTTTTTCATTATATCATCTGCCGAATTATTTTGATGTGCCACTGTCACTTGTCAATTGGCAGAAACAATGATTTGAGTAGTGCGTTCCATATATTCACACGCATGGTGTAATTGTCCTGGCTATTTCCGTGATTTAAGTAAAATACAGATGAATAAACATAAATATCTTATGACTTACTATTAAAAATATAAAAAGGGAGTTTAAAATAAACTCCCTTTAAATCAATTTATCTATTCTCACTAGGTATATCGCAACGCCCCACCCTTCAGCCATTCAATAACAACAGCTTTCAAGATGGTTAAACTTTTAGAAACTTATTATATCCTACTGTAATGCTGCTCCGTTTACATATAACGTACTATTGCTTGAAACAAGCTCCACGTCCACTACAGTATGACCAGAGTTACCTGGGAATTGATCACCTTCTTGAGGAATATCGCCTTCAACCACAGGGTTGTCGAAACCGTCTAAAGTAAATCCATTAACTTGCTTTGCAGTTCTGGCATTATACTCTACACCACTTGTAACAGAAGAAGTTCTTTTATGATCGACATAGTGAGTTTTTTCTCCGCGTGTCCCTTCACCAGTCGTCCATGAGACTGTTATTGCATAAGTATCTACAGACTCATAAGTAAATTCAAGGGTTCCAGCATTTGATTGTAATTGGGCATTATTAAAACCTAAAGCTGTTTGCACATCGCCTTTTCCAACAAATCCTGTGCCAGTAGATGAATCGAATGATACCGCTGCGAACGTAGCACTTGTAAATAACGAAAAGGCCAATACACCTGCTGCTAATCCAGATAATACTTTTTTCATAATAGATCTCTCCTCTTAAATCAATTTTTAAACAATAGTAAAAATTAAATAAGAGGGCCGGTTACACCACTAGCTTCATATACCTCAAGGTGTCCAAATAAGAGGTATACCTCATCGCTTCCCTATACAAAATTTTAAATATATAGGACTTTGCGCTTTCTTTTATGTGGCCACATGAAATAGCAGTGCATTGTCTTTATTTCGATTATATATCTGATTTAATTAATTTGGTACTTTTTTCCTTCGACAAATCTATACAGAATGATGCTCGTATAGTTAGTGGAGAAAACTGAGTTATTTTTTATAAAAATTTGCCACACCAGTAAATACTAAGTGTGGCAAGTACTTGCCCACTGTCCATCTCTTCATTTATCTGTTAGATGAGGGTTTTTTCAGTTATGGGGCCTTTTCTCCTGCTTTATAGGATCTCCAGGCTGGGGAGGGGCAATAGGTCTGTCTCTGACTGGAATACAGAATCGAACAAGCTTACCTTTTTAAAAAAGATGAAGCGATATTTTCGCTTCACCTATTATCATCTATTGAACTGTCATCTGTTTAATTTGTGTCGGCAGTGCTGCCATCATCGCAGCCTTCTTTCTCAGCCCGCTTTGTAAGGTAATTCGCTATTAAAAAAGTGCTTCCTATCATTGTAAAGAGAATGGCTAACGTAAAGTAAGCCGTTGCGTAGTTGGCATTAATTATGTAGTTATACGCATCGGCCCCTACATACGCATTTTTACCTTCTCCAAAAAGACTGTCATTGCTTTCATAAACAAATAGTTTATGGAACCCGACGCCTGTAAATATAGCGGCTGCTATATAACTGACCACTGCTAATATAAATTTCATTCCAAATTCCTTTGCTTCAGTTTCCACGCTAATCCCCCTCATTTTAAAGTGTTTTTAAATGGTTATTTAATAAATATGCTTGTTTTGCTGATTGATAACTGAATGGATGAAAGGGAGTAAGAATTGAGACAAAGATGTTGGGAATTGCGAGGAAGTAAACTGGGGAATAGAAAAAAATCCTGACTTGAGTGGATCAAGTCAGGGGCTTTGTTATGCCTGCTTTTTCAGATCGTAAATTTCACGGTCGTGTTTACCCAGTTTCATGTCAAAAAACTCAAGATCTTCTTTCGTAGCCATCTTATCGAGCCGGGCC
Organism: Salipaludibacillus sp. CUR1; assembly: GCF_021028955.1. Lineage (GTDB taxonomy): Bacteria > Bacillota > Bacilli > Bacillales > Salisediminibacteriaceae > Salipaludibacillus. Next base: position 15,306 of record NZ_JAIWPE010000017.1, read on the forward strand.
ATCATCGTATCGTGCTGCTCTGTCAGTTTCCCAGTCTGATCAAATGTTGTATCGAGCTTTTTCTCCATTCGAGCAGTTGTTTCTTTAAGTTCAGAGATATCGCTTTTCATACCATTCAATGTATTTATGATTTCATGAAGTAATTTGTCGCTCATTACAATTCCTCCCAGGTTAAGAAATTAGTAAGTGGAAATTTTACATACCGGAGCAGTTTTAATAGCTAGTTTAACTGATTTCTATCAAAAACAAAAGAGAAGGTCGAACTATATTCGGGCGCCACTCACCACCTTACGTATTGGATTTGGCGTTAGGTAGCAGTTCCTGGGATGACTGATGCCAATGAAGGTTATAGAAGCGCGTGCTGGCGATTTTGGAAGAGTCTGGAAAGGAACCAGCCCGAAATCGTAGAAGTAAGAAGTATACTATAATTATATAATGGGAACTTGTGTTCGTAAACATTCTTTTGTTTAATAATAAAAAGAAAATAACTTTAGTCATTATTTGTGTGAAAGTGACTGTATGTATTTCTATTTTGAAAGTATTTATAGGTATAATTAAAGAAATACATTGATGCTCGCTAAGCGAATGGAGGGAGCTTATGTCGGTTGAAGAGCAGCTACAGGCAGCTTTAATGGAGTGTGAAAGGTTGAGAGAAGAGAATAAGAGATACAGAACACTTCTGGAACAGCACGGATTGCTGCCTCGGGATGTCACTCGTGAACAACGAGAGAAGGCGATTCGGAAACGTATAAGCCTATTTATGTCATTGTTTAAAGGCCGTGCAGATGTATATGCTGTTCGATGGAAAAAAGGTGAAAAGTCAGGCTATTCTCCGGTGACATTATCGAATGGCGACTTCGAGCCGATAACGCCAAATGTGATTTATGAGCACCTTTCCGGAAAGAAAACAGTAGGCGTTTATGCACTATCTAGCCAGCATAAATGCTGGTTTTTAGCTTTCGATTTTGACCGTTCAGGATGGGAGCCGGATGTAACAGCACTTTCAGAAGTATGTCGTCATTTTAATTTAGACGTAACGCTGGAGCGTTCGAGGTCTGGAGAAGGTTGTCACGTATGGATTTTCTTCTCGGAATCGGTGCCTGCATTGACTGCAAGAAAAATAGGGCAGAGTCTTCTGGAAAAAGCTTCAGAATTGAGAGGGAAGAAAAAACTATCTTCATTTGACCGTATGTTTCCGACCCAGGATACACTTAAAGAAGGTGGAATTGGGAATCTCATTGCTCTACCTCTTCAAGGAGAAAGGCGGAAGGAAGGAAAGACAATATTTATTGATAAACAGTTTAATGAAATTAATAATCAGTGGGGTTATTTAGAGAATAGACCAAGATATTCTTGGAAACAGTTGGACGCGAAGCTTGCTGATATGATGCGATCAGGCCAACCACTTGATGAATGTGCCGGTAGAGAAGGTGGTTTTCACAAGCAAGGGTTGGCGGTCCCAAAAAATATTCTTACGACAGAACAGCTTGAAGAGCTCAAACAAGTGTGCTCGTTTCATAACCCTGAGTACTATAAGGCTAAGGCAAATCGTTTCTCTACAAATCGAATTCCGAGTCGGATCTCAGGATATGACGAGACAGAGGAGTATATCCTTATACCGAGAGGAGAGGCGGAGGAATTGCGAGTTCAGCTGCCTGAACATAGGATTCAGGATAAGAGGTGTTACGGAAAAAAAATTAAAGCAAAGCTTTTAGCAACGCTTTATCCAATGCAGGAGGAGGCAGTTAGCGCGCTTCTTCCTCATCATTCGGGTACGCTATCTGCGGCAACAGGGTTTGGAAAGACCGTCGTAGCTGCTGGGTTAATTCATGAACGAGGGGTGAACACTCTTGTCCTTGTTCACCGTAACCAGCTCCTCGACCAGTGGGTTGCTAGCTTGCAGTCACTATTGGACATCGATTTGAATCAAATAGGCCGAATAGGTGGAGGAAAGCAGAAGCCTACCGGGATTATTGATATTGCCACAATCCAGACAATTCGTAATCGTCCCCTGCAACACCGCTACGGGCAAGTAATTGTAGACGAGTGTCATCATATCTCTGCTTATTCCTTTGAGGAAATTTTAAAAAAGGTAGATGCGGCGTATGTCCATGGGCTCACGGCTACTCCAGTGAGAAAAGACGGTCTTCATCCCCTCATGCTGATGCAATGTGGCCCAATTCGGTATAAGGTAACTTCGAAGAATATGGCAGACGTTAGAAGCTTCCATCACATTTTAAAGCCGAGGAAGACATCCTTTCAGCCCTTTAGGGAAGAGATGCCATACCAAAAGCTTCTGGACTACCTTGTAAAAGATGAAAAGCGGAATGACCTGATTTTTAATGATCTTTTGTTTGCCTTAGATAAAGGCCGCAGTCCGCTTGTACTGACCGAAAGAATAGAGCACGTAGAACTGCTTGCCAAAAGGTTAGAAGGGTTTGCGAAAAATATCATCATATTAACCGGCCAACTCAAAAAAAAGGAAAAGATTGCTTTGCAAGAGAAACTGAAGTATATACCAAAAACAGAAGAACGTGTTATTATAGCGACCGGAAAATATATAGGAGAAGGCTTTGATGACCCAAGGCTTGATACAATGTTTCTCGCAATGCCAGTTTCGTGGAAAGGTACGTTGGAGCAATACGTTGGCCGGCTGCACCGTGCCTATGATGGAAAGGATACTGTCGAAGTTTATGATTATGTGGACCACAATGTAGGGAAGTTACTGGCAATGTACGACAAACGTCTGAAAGGTTATAAGCGCCTCGGCTATGCGGTCGAAGGTAAAGAACAAACAGAAAAACGCCAAATGAGGCTGTTTTAATGGTTCAGGTAACTCAAAGTTATAATACTTGTACCGTTAAAATTGTGTGAAAAGGAGAGGTGGCAAATGGTTAATAAATATGCAGGCTGCCGTATTGAAAGGTGTGGAAGACCAGATACGTGCGGATGAACCGAAAGGTATAACCGAGGTTTTTAATAGACTGAAAAAATAAGGGTATACAGAACTGGAATCCAAGAAAATGATTGGCGCTGTCTTTATTAATGATTTCTATTATATGGTACAGGCAGGGGAGCTTTTTGATAGTGAAGGATATATGGCTAAACTCGAGAAGCTGCCGGATTACTATTTTGAACTAGTTGAAGGTGAAGAGGACATTGAGATTGAGAATTTATATGAGGAAAATGATAATTATTTACCACCGAATGATGCTATAGATTTGGTTAAAGATATGGAGGCAGATGATTTCCGGCAGGAACCCGTCAGAAGTGAAAAGATCGGCAGGAATGAACCTTGTCCATGTGAGAGCGGGAAGAAGTATAAGAAATGCTGTGGAAAAGGAGCGTGAATTATGACACTTCTGGAAGAATTTGATGAGCTGTTTGCCCCGTGGATTATGGAACGGGGCTTTGACTATTATGCGGAAGGCCGTGTCGGTGACATCAGAGAGGTTTCCCAAGGATGTTATAGAGCGGAGGTCAGCGGCTGTTCCCTATATTCTATTAGGTAATGCTTATTGGAGAGGCTCGGCCTTATACTTGTAGTCATCGGCTGGGGAACTCTACCTTATAATGCCGGCACTCTACCGTATAAAAGAGGAACTCTACGTTATAAATGGGGAACTCTACCGTATAGAAGAGAAACTCTACCGTATAAATACAGAACTCTACCATATAACAAATTTCGACAAAAATCCCCTCCTGTAAAACACACTCCCACGCCCGCGTCTCCACCCCATAGCTGCCAAAAAAAACCGGCCTTAAGTGCTTTCCTCAAGGCCGGTCTTTATTAAAAAATTAGTTTTTATTAACTGACGCGTCATAAATGGCGTCAACAGCGAGCTGAAGCTGCTGGTTGAATACTTCGTCAGACTGTTCGACGCTCAAGTCGCTGACTAACGCGCGTGAGAAGCTGGCAATCAGGCCATCGTTCTCTTTCAGTTTTTGGTTTGCTTCATCAAGCGGATAGCCGCCGGACAGAGCAACGACGCGAACGACGTTAGGATGGTCGATTAATTCTTTATACTCGTTCGCTTTTGTTGGGATGGTCAGCTTCAGCATGACGTGCTGGCTGTCAGACAGATCTTCCAAGTGCTTTAAAATTTCGTCCTTCAAGAGTTGTTCTGATTTTTCTTTGTCCGTACTGTTAATGTCGACTTCAGGTTCGATAATTGGGACGAGGTCTGCTTCGATAATTTGTTTTGCCACTTTGAACTGCTGGTCGACGACAGCTTTAATGCCTTCTTCATTTGGTTCGTGGATAACGGAGCGCATTTTCGTTCCGAAAATATGCCGTTCATTCGCACGGCGCAGCGTGTCGTCTAAATTATTTATATCCTTCATAAGCTGAACGCCATTTTCCTGATCAGCAAGCCCTTTATCGACTTTTAAAAAAGGGACGATGCCTTTTTCGGCGAGATAGTCGCCCGTATATTTCCCTTCAATTTCACGGTCCATTGTTTGTTCGAACAGAATTGAGCCAATAATTTGATCGGAATTAAAAGCTGGGGAGGTGATTATCCGCGTTCTCATTTCGTGCACCAGGTTGAACATATCCTCTTCACTGTCATAGGCATCCTCTGTCACACCATAAGCAGCTAAAGCTTTAGGAGTACTTCCGCCGCTCTGGTCGAGCGCCGCGATAAACCCCCGGTTATTCTTGATACGGTCAAAATGCTTTTCATTCATGCTTTTTTCTCCTCCTTTATTAACTCATTATTACAGTCTCTTCGATCATTCTAACATTTAAGAACCATCTTTAAAAAATGCCCCTTGAATGTCCTATATGTTAGGCTACCCTTAATAGAAAGACAGAAAACTCTCGGTTTATATTTCTGACCTCTCTGAATAAGAGAAAATTTCCATTTAACTAAGGAGTCATTACGGCTTCTTAAAGATTTTAAAAAAATAGTGTAATATATAACGAGAGAGACGGGACGGAAGGTGAAAGCTTGTTGAGAATACGCCTGAAAGGTTCTAACAAGACTTAGATGCTCACCTGCAGGAGGGGCACACGTCGTGTTGAAAAAATCAAGCTGTAAAGGCTTCCTATTTATGTTTGAACTCCTGGGAAAACCATCCACACAGTAAAAAAATTCGGATCTGCTTGCTGAAAAGATGCAGTTAGTTAATGACTAATCTTATGCTTTAGAGCAAGCCTGCATAATTGAATCAAAGGAAATATGAGTAAGGGAGGATGAACATGTCCGAAAAACAAGCAGCAGTAGAAGAACATACACATCGCTCACTTAGTGATCTGCTTAACAAATTGTCAAAAGAGGACCTTGTGAAATTACTGCTTGAAATAAATGAGGACAATAGATTATTTGGTCTTCAAGTTAAATTAAGGTTTTCAGATGGGCAAGATGACGTTAGTCTCTGCAGGGAGTTAATTAGAACCTGCTTCGATGCGGCCGGAATCTATAATTTTGAGATCGGGGCAGATATAGAAGATGCAGTAACAAAAGTAGAAATTGTACTGGAAAAGGCTGATGTAAGACGGGATGAGGGGAACACCGAGCTTGCGATGAAGATAGGTTTGATGGTTTATCAGGAAACCTATCCTCTCCTTCAAGAGGTATATAATCCAGAAGAGCTGGAAGGCTTTGTCGATAAAACTCTTAAACTCATCGATACAATAGCACAGGAGATAGCTAACGGGAAAAATGAAAAGCTGAAAAAGAAAGTTGCAGACGACCTTATGAGAACAGTAAATGATTTTTCAGACCGTGGCTACGATCATGATTTGAATTTGCCGTTAATGGAAGTGATTAGTCATTTTGGGAGCGACCCTGCCGTGAGGAAGAAACTTGAGGACAAGATACACTCAGAGCTTGAAGATTCCGGTGATTTTCACTTTATTAATGAGAATTATAAACTTTTTCAGCTGAAGCTTTTAGAGCGTTTTGGTGAGCCTGAGAAATTAAAGAAATTTGTCTATGATAACCTAAACCTAATGCCTTTAAGAAAAAAGGCCATTGATCAAGCGATAAAGCAGGAAGATTTCGCCGAGGCGGAGCGGCTGTGCATTGAAGGAGAAGAAGAAGCTAAAAAATGGCCAGTACCTCGAAAAGAATGGAAGGCTCTCCGCTATCATATCCATAAAATTGCAGGCAATCAGCAAGGCCAAAGGAATGCAGCTATGGAGCTGATCATTGAGGGGGATTTTGACTATTATCAACCTCTCAAAAAGCTGACGGCTCCAGACGATTGGAATAAAACTAAAGCCTCTATTATAAGGGAAATGGAAGAAGCACCTGAAGTCCAAGAGGCGTACATTTCTCTGTTAATAGAAGAAAACGAAACCGGGAAACTTTCATCTTATTTCGAAAGTAGACTGGATGATGTAACGAAATTATACCCCTATCTTCTTCCTCACTACAAGGATGAGGTTAAAAACCTTTTTGCAGCATCTATCCAAGCAAGCTCGTCAAGTGCCGGCAGCCGCAATAAATACAAATCAATTGGAGAAACTATTCGAATGTTTGGAAGCGTGTGCGGGATCAAAGAAGCGGAAAGCTTGATTGGACAACTGGAGGAGAAGTATAAGCATCGTTCGGCATTTAAAGAGGAACTTAAAAAGGTGAGAAAAAATTTGAGGAAGAAATCTATATAAAAATAGTGGTGATATTTAGGTTTATAGTTGTTCAGAAAGGAGTTGAAACAGGTGTCATTAACAGATATAAATGCCCACAAAAAGTGGCGGAAGGTTCCCGCTAATATTAGAAACAAATTGATTAACAACGTGTTTTGTCCTGATTGTTTTAATACGACTATTGTGAATTACGATTTGAAGACTCTCAAAAACGGTCTTTTACTTGAAGGAGACTGTAAACAGTGCGGGAAGAGTGTAGCCAGAGTGATCGAGGACGAGTGAGGGGCGCAAAGTTAAAATAGTCTGTGCCAGCATATATATTACTAAGAGCTGTTCATAATTATGGATAGCTCTTTTAATCTGGCAGCTAACCATGTTGGTTTTGGATGATCCCGGTTTAGCCGCGGAAATAAGTGGGTTGAACCTGCCCCTTTTGGAAGTAACTGGGGGGACAGACCCCCCAGTTACTTCCAGAAACATAGCCAGGGGGATGTGGCAAATTCCCGAACACTTCCGTTGACCGGTATAACGTGCTTACAGTTGTTAAGACTGAATAAATAATGATTATAATGCCGGACATTTTTAAGGAGTTAAGCTATGAAACCACTTTTACAATCCGCCGGCCTGCTTGCCGCATTATTTCTGATCATCTCCCCTGCAGGTTTTACCGTGGAAGCAGGCGGATTCAGCAAACAGCAGCTGATCGAAGAGCTTTACCAGCTGGAAAATGACGCGTACAACGCTATAGAAGATCTGATGCGCTCCTGGGCAGACAACGAGGACCCAGGTTTTTCCGATTACTATCGTCTATATAAGCAGGCGAAAGAGAGCGAAAGGAAAATTGACGAGCGTTACGAGTCTGTTTTAGCAGAGCTTGAAACAAAGTTGAAAATGTCAGAATGTGACGCCAAGCTCGTGTCGGAGATCGAAGCGTCTTACAACCGGAAAAAAGAAGAGGCGAGAAGCCGGCTGAAAGCGGAGGTATTAAACTGAAGTTTGAAAATTTTTACTTGTCGTACCCGCACGTTTTCCGCCATATGATTATAAACTGTAACTAGGCAAAAAACTGTATGGTCAGTCACTGACTTGTACAGTTTTTTTGCCGATGATAAGGCATAATGAAAATTATGTGAAAATTCAATTTTTAAGTTTTTTTGGGCCTGTAAATAGGGTATAATGGCTGTACTTTACTTAAATTTAGTTGGTTGCTGACTTAGTCTATAAACGTTTGAGTTGAAGGAGGTTATCACCATGAATAATTCAGGATGGCTGCGTGGGATGATGGCAAAGAAGATGAGTGCAGAGGCGTTTTGTGAGTGTGTGATGGAGTCAGTTTATAAAGAGATTAGAGCATGGGGCTGGAATGTCATTCTTCTGTATGACTGGCAGGAGGCTTCGGAACATGTGCCCGTGACGCTGATCCTTGATGGGAAAATGGTGAGGATTGACTTGACCAAAACAGAAGTAGAAAGCCAGCAGAAAAAAAGTCCCTATTCTGTTGATAAAATGATCTGGACAGCGATTCACGAGCAGGGGATTAAATTAAACAATAGCGTCTACATGAGATACGTCTGGATGCAGCCTTAAATTAGAAGTGGCGATGGCGGAACAACTTAAAATAAAGCTTCGTAGAATAAAAGGCTGAACGGGTTTAATTTATAGGTGCAAACAATTTATACACAAATAAAAACACATGAGATTTTAGACGAGAAATCTCATGTGTTTTTTTTGCTGTTTAACTTTATAAAATTCATTTAGTTATAGCAAAAATATATTGTGATCGAGATTTAAAATAATTTACGTACCATTTTCGGATAAACCACCGATAATTAAATAAATTAACCGAGGCTGATTTAGCCTTCGAGGGCATTTACCATTTGCCGCGTTATAAATTTAGCCTGTTAATGCTAAGTTAGGATGGTTTTTCAATAGCTTCAGGTTGAACAAGGTCTTTCCGGCGGTAGACGCTTAGAATCATACCTATAAATACAGAATAAATGAGCTGATAGCCAAAAGCGTAACTGATGAAAGGAAGGCTAACGCCAATAACGGGCACCCAGCCAAGCACCATGGCAATATTCCAGATTACTGAAAAACCGACCATACTGACTCCAGAAACGATAATCATATTGCCCAAGGGGTGTCTGGATTTTTTGATTGTAATGATCATTCGCGACATAAAAAGAGAAAGGATAAAAATTATGGTGAAGGCAGGGACCCACCCAAGTTGACCGATAATAGATGCTAAAATTAAATCGGTATGCCATTCGGGTAAATTCGTGGTGACTTCAGTAGAGGGCCCTTGTCCGACCCAAGCTGCCTGACTGGTTATTTGCCTAAGCAGAGAGGGAATGTATCCAGCACCGTTTAAGTCAGCTTCAGGATTTATAAAGGCGCTCAGTCGCATTCGCATCCCTTGCCCCAGGGTGACAGCAATAGTTGTGAAAAACATAATCACTGTTGTATTCGTTATAATAAATTGTTTTATTGCTCTTTTAGGTAGTGGCGCAAAAGCTGTAATGGTCATTGCAGTGAGAAAGTAAAACAAGGTTAAAGGGAGCTGGGGTATAGCTTGAAAAATAACGAGCGGAACCCATAGCATGGCTGTTGCCATAATCCACAGTCGCTTTCCTTTTAAACTTGAGAGCATGGCGGCATAGCTGAAAATGAAAAGCAGACTGATCGGCCAAATGGATAAGGTGAAGGATCCTATTCTTAAGTAGGCAGCTCCCCCGATGTAATAGTCTGACTGCAGCATCCATACGGATAAAAAGAGTCCAAGGGCGGATAATAACGGCCACCATTTTTCCAGTTTCCGGTAGTCAATGAGCATGAAAATAATAATTACTAGAACAGAGAGAAGAGCAGCATCAACTCTCCTGACGAGAAAGTACATATTTGTCGCTGCATAATTAGGAGTTAAATAATAGAAAGTGATAATTCCAGCTGCAAGAACCAATGCAAACAATCCTGCTAACACCCAATCCATTTTCGGTTTATGAATTTTATGCATTTCCCGTCCGATTGAACCCGGATCTCCCATTTGATTGACAGCCATTAGTTCTGCCTTTTCATCGCTGTAACCTTGACTGGTCAGATAAGATTTTTGCTCCTCGATATGATAAGTTAACTCTTTCTCCACGTACTGCTTTGCTTCTTTAGAACGGATATGATGTGTAACCTTTTGCAAAAATCTCTTCTTTGCGTCACTCATCAGGTTAGTCCCCCTTCAATTTGAAAAATGAGGGAGGCTTTCACCTCAGGGTCATGGGTTCTTTCCCATTCCTGCAGAAGTTTTTCGCCTTTTTTTTCAATAAAGTACCGCTTTAGGCGATGGCCGTGCTCTGTCACCCACTGAGAACGGATGACCTGTTTTTGTTCCATTCTGTGAAGGATGACATACAAATAGCCTTCTTGACTGGTGAATTCATCACTTTTTATGGTCTGTTTTAAATGATTCAGCAGTTCCAACCCTGTTTTTCCTTTTTGGAGTGAGAGGCTTTGCAGCAGGAAAATCCCGGTACTTTGCTGTAATTCCGTAAAGTCAGACGGGGACCGTTGTTTTCCAATCTGGTTCTTAATTTCTTCCTGTTGCTCCTGCGAAAAAGAAAAGTTGCGGAACACAGTCTGATCCATCGCCTTTTTTAAACCGTTTAACGGGTCTTTCATGTTGATTCCTCCTTCTCCAGAGCCTTTTTGATCATTTTCCTCGCACGTTTCAGTCTCGTTTTAATAGTGTTTTCATTTATTCCGTTTATCCTGGAGATTTCCAATGTAGTCAGGTCCTAGTAATAGTAGAGATAGACAGATTCTCGATACTTAATTGGGAGCTGAAGAACGGCCTGAACAATCCTCTCTTGTTCGGAACGGTTAATCACTTCCTGTTCAAGACTGTGCCCCTTTGTTTTAGCTGTATCAATGGCTGGGGCATGGAGGGTGACTTTCCGGTAGTGCCAGCTTTTTACATAATCTTTGCAGTGATTGATGGCAATCCGGTACAACCACGTTTTCATGGAGGCTTCCCCATTATACGTATGTAATTTGGTATAGGCCTTCAGGAAAATTTCCTGTGTCAGATCTTCCGCAAGAGCAGGATCTTTTACATATGTATAAGCAAGCTGTTGAATCTGCTGGCCATATGAGCTCATTAACTCTTGCAGCACGTGTTCATTTGTTTGCTCGAAGGAATTATTTCCTTCGGTTAATTTTGATTGATACACCGTACGAAAGCCCCCTTTCTCTATTACTTTGACGAAAGTAACGGAAGGTTCGTTTCAAAAATTGTAACTAATTTTAATTTACTAGTTTTAAAGTTTTGGATAGAAGACGTAAATACAATAAGACATTCAGGCCTGTCGGTACAAAAGAGGTCTGATAAAAAGATGAAATATAAGGGCCTTTGTCATCAACTAGACTGTCTATGTTCCATTTTGTGGAGGAGGCCTGCCAATTGAGAAACTGGTTAGAAAGGCTTGCAAATATCCGAGTTATCAGATAGGATTAAATAACAATAAAGTGATAGGGGGACATTTGTATGAAACATTGGTATTTAGTTGCGGGCGCTTTGGCGGTGTTAACCGGCTGCGCGGGAAACGGTGAGCCGCCTGAATCAGAAGAAACGGCCAACACACCAGACAATAGCAGCCCGGAAAATGAGGAGGTCGACGCAGATCCGGATGCTCTGACGGTTAATATGCAGTCGGACGTCAGTGCGCTTGATCCTCATTTCGGCAATGATCACGCGTCGCTTAACGTCAAGCGGACCATTTACGATACGCTTGTACGCACAGATGAGGATTTGGATATACATATGAGCCTGGCCGAATCATTTGAGCAGGAGGAGCCCGACGTTTGGGAGGTGTCGTTAAGAGAGGATGTCACGTTTCACGATGGGACGGAATTCAATGCTGAAGCGGTGAAAGTAAACGTGGAACGGATGCTTGATGAAGAGACGGCTTCTCCAGTGGCATTTATGTTCGAAATGATTGAAGAAGTGGAAGTAGTCGACGCCTATACTGTCCGTTTTTATACGGAGTATCCGTTTGCTCCGTTGAAACAGCATTTCGCACATCCTGCCGGTCAGATGATCAGCCCGGCTCTGATTGAAGAGGACCAGCAGGCAGTTGAGGATGACGAGCAGCCCGGATCTGTCATTAACGAGAATCCGGTCGGGACAGGCTTCTATAAATTCGACAGCCAGCAGGCCGGCGAAGAAATCCATCTTGTGAAAAATGAGGACTACTTCGATGGTGAAGCGGGAGCGGATGAATTAACTTTCCGAATCGTGCCGGAAGATCTGACCCGGGTCGGCGAGCTTGAGACCGATTCTGCACAAATAGTCGGCCATTTAAATCCGAATGATATTTCCCGTCTTGAAGAGAATGAGAACACGAAAGTAGCTCGTCACGACAGTGCATCCTTAGCGTACTTCGGTTTTAATACGGAAGTGGAGCCGTTTGATGACCCGGATGTCCGCCGTGCGATTGCCATGGCAATTAACAAAGATGATATTGTCGAAGGCGTCATGGGCGGAGCCGCCTTGAAAGCTGAGGGGCCTCTGGCTCCGCCAGTTACAGGTGCTTCAGACAATCTTGATCCAATTGAAGAAAACGTGGATGAAGCCCGCGACTTGCTCGAGGAGGCAGGATACGAAGACGGCATCGAGGCAGAACTGTGGACGGATGATTCCCGTGTCCGACTCGATACAGCAGAACTGATTCAAAGCTACCTTGCCCAAATCGGCGTTAATGTGGAGATCGTCTCTATGGAAAGCGGCGCCCACCGTGAACAAGTATCTGAAGGAGATCATGAACTGTTTCTTGGTTCTTGGGGCACCGTTACCGGCGATGCAGATTACGGCCTGTATCCCGTCTTTCATTCAGACAGCCACGGGATGACAGGGAACCGCATGTTCTACAGTAATGACGAAGTAGACGCCCTGCTCGATGCGGCGCGCTCGGAAATGGATCCTGAAGAACGCGATGAACTCTATCATGAAGCCCAGCAAATCATTGTCGATGAAGCGCCAATGGTACCCCTTTATCACGTCGAACACCTTGCAGGACTTCGCTCGGATATCGAAAACTTTTACATTCACCCGAGCAGCCTGTACGAAATGGTCGATGTCACCAGAACAATTGAAGAGGAATAACCCTCTTTTACGATTTAGCCGATGAATGCTGATTGCGCAGCCTTGGCGACAAAATCAAGTGGGCCTGCAATCTTTTTATCATATAAAAGGCCGGGAGAACTGATCTCCTGGCCTTTTTAATATCCTTTACCTGTTGCTTTGCTTTCAAGAATAAGATTTCACTATTTCATCAATAACTTCTATACGGTATTTCTCACGTACTTCATGAATGTCAGTAATCCCATATTCTTCTTTTAAGATGGGTTCTAAGTCCTCGCCTATAGCCCTTCTTTCATAAATATGTCTCGAAAATTGGAGATAAAGTTCCTCGAGACTATATCCTGATTCATCTGCAAGATAACGTTGTATATCAAGCTCTCCATCTTCTTCAGAAGAAAGTGCATCCTCTATTAAGGGCTTTAAATCTTCTTCAATCATATCCTCCACCCTTTCTTCCTCTAAAGTAACTCCGTATCTTTCAAAAGCTAACTCCTGCCACGTTTCTTCATACAGCATTCTTAATTGACTGCCTTCATATACCTGCTCTTTATCTGTTTCTCCCTCATAAGAAGAATAAATTAAGTAATATTGAACAAACCAATCTCTTTCTTCTTCTGGAAGACTAAGCTGGTCAGCTTGACTTAACGCTTCATCAATATCTGCTTTATTTGCCTCTGTCAGATCCCCTGACTGATGAATAACTGCATACAATTGATCTCTTATTTCCTTTTCCTCAGAAGCATTAAGTTCATTATCATTACAGGCACTTAACAATAAAATAAGCATTAACACAAATAATCCGTTTTTAATCAACCTTTCATCTCCCTTTTATACTTTTTATTAACTTCCTTCCGCTAACTAAATAAGCTTAATAATCTCTTGTGATTTTAACATTAATTCATTTGAAGATTGGGAGTAATAGGAAAAAAGTTCATTTTATTATTTTGCAAGCTGGAAGAAAGGAGCCTGTATTTTTACCCTTCATCGGAAAAATAGAGAGAGTCGGTAACAATCGAGTGAGTATTCTCCCTATTTGAGGCCGGCCAGCCTCAGTTAGGTAACAATCGAGGGCTGTATAATCAAATCTCTCGGGTTATAATTAAGAAAAAATGACAGGACGGGGAGGCTTACCATTTTGCAAAAGAGATTGAGAGATTACGGCATGACGATTGGCAGCCTGGAAACAGGGCCACGCAATAAAATAACGGATGTGAAAGGGGTCACTGTCGGCCACTCGACGATTGACGATGGCGAAATAAAAACAGGGGTGACCGCGATTTACCCTCATGGCGGCAATCTTTTTACCGAGAAAATGGTCGGCGCCACTTATGTATTGAACGGATTCGGCAAGGCGGTCGGCACGCTTCAGGTGGATGAACTTGGAACAATTGAGACACCGATCCTGTTAACGAATACGTTAAGCATCGGAGAAGTGACCAATAGCCTAATCACCTATATGCTCGAACATAACGAAGAAATAGGGACAACGACAGGCACAGTCAATCCGCTTGTGGCTGAATGTAATGATATGTTCTTAAATAATATTAGAAGCCAGGCTGTCAAGAAACATCATGTTTATGAGGCGCTTTCTGGTGCATCGGGTGAATTTGATGAAGGAGCGGTCGGTGCCGGAACAGGGATGAAGTGTTTCGGTCTAAAAGGCGGAATCGGTTCGAGTTCGAGAATCCTTTCGTACCCTCATGGCACGTATACAGTCGGCGTTTTAGTCCTTTCAAATTTCGGCCAGCTGGAGCATTTCCGGATGCCCGGGATTGGTCTTGCCGGTGAAAAAATAAAAGCAAACCTGGCTGAACATAGGGATGAAGAGGATAAAGGGTCGGTCATCATCGTGGTGGCCACTGATCTGCCTGTCGAGTCGCGGCAGCTTAAACGGATTATTAAACGGGCCGGTGCGGCGCTCGGCCGGACAGGCTCGTATATGGGAAACGGAAGCGGCGACATCTTTCTGGGCTTCTCAACGGCTAACCCGGTAAGCCATCACTCAAACGATACGCTGCAAAAATGTGAAACGATCCATGAGAATGATATTGACCAGGCATTTACAGCTGTCGCTGACGCAGCGGAAGAGGCGATTCTTAACTCGATGCTTACCGCAAAAACGACCACAGGCAGAGAAGGGAACACACTTGTTTCATTAGCGGAATTTATGGACGAGCTGACTGGTAATAATTAAGGATATATTTTAAGGAATTTAAGAGGGGGGGAAACAATCGCGAGGCTAAGCTTGGGATGCGTCAGGCATTCCAGGCTTTTTTGACTGATGACGGCTCCTAAAAAAGTACCCAACTGCCTGATAACCTGCATGAAAATCTCCTGTAAAAAATAAACATTTGATATACTGGAATTATAAACCATGCGATTAAACGAATGCAGAGGAGCGTGAAGATGTTTCGTTTATTCCAAGTCACCTCGCGGTTAGTAGACCGGGCTCAAAGCAGAAGGAGAGAAATTTACTTTCTTTCGATGACTGTTTTTATTGTTTTGTCAGCTGTGATCGGCGGAAATGTTTTTATAAAGTACTACAATGATCCGATGTTTGCCAATCCGGAAACGATTATGCAGCACTTTGCTACGCCATTGTTCATTGCGTTAGTGACAATGACCGCAGTATTGTTTTTCGGCTTGTTTTTTACAACCGTTATCTCTATGGCTCCGTTCAAAAGGTTAAGGTTTTATGAAATGGAATTTGAATTTGAGAATAAATATGCGAAAGAAATCATGGTGGCCAATCAATTTACATTTATCTCGACAATGCTAAATAATAATTCCAACACGATCCGGGAAATGATCAGTAATAACACGACGGAACTGCATGAAGTCGTTGAACAGCTTGCTTTAAAGTATAAGAGATTTGTAAACGAGTATAATAGCGGTGTTTTTCTGGAAATAGAAGTGTGTAAAGAAGAAGAGGTCACGGCTCCCCAGGAGAAAAAGCTTTTAGATGAAGTCAAAAAATCTCCGTACATGAGTAATACATTTGTGAACCGGGTTTTAAACGGGACGAATTTAATGGTAGGAGTCGTGGAATTTTCGCCTGATGTGGATCGCGTGGTGCTGATTGCGAGAAGCAATTACGACTATCCTTTTGACAACTACGACAAAGAATCGATTGCGAGCCTCATTGAATACTCGATTATCCTGTATGAGATGATTAATATGGTCACGCTATTGCCGGAGGAGTCGGATGAGGGAACAGATGACAGTGGAAATAGTGGCTCTGTTGATGATACAAAAAATTAAAGTCCTGTGATAAAATATGAATTAAAGGAGGCGGTTTTGATGGGGTTACCTATTGAGGAGAAGGATAAAAGACCTTATACGAGGGACCAGAAAGCCGTTTTGAACAAATACGCAAAGCTGCATAAACACAGTAGTGAGGCGACCTCGGCGACATTTTTTAATAAGCTGGATAAACGAATTAAACAAGCAAACCGCTAGTACTTAGTTACTTGCGGTTTTTTTTGTGAGCCAGACTTAAGCTGTCTCTTGGATCGTTAAAAGGAATCATAAACGGCTCGCCTGTTTTAACTTTAAGTCCTCGCAGCGGACGGCAGGCATGGGCAGGCTTTTTAGATGAGTATTTTCTCGCCAGATCCTTTAACAGTTTATTGTTTTTCATAGTGATGCACCTCGTATCATAGGTTTGGTTTTAAGTTGGCGTGTGTGTGGTCGTTCACGTAAAAAGGAACGGTTGATCATTGGATTCCAAGTTATGAAAAGGAGATAAGAGCCGCTCGTCTTGCGAAAGGGCAAGTAAGTGGACGATAAAAGAGAAATAAGAGCCGCTCGCCGTGCGTGAGAGCAGATGAGCGGACGATAAACCCGCCCAGGCTTTCACGCCGAAAGTCATTATTAATTTTTCTTAAAAAAAGCTAGTCGTAATACATCATATCCAGCTTTAACAGCAACTGTGCATCAAATTTTCTTTTCCCGGCTGTTATCCTGTTTGTTATTCTGCTTGGACATACGTATTTCTAACCACGGTATTTTTAATGAAAGGGTGACTGGAAGTGGAATGTCACATGTTTCAAATCAACGAAGGTGATACATTATACGCCATCACAGGGAGGATGCCTGAATCGGCAAGGAATATTACCATTGGAAAACTGGGAACTTTTTCTTTTCAAAAAGGCTTATATGTCTATGTAGGAAGCGCTAGACGGCGGATCGCTTCACGGATTAACAGACATGTACAAATTGAAAAGAAACTCCGCTGGCATTTTGATTACTTACGGCCTTACCTTCAAATTACAGATATTCAAACCTACCCGGGAGAAGAAGGGGAGTGCGGGCTTTTTCACAGACTGATGGAAGAGAAGAACGGCCGCATTCCAGTGAAAGGATTCGGGTCATCTGACTGCAAGTGTGCGTCACACTTGTTTTATACACCGGGTTATTAAAGGCAATCGCTCTCCCCTGAAGGCTGCCCGCAGGAAAAAGGGGGATGAATGCCCGGTTATTCAGTAGTCCCTTAACTTTAAATACAAAGTTAAGGGCTTTTTTATGTTGGAGGAGCCGCGGATTTCTTCGGTGTGAGTTATGTCACACTTTGGACACGAAGATGCAACTAATTATTCACAGTTGGCACGTTCGTAATAGGAAAAACCATTATATAATGAAATCAAGAAAGAAAGTTAGTAATCGCTAACTCAGACTGGGACGCGGGCGAACGGAACGTCACACCTCAAATCCCAAAGGACTAAGCGGACTTATTTATTTTTTAAAACCGGTGATTGCCGACTTGACTTCTTAAAAAAACGGTTCCTGAGGAGGAATAAAAAATGTTTATGGATTTCTTAAGAAATAACAAAATCGCAGCGGGAGTTTTGACGGTGTTACGGGTGTACCTTGGGTGGCAATGGCTCACAGCAGGATGGGGCAAAGTCACGGGGGAACCGTTTGATGCAAGCGGCTATTTGACCGGTGTCGTAAATAACGAAGCAGTCATCGAGCAGTATCCGACATATCACGCATTTATTGAGAACTTTGCATTGCCGAATGCCGGCGTGTTCAGCTTTATGGTCGCCTGGGGCGAAGTGCTGGTCGGTCTCGGTTTAATCCTTGGAATTCTTACCACGGCAGCAGCGTTCTTCGGTATCGTAATGAACTTTGCCTTTATGTTCGCAGGCACAATCTCTTCTAACCCTTGGTTAATCCTTTTGACCATTTTCATCCTTGCAGCTGGCTACAATGCAGGTAAATACGGCGGCGACCGTTATGTGATCCCTTATATCCGCACTGTCGTCTTCAAAAAGAAATTTGAGAAACCAGCTGAACAGGCAGCATAAATAAATAAGATTTTCAGGCGTTCCTCTAAGAAGGGGGGGACGCCTTTTTAGTGTGATTTAGGTTTTTAACTGCGGAGGATTTTGTCGAAATTTGTTATACGGTAGAGTCTCCTGTTTATACGGTAGAGTGCCGCATTTATAACGTAGAGTCTGCCTTTTATACGGTAGAGTTCTGCGTTTATAACGTAGAGTTTCCCTTTTATACGGTAGAGTGCCACTTTTATATCGTCAAAGACCATATGAATAGAGATCAAATACCATATTAATACAGCTGAATTCCACGTTATTACGTCAAAAATACCTCCATATCCGTTGTCAAGAACCCCCTAATGATTTTTTCCTCAATGAATGCTCATATTCACAAAAAATACAAAAGTGCACGCAGCGGGTAATATCCCTTGTTATAAAATTAAAGTATAAAGGAAGTTAAAAATGGAGGTGTGAGATGAAAAATAACAACCCGGCACCTATTGCGCCAAGCGAAAGAATTGCAGCGATTGATATCATTCGCGGATTTGCATTAATTGGTATTCTTTTAGTGAATCTGAAGTACTTTGCTCACCCGGCTATGTACCAGTTCGTTATTGGTGAAAACATTTGGGAAGGGTTTAACGGATTTATTGATTCTGCCATCTTTATTTTAGCTGAGGGTAAATTTTATACCATGTTCTCTTTTTTATTTGGTTTAGGATTTATTGTTTTTATGGATAAGGCGATGAAAAGATCATCACGACCAAAAATTTTTTTTGCCAGACGGCTTTTCATTCTATTTATTTTCGGGGTTATTCATGCGTTTCTCATCTGGTCCGGAGATATATTAATAGCCTATGCCATAGCAGGTTTCATTTTACTTCTGTTCTATAAAAGAAAAGAAAAAACACTTCTTGTCTGGTCAGGTATCATCTTATCTATTTCCATTATTCCTGTATTGTTCATGGTCGCAGCTTTCCCGTTAATGGAACAAATCCCTGGTGAAGAATATTCTTATGCTAATGAAATGACTATGTTTATAAATGAAATTGAAACCCAAATAGAATCGTCCTATTATGCATACAGTGAAGGCTCATTATTGGAAGTAATGGAGCAAAGGCTAACCGATACGACGTTTGCTTTATCTTATTCTTTCTTCGCCTATCTGTCGATCATTCCCATGTTTTTGCTAGGAGCGTATGCGGGTAAGCGAAAGATTCTTCATGACGTAAAAAACCATTTGCCGCTAATTAAAAAAGTTTGGCTTATCAGCTTTATAATCGGGGCGAGTATGACAGCGGTGTATTATATTAACCTGCAGCAGGTCAATTTTGTCTCTCCTTCAATGCATGATATTTATACTCAAGTGGGAAGTACCATCGGAAATCCGAGTCTCATGTTATTTTACGTAACGTCTCTCGTTCTTCTGCTGCAAAAGAGTATGTGGCAAAGGATCTTGAAGCCATTAACTGCCTTAGGAAGAATGGCGCTCACGAATTACCTGATGCAAAGTATTATCTGTACGTTTGTCTTTTACAGTTACGGATTAGGATTATACGGGAGCGTCACGCCTCCATTTTACTTATTGTTTGTTGTTGTCATTATTGGAGGGCAAATCGTTTTAAGCAACTGGTGGTTAAAACGGTATTATTTCGGGCCGGCAGAATGGCTCTGGCGTTCCTTAACTTACGGGAAAAAAGCAAAAATGAAAATACAGGAGGAACCAGAGTATAAAGAAGTAAGTTAAGCCAGGCGGTATCACCACCCCTGGCAAGCAAAAATAAATGAAGTCGATCTGATGGTCAGGTCGGCTTTTTTTTTACTGCAAATTAAATTTAGTGACGAACGTATTGCTCAAATATTGGCGGCGACCGTTATGTGATCCCTTATCAGGCGTTCCCCTTAGAAGGGGGGACGCCTTTTTAGTGTGATTTAGGTTTGGGGATTTTGTCGAAATTTGTTATACGGTAGAGTCTGCTGTTTATACGGTAGAGTTCTGCATTTATAACGTAGAGTCAGCTCTTTATACGGTAGAGTGCTGCATTTATAACGTAGAGTCGACTCTTTATACGGTAGAGTCCCACTTTTATATCATCGAATACTATTTTTTATAAAATGAAGTTCCGCGTCGATAAGGCAGAATACGAGCCAAAACTCACCTCCAGCACCCTCAGTGACAAGAAGCCCTTCCATAAGGCATAATAATAGCAGTGAACACGATACAAAAGAGGAAATTCACGCCGCAGTCCTGCCGAAGAACGAGCCGCACAAGATCCCGCACGATATATCCCCCCTTTGGAGGCTTCTTCACGGCTCGCCCGCAGGATGACAGCTTCACTTCCTCTAAACCTGCATAAAAAGGAGGATCTTTAATGAGCGACAAAACAACATGGGGAATTGCCGGAATTGGCAAACTGGGGACGGCGATCCTTACTCAATGGGAACAGCTTCAGCTGGAAACAGGCATTTATCATCCAGACTCTGAGAAAGCCGGCACCGTCGTTAACCAGTTTCCTTCTGCCAGGCAGCTCGCACAAGAAGATTTGGCTGGCCTTGATTACCTCATTCTAGCTCTTCCGGCTGACCAAATCATTCCCTTTATCACCGATCTGAAGTCGTCCGGTGTGTCACTCGAAAAGCCGGTGCTCATAAACATGGCGACAAAAATGCCGACAGAAGAACTGAAAAAAGAATTTCCCGATCTTAAATGGGCCGGTATGAAGTTTGTTGGCCACTCCGAAAGTTTGAAAATCTACGGCGATGGCCTTTTTATCACGGAAGCGGAAAATGATAAAGATGAAAGTCTCCTGAACAGGTACACAGCCTTAGGAAGAGTGGAAACAACTGACGAATCCCTAGCTGAAAAAGTAAATAAACTGGCCACTTATCACGCTGTAAAGGCAGCGAGGGAACTGGAAAAGCAAATGAGTGATGAGGGCTATTCCGATGTCTACAGAGAACAGGCTCTCCGTTCGCTTATGCCGGAAGTAATCAGGGCCTATTCGAAAGGAAAGCTTGGCCACTTTGGCAAAAAGATCGTCGAAGAGCTGGACGGGGAGAACAGCCAGGGCAGCTCCGGATCAAACTCTGATTAAAGCTTCAGCATCCAAAATTTCCGGAAATCCCGCGCGGCACCACAGCCAAAAGCCAAGCTGAAAAAGGAGACCTGACCAATGACTCACTTAATCAACCCGAGTATTAAACTAATAGGGCAGCTTAACAATCAGGATTATGACCAGATTACCTTCCTCCAAAAGCAATGCAGTGTAAAAGACGGTGTCAGCCTCAAGCTCGAATTGGATTATAAATTGAGTAAAGCTGCTGATCAGAGGGAAGATTTAAACGAGCTGAATGAATTCATGTGCTACACGGAAGATAAACTGATCGGTTACCTCGGCATCTGCAATTTTGGCGGGGAGGCGCTGGAAGTGAACGGGATGGTTCATCCGGCTTACCGAAGGAAAGGGATCTTTACAAGGTTGTTCTCGTTAGCTAAAGATGAATGGGCGAGAAGAGACAACCGGGAGATGCTGTTGCTGAGCGACCATTACTCTCCGGCAGGTCTGGCGTTTATTCAATCGATGGAAGCCTCTTATGCACATTCGGAGTACGACATGTTTTTAAAAGGCGAACCAACTATAGAAACGGCTAAAAACGAACTGGAGCTAAGGGAAGCAACGAATGACGATGCTGAAGAGATTGCCAGGCAGAATCACATCTTTTTTGGCATAAAAAAGAAGGAATTGACCCTTCCGGAAGAAGAAGCTAAACGCGGAGTGGACAGTTATATGGCTGAGGTCGATCACACAGTCATCGGAAAGGTGCATCTTGAAGTCACAGGTAAAACGGGTGGAGTCTACGGGCTCGGGGTGCTTCCGGATTACCGGCGAACCGGTTATGGCAGAGGCATTCTGATGAAAGCTGTTGAAAAGCTGCAGGAACAGCACGTGCAGGACGTTATGCTCCAGGTGGAGGCGAATAACACGCATGCCCTGGAACTTTACCGCTCGTGCGGCTTTGAAGTGACCTCAAGAATGGACTATTACAAAATAAGTAAAAATTAGCAGGGAGCATCCCTTTGATGCCGGCATTCCTGGCGCGGCCCGTGCCTGTGCCTCCATTAGTTTCCGGGGAATGGGCGTGAACATCCGACAGAACGGGTATAATAACTGGACAGAAGCAGATGATAAATTCAGGCTTCTGAGTCAACGAAACGATAGTGACATCTCATAGATTGCCTGCGTTTTTTCGAAAAAAACGAGGCGTTAAAGTCAAAAGGAGAAAAGGGGATAGTATGGTAAAGAAAACGGATATGACGAAGGCAGGGTGGAAGCTCGAGAACAGTTACTCTGATCTGCCGGAAAATTTTTATTCTGAACGCCATCCGGATCCTGTTCGTTCACCGGAGCTGGTGGTGTTTAATGATACGTTAGCTGAATCCCTTGGATTAAGCGCAGAGGAGATGCGCAGCGAAGAAGGCGTGGCGGTCCTTGCCGGCAACCGGCTTCCTGAAGGGAGTACACCGATTGCCCAGGCTTATGCGGGACACCAATTCGGCCACTTCACCATGCTCGGAGACGGCCGGGCTCTCCTCCTTGGGGAACAGATCACACCTTCAGGCGAGAGAATGGATATTCAGCTGAAAGGCTCGGGAAGAACACCTTTCTCCCGGGGCGGCGACGGCCGGGCGGGGCTTGGTCCGATGCTGCGCGAGCATATTATGAGTGAAGCGATGCATGCGCTCGGCATTTCAACGAACCGAAGCCTCGGCGTCGTCACCACCGGTGAGCCGGTATACCGGGAAACAGTTCAGCCTGGCGCGATTTTAACCCGGGTGGCTGACAGCCATCTGCGTGTAGGCACGTTCCAGTATGCCCGGCAATGGGGAAGCATTGACGACCTCGAGGCTCTTGCCGACTATACAATTAAACGGCATTACCCGGAGGTTGAACAGGAGGAAAACCGCTATCTGTCTCTTCTTAAAAAAACAGCGGAGCGGCAGGCCAAACTGATTTCAAGCTGGCAGCTTGTCGGGTTTATTCACGGCGTGATGAATACCGATAACATGGCCATCAGCGGAGAGACAATCGATTACGGGCCGTGTGCCTTTATGAACACGTATGACCCTGAAACGGTGTTCAGTTCGATTGATGCGCAGGGCCGTTACGCTTACGGCAATCAGCCGCTGATCGGAGGCTGGAATCTGGCGCGATTCGCTGAAACACTAGTGCCGCTCATTGACGAAGACCAGGAAAAAGCGGTTGAACAGGCTCAGGAGGTTATCTCCGGTTTCACTGACCTGTATAAATCTCACTGGTTCTCTGGAATGAGAGCGAAACTCGGGCTGTTTAACGAAGAAAAAGAAGATGAGACCCTGATTGACGACCTTCTCGGTATGATGCAAAAGCATGAAGCCGATTTTACGAATACGTTCCGTGTGTTAACGTTTGATAAAACCGCTGAAGGTGCCTTGTTCTGTGCCAAAGAGTTTGCGGCATGGCAAGAGCGCTGGAAAGAAAGGCTCAGCCGCCAGGAAGAATCAGCTGCCGAGTCACATGACCTGATGAAGAAGCATAACCCGGCAGTTATTCCGAGAAACCACCGGGTGGAAGAAGCCCTTGAAGCGGCCGTGGAGAAAGAAGATTACAGCGTCATGGAAAACCTGCTGAACGCTCTGTCTGACCCGTACGCGCATACCGCGGACCAGGAGCCTTACACTTCACCTCCGGAACCGTCAAATAAGCCTTACCGCACTTACTGCGGAACTTAACTTCCACAAATGATAAAACGCCCGTTCCTTGAACAAGGAGCGGGCGTTTTCGTATGATCCCGGTTTAGAGGTTAGTCCTGAATCTCTTCCATGAGTGCCTGTTTGACTTCTTTCATGTGTTTCTTTTTGCCATCCAGTTTTTTGCATCTTTTATCAAATTCTTTTACACGGTCTTTCACAGCTGTTACTTTGCAAAGTTCGGTGATCTCACTCTGAAGGTTTTCTGCTTTTTCCTTATAGCGGCTGTCGTCTTTGACATCTCCCAAATAGCTGTAAACAGCCTGCAGCTGTTTTTTATGAGTTAAGAGGTGTTCAGACGCCTCCAATACCTCAAAGGAGTCCTCGCCTTTCTCTTCTGCAGCTTTATCAATGACCACTTCCGCTGCTTTTGCACGCTGTTCCTCTTCTTCAATAAGGCTGTTAATTTGGGAAGACATGGCGTCAATGGACAAGTCCTCTTCTTTAAACCTCTTCCATTCTTCCAGAAACTCATCGTTAATCAGCTGGGGAAGTCTTTTTTTAACTTTTTTACTTTGTTTGTTCCGTTTCTTGTCTGCAAGCTGATGCATCTGCGCAAACAAATCGGCCAGTTTATTGTCTTCAGCTTTTTCAGCGAGCAGGCGGCGGGCTTCAAAGTCTTCTGCAAAAAGTTCTTGTTTAATCAGTTTTCCAAGCCGGTTGTCCGCTTCCTTAAGTTTAACCAGAAACTGATGGTCTGAAGGTACCTCCTGCATTTGAAAAAGTGTCTGAAGCTGTTCAGCGGCTGCTTTGGCTTGCTGTAAACGAGAAAGCTTTTGATCATCTGCAGCCTGTTGACAAGCTTCTGCAAAGTCATGAACGAGTGTATCAAGCGGAGCGGCCCAACGCTCATTTCTTTTTCGCGTGCCCTCATCCAGGCAATTTTCACATAAACATTTATCCTGGATTTCAAGGAGTGATTCCGTATTGCCGCAAAGCTCACACACTTGAAGCGAGTGACTTAGAAGGACGAAATCGTCGGCCAGTTTAAATTCAATATCATGACTGTCACTCCAGTCAAAGTCTTCTCTTATATCATCTGAAATGACTAACCGTCCAAAATCATCCAGCGATTTAGTCTCCTCTGTTTGCTTCTCTGGTTTCGACAGCTGAATGGCTTTATTATCTGTCAAAATGTCCACGGCAACCTTATGGTCATTAAGTTCAAGTTCCTCACGGATCTCTTTCGGAATAACAATTCTGCCCATTTTATCCAATCGTCTCGAATACGTTTTAACCATGACATACCTCCGTGCTGTAGAGTGTTATTTACTTCCTTTTCCCTAATATCAAGGAGATGGAACGCCTTTTTTGTGAATCGGCGGGCTGAAACTGGTGGAATGACTGTTTAAATACTGCCCTCAGCCCGTGCTGAGTCGGTATGTAATGCGAAAAAAACTTTTCGACATGTGTCTGGCAGTTTTAAGAGATTTTTAGCTAATGGGGAATAATCGTTATTCAGCAAGTAAAATGGTGTCACATCCCGTCAGGAAAAGTCTGAAACTTTTAATTTAAGAGGTTGTTTTCCTGTGATATTATAAAGCCGGTATGAAAGAGAAAGACACTATCAGGAAGTGTATGTAAAATTTTAAAATCTGTGGCTGCGAGTGTTGTTCGAGTACCAGAAAGAATACCATTTTAAAAACTATACTACCATTGGAGGGTGCAATGAAAAAAAGAAGTTGTGTTGCCATGCTTTTAGCTGGCGGGAAAGGTACACGATTAAAAGAGTTAACAATGTACAATGCAAAGCCTGCAGTTCCGTTCGGCGGGAAATACCGTATTATTGATTTCACTTTAAGTAACTGTCAAAGTTCCGGGATTGATACTGTCGGCCTGCTTACCCAGTATTCACCTCACACGCTGCATAATTATATCGGCCGGGGAGAAGCATGGGGACTGGACCGAAAACATGGCGGCCTGTCAATCCTTCCACCTTATCAGTGCAAAGATACGTCACACTGGTATGAAGGAACGGCTGACGCTGTCTACCAGAATTTACACTATATAGACCAGTATGATCCTGAACATGTCCTCATCATTTCAGGCGATCATATATACAAAATGGATTATAACAGGATGCTGGAGCATCATATTGAAACAAACGCTGATGCGACTGTGTCTGTGAAAGAAGTTCCGTGGACTGAAGCTGGGCGTTTCGGAATTATTAATACCGGGGACGGCAGCAGAATTGAAGAGTTTGACGAGAAGCCGGATTTTCCAAGGTCGAATTTAGCGTCCATGGGCGTATATATTTTTAAGTGGCGTGTGTTAAAACGCGTGCTGATTGAAGAGGAAAAGAATGAATTTTCTTCGAATGACTTCGGAAAAGACATCCTTCCGGGAATGCTTCACGACCGGTGCGCACTGCATGCTTACCGCTTTAACGGTTATTGGAAAGACGTCGGGACGCTGGAAAGCTACTGGGAAGCGAACATGGATTTGCTGAAAAAAGAAAGCAACATTTTTCTCGCTAACAAAGAAGTAGAAATTATGACCGTGGAGCAGGGCTATCCACCGCAATACGTTGACGAATCGGCGGCTGTTCGCCAAAGCCTGCTCAGCGAAGGCGCGGAAGTTTACGGCACCGTGGACCATTCGGTTTTGTTTACCGGAGTTGTAGTAGGGAAAGGCGCGGTGGTGGAAAATTCAGTTGTCCTCCCTAACGCTGTGATCGGAGAGGGCGCGAGAATTGAGAATGCCATCATTGGAGAAAACGTCTCAATTCCTGATCACTATGAAGTCGTCTCTTCCGGCAAGGACATTACTCTGATTGGAGAATCGATTGTGGAGGAACAGAAAATTCACAGTATCAGATAGCCATGTGAAATGGCTCTGAATTAAGGGTGCAAAGCTGGTCATCGTACGTTACGCATGGGGGGGTAAAAACGAACCCTCCATGCTTTTGTAGAGTGCAGCACATTCATGCTGACACTCTTTTTTTGATTTTGATATTACAATCGTGCAAGAACTAACACACAGAAAATATTTGAAGGAAGCAGGAACATAACTGGTTTAGTTATTTTTCGAAAGAGGCCGAAAAAATAAAGTTCAGGCATTGGAATAACGGTGTTTTAACCACTGCTCATAAAAGGAATTATAGGTATAGGCCTTAAAAATTTAAGGAGGGTTTTCATGAGTGAAGTAGCTGTTATTACAGGTGGGGGAAGTGGTTTAGGAAGGGCCGCTGCTCAGAAGCTGGCTGAGAAAGGTATTAACATTGTGGTTGTTGATGTAAATGAAGATGGTGGTCATGGAACAGTTGATTTAGTAAAAGAATCGGGTTCCGATGCCATTTTCGTAAAAGCCGATGTGTCTAAAGCTGAAGAGGTGAAACATTATGTGGATCAAGCGGTTGAAAAATATGGCACGATTGATTACTTCTTCAACAACGCTGGTATATCAGGAAGCGGGAAGTATTTCCTGGAGTCAGATATTGAAGAAATAAACAAAATAGTTGAAATTAATATGCTGGGGGCGCTTTATGGCATGCGCTTTGTGGCTGAAGTCATGGTGAAAAACGGTGGCGGCTCCATCGTGAACATGTCTTCAAGCGCAGGGGTTATAGGTCAAAGTACTGTCGTGACATATTCCGCCACAAAGCATGGTATCGTCGGTATGACTAAAAGTATGGTTGCTGAGTACGCAAAAGACGGTTTAAGAGTTAACGCAGTGGCGCCTGGTGGTACAGAAACACCTATGGTAGAGAAATATTTTACAGACAACCCTCAAATGAAGGAAATGGCAGAACAGGGGATTCCCCAAAAACGACTCGGAACACCTGAAGAGGTTGCTGAGCTTGTAACATTTCTTCTTACATCAGGTGCCGAATACATTAACGGCGAGGTTATCCGTATTGATGGCGGGTTTACAAGTACAAAATAACGAATTCTGAAGGACTTCGATGACTCGGAGTCCTTTATATTATTTTAGTTAAATTCTGTGAATGTACAAAACTGTAAAATACATCCATAGCGGTCTCCAGTGGAATCAAGAAATATGTTCTGGGAGAGGGGTAGTCAGTAATGGCTATCCCTACTCTATTTTGTGGATTTTACGGAAGGTATTTGGATATTTATGTTAAAATTTTACTGAGAGGATCTAGTGAAATCGGCTAAAGGGCTTTAGAGCGAAAAGATATTTCTTAGGAGGCTTACTATGAAAACATGCTATGAAGAGAAAGGGGTGGAAGAAAGATGAGTGAAACTAAAAAATTTTTAGTTCCAATTTCGTTTATATTACTGGTGGTTGTCAGCGGTTTATCGCTTTACACCTGGGTTTACTTACATACTTTTTATACCGCATCCATTCTATTGATATTTGTCCATTTATCCGTGTTCTTTCATGTACTTAATTTACGCGTACCTGAAAGCGGAAACAGGGATGACAGCAAGGCCCATCTTATAAAAAAACAGAGCGGGAAAATTGCTTATCTCATATTAATGATATCTGCAGGATTAATTTTGATCATTTCTGAAGGACTGAATGCTAATAACATTGAGAATATCCCATTATTAATGGTCGTTGGTCTTGCATTAATCATACAGCCTATTACTGAGTTTTTTTACGTGCGGAAATATAAATAACCAAAATGGCAGGCGGCAAGCGGCTGAATGATCCTTGGTAAGGAAAGGGGAATCTGGCATGAAGTTTAATGCTAATGCTCTATCGTATGGAATAATAGCAGGCATCCTTACCATTATAATTTCTGGCAGTTTAAATTTATTAATAACCAATGTCTTATTAGGTTTAATTGCCGGAAAATTAATGGACAGTAAGAGATAAATAGAAGGGGCTCACCATTTAAATTACGAAAATCATCCCAAAAAGATATTCCAGTAAGCAGAGGTGTGAATCTTTAATAAACACAGTTACTAACAGGGGGAATAATGTATAACCAGAGACCTAAAGTGCTAATCGTTGGAACCTTTCATTTTGAGGAATCACCAGATATGATCCAGACTGACACAGGTGATATCTTCTCACAGCATAGACAAAAAGAAGTTTTATTGGCTGCAGAAAAAATAGCGGCATTTAAACCATCTAAAGTGGCTGTTGAAGCAGTCAAAACAGAAGAAGATGCCCTTAATAAAACTTATGAAGACTATCTTACCCAGCATGTGACCCTCCCGGCAAGTGAAATATATCAATTAGGATTCCGGATATGTGAGGCGATGGCCCACGAGAAAATCTATGCGGTAGACTGGATGGACGATATAGGAAATAAAAGTATTGGAGATGTGCTGGAATGGGCAAAAGCGAACCAAACAGACATGTATGATTTAATAACCGGATTTTATATTCCTCAGATTACACCTGAATTAAAAGGGTTATCGATAGTTGAGGGTTTAATACATATCAATCAAAAAGAAAGATTACAAGTGGAACATGAACTGTATCTACACATTGCCCAGATCAGTGACGGAACGAATTATGTCGGCGTCGACTGGGTCCGATGGTGGTACCAGAGAAATCTCATCATATTTAATAACATAATGAAACTGGCCGAAAATACAGAAGATCGGATTTTGGTTCTTATCGGCGGGGCCCATGTTCATTTACTCAGCCAGTTTCTGAAGGAAAGCGGGCGTGCAGATGTGGAAAAAGTTGAGGATTACCTAAGTTAGATAAAGCGCGGCCAGCGGTGAAAAGTATCCGATTGGTATGGAGAGGGGGTTTCCTTCACGGTAAGCAACAAGCAAGGCTAACATATTATATAGGAGGCGTCAGACGGTGTTAATTAAAACTATGTTATTTTGGATTATTGTTTTTCCTTTGGCAGTGACTGCTCTCTTAATCATATTTGACTATTTTTCAGGGCAGCCAATTGAGGCAGTTTCTTATTTACCTAACTTATTAGGTTTGGCGACAGGTGGACTAATTATTGGGTTTGTTATGTACCAAGTGAAGAAATTAAAATATGAGCAATGATTTTCTATTAAAAGAGTATCAGTACTGCGCTATCAAATAGGATCCCTCTTATTAAGGTATAGCTATTTTACTATATAGTTATTATTTGTCATTTATTTCCTCTCTGTCGTTGAAGATGATATTACAAACTTTTACATAAAATAGTTTATTTGAGGCTTTCGCGTGTAAAAGCGGTTAAATTTAGTCTGCTTGAACGGTGTCACAGAGCCAAATTTCTGGGTGGTAAAAAGAGCAGGCTAATACATATTTTTTTAAGCTTTCAGGCTTGCTTCCCTCGTTAGGTCTCGTCAATCTGATTACATGTTTACAGGGCATATTGATATGTTAGAATAACCACCAGATTGATTGAAGAGAGGGGAATGACGATGAATAAAAAGTGGTTAAGTACCGTATCTCTTGCCGCAGCTGCAATGGTTATGACGGCTTGCGGTGATGCAGAGGAAGGGAATAACAATACAGGAACAGAGACCCAGGAGGGGGAGCCGGCCGCAAACAATGAAGCCGCTTTGGAAGGTGAAGGTGGAGAAACCGCCGAACAGCCGGAAATGCCTGAGCCTGACTTGGAAGGCGTACCTGATGTGGTGGCAGAAGTAAACGGTGAGGAAATTCCGAGGGAAGAATTTGAGCCTGCATACGAAGGACAGTTCCAGCAGGCTGCTATGCAAACTCAGATGACTGGGGAAGAAGTCGATCAGGACATGTTAAAAGAACAGGTCGCTGACAATATGGTTAATACGGAACTTCTCGTTCAGGAAGCTGAAAACGAAGGCTACGAAGCGACAGAAGAAGAAATTGATGAGACGCTGGAAGAAATAGCGATGCAAAACGGCCTCGGTTCTGAAGAGGAGTTCATTGCTGCTTTAGAAGAGCAAGGCACGGATGAAGAAGAAGTGATGTCCCAGGTTGAAACTCAAGTGAAAGTAGACCAGCTTGTTGCGAGTGAAGCAGGCGACATTGAAGTGACAGATGAAGAGCTTGAAGAGACATATGAGCAGCTGGAAGCCCAGCATGCCCAGATGGGTCAAGAAGGTGATGTCCCGTCGTTTGAAGAAGTTAAACCAGAACTTGAAGAACAAGTAAGAGCTGAAAAAGAAGGACAAGCTGCCCAGGAAATTGTGGAAAATCTTCGTGAAGACGCGGATGTCACGATCCACCTGTAAAAGCTTTGTTGCAGCTTAAGTTCATTTGGGCTGGATGATTACCAATAAATGGGGGGACTGTCCCCCCATTTATTGGGTATTCCACAAATTGGATACGAAGAGACTGGCACAAAAGAATAGTAAGCCTAAAGAAAATCGAACAAATCTTCTACTGATTTGTTCGATTTTCTGCTTTTATGCTCAAAGAAGAGAAACTTTTACAAAGAATAAAGGCAGTTATTTCAGTCCAGGGGCTGTTCAATCATTTAAAGTTGAATTTAATCAGCTAAATAGCGTTTCTATCGGCGAAATTGAGGGTCCAATCAGCGAAAAATAATTTCTATCAGCGAAAATATGATTCAATCAGCGAAAAACAAAATCAATCAGCGAATTCCCCACTTCTATCAGCAATTTAGAATAATTATTACTGTTGAACAGCTTATAAAACTTAAGTTGACAGGCTTTAAAAAGGATAAAAAACATCGTGCGTCTTTTACACACCTGTTTTAGTTTTGTCTCAGCCTCTTCTGAATTTTTACTCCATAGATGATATTTTTATAGAATAACGTCTGACGAAAGATTCTAAAAATTTTATTTTTAGGGGTTGCAGGTTAAGCGGTAGTCTGTTAGTATGAGAGAAATTAAGAGGCTGTGTGTGACTGGCGAACACGGAGTACCGTGAGGGAGCACATGGTATCGAATTGCCGTTCGCCTGGGCAGAGGTAAGGGATTTCGGATCCCTTACCTCTTTATGCTTATTTGAGGGGGGATTGTTGAAGCGTAAAGGCGATGTTCAGATAGGTTGTATGCAGGCAGGTGCTGACGTTCGAGCGGAGACAAACTACTATTTTGGATGAGAAAGAGGGAGTTTAGAGATGGGCGTACTTACTTTGGATAAAACACGTACAATCAAAACATTAAACAATATTGCGGATCAAGGACTGAATGTTTTTAACACGGATCAGTATACAATTGATAATACAAGCGAGGATCCTGATGCGATCGTTGTCCGCAGCTTTAATATGCATAACCTGGAATTCGGCAGCAATTTGAAAGCTATTGCACGGGCCGGAGCCGGTGTAAATAATATCCCGGTTGATAAATGCACTGAAAACGGCATTGTCGTCTTCAATACACCTGGGGCCAATGCCAATGCGGTAAAAGAACTTGTCCTCACCACCTTAATTGCTTCTTCACGTAACCTTTTTGACGGAATCGCCTGGGCTAAAACGCTTGTAGGGGAAGGCGACCAGGTTCCTAAACTCGTCGAATCAGGGAAGAAAAATTTCGTTGGTAAAGAGATTAAAGGGAAAACACTTGGTGTAATTGGACTTGGAGCTATCGGGGCAATGGTGGCTAATGACGCGCTCGATTTAGATATGGAGGTTATCGGATTTGATCCGTTCATCTCTGTGGATACAGCCTGGAACTTATCCCGAAACGTCCACAGAGCCTTTACCATTGAACAGGTACTCGCCAATAGTGATTATATTACTGTCCATGTGCCTTTGACGGATAATACGAAAGGCATGTTCAACAAACAAACTTTCAGCCTTATGAAACCGGACGTTCACATTCTGAACTTCTCCCGAGACGGGCTTGTTGACGAAGCGGATATTGCAGAAGCGCTTGAAGCCGGAAAAGTTGGCAAGTACATTACGGACTTCCCGACTGAAAATGTGCTGAAAATGAAAAACGCGGTACCGATCCCGCATCTTGGTGCTTCTACTCAAGAGTCTGAGGAAAACTGTGCAATTATGGCGGCGCGCCAGGAAAAAGAGTTTCTGGAAACAGGTAATATTAAAAACTCCGTGAATTTCCCGAACGCTTCCTTGCCTTATGCGGGCAAGCCCCGGGTAACGGCGTTCCATAAAAATGTGCCGAACATGGTTGGACAAATCTCTTCCGCTATTTCAACCTTTAACTTGAACATTGCTGACATGGTTAACAGAAGCCGCGGAGATTACGCCTACACGATGATTGATATCGACAGCGAAGTAAACGGCGACGTCGTCCCTGGTCTTGAGGAAAAAATCAAGCAGATTGAAGGTATGGTGAGAGTACGTACAATCTAATTTAAATTAAATAGAGTTTTGTCTGGTCCCTGCCTCCGGTTCGTGAATGCTGCGATTCGGGGGCAGTTTTTTATTCCTTATTTTTTCCAATGACAATATACTTCTTCCTTATATTTTTATACAATTACTTATAAGATCTTTTTCCATATTAGTTTTAAAAAAGGGGGATTACAAAATGAAGCACTTATATTGGGCGGCAGGAACAGGAATTCTATTGCATATTGGCGTCGTATTAATAAGTGGATTAACGCGGTTCCATTGGTCTGACATTGCAGGGATGGCAGCCATACTTGTTTTCTGTGTCCTTCTGTTTTTTTCATTTAGCGGAGAGGGGTTATCTGTCGGATCGCAAGCGCAGGCGAATGTGGAATCGAGAGGTCTTCATGGATCGACAAAAGCACAAAAAGCAATGGCCAGGTGGAACCCTTTTTTAACGGGAACCCTGGTGTATCTCATTATCAGCTTCAGTTTTCCATACATATTTTCATAGAAGTGCCTGTGCCTTAAAGATGTGCTCTTAGCGTCGGGGCCAGGCGCTTTTTACTGCAGGCCTGTTAATGGCTTCTCGTTAAAATATACGAGGGCCTGATTTACATTGTCTATATCATAAATTTTCTTTTTTAAACAGAATTGAATGACTAAATCGCCCGTGGCATTGTTGGATAACGAGTGCCCCGCTGAGCTGAGAAGCTGCTCTGTCTGATCCTGGTTTAATTCAAGGGCTAAAGCGAGCGCAAGAATCGTATTTTTGCCAGGACGGTAGGTGGTTTTAGAACGTATTTTTGAAAAAAGCTTTCGGTCAATACCGGCCTTTTTGTAAAGTTCAGGGTCAGTGACACCTTTCTGGTCAATAAAGCCAAATAAAACGGAGTTGAAGGACGGCTGGCGATTTGATTCAATAAAGTCTTCTACATCCGTCATTTTCATCTCCTCGTACGTTAAATCTTCCATTTTTTCAGAGAGCTGATGACGGACTGAACTTAATTCAGTTAAGTGCTCCTGTATGTAGTCATCGAGTTCTTCCAGAATTTTAGAATCGAGCATTGCCTTTGCCTCCCCTAAATGTCGCTTGCGAGGCGACCTGTTGATAGGTTTATTCATCTATTATTATACCAAGAACAGGAAAGGGTGAGGAATATGACAAGGCAAGTAACCGAAATTGTTTTCCTGCTGGACAGAAGCGGCTCAATGGCAGGGCTTGAAAGCGACACGATCGGAGGCTTTAACGCCTTCGTAAAAAAACAGTGTGAGCTTGAAGGAGAGACAGTTTTAACCGCTGCATTGTTTGATGACCGGTACGAAGTCCTTTGGAATGGAGTGGACGCAGGAAGTGTTACTCTTACTGAAAAAGAGTATTTTGTCCGGGGGATGACAGCGCTTCTCGACTCAGTCGGAAAGACGATTTTGGATGTGGGTTACCGGTTGTCGCATACGAGTGAGGAGAGAAGGCCTTCTAAAGTGATCGTCGTTATTACTACAGACGGAATGGAAAATGCCAGCACGGAATTTACTTATGAAAAAGTCAAAGAACTGATTAAACACCAGCAGGAGACATACAATTGGGAGTTTGTGTTTATGGGCGCAAACATTGATACAGCAAAGGAAGCAGGCAGTATTGGTATTTCTGAGGATCATGCGTTTGCCTTTGAAGCTTCCCCAGCCGGAGTTGACAGAATGTACGAAAAAGTGACCGAAGTCGTTTCTGAGAAAAGGAAGAAGTGACAGCCGCCCGCGCTATATTAACAGGTTTCTCCCCGCCGCTGGAAGCGATGGGGATTTTTTTGTGGATAACGGCCACGTAACCCCGCAGCGTGACTGAGTGAATCTTTTCCCTGAAGCAGGGACAGCGGTTGGTCGCGTTGAAGTAATATTTCAGGCTGCACAGGTTGTCAGCTCTTAGTATCATTAGTTTATAAACAGGGACCGAGTCCTTTTTTAAGGAGAACATAAATATGAAAAATTCACAGAGATTCACGACTGCCTATAACAGGATTGACGCTAAATTACGGGAACAGGAAAACAGTGACCGTTACTTGCCTTTTTCGGAACTGGTCGTCCGGATGGCTAAACACAATTACGTCGTCAGAAGGTTTGAAAAAGATCTTAAAATGCTTGGAAACCTGCGGAATGCGA
Organism: Salipaludibacillus sp. CUR1; assembly: GCF_021028955.1. GTDB lineage: Bacteria > Bacillota > Bacilli > Bacillales > Salisediminibacteriaceae > Salipaludibacillus. The sequence goes on from NZ_JAIWPE010000017.1 coordinate 50,376, forward strand.
TTATCCACAATGAAACTCGGCAGGACTATGTCATTGCAGAGCCTCACGATTCCACCGTGTCACTCATTGAAAAGATCGAAGCGGAAATTTCCAAACCTAAAGAAGTGATTCCGATGTTCAGTAAAGATGTAAAGACGTTTGAAACGGACCATACGTTATCGGATGTTTTAAGGGTGATTAAAGATCAGGCATTTTCACAGTTCCCTGTTTATAATGACGGGGAATTTGCCGGGCTTCTGACAGAGAATGGCATTACAAATTTTTTAGCCAGGCATGTTGAGGAGGAATTGATTTCACTGCCTGAAACTGCCATTGAAATGGTATTATCATTAGAGGAAGCAAAAAATAACTGTAAATTTATCTCCCGCCATACGAGTGTTTACGAGGCGAAAGAGTTGTTCAAGAACGAGGGCGCAGACGAATTTGCCAGGCTGGATGCGTTATTAATTACCCATCACGGCAGAAAAACGGAAAAATTGTTAGGGATGATTACGGCGTGGGATATTACGCAAATTGACTAGTTAAGATATGATTAGATTTAATGATGTTTTAGTTGATTAATGGAAAGAGGACCGGTGGTTTTATGAAAAAAGCGATTTTTATTGGTTTAGGAATCGTGGGTGTCATCTTGCTTTTCGCCCTTATTATACAAGATGCCGATGTTATTTTTGCTCTGTCCGGGCTTGCGGCCGCTGTCAGCTTTTTACTGGCGGCTCTGTCCTCGAGAGCTATAGAAGGCGGAGAGAAAAACTGGACGGAGGAAGAGATGGAACGAAAAGGGCGAAGGACCCGAAGGCGGAAGGGAAATGCTTTGATGTTTACAATGATCGGATTGCCTAACCTTCTGGCCGCGATTCTCTCGTATGTGTTTTTATAGCGGAGCTGCACCCGGAAAGGTCATATTTTTGAGTTTGGAGGGATCACACTGTGAATTTGTCTTATTTTCCGCGTAACCAGTATTCCCCGTCAAAGACACCCATTGAGAAAGCCGAGCGCTTAACGGCTATGCTGGGCGGGCCTGATATTTTTATAAAAAGAGATGATTTGCTCGGTTTGACTGAAGGGGGCAACAAAACGAGGAAGCTGGAATTTCTCATTGCTGAGGCCCAGGCAAAAGGAGCAGATACGATTATTACAGCCGGAGGTATTCAGTCGAATCATTGCCGGCTCACTCTGGCTGCCTGTGTAAAAGAGGGCCTGAAATGTGTGTTAATTTTAGAGGAAAATGAAAAGGCGCAGTATGATACGCAGACAAATGGGAATTTCCTTCTCTATCAGCTGTTGGGGACTGAGGCGCTTCATATTGTCCCGAACGGCACCGATGTGTATGAAGAGATGGAAAAGACGGCGGAAGTGATGCGCCGGGAGGGCCGTAAGCCTTATGTGATCCCGGTTGGGGGATCAAATGTAACCGGAATAACAGGGTACGCGGCATGTGCTGAAGAAATTCACGGTCAGGCCGAAGCTGAGGGCCTCTCATTTGATTATGTCGTCTGCACGAGCGGCAGCGGGGGGATGCATGCCGGGCTGATCGCCGGTTTTAAAGGGCTCGGCGCTCGAACAGAAGTGATAGGCATTAACGTGAGCCGCGGGAAGGCTGAGCAGGAAGAAAACGTCTATAAGCTCGTACAGGAAACGGCTGACCATATTGGGGTGAAACAGGAGATTCCGCGCGGGGCTGTGACGTGTTTCGATGACTATGTCGGCCTGGGATATGCCCTTCCGACAAACGGAATGATTGAAGCGGTCAAGACGGCAGCCCGGACTGAAGCTCTTCTTCTTGACCCTGTTTATACTGGAAAAACAATGGATGGGCTGATTGACCTTATTCGTAAAGGCTTCTTTAAAAAAGGCGACAGTGTGCTGTTTATTCATTCAGGAGGAACCCCCGCAGTTTATGCGTATTCGCCGGTTTTTTATACGGAAGATTATAAAGGTGATTAAGGGATGAAGACGCCGGGGTGGTCTGGCTAACTAACTATTGAGGGCGGTGCAGACTTTATTCAAGGACTGGAATCCTCTATAATGAGGGAGACAAACTATTCGGAGGTAAATAATGGCTAAAGAGAGTTCATTCGATATCGTATCCAAAGTTGATTTTTCAAAGGTGCAAAATGCTGTAGTGATGGCGACGAAAGAAATTCAGAACCGTTATGACTTTAAGGGGAGTAAAAGCAAGCTGACCCTTGAGGATGAAGAACTGGTGCTTGTATCAGACGATGAATTTAAAATGGACCAGTTGAAGGATGTGCTTGTAAGCAAGCTCATCAAACAGGATGTTTCATTAAAAAGCCTTGATTACGGCAAACTGGAACCGGCCTCGGGCGGGACAGTCCGGCAGCGTGCGAAGCTTATTCAGGGCATTGATAAAGATAACGCGAAAAAGATCACTAAGCTTGTTAAAGATAATGGGCTTAAAGTAAAAACGCAGATTCAGGACGACCAGGTCCGTGTGAGCGGGAAAAACCGCGATGACCTTCAGAAAGTGATTGCAGCAATTAAAGAGGCTGACCTGTCGCTTCCACTGCAGTTTATTAATTACCGCTAACCTGCGGCAGCGCCGGGCCGGCGGCTACAGGGTGTTACATAGAAGAGCATTTCCTCAGGGGATGCTCTTTTTTGTGCACAAGAGTGAGGATGGCTGGCTGTTTTGCGGGATGTTTTTGAGCAGAAGGAAACTTATTTTAAAAAGAAACGTCTAATGACTAAAAGGACGGAGAGGGGTAGGCGTATGCGGTTAACTAAAGGATGGGCTGCAGCGGGTCTCATTTTTATGTTCGCATGTTTGGCTGCTGGCTGCGGGCAGGATGGGCAGTCAGGAGCATGGGAGCAGGAAGAAGACTGGGAGGAAGGCCAGGGGAATCTCCCTGACAGTGTCGGTGATCCTCAAAGTGTGGATCTTTCTGCGGAAGAAAAAGAGTTCCTGAGCACGTATCTCTATTTTGACCATGGAGATGATCTTTGGAAAAAAACAGATTATGGACCTCCGACAGGCACGTGGTTTTTTAAGGACGGGAAAGGCAGCCTGGGGTACGGGATGCCCGCAGGAACGATGAAATCAGGGGGAAACTTCTCGGTTGAACTTATCGCTCACGAGGAAGATAGTGTTGCTATGGAGCGCGAGATCAGGGTGCGGTTAACTGAAATGGAAAAGACAGAAGAAAAAGAGAAGGTCGTGGATGAAACAGTCTACGTGGAAACTGCAGGGAGCAGTGAAATAGTCTATTCCGGGAACTTGCCCGATAACAAAAATGCCGGCTATTTGTTGAGTGTGGAGGTTATAAATGACGAAGGGGAAGTGGAAGACACCCGGCTGTCTTTTATGTATGTGCCGGTGCCGGAAATGAATGCCTCTTTAAGGACGGATCAGGAGACTTACACTGAAACTGATGAGGAAGTTAAGTTAATTCTGGAAAATGCCGGGCCAACGTATCTCTTTATCGGCGAATATTATTCGGTTGAGAAAAAAGTGGGGGATACATGGAGAAAGGTTCCTCTTGAATTGGCGTTTAACGATATCGGCCTTTATGTGGGTATTGGGGAAGAGCATGTGGATACTGTGGATATGACAGACTTGGACAGCGGAACTTACAGGCTAATAAAAGACATGCATACTGAAGGGATTGATTTGTCAGCGGAGCTTGCTGCAGAGTTTACGATTCAGGAGTAGACGGCTGGTCTTAAAACGAAGTTCATGACACTTGGACAAAAGAATAGTACTCTTAAAAATGTTAACTCAGAATAAAAGCAGTGATTTCAGTCCGCCAGGCGGGCGCTTGCCCAGCGGCTTGTCTTCAGCTAAATTCAACTCAGCCTGGGGCTTCGTTGAATTGGATCTTCAGACTGCGCTCAATCCCTTGGGCGTCACCGCCTTCTGTCCTTCAATCAATAAAGTGAAGGCTGTTAGTCTCATTTTCTTTCGCCTTCCTAGTAAAGAATGTTTTGGATAGAATAAAAGCAGTGATTTCAGTCCGCCAGGCGGACGCTTGCCCAGGGGCTTGTCCTTTTAATTTGCCGATTCACTCTCGGCGAAGGCTTACACCACAGGCATAAGTGCAACATAGGTCATTAGGAGCTTCGGCTAACCCCTTCACGTCCTGTGAAAACGCCGAAGTCACCACATCCGTGTGGAAGTTCGCTGTGTTTTCTTTACCCGAGGGCTTGTCTTCAACTAACTTTCCCGAAGGACTCCTTCGGGAAAGTGGATTTTCAGACTTTGCTCCTGCGCTTGCTCGTCGCAGGGGAAAGATCGCTCATCCCCTGGGTGTCCTCGCCTTCATTCATCGGATTACTAATATATTTAAGGGGTGAGTTATTTCTGCATGATTGGCTTAAATTCAACTCAGCTTTGAGCTTCGTTGAATTAAATCTTCAGCCTTAACCCCTTGGGCGTCGCCGCCTTCTGTCCTTCAATCACTAAAGTAAAAAAATTAAAACTTTATTTTAACGGGGCGCCAGACTCACCATTTGTGTTTATTGGGCGTGATCGCGAATGTAATCATACATCCGTTCGATCCGGTCATCATCCCCGAAGGCTTCCGTTACTCCCCAAATTCTCCGGTCGTCATCTGATCCATTTCCATTTACATAGATATCGAGATCATGGATGATCCGGTGAGCATAGCGGAGGGCCATGCGATCTTCGCTGTGAAGGCTGTAGCCTAATCTGTAATAACTTTCGAGATTTCTGATGTCGTTTACAGCTCTGGAATCATCCAGCAAGTCATCCTCAAGTTCCATGATCCCTTTCATGAACTCCTTGTGAGAAAGGTGACTATCAAACTCTTTACTCCGTAATTCCTCGAAGTCGAGAGTGTCGATTTTTCCATAACCGACAATGTCATTCATTGTTTTATGGAGATCTCCGATGAGTTCTTTCGCCCGATCCTTTTGGCCATCTTTAAAGTTGATAGCATCTTCATGATCCGACCGTTCGAGATTGAAAGTGGCATGATCGTTGAAATAAACCTTATTCGGATTACCTTCGTTTTCATCCTCCTGCTCCAGATCGTCAGACTCGGCCGATTCATCGGCAGTATTGTTAGCTGATTTTTCATTTTCGTTAAGTTCACCGGCATCTAAATCACTTTCCTCAGATGCATTTTCTGAGGCGTTCACTGAGTCATTTGCACTGCTGCCGAAATGGTTATCAGCCAGTGAATAAGTTGCATAAATAATACCACCTGAGATGAGAAGCCCGGCTGCAAAAGAATATCCTATGAGTTTCTTCATCGTTATTACCTCCTATAAATCTGCTAACTAAACCCTATCTGACCTCAGAAAGAAATACAAGGGGGTGTACCCAATCTCTTTCTCTGATTCCTTTTATATACAAGTGGTTTATTTACTCAATCCTCCTGAGGTCTAATGGGTGTCAGTCCCCTCGTGCGGTCACGCGTTACCGCACGAGGGGACTGACCCTTTTTAAAATGCTTTTATTAAGTTACTTTCTTGAGCGGCTGAACATGACACATGAAAAGGGCTCAGGTTGAATAGTTATAATGTTAAAGGATAATGGGAAACAGCTGAAACTGCCGTTTGTCTGGTCTTACTACTCTATCTTCCATCGCTTGTATGTGAAGGTGTAACGGCTGGGCATTAAGGAGGGCATCTATTGGCGCTGGAACTGGGAAGTATTGTTCTGATTCATATTGTAACTTTATTTTTTATCTCAGCCGCAGCAAAGCTTGTATCATTTCAAGCGTTTATTGACTTTACTATAGACTTTCGTATATTGCCTGAACGCCTGTCAAAGGCAGCTGCTGTCAGTATCCCTTTTCTTGAATTATTGGGCGCCGGCCTTCTTCTGGTTGGGCCTGCCCGTATTTATGGCACTGTTATTCTCGTTTCGCTCCTTTTACTCTTTGGGTATGCTGTCACACGTGTCCTGAAGACGAACAGGCAGGTCAGCTGCGGGTGTTACGGAAAACTGATTGATGCGAAAGCAGACAGCTTTACGATTGGAAAAATCGTTTATTTTCTTGGGCTCATCCTGTTTTTTACCGCTATAAATCCGCCTTATACCGCCGCTCTGTCTGCCCCAGCCGTGATCACAGGGACAGCATTGACCTTGCTCTTCCTACTTACGCAGTTAATATGGGAAACCCACAGTGCTGCATTGGAGCGTCTGAGAAGAATAAAGTAAAGGAGGCAAAGATGGAAGCCTTTATTTTTTATTCTGTGATCTTGCTGTGGATTACCCAGTTCATTACTCTTTTCGCCCTCTTCCTTCTTTTTCGCCAGTTTGGCGAGGTGTATTTAAGTACAGGGGCAGGGATTTCAAAAGACGGGCTTCCGGTTGGCAGGCCTTTTCCCGCTGAAGTAAAGGTTCTTTCCCTTGATTTCAATAACCCCGCCGCCATGGCTTCTTTTATGGAAGAAGGGAAGCCTGCCTTAATCACCTTTATTTCGCCCAATTGTAAACCGTGTCTCAGGCTATTGGACGACTGGAACGAGGCATTTACAGTTTACGGGGATCAAATAAATTTTTTTACGGTTATAGTCGGGGAAGAAACGGAAGTGACACATCTGGCTGACACTTATTCTTTTTCCGGCTGCCGTCTGTGGGACCGGCATAAAGAGCTCTTTAACCGCTGCCTTATCAGAGTTACTCCTTTCGCTTTTGCTGTCGACGAAAAAGGCCTGATTACAGATAAAGGGCTGTGCGGGAATAAAAAGCAAATTGAGCTGTTAGCTTTTTCTGTTCTGGACCTCAGGCAAACGGGCGGGAAGGAGGGGTTTAAGTGATTGAAACAATAAACGGGCAAAGTAAAGGATGGGTTGCCGGCATTGCAAGGTTATTGAGGAGTTTCCCTCTTGCGGATGAGCTTTTCTCACGTCTGTTCTTTGGAATCATGCAATTTTTTTCGAGGCCGTTCAGAGCTCCCGGGAAAGGGAGTACCTCCTGGTGCGAATTTCACTTAAACAGAGGTTTCTGCTCGCTCCCGAACGGACGTTTTTGCAGCCACGAATGCAGTCAGGGAACGGGGCTCAACACGCCGTGTCCTGAAGGGTTCCAGCCGTCGCACAGCTGGGGTTACAGAATAACAGGGTGCTGGTGCGATACGTTCAGGGGCAGTACAATGATTTGCTGCGACTGTACACCTGTTACAAACTCCCCATACATACCGTCATGGGGGGACTGCGGCTGCATGCATTTGCTGGATAGTTAGGGGGAGCGCCTTTGGAATACTTTCTGCTTGCTGTTATCGCTGCCTTGTCAGGAGTTACCGCTCTCCGCACAGCCTGAGGAATAAACGTAACCTTTGCGGTTGCCTCTCTCGGAGAGGGAGAAAAAAGACGTCATCTTCTTATAAAATCGTTCACTTATTTAATTGTGAGTGCGTTATCAGGCGGTCTGAGCGGACTGCTTCTCACTTTTTCAGTTTATTGGGCCGCTTCAGGTTTTCTCACTGAAGAGATCAGGTTCATTCTGTTTTTGTTAATTGTACTGGTGTATTTCATTAAGGGGACGGGATTAATCAATCTTCCCCAACCAGAGGTGAAATGGCAGGTTCCCCCTTCATGGGTCAGCCGGTCCGTACTTGGAAATATGAGCATTTGGGGAGCTGTTCTTGGAGCTGGACTGTTCACTTATAATCCTTACGTTAGCTTTTGGCTGATCTATGTGTATGCCGGATTTTTCCTTGGGCCGGCAGCCGGATTCTCTTTTGGGCTCGTTTATGGTTCTGCAAGAGCCTTGCCGTCTGTTTTATACGCCTTTAAATATCCAAAATCTTCATTAGACATACATGCCGTAATTACAAAGAAAATATGGGGGAAGGGCCGGGCCTTTCACTTAGCCCACCAGATTGTACTGGCTGCTCTTTTAGTATTTTTAATGGTCCGGTAAATTGTTTTTTCAACTGCGTTTGGTTGTTAACCCGTTTTTTGAGTAAAATAGAGACGAGCTTTAACTTAGTGAGTGAGAACTGAGGAGGCTGGGCTTTCATGTTTGAAATGTTAGATAAAGTGTTAATCGTGGAAGGTAAGAATGACCGCAAGCGTGTTGAACAGGTGCTTGATGAACCCGTTGAAATTATTTGCACTTACGGGACGCTCAGCGAGGAGAAACTGGAAACATTGATTTATCCAATCGAAGATCTCGATGTCTATATACTCGTAGATGCGGACGATCCGGGGAAAAAATTGAGGCGGCAGCTGAAAAGGGAGCTGCCAAATGCAATACACCTATATACAGAAAAAGGCTATCGCCAGGTGGAAACAACACCTTTAAATTTTTTGGCGGACATCCTCGGAGAGTTTTTTGAAATAAAAGAAGGTTATTTATAATGTGCCTTGTTCAGGTCATCTGTGGAAGGAAGAGGAGTTAAACGCAATGTATATTGACAACCCGGTAAAATTATTGAAAAAAGTAAGAGATCTGACACTCATGGCTGTAAACGATGAGCAGTATATGGTAATCGCGTGTGACTCAGATGGCGGGATCGGCAGTAAACCTTATGATGCAGTAAAAGTACCGGAAGAGGTCCTTGGCCAGTTCGCGGTTCGTGTTCCCTTGTTTGAAATTGTGTCATGCGGGGCGACACCGTTTATGGTCATCGACTGCCTGGCTGTTGAAATGAATCCTTCCGGTGAAAAAATCCTGGCGGAAATTAAACAGTATGTACGGGAGGCTGGCATCACGGACGATATCCAATTTACAGGGAGTTCTGAAGAGAATGTGCCGACAGTTCAAACAGGGATCGGAGTGACCATTCTGGGGCTTGCCGACCAAAAAGGTTTTCCTGTTGGAGCTTCCAGGGGAGAAGACCAGGTCGTATGTGTCGGCATCCCTAAGAGCGGGCCTGACTACGACATACATCCGGATGATCCCGACATCGTGACCTTAAGGGAACTGATAAAGTTAAGGAAAAGTGCGGCCGTCCACGATCTATTGCCTGCAGGTTCAAAAGGGGTGCAGTATGAGGCAGAGGAACTGGCCCGGAGCGCAGGCAAGGTGTTTGTGGATCATCAGGATTTGTCACTTGACCTTAAGCAATCAGCAGGTCCCGCCACATGTATTCTGCTGACCTGTGGTGAAAATGATTTACATATAATTAAAAAGCTCGTTCAGTCGCCTGTTACTGTGATCGGTGAACTTAAAGAACCGGATTTATAAGCAGAAAATAATAATCAGTCAAATATGAATTAAGAGAGGGCTTTTCCAAAAGGAAACGCCCTTTTTTTTATTTCCCTGTGTGCCGTGGTCTTCGTGATTCCGTGTCTTGATCATCTGGATGATCAAGAACGTAACCGCCGCGGTCATTCTTTTGATCTGGCAGTTCATCGGTAATAAAATCAGCTGTTTCGCCTTCGCGGTCTTTATTTCGTTTAAATCCTTTATCAAGCTGCCCGGCGTTTTCAATGTCACCGGACATTTCATATCCTTCAACTTCAACGTTGCTTGTTGTACCGTACAGGCGCATCCCGCCTAATTCAGCATTGACGTTTTTCTCGATGTGGCGCTTTTTCTCAGTCACAGGGTTTATACCTCCTTATTATTTTAACTCTTCTTTTTCATAGGCGATCAAAACAATTTCTTTATGGGTAAAATCAGCAAAGTCCTTTTCCAGCGTAATCAGGCGGTCAAGATGATCCGGACTCAGTGCCGCTGTTGAATAGTCACTTTTTTCGTTTTGCTCTTTTATTGTCATGAATTATCCTCCTTCAAAGGGCTTAATTATAGCCTTCCTTATTATTTGCAGGCATCGGAGTATTTATGCTCTCTCAAGGAGTATGCGATTCGGGAAGCAGGCCGGATAAAAGCTTTACTCAAGCTCTTTTAACGATAAAAGTAAATGTGTAATGGAAAGGGTTATTATTTTTTAAAAAAAATTGAATTTTTAGCCCTAAAGTATTAATCGTTTCTGTTTCTGTTTAATAAATGAATAAACAGGAAACACCCCCAGTAGTCCTCAAAATTACTATTATTTATTATTTTGCTGAAAGGAAGGATTAGACGATGAAGAAATTTAAAATGAGTTTAGCAGCGACTGCAACAGTATTAGCTATTGCTGGTTGTGGAGACAACGAAGAAGGAAATAATGGGATTGGAAACGACACTAACCAGAACAATGAAGAGGCAGAAGAAGTTAATGAAGAGCCAGATGTAAACATGGCTGATAACAACGAAAATAATAATGATGAGTTTGACGCAGACAATGATGCCGGCTTAAACGATGATAATAACGCCGCAAACAATATGGATGAGGACGGCGAGGAAGCTGAAGCAGTTATGGACCAGGACTTCCAAAACTTTGATCTTAACGTAACATTAGTTGATGAAACAGAATGGGAGTTTACTTATAATCCGGCCCATGAAGACGGGGAAGAGCCTGAAGCTACAATCAGCGGCGACGATATTAACCTTGAAGGCGAAGAAGCTGTAGAAGAAATGGAAGCTTATTTATCTGATTTCCATGTAAATGCAGCAAGCGAACAGGAAGAAATCACTTCTGGAATCGCTGATACGTTCGATTTTAATGAAGATGATTTCCAAGAGTACACTCTAACAATCGATTTCGCTGAACAGGAAAATGAAACAGAGTGGACTTGGAGCCAAGACGAAGATGAAGAAGATGAAGGCGGAGAAGAAGATGCAGACGAAGACGCTGAAAATAATGATGACGGCTTAAATCTTGACGATGATAACAATAATAATGAGTAATAATTAAGTTATTAAAGCTTGAGGAACTGCAGAAAGCAGTTGCCTCAAGCTTTTTTGCGTCTGGTGCAGAAAGGCATCCTCTTAAAGGTTTTTTCAGTTTTCAGGAGGGGAAGGCTTAGAGTTTTTCATTTTAGCGAGGACGTTTTTGACCTCGTTGTAAGTGAGTCCTGAATTCCTGTTTAAACGTTTCACTTCGTCAATATCTGTTCCTGCCACGGTTCTGTTCTTTTTGTCCATTGGGGAGAGCCTCCTGGGTGTTTTTATTTTTTAGTGTTTCCCTTAAAAACAGGCAATATGTTGAGAGGCGGATTACAGGCAAATAAAAAAACGACCTTCAGTTTATTGAAGATCGTTTTTCAGGTTAACACCTTAGGGGACCCAACCATTTCACTTTTCGACTCTGTGTGATTTCAACTTTAGCTTTTTTTCAAAAGCCGGCTTTCTTACTTTTCAAATGCTACAGATGAAAAGTGAGTTGCTTCCGTTGAACACCATTCTGCATGCTATGCTGCCTATCCAGTCAGAGTTTAGAAATACTATTAACGCAGTTTCTTCGATATGGCTTCGATCTTTCCGATTATAATAAACCAGCTACTACTATCGGGGAGCGGATCAACTGCCATTCATTAAACTTTGTTAACTGATTACTTCACTTACTGGCTCTGAATGATTAGCATTTTCTGCAGACGCTTTCAAAAACAATCTTTTTGAAATGGATATCATCTTTCCACTTTCATGAATCAATTTCATCCATCCATTTCCGGCAGACAGGTTTTTTAAGCCTTATTTACTGTCCGGTTTTACTTAAGATGTTTTTGAAAATTTGTTGGTTTTTTAATTGGAACCAACCGCATGGTTGAGTCTCCTACGGTGTTAACAACTTTTGTTTATTTATTTCTTACTTATATAATAACCTATTTTCAGCTAAAATAGTGTGTCGTTTTTGTGAACGTTTTCATTGTTGATATATAAGGGTTTACAGCTGTTTTTGAAAGTGCTGATGATGCTTTAAAAAGCTGCCGGTTTCTCCTGGAATGCTTCTATGCTGATAAGTCCTAAATAAAAACAGCCCTTTTATTTTCTAATAAGGGGTTTAAATGGGGGGGTTTCCAAGGAATGGTTAATAGTGAATGGAAATTCAGGTGTCATATGGAGGGATAGTATGAGTAATGAAAACAATATGCCAAAAGAGGAAGGTCTTGACCACAGTTTAAAGCTGCTGAAAGAAGGCTACCAGTTTATTATTAACCGGCGCCACACGATGCAGTCTAATGTGTTTGAGACAAAGCTTCTGGGCAGTAAGGCAATTTGCCTTTCAGGAAGCGAAGCCGCTAAAATTTTTTACGACAATGATAAGTTCAAACGGGAAGGAGCGGCGCCTAAACCGGTGGAAAAGACGCTATTTGGCGAGGGAGGAGTCCAAGGGTTAGATGGATTGGCGCATAAACACAGGAAAGCGATGTTTATGTCGTTGATGTCAAAAGATGATTTAACAGAAATCCGCCGTTTAACAAAAAAATACTGGGAACAGGCAGCTCAAGACTGGGAGTCCCGTGAAGAGATCGTGCTTTATCAAGAAGTTAAGAAAATCATAACACGGGTTGCCTGTGAATGGACAGGCGTACCGCTGGAAGAAGATGAGGTAGACCACCGGGCAGACCAGCTGAGTGAAATGTTTGAGAAGCCTGCGGAGGTCGGTTTAAGTCACTTTAAAGGTTGGAGAGCCCGCTCACAAGCAGAAGACTGGATTGAAGAACTCGTTAAAGAAGTACGTAATCATGATCGGGAAGTAGATAGATACCGGGCTTTATATGCGTTTTCATGGCATAAAGACCATGAAGATCAATTGCTGGACGAACACGTTGTGGCTGTAGAGATATTAAATCTGCTGCGTCCGATGGTGGCGATTTCCATTTATATCGCGTTCACGGCTTTAGCGGTTCATCAATACCCTGAGAAAGTGAAAGCTCTTGAGAGCGGAGATGAAGACCAGCTCCAGTATTTCACTCAGGAAGTCCGCCGTTATTATCCGTTTTTCCCTTTTACAGTGGCTATAGTTAAAGAAGACTTTACGTGGGACGGCTACAAGTTTGAAGAGGGAACAATGACTCTGCTGGATCTGTATGGTACAAACCACCACCCGGATGACTGGGAAAACCCGAACCGGTTCGAACCGGAACGGTTTAAAGAATGGGACGGAAGCCCATTTGACTTTATTCCGCAAGGTGGAGGAGAGTTTGACATTGGCCATAGGTGCGCCGGAGAATGGATCACTATTGATATTATGAAAGATAGTCTTGACTACCTTGTCAATCACCTCACATACTCTATGCCGGAGCAGGATTTATCTTTCAGCATGACTGAAATTCCTACAATTCCGGAAAGCAGAATAATTATGAGAGATATTAAACGCAAGCAGTAAAACGGACGTTTACATGATGCGTTTAATTGTTCCGGGCAGACAGCTTAACGGCTGTCTGTTTTCTGGATTTTGGGATTGGCGTGGAAAGTGTTTTATTTAAGACAGAAGAGTGGAATGGATATATACAGGTAATGATAAGAGAAAGAAATTATATTTGGAATTAAACAGCAGCTTAAATTAAGCAGTCTGGATCTTTTAAAAATACGATAAAACCTGTCAAAATAAATGAAACGAGGTGCAGTATATGGCTGAATTGGAAATCGGAATGGAAGCTCCTGATTTTAACTTGTCGTCGACAAGAAAAGAAAGAATTTCATTAAGTGATTTCAGGGGAGAGAAAAATGTGCTTGTAGCTTTTCATCCGCTGGATTTTACTCCTGGCTGAATTAAGGAATTAACCTCTTGGAAAGAGGACTACAAAGCTTTGCAGAAGCTCGATACAGAAGTGCTGTCTATCAGTGTGGATCATATTTACTCGCATAACGTGTTTGAGGCAAGCCTTGGCACGCTGCCGTTCCCGCTGTTATCCGATTGGTTTAAAAAAACCGCGAAGGATTACGGTGTCTTCAACCCTGAAGACGAGACGGCAAAAAGGTCGGTATTCGTAATCAATAAAGAAGGTAAGATTACTTTTATGAATACGCAGTTTAAGGCTGATGAAGATGAACATTATACGGAGTGCCTCGAGCATTTGGAACGTCTTTAAACGGGGTGAATGTAGAGGCTGGGACATAACGGTCTCTGAAAAGTAAAAAAAGCTTCCGATTATCATAAATGATGGTCGGAAGCTTTTTGTTTGATTATAAAAATGTTTAGGGCTCTTTCTTGCGGTGTACTTC
>NZ_JAIWPE010000018.1 GCF_021028955.1 Salipaludibacillus sp. CUR1
AATCTCCTAGTAATTTCCATTTAATTACTAGGCTAGTTTCTTACGGCCTTTTTCAGGAAAAATGGGACTTAATAATTTAATACCTGATTAATTGTCAATTGACATACCACCGCAGGACTTTAAAAGAATAGTCCATCAGTTTTATTATTGTTAAAGAAAGAGGAAAAAATGTATCCACACCATTAAAGTAATTACTTCCATTCCTTATTCCTTATCTTCAAAATGGTTTAATATATAATTTTTCAAATCGACGATACGAATGGTGTCCGGTTCCTGGTCAGTTCCGGCAATAACGAGTGCGCCAAGGAGGTCATTTTTATGGAGCCCGCCATGTTCTCCGCCATCCTCATGGACAGCAATACCATCTGCGTAAAAAGAATGGCCTGGTCTGGCAGTAAGAACCAGTTTGGCTGGTTCATGGCTTTTCAGCGCAGTTTCCAAATGGTTCAGGCCATCCGGATAATTACCATAGCTCATGTCATTATCACCCTTTTTATTCAAATCCAGGATCTTTTTATTTCCTTGAATCGTCCAATTTTGCCCGTATATATCCGTTTTTTCTCCGCCTCTTTTAAAACGCAGCTCTCCCTTATGGGCAGGACTCATCACTTTAACCCATCCATCCTCCATCCAAGCCGCAATGTCAATATCCGGATGATTTAGCGCACGCCCCGCTAGAGAGGGAATCAGGTCTCTGTTATGCAAGTCATAAATATAGGCGCTCCGCTGATTGATGCCTAAACCAATGTCTCCTTCACTGACCGGGTCCCCTAAATCAGCAATATAATAATCGCCATAAAGGCTCTCTAAATCAATCGCTGTCTCTTCTTCAGTTTTGTTAAGCTGGTCCTGGGCATGGTCACCGAAAATGATAAACACATTTTCTTCAAGCGCTTCTTCCCAGCTGCCATAGCTATTAAGGATTCCCTGTAAACAGCCATCGGCTTTTTCAAACCCATCCCGGTGCAAGGAACCGTGTTTATGGATTTCTTTATCATTGTCAGGAAAAAATAAAAGGAGAAAATCCGGCTGCCTATTATTTTTTATAAGGCGCTGGGCAGCTTCCATTGAATACTTGTCCACCAGGCCTGCACGGTTAAAAATACCATCTGTAAATGCCTCACTTTCAAATCCGTCAGGTTTCTTAATACGCCCGAAAGAGAGATTGTCAGGTCCCTTTGTTTCAATAGTGCCTGGCAGGTCACTCAAATGTTCGGTTAAGGGAGGCATGTCAAGCGTATGTTCTGTATTTCCGCGGTATAACACCGTATTGACAGCTCCGGAAGTAAATCCCTGGGCGTCAAGATCGTCAAAGACCGTAGGAACATCTTTATTTAGATGCTCATTATTCAGGTTATATAGCACATCATACAGTCCTTGGGATAATCCGTTTTCCCGCCAGAATTCCCAATTAGACCCGTAGTTCACAATCCGGTCTTCATCCTGTTTAAACCAGGATAAACCAGGAACGCCGTGTTTATCAGGCATTTCTCCAGTGATTAACGTACTTTCGACCGTGACAGACATGCTTGGAAAAGGCGCCACTAAATCTTTATAATACTGGCCATTCTCTATTAAGTATTCAAGAGCGGGAACGCTCCCTTCCTCCAGGCTCTCGTCAAGTGTGGAGCCCATTAATGAGTCAATCATCACCATCACCACTTTTTTATCAGACGACGAGTCGGGAGCCCGGCTGTACAAATAATCTCCCTGCTCGTTTTCAATACTGCTGCCCATCTGACAAGAGGTTAATAGAACTATTAGTACTAAAAGGTATTTAATTTTCGCCACCTCCCGTTATTCTCTGCCTAAAACGATCGAACGTATGATTATAGTGTTCTTTTGAATCCGTTTTTAATGCATGGGATTATCTGCTCATTTAAGAGATGTTTGAGAGCGTTATCATTGACAACTGTATGAACGTTTCTCTAAAAATGTGTGAATACTTTAGTTTACAGGGGGATAACACTTTTTTTTATTTGCAGGAGGTCTATAATTGAAAGTATTCATTTAATGGTCACCAGTTGTTTTACAGATGGAGGGAAACAGTATGGAACCGCTCATACAATTACTGCAAGAGCCGCTTGTGCTCCTTTTTGTTATTTTATTTCTCGGTTCACTTCTTGGCCAGGCAACAATAAAAGGGCTGAGTCTCGGTACGTCCGGTGTGCTGCTTGTGGCCATGGTATTCGGCCATTTCGGTTACCAGATCTCGCCGGTGGTACAAAACCTCGGCCTCAGTCTGTTTATTGTTGCTGTCGGGCTGCAGGCAGGCCCAAGGTTTTTCAGAATGATGAAAACATCCGGAATTATTTTTGGCATTATTGGTTTGCTGATTGTGCTGATCGCTTCTTTGACAACTATTTTAGTTTCAAAGGTACTTGGACTGTCGCCCGCTTTAAGTATCGGGCTTATGACAGGCGCTCTTACCAGTACGCCGGGCCTTGCTGCTGCCCTCCAATCGACTAACGATCCACTCGCGTCAGTCGGTTACGGGATAGCTTATCCGTTCGGTGTGGTGGCTGTTGTTCTGTTTGTTCAGCTGTTCCCAAAGCTGCTGCAGATTGATTTAGAAAAAGATTTAAAACGGAAAGTGGGGCCTGTAAGACACAAAACTTCTCCGGAAGCGATGACTATTGAAGTGACGTCGGACCATATGCATAAAAAAACGCTGAAGGAACTGAAGCTTGCGCCTAATAGTTCAGCTGTAATCAGCCGTGTCATAAGAGGAAACCGGAACATTATCAGTTTAAGCGATACAGTCATTTTAAAAGGCGACCGCCTTGTAGCTGTAGGGATACCGCGTGACCTGGAAAAATTATGTGAGGATATCGGCCGGAAAGTAGACACGAATTTTTCCAATGCCGACCATATAAAATTGAGAAAGGTCACCGTGGATTCGGAAGACATGATAGGAAAAAGTATAAGGGAGCTGCGGTT
The DNA here is from genome assembly GCF_021028955.1 of Salipaludibacillus sp. CUR1. GTDB lineage: Bacteria > Bacillota > Bacilli > Bacillales > Salisediminibacteriaceae > Salipaludibacillus. The sequence goes on from NZ_JAIWPE010000018.1 coordinate 2,941, forward strand.
GCGAAGCAGGTTCGGTGTAACCGTCACGCGAATGGAGCGGGGAGGCTTTGAGTTCAACCAGAATCCCGGCTGGCGCCTTGAACGGGGAGACATCTTAACCGTCGTAAGCAGTGAGGACCGTCTGAATGAGGTTGAACAGATTTTCAGCAGAAAAAAGCTCGCTGTTACTAATGTGCATATTTTTTCATTAAGTTTAATTTTGCTTATAGGCATTTTCGTCGGCTTAATGCCGATCTATTTGCCTGGGCTTGGCACATTGACGCTCGGTGTGGCGGGCGGTCCATTATTCGTTGCCTTAATTATCGGCCACTTCGGAAAACTGGGGCCCATCCAGGCACGGTTTTTCCAGCCTTCCAATCAGGTCATTCGTGACATAGGCCTCGTGCTGTTTCTGGCCGGGGCCGGCACCACAGCAGGGGAAGGCCTGGTAGAGGTCGTCATGGCAGAAGGGCTTCGTCTAGTTTTCGGAGGGGCGCTTATCACCATTTTGCCCATACTGACCGGATTTTTAATTGCAAAAAAACTCTTCCACTTAAGCATTCTTCATTCGCTCGGCGCTCTTTGCGGGGGATTAACGAGTACGCCGGGTTTAGGAGCTGTGAACCAGCTTACTAAAGGGGATGAGCCTGCTATTGCTTACGCTGCCGCTTATCCGTTTGCTCTTATCTTTGTAGCGATCGCCGCACAGCTTCTCGTCTTTGTACTTTAACCATTTACAGGTTCGTGTTCGTTTATTTATAATCCGCGCCTCACAGGCCGTCTTAACGACGGTTTGTGAGGCGTTTTTTTTTCAGCTGTTCACAGAATGCTCTGAAGGATTTCATGCTCATTTCATAATTGTTTTCTAAGCTTAAATTATAACGGAAAGACGGCTTTATCAGGAAAAGTAAAGGGAGGTTGAATTTATGATACTTAAATGGGCAGGTTTATCAGTTGGACTGCTGCTGCTTGTGTTATCGGCCTGCGGAAATGAAGACGCATTAACGGCAAAGGAAGTAAAAGCGGATGCGGCAAATGACCAGGAAGAGACGGAAACTGCTCTTGAGACAGACGTCTTTGAGGACATCCGCCAGCAATCCTACGAGTATATGCAGGAGCCGGATTTTAACATCATAACCGCTAAAGAGCTGTATGAGAAAGTGATTTTTGAAGACAGTACGGAGTTTCTCATTCTGGATGTGAGGGATACATCCACTTTTGCTCAAGGTCATATCCCAGGAGCCGTAAATATCCCGTACCGGATTTCCGGGAAAGAAAACATGCTGGACCAGCTGCCTGAGGATAAAACAATTTATGTGGTATGTTTCTCAGGGCATACGGCAAGCCAGACGGCGGGGACGCTGAATCTTTTAGGTTATGAAGCGAAAACGCTTCAATTCGGAATGGGAGGCTATGCTGCAGGGACTGAGCTTGGCGCCAGTATTCCGGGGGCACCGGCGGAGCTGGAAGTTGTGACGCACTCTTCTGACACAGAAGGTTCCTATGAACTGCCTGAAGTGACTTATATGGACGATCTCACAATCAGTGAAATAGTTATGAACCAGGCACAAAATTATCTGGATAAAGACATGCCAGCGGTCATAGGCGTTTCAGATGTTAAAGAAATGGTTGAAAAAGAAGAATTTGAAGACTACCAGTTAGTTGATATCAGACTTGAAGACGATTATAAGAGAGGCCACGTGCCTCATGCGATCAACATTCCGTATACAGATTTATTTGAATCAGACCAGCTGAAGCTGCTTGATCCTGAAAAAACGACGGTATTAATTGGCTATAACGGCTATGATGCGAGCCAGGTGAACCGCCTGCTTAACCAGCTTGAAATACCGGCTGTCCCGATGGCTTACGGGATGAGTATGTGGGCTGGTGATGAAGGCATCATTGGACAGACGCCGCTTAATTTTGACGGCACAGAGACGCTCCCTGTTGAGGAGCTTAAATACGATTTAGACGGCGGCGAGGTAGAGACGAGCTGCAGTTAAACGAAAGGAGTGAAAAGACGAGATGAAAATGAAGCGAAGAAGTTTTCTAAAAGCGGGAGCTGCCACTGCGGCAGCAGCGGCCATCCCGTTTAAACTCTCAATCAGTGACTTTAAAGAAGCGGCAGAGAATGAAGATATGAAAAGAATTGCCACAACATGCAACGGATGTGCGAGTATGTGCGGTATTTACGCGTATATGAAAAATGGGCGCTTATGGCGTGTGGAAGGCCACCCCGTTCATCTGAAGTCGAAAGGCAGACTCTGCGCGAGAGGACATGGAATGGCAGCGGACCTTTACGGCAAGGGCCGTGTGCCGGGACCGATGAAAAAAGTAGCGGAAGGTGAATTTGAACCTATTTCCTGGGAGCAGGCATTTAAGGAAATAGGGGAAAAGCTGACTAAAATAAATGAGGAGCATAGCGGAAACAGTTTTCTCTGGCTTGAACACGGCGTCAGGGGCAAGCGGTACGCCGATCCTCTTCTCGATCGTATCGGATCATCCAACTATATCACGCATTACTCCACGTGCTTTTCCTCAAAGACGAATGCGTGGCAGCAGATGGTTGGCGGTATGCTTAACGGTGACCATGCCAACGCGAAGTATATGATCTTTGAAGGCAGAAACTTTGCCGGAGGAATTATTCCAAATGGTATGAATCAGATCACGAAAGCGAAAGAGAACGGGGCAAAAATCGTTGTTATTGATCCGAAATACTCTGAAATAGCAAAAATAGCCGATGACTGGATCCCGATAAGACCTGGAAGCGATTTAGCTCTCCGCCTTGCTATGGCCCAAGTGATGATCAGTGAGAACCTCTATGACAAAGCTTTTGTTAAAAAGTACGTCGACGGCTTTGAGGAATACTGGCACGAAAACAAAGATAAAACACCTGAATGGGCAGAAGAGCTGACTGGCATCCCCGCTGATAAAATCAGGGAGATCAGCAGGGAGTTTGCCGCAAACGCTCCTGAGGCGTTTATTGAACCGGGGTGGCACGGACTTCATTGCCATTATATTAACAGCACACAAACAGCGCAGATGGGAGTCATTTTAAACGCTTTGGCCGGCAATTTCTACAAACGCGGCGGTTTAATGCCGAGCGCGAACGTGGACTTCGGAGAATACCTTCATAAAGATATTGTTGAAACAGAGAAAGGACCGCGGGCAGACGGGGCAGGGGTAGAAGGCGAATATATGACTGTCGAGCCGGGCCGCGGCATTTCCCAAACGGTCCCTGATATGATTGCTGACGGCAAAATTAAATCTGTCTTTATTTATCACTTCAATCCTTTAAGAACAGCGCCTGACCCGGAGTATCAGAAGAAAATAAAAGAAGCGGAGCTGGTGGTTTCCATCCCTGTTGACTGGAATGAAACCTCTGTTTTTACAGCGGATTATATTCTGCCTGAAAGTTATTATCTGGAGAGAACAGAAGTGCCTACAGCCGTGTCCGGCCATATTTCACACGATTACCCTCAGATTTCAATTCGACAGCAGGTGGCAGACCCGCTCCACGATACAAAACCGCTGATTGATATTATGAGAGGGGTCACAAAAGCGATGGGTTATAATGCCCTTTATGATTTTACGGTAGAAGATGAAATGAAAGCGATGCTGGAGCCTGTAGGCGTGTCACCTGAACAACTAAAAGAAGCGGGGACTGTGGAACTTCAGACCAGCTCGGTTAAGCCTGAATTTCCGGTGAATATGCAAGGCAAACCAGCTCTTGGAACGTACACAGGTAAAATCCAGTTTTCTGCTGAGTTGTTCCGCATTGACGGCAAAAAAGGAATTCCAACATGGATTCCGCCTAAAGTGGAGCCGGACCGGTCAAAAGCTGATCAGTTCAGGCTGATTCATGGAAAGCAGCCGTATCATTCCCATCACGTCACAAGCAACAATCCCCACCTTGTCAAAATTACTGAAAAGTACAATGGGACCGCGATGTGGATGAATAGTGAAAGAGCTGAAAAACTAGGCATTAAAGACGGTGATCAGGTGACTATAGCTTCGGATCTGGCGACTAAAAGCATCCCCGTTAAAGTGACTGAACTGATTCATCCTGAATGCGTATGGATCTCTTCCGCTTATGGCGGATTCTCGGATAAACTACAAACTTCTTATAACCTGGGAGTTAACTACAATGATTTTATTCCTGCTATGGTTGAACCTTATTCCGGCACAACGATGTCACAGGAAGTCGTCGTGACTGTCAGCAAAGGTGGTGAAGCATAATGGCCCGTTACGGACTTTTAATAGACGCCTCAAAATGCACAGGATGCCACGCCTGCAGTGTTGCATGCAGTATGTATAACGAACTTGAGGAAGAAGTCACTTATAACAGACTTGAATTTATTGAACGGGGAAAATATCCGCATGCTGTCATGGAAATTGTCCCGCTCCAATGTATGCACTGCGATAATCCGCCGTGTGCCACGGTGTGCCCGACTAATGCCACTTTCAAAAGGGAGGACGGCATCGTTTCGATTGATGAAAATAAATGTATCGGATGTAAAGCCTGTATGACGGCTTGTCCTTACGATGCCCGTAACCTGAATGAAGGAAGAATACCGGAAAAATGCCGGTGGTGTCCTGAAATGCTGGAAAATGGAAAGCAGCCTGCGTGTTCAAGTACTTGTATGAATGAAGTAAGGCTTTTCGGGGATTTGGATGATCCGGGTAGTGAAATAAATAAAAAAATGGCTCAACATGAAGTGAAACAAATCATTCCTGAAAAAGGAACACAGCCGCGAATCTATTACATTAAATAATAAGCGAGGTGAGTATTATGCTGAAGCAAAAACTTTGGATCGGAATATCCGCTCTCCTGGTCTTAATTGGGATGGCAGGAATGATTAATATTTTTCTTCATGGAGAACATGTGATGGGGACCACTAACTATGTGCCATGGGGATCACTGATTGGAGCGTATGTCTTTTTTGTAGCAACCAGTACAGGGTTAACTTTTATTTCGTCATTGGCACACACATTTAAAGTTCATAAGTTCGATGTGCTAACGAAAAGAATGACGCTGGCATCGATTGCTACTTTGCTAATGGGTTTTGTCATGATCGGAATTGAACTTGGAAACCCTTTGGCAATGGTGTATATCATTCTTTCCCCAAACTTTACCGCTCCAATTTTCTGGATGGGCCTGCTTTACAGTTTCTATCTCGCGTTACATGTTGTCGAATTTTACTTTCAGCTTAAAGGGGATCATAAGAAAATTAATGTGATCAGTCCGATCGTTCTGGCCGTTGCAGTAGCTGCTCAAAGTACTCTCGGTGCTGTATTCGGTATGGCAGTCGCCAGAGGATACTGGAACGATGCTTACATTTCTATTTATTTTATTCTGCTGGCCTTTATTTCTGGTCTCGCATTTGTCAGCATTATGATGTTCCTCATGTCTAAAGCAGATGTTATTTCGAAAAAGACAAAAGACCAAATCAGTCAGTTGCCCCCCGTAATGTCTAAAATGATATTAGGCTTACTGGCAGCTGCCGTATTCTTTAATGTGTGGAAGTGGATTTACACTCTTTCCGGAAATGTACCCGGACAGGCTGATGCAGCTATGCTCATGGCCGGCGGGGCCCTGACACTGCCATATTGGCTTCTTGAAGTAGGCTTTGTCTTTGTTGTGCCAATTGTTTTGCTGCTCACCTTAAAAAAACAGCAAGGACTTGCACTAATGTTGTCGGGACTATCCATGCTAATTGGTATTTTTGCAATGAGAATGATTATGGTGTTTGCAGGGCAGGCCATACCTTTAAATATTATTCCAGGAGCAGAGTCTGCAACAGGTCTCAGAGAATTTTCTATTACGTGGTCTGAATGGGCCACTTTCGGATTTGGGGTTGGCGGGACTATTCTAATTTACATCCTGGGCGAAAAATTATTTAACTTAAATTTAGAAGATGACCACCACACTGAATCTGAAAAATCCGGGGAAAAAATGACCAATACCGGCTATAAATACGCTCGCTGAAATTCTAAATAGTGGAGGTGAGAAAGTGATCATGCCAGCTGTGAAAAATAATTATCAAATGCTGCTTACACTGTTTGCGGAACTGTATAAATATCCTGATGAGGAGATAGAAAGAGATATTATGAACGGAGCTGCTGAAAATGAAATGACCCGGGGGTTCATATCCTGCTCCGTGCCTGTTACAACAAAGCTCGATCTTCATCAGCTGAGCTTCGAAGAGAACAATGTACAAAAACAGTTTATGACGGCATTCAGCGGGTTGAGCAAACCTTTTTCGCCTCCCGTAGAATCTCTTTATAAACCTTGGAGTACCGACGCTGATGCTCCTAAACAGCTTGCGAAAAAAAGAGGCTATTATATGGGGGACAGCGCACTTCATATGAATCATTTACTAAGCTGTTACGGCTTTGGAGTGCCTGAAGAATTTAAGATGATGCCTGACCATCTTGTGATTGAACTGGAATTTTATGCTTTTTTGCTTGGAGAAGACACCCGTATGGCTGTCACCTTCTATGAAGAACATTTGGACTGGATAAAAGATTTTGAGAAAGAGATGAACAAATTAGGCGGGGTGCCTTTTTATCAGGAAGTGACGAGAAGGCTGAGAAACCTGCTGTCGATCCATCCATTGGAGATAATAAACGGAGAGGAGTGATGACAATGAACCGGATTTACGGGCTGCTGTTGGGAGCTTTAATCATGGCCGGAGCTGCCGGGTGCGGAACAGAGGCCCAACTGGAAGCAGCCGAACCGGAGCCTTTCACAAGCGCTTCTGAACAGGATCTGTCTGACTACATCATAACGGAGGAAGAGGAAGACGAAGAGGAGCATGTTCCTTATAATGAAGACTGGAACTATATTACCACTCTTGAATTAATGAGGGTACTGGACGGACAGGAGACGACCAGCCAGGACCGGAGTTCATATGACGAAGTGCCTCCTGAATGGAACGGCGTAGCCCTGATCGATTCAAGACCGAGGGAAGTTTTTGCAGCCGGGCATATCAATGGGGCGGTAAACATCCCTGACAGCGAGTTTGATTCCTTTACAGACATGCTTCCGGAAGATAAAGAAACAATGCTTATTTTTTACTGCGGAGGACTTCACTGTCCTTTAAGCGGCAATTCTGCTGAAAAAGCGATGGAACTTGGCTATGACAATTCGTATGTCTATCAGGAAGGCACGCCGGCCTGGAAGAAGGCAGGGAATTACTTTACGGTCGATGAGTCCTACGTGGAAGAAAAAATCATGGAATCCTACGTTGCCAGAGAGGATACCAAACCTGTTTTATTAATTGACACCAGAACGTATGAAGGCTACTTTAATGAACACATTCCTACCGCTGTTTTTTGGGATGATACGCAGTACGGTGTCAAATATGCCGGGTTTGCTCCGGAAAATAAAGAGGCAGAAATCATTGTATACTGCGGAGGTTTTTTCTGTCATAAAAGCCATGAACTGGCTGAAAGTTTACTTGGCGACGGTTATACGAATGTGAAAGTGTTTGCCGGTGGTATGCCGGCGTGGAAGCAGGCAGCGCTTCCGGTGTTTGGAATGGAAAGCGGCGGAGAAGACTTTGACGTATCAGCCGGAAAAGTCGACAGATCGGTCAGCTCAGATGAGTTTGATGATCTCGTACAAAAGGGCTCAACCGTGATTGACGTACGCGGCGAATCTGAGACAGCCAGCGGGATGATCGATAACGCTATCCATATTCCGGATGGAGATATTCATGCAAACGATCCTGGGGTAGAAGAGAATTTACCAGAAGATAAAAATGATACGCTTGTTATCCACTGTGCAAGCGGCGCCCGGGCAGCCGGAGTGGTAGAAAAGATAGCAGATCTCGGTTATGAAGAGGTATATTATTTAAACGGACCGATTTCAATTTCTTCTGACGGCAGTTATTCTCTTGATTAAACCTATTTTGAGGGGTTGTCCCAAAAGTTAACCTTTTGAGGACAACCCCTTTGCATCTTCATTTTTTTGTCCAAGTACTGCTCAATCGCCCATCCGCTCCATTGCCTCACCCTAATCATCCTCACCCAAAAACTTTATATGCTTTTTTTGTCAATTATCGCACACTTTAACGGATATGCTAGGAGAGGGATGAATTTTTTCGTATGATAAGGGTAACAGGTAAAAACGGGGGCGGGTATGATGGGGCAGAGAAACTTCACAATTTTAGTAGCCGATGATGAAGCCGAAATGGCGGCGTTTATTTCTGAGTATATCGAGAAGGAAGGCTACCGGGTGGTTACGGCAGAAAACGGGCGTGAACTACTGGATATAATTAACACCCATAAAATAGATCTTATTCTTCTCGATGTGATGATGCCGGTAATGAACGGGTTTGAGGCATTAAAAGAAGTTCGGATGACCAGGAAAATTCCAGTCATAATGGTCACAGCAAAGTCAGATGAGAATGACCGGATCCAGGGACTTAAATCCGGAGCTGATGATTATATTATTAAACCTTTCAGTCCAAGGGAACTGCTGGCCAGAGTTGAAGCCCAGCTGCGGAGAAACTACGAATTTAATGAAGAAAACGATACAGGGGAGATCACCTACGGAATTATAGAAGTAAACCCTGGTGCCCGTAAAGTTTATGTTAAGAATGAACTGATCAGCTTAACCCGGAAAGAGTATGATCTGCTAATCCATTTTTTGAATCATCCAGAGCAGGTGTTTAACCGGGAACAGTTGCTGGACCGGGTATGGGGAATGAATTATACGGCAGGCGGGCACCGCACGGTCGATACTCATATGAAAACATTAAGGTTCAAGATGAAACAGGCTGGGGAGTATTTCCAGACTGTTTATGGTGTCGGTTATGTCCTTGAGAAGGTGAAAACATGACATGGTCGCTTAAGAAAAAAACGTGGATTTTCATTATTGCTTTTACAAGTGTCACGATGTTTTCAATTATTATGCTGACAAATTATTTATATGAGCAGTATTATATGGAAAACCAGGTCGCCCAGTTAAGCGCAAGGGGGGACGTCCTTGCTGAAGCTTACTATGAGCAGAATGATGAGGAAAAGGAAGAATTCCATCAGCTTATTTCCTTTATGTCCAGGTGTGCTGCTGCCAATATACAATATGATGACTCGGAAAACCTGTTGAATGGGCAACTCCCGTTAAATATTCCTTTACACGACGCTGAACGCCAATTGACTGATGAAGAAATGGTGAACCTGGCTCAGAATAATCCTTTGATTTCGACCAAAGCAGGCCACAATGAAGATTATCTCGTTATACTAAACCCATTACTGGATGATCACGACACGCTGCTCGGGGCTGTCATAATATCTACTCCAGTTACCGCTACTTTTGCACCTTTCCAATCGGTTCAAGGGCTGATATTTGCTGTTTTAGCTTTGGCATTTACAGTCATTGTGTTTATTTTAAAAAAAGTGGCAGATTACGTCATTAACCCGGTTGAGAAAATAACAGCTATTTCAAAGGACGTAGCCAAGGGGGATTTTTCAAGGAAGATAGAGGTTTCTAATAAGGACGAAATAGGTGACCTTGCCGCCTCTTTTAATTACATGAGTACTTCCTTAGCTGAAGCTGACCAGAAAAAACAGGAATTCCTTGGCAATGTGTCGCATGAATTAAGGACACCTTTAAGTTATTTAAAAGGATATTCGGAAGTGCTGTTGGATCAGAAGGGAAAAGGGGAACCACTGGAAACAAAATATATAGAAAAAATACAGGCCGAGGGGAACAGGATGGAGAGTCTTATTCATGACCTCCTTGATTTAGCGAGGCTGGAAGGAGACTCCTACCCAATGTCGCTCGCTCCGATACCCTTTGCGCAACTCATAGAAGAGGCAGTCGAACGAATGGATTTATTATGCAGGCAGCAGGATATAGAAATCAGAACTGACCTGGATTACAGCGCCATTATTAATGGGGATGAAAAACGGATTGAACAAGTTCTCGTCAATTTAATAGAAAACGCTGTCCGATACGGAAAAGAAGGACATTATATCGACGTCTTAATGGAAACAGAAGGAGACGAGGCTGTATTAAAGGTTATTGATTACGGGGAAGGCATCCCGGAAGAAGCATTGAAGCAGCTCACCGAACGTTTCTACCGGATTGATAAATCGAGATCACGCGCCTCTGGAGGGACAGGATTGGGCCTTACGATTGTTAAAGAAATAATCAAAAAGCATAACGGTTCGCTGGCATTTGAATCTGAACCAGGTAAAGGCATGACTGTGACAGTAAAACTGCCCTTGTTTAGAGAGAGCTTTTAGCACGGGAGAAGGTTTCTACTCTTCTCCCCGAATAGAATAAAAGACCGTTTAACCATGCATAATAAAACCGTTGCAACAGATAAGGACGGTGAGATGCATGGTTTATGTTTTGCTCGTTGCAGGTTTTATACTTTTAATTAAGGGAGCAGACTGGTTTGTAACCGGTGCGTCAGAAATAGCCCGTATTTTAAAGGTCTCACCTGTACTGGTCGGATTAACCATTGTCGCTTTTGGAACTGGCGCGCCTGAGGCGACTGTCAGTATTATTGCTGCGCTGGAAGACAGCCCGGGGCTCACTTTCGGAAACGTGATAGGCAGTAATATTATTAATATTGCAGGGGTTGTCGGCCTTACTGCTGTGATCTTACCGTTAAAAGTTGAAAGCCAGACGGTCCGTAAAGAAATTCCATTTACCTTGCTCGCAGGGATCGCCATTATGGCCCTGGTAGCCGACACCTGGGTGGATGCAGAAGCGTCTAATATTCTATCCCGCGGGGACGGCATTGTCCTGTTACTATTTTTCGCTATTTTTATGTACTATGTATTTGAATTGGCGAGAAACCATAGAGACAAAGCCATAACCGAGGGTGTGGATGAACGCACAGCCTCAGGGGGCGGGTGGGGAAAAAACAGTTTATTTACTCTTGCTGGGCTTGGAGCGGTAGTTCTTGGCGGCTACTGGGTCGTGGAAAGCAGTACAGACATAGCTCTCCAGTTTGGAATGAGCGAAACACTTGTAGGTTTGACTGTCGTCTCTGTAGGTTCATCTCTTCCTGAATTTGTTACCGCGATCACTGCAGCCATCAGGAAGTTCAGTGATCTGGCTTTAGGAAGCATTGTCGGAAGCTGTATTTTTAATATTTTATTTGTATTAGGAGCTGCTTCTATTATTAATCCGCTTAACATAGACAGCAGAATATTTGTTGATGTCACATTTATGATTATTCTTACGGTCTCGCTGCTCATGTTCTCCAGGACAGGCTGGAAAGTCGGCAGGCTGGAAGGAGCCGTACTTGTCAGCTCCTACATTATTTATCTCATTTATATTATTTATCGTAATTAAAAGCACCTGCCGCATGAGCCTGGCAGGTGCTTTTATATGAGCTGTATACTTTTTATATCAGGCTATTCTCACCCACCCCGCATCAGCACGGAAATATAATTATAATCGACGTTCAGCACGAAAGGGTTTATAATAATTTGAAAATTCCACAAACATTGATAGAATGAAGCTGATGCACAGGCTTTTTTGCTTGCTGTGTCAAATTGCTGCAGGAGGTACTATTCGGCATGGACTGGTACATAAAAAAATTTGAAGAATTAACTGCAAATGAACTTTACGCCCTGCTCAGGGAAAGAGTGAATGTTTTTGTCGTAGAACAGAATTGCCCTTATCCCGAAGTAGACGATAAGGATCAGGCATCCTATCACCTTTACGCTAAAAAAAATGGCGAAGTGGTTGCCTATACGAGGCTTCTCCCAGCTGGTGTCAGTTATGAACAGGCATCGATCGGCCGTGTGCTTGTAAAAGAAAGCTGCCGGAAAACAGGCCTTGGCAGAGAATTAATGGAGCGGTCTATGGATTTTTTAAAGAATCACCTGAAAGAAAAGGAAGTTAAACTGCAGGCTCAGGAATATGCAATGCACTTTTATGGCTCATTCGGATTTAAACCAGTGTCAGAAGTATATTTGGAAGATGATATTCCCCATGTAGATATGGTTTGGAAGGATGTCTCACACTAATTTTTCTAGGAGCTGATTAAATGGACTTAGGGTTAAAAGGAAAACGTGTACTTGTACTGGCTTCGAGCAAAGGTCTCGGAAAAGCGGCAGCAGAGGCTTATGCGAAAGCAGGAGCGAATGTCATGCTGACGAGCCGGACGGTGAAAAATGTGAAACAGACAGCTGAGAACCTCTCATCCTTTGCAGAAGGAACAATTGCGTATCATCCTTGTGATGTGTCAAAAAAAGAGGACATAAAAAAATTAATTGATGAAACGGCAGCCCGCTTTGGCGGAATCGATGTGTTAGTCAACAATGCGGGAGGACCGCCTCCGGGAAAATTTGAAGACCTTGACGAGGAAGACTGGGAATGGGCTTATCAGCTCACATTAATGAGCACCGTCAGGGCCATCCGGTATGCTCTTCCGTATTTAAAACAGTCTAAAGGACGTATCGTCAATATTACCTCTTCGTCAATTAAAGAGCCGATTGACGGCCTTCTGCTTTCAAACGTTTACCGAATGGGGATAGTTGGACTGGCTAAAACTCTGTCTAAAGAGCTAGCTCCGGACGGCGTATTGATCAATACGGTAGGCCCTGGAAGAATTGATACTGAGAGAGTAAGGACGCTTGATGCAGCTAAAGCAGAAAAAATGCAGCTCACTCCAGAGGAAGTGCGTGAACAATCGGAAGCTGCTATTCCGCTCGGCAGGTATGGTGAACCTGAAGAGTTTGCCAACATTATTCTGTTCCTGGGCTCAGGTTTAAATACCTATGTGACAGGGCAGATGTTTGTTGCTGACGGAGGGATGACCCACTCTTACTAGATGGCGCTCTGACAGGTGCGTGCAAAATAGACCTGTAGTGAAGTAGGTAAACAAGGAATATAAAACAAGAAGCCCGGACGGTGATTGCCACTGCCCGGGCTTTAAGTGTGTCAATTTATTTGATTAAATACACTCTTGCTTCATAAGGTTTTAACGGAACTTCAGAGACATCTTTGTGCGCTTCCGCTTCATAATTTGAGAGTGCAAGATCAGAGCCGGATACTTTAGGCGCCTCTTTACCTGCCTTCCAGACCGCGTCATCCTCTGTCAGATTAGTGATAACGAGAGCTGTTTCACCGTTAAGCTCTCTTTTATAAGCAAAAATCTGAGTATCTTCAGCCATCAGCAAGTCGTAACTTCCATACGTAAAGATATCATTAGCCTTTTTAAGCTTAATCATCTCTTTATAAAACTGAAGGATAGACCTGTCATCATTCAGCTGTTTTTCTACGTTGATGTCTTTATAGTTCGGGTTAACCTTCAGCCATGGCTTTCCTGTCGTGAACCCGCCGTTCAGCTCATCTGACCATTGCATTGGCGTCCGGCTGTTGTCTCTTGACGTATGTGCCAGGACATCAAGAATTTTTTCGGGAGACTCACCGGCTGCTGTTTGTTCTGCAAACATATTTATGGCAGCGACATCGTTATAATCGTCGAGGTGGTCAAAATAAATATTCGTCATACCGATTTCCTGGCCCTGGTAAATATAAGGCGTGCCTTTCATTAAGAAATACATGGCACCCAGCGCTGTGGCGCTTTCCCTCCAGTATTCCCTGTCATTGCCCCAGGTGGAGACCACTCTTGCTTTATCATGGTTTTCAATAAACAAGGCATTCCATCCGTCGTGTTCCAGTCCCTTTTGCCAGCGGGTGAGAGTTTTTTTCAGCTGGCTGACATCCAGTCCTCCGCCTACTTCATAATCCCAAAGATCCAGGTGTTCGAACTGGAAAACCATATCCATTTTCCCGTGTTCGCCTACCCATAAGTGAGCTTCATCTACACTTACACCGTTGGCTTCACCGACTGTCATCGCGTCCGGGTATTTTCCGTAAGTTTCGTCTTTATATTCCTGCAGAAAGTCATGGATGCCTTCCTGGTTCATGTGCATGTCGAATGAAGGGACATATTTATTTTCTTCAGGATTTGGCATATCCGGAAAGCCGGGCCGTTTTTTAATATGGCTGATTGCGTCAATACGGAATCCGTCTATTCCTTTTTCAAGCCACCAGTTCACCATATCATAGAGGGCGTATCTCACTTCTTCGTTTTCCCAGTTCAAGTCAGGCTGTCTCCGGGAAAAAACGTGAAGGTAGTACTGGCCAGTCTGTTCGTCGTATTCCCAGGCAGACCCGCCGAAAATGCTTTCCCAGTTGTTAGGCTCTTCTCCATTTACTCCGTCACGCCAAATGTACCAGTCCCGTTTAGGGTTGTCCCTGGAGGAACGGGATTCAATGAACCAGGGATGCTCATCGCTTGTATGGTTTAACACAAGGTCTATAATCAGCCGCATACCGCGTTTATGTACCTCTTGGAGCAGCTCGTCAAAATCAGCCATTGTACCGAAGTCTTCTAAAATATCCTGATAGTCAGAAATATCGTAACCGTTATCATCTAACGGAGATTTATACATAGGGCAGATCCAAATAAAATCCACTCCCAAATCTTTCAAGTAATCAAGCCTTTGAATCATTCCGCGCAAGTCACCAAAGCCGTCCCCGTTGCTGTCCTGAAAACTGCGGGGATATACCTGGTAACCAACTGCTTCTTTCCACCATACTCTATCCATTACTTCCACCTCTTTACATCTTTGAAAACAATTAGTATCTTTCGGTGCTGCAACTGGTGTGCAAACGTTTTTCCTGACACTAGATTATCATAACTGGACTAAACATGGAATACAATTCTCTTTGGGCAATTTTGTATATTGTGTACCTGATAAAAAACAGGGAGGGAGTAGTAATCACATTTCGCCAGGCGAACGCTTGCCTTAATATCCGGTTCACTCTCGCGGAAGGCTTACACCACAGGCATAAGTGCAACATCGTCGCAGGGGTCTTGGGCTAACCCCTTCACGTCCTGTGAAAACGCCCAAGTCACCACATCTGTGTGAAAAAATGCAACCTTGTTAAATATGCTCGAGATCAACGTCATACTTTCTCACTTTATAAAGCAGGCTTTGTCTTGAAATTCCCAATGTTTCAGCTGCTTTGGACTGATTTCCGTTTGCTTCTTTTAAAGCATTTTCTATAGCGTTCCGTTCAAAGTATTCCATTTGTTCAGGGAGGGACCGGGATTCGGCATCTCTGTTCAGGTTCCCATGGTCGTATGCTTTTTCTGCTGTCTGGCGCAAAAGGTTCAATTCTTCTTGTATTTCTTTAGGGAAATCTTTTAATTCAAGCTCAGAGCCTGCCGATAAAACTGTCGCCCGGGCCAGGGCATTGTAAAGTTCCCGGATGTTTCCGGGCCAAGAATAGTGCGCGAGCTGTTTGACTGTTTCTTCTGATAATGAATAAGCCCTGCGATGTTCAGTTTCAAAGTTTGAAAGAAGCTGATAGATAAGAGAGGGGATATCTTCTTTTCTCTCTTGCAAAGGCGGGAGGTCGATCCCTATGATATTTAAACGGTAATAAAGGTCTTCGCGAAACTTTCCTTCCTGTACAAGTTTCCATAAATTACGGTTCGTTGCTGCAATTAGCCTCACATCAGCCTCTTTAGTCGTAGAACTCCCTAAAGGGATAAACTGTTTTTCCTGGGTGACCTGAAGCAGTTTGCTTTGAAGCTCCAAAGGCATGTCTCCGATTTCATCCAGAAACAATGTTCCTCCTTCAGCGGCTTCTACTTTACCTTTCCGGTTATCCGCAGCTCCTGTAAAAGCCCCTTTCACGTATCCAAAAAGTTCACTTTCCAGAAGGTTTGCGGGTATAGCGGCACAATTTAATGAAATGAATGGTCCGTGCTGCCGTGAGCTTTCAAGGTGAATAGCTTTAGCGCAGTGGGATTTCCCAGTACCGCTTTCCCCTTGCAGAAGAACCGTTACATCCTGTTTTGACACCCGTTGAATCATGTCAAATACTTGTTTCATATTTTCACTGACACCAATCATTCCGTGCAGCTGAAATTTGGTTTGCATTTCTTTTTTTAATTCACGGTTTTCTTCATTCATAGCCTGCCAGCGTAACGCCCGTTCAATAACAACCTTTAACTCTTCTGATTTGACTGGTTTAGTCAGATAATCGAAAGCTCCAAGTTTCATTGCTTCTACCGCATCTTCCACATCCCCGTAGGCAGTCGAAAGTATTAACGGTATACCGGGATACAAAGGCTTCCATGCTTCCAGCAGTTTTATTCCTGT
Organism: Salipaludibacillus sp. CUR1; assembly: GCF_021028955.1. Classification (GTDB taxonomy): domain Bacteria; phylum Bacillota; class Bacilli; order Bacillales; family Salisediminibacteriaceae; genus Salipaludibacillus. The sequence goes on from NZ_JAIWPE010000018.1 coordinate 19,078, forward strand.
CGTATCCGGGAGAAGGATATCAAGGACGGCTGCATCTATCCAGTGGTCTTTCATTAACTGGTTTGCTTCTTTGCCGTTATGGGCCCCGTAGACAGTGTAGCCTTCTTTTTCTAATGTTTGCCGAATAAGCCGGTGAAGTTTTTTGTTATCTTCCACCAGCAGGATTGATTTACTCATTATGAGGGCTCCTTTCTTTTGCTTCAGGTAAATACAGTTTAAAAGTGGTCCCGAGTCCCGCTTCGCTTTCAACGTCAATTCTGCCGCCATGCTCTTTAATAATGTCATGGGTGATGGACAGGCCAAGGCCTGTCCCTTCCTGTTTATTGGAGAAAAAAGGATGAAAGATTCTGTTTATTTTTGAAGGTTCTATTCCTTCACCGGTATCGCTGATCGTTAGTATCAGGTCATTATGTTGTTTTTTTACTGCCACTCGCAAATTTCCGCCCTGTTCCTGCATTGCCTCAACCGCATTAAGATACACGTTCATAAATGCCTGAATTAATTGACTTTCGTCTCCCAGTACAAGGTCCTTCTCAGGGAAACGGCCTGAATAAAGGTCAATATCGTAGTATCGGAACTGATGAGCTAGTAAGTGGAGCACTTTATCATTCACTTCTTTTAGTTTCAAAAGTTTTTCTTCAGATTTTTTATTTTTACTCACTTGTAAAAATTTTTTTACGAGGTTATCCAGGCGCTTTGTTTCGTCCTGAATATCCCCGGCTGCTTCAAGAATCATGGAAAAACGGCCCGTGTCCCTCGGATTATTAAGAAAGATTTCTTTGACTTCTTCATGGATCACTTCTGCAGCCATCTGAACTGTCCCGAGAGGGTTCTTTACTTCGTGGGCAAGACCGGCAGTCATTTGGCCAATGGCTGCTAAATGCTCAGACCGCTGCAGGTGGCCCTCTAATTCCTTTATCGTTGTATAATCCCACAGTGTGACGAGTTGGCCGATTAATTGATTGTCCTCATTCCGCAGCGGAGAAATAGTCAGTTTCATATGTTTTGTTTTACCTGTCTGATCTACGTATTTTATCTCGTCCGTGACTGTTTCGGTCAGCCTGGATTTCTTCAGGTGGCGGTCAAACAGTTTAACGAGCTTTTTAGAAGGGAGCCGGCGGTAGGATTTGCCGACAAACTGTTTTTTCGAATGTTCAATTAACTGTTCTCCGACTTTATTAAGAGAGGTCACAATGCCTTCTTCATCGATTGTGAGCACTCCATAGGGGAACGATTCCAGAATAAGTTTCAGGTAGCGTTCTTTCGCTTTCAGATCTTCCGCCATATGATGCATCGATTTAGAAAGTGTTTTGATTTCGTTTTTTTCGCTTAGCAGATTTATTTTCCATGCTTCACCTTCAGCATAATCATAGGATTGTTTAGTCAGTTTTTTTATAGGGACCACCATTTTTCTCCGCGTAATAATAATCATCGCAATTCCTGACGTGAAAAGGATCATCCAGCCTAATGCAAGCACTTCTGTTAATCTCTCTGTAGAAGCATAAGCGTAATCTTTATCCGTAATAATAACCGTATATAAAGGATGGCGGTCTACTGCATGGTGGGCAATTAACACCTCATTCTCACGCCAGGATGTATCGATCACCTCGGTGCGTTCTCTTTTTATGTCACGGTAGAAATTTTCACCGGCGATACTTTCACCTGTTTCCCTGTAAGAACTGTCCATATAAACGTTCCCTTGACTGTCTGCCAATAAGGCACGGGTTCCTGCTTCGTCTGCAAACGTCCGGAAAAAGTTATGTAAGTATGTGGAGCTGATTTTTGAAACAATAACACCTTCGATGGGCGAGTGATCTTCATTCTGTATCGGCACCGCCATATAAAGGCCCAAAGGCTCTTGAGAAGAATTAGTAAAAATAAAAGAGGAACGTCTCCATTCCATTTTTTCAGCTACATTACTGAGAACAGTCTGAAGCGCCGGGGACACGTTCGTACCTTGAGAGGAAAATTCAACATTTCCCTGGGCATCGAGAATATTGGATCCCCGATAAAAAGGGTCACTGAGATGCAGCTCATTTACTAAAGCTTGAAAGGCTTCCGCATTCCCTGTATCACGGTAATGATAGACGGCACTTTCCATACGGTTAATTTTATCCTCAACCATCTGATTAGTCTGAATAGCCATATATAATGCTTCCTGGTTGGTCTGATTATGGGTTCTTTCAGTCAGATAGGCCTGGGAGACAGTTACAGCAACAATAAACACTAACGTGACGGGCAAAAGAATCAAAAATAAACCGAGGAAAAAAAACCTCCCCGTCAGTCCTTTAGGAAATAAGTTTTTCATACATTTCTCCTTCAATAGAAATATATTCTTACTCTTTCATCATATCATGATTCGACAAATTATATATAAAAGGGCTGCCGTATTAAATTGGCAGCCCTTCCGTATTGTTAAGTTACAGCCCATTGTCCGACTGTATCCAGCGCAGATTTATGAGGGTAATGTTCTTTGAAAATATGGTAATAGAGATGTTCCTGTTTGCTTCTTAATCCGCTTTCTTGAAGTTCCTGGTCTGACACTTGTTCATTGGCATAGGTTTCCAAAACATCCAAAGCCCCGCTCCCTTCAGAGAATTCTGCTTTTTTGCGCCATAGAAGAGAATCAGGGAGATACCCGTTAAATGCTTTTCTTAAGAGAGTTTTTTCCATTGACTCGTCGCTCGATAACTTCCATTCTGCAGGAAGAGAGAGGACGTAATCAATTAATTCCAAATCTAAAAACGGCACCCGGCCTTCCAGGGAGTGAGCCATACTCATGCGGTCAAGCCTCTGAAGGTTTATGTTATGCAAAGAATTCACAATGCGGTAAAGTTCTTTATTTAATTCTACCGGATTCTGAATCTCCTGAAGGTACGCATAGCCGGAAAACAGCTCATCAGCCCCTTCTCCTGACAGAATAACTTTGACATAGTCAGAAGCAAGCTTGGATACAAAATAAGTAGGAATAGCGCTTCTGACGAGAGAAGGGTCGTAAGATTCCAGATAGTAGATTACTTTAGGCAGAGCTTCTACTAATTCTTCTTTTGTATACACGTATTCATGATGTATCGTACCAATGTAGTCAGCGACTTCCCGGGCAGCTTGTAAATCCGGGCTCCCTTCATTTCCTACACAGAAGGAGTGTAAGGGCTGGTCCTGCCGTTTAATCCGTTGCCCGATCGCTGAAATTAAGCTGCTGTCGAGTCCTCCGCTTAGAAGGACACCGACCTCCACATCTGCCATAAATCTTTTTCTTACGGCGTCCGTTAGTTTATTGCGGATGCCTTCAAGGACTTCGTGCTCTTTGAAATTTTCAGCAGGGACGGGTTCCTGTCCGGCTTCGATAGTGCGGTAGGCCTTGAAGCCTGTTTCCGGAGTATAATAATATCCTTGCGGAAATTCTTTCGCATCGCTTGTAAACTCATAAATTCCTTTTAATTCAGAGGAAAAAACCATTGACCCGTCCGTCATTTTCCCATAATAAAGCGGCTTAATGCCTAACGTATCACGCGCGGCCATAAAGGTATTATTCGTTTCATCCGCAAGAAAAAAGGCAAACATGCCATCGAGCTTTTCTACACCCTGAGGCCCCTCTTTTTCATAAACTTTTAACACGGCTTCACTATCGGAATGCGTGTGAAACGTTTCAGTAGTCTGTAAGTCTTTTTTTAAAGACAGGTAGTTATAAATTTCACCATTACATACAATATGCACGTTCTTCTCTTCATTTGAAATTGGCTGTATCCCGTCGTTTAAGCCTACTATTGAGAGGCGGCGGTGGCCGATATGAAAATTGCCCCTGACTAATTGTCCCCCTTCATCCGGCCCCCGGTGGTAGAGCTTATCTAATACTCTCGTCATTTTGTCTTTTGAAACTTCTTTGGTGACAGCGATAATGCCGCACATAAAATAGATTCACCTCATATTATCCCATTGTATTTCTCTCTGCCTTAAAAGAAGGAGAGAGATAAATAAAACATTTTACATTGGAAGACAGTTAATCAATTAACCCGTTCTCTTCAAGCCATTCTCTGGATACTTCTGTTTCGCTTCTTTGTTCCATATCCACCTGGTAATTCAGTTCTGTCATTGTTTCAGTATCCAGTTGTTCAGACAGAGCCTGTAATGTGTCTTCCAGTTCCGGATTATTTTCCAGGATGCCTTCACGTACAGTTGGTGCTGCGTTGTAGGCAGGGAAGAAGCCCTCGTCATCCTCTAATGTAAGTAAATCAAATCCTTTAATTCTGCTGTCTGTCGCAAAGCCCATTGCTACGTCGACCTGCTCTTCATCCAAGGCCTGATAAGTAAGACCTGAATCCATACGGACAACCTGGTTACTTCCGAATTCAAAACCATACGTTTCCTGTACCCCTGCAAGTCCGTCCGCACGTGAAGCAAATTCCGCATTGGAAGCGAACTCTAATTCCCCTGGATTGTTATTAACATAATCGGCCAGATCACTTAAAGAAGAAATGCCAAGTTCATCAGCGTTCTCTTCGCGCATCATGAGTGTATACGTGTTGTTAATCTCAGCAGCATCCAGCCAGATAATGCCGTTTTCTTCATCTAACTCTTTTACTAAGTCATAGGCTTCTTCTGAAGAAGCAACAGGGTCCTCATTTAAATAGTTTACGAGTCCTGTGCCGGTATATTCCCAATAAAGATCAACCTGTTCATTTTCTAAAGCCTGGCGCAAAACTTCAGAGCCCATGTTCGTATTCTCAGTTACATCATACCCTTGTTCTTCTAAATAAATTGATGTGATTTTCGCCAGAATAAACTGTTCAGTAAAATTTTTTCCACCGACTTCAATACTTCCTTTTGAATCACCGTTCCCGCCGGCATCTTCATTATTTCCGCAGCCGGCCAGTACGGCAGCTGCCAGAGCAGATAACATTAAACTTTTCTTCATAAAAAAATTCCTCCTTGAAAGTAGAGATAGTGATATTAAGACGCTTCAGCAGTTTCGGCAGAGCGCCTAAGCCCTTTGGAAACTGTTATTTTTTCAATAAAACGTAAGAAAAAGTCAATACAAATGGCAAGCAGTGTGACTGGTACAGCGCCGGAAATAAGGTATTCCTGACTCTGCATCACAATGCCTGTAAAAATAAAATCGCCCAGACCTCCGCCGCCAACAAGATAAGCTAAAGCAGCGGAACCGACGTTCATAACCATTGCTGTCCGTATCCCTGCCATAATTGGATAGGCAGCATTGGGCATTTCTACTTTGAAAAGAATTTGGGAGGGTGTAAACCCCATTCCTTTTGCAGCATCTTTTAAAGCCGGGTCTACTGAATTCAGCCCTGCGACAGTATTCCGCAGCACAGGGAGAATAGAAAAAACAAACAATGCAAAAACGGCAGAATAAAATCCTATTCCTAAATAAGTCATTACGAGCGCCAGAATGGCGATACTCGGGATTGTTTGACCAAGGTTAGCCAGGTTTAATACCGGCCATTCAAGTTTACGAAAAGCAGGTCTCGTAACGAGGATACCTGCAGGGATGGCAATCCCTACCGCAAGAAGCGAAGAGACGAGTACAAGAAGCACATGCTGGCGTAACAGCCGGAGAAACTCGTCAGTCTGTTCAAATATGAGGCTGAAGTATCCTTGGATAAAAGCCCACAAGAAGAAGACAAGAACGATGCCATAGAAAAAATAGCGGATGAACGTTGATGCTTTCCGTTTATTAGTCATTTCTTCCCTCCTTTCTAGGCTGATTGGTTCGTCTGATGAAGGTATTTTTGGACATCCTGAATCGTAATGCTCCCCATAGGTTTCTTTTCCTCATCGACTACCACAAGCTCTTCATAGCCTTCATTAAAGAAGATGGATAAAATCTGGCGTAAATCTGTTTTGAGTGAAATCTGTTTCGAATCAGCAGCCACCGGTGTAACTTTGAGCTGATTAACTAAGTCAGCAACGGTATGGAGGCCAAGACTCTTAATGGCACGGTCTGCCCCTACAAATGTGGAAACAAATTCGTTAGCCGGATTTGCTAAAATATCGTCCGGCGCATCATACTGCATCAGACGGCCATCCTTAAAAATAGCGACCTGATCACCCATTGTTATAGCTTCATCAATATCATGGCTGACAAAAAGGATTGTTTTCTGGACTTCTTTCTGAATCTGCAAAAATTCCTTTTGGAGGTGCGAACGTATGATAGGGTCCAAAGCCCCGAACGGTTCGTCCATCAGCATGACTGGCGGGTCGGCTGCCATAGCTCGTGCAATTCCTATTCTTTGCTGCTGTCCGCCTGACAGTTCATGCGGATACCGTTTACGGAAGTCATCAGGCTTCAAGCCGATAAGGTCCATAAGTTCAAAGAAGCGGCTGCGCATTTTCTCTTTATCCCATCCGAGAAGCTTAGGAACGACAGTGACGTTATCTTCAATGGTCATATTCGGAAAAAGACCGTTGCTTTGTATGACATATCCAATATTCCGCCTTAATTGAATTTCATTTAAAGAATTTGTATTTTCCCCATCGATAAATATTTCCCCTTTCGTAATAGGGACCAGGCGGTTGACCATTCTTAGGAGTGTCGTCTTGCCGCAGCCTGAAGGTCCGAGAAAGACAGCAATATTGCCTTGAGGTACTGTAAATGACACGTCATCCACAGCATTGACTTTTCCATCATATGTTTTCGTCACATTTTTAAATTCAATCATAAAACAGGCCTCCTTTACTATTAAGCGTTTATATTCATTCCTTTAGGTGTGAGCACTCGCTGTAAAATTCCTAACACTGTATCCGCAATAATTGCAAGCAGCGATACGCCGACTGCGCCGACGACTATCATATCCCGGTTATACCTTGAAATGCCCTGGTCTATTAACACGCCCAGGCCTCCTGCGCCAATAAATGCCGCAATGGCACCGATACCGATACTAAGAACTACTGCATTCCTGACGCCGGCCATAATAACAGGAAGAGCAATAGGAATTTCCACCATGCGTATCCGTTCCCAGGAAGACATGCCAATGCCTTTGGCTGCATCACGCATGTTCGGATCCACATTCTGCACGGCCACATAAGTATTTCGGATAATCGGCAGCTGTGAATAAAGGATTAGCGCTATGAGAGCCGGTAAAAACCCAATTCCCTGATTAATCACAGACAGGACCGGAATCATAAGACCAAATAAAGCAATACTTGGAATTGTCATGATGATCGCCGCTATTTGCAGCACCACATCGGCAACTGCATCATTTGTTGTGAGGTAGATGCCGATTGGCACTCCTATTAAAATAGCGATTACTGTAGCCAGGCCGACCAGCTGGATGTGTTGTAACGTCAAAGCTAACACTTCGTCCTGGTTATTCATAAAATATTGAAACGCTCCGTTCATTCATATTTCACCTCCATAAATTCGTACAAAAATCTTCCTCTTTTATCTGATGCAAGATTAATGCCAATTTTTTCAGAAATTGGGAGGAGGTATGGCTGATGGGGAAAGATTCTATTTTTTCGTAAATTTAACGCTCCGTAAAACAGAAAAATTGTCCTGGATTTGTAAAGAAATTTTACCAGGACAGGGCGAATGTAAAATAATTTTTACAAGTGTGTGATTGGATTCCGAAAAATACAGCTTTGTTAAAGGCTTAAAGGATAAAAAAATTTAAGCCTTCCGCCACGACTTGGCGTCACCCGTATTTTTAATGGGATGATGAGTAAATAGACTATTGCCAAAGTATATAAGAGTATGGTAAATATATCTTTGGTTAATGGAAAATTAAGACCGATTATCGTCGTAAAAGGAGGTATACGGGCTATGAACTTTTTAGCTTCAGCCATTCAATTTCATCCACAATTAGGGGAAATGGAAAATAATATACAGCGGCTGGAGGCAGCTGTTGAGCAGTCAGCTTCTTCAGGCGCAAGGCTTATCGTCACACCAGAGTTAGCAACTTCAGGTTATATGTACAAAGAACGTAAAAATATTTTACCTTTTTCAGACACCATTCCCGGTGAAACGACAGACCGGTTTCACCGCTTATGCGTGAAATGGAACAGTTATCTTGTTCTCGGAATGCCTGAATATGATAAAGAAACAGGCCTTCTTTATAATTCGGCGGTATTAATCGGTCCGGAAGGATATATAGGTAAATACCGTAAAACTCATTTATGGGAAGCCGAAGCTCATTGGGCCACTCCTGGAAATCTGGGTTTTCCCGTGTTTTATACAGAGATAGGCAAGATCGCTATCAATATTTGCATGGATGCTGTTTATATGGAAAGCTCCCGAATACCAGCACTAAATGGCGCCGATATTCTTGCTTTTCCGACAAACTCCAGCGCCCAGACCATTTCCATGCTCCAAGGCTGGGCAACGCTTAATGGCATGTATGTTGTCAGTTCCAACCGGGCTGATGAAGAAGAAGGATTTCAAATGGCAGGGGCCAGTGCGATCTGGTCTCCTTATGGGGAGAAGCTTGTTGAAGCCAACACCTCGCTTGATGGAGGAAACGAAGAGATTATTTACGCTGTGATAGACCCTGCGCATTATCTTAATCCAAATAAGGAACGGCTGTTACGGCGCCGGCCTGATATTTATAAAAGTCTTATGCTCCATATCGGTCCGTGGAATTACCGGAAATCCCTTCATCCGGCAGAAGTCACCATTCATTGTCTTTCAGGACCGGCTCAAGGAGAACTTAAGTCACTCAGTGATTTTTTTGCTTACTGGGCGGCTCAAGTCACACCGCTCAGGGAGAAAGATAAATATGAAGGTGTAGAATCATTATTTGTTCTTCCAGCTTTAAGCGCCACGGGCTTTGTATCTCATTTGCCTTACGAAGAGTTAGTGCTGCTCTCCCAGAGGTTTGCGGTAGAGTGGCTGCCTGAGTATCAAATATATGCGCAAACACTGGAGGCGAATTTAGTGGTAAGCGCCCCGGAATGCGCTGACGGTAACGTGTACCTGTCAGCCTGGATCATTAATTCAAGTGGAGAGATTGAACATGTGCACAGAAGTACGCATCTCAGAGAAGAGGAAATGCAGTGGGCTACCCCGGGGGATGACCTAATAACAGTGCCAATTAAAGGACTGGGCAGGGTCGGTGTAATTTTTGAAGAAGAAGGCTACTATCCTGAGGTCACAACGAGTTACGGTATTCAGCGGGCTGATGTGGTCGCCCTTTTAGCCGGCGAGCATTCTGACGAAGAATACGCGCCGTTAATAAAGGACGCTTTTCACGCAAATGGAAAAGACAGAAAAACATTAAAAGCGGTGTGGGAAAACTTAGCAATGAGTATACAGGCTTACATTGCATTCGCTGCGTGGGAAAAATCTGATGGGACTTCCACAACCGCTGTTTATGCCGTCGATCCTTATTATGAAAAAGAAAAGACAGCCGCGGCCAGAAATGGCACAGCCTCTAAAAAAGTCACCACTCTAAGGAATGAAGCCTGGTATAATCAGCAGCAGTGGATTGTCTCAAGGAGAGTGGAGCATTATTATCCGTTAATTTCAGAGGGGCATGCCCTCGCGCCAGCACTCTCTCCCCAGGAAGAGGATGATATGATGGCTTAATAAACAGTTGTGTTTCTGTTTATTCTTCATTACACTTAAATAAAATAAATACGATGCAACCAGGTTCCTTGCATTTTCAAAATGAAAGTTTGCAAGGTTAAAAGGGAAGCCGGTGAAAATCCGGCACGGTCCCGCCACTGTAAACGTTTAGGAAAGCTTTAATTGCCACTGTGCTGAAAACACGGGAAGGCTGGCTCTTCCGGAAAGACGTAAGTCAGGATACCTGCCTGTTTGCCGGTTAAAACTCCTTCGAGGAAAGGGTGTTTAACGTCTGCCCAGTCCGGCTTCCAGTGAGTGTATACTGTCAGCTGCACAAAGCGAGCGTTTCACGCTTTCCTTTAACGAAGGAAGGCGTTTTTATTTTTTTAAAGGAGGATTTAAAATGAGAGAAGAAAGCCGTCACGGAATGACGCTCGTTTTTACAGGAAACGGCAAAGGGAAAACAACGTCAGCTGTAGGGGTGGCTGTACGCGCTGCCGGCCATAATTACAAGGTGAAAATGTTTCAGTTCATTAAGTCACCTGAGAGAACTTATGGAGAACAAAAAAGCCTTGAAAAACTTGGGGTAGAGATGGTCCAGTTGGGGAGAGGATTTACTTGGACGAAGACCCCTGAAGAACACAGGGAAGCTTTAAGAAAAGGCTGGCCGCTGGCAAAACAGGCTATATTAAGCGGGGACTACGATGTGATTATTCTTGATGAAATAAATAACGCTCTTGCAATAGACAGCTTTCCGGTCAATGATGTCCTGCCTCTTGAAGAGGTTGTGGAGACCATTAACAAGAAGCCTTCACACGTGCACCTTCTGCTGACTGGAAGAGACGCACATGAGCGCGTTAAAGACGCGGCAGACCTTGTATCAGTGATGGAACCTGAAAAGCATTATTATGATGAAGGACATCCGGCGATTAAAGGAATTGAGTTCTAAAAACACAAAAAACAGGAGGACTGAACATGTCAGACAGACGGTTAGTCATAGCCGGAACGGGAAGCGGCGCCGGTAAAACGACCCTTACAATCGGACTTATGGCAGCCTTTAAACAAAAAGGATATACGGTCCAGGGTTTTAAGTGCGGCCCGGACTATATTGACCCTTCCTACCATACAGCCGTGACGGGACGGAAATCACGAAACCTCGACAGCTGGATGCAAGGGAGAAATGTTTTGAAAGAAGTATTGGCTTATGGAAGCAAAGGGGCGGATATCTCCATTATTGAAGGGGTGATGGGGCTATATGACGGAAAAGATCCTGCTTCTGATGAAGGAAGCACGGCGGACATCAGCGTAATCACTGATACGCCGGTTATTCTCGTTGTAGACTGTTCGGCAATGGCAAGAAGCGCAGCTGCGATTGTTCACGGATTCCAGACTTTCAACCGACAGGTAAACGTCGCAGGCGTCATTGCTAACCGGACGGGCAGTGAAGGGCATTATAAGCTGGTGAAGCAGGCAATTGAACAGGAGTGCGGGGTGCCGGTTGTGGGCTATTTAAATAAGGATGACCAGTTAACGATGCCGGAACGCCATTTAGGCCTTATTCCGTCAGTGGAACGGGGCGAGTTAAACACTTATTTTGAAGAGCTGGGCCATACAGTATCTGAGACAGTGGATGTGAACCGGCTGTATGCTGTGGCAGAAACAGCGCCGGTCCCGGAAGCCGGTCCTGGATTATTTGACCGGAAAAGGGAGCCCGTTATCACATTGGCGGTCGCAAGGGATACAGCTTTTAATTTTTATTATGAAGAGAATTTAGAGTTGCTGGAAGCGTACGGAGCTGAACTTGTTTATTTTTCGCCGGTGGCAGGAGAAGAGCTTCCGGAAGGCGTACACGGTCTCTACATAGGCGGCGGATTCCCCGAAATATTTGCAAAAGAGCTTTCCGGACAGGAAGGTGTAAAAGCGTCTGTCAGAGAGGCCATTCATAAAGGGATGCCTGTTTTTGCAGAATGCGGCGGCTATATGTTTTTAAGCCGGTCTATTAAAACGGTGAATGGCGAGGAATATGAGATGGCAGGCGTCATTCCTGGCACAATGGCGATGACCGGGCGTCTTCAGGCGCTCGGATACAGAGAAGCAGCCGGGTGCAGCGGCAATTTCCTTTTATCTTCCGGGGAAACCGTAAAAGGCCATGAATTTCATTATTCGGCTTATTCCCCGGATAATCCTCTTGACACTGCGTTCCGGTCTGTCGGAAGAGGTGGAACCCATCTTGAAGGAGTTCTTATGAAGAACGTTGTGGCCGGGTATACTCATCTGTATTTTCCATCAAACCCGGCGGTGCCGGAAAGGTTTATAAATAAATGCGCGGAGTGGAAAACCTATGGCTGAGTGTTTACCGGTTATGATTCAAGGCACCCATTCAGATGCAGGGAAAAGTATTCTCGTTACCGCTTTATGCAGGATTTATGCTGATGAGGGCTATCGTACAGCACCTTTTAAATCCCAAAACATGGCGCTCAACTCTTATATTACAACAGACGGCAAAGAAATTGGCCGCGCTCAGGGAGTGCAGGCAGAAGCAGCGGGGACACCGGCGACGACATGGATGAACCCAATTTTAATTAAACCGTCAGGAGACCACAATTCGCAAATTGTCGTTCACGGGAAACCTTTTAAAAACATGAAAGCAGGGGAATACCGGGAGGATTTTTACGAAAAAGGGCTGAAGCTGATAGAAGAAAGCTATAACAGGCTCGCAGCGGAATTTGAACGGATTGTAATCGAAGGGGCGGGAAGTCCGGCGGAGATTAATTTAAACGACCGGGAACTCGTTAATATGAGTGTTGCCAAAATGGCGAAGGCACCAGTTGTTTTAGTCGGAGACATTGATAAAGGAGGCGTTTTTGCAAGTCTTGCCGGCACCCTCCAGCTTCTTGAACCTGAAGACAGAAAACGGGTGATCGGAGTTATTATTAATAAATTCCGGGGCGACCGGGAGCTGCTGGAACCGGGCCTTGACTGGTTCGAAAAGTATACAGGTTTGCCGGTGCTGGGCGTCATTCCGCATATTCCGAATCTGAATATAGAAGCGGAAGACTCACTTGCACTTGAGCATCAGACTGTTGCGGGAGAGGTGGATAAAGAAATAGACATTGCTGTCATTTGTTATCCCCGTGTGTCTAATTTTACTGACGCGGACCCTCTCGTGAAGGAGCCTGACTGCCAGGTCCGCTTCGTAAGGACAATAAATGAATTAGGCAAGCCGGATCTTGTTATCCTCCCCGGCAGCAAGAACACTCTTTCAGATATGCAATGGCTTCAGACTTCCGGCATGGCTGAACAGGTTATGTTATTGGCGGAGACAGCCTGCGTCATCGGAATATGCGGCGGATACCAGATGCTTGGCCGGCAGCTGGAGGACCCTGACGAAGTTGAATCGTCAAGTAAACGCATTACAGGGCTGGGCTTGATTAAAGAGATGTCCACTGTCCTCCTCAAGTCAAAAAAGACAGTTTTATCCCGCGGAAAAGCCCGTTATGGAAAACATAACATGCCGGTTTCAGGGTATGAAATCCATATGGGAATCTCTTCTTATACGAGTAAGGAAAACGACTTTTTTATTGAACTGGACAGTGGGGAGAAGGACGGTTATATCAGCCCGGACGGCAGGCTGATTGGCACTTACTTTCATGGAATCTTTGAAAATGATCAGTTCAGAAGCATTCTGGTAAATGAGCTCAGGCAAGCTAAAGGGCTGCCTCCGTTTTACAGCCGCCCGGCCTACAATCAAATAAAAGAAGAAGCTTTTTCCAGGCTCGCTGAAACGGTAAAGACCCACCTGAATATGGATTTGCTTGAAGAAGAAATTACGAAGTATCAAATGAAGGTAAGGGGAAGAACAGCTAAATGAAGCATACAATCAACGCCATTAAACCAGTAAATAAAGAGGCCGGAAAAAGAGCGAAGGCTCATTTGAACCGGTTGACCAAACCGCCGGGGAGCCTGGGAAGACTTGAGGAATTGGCTGTAAAGCTGGCAGAAATCACAGGGCATCCGTTTCCTGAGACGGCTCCGCCCGCTTCCATCGTTTTTGCTGCTGATCACGGGATCGCGGAGGAAGGTGTATCAGCCTATCCTCAGAAAGTGACAGAGCAGATGGTTTACAATTTTCTTAATGGCGGGGCGGCAATTAACGTCCTCGCAAAACAGGCAGGCGCATTGTTTAAGCTGGTTGATGTAGGGGTGGCAGCTGACCTAGAAGGCACAGGCTTAATTGATAAAAAAATCCGCTATGGAACTGGCAATTTTCTGAAAGAAAAGGCTATGACCCCAGCAGAGGCAGAACTGGCAATCCTGACTGGCATCGAACAGGCAGAGGAAGCGATCAACCAGGGGGCTTGTTCTCTCATACTCGGAGAAATGGGAATAGGTAATACAACCTCTGCCAGTGCGATACTTGCTGTGTTAAGAGGCAGTAACAGTGATCAAATTGTTGGGTGTGGTACCGGTATATCCCCTGAAAAGCGGCTCCTTAAAGAAAAAGTGATCCGACAGGCATTGGCTGCCCGAAAACCTGGCCGTGACCATGTGGTCGATATTCTGTCTTCAGTCGGAGGCCTGGAGATTGCAGGAATGACCGGAGCCGTGTTAGGAGCAGCTTCAAAACAGACGCCTGTGATTATTGATGGATTTATTTGCACCATTTCAGCCCTGCTCGCTGTAAAACTTTCACCCAGCGTTAAGGAGTATTTGATTTTCAGCCACCTTTCCCAGGAACCTGGCCACAAGGTGGCACTGGAAATGCTTGGAGAAGCCCCCTTGCTGGATCTGAACTTACGGCTTGGTGAAGGAACAGGTGCAGCACTGGCCTATCCGCTGCTTGAGTCGGCGGTAAGAATTTTAAAAGATATGGCAGTCTTTACGGACGAAGGGGTTCCGGCTCTGCAAAACTCTGAAAAGGCATAAAATTAAATTTACAATACTTCAAAACTCATTTATACTGAATTTGTTAACAAAAAGACGAATTTCATAGATGCAATCAGGTTCTTTATTCTGGTCTTACCAGTCCGGATAAAGTTAAAAGGGAACCCGGTGAAAATCCGGGACGGTCCCGCCACTGTAAGCGTTCAGGTTCTCTGCAAGCATCCCACTGTGCTTTTTATAAGGTATGGAAAGGGGCAGATGAGCCAGTGATGCGCAAGTCAGGAGACCTGCCTGTTTGTTTTTTTAAACACCTTCGAGGAAAGGGATGTTTAACGTTCATGTTCAGCTGTCCACGGGCGGCTGGGCTCCGGTCCCGAGTTTATACAGGCCGGTATTAAGAACATTAACATTCAGCGCTTTTCCTTAAGGAATGGCGTTTTTTTGTGGCAAAAATTTATTACATATGCAGGAGGAACGGGAGATGGAAAACGTGTTGAAAAAGTGGGGAAAGTTAACCGCAGGACTAGCAATGGCCGCAGCGTTATTAACAGCATGCGGAAATGAAGAAAACAATGCCGGCAATGAACAGAATGACGGCAATAACGCCGTACAAAATAACGCCGAAGAAAATGCCGCAGGGAATGAGAATGCAAACGAGGCAGGAGAAGGAAATGAAAATGGGTTCCCGGTAACTTTAACAGACAGCACCGGCAATGAAGTGACGATTGACGAAGAACCTGAGACGCTGGTCTCATTATTGCCGAGTAATACGGAAATTCTTTTTGAGCTTGGGGCAGGGGACAGGCTGATCGGTGTATCTGAATACTGTAACTACCCTGAAGAAACAGCTGACATTGACAATGTGGGCGCACAGGATATGGACCCTGAACTCATTCTCTCGCTTGACCCGGACGTCGCTTTTGTCCAGGCCTACCATGAGGAAAATCATGCAGATATCCTCAACCAGTATGAAGAGGCGGGAATTGATGTCATCGTTGTTGAAGGCGGAAACTCTTTTGAAGAAGTATATGAGACAATCCAGATGATAGGCGAAGCTACGGGCACGGATGACCGGGCTGAGGAAATAGTGGGAGATATGGAAGAGAGACTCGAAGAAATTAAAGACCAGGCTGCTGATATACCTGAAGAAGACCAGAAAAAAGTCTGGGTAGAAGTCGCGCCGTCACCGGATATTTTCACGACGGGGCAAGGCACATTTATGCATGAAATGCTTGAGGCAATTAACGCGGTGAATGCAGCTGAAGAAGAAGAAGGATGGGTTAATTTAAACGAAGAAGAAATCGTCATGTTAAATCCGGATGTGATCATCACCACTTACGGCTATTATGTAGATGACCCGCAGCAGGAAGTCCTTTCTCGGGACGGATGGACTGAAGTGCCGGCCGTACAGAATGAGCGAATACACGATGTGGATAATGATACAGTGACGAGGCCGGGTCCCCGTTTAATTGAAGGAGTGGAGACTCTTGCCGAGCTCGTTTATCCGGACGTTTTTGAGTAAACGTATTTTTTGGGTGTACGTGCTGAGTGGAGGATTTGTTTTAGGTGCTGTCCTCCTCTCGCTCATTTGGAGCAGTGTCTCAATCCCTGTCGGCCATGTGGTTCATATTATTTCAGACAATGCACTCGGCTGGTCTTTGATAGCCGATGTGCCCGATAATGAAGAGCGGATCATCTGGAATATTCGATTACCCCGCGTCCTTCTGGCGCTTTGCGTCGGCGCCTCATTGGCACTTGCGGGGGCAGCTTTTCAGGGACTTCTCAGGAACCCGCTTGCTGATCCTTACACTATCGGCGTGTCTTCCGGGGCCGCTTTAGGAGCTGTCATCGTCATATTTTTTCAGCTGACTATCTTCGGGCTTGGAAGTTTCACGTTGCCCGTGATGGCGATTATTGGCGGCTTTCTTGCACTGATGCTCGTTTTTGGACTGGTGAAAATTGCGAGCAGGAGCCTCGCGATAGAAACGATTATCCTGGCTGGTATTATTATGAGTTCTTTTATCGGGGCGGTCATTTCACTGATTATCGCACTTGGGGACCAGGACGCGATGACCCAGATTATCTACTGGCTTTACGGCAGTGTCGGCATGAGAGGTTGGAGCCATGTACAGCTTATAGTGCCGTTTATGCTTATTGGCATGTTTCTTCTTCTTATTCATTACAGGGAGCTGAACGCCCTGGCTTTAGGAGAAGAAGTCGCAGAACATATAGGAGTGAACGTGCAGCGGGGAAAAATAATGATTTTACTTGGTGCTTCTTTATTAACAGGGGCCTCTGTCGCCGTCTCAGGGATGATTGGGTTTGTCGGTCTTGTTATTCCGCATTTAGTCAGGCTGATTACCGGCCCTAACCACCGGCATGTCCTGCCTTTATCTTTACTGGCAGGCGGAGGATTTCTTATCTTAGCTGATTTGGTGTCACGGACAATTATCGCGCCAAAAGAACTGCCGATCGGTGTCATTACGGCATTAATTGGCGCACCGGTATTCGCATTGCTGCTTATCAGAAACCGGCTTGGAAAGGGGAAAACGGCATGATCGGGATTAAAAATCTCACTGGCGGATATGGAAACAAGCCAGTGATACAAAATGTAAATTTTTCTCTTGAAAAAGGGGAGTTCTTTGGTCTTCTAGGTCCAAATGGAAGCGGGAAAACCACCCTTTTTAAACTGATTACAGGTGCTCTGCCTGCAGCCGGCGGAGAAATCACGGTGGAGGGAAAGCCTCTGTCCGGATTTTCAAAGCTGGAAAAGGCCCGGATGATTGCTGTACTTACTCAGGAAGCCCACGTGTCCTTTGATTTTACTGTGGAGGAAATTGTCAGTCTCGGCCGGTACGCCTTTCAAAAAGGCCTGTTTAAAAGCCTTTCCAGGCAGGACCGGAAAGTGATTGATGACGTGATGGAACTAACAGGTGTAACAAAATACCGGGACACACAGTTCCGTTTAATCAGCGGAGGAGAAAAACAGAGGGTTCTTCTCGCTAAAGCTCTGGCACAGGAACCAAAAATTATGCTGCTTGATGAACCGACTAATCATCTCGATGTAAAACATTCTTTTCATATGCTTGACCTGTTAAAGGAATGGCAGCGCGAATATGGTCTGACTGTCTTTGCTATTTTACATGATTTAAATGTGGCCGCCCTTTATGCCGACAGAGTCGCTTTACTTCATGAAGGCAGTTTCCTGAAAACAGGAGGGGTGGACATTCTCCGGGATGAATCGCTCCTTCGGCAAGTCTATGAAGTGGATGTGAAATCCCAGCCGCACCCGTATGTGCCGAAACCCCAGCTGCTGATGACACCTGAGGATAAGGAAGGTCCGCCAAAAGATCACTTCTCACGCTCATACCGTGTGCGGCAAAATGAAGGGCTGATCCATATCGAGTTTAATGAGCCGTTAAGAACGATCTCAAACGGCGTGACTGGAGAAGGGATTCAATGGTTAAACCATTTCTGTAATTTTCATGTCAATAATAATTACGACGGCGGCGAGCCTGTCGATGACATGACGAACTGGATGAAAAACCAGGGAATCCCTCCTGAAAAGGCTGCCGGTATGATGACCGCAGTCAAGCTTGAAGATATGGTGCTGCTTGAAAAAGAATATGAAGAAATCAGGCTTCTGGCCATGGTCACCGCCGGAGCGGGAAATGCCGTCGATATTACAAGTGAAGAACTGGACAGTGAGATAGGAAAAATAGGAACCATTAATATCATGGTCTTCCTTGACAGTCATTTCACAGACGGAGCACTCGTCAACGCCTGTCTATCCGCGACTGAAGCAAAAACTAAAGCACTGCAAGATTTAAATATAAAAGATCCTTATACTGGCACAATTGCTACCGGGACATCTACTGACAGCCTGTTAATCGGGACGACTCAGAAAGGCGAAAGAACCCCTTATGCCGGCTCGGGAACTATTGCCGGGAAGGCGATAGGCACGGCTGTCTATGACGCGGTCACAGGCGCTGTCCGTAAATATGAGAAAAGACAGCGGCGGTCTTAAATGGAGATGCTGAGCCCGCCGGGAATGATTATTTTAATTGGAGCCGCTGTCCTCCTCGACCTTGTGTTTGGCGACCCGAAATGGCTGCCGCACCCTGTCGTGGGATTTGGCAAACTGATTTCTTTTCTGGAGAAAAAGCTTAATAAAGGGTCCGGCCGTCAAAAAAGAAGAAGAGGCGTGCTGCTTACGGCCGTTATTGTCACCATCGTGTATGGTGCTTCTTTTTTATTGCTTTCATTATTTTATAATATCCATTGGCTTGCCGGGGCTGTTTTGGAAGCCTGGCTCATTTCAACCGCGATCGCCATTAAGGGGCTGAAAGAAGCCGCTTTAAATGTGGCAGTTCCTTTATCGAAGGGAAGGTTAGCCGAAGCGCGCCGCCAGCTCAGTATGATTGTCGGACGTGATACAGAGGATCTTGACGAAAGCAGCATTGTGCGGGGTACTGTGGAAACCGTGGCAGAAAATACTGTAGATGGCATAACTGCCCCTTTATTCTGGGCTTTAATCGGCGGAGCACCTTTAGCACTGGCCTACAGGGCTGTGAATACAATGGATTCGATGGTCGGCTATAAAAACGAACGTTTTTACTCGTTTGGCTGGAGTGCTGCGAGACTCGATGATCTTGTTAACTGGCTTCCGGCCCGGCTTACATTTGTGACTATGCTGGCAGGGGCCCTGTTTGTGCCCGGAGCACGAATCACACATGCTTTCAGAATGACGATAAGAGATGCCCGTAAGCATCCAAGCCCTAACAGCGGCTGGGCAGAAGCGGCAGCAGCCGGCCTTCTCGGAGTTCAGCTTGGCGGCCGGAACACTTATAACGGGGTGGTCTCGGAACGGGAGCCTATGGGAGAGCCGCTAGAAAAACTAAGGTGCTGTCATATAAACCGAGCTATCACATTCATGCATGGCGGCTGGATTGTTTTTCTGCTGCTGCTTATTTTATCAGCCATCATTTTTTAATCGCCGGAAAGGAGAATGGGAATGGACTGGCCTAAACATGGCGGACAGCCTGACGTGTTACATAAACAATTTAACATTTCAAAAGGCAGGGAAACACTGGACTTCAGCGCGAATATTCATCCTGGAGGCCCTCCGCCTTTTGTAACTGAAAATCTCAGGGAAAGTATAGAATCGATTGCGCGTTACCCTGACCCCGATTACAGTGAGGCGCGCTCTCATATAGCAGCCTTTAACAGCACAGGGGCAGACCAGGTTCTCATCACAAATGGCGGGGCCGAGGCTGTATTTTTAGCTGCAAAATACTTTGAAGGAAAGCGTGCCCTTATTGTTGAACCCACCTTTGTGGAATATGAACGGGCCTGCGGTCATTATCATCTTGAAGTAAAGCCTGTTTTTTTGAAGGTCGAAGAAGAATTTCATTTCCCCCTGGATCAGGTTCTGGATGAGTTGCCTGAGGCAGAAGTGGTTTTTATCTGCCGTCCGAACAATCCTTCAGGAACAGTAGTGTCTGAAGCAGATATCCGCACACTTTTGGAAAAAGGGAAAGAAACGGGTACCTTTCTCGTGATCGACGAGGCATTCGCGGATTTTCTTCCAGAGGAAGAGGGGGATCTAACGCCCCTTTTAAACGAGTTTTCCAATCTTATCTTATTAAGATCCCTTACTAAAATGTTTGCGGTACCTGGGGTTCGTGCTGGCTATATGCTTGGGGCTCCTGAGGTGATACGTGCTGTCGGGGAGTGGCAGATGCCATGGAGTGTCAACAGTTTCGCCAGTTCGCTCATCCCGGTGCTGGCAGGCGAAGAAGCAGCGGAATTTGCAGCTGTGTCCAGCCGGTATGTAAAAGGGGAATTAGAAAGGATCCGGCTCCGTTTATCCTCACTCGAATTTGATATGCCCCCTTCGTCCGTGAATTTCTATCTCCTTCGGGACAGGAGAGACCCTGGTTTAGCGGATGATCTGCTTAAATTTTTATTGAAAAACGGCATCGCTGCCAGGCACACACATAATTTTAAGGGGCTGGACGGGAAATATCTCCGGTTTGCTGTTCTGGACAAACCGGCGAATGACCAGCTGCTTGAAAAACTCGCTGAATGGAGAGATAACTGATGATCTGGTTTATTTCCGGAGGAGCCCGTTCCGGCAAAAGTACATATGCCGAAAATAAAGCAGCAGAGCTTTATGAAGAGGCAGAGCGAAAAAATGGAGCAGTGAATCTTATTTATGCAGCGACAGCGAGAGCTTCTGACGAAGAAATGGCAGAACGGATCAGGCGCCACCGGGCCGGACGTTCGGAAATATGGCAGACGATCGAAGTCCCCTGGGATCTTAGGCAGTTGGTTGAGGCAGGCGGGAAAGGTGATGTCTTACTGGTTGATTGCCTGACTGTCTGGCTGAATAACATGCTGTTTAATAAAAAGGAAACACGCACGTCAAAACTGATAGACATCATGAGCGATTTCATTCAGTCTGCCAAAGAGAAAGAACAGCAGCTCCTTTTTGTCTCTAATGATGTCAATGAAGATCTGCCATCCAGTAACCGGTATATAGCTGATTATACTTATAAACTGGAGGCTGTTCACCGTTTCATAGTGTCACAGGCTGATCGGGCCGTACAAGTTAACGCAGGCCTTCCGCTGCACTGGAAGGGGGAGGCGGGATGAAGAACACGGTATATGGCTTTTTACTGGCAGTTCAGTTTCTTACGAGAATTCCAGTCCCTGTGGAGTGTCCCTGGACGCCGGAAACGAGCCGGTGGGCTATCCGTTGTTACCCTCTGGTTGGGATCGCAGCCGGCGGTATTCTTTTAGGGGTATCCTGGGGTCTGTCCCCATTTTTACCAGCTGAGATGATGGCTCTAATGATCGTCACTCTCTGGGTATGGCTGACTGGCGGCCTGCATCTGGACGGCGTGATGGACGTCGCCGATGCGGCCGGCTCAAATGCTCCGTTAAAAAAGAAGTGGGAGATAATGAAAGATCCTCACGTCGGAAGTTTCGGCATCGTTGCGCTGTTTTTTCTGCTCGGCTGGAAAACGATGCTTGTATACATGCTTATAGGAGCGGTACCAGCTGGAAGTCTTTTATTTCTGGTAATGGTTCCGGCACTCGCCAGGTTTGCCGCGGTGTGTCTGCTTATTTTACTGCCCGCTGCAAAAAAGGAAGGACTCGCCTGGCACTGGAAACAGAATACTGGTCCGGCGGATCTACTGGCAGCCTTTCTGCCAGCGGCAGTGCTGGTGTTTTTCCTGCCGGAGTATTGGGTGATCCTTCCTGTGTTTGCGGTAGGGATTGGGCTGTACGGATGGTGGACAGTCAGAACATTTAAAGGAATTAACGGGGATTTAACAGGTACTGCAATTGAAGGAGGCGAACTATGGGGACTGCTCCTAGTTTGGATATTTACCTCGTTCGTCACGGGGTGACCAGGTGGAATAAGGAGAAGCGTTATTTAGGTCATACAGACGAAGCTTGCATGAAAGACCGCCTTGTTGATCTGGCTGATTTGAAATCTGATCTGGCCGGCATGGAGTTTGACCAGGTTTGGACGAGCGACCTGCTCCGCTGCCGGGAAACAATACATTATCTCATGCCCGGAGCACATCCAGTGACAGATAAGAGATTACGAGAATGCGATTTTGGAGACTGGGAAGGCAAAACATATGAAGACCTTAAAAATTTGAAAGATTACCGCCGGTGGATTGATGATCCGCAGCTCCAGCCCATTCCGGGCGGAGAATCGTGGGAAGAATTTTCAGAGCGGATTGACGAGTGGCTGAATGAGCTTTTGGCTGGACAGGAAGATGTTGCAGCCGGGAGAACAACAAGAGTACTTACCGTGACACACGGCGGAGTCATCCGGTATCTTGTTTCAGTCTTTAGGGGAAGCAACTCTTTCTGGCACGTCAATATAAGGAATGGGCAGGCACTTTATTTGAAGCTCATTTACGAAGGAGGCAAGTGGACATGCAACTCGTTACAGGCGGTGCCTTCAGCGGAAAAAGAAGAATTGTAAAGGAGCTCTTCAAAGAGGATCCCAGGGAGCTGTCCTGGCTGTCGAGCTATAATGATGATAGTTTGGATAACTGGTTACACGTTTGGCAGCCGGGTGAGGGCCTTGTACTTGAGGGGTGGGAAAACTGGCTGCGGGAGGATATCAGACTCGGAGAAGCCAGTCAGATGGATACACTTCGCAGGAAGTATTATAAGCTCCTTACAGATCTTGTGAGAGAAGAAGAATTTCGCGGCGTCAGGGTGTGTCTTATTATGCTCGAAATGGGTAAAGGAATTGTCCCGGCAGAAGCGGAAGACAGAGCCCTCCGTGATTTGCATGGCTGGCTTCAGCAGGATGCGGCCAGGTTGTCTGAGGAAGTTTACTACGTATGGCATGGCTTATCGCGGAGACTGAAATGAATTGGCCTGCGGCGCTTATTTTTTTCGGTAATAATAGAAGTAAATACTTTGTAAATTCTATGATTTCAAGCGACTTGAAAGTGTGGATTTATCAAGGGTTAGCGTCTCATTTTAAGAAAAATATGGTATAATAGCCTGGTGATAGTTTGGAAACTCATAGGGGGTTGGCTCACCTTCCGAAAGGGGGTGATGCCTATATGGTCACAGTTGCAGAAGCGTTATCGTTAATGATCTCTTTTGGGATATTAATTGTCGCTATGCTGGCATTTAACCATAAAAAATAAGCCCCCACTTATGAGTTGACGGCTCAGTGGTAAAGGCTTATTAAATGGGCTTTCAATCCTGTGCCAATCCCCTTAAGGGAACTGAACTATTGCAGACCGTCAGTGTTACCCGCACTGGCGGTCTTTTTTATATTATGACTTCTTGTAATTATTATACCCGAGAATTCTTTAAATATAAACCCGTAAAACCAAGCGAATAAATGAAGAGGGGGCCAAGGTTCTTTTGCTAAGAGTGTCTATTTTAACGGCTTGCTCTTCCTGACGAAAGGCTGTGTGGCGTATAGTGAACAATACCCAGTCGTCGACAAATGGATTATTTAACACGAATTAGTTATTCTAAGTGAAGAGCAGGATAAAGGGGAACTAAAGACCTTTTATTTTCCTTACTGCCAGTTATAAATTATCCACCTTTTATTGTTAATGAATAGAATGGAGAGATGCGTGTGTTAACGCCGGAAGTAGCACAAAACATTGTAAGCCGAACGATGGAAATATTAAATTATAATATTAATGTGATGGATAATAAAGGTGTAATTATAGCGTCAGGAGATAGAGACAGAATAGGCACTATACATGAAGGTGCTAAGGAAATTCAGAAAAAAAGAGACAATATTGAAATATCAGCACAGGAGGAACAAGTTTGGAAAGGGGTAAAACAAGGCATTAATTTACCCATTTGTTTTCAAGAAGAAGTCATGGGCACGGTAGGTATTACTGGTGCTACTTCCGAGGTGAGGAGATATGGCGAGTTAGTAAAAATGACAGCAGAAATGATTATAGAACAGTCATTTTTACTAAAGCAAATTCAGTATGATGAGAGAATTAAGCGTGAATTTACGAACCAATGGATTTCAGGGAAGGGTCTTACAGAAGGAGTATTTTTGAAAAAAGCAAAATTTTTAGGTGTAGATTTATCTAAAAAAAGAGGAATTATTGTTATAAATCTTCAAATGGAAAACAATTACTATATCAGGGCGTCTTTAGAAAAGTTAGAAAAAGCTTTTGCACCATTATTGAATGTGGAAGATGTACTGAGTATTATAAATGAAAATATTATTATTATTAAATGTGCTGAGTCTAACCTCCAATTATCTAATACAGCAAAACAATGGGCAGGGTATTTTGGAAGAGATGACCTCTTATTTACAACAGGTCATGTATATGACAATTATAAGGATATTATTTTTTCATACGAACAGGCAATTAATACATTGGATGTCAGTAAAAAACTTGAAGTACAAGATAAAGTGATTCCTTATGATGAGAGAATTATTGACGTGTTAATCCATAAGCTATTTAAAGATGAAGCTACGATAATGGGGTTTCCAATTTATAATCCTCTGCCAAAGAATAAAGAAAATAAAGAGTTGCTTCAAACGCTTGAGTGTTTTATTGATAATAATGGTCAAATTAATAAAACTGCTAGTGATTTATATATTCACCGTAATACTCTTACCTACAGATTAGAGAAAATTTATGACTTAACCGGTAAAGATCCTCGCAAAATTAAAGACTTATTTTACTTATATTGTATCTGCTTATTAAAAAATAAATTCTATTAGACTCCTATGCACAAATATTTTGGTAAGAATTCGTTTACATTTATGCATTTGCATAATGAACTTCAAATTTTAAGCGCTTACACTTAAGTTATCAATCTAAAGATAACTTAAGGAGTGGATGATCATGCCAGTGAGTGCTTTAGGGGCAGTTATAGCATTAGTGATCTCAATTGTATTAATTTTAAGGAAAGTTCCTCCTGTTTATGCACTTGTTGCTGGAGCTTTAACAGGCGGATTGCTGGGCGGTGCAGGTCTTACTACAACAGTTGATTTAATGATGGAAGGTGCAGAAGGCATAATACCAGCTGTACTTCGTATTTTAGCAGCAGGTGTACTTGCAGGTGTGCTTATTGAATCAGGGGCTGCTGCTTCACTTGCTAATGGCGTAGTCCGAAAACTCGGAGAAAAGAAAGCATTGTTGGCTCTCGTGTTAGCAACAATGGTGTTAACAGCGGTCGGTGTATTTGTTGATGTGGCAGTCATTACAGTAGCTCCTATTGCTTTAGCCATTGCTAACAGAGCTGGTTTGTCCCGGACAGCGATCCTGCTTGCTATGGTAGGGGGAGGTAAAGCCGGGAATATCATGTCTCCTAATCCGAATACCATTGCTGTAGCAGAATCTTTTAACGTACCTTTAACTTCAGTGATGGCTGCGGGGATTATTCCGGCTGTGTTTGGAGTAATTGTTACATATATTTTAGCTAAAAGAGTTTCACAAAAAGGTACGATGGTGCCTAATGAGGATATTCAAGATAATTCAGACCAACGTATCCCGTCGATGTTCACTGCGATTATTGCTCCGTTAGTTGCTATTGGTTTGTTAGTTTTAAGGCCATTGTTTGGTATAGAAGTTGATCCAATGCTTGCTTTACCGGCAGGAGGTATTGCAGGAGCCCTTGTAATGGGAAAAATAAAAGGAATTAACACTTTTATTATTTCAGGTTTAAGTAAGATGGCACCAGTAGCAGTTCTTTTATTAGGGACTGGTACACTCGCTGGTATCATTTCAAATTCAGGTTTACAGTATGTTCTTATTGATAGTATTGAATTTCTTGGCTTGCCAAGTTATGCTTTGGCACCTGCCTCGGGGATATTTATGTCAGGAGCCACTGCTTCTACTACAGCAGGTGCAGTAGTTGCTAGTGAAGTGTTCAGCGGAACCTTGTTAGAGATGGGAGTAGCCGGGCTTGCAGGAGCAGCGATGATTCATTCTGGGGCCACAGTAATTGATCATATGCCGCACGGGAGCTTTTTCCATGCAACAGCAGGAAGTGTACTGATGGGAATTCAGGAAAGGCTGAAGCTGATTCCGTATGAATCGCTTGTAGGTTTGACTCTGGCTATTATTTCAACCCTCCTGTTTGGAGTTTTTCAATTATTTTAATATAAGCAGAAAAGGAGAATACTATTATGAAGGTTATTTTAGCACCAGACTCTTTTAAAGAAAGTTTAACAGCGATGGAAGTTGCTGATTCTATTAAATCAGGTATACAAAAAGTTTGGAATGATGCGGAGATAATCAAATGCCCTATGGCAGACGGAGGAGAAGGAACGGTCCAGTCTTTAGTAGACGCTACAGGGGGGCGATTTGTAGCTCAAGATGTACAAGGTCCTTTGGGAGATAAAACTGAAGCTTTTTTTGGGATATTGGGAGATGAAAAGACAGCAGTCATAGAAATGGCTTCTGCATCAGGAATACACCTTGTACCTAACCATTCAAAAGATCCTAAAATAACTACAACTTACGGAACCGGTGAGCTAATAAAAGCCGCATTAGATCTTGGGGTTAAAAAGTTTATTATCGGAATTGGCGGAAGTGCCACTAACGATGGAGGATCAGGTATGTTTCAAGCTCTTGGAGGAAGTCTTTTGGATTATTCTGGAAACGAGATTGCAAAAGGCGGCCTAGCTTTGAAAGAGTTAGCAACCATTGACACTTCAAATTTAGATCCTAGATTAAAGGACGTAAAGATCCGAGTGGCATGTGATGTGGACAATTCGCTCACTGGAAGCAAAGGAGCTTCAGCCGTCTACGGACCGCAAAAAGGGGCGACAGATAAAGATATCCTCTTATTAGATGAGGCTTTGGCTCATTATGCTGCACTTATTAAATCGCAATTAGGAAAAGAGGTAGAGACTGTCCCGGGAGCAGGGGCAGCCGGTGGTCTCGGAGCAGGATTTTTAGCCTTTATGCCTGCTACACTTGAACGAGGCGGTAAAATTGTTACTGATGTTACCGGATTAGAAAGCTTCATCCAAAATGCAGACCTGGTTATTACGGGTGAAGGTGGAATTAATCATCAGACAATTTATGGAAAAACACCTGTTTATGTTGCAGAAGTAGCTAAAAAATATAATGTACCTGTGATAGCCATTTGCGGCAGTGTTTGTGAAGGGTATGAATCTGTTTATGAAGCTGGTATTGATGCTGTTTTCAGTTCACTATCTGAAATTGTCACCTTCGAAGACCTTCCAGCTGTTTCTAAAAATCACCTTAAACAAACGGCAGAGAATGTAGCCAGATTGATAAATCTTAAAATACACCCAGTATAAATTGAGGATAATAATCCTCAATTTTTTTATGTCTTTTTTTTCTCTGGTTGTAAAATAGCTTTCCATAAGTGCTATCCAATCCGAAGCAAATTCCCCGCCGCCTGGCTTAAAGTATGGTAAAGTAATTACCAACTGACAAATAAATGGAGGACGCCGGGGGAGCCTTCAATGGAAGATTGTCCGGCCCTCACACAACCCATAAAAAATGTTTATTAACAATAGATTTTGAAGGAAGCGGTAGGAATGAAAAGAGTATTATCTTTTTTAGGGCCGTACCGGTTTGCTGTATTTATAGCACTCAGTTTAACTTTAGTTGAGCTTGCTGTGGAGCTGGTACAGCCGTTCCTTATGTCACGGATTATAGATGACGGGATTATGCAGGAAGACCTTTCAGTGGTGATGACGTGGGGAGGAGTGATGGTTGGATTGTCGTTTCTGGCTTTTGCAGCAGGAATTACGAATTCGTTTTATGCCGCACACGTGAGCCAGAATACGGGCTTCGATATTAGAAGCAGACTATTTGATAAAGTACAGTCGTTTGCTTTTTCAAACTTCAGCCAGTTTCCTACTTCATCACTGATGACACGGATGACAAATGACGTGAACCAGATTCAGAATACGATATTCATGAGCCTGAGGATTATGCTGCGAGCACCTCTTCTTGTAGTGGGATCGGTCATTATGGCCCTGCTGGTCAATGCTCAGCTGGCCCTCATACTTGTCCTGACGATCCCTGTGCTTGTGGTGTTTTTACTGTGGCTCGTCAGAAAAGCGGGCAGCCTGTTTAAAGCTGTCCAGGCAAGGGTAGACAGAGTCAATAATGTGGTGCAGGAAAATTTAACAGCGATCCGCCTGATAAAGTCATTTATCCGCCGCCATCATGAATCAAAGCGGTTTACAGGAGCTTCAGATGAGTTGAGGCAGAAAACCGTTAAAGCGCTCAGGCTGATAGAAACAACGATGCCGGTCATTTTGCTTGTGATGAACGGAAGTATTATGGCGGTTCTCTGGTTTGGAAGCATTGGGGTAAACACAGGAGGAGCATCTGTCGGTGAAGTGGTTGCGATCGTTAACTATGTGACCCGTATGACAGGGGCGCTGTCGATCTTTTCAATGATTATCATTATTTTTTCACGGGCTCGGGCCTCCTCGGAAAGAATTGCGGATGTGCTTGAGACGGAAGCTGACCTTAAAGATACTGACTCAAGTGAGCCGGCTGCAAAAGTGGAGAAGGGGGCTATTGAGTTTGATGGTGTATCGTTCCGTTATCCTGGATCCAGCCAGCAGGTGCTGAATAATCTCTCTTTCAGGGCGGAACCTGGTGAAAGAATTGCAGTACTAGGTGCAACAGGGTCGGGAAAGACCTCGATGTTCCAGCTGATTCCGAGACTTTACGATCTTGACGACGGATCGGTGAGGATAGACGGACATGATATACGCGAAATGAAGCTTAATCATTTGCGTCGTGAAATCGGATATGTCCCCCAGGAAGTGATGCTGTTTACGGGAACGATTGAAGAGAACCTTCTCTGGGGTAAAGAAGATGCCGGCACAGATGACATGATCAAAGCATTAAAAGATGCTCAAATACATGATGCGGTGACTGAACTTCCTAACGGATCAAAAACGGTTATCGGACAAAGGGGCGTCAATTTGTCCGGAGGGCAGAAGCAGCGGATTTCCATTGCCAGAGCGCTCATACGGCAGCCGAAAATTCTTCTTCTGGATGACAGCACGAGTGCACTGGATGTCAAAACGGAGAAGAAGCTTCTCGAAGCCTTAAAAGAGTACTCATGCACCACGCTGATGATTACCCAGAAAATGAGCACGACCATGAATGCTGACCAGATTCTTCTTATGGAGGACGGGACCATTACAGCGAAAGGCACGCATGATGAACTGCTCAGCACCTCTCCTCTTTACCGGAAAATCTATGAATCCCAGTTTGGAAAGGAGGGGATGGCAGATGTTAGATAAGCTGACTGAGCCTTTCCGCCATGAAAAAATCAAATTAACAGAACAGGACACGGATGGAGCAGCCCCTTCAAAGAAACGCGCTGAGGATTGGAAAGGGACGTTAAAACGGATTTGGAAGTACCTTTCAGAAAGCAGGGGAAAACTGTTCCTCGTTCTCCTGATGATCTTTTTCAGTTCTTTCTTTGCTTTACTCGGGCCGTTTGTTGTCGGTGTGTCAATCGATGAATTTATTGTCAACCAGGATACGGCAGCCCTTCTATGGGTGCTTGGAGGACTGGCTCTGATTTACCTTTTCCATTCTTTGTCCGTGTTCCTCCAGCACTTCTGGATGGTCCGGATTGCGCAAAAAACGGTTTTTACTATACGCACACAGCTGTTTAACCATCTTCATAAACTACCAGTCCCGTTTTTTGATAAACGAAAGCACGGGGAGTTAATGAGCCGGCTGACTAACGATATCGAAAATGTAAGCAACACATTGAACAGTTCCGTTATCCAGATTTTTTCCAGTGTACTGACTCTCATTGGAACTATTTCTGTCATGCTTTATCTGAGCCCGTTGCTGACGCTGATCACTTTGACGATTGTGCCGGCGATGGTGCTCGGCATGAAGTGGATTACAAAGCGGACGGGTAAGCTATTCAAAGCCCAGCAGTCGAATTTGGGCGAATTGAACGGCTATATTCAGGAAACGATGTCCGGCCAGCGGATTATCAAAACATTCTCACAGGAAGAGAAAGTTATTGAGGGGTTTGAAGAGCGGAATACCGAATTAAGAAAAGCCGGTTTCTGGGCCCAGACGATTTCCGGGTTTATCCCTAAGCTCATGAACATGCTGAATAACTTGAGCTTTGCAATTATTGCCGGCGTGGGCGGGATCTTTGTCCTCTACGACATGATTACAATTGGTGTGATCGTTATCTTTGCAGAATACGCCCGTCAGTTTACACGTCCGCTGAACGATCTGGCCAACCAGTTTAACACCCTTCTTTCGGCTATTGCGGGTGCGGAACGAGTCTTCTCAATCATGGACGAACCTGATGAGATAAGTGATGAGGAGACACACGGGGAATTAGAAGAGGTAACCGGGGAAGTCACATTTGACGACGTGTCTTTCTCATATGAGAAAGAGGAGAACACGGTTACTAATATCTCTTTCCGCGTGCAGGCAGGTGAAACGGTTGCCTTTGTTGGTCCAACAGGCGCCGGAAAAACGACGATGATCAGCCTGTTATCAAGGTTTTATGACCCTGATAAAGGGGCATTACTGGTAGATGGGACGGATACTTCAACCGTTAAACGGGAATCCTTAAGAAAACACATGGCTTTTGTTCTGCAGGATTCGTTCCTGTTTCAAGGAACCATCCGGGAAAATATCCGTTATGGCAGACTGAATGCATCAGATGAAGAGGTTGTTGAAGCCGCCAGACTTGCCAATGCCCATTCTTTTATCAGCAGGCTGCCTGATGGATATGATACTGAAATTGATGCAGAAGGAGGCGGGATCAGCCAGGGACAGAAACAGCTGCTGTCGATTGCAAGAGCTCTCCTTTCTGACCCGTCCATTTTAGTCCTCGATGAAGCAACAAGCAGTATTGATACGGTTACAGAGCTTAAAATCCAGGAGGCGCTCGAGCGTCTGATGAAAGGACGAACGAGTTTTGTGATTGCCCACAGGCTGAATACAATCCAGCAGGCGGATCAAATTATCGTGCTCCATCAAGGCCGGATGATTGAAAAAGGCTCACATGACGAACTGCTGGAAGAAGGCGGGTTTTACGCTGATCTGTATACCAGCCAGTTGAAAAAAGAAACAGGTTAAATAGTGTGAGATGATCTGACAATTTAGTGAAACAGGATAGATGTCTGACCTCTTATTATGTATAATAAAGACAATTACATTTATAAAGCTTCAGGGTATGAAAATACCTGAAGCTTTTTTATAAAAAGGGAGTCATGGCGATGAATAATAAAAAAGAGTTAATTAATCAAATAAGGTCTGCTAATAAAGCACAGGAAGCCGATCTCGTTTTTAAAAACGGCAAAATCGTAAACGTCTTCACTTTGGACGTGGAGACGGCAGACGTGGCAGTTACAGATGGAAAAATCATTGGAATTGGAGAATATGAAGGAAAGAAAGAAGTGGATGCCAGCGGGAAATACATTGTCCCAGGGCTGATTGACGGGCACGTTCATATTGAATCGTCAATGGTGCCGCCAAGCCATTTCTCTCAAATTGTCGTGCCGCACGGAGTGACCTCGGTTGTAACGGATCCCCACGAGATTGCCAACGTGACAGGAGAAAAAGGAATCCAGTTTATGCTGGACGATTCTGAAGGCATTCCGTTAGATGTGTTTGTCAATTTGCCATCTTGCGTCCCGGCCACACCGTTTGAAAATTCGGGTGCCGTTCTCTCAGCGGAAAATCTGGAAGGGTTTTACAGCCATAGTCGTGTCCTCGGTCTGGCAGAAGTGATGGATTATCCGTCAACAGCTGAGGCACAAGAAGATATGGCGGCCAAAATCCACGATGCACGCGTTCGCGATCGGGTGATTGACGGGCATGGGGCAGGCCTGGGTTCCCATGCGATGAATGTGTACGGCACAGCAGGAATTTCAACAGACCACGAGTGCACCACAGCCGAAGAAGCCCGTGACAGGCTTCGCAAAGGCCTGTATGTCATTATACGTGAAGGCTCGGGTGCAAAGGATTTAGAAGCCCTTATTCCTGTGGTGAATGAAAGAAACTCACGAAGGTTTCTTTTCTGTACAGACGATAAGCATCTTGATGAACTTCTTGAAAAAGGCAGTATAGACGATAATGTCAGATTAGCTGTTAAAAACGGACTCGATCCCCTTCTCGCCATTCAGCTTGCAACTTTAAATGCCGCGGAATGTTACGGGCTTAAGACGAAAGGAGCAGTGGCGCCAGGTTTTGACGCTGATCTGCTTCTGGTGGATGATCTGAAGGCTTTTACCGTCTCAGACGTTTACAAAAACGGGAAGCTCGCTGCACGTGACGGGAAAATGCTCACAGATGAAAAGCTTGTAAAAAGACCAGGCAACGATCTTCTGAAAACCGTTAACTTGCCTGAGATTACGGAAGAAAGCCTGGCTGTTCCGGTGTCAGAAACAGGAAAAGCCCATGCAATTAAGCTCCGGCCAAACAGCCTGGTGACTGAAAAAATAATTGTTAATCCAGACGAGAGAAAGGGATTATTTGAAGCGGCGCCAGCAAAGGATCTTTTAAAAATGGCTGTAATTGAACGCCACCACATGACAGGAAATATCGGTTTAGGATTTATTAACGGATTGGGCCTGTCCGGGGGAGCGGTTGCTCTGACGGTCGCGCATGATTCCCACAATCTTGTTGTTGCTGGGGCTAATGATAAAGATATGCTTCAAGCTGCCAGGGAAGTTGAAAAAATGGATGGAGGAATGGTCCTTGTCGAAGAAGGCAATGTCATTGCCCGTCTGCCGTTAAACATCGGCGGGCTGATGTCCTCAGGCGGTGTGGAAGAGACATATACTAATTTAAAAGAGCTGGATAAAGGTCTCGAAACTCTTGGATTTACCGGCCAGTTTAACCCTTTTTCAGCACTTTCCTTTATGTGCCTTCCTGTTATTCCTGAACTGAAACTTACTGATCTCGGTTACTTTGACGGAGTGGCTGGCAAGCATATCCCGCTTGAAGCGGACTGAAAAGGTGGTTGGCAGGGGGCTGCTTTGAGGTGAAGGGGAGCTCCCTTTATGCGGGACTCTGCCGTATAAATGAGTAACTCTACCTTATAAATGGCGGACTCTACCGTATAGATGTTGTACTCTACGTTATAAATGGCGAACTCTACCGTATAACAAATTTTGACAAAAATCCCCCCCTGAGAAATACCTCACCCTTACACCTTTCAACCGAAAAGACCGGCCTTGAGTTTTCCTCAAGGCCGGTCTTTTTTTACATGAAAACGGCTACTCGCCAATACTTAATGATGAAGGACGGGGATCATCATAATCTTGTGATGCTGTGTCCTCCCTTGGTGAAAAAGTGAATATAAGCATGAGCATAAGGACAGTGACAACGGTTTTACGTGTTTTTTTTATCACCGAGACCGCTCCTTATACAGTTTTTTCACAGCTTCTAATTCAATTTTCAAATACTCACCGGCTTTCTTGTAATGCCTTTTATCTGAGAGGTAGCTGCTGAATTGTTCAGCTATTTCCTCTATATATTCCCATAGCCTGTTTTTGAAAAAATAATCTATCGATTGTTTCATTTTGTTTTCATAAGTCTCGAAATCTTTTAATTCGAAAGCCAGCTTTGCTTCCATAACCTGTATTCTGTATCTGTGCAACTCGGTATGGCAATAGCTGTCTGCATCTTTTAACAGCTTGTCCAGTTCATCTAACCTTTTAGATGAGAAATAACCAGCTAAGATGCAGTAGTAAGATTTAAACAGACTGTTTACGTGGTAAGAGTCATTACTGGAGAAATGGCGCTCTTTTATCTCCAGGCTTTCTTTGAAACAAGCAATGCTTTCCTCATATTTTCCCTGCTCTTGTTTTAACATGCCAAGGTTATGAAGGATATTAGCCTGCTCTTCTGTATAATTGCGGTCTCTGGCTAACTCAAGTCCTTTTGATAATACTTTTTTTGCCGAGTCATATTCTTTATTTTCCGTATACAGAATTCCCATGAGCGTATCTGCTTTAACGGTATCCAGCCACTTATGCAAGTTCATAAACAGGTTTCTTGCCTTCTTGACGTGGATTAACGAGCGATGATAATCATAGGTCTGGAAAAGAAGCAGAGCTGTATTCTGCCTGACGCGCGCTTCATCCTCTTCTTCTGTCACATTGTTTAAGGCTAGCGAGTAGTTTTCATAGCATTCAGGATAGTTTCTCTTTAAAAAATGACGCATTCCTGAAACATAATAGAATTTGAACCGGATTGGTTTTGGATGGCTTTCAATTGAGGAAGCTTCCAGGTAATAAGAAATTTGTTTATACTTCTCTTCAGCGGCAGAGAGATCGCCTTTGCGAAGCAGATGGCCGGAGTGTATTAAAAGAAAGTCAAATTCCTGTGTCAGGGAAGGAATATATGATAAGTCTTCTCTATATTTTTCCAGTACGATGTCACCGTCGGTTAAAGACTGTTTTACAGCTTTTTCGTATTCCTGGATTTTTCTTGCTAAAGACGGAGAAGGGAGGCTGTACAGAGTTAAATAATCGTCAGGGACTTCAAGCCGGCTGGCGATCTGGCAAAGGATATCACTGGACGCTTCATAACGGGCGCTTTCGATATTACTGTAATGGGAAGCTGAAATAATATTTTTAAAGATACTGGTTTGGGAAAGTCCCTTCTGATTGCGGAGAAATTTAATTCTTTTGCCGATATGCAAAGTTTTTCCCTCCATTTTTTAATTTCCAAGAATACTGGAATAGTTTGGTTATAAACGTATTCCAGTATTTTTATTTTAGCCCACCTCCGGAAATGAAAACAAGCCTTCTCTCAGCTGGACGCTTTGCGGTAAAGTTTATTTGCCGCATCAGCAGGTGAAGCGGAGGAGGCGATCGCAGATATAACAGAAACGCCATCTGCCCCTGCACGAATGACAGCTGGCGTGTTTTCAAATGTAATGCCGCCAATAGCCACAATGGGAAGATTCAGGCCCTCTTCCCGAAATTCTGATATTCTTTCGGGGCCGCAGACCTCTTCAGCGTCATCCTTTGAGGAGGTGACAAAAACAGGGCCGACGCCTATATAATCAGCCCCATCTTTTTCTGCCTGAACAGCTTCAGTAAGTGAATGGGCAGATACTCCCAAAATTTTATCAGGACCAATCTTAGCTCTTACTTCCCGGGCACTCGTGTCATCCTGACCTACGTGAACGCCGTCAGCATTTAGTTCGACGGCAAGTTCGACATCATCATTAATAATAAAAGGAATGCCATTTTCAAGGCAGATGGCCTGCAGCTTGGCAGCCTGCTCTTTTTTCTTTTCCCCTGTTAAGGCTTTTACCCCTTTTTCGCGAAATTGAAAAATCGTGGCTCCGCCATGGATGGCTTCTTTTAAAATTTCTGTCAGTGGTCTGCTGACGTTTGGCGTTCCGCATATAAAATAGACTTTTAACGCTTTTTTCAAGGTGACAGGATCTCTTCTGATCATTCCGTTTCCACCTCCATTTCAACTCCCGCATCCGGGTAAAGCCGCAGGGCGGCATGATTCGTTGGGCCGGGGCCTTTACCGATTGAAAACCCGTGCATAATAGCAGCATGAATAAACATTTTAGCTTTCCTGACTGCCTCAGAAAGAGGGAGCCCTTTAGCTAAGTTGGCAGTAATAGCTGCCGCATACGTACAGCCTGTCCCATGAGTATGAGGGGTGTCAATTTCGGACACAGAGAGATAATGGAAGGTGCGGCCGTCATAAAACAGATCAACCACTTTACCTTTATTTTTTTCATGTCCGCCTTTAAGAAGGACGGCTGAAGCGCCCATCTTATACATTTCTTTAACGGCGTTTTTTTTCTCGTCAACAGTTTGGATCGGCAGCCCTGTTAATTCCTTTGCTTCAGGAATGTTGGGGGTTATAATCGCCGCCTGCGGTATCAGCTCATTAATTAACGCATCAATAGCTTCATTTTTTAATAGTTTGGATCCTGAAGTGGATACCATCACCGGGTCAACCACCAGGTTAGGCCACTTATAATAACGGGCTTTTTCAGCAACGATCCCGATGATTTCTTTATCAAACAGCATACCGGTCTTTACAGCGTCTGTGCCGATATCGTCCATAACAGAAGTAATCTGCTGGTCTATTCCTTCGCTTTCTACAGGATAAACGCCCTGGACGCCTTCGGTATTCTGGGCGGTTACCGCAGTGATGACGCTCATGCCGAAAGTGTCCAGCTCCTGAAAAGTTTTAAGGTCAGCCTGGATACCGGCGCCTCCGCCACTATCAGATCCAGCGATTGTAAGAGCTTTTGGCAGCATAGCAGTTCCTCCTCTAATTGTTTGAAAGTCTCTCAATTTGTTCAGATGTTACTTGGTGAAGCGCATCAAGGAAGTGAATCTGGAAGTGGCCCGGTCCCATATTTTCCTCTTTTAAAGCAGCCACTTCGGCTGCAATCCCGTAAAAGCTTACGGCCGCAGCAGCAGCTTCCAGGGTAGAGTCATGAACAGCAGCAAAAGCCCCTGTTACAGCACTCAGCAGGCACCCTGCACCAGTCACTTTTGACTGGAGGGGATGACCGTTAGTCAAAGTGTACGTTTGTGTTCCGTCAGTAACGATGTCTGTTTCCCCAGTTAACGCCACTACGCAATTCCACGTTTCAGCTGTATTTTTCGCTGTCTCAGCTTTATTCTCCAGGTTTGCAG
Organism: Salipaludibacillus sp. CUR1; assembly: GCF_021028955.1. GTDB lineage: Bacteria > Bacillota > Bacilli > Bacillales > Salisediminibacteriaceae > Salipaludibacillus. The sequence goes on from NZ_JAIWPE010000018.1 coordinate 55,638, forward strand.
TGGAATCGACTCCTCTCATTTCTACCTTGTTCTCAGAAAGATTAGCTATTTCACCCGCATTTCCCCGGACAATTGAAATATCCAGTTCGCTCAGCAGCTGCTTTGCTGTTCTCGTCCGGAAAGGGGTGGCTCCGGCGCCGACTGGATCGAGAATGACCGGGGTTCCGGCTTTATTAGCAGCCTTTCCGGCGAGAAGCATGGCATCGACTTCCGTCTGAGTCAGTGTCCCGATATTCAATACAAGCGCCTGGGCCGCCCGTGCCATATCTTCAACTTCTTCTTCCGCGTAAGCCATGACCGGGCTTGCCCCAATCGCGTACAGGCCGTTTGCTGTAAAGTTTGTCACTACCATATTGGTGATGTTATGAATAAGCGGGGAAGTCTCCCGGATTTTCTCCCGTAAATGGTGTACTGGTAACATAATCATCCACCTTTCTCATTTTTAAAAACAAAAAGACGCTGTCCAAAATGGAACAGCGCCAGAATATTTCCGTTGCCAGCTTTGTTCCACTTTCCTACGCTGGTATCACCCAGATCAGGTTCAAAGGGATCAGGACATAGCCTGTCTCAGCCAGACGGCACCCCCAGTGGTTAAAACATTTTATTTTATGTTAATTATATACTATCATATGAGGAATGGATGGACAAAAGATTCCAATTAATCATGAAGGTGGGAGCCGCGTGAATCAGTTATTTCAAAAGGCAAAAGCATTTATTTCGATCTGTTATAAAGAATTAAATAAAGAAGAAGACATAGAGAACAGGCTGAAAGAAATTAAAACAGAAATATGGGAGACAAACCATTACACACATACATTTACCGAGCTGGAACACGGGGCAAAGATGGCATGGCGGAATGCGAATAAATGTATCGGCCGTTTATTCTGGGAAACGCTCACAGTCATAGATGCACGAGATTTACGCCATGAAGAAGATGTATTCGAAGCATTAGAGAGTCATCTCCGCTTTGCCACTAATAATGGAAAAATAAGACCTGCTATGACCTTCTTTGCGCCTAGAAAAAATGGGGCCGCCCCTGTTACACTGTTAAATCATCAGCTCATCAGATATGCGGGGTATGAAAAAGAAGAAACAGTGACAGGAGATCCAGCGTCTGTGCCTTTTACAAAGCTGTGCCATTCTCTGGGCTGGCAGGGAGAGGGGACGCCTTTCGATGTCCTTCCACTCGTCATTAAACTGGAAGACGGTACAGTCACATGGCGTGAACTGAATGAAAAAGACATTCTCAGAGTACCGATCACCCATCCTGACATTCCGGCAATAGACGAATTAGGATTGGAATGGTATGCAGTCCCTGCCATTTCAGACATGCTCGTTGAAATCGGCGGTTTGGAGTATCCTGCTGTGCCTTTTAACGGCTGGTATATGGGAACGGAAATCGGTGCGAGAAATTTTGCAGATGAAAGCCGCTATCATAAGCTTCCGGCTGTCGCCGAGAAAATTGGCCTGGATACGTCTAAAGCTTCTTCTTTATGGAAGGATCGGGCCCTCGTTGAGTTAAATCGCGCTGTGCTTTACTCTTTTCAAAAAAATGGGGTCAGTATTGTTGACCATCACACAGCTGCTGACCAGTTTAAAACGTTTGAGAGACGTGAAGCGGAAGCCGGAAGGCCGCTTACAGGAAAGTGGAGCTGGCTGATCCCGCCTGTATCCCCCGCGGCTACACATATTTTTCATAATGAATATAATGATGAATTTGTATCACCTAATTTTCACTATCAGAAAAAAATCTATGATAGTGAAGGAAAGCTGATCTGACACGTCAGGGAGATATTGCAAAATCTCTGAAAACTTTGTGAATATATGAGCATTTGCAACATTTTTACTGCTGACAGTTGTATGATCGAAACATCTTAGAAATCAAACTTAAAGAGAAAAGGTGAGTCAGTTGTTCTGGTTACAGTTTTTAGTTGTTATTATTGCTATTTTTATAGGTGCAAGAATCGGGGGGATCGGCCTCGGGGTTATGGGGGGCGTAGGTCTCGCCATACTGACATTCGGTTTTGGGCTGCAGCCCACGGCTCCGCCGATTGATGTCATGCTCATGATCGTAGCCGTTATTACGGCAGCGGGAGCCCTGCAGGCGGCAGGAGGGATGAATTATTTAGTGACTCTCGCTGAAAAAGCTTTACGGCGAAACCCTGACAGGATCACCTTTATGGCCCCTGTCGTAACGTACTTTTTCACTTTCTTCGCAGGTACAGGCCATGTCGCGTATACGTTATTGCCGGTTATATCTGAGGTAGCCCAGGAGTCAAAAGTCCGGCCTGAACGGCCGATGTCCATTGCCGTTATTGCCTCCCAGCAGGCGATCACAGCGAGCCCGATATCAGCAGCTACCGTCGCATTGCTCGCTTTACTGGCACCCTACGATATCACCCTCCTTCAAATTCTTGGAGTAACGATCCCGGCTACATTTATTGGTATTATGGTAGCAGCTTTTACTATTAGAAAACGCGGTGCGGAGCTCGATGAAGATCCTGAATATAACCATCGCTTAGAAGAAGGACTGGCGCCGATTAAAACTGAGCGTGAAAACATGGTGATCACCGGTCTTTCAAAAGTGTCGGTAGCCCTGTTTATGTTCGGGGCAGTATTAATCGTTCTGTTAGGAAGTTTTCCGGAAATGCGGCCTGCCTGGAACGTTGAAGGCGAAATCGAACAGCTGTCAATGCCTTTCGCTATCCAGATTATCATGCTTACAGTCGCAGCATTAATCATTCTTATTTGTAAAGCAGACGTGCAAAAAGTAGCAGGCGGAACAGTTTTCCGTGCAGGTATTGTCGCTGTTGTGGCTATTTTCGGGATCGCGTGGATGGGGGATACGTTCTTCCAGGCCAACATGGATACGATCGAACCGGCAGTCCAAGGCATGGTATCCGCAGCTCCATGGATTTTTGCCTTAGCCCTGTTTATAATGTCAATCTTATTAAACAGCCAGGCTGCAACAGTCAGAGCCCTTATGCCATTAGGATTGAGTCTTGGCATCAACCCGCTTTTCCTGATTGCCATGTTTCCTGCAGTCAACGGGTACTTCTTTATCCCTAACTACGGGCCAATCATCGCAGCAATCAATTTCGACCGGACAGGCACGACAAAAATCGGGAAATACGTCCTTAATCACAGCTTCATGCTCCCGGGACTTGTCACCAGTGTAGTCGCCGTTACATTAGGCTTCCTGTTCGTCATGTTCTTATAAAAAATAGACTTTATTGTCCCCTCATGCAAAAGCATGGGGGGATTTTTTGTGGAAAAAGCAAGGGGAAAAAGAAGAAAAAGCACAGGGAGTGAGGTAGGTGCAACGGGTGTAGCACTCTTTACCTGCGACGAGCAAGCGAGAGCGAAGTGAGGTAGGTGCTACCAGAGTAACACCAACAGGTGTATCAGGAAGAAAACAAGAGGATGAGGGAGTAAAAAGAAGAAAAAACGCAGAAAGTGAGGTAGGTACAACCGGTGTAGCACTCTTTACCTGCGACGAGCAAGCGAAAGCGGCGCAGGAGCACCTACCTATGTATCAGGAAGAAAACCGGAGGATAGAGAAGTAAAAAGAAGAAAAAAGTGTTAGAAATGAGGTGGGTGTAACGGACCTGCCCGACACTTACTCCCTATCCATCCCGAACCTTCTTACTTCCTTAATAAATAATCCTGCACAAATACTTTAATTGTAAAGTAGTCTACTTCTTCGGGAAGTGCTTCTTTGATTGGTTTTAAGCCGTCTTCTAAGCCAACCCTATCAACGGCCTCTTCTACCATGGATAAATGTTCGCGGTCTACCAGGCTGTTAAAATTAACATCTTTGCCTTCATCGGCAGCTTGCAGCAGATGGTTTTTGACAGTGGGTTCGCCTATACCGCGCAGGTCTGCAATTTCTTCCACTGTGCGTCCTGATTCGAAAAGTTCGAGCGTCTTTAAGTAGCTGGGTGTTTTATCTTTTGGTACGCCGATGCCGTCGGGAACCGTCCCAGAAACCGGAGCAGCTGCTCTTTTAAAACTCTTTTTTTCTTCGGGATGCTCGTCCAGATATTCCAGGACGGCTCTCAGGAACGGTTCTCCGTAAGTTTCAACTTTTGCCTGGCCTACTCCTTTTACTTCAAGCAGTTCGTCTTCAGACTCAGGGAGCTTTGCGCAGATATCATTTAAAGTCTGATCTGAAAAAACCATATACGGAGCGACTTCATGCTGTTTTGCCAAATATAATCTAAGCTCCCGAAGTGTTTCAAACAGCGGGTGCTGTTTTGAAATCACACGTGGTTTGCGTGCTTGCTTTTTCTGAACTTTTACTTCTCCTTTCAGGACCGGCAGCACATTTTCAGTCAGCTGCAAAACAGGATAGGTGCCTCCGCTCATTTTTAAATACTGGGCGGCCGCAAGGTAATCAATAAACTGGCTGACTTCTTTTTGTGTCCGGTCTTTCATAAGTCCGTAGGTTGACAGTTTATGAAAGGAGAAATCTTTTACTTTTTTGTTAGTTGAGCCGACTAATACCTGCGCGACCATCGTTTTTCCAAACCGTTCGTTCATTCTTTTTATACATGAGAAAACCATTTGAGCTTCCCTTGTCACGTCGACCGATTCCCTGTCATCTGCACATTCAGAGCAGCGTCCGCAAGCCGTAGTGTCTTCGTCCCCGAAATAGTGCAGAATATAGGCTTGCAGGCATTTTTCCGTATGACAGTAATTCACCATTGCCTGGAGCTTGGCGTGCTCCTGTTCTTTTCGTTCCTCATCCATATTGGACTGTTCGATAAGGAATTGCTGAATACGGATATCCTGCGGAGTAAAGAGAAGAATACACTCACTCGGCTCCCCGTCCCGCCCGGCACGGCCTGCTTCCTGATAGTAGCTTTCAATATTGCGGGGCATCTGGGCGTGAATAACAAATCGCACATTGGATTTGTTAATCCCCATACCGAATGCGTTCGTTGCGACCATCACCTGAGTATCATCGTAAACAAATGATTCCTGCATGTCTCTGCGCTGATCTGCTGTCAGTCCTCCGTGGTATTTGCCAACCGAGACGCCAAGCCTGCTAAGCTGGTCATGGATCCTTTCAACCTCTTTTCTGGTCGCAGCGTATATAATGCCTGAATGGGTGCCGTTTTGCTTTATATAATCTTTTATATAAATGTCGCGGTCCATCCCTTTTATGACGTGAAAAGACAAGTTTTCCCTTGCAAACCCTGTCTGTACCACGTTCTCCGAATTGATAGCCAGGGCACTGCTGATGTCTCTAGTGACTTCAGGAGTGGCGGTTGCTGTCAGGGCAAGGACAACAGGATTTCCATTCAGTTGGGAGACAAGATCAGGTATTCTCATGTAGCTGGGTCTGAAATCGTGGCCCCACTGGGATAAACAGTGAGCTTCATCCACTGCAAGCAGAGACACAGGGAGAGACTGAAGCATATTTAAAAAACCTGCAGATTCCAGCCTTTCCGGAGCAACATAAACGAGACGGTAAACACCCTGCCTGATTCCCTGTATCCTTTCACGTACTTCATCGTAACTGAGGGAACTGTTTATAAATGTGGCTTCGATGCCTGCTTCCTGCAGTTCATCCACCTGGTCTTTCATCAAAGAGATCAAAGGGGAGATGACCAGCGTGACTCCTGTAAAAAGAAGAGAAGGGATCTGATAGCAGATCGACTTTCCTCCTCCGGTAGGCATGACTCCCATCGTATTTTTATTATGAAACACCTTTTCAAGTATTTCTTTCTGACCGTCACGGAATTCATCATATCCGTAATGTTCTTTCAGTCGTTGTTTAGCCTCTTGCAGCATAATTTTTCCTCCAAAAACGTACTATAAATCCAGCCTTTACTTAGTGTACAGGAAAAGGCTGGAGGATTGAACAGATGATATAAATAAAACTTGAAGGGAAGCCCTTCAAGTTTAAAATATTATTCCACTTCTCCATATTGTTCAATGGCAATTCGGTCAAGTTTGATTTTCTCCAACTCTTCCACAGGAACCAAAAAGGTTACGGTAACTACGCCGGGATTCCTGCCAATTTCGATCGCACCTGTAATCGTAGACCGATTCATGACTTCGGGGACAGAGACCTCAAGGAGTTTGGCCGCTCTTTCCATGCCGTTTGTTACTGCCTCATTCAGTGTAGGGCCTGTCCCTACAAAAGACAGGGGTAATGATTTTTCCAGCTGCTGTTCCATATGCCAGTCTTTAGCCAGTCGTTCAGCTTTTTCTCTTTCTTCTTTTGTAAAAGGTTTAGCCAGATAAGGCAAATCTTCATGAACCGGGAGTATAAGAGGCCCTTCAATGTTAAGGCCTTTAATGACATTTACTTGAAGCGTGACTATGCCTGACACATCAGTGGTATGGCCGGCTATTTCGCCATCGCCCTGCATGGCATGCATATCGCCAAGGTAGACGCCTCCTCCAGGTACTTTGACAGGACAAATGACCACCGCGCCTTCCCGGGCTCTATTAATGTCCATATGTCCGTCTGTTCGGTCTTCAAGCTGTTCTTCAGTGAGCGCGTATTCGTGAGGGGCATCTACCAGGAATGACCCAAAATCTCCGGCGTTATGTGAGTCAGGGAATGGCCTTGACGGGGTGGTGCCGAGCTGGCCAAGAAACGGCCGCAGCCGGGCCAGTGTTCCGGGCATATCGTGTGGAGCAAATGTAACTATGGGGTTTTGTACAGAATGTTCAGGAGTCGCCATATACTTATGACCATTTCCTGCAATTTTTTCTGCCCCTGCCTTATTAAGTGTCATACCAATTTCTTTAGAATCATCAAATGTCATTGTATAAGCGTGTGTAAATCTAAAAGGTGTGACATCTGCGCCGCATTCCGCACATCGAATGGCCTCCTGTCCGGTACCCTTAATCACCGTTTCAGGATACATTGTGCTGCATTCAGGGCATGTAACTGCTACAAAGGGATCTCCCAGGAATCGTCCTTCAACAGGGGCATCATTACCAGAGGCTGTGGCAATTGAGGTTACTCTGATAGATTTGATTCTTACAGCGATCGCATCGCCAGGTTCAGCCCCTTCTACGAAAACAGGTTTTGTTACTTCATGTCCTCCACGGAGGCAAGGAGTAATCATTGGTCCCCAGCACCCAGGCGCCGTATTCGCAATGATATGGCCTCCATCCTGCACTGGGCCTAACATGTCTTCTTTCGGGTCAAGAATGCCATTGACAAACTGGTTAACGAGTATTGATTCTTTACCTTTCATTTCTGTCCCTCCTTTATTTGAAAGCCCTTACAATTAAACTATACAATAGTCGCATAATTAAAGGAAAGCGAATGATTTTTGAAGATTTTTAAAATCACATATTTTGAAACTCAGCTTTAAATCACCTATAATATAGTCACTTACTTTTTGAAAGAACAAGAATAAACTTAAAGAATCACTTAAACTTCTAAAAGGAATTTAAATTATGAAGGAGTGTGGAACGGTGAAACATATTTTTCATAAAGGAAAAGAAGGAAATAATCAGACATTATTATTGCTTCACGGGACCGGAGGAGATGAAAATGATCTCCTGCCTGTTGCAGATATGGTCGACCCGGGAGCTTCTGTATTAAGTGTTCGCGGGAATGTGGATGAAAACGGTATGAACCGGTTCTTCCGGCGTATCCGTGAAGGGGTATTCGATGAAGAAGATTTAGTCTACAGAACACAAGAACTTTATAACTTTATAAACGAGGCAGCCATGGAGCACGGGTTCGACCGTAACGAGGTCACTGCTGTAGGGTATTCCAATGGAGCCAACATTGCAGCCAGCCTGCTGTACCATTATAATGAGCCATTAAAGGGGGCTGTTCTTCTGCATCCGATGGTTCCGAGAAGGGGAATAGATCTTCCGCCAATGGAAGGTTTTCCGGTGTACATCGGTGCAGGTTCGAACGACCCGATCTGTCCGCCTGGAGAAACAGAAGAATTAAAGAAACATCTAGAAGAAGCGGGCGCGAGAGTGGAGTTATTCTGGGAGAAGCAAGGACATCAGCTGACGAGAACGGAAATTGACAATGCGAAAGAGTGGTATCGTAAACACATAAGAGGAGAGTGATCATTCACATGGCCATTATCGATCCTAAAGACTTATCAAAAAAAGAAAATTACCGGTTTCTGACGTCTTCTGTTACCCCGAGACCGGTCGCCTTTATCTCTTCCATGTCTGAAAAAGGAGTGTTAAACGCCGCCCCATTCAGTTATTTTAACGTTATTTCAGCGCAGCCGCCCCTCTTATCCGTCTCAATTGGAAGAAAGAACGGCCAGCAGAAGGATACTTCCAGAAACATTTTGCAAGTGGGTGAGTTTGTCGTTCATATTACAGACGAAGATAATGTTAAACAAGTGAATGACACGTCAATGAACCTGCCTTCAGACCAGAGTGAGGTTGAGAAGGTGGGGCTTAAACCGATCGTAAGCAGTAAAGTGGGAGTGCCTTCAATTAAGGAAAGCAGGGTACGATTAGAGTGCACGTTAGAAAAGCATCTTGTATTCGAAGAAGGGGAGTCCGCCACAGACTTTATTATCGGCCGGATTGTCAGTTACTATGTGGATGATCAGCTGTACGAAGACGGAACCGTTAATACGAAAAAACTTAAACCAATTGCCAGGCTAGGCGGCAAACAATATGCGCCGCTGGGTAAAATTTTTGAACTGGACCGCCCGGAGTAACCAGCTTACATCCGTCATAAAACCCGTCAGACGAAAATCTGACGGGTTTTTGCTTCTTTCTTATATTTTGAGAAATTAATAATTATCAATTAATAACTCTTTAAATAATTGAAAATAGGGAATAGGTATATATAATTAATGATAAATACCTACGTCGGGAGCAGGGGGAATGGTTTTTTATGAGATCAGATATAGACAGCTGCCGGTTATTTGAAAAAGCTTTCCATTTTTCATCCATCGGGATGGCACTCGTATCAACAGAAGGGCAGTTTACGGAAGCTAATTCTGAGCTTTGTAACATGCTCGGCTATTCAGAAGATGAATTGACACATAAAACCTTTCAGGAGCTGACACATCCTGACGATCTCAGTGAGAGTATCAGAACGCTTCATCAGCTCGTGTCAGGAAAGAAAAATTCGGCCCGTCTGGAGAAAAAATATATTTGTAAAAACGGGGCAGTAATCTGGGTTCAGTTAAACGTCTCGGCTGTTCACAACGATAAAGGAGAAACTCACTATTTTATTTCCCAGTTCCAAAATATTTCAGAACAGAAGTTTTACGAGAAACGTCTGATGGAAAGCGAAGAAAGGCTGACCCAGATTCTCCAGACCGTTCCTTCAGGTGTCACGATTGCTGATCTTCAGGGCAGAATTATTTTTGCAAATGAAATGGCGGAAGAAATATTAACTCTTAATGAAAGTGATATTACTAAGCGTCAATTTGACAGTGCGCTGTGGAAAATAAAAACGATTGACGGACATGCGATTAAGAGTGAAGATTTGCCATTCACCCTGGTCATGGAATCAAAAAAACGGGTGCGCGATTATATTCTTACTATAGAGACAACTAATAATCAGAGGAAAATTCTTTCTGTAAATGCTGCTCCTCTGTTCGATCATAAAGGCGAACCGGCACAAGTAGTTTTTTCTATCATAGATATTACTCATAAAAAAAATACAGAGTGTAAGTTGACCAAGGCCAATCAGCTTCTAAAAAAGCTGTCGGAATCCGATGGGCTGACAGGGCTTCCTAACCGTCGTTATTTCGATGAACAGCTTCAAACGGCCTGGACAGAGTGCGAAGAAGCCGGCCTGCCGCTGTCTCTCGTCATGTTTGATTTGGACAACTTTAAAAAATATAACGATTACTACGGGCACCAGGCAGGGGATGACTGCCTGAAAGTCATTACCTCAGCAATTAATAAAAGGCTGGAGTATGAAACTCTGACTCTGGCACGCTACGGCGGTGAAGAGTTTTCTATCATTCTTCCGGGATACTCTGAAAAAGAGGCTTTGAGAGTGGCGGATATCGTCCACAAAACAGTTTTGGATTTAAAACTGCCCCATGCCCGATCGACTGTATCCAGTTTTATTACGGTGAGCCTTGGTGTCTCAGCAGTCATGCCTGATTCAGCCGGCAAGCCGGAAGAACTTGTAAGGGAAGCGGACTGGGCACTCTACTCAGCAAAAGAAGAAGGACGCAGCTGTGTGAAAGTGTATAAGAAGTAATCGGAAAGCTGTTCGAAAAGGGAGCTTCTTTTGCGGGGGAAATCTAAAAAAACGAGTCTGGAACAAAACTAAAGACAAGCCCCTGGGCAAGCGTCCGCCTGGCGGACTGAAATGACTGCTATTACAATTTAGCAGAGTTAATTTTTTATTAAGTACAAAAGCGAAAAGCCGAACAAAATTCGATAACTTTGTTCGGCTTTCTTTATGATTACTATTCTTTTCAGCCTCTTGGAAGCAGGCTGTTCCTCAATTATTGAAAGTCTTCCGGGGCTTCCACAGAATATCCCCGTTCAGTTAAGAGGTCTGGAATACTGTTTTCACCGGCAAGATGGAGGGCCCCTACGACTACAAAATAAGTGTCGCCGCTGTCGTCTGAAAGAAATTCTTCAATTTGGACAGTCATATCCTCGTCGCGTTCATCCATCGCGAGCTGGTCGGAATCACCGTCCAGTTCCCTGAGCTGAGCGAATATATCTGTGTTTCCAGCTTTCCAGACATTAATCATTGTGTCTAATTCTTCTTCATAGATATCGAACTGTTTAACCATTTCTTCTAAACTTTCAATTTGCTCTTCTTCTGGAGCTGAACTGAGCGATTCAATCTGGCTTTCTATTGATTCAAGACTGATTACCGGCAAGCCGCTTTCATGGGCACGCTCGATAAAATGCATATCAATGCCTTCTTCACTTCTGTAATCCGTCTCTTCCAAAGCGAGATCAGACAGCATCATGGAAACAAACCACGGTTTAAACTGATTAATCATCGCTTCATTCAGGCCGTAGGCGGCAAGGCGGTCGGCGGCTTCTTCATAAATCTCATCGTCTACCACATCTGAGAGCGAAGTGCCATCTGTATACGTCCCGTGTTCCATCATTACCTGGGAGGCTTCCATTTCATTTACATCTGCGATATCAATTTCGACAGCTAGATAATCAGCTTCCTGGAACGCATCTTCAATGTCGTCATGGAGTGGATACATCTCTTCATCTCCTACATGAACGGAACCAAATAAATAAACGGTCTGGCCGTTTTCCTCCACACGGTAAAAGACTCCTTTGGACGGGCCGTCATAAGTATCCTCAAACGCCAGCCGGGTCCTTCCTTCAATTTCTACTCCGCTTTCCTCTAACTCCTCAAGAACCTCTAACTTTGAACCTTCAGATTCGACCGTAATGAAAATATCTCCGGCATGAAGGTTTTCAAGATTTTCCAACGAGAGGAGGGGAGAAAAGTCATTAATGTCATTGTCAGAAAGGTTAAAGTCTCGTAAATTCGGGAGAGATTCGATGCCTTCAAGGCTGGTTATTCCAGCACCGCTTGCATCCAGCGACTGAATATCAGACAGGTCATTCTCTGATAAGCCATTGCCGCCCGCTTCCTCAGCGACTGCGTCTTTCAACGCTTCGTCTTCAAAAGGTGTTTCGTCTGTGCTTGTTTCATCAGTGCAAGCTGTAAAAAGTAATGAAAAGCCTGCCAGCAAGGTCAGTTTTCTAATAGTCATTATATTTCCTCCAATATGATTAACGTGTCTATAAACTGTTACGAAGAAATAACCGGAAAGTTCCATATTTTTAATTTGGGCGTATCGGGTAAACTTTTATAAATATTAAAGAGTTAAAACAGAAGAAACATACAAGTCTTCCGTCATAGCTTTGAAAAATCCAATTTTTTCTAAATGATTCTTTCTCATTTCGATTTAAACACAAAAGTTTGTTAAAATGAAGGGATAGTGTTTTTGCGCATGAAAAGATAATTAAATTAAAAAGCAGGTGAAAAGTTTGAACCTGAAAAAGTTAACTTATAAAGATATATACCGCGAATGCCAATATGACAATGCTTTCTATAAAGGTGAAAATTATTACTTAAAAAATGCTGTCTCCAATTTGAGAAATGGGGCGGGAACCTACCAGGCCTTAGTTAAAGGACAGTCAGATTATGAGGCCGGGGTGAACTATGATAGTGAATATGAAATTACCGGCTTCACGTGTTCCTGCCCGGCTTATGAGGCTTATCCGGGGCCGTGCAAGCATCTTGTTGCTCTCTTATTCAGTATAAGAAATTCAACAAAGGACGAGGGGAATGGGACGCCTGCTGAAAATTCACCTGTCTCCCCTGTTAAGGAAACTTTGCCTGAAACAGAAATTAATAAAACAAACCGGTTTATTGATTCTTTTGAACAATTGTACGTGAAACAGCAGGAAACCTATCACGAGCGAGAGCCGCTGGAAGTGGAATATGTGATGAGTCTTCAGTCCACGTTCAGTGAGCGTTTTTCCGGTTCTATTGACATTGAACTAAAAGTAGGACCGAGGAGGCTTTACATTGTAAAAGATATTCCGGAATTACTGAGAGCTGTGGAAGAGGATGAAGCGATAAAATTTTCAAAGCTGTTCACTTACCATCCGTCTGATTATTACTTTAAAAAAGAGGACATTGAAATTTTCCGGCTCATGTCCAGGATAATTGAAATGAAACATGGCGCTTCTGACAGCCTGTCTTTTTCTTACCGGCGACGTGTTGCAGCCCCTCAGCGCTCATTTACTATCCCGCCGTCATATGCAGTTGAATTTCTGTCTCTCCTGCAGTACCGAACGGTCATTGTCGAAGATGGCTTTTCTTCCAGAAACGCTATTGAACTGACTGAAGCAGCGCCTGTGCTTCAGTTTGAGGTGGAAGAAGACGGGGAACGCTCAGGAATTTACAGAATGACATGGACAGGGGCTGACTTTGCCCATTACTTCGGTAAGAAGTACGGGCTGCTTTACATGCAGGGCACCTTTTACCTTTTAAAAGGCCCGCAGTTGGAAGCCTTTGATGCGATCTTTTTTCAAATGGTGCTGGAAGAACCGGCTGAGCTGCTGCTGGATCAGAGCCAGCTTGAAACGTTTGCCTCTGTCGTGCTGCCGCGTCTGAATGAACTCGGTGAGGTTTCTCTCAGTCACTCTATTCGTAAAAATATCCAGATGTCCCCGCTTGTTCCAATGCTTTATTTAGATTATAAGGAAGGGCGAGTGACTGCAGAAGTTACTTTCCAGTACGGAGAGGTAAAAATGTCTCCTTTTCAGCCTGGCACGAGTGAAGGAGACCAATTGATTGTAAGGGATATGGAAAAAGAATATTATTTATTGTCATTTATTGAAGACATCCCTTTTAAATTCAATGGTAACGAACTGTTTCTTGATGAGATGGAACAGATTCTGGATTTTGCGGCGGAAGACGTTCCTCGCCTTTCTGAACTGTTTCACGTTTACGCTACACCTGAATTAAGAAATATCGTCCATCAGCCGGCAGAACGTCCTGCCGTAAAAGTGGAAACGGACGAAAAGCTGAACCTTCTGGAGGTCGCTTTTGAAGTGGACGGCATACCGGAGGAAGAATTGAATTCAGTTATTCAAAGTCTTCTCGCTAATAAAAAATATTACCGGCTCTCATCCGGGGCCTATTTACACTTGGAAAACGATGAATTTAAAGGTATGAAACAACTGTTGGAAAACCTGGACGTGTCAGCTAAAGAAGCGTCATCCCGTTCCCGTCATCCTTTGTACCGTGCTTTTCAGCTGGAAGAGATGAGTGAGGTTCAGCTGAAGAAAGACCGGGCATTTAAGAAACTGGTTGAAAGACTGACAGACCCGGAAGAACTGGATTTTCCGATCCCCTCCCATCTGGAAAACACGCTGCGCGATTACCAGAAACGGGGTTTCCAGTGGCTGATGTCTCTTTCTTATTATGGCTTCGGAGGTATACTGGCGGATGATATGGGCTTAGGAAAAACGCTGCAGACAATTGCCTATTTGCATGCTGCTAAAACAAATGGTACGGCCGAAGAGCCCGCATTAATTATTTGCCCGTCAAGTGTGGTTTATAACTGGCAGAAAGAAATTGAGCGGTTTGCGCCAAACTTAACTTCTGCCGTTATTTCAGGCCCCTCTGCAGAACGGGAGGAGATTCTGAACTCAGCAGAAGACTGTGATGTCTGGATCACCTCCTATCCATTAATCAGGCGCGATGTTGACCACTATAAAACCAGAACATTTTCAACAATGGTGCTTGATGAAGCGCAATATGTTAAAAATCAAGGGACGCTTACGGCGAAGGCCGTCCGTATGATTCATTCAGTAAAAAGCTTCGCCTTAAGCGGCACTCCGATAGAAAATTCCCTGGATGAACTCCATTCTATATTTTCCATCGTCCAGCCGGGACTTTTTAAAAACAGACAGGTTTATAAAGATATGGATGAAAACCGCATTGCCAAAAGAGTAAAACCATTCGTTTTAAGGCGGATGAAGCAGGACGTGCTGGCTGAACTGCCTGACAAAATTGAATCGGTGGAGTATACCCATTTAACCGGAAACCAGAAAGCGGTCTATCTGGGACAATTGCAAATGCTTCAGTCTGAAGCCAGTGAGGCGATCCAGTCAGATACACTTCAGGAAAACCGAATGAAGATCCTGGCCGGCTTAACGAGACTCCGCCAGATCTGCTGCCACCCGGGAATGTTTCTTGATGATTATAAAGGGGGCTCCGGGAAACTGGAACGGCTTATGGAGTATTTGGAAGAAGCACGTGATTCGGGTAAAAGGATTGTTCTTTTCAGCCAGTTTACCCAGATGCTGTCAATCATGAAAGAAAGACTTGCTGAAGCAGGGTGGGACTATTTTTATTTAGACGGAGCGACACCCGGCAAAGAACGGGTCACCCTCGCTGACCGGTTCAATGAAGGTGAGAAAAACCTTTTTCTTGTGTCCTTAAAAGCCGGCGGGACAGGACTGAATTTAACAGGAGGAGATACAGTTATTCTGTTTGATTCCTGGTGGAATCCTGCGGTTGAAGAACAGGCAGCGGACAGAGTTTACCGGTTTGGACAAAAACGGGTCGTCCAGGTTACTAAGATGATCACTACTGGAACAATCGAAGAGAAAATTCATAAATTACAGGAGAAAAAGCGTGATTTACTGGACCGGGTCATCCAGCCGGGGGAGACGATGATTTCATCTCTCGGCAAAGAAGACATTGAAGATTTGCTCGACTTGAAATACGCGGATTCGGCAGGAAAGTAATAAAACATTGGTTAATTTGCGTAAAGTATGATAAAGTGGAAAAGTTGATTATAAATTATATTTAAAATAAAGAGATTCATTCTTTTCGTAAAAAGCTAAAAACGTGGATAACTAGACCAGCTTGTTCCGTTTAAACGAATGAGCTGGTTTTTTGTTGTCAGATAAGAAAAGTGAAGGGGCCTCCTGAGCAGTTTTATATTGAAGCTCCGGTTGACGATGTTTCTTATTGAAATAAAGTGGTTAGTATAATAATAACTGATTATTTTTCAAAAGACGGCATAAATCATAAGAGCATCCAGTCAGACGGTGCTCCCTGTAAAGGTAAGTTACCCAGATGATTTTTAACTAAGCGGATTATGGCATTTGCCATAACGATAAAGTATGAACAAAAAGGAGATTAATAAACTTGGCACTATTTAAAGATTTGAACATTGAAGAACCCATTTTAAAATCAATTGAAAAGATGGGGTTTACGGAAGCGACACCTATTCAGTCTGAGGTTATTCCTGTAGCCAAAAATGGCCGGGATGTAATCGGGCAGGCCCAGACAGGGACCGGTAAGACGGTAGCTTTCGGCATACCTCTTCTTGAATCTGTCATGCCTGACCAGCGCCACCCGCAGGGCCTTGTGCTGGCTCCGACACGCGAATTAGCGATCCAGGTCAGTGAAGAACTGAATAAACTTGGACAAGGAAAAGGAATCACTTCGCTTGCGATTTACGGCGGGCAGGAAATTTCTAAACAAATCCGCGGGCTGAAAAAGCGCCCACAGATTATTGTTGGAACACCTGGCCGGTTTATGGACCATATGCGCCGTAAAACAATACGTCCGGAATATATGAATACGGTCGTACTAGATGAAGCTGATGAAATGCTCAGCATGGGTTTCATTGAAGATATCGAGACCATTCTGAAAGAGGTTCCTGAAGACCGCCGTACGATGCTGTTCTCGGCAACTATGCCTAAGCGACTTAAAAACGTGGTCACTACCTTTATGACTGATCCGGTTACTGTGGCGATTAAGTCAAAAGAAATGACAGTTGAAAATATCGAGCAGCGGTACGTAGTTGTTCACGAAAAACAAAAGTTTGACGCTTTATGCCACATGCTTGACATCGATCCGCCGGAGCTTGCGATCGTATTCGGACGTACAAAGCGGAGAGTTGATGAAGTAGCTGAATCATTAGGTATCCGCGGGTTTGCCGCTGAGGGGCTTCATGGGGATATGAAACAGGAACGCCGTGATGCGGTCATCCGGAAGTTTAAACGTGGAGCGATTGATATCCTTGTTGCTACAGATGTAGCTGCCAGAGGGTTGGACGTTAACAATGTGTCTCACGTATATAACTTTGATCTGCCTCAGGATTCAGAGAGCTATGTTCACCGTATCGGCCGGACAGGCCGTGCAGGGAAGAGTGGAATAGCTTTTAGCTTTGTAACTCCTAAAGAGCGCGATCATTTGAAAGTCATTGAGAAAAATACGAAGAAAAAAATGAAGCAGCAGTCAATGCCGACTTATGAAGAGGCACTGGCCGGACGGCAAGACCGTTCTGTAAACCATTTGCAGGAATCCCTGCGTAAAGGTGACTTTGAACACCTGATGGGAGCAGCGCGGGCTATGCTTGCAGAACATGATCCGGAGACACTGGTGGCTGCCGCTTTAAAAACAATGACAAAA
Organism: Salipaludibacillus sp. CUR1; assembly: GCF_021028955.1. Classification (GTDB taxonomy): domain Bacteria; phylum Bacillota; class Bacilli; order Bacillales; family Salisediminibacteriaceae; genus Salipaludibacillus. Next base: position 72,556 of record NZ_JAIWPE010000018.1, read on the forward strand.
GAGCCGGACCAGACCCCTGTAAGCCTGACTGGTGAATCACCTGTCAGGAGTAAACGCCGTAACAGCGGCGGACAGGGCGGTCAAGGTGGCCCCAAAGGGCAGAAGTCCTATAACCGCAATTCATCAGCAAGAAAGAGATCGGACCGTGACCGCCGCGGCCGTGGCGGAGGCGGCGGAAAGCCTGACGCCAAAGTGAAATCCCTTGCCTTTAAAAAGAAAAAATAAATGAATGATCCCCTGCCGGTGAAAGGCAGGGGATTTTTTGATGGGAGAAGGAGGAGAAAGACGGACAAATGCCCGAGCGTACGGGGGGGGGTGAAAGGTAAAAAGAGAGGCGGACAAATGCCCGAACGAGGTGTTGAGTGGTGAGAAAGGTAAAAAGAGAGGCGTGCAAATGCCCGAACGAGGTGTTGAGTGGTGAGAAAGGTAAAAAGAGAGGCGTGCAAATGCCCGAACGACGAGATAAGCTGATTGAAAGGTGAAAAAAGAAGGCCGACGATTATCCACGCCCCTCATCACAGCCATTCTCAACACTAAAAAAATCCGCTGACACACCTGCCAGCGGATTTTTCTTAAATATTGTCTACCAACCGTTAATAATCCAGTTCTTCAATAGCCTGCACCGCTTCACCTGAATCTATGAACGAGATCGAAATTTCATCACCCGGTTCAATAAACACGGCGCGCGGATAGGAGGAGGCATTTACAGTGAAGATGCGGTCTTCACCTTCAAGTAAAATTCTGACGGTCACGTTGTCCTCACGGTCCCATTTATAAACACGTTCGACTTCAGCAGTCAGCTCAACCATTTCCGTATACTCGCCCGGCACGACATCTTCGTCTGCTCTTGAAGCGAGTTCAAGCTGGTAGGCGCCGAATGCTTCCCGTTTCGTCTCGCCATACCCGTAAATGTTTTCATCCCTGGCGTTTACGAGCATCGTCTGTCTATGAACATTATTCCGGTCCATGAGAGGGACAACCCAGGAGTACTGACCGTATATGTTGTATAAAGAAGGTGTTCCGGCAATATAGTCATCCCGGCGGAAGGTTCTTTCGGCTAAATCCATTGCCGTTCTCCCGTTTAGAGAGCCGCTTGCGTCCCGGAAATACCTTAAATCACCTGTCCTGGTGTCAAACATGGTGAAGCCGACCATCGAACGGGAAGCTTCCTGGCCTTCACTTTGCAGCCTCATATGATCTGTAAACCAGCTCAGTTGAAGGTCTTCATTTACCACGCCTGTGACAGAATCCACATCGCCCCATCTCGTAGGCTGGGTTAACCCTTCCCTTCCAAAGAACCGGTTAACCATTCCTTGCTTATATATCCCAAACCAGTCGTTCCGTTCTTCGGCTATATGAGGAGGGTAAATTCTGTTAACCCACTCTGGCACGTCGTTTTTTTCGAACATTTCTGTTTCTCCGGAAGCTGGATCGACGATGATGACGCCGTCTACATCGGCAACACGGCGAAACTCTGTATAATGCCCGTAACTGACAATGTAATATGGATTTCCTTCACCATCGATTTCAAAGGTCGTATCGAGCATCACGACATCCGGATGCTGGCTGCGTACGTGCCTTTCAAGATTTTCATGGAAAAAGCCAGACGGGACGTAAGTCATTTCTGTTAAAACCAATTCCGGCTCTTCCCTGGGATTCTCTGCACTGACCATAATATACCCGGGTGCATGGCTGCTCCGGTACCACCGGAAGAAACCGTCATATTCGATAGGTGTAATCCAGTAAAGCGACTCATTTACCCGCTGGATCCTCGTAGACCCTAAATTATAAAAAGCAGGATTATCCAGCTGGCCCATTAAGACATCAGAACGGTATTCTGCATATCTTCTTGAAACAACCGGAATGTGTTCTTCATTAATTGGCTCCATTTCATCCACCGTTACCTCTTCACCATCTGCCATTGAAAACTTGGCTTCTGCAAGGAATAAAGGCTGAAGCACCCAGAAAACACTGAAACCTACCAGAATGACAAGACCGATGGCGGCACCTGTGGAGGCTTGCTGCTTCCGGAAGGTTTTTACAAACATAAACACGAGAGTATTATCTACAATCAGTCCAAGTCCTATAACAGGAATATAGGCAGTGATTATAGCAGTTGCGCTTTGATCCAGTAAACCGCCGTAAAATAATATAAGCCCATAAATAAAGCCGGCTGCCAATCGCAAAGGAAACCATTTCCGGAAATAAGCCATTTTCCACCATACAGGCTGAAGGGGGAGGAACAGCAATGAGAGCAGCAGACTCAGAATAATCATTTGTATCATCTTTTTTCACCTCATTAAATATGTAACAATAATTAACGTACTATACGATATACGGCCGATCGGGACGAAATGTTTCATTGGGATTATATCTATTTTACCATAGCTTCAAGCAGCCTGAACCTGTCGCTGCAGGTTTTTTTCATATACAATGGGTAGAAGAGTAATTTAGCGAAGGATGATTAATCGATGAGTATGTTCAGAGCAGAAGGATTATACAAAACATATGGGGAAAAAACATTATTTGACCATATATCATTTTCACTTGAAAAAAAAGAAAGAATCGGTCTTATAGGCGTGAACGGAACGGGCAAGTCAACATTGTTGAAAGTGCTGGCAGGTATAGAAGGGAAAGAATCAGGAGAGCTCATTCACGCGAATGATTTCTCAATGGAATATCTGCCTCAGGAACCTGAACTTGATGATGAGCTTACCGTGCTGGAACAAGTCTATTACGGCGATGCTCCGGTTATGAAAGTCATGAGAGATTATGAAGAAGGTCTGTTGGCACTTGAGAAAAATCCTGCTGACGAAAAGGCTCAGAAAAAACTGACCGTGCTACAGCAAAAAATAGATGAACTGGGAGCCTGGGAAGCTAACACCCTGGCAAAAACAGTCCTTACTAAACTCGGAATCAGCGAGTTCTCAAAAAAAGTGGCACATTTATCAGGCGGGCAGAGAAAGAGAGTCGCTATTGCAAAAGCGCTCATTCAGCCTGTAGATTTGCTTCTCCTTGATGAGCCTACCAACCATTTAGACAATCTGACTATTGAATGGCTGGAGGGGTTCCTTGCCCAATATCCCGGAGCGATCATGCTTATCACCCATGACAGGTATTTCCTTAACCGCGTCACAAAGAGAATTTTCGAATTGGATCGCGGCAAGTTATACCAGTACGATGGAAATTACGAATTATTTTTAGAAAATAAAGCAAAAAGAGAGATAGAAGAGGAACAGCAGGAATCTAAAAGGCAGAATCTGCTCCGCAGGGAACTGGCCTGGTTAAAACGGGGCGCAAAGGCCAGAACAACTAAGCAAAAAGCGAGAAAACAGCGGGTTGAAGCTATACAGGATGACAAACCTGATGCTAAGGAAGGAGAAGTGGACTTTTCTATCGGCTCCGCGCGTCTGGGTAAAAAAGTGATAGAACTTGAACACGTATCCAAGTCTTTTGGGAACCAGAAATTAATTGACCGGTTAGATTATCTGGTGGTTCCCGGGGAACGTCTCGGAATTATTGGACCTAACGGCATCGGGAAAACGACGCTCCTTAACATGATGGCCGGGCGCATTGAACCTGATGAAGGGGAGATCCATACAGGTGAGACGGTGAAAATCGGCTATTACACACAGGACCACGAAAAAATGGATGACAGTCTTAGAATGATCGATTATATCAAACAGACCGCTGAAGTGGTTCATACAGCAGACGGACAGGTTATTACAGCCGAACAGATGCTTGAAAGGTTCTTATTTTCCAGAGCGATGCAGTTTACTCATATCCGCAGGCTGTCAGGCGGAGAACGGAGACGGCTCTATTTGCTTAAAGTATTAATGGAGGAACCGAATGTCTTATTCCTTGATGAGCCTACAAATGATTTGGATACACAGACACTCTCTGTCCTCGAAGACTATCTGGACCAGTTCCCTGGTGTGGTTATAACTGTCTCCCACGACCGTTATTTTCTCGACCGTGTTGTTGATAAACTGCTTGTTTTTAAAGGAAATTGCAGCATTGACCGTTATATTGGCACTTACAGCAGCTGGCTTGAGACTGAGAAAGAAAAAGCTGTTCAGCAGCCGAAGCATGCCGGGGAGAGCGATAAAATATCAAGTGCTGATGGGAAGCAGCCGCAGCCAAAGCCTAAAAAACTCTCTTATAAAGAACAGCAGGAATGGCAGACGATTGAAGACCGTATTGCTGGCCTGGAAGAAAAACTTGAAACGATCGGCCATGATATAGAAAATGCAGGCAGCGATTTTGATAAGGCAAGGGATTTGTTTAACGAACAGAAGGCAGCAGAAGAGGAATTGGAGCTTGCGATGGAACGATGGGAAGAACTATCTGTAAAAGTAGAAGAAATAGAAGCGGAGAAAAGTAAAAAGTAACCGTGTAACTGTCTCTTAATATAGAAACGTGGTTCGAAAGGCTCCCTTTCTGCTGGGTTTTTTCTTTTCTCTTATATTCTGCGTAAGAGGAAAATGAGACGGAAGGTTGAAAGGGGCATGGAAAGGGTAAAATTCCTGTAAGAATTTACATAAAGGAGACATGTCCTATGAGCAGCAAGCATACACTGAAAGTATTCAAATGGATTAACCTTTTGACCTTGATTGGGGTCGTTATTATTAATGCTTTGTCTAATATTTTGCCATTTAACAATCTGACGACCGGCCAGTTGTCAGAACGGGTAAATGTTCTCTTTACACCAGCCGGTTATGTGTTCAGTATTTGGAGTTTTATTTATATTCTGCTGGCAATTTGGGTAATCAGGCCCTTCTTTTCAATCAAAAAAGGAGATGTACAGGCTTATCAGTCTGTCGGCTATGCTTTTCTTGTCAACGGAATATTAAACAGCTCCTGGCTGTTTCTGTTTCATTACGAGTTCTATATAACTACGATGTTTGTAATGGCGGCATTATTAATCAATCTAATAGTCATTTACCGGAGAGTTTTTTCTGTCTCAGGCACTACTGTATGGATGAGGCTTCCCTTTTCCGTTTATATTGGATGGGTATCAGTCGCTACTATAGTTAATACAGGAATCTTTTTTAATGCTTTAGGTTTTGAAGATGGCCTGCTGTTTTCCCCGCAAACCTGGACGAATACTCTTCTTATTGTAGCGGTGGCATTAGCTGTCTGGTTTATATGGTCACAAAGAGAAACAGTTTTTCCTTTAGTATTTGTGTGGGCGTTTACAGGTATAGCGGTTGAGCGTTGGAATGAATATCCAAGCATCGCTGTTTTTGCCTTATCGGCAGCAGCCGTATTATTAGTGATTGCCATAATTCAGACATACAGATTTAGAGGTTTTTACAAAATTCGTGATTGAAAGCGATACTTTTTGGGTAAAACTATTAGTAGAAACAGACTTCCTGAGAAGAAGGAGGGGACATCAATGAATGTCACGAAAAAAGATATCCTTCGGTTAATAGATGATCTGTCAGAAACAGAGATTAGGATCTTGTATACGTTTATAGAAGAATTCCGCATTGCAGAAGCGGAGAGGTCGTCCCAGCATTACCAGAGGAACGACATGGTTTCCCACGACCGCTGATCCTGAATGCAGACAATCTTTAAACAGCACTAATAGTTGCTCTATTTCTATTATACCGCAAGCTGTAATAATACGGAGCACGCTAAGCGTCTCCATTAATATATGAGCTTCCCTCATTTCAGGCGGGGGAAGCTTTTTCTTTTTGTACTTTAAGTGCTGCGTCAGACCCAGGGTTTTAGCTGAGGAAAAAGGCAAGCTTGCCACGAATGACAAGCTTGCCGCTGAAAAGTTAATTATTTTTTTCCAGGAAACCTGAGAGGGGGGTCTTCTTCCTTAAACCCTTCTCTTATAAAACTAAGCAAGTCTTTTATAATCCCGATGTCTTTTAGAATGACGATGATCACCAGAAGCAGCGGACCGAGAAATACTCCTACGACTCCAAATATCTGGAAACCGACAAACAGCGAAATTAAAACAGCCAGGGCATTTAAGTTCATACTGGAAGACAAGATCTTAGGTTCAATCGACTGCCTGATAACGACAGTTACTCCGTAAACGACAGCTAAACCGATACCCATGCTTATATTTCCAGTGAAAAACATGTAAAGAAACCATGGTATTAAAATTGTTCCTGATCCGAGATAGGGCAAAATTTCAGCTATACCTACAATCATAGCAATGGTAAGAGCATGCTCGACTCTTAACACAGCGAGGCCGATCAGGACAACAATAGAGGCCACCATCATAAGTATAAGCTGGGCCTGAATAAACCCGAAAACTCTGTACTGAAACATAATCTTGAATGCTTTAGCTTTTTTTACGAGAGGGGCGGGTGTGGCGGTATAAATATTTTTAAATATATTTTCCCAGTCTTTCCCAATAAAATAAAAGGCGATAAATATAAATATGAAAACAAGCAAAAAGGTCGGGACGATAATAAGTACCTGGGTCAGCCCGTCCGCTAAACCTTGTCCAATGTCTGCAAGACTTTCAGCAAGCCTGTTTCCCAGCGTGGCAATTCCATCTTCCAAAGTGGCCTGCTGTTCGGGGGTCAGAGCAGCCATAGCCCCGGTCACGGTTTGCCACACAGGGAAGATAGATTCATTAAAGAAATCCTGCATTTGAACAGCCGTTGTCTGGATCCATGCGGGTACAAAATCCGAAATCCGGCGGATACCGAAAATAATCAGAAATACAATTCCTGTTATGCCTCCAACCAGCGCACTCAATCCCAGGAGCAGAGCAGCCACGACAGATAAAGCGTTAGGCAGCCTGATCTTTTCTCTTAAAAACCGGATGAGAGGATAAAACATCCACACAAGAGCGGCTGCAATCCAGAATGGATATGAAATAGTAAAAAGCCATCCGATAAGCCACATGGCTGCAATTGCGGTAACTGAAACGAGGATTAACCTGGCAAAAATCCAGCCGTGCCTTTTAGTCATGGGCACTCCTCCAATTCTTCTAAGCGGCGTATATTAGACGTATGTTGTTTAGTCCAGCCCTTATATTATTATTATCATAGCAGATTATACCAAACATAAACATTTTTTCTAAAAAGACTTCTTTATACGGTACCACGTGAAAGAGAAATAAAACGTTGGATACAGGCAACAGCCATGTGAAAGGATCTTGTAAGACAAACCTGTCTGGATGAGGTAAAAGTGATGAGCTTTAGTGAACGGCTTTAAAAGGGATAGCAAAGCTGTTTCCAGACTTTGCATATATTAATGGACTAATTCTATCATAAACGCACTCAAAAATGTCAGATAATGGACGTAAACACACCTCAGGCCTATTGCTTGAGTTACCCGGAATAAGGGTAAAGTATCAATCAAGAGGTCAATAAAACGGGAGTGGAAGACATGTATAAAAAAGGGATGCTGCTTTTTAACGACAAAGCAGGCCAGGAGGATGTCCATAAAAACGTAGGAGTGGCCGCCGGCATTATCTCCAAAATCGTGGATGAATTAATTATAATAAAAGGGAAAAATCCAGGAGATTTAGAAAAAATATGCAGGGAAAGAGGAGAAGAAGCCGATCTGCTGTGTATCATGGGAGGTGACGGTACGGTTCACGATTGTGTGAACGGATTAGTTCACTTAAGTAACCCTCCTGTCATATCTGTTCTGCCTTCCGGTACGTGTAATGATTTTGCGAGATCCTTAAACTTACCTGCTAATATTTCTGAAGCAGCCGGTTCAGCAGTCAAAGGATTCACGAAGAAAATTGATATAGGGTATGCAAACGACAGAACATTTATAAATTTTGCCGGTATTGGCTTAATTACCGATACATCTGAAAATATAAATAAAGAAATGAAGGAATGGGTGGGATCATTCAGTTATCTTATGAGCGCGATGAAAACAGTAAACGAAACGGAACCTTTTCATTATAAGATAAGACTTCCTGACGAAGAGCTGGAAGGTGAAGCCGTTATGATCGCCCTCTTGAACGGAAAATATATAGGAACCCGGGAACTTCCTTTTGAAGGAATCTCTCTCTTAGACAGACAATTAAATCTCGTAGTCGTAAAAGAAGGAGGACTTTCTTTATTTATCGAATGGATCCAAAGAAAAACACCATTCAGTAAAGAAACGGAGAATAATAATCTTATTTTAAGGGAAACGTCTGACGTGCATATTGCTTTACCTGAAGATAAAAAAGCAGACACCGACGGAGAAGTTTACCTTCGTTCTCCTTTAAAGTGCGGAATAATTGAAAAGCCTCTTGAATTTATTTGTGGCGAAAAGGAAGAAAACTAACATCGAGGCACCAGGGAAAAGCGATTAGATTGAGATAGTTTTTCCCGGACAGAAGGAAAGGAGAATGGCACCCATATGGAAAATGTTCAAACAATCAGTCAAATAAAAGAGCGTCTCAGCAGGGAAGAAATAGTGATCCTTCTAATTAAATCAGAAAACTGTTCCGTCTGTGACGCGATTGAAAATCAAATAAAAGACGGAGCTATAAAAGATTACTCTGTGCCGGTAATAAAAGCAAAACTGGAGGATGCACCCGAAATTTCAGGTGAATTTCTTACATTTACCTCTCCCACTATCCTGTTATTTATAAATAATAAAGAGCATTGGCGGGCGTCCCGGTTTATTCCTTTTGACGATTTGAATAAACATATTGACTTTTGGAAGACATAATATTTCAGTTTTCTTACACTATTCTTTCCGTGTTTAAAGTCAAGGGGGATAGGAAATAGAAGTATAAGACAACAATTTACCAACTGTAGAAAATGATAAAGTTGTCAACTTAAAACTAGGAGGGAATTTTCTTGATCTGGACTATAATTGGTATTATACTTTTATTTTGGTTAATAGGCTTTGCAATTGATATAGCAGGCGGACTTATTCACCTGCTGCTGGTAGTAGCGTTAGTGGTCTTTATCGTTAATATGATCCGAGGCAGATAGATCAATGTCCTCTAAAGGTTTGCGCCTTTAGGGGACATTTTTCATTCACGGATTTAAAAGAAATTAAACGTTTATAAAAATAGTTTCGATCTTCTTCTTGACAATTCTGTGAATGTTTATTAATATACCTATAGGGGTAATGATAATAAACAGATACACCAATTAGAAAACAGCTATATTTTTTTACTTTTTTTAATACCCTATAAGGTATAAGTTGTTTGTAAATCGACTAATCATATAAGGAGGAAATTTTATGAGTATTAAAGTGAATAAAGTTTTGGACGCGAAAGGGCTTGCCTGCCCGATGCCGGTAGTGAAGACAAAAAAGACGATGGATCAAATTGAACCGGGAGAGGTCCTGCTTGTGGAAGCGACAGACCGCGGGTCACTTGCTGACATGAAAGGATGGGCTAAAAATACAGGCCATCAATACCTGGGATCTAAAGAAGAAGGTGATGTTCTTTACCATTACTTGCGAAAATCGGATCCAAGTGAAACATCAGAAATAGAAGAGTTCCCGCATGTGACCAGCAACGAGGACCTGATAAACAAGCTTGATGATGAAAATATCACTGTAATTGATGTACGGGAGCCCGCCGAATATGTCTTCTCACATGTTCCTGGTGCGGTTTCAATCCCATTAGGAGAACTGGAAGAGCGCATGGGTGAAATTGATAAGGAGAGCGAAATACACGTTATTTGCCGAACGGGCAACCGCAGTAATATGGCGGCACAGCAGCTGGCAGAAAACGGTTATGACAAAGTATTTAATGTAAAACCCGGCATGTCCGAATGGGACGGCCCGACAGAAAACAAATAAATCAGGAGGAGATTAATAATGACAATTAAAGCGATGAAAGCGGGAGAAGTTGCAAAAAAAGTAATCAATAAAGATGACCTGTTTATTGTGGATGTAAGAAATAACGATGCTTATGACGACTGGAAAATTGAAGGGGAAAATATCACATCAATTAACAGACCGTATTTTGATTTGCTCGACGGCGTCGAAGAGCTCGTTAAAGAATTACCTGAAAATAAAGAGGTATTAGTCGTCTGTGCGAAAGAAGGGTCTTCTCAGTTTGTCGCAGAGGAACTGTCAGAAGCGACTGGAAGGGATTTTTATTATCTTGAAGGCGGAATGAAGACTTGGAGTGAACACCTGGAGCCTGTAAAACTTGGCGATCTTGAAGGAGGCGGTTCTGTATATCAGTTTGTCCGACTTGGAAAAGGGTGTCTTTCCTATATGATCGTTTCCGGCGACGAAGGAGCAATGGTTGATCCGCTTAGATTAACCGATCAGTATGAAGCCTTTGCTGAAAAACTGGGCGTAAAAGTCCTTCACATGTTTGATACGCATTTACATGCGGATCATATTTCAGGAGGGCGCCGTCTGGCAGAAAAAACAGGCGGGACTTATTATCTGCCTCCAAAAGATGCAGAGGAAGTGACATTTAATTTTGAACCGTTAGAAGACGGGAAGGAAATTACATTTGGGCCGGATGAGGTAAAAGTTAAAGCAGTATATACACCGGGGCATACCATTGGCAGTACGTCACTGGTTGTCAATGACACTTACTTGTTTACAGGAGATATTTTATTCCTTGATTCGATCGGCCGCCCCGACCTGGCAGGACTGGCAGAAGACTGGGTTGGCGATTTAAGAGAATCTTTATATGTCCGATATAAGAAGATGAACCAGGATTTACTCGTTCTTCCTGCCCACTTTGCTAAACTTAAAGAGCTTGATGAACAGGGACGTGTGGAAGCCCGTCTTGGGGACTTGTATGAAGAGAATGAAGGGCTGCAAGTGGAAGATGAAAATGAGTTCCGCAAGATGGTAACAGAGAACCTTCCGCCTCAGCCAAACTCTTACAAGGAAATTCGCCAGACAAATATGGGGAAAGTAACTCCGGACGCCGAAGAGGAAACGGAAATGGAAATTGGCCCTAACCGTTGTGCGGTTTCTTAACTAATTGGTATAAGAAAATTAAACTATAAGATTAAATGAAGAATTGAAAGGGGAAATTAATAATGGAAAGTACTAAAGTTTTAGATGCAAAGGGTCTTGCTTGCCCAATGCCGGTAGTGAAAGTTAAGAAGGAAATGGACCAGCTTCAATCAGGCGATATTCTTGAAGTGCTTGCAACTGATAAAGGAGCGAAATCTGATATTCCTGCATGGGCGAAATCAAGCGGGAACGAAATTATCAAAGAAGACCAGGAAGACAGCGTCCTGAAATTCTGGATTAAAAAAGCGTAAAAAGAGAAAAAGAGTAAGTAAGGCCTGCACCGCGTACAGGTGTCAGGCCTTTTTTATGAACTGAAAGAATAGGTGAAAGGAGGGAAACCGTTATGAACCGCTGGTTCCCTTTCCTTAATTGGATGAAAAGCTATGACTTAAAAGAAGATTTTAAAGGAGATATGACCGCCGGTTTAATTGTAGCCATTATGCTTATTCCACAGGGGATGGCCTATGCGATGCTTGCAGGGCTGCCGCCTGTCATGGGGCTCTATGCCTCAACAATCCCTTTAATCTTATATGCATTGTTCGGTACATCACGGCAGCTATCAGTCGGCCCTGTAGCCATGGTGTCACTGTTAATATTTACAGGCGTCTCCGGACTGGCAGAGCCGGGCAGCGAAGAATATATCTCACTTGTCTTTCTGCTGGCTCTTATGGTTGGTGTGATCCAGTTCTTAATGGGTGTGTTTAAACTGGGGGCTGTAAGTAAGTTTATTTCTCATGCTGTCATAAGCGGTTTTACCTCGGCAGCCGCGATTATTATAGGGATGAGCCAGCTGAAACATATTATTGGAGTTGATATTGAAGCTTCTGAAAATGTGTTTTTAATTATTGCTGAAGTGTTCAGCCGTATAAATGAAATCCATCTGCCCACTTTGGCAATCGGGATTTCAAGTATTTTAGTGCTGATTATTTTTAAGAAAAAAATTAAAAAGATACCTGGAGCTTTAGTTGTTGTCGTTTCGATGATTACGGTTACCGGATTTTTCCGGCTTGATGAAGCGGGAGTAAACATTGTGGAAGACGTGCCGGGCGGGCTTCCTGGCTTTTCTATGCCGGCTTTTGAAATCAGCGCCATAAACTCCCTTTTGCCGATAGCATTGACTATCGCTATTATCGGATTTGTCGAGTCGTATGCGATGGCTAAAGTTATTTCCGCAAAAGAAAAGTATCCGATTGATGCCAATAAAGAGTTAAATGGACTCGGCGTGGCAAACATAGGAACAAGCTTCTTTTCAGGGTTTCCTGTGACAGGCGGTTTTTCCAGATCAGCCGTTAACTATGATGCAGGAGCAAGAACAGGGATGTCTTCGATTATTACAGCTGTGCTTGTCATTCTGACTCTTTTATTCTTTACGTCACTTTTTTATTATCTGCCGCAGGCTGTGCTTGGCGCCATTATTGTTGTAGCGGTTTACGGGTTAATAGACGTGAAGGAAGCCTTTCATCTATGGCATATTAAACGGATTGACGCGGTTTCCTTACTGGTTACATTCTTAGCTACACTCGCGATCGGAATTGAAGCAGGAATAGCGACAGGTGTCATTTTCTCAATCCTTGTTTTTGTTTACAGGAGCGGTAAACCTCATGTGGCAGAGCTTGGCTATTTGGAAAAAGATAATATATACCGTAATATTAATCGTTTTCCCGAAGCTGAAACAAGAGAAGATACATTAATTGTCAGGATAGACGCTTCTATCTATTTTGCAAATATTTCCTATATCGAAGAACAGCTTTCTGAATTCATCTACCGGAAAAAAGACCTGAAAACTGTTATTCTCGATTTTTCCTCGGTTAATGATATAGATGGTGTAGCTATGGATGATTTGGAAGAATGGATAGATAACCACAGTGCTGAGGGTATAAAAGTTTACCTTGCACAAGTGAAGGGACCTGTGAGAGACTTATTTAGAAAAGCAGGCTGGATTGAAAAGTATGGTGAAACAATTCAATATCACACCATTGATGCCGCTTTAAAAGACAGCAAAATATGAGGTGAGTTGATGGAAATCAGAAGTCTTGAAGTGTCCCATAATCAATTTATGGAAAAGATGAAAGCAGAAGACCCGGACTTTTTTAAAAAACTGGGGGAAGGGCAGCAGCCTTCTTTCTTTGTTCTCTCATGCTGTGACTCCCGTACATGTCCTTCTACAATTACAGGCATGCCTTTGGGAGAGATGTTTACGCACCGTAATATTGCTAATCAGGTAACCGAAGAAGACGACAGTTTCCGGGCAAGCCTGCATTATGCTCTTGATGTATTAGGTGTCAATTATGTTATTATTCTCGGCCATACGAACTGCGGAGGAATCCTTGCGGCAAGCTCCGGGGTTCAGCATGAATCACTCGACGGCTGGTTAAAGCATGTGAAAGCAACACTGGACGAGTATGATAAAAGTAAGCAGGCCCCAACACCGGCTGAGCTTGAGGAACATAATGTCAGACAACAGATTATTAACGTTAAAAATCACCCGGTTTATCAGCGGAAAGGCGAAGGTGTACCGGTTATAGGGTTATTGTTCCACTTAGATTCAGGAGAACTGCAATGGATCGACCCTGATGACAACAATTAGTAAAAGAGGGATAAATATGGCTGGACATCGGTTTAATCCGGAAAAAGCGGATAAATTATTAGATCCAAACAGGACATCTTTGATCGATCCGGACTGGGTAGCAGATAAACTTAAGCTGCCGTCTGAAGCACACGTAATGGATCTTGGAGCAGGAAACGGATTCTTTACTCTGCCCCTGGCGGAGCGGACATCAGGGGAAGTCTATGCGGTCGATGTCGAACCTGAAATGCTCGGTCTTTTGGGAGTCCGGGCAGAAGAAAAGGGTGCAGGCAACATCGGCTTAATTGAATCAGATCTTGAGGATATACCACTGGAAGATGGAACAGCAGAAGCCTCAATTGCCGCTTTTGTTATTCATGAAGTGGGGGACCGCCTGAAAGCATTTAATGAAATGAACCGTATTATGAAAGAGGGATCCAAAGGAGCTATTGTGGAGTGGGCCAGAGTAGAAGGAGAATCAGGACCGCCTCTCCATGAGCGGCTTGATCCGGAAATACTTATTGATGAAATGAAAAGCTCAGGCCTTATTATCGATGAACTTGTTGAAAAAGAAGAGGTTTATGTTATTTTTTTCTCAACAAAAAGTTCTAAGTAAGGATTTCCAGTGCTTTTTATAAAGCGCCTGGAGCCGGGTACTAAAAAAATCTGTTGCGGGATTTAACCTGCAACAGATTTTTTGTGGAAAAGTATAGCATGGCTTGCTTCGTTTGTTTCTCATGGCAGTGACTGAGGTAAGGGCTTTGCGGCCGGCTCGGCCAACAGGTATACCTGATATACACTCCGCTGATTTATTTAGCCTTGGAACTTTGAATTCTCTGCATCATTTTTAAAGAGCGGCCCGTCCCGATAGCGACTGATTCTAATGGGCTTGGAGCGATATGAACAGGAACTACAATTTCATTGGATAACCATTCTTGCACTCCGTTAAGAAGGGCGCCGCCTCCTGTTAAAATAACACCTCTGTCTACGATGTCTCCGCTTAATTCCGGCGGGCAATCCTCAAGGGTCGCTCTGATCGCTTCAAGAACAGAAAGAAGAGAGTCTTTAATTGCTCCCTGAATTTCATAAGAAGAAATTTCAATCGTTTTCGGAAGGCCGCTCACTAAATCACGTCCCCGAATATCCATTTTCAATTCAGCATGCTCGACTAGCGCGTATCCAACTTCCATTTTAATATTTTCTGCGGTACGCTGGCCGATCATTAAATTGTATTTCTTACGGACAAAATGAGTAATGTCATCATCCAGCTGGTCGCCGCCGACTCTAATGGAGTTGCATGACACAACACCTCCGAAAGAAATAATGGCGACTTCAGTCGTTCCTCCACCGATGTCCACAATTACGTTAGCGATCGGTTCTTCAACTGGCAAGTCAGCTCCTATTGCCGCTGCAACAGGCTCTTCGATTAATTGTACTTCTCTTGCCCCGCACTGTTTAACAGCATCAGAAATAGCTCTTCTTTCAACTGACGTTGATCCGGAAGGAGTACATACAACGACACTCGGCTTTCTTAAAGGGGCGCCAAGTTTTTTTGAAGCTTTTCTCATAATGTGTTTAAGCATATCAGTAGTCACCTGGTAATCAGCAATAACACCATCTTTTAATGGCCTGATTGCCACAATATTTTCAGGTGTTTTTCCAACCATTTTTTTAGCGTCCTCTCCGACGGCCAAAACCTGGTTTGTCTGCAGATCAATAGCTACTACCGATGGTTCGTTTATAATCATACCTTTATTTTTGGTATAAACCAGTAAGTTAGCAGTTCCTAAATCTATTCCAATTTGAACAGATGAAAACATAATTAAATTCCTCCCGTATCGCTTTTAGTATGACTACATAATCATTCTATCGCTTTGCCATTTTTTTAGGGGTAATTTTAAAGAAAAATAGTGTGAAATTATGTGTAAAATTTATTTCCCGGGAAAAATGAGGAAAACAGTATGAAAAAAGATAAAAGTGTTAAAAGAAATAAAAATGATTTTATCATTTGGCATTTTTCTTTATAATTTGATGAAAAGAGCATCGTTGACGGAAGGAGTTTTGGATATGACAGAAATTATGACAAAAAAACTGATAAAGAATGACAGGCAGCTGAAATTTTTGAAGAGAGCGGAAGCGTTAGTTCCCGGTTTTCAAAAAAGGCGGAGCATGTATGACAAAAAAGCCGAGTTCCCTTTTGAAAATATGAAAGAGTTAATAACCTCAGGGCTGGCGGCTGTAACTGTTCCAGAAATGTTTGGAGGGGAAGAAGCGTCTCTCTATGAGTTTTTACTGGTTCAGGAAACGCTCGCCCAGGGGGATGCGGCTACAGCTCTTTCTATTGGATGGCATAATGGAACAATCATGCAGCTTCGTGATACCCAAAAGTGGCAAAAAAACGACTTTGAGAAAATTTGCCGTGAAACAGTTGAGAATGGGATCCTTATTAACAGCGCTGCTACTGAGAAAGCGACAGGAAGCCCGGCTCGTGGAGGAGTTCCTGAGACTTCAGCGGTTCTTAGAGACGGAGCATGGGAGATAAAAGGACATAAAACGTTTACGTCGTTAGCGCCAGCCTTGGATTATTTTATTATTACAGCTTACATTGAAGAAGAGGGCAGAACAGGGGAATTTCTGATCCCGCGGGACATTTCGGGAGTGAGTCTTGAAGAGACTTGGGATGTTCTGGGGATGAGAGCTACAAGAAGTGATGACCTGATTCTCGATAATGTTCAGCTGGAAAAAGAGGCACTGAAGTCTGTCAAAGAGCCGGGCCATGGTAAAAGCCCGCAAGGATGGCTTCTCCACATCCCGGCTTGTTATTTAGGAATTGCAATTGCTGCGAGGGATGAAGCAGTTGAGTTTGCAAAAAACTATCAGCCTAACAGTTTAAACCACCCAATTAGTGAAGTGCCGGAAGTGCGCAGGAAAACAGCTGAAATGGACCTTGAATTAATGAAAGCACGGCATTTTATGTACCACATAGCTGAAACGTGGGATCACTACCCGTCGTTAAGGGCTGAGATGGGAGCGGAATTAGCTTCAGTGAAAACAGTGTGCACCAATGCCGCAATCAAAGTGGTGGACCTAAGCATGAGAATTGCAGGAGGGCACAGTTTACACCGCAACAGCTCTTTTGAACAGCATTACCGTGATGTGCGCGCCGGTCTCCATAATCCCCCTTCAGATGACATTACAATGATGATTTTGGCTAATCAGGCATTTAATGCCCGAATCTAAAGTCACAAAAACGAAAATAGTGTAAATTTATATAGACAACACAAATCGTTACACTTACGATATGAATATGACCAGTTTATCAGTTAGCAGCTCTTTCTAAAGTCTTTGGAGGTGTATGTTATGAAAAGGTTGAAAGCAAATATTATCTCATTGAACGTAGGAACACCGAAGACACTGAACGGTTTAGGGAAATCTGTTGAAACAGCTATCGTTAAAGAACCAGTAGATTCAGAGATATTCCTTTCCAAAGAGCAGTTAGAAGGGGACCAGCAGGCTGATCAGAAAAATCACGGAGGCCCGGATAAAGCCATATGTGTTTATCCTTTTGACCATTATCCATTTTGGGAAGAGGAATTAGGAAAGAAACTGCTCCCTGGCGCTTTTGGAGAAAATTTAACAGTCAAAGGCCTGATAGAAGAAGCAGTGTGTATTGGTGATCTGTTTCAGTGGGGAGAAGCCCAGGTCCAAGTGTCACAGCCAAGAAAACCTTGCCATAAGCTCGCAAAACGGCTAGAATCAGAAGAGTTGCCGAAACGCGTCGCGGAAACAGGGAAAACCGGCTTTTATTTGCGAGTGCTGAAAGAAGGGATGGTTTCAGAAAGCACCCCTCTTCAACTTATTAAACGTTACTCGGAAATTTCTATAGCCCGCGTTAATAACGTCTATTATGAACATCAGTATGATGAATCACTGATTCAGGAAGTCATCGCCGTCCCGGAATTAGCTGCTTCATGGAAAGATATGATGAAAGAATAAACGGGAATAGGAATGGGAAAGGGAGCGGGCTGGGTCATGGGAATGGGCCGGGCCGCGGGCTCGAGCTGGGCGAAAAATGTCGAAAATTGTTATACGGTAGAGTTCGGCAGTTATACGGTAGAGTGATCTGCTTATACGGTATAGTTCCACTTTTATACGGTAGAAAGTCATCCGCTTATAAGCCAGAATCCCACATTCATAAAGCAGATGCTCCGATTACAGGGCCCATTCCCCTAATTAACAAGTAGAATCTGGCAATAAGAGCCTTCTCGACACTTAAAATAAGTATCATTAACCGGTCGCCTGCACACACGAACGTGCCAAGGCCACCGGTTTTTTTCGGTAGTGAGCAAAGGGGTCAGACCCCCCATTTACTGGAAATTATAGAGTTTGGAATTTTTCGGCAGGATTTTTGGATTTTTTCGTGAATTTCTAAAAGCATAGGAAATAGTCCGTAAAATCTTTTAAGTGGGGGAGTGTGCTGAAATGCCGTCATATCATAAACTTGTCAGAGACAGAATACCTGAAATAATTCAAATGAACGGCGAGAAACTTGCATATAGAAGGATTGAAGGGGAAGAGTTCATTAGAGAGGCAAAGCATAAATTAAAGGAAGAAATGAAAGAGTATGTGGAAGCACAGAATGCTGAACAGGCGATAGAAGAACTTGCAGATTTACTGGAGCTTATTTATTGTCTGGCTGAACGGCATGGTTATTCCAGGAAAGAGCTGGAGGCGATCCGGGCTGATAAATCCGAGAGGCGTGGAGCTTTCCATGAAGGATGGTTTCTGGAAACAGTGGGGGATGATTAAGTAAGAGTGAATTGCGGCTTCCAGTCCAAAAGCTTCGTTATAGAAGCATGGCATCCAGAGTCACACAATCGGAGAACCAGCTGCCAGCTGCGAAATACAGCTGCAGCTTACTTTTTAACAGTTTCAGAGAGAAGTTTCCCTCTTTAATTGCAGCTAAGCGCGGGCAGTTCAACAGGCGCCGCTAAACTTTGTTGTACCTCTCCATCTCCCAACTTTTTTCCTCAGAGGACAAGTCCTCGAGGAGCAGAGGTCTTCCCAGAGGAGAGCTCCTCATCGAGGAGGGTGTGTAGCGTTCGAAGCCTCCCCTGGGCCACCGTGCTCGGTGTGCACCGCTTTACCCGGAGGAGGTGAGGCCTACCCGGGGAGATCGACTTTCACCAACAGACCATTTAATACACAGCCGTGCTCTTTCGTTTGACAGCCTTTTTCTGTTCGTACATAGCCAGGTCAGCAGATTTGAACAAGTCCTCCATTTGTCCTTTAGGTTCCTTACTGTAGGCAGATCCAAAAGCGAGCGATACAGCTTGAGAGCTGTTTTGGTTTGCGAGGCGGCTTTCAAAATGCTGACACTTTGAGAGAAACTCAGGATGGGAGAGATCAGTCATTATAATGGCAAACTCATCTCCGCCAATACGGAATAATGTGCTGTTTCTGTTATTAAAGTGATTTTTCAGATAGGCGGCTGCCGACTGGATTAATTGATCGCCTGAGTGGTGTCCGTATGTGTCGTTTGTTATCTTAAGGTTATTCATATCACATATAATTAAGCCGGCCGGCAAAGTACTTGAATTATTAAGCTGATTCATCTTGGACTTAAAAGCGTTCCGGTTCAGTAAACCGGTTAATTCATCATGAAGAGACTGGTATTCCAGCTTTTTCTGAAGAGTAACTTTCTCAGTAATGTTCCTTAAGATACCCTGGACTCCAACAAATTCTCCGTTCTCATAAACAGGGCGAGCTGTTTCTTCAAACCAAATGTAATTCCCTTCACTATGCTTCCATCTTTGCAAAAGAGGACGATTATAGTCCGCTTTTCCGTTGATTTTATTTAAAAGAACAGGATAATCTTCAGGGTGTATGAGCGCATAAATTTCTTCAGGGTTTTCATAATGCTGGATAATATCCCACCCGAGAACTTTATTGACAGAAGGACTTAGGTAAATGTACTCGGTTGAGGGCACTGTCCTGAGATAATAAATAATATCTTTAGAATGTTCCACCAAATCTATAACATCATTTTTTGATTGTTCAGCCTGCTTAATATAATAATTTTTTTGGCGAATACGTGTTTTTAACAGCAGAGAAACTGCGGAAGCCCCTGCCGCGAAGCCCAAACTAATTAAAAGAGTAGATATAAGCACTTTTGCCCCTCCTGAAAGTCTCTATTGTTTAATATTTCCTTTTATTATATCAGATTATATGATTAAATAACTACTTTTTTACTATTAAAACCTAGGAGGTTTTTATACATGTATGAAACGATTCAAACTCCAGCCATTCTTCTCGATGAAGTAAAGATGAACCGCAATATCCGCAGAATGGCTGCTGTGGGGGAGAAACACAAAGTCAGTGTCAGGCCTCATTTTAAAACACATAAATCATCTTTTATAGCGAATAAACAAATAAGTGCCGGAGCTGCAGGCATGACGGTGGCAAAAGTGTCAGAAGCAGAACTGCTGTTGGAGGCGGGGATAAAAGATATTTTGATCGCCCACCCGTTAGTAGAGAGTGAAAAAATCAAGAAGTTATTTCCGTATCAAAAATCGGCCCGTCTTATTTTTACAATTGACAGTAAAGAGCAAGCAGAGGTTATGAGCAAAGCTGCGGATGGCCATATGATAGAGGTTTGGCTGAAAGTGAATTCCGGGCTTAATCGGTGCGGCACCCAGCCTGGCAGGGAAACGTTGCAGCTCGCCAAAGACGTGAGAAGAATGAAAGGGTTAAAATTAACGGGATTATTCACTCACGCAGGCCATTCCTACGGCGCTGCCTCCCGGAAGGAACTGGAAAAAATTGCGGAAGAGGAAGCACAAAGTGTTGTACTATCTGCCAGGCTTTGTGAGGAACACGGTATAGAAATTCAGAACAGAAGTATCGGGTCAACGCCAACTTTTGAAAAGGGGGCATCTTATGAGGGAATTACGGAAGTGAGACCTGGAAATGCCGTCTTTTTTGATCGTATGCAAATGAGCCTGAATGTCGCAAAGAAAGACGAAGCAGCTGTCACTATTCTGACGCAGCTTGTCTCTAAAAGAGACTGCAGGGTTGTTTTTGATGGAGGAAGTAAAGCATTTACGACTGAAAAAGGGGCGCACGGAAAGGAAGGAGTTGCCGGGTTTGGGGAGGCGCTCTCCAATAAATTACTGGCGATCACCCGGCTTTCGGAGGAACACGGGATAGCGGACTTAACAAATGAAAACATGCACTTATTCCAGGACCTCGCCCTAGGGGAGAAAATACAGTTTATCCCTAACCATGCCTGTACGGCAGTCAACTTGTTTGATTCCTATATGATGCTTAAAGAAAATGGGGAAATTGAGCCCTTGCCAATTGATGGAAGGGGGAAATCCCAATAAATGGGGGGACAGCCCCCCCATTTAGACCCCCCATTTATTTCCTTATGAGAAGAGGTTGGTCACCCAATCGATGCCGTAGTAGCTGGCTGCAGTCAGAATAATTGTCCAGACGACAAGACTGCCTCCCATCCATGCGGTTGTTTTATGCTGGTCGGCTTTTAAGGAAAGAGCAATGACTGCAGCTAAGTGGATCCCTGTCACTGCAGGACCAAGAATTGCTAAGCCGGGAAGGCCGTATTTATGAAAAATGGAAGCTGCCTGTTCTTTTCGAGTTCGTCTCGCTTTTTTTGGAGGACGGGGTGCATCACGACCATCCCGGATATCCCGCGTAACCGGCTGATCCGAATGATCCACTGCTTCCTGGTCCTGGTTTTCCGCCACAGCCCTCTCTTCACGTTTTTTAAGTTCTTTCTGCTCTTTTTTCCTCCTGCGCCTGGCCTTCCATTGTTTATACCACTTAGTCCGCTGAAACCATTTTAAAGAATAGATGATGAGCAATATCGGCAGGAAATTTCCTGCGAACGAAATAAAGCCGACCCAGAATGGGTCCAGGCCCATTCCTATTCCAATCGGGATGACAATAAGAATTTCAAGCCAAGGGGTAGCCGCCATTATAAAAATTAAAAAATATTGCCATAAGAGTTCGACCATAAGCTTTCTTGAACCCCTTTCTTAAAATTGCTGCCGTTTTCCGGTTTCTCACCAAAGTGGGATCCACAGGCAGCCGGTGTTTTTTAAGTAAGTCATTATTCTAGCACTCCGGTTCTCAAGGTTGCAATGAAACTGGTTTTGTGGGGGTTTGATACGGTGCCTAAAGTGGTAAATGTCCGGTAGATAACTGAATTGACGGGAGGTTAGTTAGGAAATGTTCGGATGGTCAGATATTCCTACCTTTGTTATTTCTCTCGGAATAATATTACCTATTGTCGCTTTTATTCATGAATCCGGGCATTTTGTGAGCACCTACTTATTTGGCGGGAAAATGAAGTTTGTATTCGGGCGCGGGAAATTATTGTTCAAAAGAGGAGATTTCGAAATTAGAAGAGTGTATTTTCTGGATGCCTGGACCCAGCTTGAAAAATTAGATATTAATAACAGATGGACACATTCCATTATTTACCTCAGCGGCTCTTTGTTTAATATTTTGTCCGTTGTAATTATTAATACGTTAATTCATCTGGACATACTGCCGGCACACTTGTTTTTCTATCAGTTTGGCTATTTTTCTCTTTATTTCGTCTTCTTCTCACTTTTACCTGTTGAATTCGGAGAAGGGCAGCCCAGTGACGGAAAAGCATTTATAGATGTCGTCCGGTACGGTACTGAAAAAGGCCCAATTAAATAAAGGTAAACTTTGTAACTTTTCAGGGACGCTTAACGACACACTATAAAGGGAATATAATGATTACAGAGAGAGAGTTTTATTATACAAGGGGGGAACAGCAATGAAAGATGCTATTCAGTCATTGGTTCATAAACAGAAACAATTTTTTTACAGCGGGGAAACTAAAAGTCTTTCTTTTAGAAAAGAACAGTTGACTAAACTTAAAGAAGCTATTAAAAAGCGGGAGAGGGACATATTAAAAGCTGTTAAAAAAGATTTAAATAAAGGGGAACACGAAGCCTTTCTTACTGAAATCGGTTTTTTATACAGTGAATTAAAAGATATGCTTAAAAATATGGATTACTGGGCAGAGCCCCGTAAAACGAAGACTCCTTTGTCGCATGTAGGCGGTAAAAGCTACATATACAAAGAGCCTTACGGTGTCACACTGATTATATCACCTTGGAATTACCCGTTTCAGCTATGCCTCGCTCCATTAATCGGTGCGATCGGGTCAGGGAATACAGCTATATTAAAACCGTCCGAATTTACCCCTCATACGAGTTCGGTCATCCGGGACCTGGTGGCCGCCACCTTCCCTGAAGAATATATTGCCGTTGTCGAAGGGGATGCGGAAGTCTCTAAAGCCCTTCTGGATGAAAACGTTGATTATATCTTTTTTACGGGAAGCACGGCGGTCGGGAAAAAAGTTATGGAAGCCGCTGCAAAGCATCTCACTCCAGTCACACTGGAATTAGGCGGGAAAAGTCCCGCGATCGTCATGGAAGACGCTAATCTGAAGCTTGCCGCCAAGCGGATTGTATGGGGTAAATTTATCAATGCGGGCCAGACGTGTGTAGCCCCGGACTATGTTCTGGTTCCTGAAAAAAGGCGCAGAAAATTCCTTAAACAGCTCGTACACTATACAAAAAAGTGGTATGACGAAGAAGCACGAAGTCATAAGTCTTACCCTCAAATCATTAATGAACAGCACGTAGACCGTTTGGTGTCTCTGATTGATAAAGAGAAGGTTTTTTACGGGGGAGATTACGACCGGGAGAAGCGTTTTGTTGAACCAACGATTATGATGGATGTGACGATGGACGATGAGGTTATGGCAGAAGAAATATTCGGTCCCATCCTGCCCATCATGTTTTATAAAAATGATTATGAAATAGTTGATATCGTACGCCAGCGGCCTAATCCGCTTGCTCTCTACCTGTTTACGGAAAGTAAAGAGAATGAAGGAATGATTCTCGGCAACCTCTCTTTCGGAGGCGGGTGTGTTAATGATACTATTATGCATTTAGCGACGCCTTATCTTCCGTTTGGCGGGGTAGGCGAAAGTGGAATGGGGTCTTATCACGGTAAAAACAGTTTTGATACGTTTACCCATGAGAAAAGCATCTTAAAGCAGACTACAGCTTTTGATTTGCCCATCCGCTACAGTCAGTCACAGGCTTCTATGAAAACATTAAGGAAAATGTGGGAATAATATAAGCAGCCAGAAAAGCAGCACTGGGAATTTTCCCCTGTGCTGCTTTCTATAATTAAGGATCTGTTATTTTTTAACCAGCCACAAATTTTAAAAGAAATCATAGATAAACGGTTTTTGTCGGGGGATACGCCTGGCCAGCAGTTCCGCGGACTTTTCGTCGCCTGCAATCCACTCTTCTTCTATAAGTGTCTGAACAGACTGAGTACCAAATAACACGGCAGTCAGCGACTGGACTGAGAGTTTTAAACCCTTCTTTGGCGGATGCTGGCATGTAGCTCCTGTTTTCCCGTTCTCTTCATTTTCAGGTTGTAATGGGTAAAAATCGACCTGATTTCTGCCATCGTCACCTGCCGGCTTTATAATATAAGTTCCTTCATTCCACTTACATGTCTTATCCTCTACATGCAAAATTACAGGGGGGCCTGCCTCCCCGTTTTCGAAAGGAAATGAGGTGAGAAATTCTTTAACATCTACAATACGGGCCATAAAATATGATGAGACTTCCCGTTTTATTTTCGGGTCTTCCAAAAGGAAGGGCAGTCTGCCGTGAGCCGCGGTTTTGATGCTGATGGAGTCTGCCATTGAGTCATGGTTGGAAATAAAATTCCATAACCCTCTCCGGGTATCCGCATCTAACCAAATAAGCTCATGGATTGTCATTTTACGCTCTTTCATTTCATAGATGAGATAGCCTGTGATATGGCCGGATTCATTATAATAAGCCGCGACAGTTCCTTTTTTCCTTTTAAAAACCGACTGCTTCCACCATTTTTCACTTCTGCGGAGGGCACCGCTGTATTGTGAGGCCCACGTCTCGTAAACAGCACCGACGAGAGCAGGATCTTTATCAATTCTTCTCACATATCCTCTGCAAGGCTGGCAATTAGGAAGCTGTTCTCTTGTTAAAGTAAGAAGAGCAGAATCAGCAAACAGTTCCCAGCCGTATTTGCGGTAAAAAGGAATACTGAATGGGTAAAGAAAGGAGATTGTCTGCCCGTTCTGTTTCATTTCTTTTAAACAATGGTTCATCAGCCGGCTGACCAGGCCTCCGCGCCGGTGCTCCGGCCATGTCACCACACCGGAAACCCCGCCCATGTTGAAGGCTTTTCCGTTTATGTAGACTTCTAAAGGAATAATTGAGGCTTTGGAAATGATTTCTCCATTTTCTTCAATGACCCACGTTTCATCTGGGTTGACAGTTTCAAGCCTTTCCTGGCGTTCCTCATCGGTCATATAGTACTGGAATGCAAATTCAGACATGCGGATACTGTATTCGATCTCAGATTGTTTCAGTTTCCTGATCGTCACTCTTCTTCAACTCCTTTAAACAGCGCAATGGCTTTTTTTCTCTGGACAGCATGGTCCACCGTAGGTTCCGGGTAAGTGATTTCTGCCTCTTCACTTGCCATCTTCTCAGGGGTATGAATGTATTTCTCAGGTACTTCTGTTAATTCCGGTACAAATTTTTTTATAAAGCTTCCGTGGGGGTCGAAGCGAACAGATTGTCTGGCAGGGTTAAATACCCGGAAATAA
Source organism: Salipaludibacillus sp. CUR1 (assembly GCF_021028955.1). Taxonomy (GTDB): domain Bacteria; phylum Bacillota; class Bacilli; order Bacillales; family Salisediminibacteriaceae; genus Salipaludibacillus. The sequence goes on from NZ_JAIWPE010000018.1 coordinate 97,791, forward strand.
GGCACGGCATCTGTACCAACCGAGGCCGCCCACTGCCAGCCGCCTACATTGGATGCTTCATCATAGTCGATCAGCTTCCGGGAAAAGTATTCTTCCCCAAGGCGCCAGTCGATTAAATAATCTTTTGTTAAAAAGGAAGCAGTGATCATCCGCAGCCGGTTATGCATCCAGCCCGTCTGATTGAGCTGTCGCATTCCGGCATCGACGATAGGAAAGCCGGTGTTTCCGTCTTTCCATTTAGTAAACAGCTCCTCATCTCTGTTCCAGAATATATTCCTGTATTTTTCCTGGTACTCCTGATTTTTTGTTTCAGGATAAAAATAGTAGATCATAGCATAGAAATCCCGCCAGGCAAGCTCTTTCAGAAAAGTTTCTGCTCCCTTGCCAGCTTCATCAATTCTGCTCGAAACCGAATGATAAACCATTCTGACAGACAGAGCGCCGGTTTTAATAAATGGGGAGAGTGCGCTTGTTCCAAAATAATCAGGCAGGTCGCGGTTATCGTGATAATGTGTGAGCCTCTCTTCGACAAATGTTTCCAGGCGGTTGACTGCTGCTTTTTCTCCTAAGCCGCCCCAGCTTTGTGTACACCGGGGGAGTAGTTCCTTTTCAAAATAATTATCAGCGGCCGTTTTGCCTTTCTTACCATTCACATAATACTCCTTAAGGTCATCTATACGGCTGTTAGCTAAAGACGGTTTTAAATGCCTGTTCCAGTTCCTGAAATAAGGCGTAAATACCTGGTAAGGCGTGCCGTCACTTTTTTTGATTTTATGAGGGGGTATAATATGGCTTCCTTCAAGAGGAAAAAGCTGCACGTTATATTTTAAAAGGAAGCGGATGACTTCCTCATCTCTTGTCCGGCCAAATGGTGTGTAGTCTTCAAGGCAGAAGACAGCCTTTAACTCAGGATAAGAGCTTACAAGTGTATGAAACGCTTCCTGGACAGGACCTTTAATCAGCTCCACTTTAATTCCTTCACTTCGGCAGTCATTTCTGAACTTGCGAAGAGTCTGGAAAAAATAATCGTATTGCAGGTCTATGTCCTGAAGAAATTCAGGATGAAGATGGAAAAACATAACGATTTGGCCGCCGTCAGATGCGGCAGCTTCCACCGCTTTCTGAATAGCCAGGTTGTCGTTGATGCGGAAGTCATTCCGCAGCCAGACTGCATAAACAGGTTTCATAAGTTAGTCACCTCTCGTTCTATCATAGCCTAAATTAAAAAAGAAATGAAAGGAAACCGTTTTAATGAAAGCGATTTAAAAACGGTCAAAATATGTTCAACATTTCACAAACATTTCCCTTTTTTGACATGATAGAATGAGATTAACGAAAGGGGTTGTGATAGAAATGAAAACAACAACAAGAAAACTATACTGTGAATGGCACTCTTTTTCTACTGATACCGAAACTTATACTCAGGAAACATTTGAAGAATTAGTAGGGGATGAATTTGAGGCCATGATGTTTGAAAAAGAGGATCAGGAAATTCCTTCTTATATTTGGACAGTGAATTTCGTTTGTATCATCAAAAGAAGCACCCGAATGATTAATGATATTTCTATTACTAAAATACCGCGTAATCCAGCGTGTGAATAAACGGTTAGTTTGCTCGACTGTTTTTTAACAGGTGAGCATTTTCATATAGCTATATCTCCATTTTTTAAATAGATGGAGGTGTACCAGATTCAAACCTCCTATTTGGAAAAGGGTCTCCCCCCTTTTCTTTTTTTTGTTTAAAAAGAGACTGGCCGAGGGAATAAATGATAAAGGGTAAATCCGAAAGTGAGGAGAAGACAATGCAGCAGACAAACACCTACGATCTGATTGGTATTGGAATAGGGCCGTTTAACTTAGGAATGGCAGCCCTGTTAGAAGATATTGAAGACGTTAAAGCAATCTTTTTTGATGAAACTCCCACATTTAACTGGCATCCGGGCATGCTGATCGAAGGAGCGGATCTGCAGGTGCCTTTCCTGGCGGATTTAGTGACTTTTGCAGACCCCACGAGCCGGTTCAGTTTTATAAATTACCTGCACCAGCATAACCGGCTGTATACGTTTTATTTTTTTAACCGGTTTGATATCCCCCGCAGGGAATATAATGATTATGCCCAATGGGTAGCAAGCCAGCTTTCCTCTTGCCAGTTCGGAACAAAAGTAACAGATGTGATTGATCACCCCGGCACAGACAATCCATTTTATGAAGTGGTTGTAGAAAACCGCGAAACTAAAGTCACTGAACGTTTTTTTGCTAAACATATTGTATTAGGCACGGGGACGAAACCAGCCATCCCTGCCGGGTTTGATCAGTTTCCTTCTGAAGACGTTCTCCATACAAGCCAGTATCAGTATTATAAAGAAGAATACGAAAAAGCAGATTCTATAGTTATAGCAGGCTCCGGGCAGAGTGCAGCTGAAGTTTTTCTGGAACAGTTGCAAAAACAGGAGCGCGGAAAACCTTTTTTATACTGGCTGACACGCTCACCAGGTTTTTTTCAGTTAGAAGCAGGAAAGTTAGGTCAGGAAGTCTTTTCTCCTGATTATATTGATTATTTCCACAGTCTCTCTTATGAAAAAAGAAAAAGTGAACTGCCAAATTTATCGCAGCTCAGAAATGGAGTAGAAGAAGATACCCTTCACGACATTTATGATCTGCTGTATCACCGGTCTGTCCCTACAAATGACCCCGCGGCCGTTATTCAGGCTAACACCGAATTGAAGAATATTAAACAGGAAGAAAACAGATACCAGGTTACCTGTTATCAGACCCAGCAGGAACAGACTTTCACAATTCAGGCGGATAAAATTATTCTGGCCACCGGCTATAAACCGGATATCCCCGACTGGCTTACTAAATTTAACGATCTGATTGAGTGGGAAGACAGCAAGCGTTATGCGGTCACAAGGGATTACAGGCTTCAATTTAAAAAAGAACGTTCTCATCATATTTTTACACTGACAAATTTGGAACACTCCCACGGGGCCGGCGCCACCAACCTTGCTTTATCGGTTCAGAGGAATATGACTGTAATCAACCGGATTGCAGGCAGGGAAGTTTACCAGGAGCCGGATAACACAGTGTTCCAGAATTTCGGCATAGACCAGCTGGAGGATAAAAGGGGCTGACAAACTAAGAAAAAGCAGATCCGTAAAGGGCCTGCTTTTTCTGAAAGATTGTGTTAAGCTGTCTGATTTACTGGTATCTGCTCTCTGTTTTTAAATAGTTTAGCACGAAGGTAAGGAACCACAAAATAGTCTCAGCCGAATCTTCCGGCATTGTGTCCTGTGACTAAGTATCCGACTCCGTCTTATACCCCTAACAGGTGATCTAATAATTTCTGCGACTGTAAAAGTCCAAAAAATTGAGCTTATCCTTTAACGGAAAATTCCTTTTCGTTTTCTGCTGTTTCAATTTCTTCAGTCTGAAGGTTTTCGATTTTCACAGGAAAACGGAGATTTTTAAGGGAGGAGATAAACGAGTCAATCTCATCCTCATTCCCCTGAACTTCCATTTCCACAGAGCCATCCAGTTTATTTTTGACCCAGCCGGTAAGGTTTCGTTCCTGGGCATTTAATTGCGCCTGAAAGCGGAATCCGACACCTTGGACTCTTCCTTCTGCAATGATATGAAATCTTTTCATCTTAACTGCCTCCTCTAAATACGTTATTCTATTTTCTTTTTTCCCTAAGCTAAAGTCTCTCACACCTTTATATTAATGAACGATTCACGTTCGTTTATTAAAAACTCCAAAATATATTCAAATCTCCAGCAGTTACTATGGTTTTATAAAAGTTATAATAAATATAAGCAATGACTGTTCAAGACTGGGGGGTGAGGGTATGTGGCGACAATTTCTGTATAAGCGGGTTAAGGAGAGGTCCTCCCTCCGCATTAACGAAAAAAAATGTTTGCGAAATCGATATAAATTCAGTGACTGTGATAAATGTATAAAAGTCTGTCCCTATGACGCATTATCACTTGTAAATGGAAAAGTTGAGATGGAAGAGGACCGTTGCCGCAGCTGCGGGCAATGTGTACACACCTGCCCAACAGAAGCTTTATATTTTGAAGCAGAAATGATGGACAAATATGATAACAGAATCTCACAAAAAGAAGCAGTGACGTTTGCTTGTACAATTCAAAGTTCAAACGATGAAGAGGATGTGACCTTCCCCTGTTTAAAGTCCCTGTCTCCTGAGCATTTAATGATCAGTGCACTTTATGAGAAAAAGTGTGAAGTATACTGCGACTATAAGCAATGCAAAAGCTGTGAGGCAGCATGGGAGCCTGAAGAAGGGTTGAAATGGCTTGCCGAGTGGAATGAACAGACGGAATCACCGAAGGTTCCTTTAGTCACTAATAAGGAAGAGAAGAGCGGCGCCAACAGGACCTATAACCGCAGGGAGTTATTCAAGATGACTTCCCAGCAGACAAAAAGCCAAATTGGAGATTTAATCCTTGATTCTTATAAAGAAGTCATAGATTTAAAAGAGAAAATCGCTCCAACCCAAAAGAGGCAGTATGCGATTGCATATCTTAAAAAAAATCAGGAACTTCTAAAAATGAATATGGCAAATGCAAAAACGCTCTCTGACAAGCTTAATCTTACCGGAATAAATGTAAAAGGCGACTGTAACATCTGTCAGACCTGTTCGAGTCTCTGTCCTGCCGGTGCCTTAAAAGTAGTTGAAAAAGACAGTTTAAAAGTGCTTGAGTTTGAAGCGGGCCGGTGCGTAAATTGCGATATTTGTGAAAAAGCCTGCCCGTCCATTCAAAAACATCCTGTAAGTCAATTATCAGATCTATTAAACAAAACGACACTAAAAACGATGCTATTAGATGAATGTCCTAAATGCGGATCTTCGAAACACACGGAAGAGGCATTGTGTGAAGAGTGTCAGAGGAGAAAAGATAAAAGGGAGTCTCTTCTTTCTGACTGGTAATAAGAAAAGGCTGCGACAAAAGAATAGTAACCATAAAGAAAGCCGAACAAATCTTATGATTTTTGTTCGGTTTTTCGCTTTTGTACTTAATAAAAAATTGACTCTGATAAATAGTAATGGCAGTGATTTCAGTCCGCCAGGCGGACGCTTGCCCAGGGGCTTGTCGTTTTAATCTGCCGGTTCACTCTTGGCGAAGGCTTACACCACAGGCATAAGTGCAACATCGTTGCAGGGATCTTCGGCTAACCCCTTCACGTCCTGTGAAAACGCCGAAGTCACCACATCCGTGTGGAAGTTCGCTGTGTTTTCTTTACCCGAGGGCTTGTCTTCAACTAATTTTCCCGAAGGACATTTTCAGGAAAGTGGATTTTCAGACTTCGCAAATCCTCCAGGTGTCCTCGTCTTCGTTCACCGGAAAAAAAGTATTTAGCGGGTGCGTTTTTCTACAGGATGAGCTAAAATCAACTCAGCCGGGAGCTTCGTTGAATTGGATCTTCAGCCTTAACCCCTGTGGCGTCGCCGCCTTCTGTCCTTCAATCAAAAAACCAGAGGCTATTTAATAATTCGTAAAACTAAAATTAACTCACCTTATAAGATGTCTGATAAAAATTATTGTTCGTCCTTTACAAACTTGTCTTTAGTTTTGTCTCAGTATATAAACCATTGATTATATAACTATTAGGTTATATAATGGATACGTTATGTTGTTCCGCATTGTACATATTAAAAATAAATTCAGCAGAAGTTCGTATGCTCGCTTTAACGTATAGATTAAAAAGGGCTTTAAACACTAAACTATACAAAATATATCATGACGTTATTAAGTATAAAAGGAGCGTTTTCTATGAAAGACTTTCTCCAAGCGACATCTCAACCACCCGCCACTTATTTTTTACCGGAAAAGGCGGTGTCGGAAAGACTTCAACAGCTTGTGCAACAGCTGTTGCTTTAGCTGACTCAGGAAAAAAAGTATTAATTGTAAGCACCGACCCCGCATCAAATCTGCAGGATGTGTTCGGCATGGATTTAAGGAATGACCCCTCTCCTGTGAGCTCGGTCCCAAATTTATTTGCTGCAAACCTGGATCCCGAAGAAGCCGCAAGACAGTACAGGGAAAAAATGATAGGGCCATACAAAGGCAAGCTTCCAGAATCAGTTGTGAGAAATATGGAAGAGCAGCTTTCCGGCGCATGCACCGTGGAAATAGCAGCTTTTGACGAGTTTACAAATTTACTGGCTGACCAAGAAACGACGAACCAGTTTGACCATATTATATTTGATACAGCCCCCACAGGCCATACGTTAAGACTTCTCCAGCTGCCGACAGCGTGGAGTGATTTTCTGGAGGGTAACGAGAATGGCGCGTCATGTCTAGGTCCGCTCGCAGGATTGGAAGAAAAGAAAGCATTATATGCCAAGACGGTAGAAGCTCTTTCTAACGACGAAGAAACTGTCCTCGTATTAGTGTCACGGCCGGATCAATCTTCACTGGCAGAAGCGGAGCGGGCAGGCAGTGAATTAGCTGAAATCGGTATTACTAACCAGTCACTTGTAATTAATGGCGTTTTTAATCGCCAGTCAGATGACGAAGTGGCTGTTAAGCTCGAAGCGAAACAGCAGGCTGCATTAAAAAATATCCCTGCTGCTTTTAAACACATGGCGACGTATTTTTTACCGTTAGTCCCATTTAATTTAACCGGGCTTGATGCTCTAAGGAATTTTTTCGAAACAGAGCCGGTATACACTAATGACTTGAAAGCTGTTAAAGCCTCACACGATCTTCCATCTATTAAAGCAATCCTGGATGACATGGAACCGAGAAAACATGGCGTGTTTATGACGATGGGCAAAGGCGGTGTTGGAAAAACTACCATTGCTGCCGCTGTTGCTGTCGGTCTGGCAGAGAGGGGGCACACTGTTCATTTAACGACCACTGACCCTGCGGCCCATTTAACCCATGTATTAAACGAGGAGTCGTTTGAAGGATCGTTAAACGTGAGTAAAGTCGATCCGAAAACAGAGGTGGAAAATTATAAAAAACAGGTGCTTTCCAAGGTCAGCGATGATTTAACTGAGGATGAACTGGCGTATATTAAAGAAGATTTAGAGTCTCCGTGTACAGAAGAAATCGCTGTTTTTCGCGCGTTCGCTGAAGTTGTTGACCAGGCGCAGGATGCATTTGTAGTAATTGATACGGCCCCTACAGGCCATACTTTACTGCTTCTTGACGCGGCAGAGTCTTATCACCGCGAAGTGGAGCGGTCGTCAGGGGATATGCCTGAATCCGTAAATAAGCTGCTCCCTCGGCTAAGGGACCCAGATCAAACATTCATTTCACTTGTTACTTTACCAGAAGCGACACCGGTCTTTGAGGCAAGCCGGCTGCAGAATGACTTGCTTCGCGCTGGGATTAAACCAGCCTGGTGGATCATCAACCAGAGTTTTCAGGCCACTGAAACGACAGACCCTGTTTTAAAAGGCCGGTCTTTTGCAGAGCAGCAATGGATTGAAAAGGTGAAAAATGAGTTATCACCTCAGACAGTAATTGTCCCTTGGCAGTCTGATCAGATGATTGGACTGGAGAAACTTAAACTAATGGCAGGGCAATAATACATGAGTGAGAAATAGTGTTGAAGTCAGCAGAACCTTTTTAGGCAGTGTATCCAAAATATCGTTAGAAGATCATCAGTTGATGTTTTAGTTGTTAAATAATTCCAGGCCACTGATTTTTAAAATACTTTCAAAAAAATAGATTAAATCAGGCAAAGTTCAGGGAGGAAGTTATATATGAGTAAAGAAGTGGACCAACAAGACAGTAAAGGCGGCATAGGTTTTTTCGAAAGATATTTATCTGTCTGGGTGGCCTTGTGTATCATTATCGGAGTAGCGGTCGGACAGTTTATCCCGGCCGTGCCTGAAACGTTGAGCCAATTCGAATATGCACAAGTGTCTATTCCGGTTGCTATTCTCATCTGGCTTATGATTTACCCGATGATGGCACAGATTGATTTTTCAAGTATCGTAAATGCCGGCCGTAAACCTAAAGGGCTGGCGGTGACCCTTGTAGTAAACTGGCTAATTAAGCCTTTCACGATGTTTTTCTTTGCCTGGGTGTTTTTCCGGTTTGTGTTTTCACCGTTTATACCGGAAGCTCTTGCGACTGAATATATTGCAGGGGCCGTGTTACTCGGTGCAGCCCCATGTACCGCAATGGTTTTTGTTTGGAGTTACTTAACAAAAGGGAACGCCGGATATACTTTGGTCCAAGTCTCGGTGAATAATTTGATTTTAATTTTCGCGTACGGGCCGATTGTCATGGTATTGTTAAGAATGAATAATGTCATAGTTCCTTTTGATACCATTTTCTTATCAATCCTATTATTCATCATTATTCCTTTAGCTGCAGGATACATTTCCAGGGTGGTCCTTATTAAGCGGAAAGGTCTGGAATGGTTTGAAAATGTCTATCTTAAAGCAGCGGGTAAATTTACGATTGCCGGTTTACTACTGACATTAATTATTATCTTCTCTTTCCAGGGTGAAGTCATTCTGCAAAATCCATTCCACATCGGGTTAATTGCTGTTCCTTTAGTTATTCAAACGCTATTTATTTTTGTTATTGCTTATTTCTGGGCTAAGAAATGGCGGATTGAGCATAGTGTCGCTGCACCAGCCGCTATGATCGGTACAAGTAATTTCTTCGAGCTTGCTGTAGCAGCTTCCATAGCACTTTTCGGATTAAATTCGGGAGCAACGTTAGTTACTGTCGTAGGTGTGCTTGTTGAAGTTCCTCTTATGCTGTTTTTAGTACGGATTGCTAATAATACGAGAGAATGGTTCCCTGAAAGCAGCTTAGTTAAGAATAACTGATTATAATTAAGGGAGAGGGGGATGTCATGTTTATCAGTGATAGTGCGAAGAATTTTTTGCTCAGTATGATGAAGAAACACGATACCCACGCCCTCCGTATATACAAAGAAGCCTCCGGCTGAGGAGGTAAACGTTTAGGAGTGGTTCTGGATGAACCGCGTGAGACTGATCACTTGCAACAGGTAAACGGTATCCTCGTGGCTGTCGAACCGGATATTGTAAAGGAAGCAGAATACGTTAAAATATATTATAAGAAACGTGGGAAGCAACAAGGATTAAGTATTGAAGGTTTAATTCACATGTGAGCAGCAGAATATTTATATGGTCGAGAAGACAATTCAGCCATGAAATATTCAAATAAAAAACCTGCAGTCATTGAATAAAAATGACTGCAGGTTATTTAAATTCCTTTATTTGCTTTAAAAATTGATACCCGCTTTTTTGGTGATCAAACTGCCGGGCAGTCCTTGCACCTCCACAGTCATTTAACAACTGTGACTTGTAACAGGTATGACTTATTTTCCTGTCTCTGCAAAGGTTTGGATTCGCTGGCCAATCTCATCACGTACGCGTTGGAAGACTGCCCACTTTTCTTCCTCTGAGCCTTCTGCTTTAGCTGGATCATCAAAACCCCAGTGGACGCGTTCTTTATTAGGAGGCGTCGCCGGGCAAACATCATTGGCGTGCCCGCATAATGTTACTACGAGACTGGCTTCTTGAAGCAATTCCTGGTCGATTGTATCTGAAGTCTGATCCTGAATATCTATTCCAACTTCATTCATTGCCTTAACTGCTTTAGGGTTCACACCGTGTGCTTCGATGCCGGCAGAATACACTTCATATTTGTCTTTAAGGTACTTCTTCCCAAAAGCTTCAGCCATTTGGCTCCTGCATGAATTCCCTGTGCATAGAAAATAGATGATAGGTTTTGCCATGATAAAAACTCCTTTAAAATTAGTTTAATTAGTTCGTGTGTGATTACAGACAAACCTGCTGTTTCAGCCAAAGCAGAACACTTAAGGTTTACCTAATGTGAGTCTGAAATTCTCACTTTATTATATAATTAGTTTTTTATATAAGTCAATGTTTATACAAAGGTTAATAACGAAGAGATATTAACATTATTACCAACAATTCAGCTGCAGTTTTATAAAAAATGACTTAATTAAATAAGCACATGTTGTTGAGGAAACTGTCAAATCTTATCGTTTTCTGTGGGGAGGAAGACACATAACCGTTGATTTGTACTCCTCAGACGTCTCTGTTTTCTGCTATAATATAAAAATATAAATGGACAGAAATGGATGATCAGCATGCTTAGAACAGGAATTTGGTTTATTTACTTTTTTATTTATTTAATAGTCGTCTCACCTGCTTTACTGAAAGCAAGATACCTTAAAAATAGAGGGAAAACAGAAGAACTGGACGCTTTTATACTTAAAAAATCGTCAAACTGGGCTAGAAGATTAGTGAAACTGGCAGGCGGAAGGATTCATGTGAGGGGGCAGGAATGGATATCGGATGATGAACCTGTCCTGATCGTAAGTAATCATCAGGGAAATTTCGATATTCCTGTGCTCCTCGGATATCTTGGTTTGAATATCGGATTTATTTCTAAGGTTGAAGTGAAAAAAATACCCATGATCAGTTCATGGATGACTTATATGGGATGTATTTTTATGGATCGGACAAACCGGAGACAGGCAGTTAAATCTATTTTGGCTGGCGCTGAAGCCTTGGAGAAAGGCCAAAATCTTGTCGTGTTTCCTGAAGGAACCAGAAGTAAAGGCGGGCCTGTTGGAGAATTTAAAAAAGGAAGCTTTAAACTGGCCACGAGATCAAAGGTTGCTATACTTCCAGTGACCATAGAGGGCTCCTATAATATGATGGAGGCGAACAAAAATAAAATTACTCCTGCCGATGTGACTGTTACCATTTCGGAACCTATCCGAATCCATCAGCAGAACCCGGCCATATCAGACCAGGAATTAGCTGACTTAACACGTGCTCAGATTGCTGGTCACATGAGTGAAAAGACTGTGGCTTTGTAAAATCCTCTGTTTAGAGGGTTTTTTCTTTTACCCAAAATCGTTAAACTATTGTATAATAAATAAATGAATGAACATTCAATCATTTTTAAGGGGTGTAGAAAATGTCAGTAAAAAGTACTTTTGAGGAGTTAACTGCCAAAATGAATGAGGATCCCAGCCATATTGAAGGCTTATCGTATGTGTACCAGTTTAATTTATCCGGTGAGGACGAAGGGAAGTACCAGCTGAAGCTTGAAAACCAGCGGGCAGAGTATAAGGAAAATGTGGAGTGGGAGCCCCGTCTGACTCTGGAGATGAGCGATAAAAATTTTATTAAACTGGCACAGGATGATTTAAATCCTACTATGGCCTATATGAGCGGTAAGCTGAAAGTTCATGGAGACCTGGGCCACGCATTAAAATTTCACACGTTAATTAAAAAATATCAGTAACTGCATACAAAAAGCTGATCCTTTTCTTCCGCAGGGTCAGCTTTTTTTAAAGAAGGTATGAGGTTTGTAACTTGTAAGCATGTGATCGGCAGGCACACACGCCAGCAGGGAGCGTGTCATGAATCAAGCAGTCTTTGGCTGCCATGGATAAAAAGATCAGTGTCTTTCAGGCTTTTTGAAGATCCCTGCTATTATATTTTTCATCAATCTTTTTCTCAATTTGAATAATAGCTTGCTGATCCTGCATAATTTCCTGCTTATTCTCTTTAACTAATTCTTCAAAACTTTTGTGGAAGCGTTTTCTCATTTATGATCATCCTTTTAATCAAAATTTTCTTTCTATTTCATTATAAATAAAAAACATTAGCGACATATGTGAAACTTGTTACAATTTTGCGAACTTTGGATAAATTTGTTGGAAAAAGTCTATTTATCTCTAAATACCCTTAACATTTTCTTGATAATCGTATATTTACGGACTTCGCCATGCTTTTTCCAGGAACTTAAGCACCGCGTTTTTCACAGGAGGTATAGGGCAAGGGTTACTTATGCTTTGATATGTCCTTTTAAAAAGGTAAAATAAGTAATAATAATTGAATGAGCGACCATTCATTATATCGGTCACTGTGGCCGTAATTTAACAAAAACAGGAGGATAGTATGAAAACGACAATGATTCAGCGTTCTAAAGAAATCTATCAAATGACGATTCCAACTCCGTTTTTAGTAGGCCCTGTCAATACTTATTTAATTAAGGGAGATGCTTTGACATTAGTGGATACAGGGCCTAAGACTGCAGAAGCCAGGGAGCAGATGGAAAATGCACTGGCAGAATTAAACCTCAGTTTTAAAGATATTGAACTTGTCGTTCTTACCCATCACCATCCCGACCATATCGGGATGATTGGAGAGTTTCTTCCTAACGCTAAAATAGCAGGGCATCTGAAATTAAAGCCTTGGCTGGAAAAAGATGAACAGTTCTACTCCAGAACAAGACAATTCTTTTACAGGTTTTACAGGGAACATGGGGTGCCTGAGTCCTGGGTACGGGAGATGGACCGCTCTCAAAACTATTATATGAACTTTACCACTCCGGCCTCCGTAGATTTTATTTTAGAAGAAGGCGATTCAATCGACGGGCTGCCGGGATGGCGGGTATTGGAAACACCGGGGCATGCCCAGAGCCATCTATCGCTTATTAAAGAAAAAGACGGAACGATGATTGCGGGTGACCACCTTATCGAACATATTTCTTCCAATGCGATTATAGAAGCCCCTTACTTTAACGAAACGGAACGGCCGAAAACCTTATTGCAATACCGCGAGGCTCTCAAAAAATGCAAAAATGCCTCTTTAATTTTTTCAGGCCACGGCCGCACGATCAGGAAACCGAAAGAATTAATTGAAGAACGCATCAATGCAATGGATAAAAAAGCTCAGGTCTTTAAACGCAAAATGGGAGAAGACCCTATTCAGGTATTTAGTTTATGTCAAAAAATGTATCCTGAAATTTACAGGAAGCAGACAGCTCTTACTTTTTCAGAGACATTAGGACATTTGGACTTACTTGAAGAACGGGGAGAAGTGAAAGCTGAAATGAGTGAAGGGGAAATTTATTACATGAAAGCTTAGAAAACGTTTGTTTGAGGTTTCACTTTGTTGGTAAGATAATAAGAGACAGGGAAACCAACATTTGAATGGAGGCACGAAAAATGGAAAAACAGATGAAGAAATGGGTTATCAGCGGATCGGTTCTAAGTGTAATAGCAGGGTCTATTTTTGTCGCATCAAATAAAAAAACACGTGAGGGAGTAACAGACTTTGTAAGCACTGCCTCTTCACAGACAAAACACTGGTTTCAGGTAATCAATGAAAATCGCGATACGGTGGTTCAGCAGCTCCGTTCATCTGGCGATAAGATTTCTGCCATTGTAGATTCTGCCTCGGATGATGTGGAAAAACTGGTGGAGACGTCGAAGAGCTTAAAAGCACATGTATTTGATTTACTGGAAGCTGTACAGGATTCGACAGAAGAAATTAAAGGGCTTAAGAGTAAGTTTGAAGAAAGGGAAACAATTGAAGCTGAGACTGCAATGGCCCCTGACCCTGAGTCACTTCTGCCTCCTGATACCGGGCAAAAGAAACTTGAAGAATAACTGTTTAGTATGGAAAACCTCTTTTTTAAAAAGGGGTTTTTTCATTTTTTAAGAAGGTTTTTGTTAAAGGTGAAGATCTTTATAAAACTGTTAAATTTTATTGGTGATTTTCGCTTCAGGACGCTCGCTTTTCCTCACAGAGGACAAGCCGCGGGCGGTTCCGGAGCCTCCTCGGCGCAAAGCGCCTGAGGGGTCTCCCCTGAATCCGCTCTTCCCGCAGGACTTGGATAAGCTCCTGCGAAAAGCTTCGCACGAAGGAAATACGAATGTATTTCCGAGGAGTCTCGCATCTTCCGCTATAATCACCCCTTATTTTAACCCTTTAAGAAAGGCTAAAGATTGAAAATAAAGAAGAAGGTTTTTTGCGGGGGAATGGCGGAGTGCCCGGTGAGCGGCAGGAGACAGCTTATCTTTTTAGCCATTAATCAGCACGACCTGCGGGACCGGTCATGAGCCGGCCTTCTTTTAAAGCAGCTTATTCAAATGCTTGCTGCATATATTTTCTATTTTTAAAGAAAAGAAGTTTTAATTGTCTCTGATTCGGATACAGAATTATACAAGCGATCGTAAGGAGGAATGACAACACATGGCATTATTAGATGAAGTTCAAAAATTAAAAGATTTTAAATGTTCCGATGAAAAATGTGTGTTAACCGTATATTTAAACACTGACCCTGCCAACCAGGACCAGCAAAAAGGCGAGTGGCAAATCAGACTGAAAAACGGATTAAAACGGATTCAGGAGTATTTAGATGCTTCTGGAGACGAAAGTGAAATTAAGAGTTATAAAAAGCTTAAGAAGAAAGTGGATGATGAGATCCAGTCCAACAGAACAAACTTCCAAAAAAGTGTTGTGATCTTTGCGTCAGAAAAAGAAGATCTGTTTAGCGTGCACTATTTGCAAGTGCCGGTGGAAACGAGTTTCCATTGGGAGGAAGGCCCTGTTCTTGATCAGCTTGAAGAGATTCAGAGACATTATCCGCGTTCCGGTGTGGTCCTTCCAAATCTGGATGAAGTAAGAGTGCTTGATACGTCACTTGGAGAAATCCATGATGAAAGAACGTATGAATTTGATCCGGGAAGTGAAGAGTGGACCTTTAAAGAAGGACTTGCTTCTTCCGACAGAACGGCTTCAGGTGCAAGCCACGTAGACAAGATTGATCAGCGGTTTGCTGAGAACCGCAACCGGTTCTATAAAAAAATGGCCGGAAACATTGAAAGACTGAAGAAAGACTGGGACTGGCAGGAAATTTACCTTGTAGGTGAAACGGAAAATATCCGTTCGCTGGAAAGCAGCCTCAGGACTAAACCTGCAGAATCCATTTCCAAAAACTTAAATAATGCGGAAGCCTCTAAAGTACTTGAGGAAGTATTTAAATAACAACACTTGCCCCGATGATGAACTCTTTTATCATCGGGCTTTTTAATTGTAAATAACTGGGGGGTCTGTCCCAGTAGCCTTGCATGAATGGAATATAATGTAATTTTGAGTTTACAAACACAAAAAAAGCTCCTATTGTAGAGGAGAGACCAATACTTGTTCCCAATCCTCTACAA